>NZ_FNVY01000004.1 GCF_900104595.1 Enterococcus timonensis
ACTTTGTTCATTGAAAACTGGATACTGAATTAATAAAGCAAAACAAACCGAGAACAACGTGTTGAATGAGTTGAAAGACGAATTCAATTACTTATTTGAATACGAAACACAATCGCTTGTGCGTAGTATTAAACCGTCGACGAAAGTCGATTTGAAGGTTAAGTGAATAAGGGCGCACGGTGGATGCCTTGGCACTAGGAGCCGATGAAGGACGGGACTAACACCGATATGCTTTGGGGAGCTGTAAGTAAGCTGTGATCCAGAGATTTCCGAATGGGGAAACCCAACATTTGTCATAGAATGTTACGTTTATATGAATACATAGTATAAACGAGGTACACGCAGAGAACTGAAACATCTAAGTACCTGCAGGAAGAGAAAGAAAATTCGATTCCCTGAGTAGCGGCGAGCGAAAAGGGAAAAGCCCAAACCAAAGAGCTTGCTCTTTGGGGTTGTAGGACTCCAATATGGTAGTTTGTTAGAATAGTCGAAGGACCTGGAAAGGTCTGTCAAAGAGGGTAAAAACCCCGTAGATGAAATTTTAACAACACCTAGGAGTATCCTGAGTACGGCGGAACACGAGGAATTCCGTCGGAATCCGGGAGGACCATCTCCCAAGGCTAAATACTACCTAGTGACCGATAGTGAACCAGTACCGTGAGGGAAAGGTGAAAAGCACCCCGGAAGGGGAGTGAAATAGAACCTGAAACCGTGTGCCTACAACAAGTCAAAGCCCGTTAATGGGTGATGGCGTGCCTTTTGTAGAATGAACCGGCGAGTTACGATTGCTTGCGAGGTTAAGTTGAAGAGACGGAGCCGTAGCGAAAGCGAGTCTGAATAGGGCGCATCAGTAAGTAGTCGTAGACCCGAAACCATGTGATCTACCCATGTCCAGGTTGAAGGTGTGGTAAAACGCACTGGAGGACCGAACCCACGTACGTTGAAAAGTGCGGGGATGAGGTGTGGGTAGCGGAGAAATTCCAATCGAACTTGGAGATAGCTGGTTCTCTCCGAAATAGCTTTAGGGCTAGCCTCAGAGTAAGAGTCGTGGAGGTAGAGCACTGTTTGGACTAGGGGCCCGTCTCGGGTTACCGAATTCAGATAAACTCCGAATGCCATCGACTTATCTCTGGGAGTCAGACTGCGAGTGATAAGATCCGTAGTCGAAAGGGAAACAGCCCAGACCACCAGCTAAGGTCCCAAAATATGTGTTAAGTGGAAAAGGATGTGGGGTTGCTTAAACAACTAGGATGTTGGCTCAGAAGCAGCCACCATTTAAAGAGTGCGTAATAGCTCACTAGTCGAGTGACCCTGCGCCGAAAATGTACCGGGGCTAAACACATTACCGAAGCTGTGGATAACACGTAAGTGTTATGGTAGGAGAGCGTTCTAAGGGCGTTGAAGGTAGATCGTAAGGACTACTGGAGCGCTTAGAAGTGAGAATGCCGGTATGAGTAGCGAAAGACGGGTGAGAATCCCGTCCACCGAATGACTAAGGTTTCCTGGGGAAGGCTCGTCCGCCCAGGGTTAGTCGGGACCTAAGCTGAGGCCGAAAGGCGTAGGCGATGGATAACAGGTTGATATTCCTGTACTTGTTGTTTTTGTTTGAACAATGGAGGGACGCAGGAGGATAAGAAAAGCAGACGACTGGAAGTGTCTGCCCAAGCAATAAGTCTGAAGAGGAGTCAAATGCTTCTTTTTAAGGATGAGTTGTGATGGGGAGGGAAATTATAGTACCGAAGTTTCTGAGTCCACACTGTCAAGAAAAGCTTCTAGTTAGAAAACAACAACCCGTACCGCAAACCGACACAGGTAGTCGAGGAGAGGATCCTAAGGTGAGCGAGAGAACTCTCGTTAAGGAACTCGGCAAAATGACCCCGTAACTTCGGGAGAAGGGGTGCTGACCGCAAGGTCAGCCGCAGTGAATAGGCCCAAGCGACTGTTTATCAAAAACACAGCTCTCTGCAAAATCGAAAGATGACGTATAGGGGGTGACGCCTGCCCGGTGCTGGAAGGTTAAGAGGAGTGCTTAGCGTAAGCGAAGGTACGAATTGAAGCCCCAGTAAACGGCGGCCGTAACTATAACGGTCCTAAGGTAGCGAAATTCCTTGTCGGGTAAGTTCCGACCCGCACGAAAGGCGTAACGATTTGGGCACTGTCTCAACGAGAGACTCGGTGAAATTTTAGTACCTGTGAAGATGCAGGTTACCCGCGACAGGACGGAAAGACCCCATGGAGCTTTACTGCAATTTGATATTGAGTGTTTGTAACACACGTACAGGATAGGTAGGAGCCAAGGAAGTCGGGACGCTAGTCTCGATGGAGGCGTTGGTGGGATACTACCCTTGTGTTATGACCACTCTAACCCGCATCACTCATCGTGGTGGGAGACAGTGTCAGATGGGCAGTTTGACTGGGGCGGTCGCCTCCTAAAGTGTAACGGAGGCGCCCAAAGGTTCCCTCAGAATGGTTGGAAATCATTCGCAGAGTGTAAAGGCACAAGGGAGCTTGACTGCGAGACCTACAAGTCGAGCAGGGACGAAAGTCGGGCTTAGTGATCCGGTGGTTCCGCATGGAAGGGCCATCGCTCAACGGATAAAAGCTACCCTGGGGATAACAGGCTTATCTCCCCCAAGAGTCCACATCGACGGGGAGGTTTGGCACCTCGATGTCGGCTCGTCGCATCCTGGGGCTGTAGTCGGTCCCAAGGGTTGGGCTGTTCGCCCATTAAAGCGGCACGCGAGCTGGGTTCAGAACGTCGTGAGACAGTTCGGTCCCTATCCGTCGCGGGCGTTGGAAATTTGAGAGGAGCTGTCCTTAGTACGAGAGGACCGGGATGGACTTACCGCTGGTGTACCAGTTGTCTTGCCAAAGGCATCGCTGGGTAGCTATGTAGGGAAGGGATAAACGCTGAAAGCATCTAAGTGTGAAGCCCACCTCAAGATAAGATTTCCCATTTCTTTAAGAAAGTAAGATCCCTGAAAGATGATCAGGTAGATAGGTCAGAAGTGGAAGTATAGTGATATATGGAGCGGACTGATACTAATCGATCGAGGACTTAACCAAAAGGTTTAGGTTTGTCAGCAAGTTAATTCAGATCCAGTTTTGAATGAAGAAAGTTCATTCAAAAAAACACCAAGTGTGGTGGCGATAGCAAGAAGGATACACCTGTTCCCATGCCGAACACAGTAGTTAAGCTTCTTAGCGCCGATTGTAGTGAGGGGTTTCCCCTTGTGAGAGTAGGACGTCGCCACGCTGGATATTCCGGCATAGCTCAGTTGGTAGTAGCGCATGACTGTTAATCATGATGTCGTAGGTTCGAGTCCTACTGCCGGAGTTTTTTATGGAGAGTTGTCCGAGTGGCCGAAGGAGCATGATTGGAAATCATGTAGACGGGTAACCCTGTCTCAAGGGTTCGAATCCCTTACTCTCCGTAGACACTTTATGGCCCGTTGGTCAAGCGGTTAAGACACCGCCCTTTCACGGCGGTATCACGGGTTCGATTCCCGTACGGGTCATTATAAGTATGGGGGCTTAGCTCAGCTGGGAGAGCGTCTGCCTTACAAGCAGAATGTCAGCGGTTCGAGCCCGTTAGCCCCCATATATTTACGGTTCCGTGGTGTAGGGGTTAACATGCCTGCCTGTCACGCAGGAGATCGCGGGTTCGATTCCCGTCGGAACCGCCATTTTTAAATTAATTGAATATTTTTTTGTGGCGTGGTAGCTCAGTTGGTAGAGCAACGGATTGAAGCTCCGTGTGTCGGCAGTTCGATTCTGTCTCGCGCCACCATGGAAGAGTAGCGAAGTGGCTAAACGCGGCGGACTGTAAATCCGCTCCTTCGGGTTCAGTGGTTCGAATCCACTCTCTTCCATTTAGGGGCATAGTTTAAAGGTAGAACCGCGGTCTCCAAAACCGCTAGTGTGGGTTCAATTCCTACTGCCCCTGCCATTTTTTATTTTGTGATGGCGGTTGTGGCGAAGTGGTTAACGCACCGGATTGTGGCTCCGGCATTCGTGGGTTCGATTCCCATCAATCGCCCTTTTATTATTGGGGTATAGCCAAGCGGTAAGGCAAGGGACTTTGACTCCCTCATGCGTTGGTTCGAATCCAGCTACCCCAGTTAGATATTGATGGCGGTATAGCCAAGTGGTAAGGCAGAGGTCTGCAAAACCTTCATCACCGGTTCAAATCCGGTTACCGCCTTTTCACGAAGATATTTAAAATGAAATCATGCCGGCGTGGCGGAATTGGCAGACGCGCTGGACTCAAAATCCAGTGCCTTCACGGGCGTGCCGGTTCGACCCCGGCCGCCGGTATACTAGACATATCAACGTTTAACGACGTGTGATATGTCTTTTTTTGTTGTGAGGACAGAAACGATTGACGGTAAATAGATAAGTGTCTATATTATATATAGAAGTACTTCTATATAAAGGTGGGATGAAAAATGGACTATGAATTAACGGCAAAATTTTTTAAAGCATTGGGAGATCCAAAAAGAGTTCAGATTGTGGATATGTTGTCTTGTGGGGAACAATGTGCTTGTGAGTTATTGCAGTACTTTAATTTTACTCAACCGACGCTCTCACACCATATGAAAGTTTTGATGAACGCTGGAATTGTTGAAATAAGAAAATCTGGGACATGGCACAATTATTCCTTGAATACTGATAACATGGAATTTTTAGCCAAGTTTATTCAAAAACTCATTGAAAATACTGATGATTGCATTTGTCATACAGTCGAAAATGAAAAAAGTTCTAGCTCTGAGAGAGAACTTATAAACGTTGATGAGAAAATAAAAATGAATTAGATTACATCGTTCTAATTTGATGGAGGAAATGAAAATGGCTAAAGAGAAAACAGCAGGTATTGATTTTTTTGAGAAGTATTTAACCGTTTGGGTATTGATTTGTATGGCGCTAGGATTATTGATTGGGAAATTTATTCCAGTTATTCCTAATGTCTTAGGAAAAATGGAGATTGCCCATACATCGATTCCCATTGCGATTTTAATTTGGATTATGATTTACCCCATGATGATGAAAATTGATTTCCAGTCGATTAAAAATGTCGGAAAGCATCCAACCGGGGTCTTTTTATCGTGCGGGATTAGTTGGTTAATTAAACCGTTTTTGATGTTTGGCTTGGCATCTTTCTTCTTTTATATTGTATTTAGTCATTTTATTTCACCGGACCTTGCTAAAGATTATGTAGCAGGAGCTGTTTTGTTAGGAGCGGCACCTTGTACAGCGATGGTTTTTATTTGGAGTAATTTAACAAAAGGAGATCCAGCGTATACTTTAGTTCAAGTTTCGGTAAATGATTTATTGATTGTGGTTCTTTTTGTACCAATCGTGACTTTTTTACTAGGGGTAAATAATATTGCCGTTCCTTGGGAGGTATTAATATTTTCAATTGTGATTTTTGTAGTGGTTCCTTTAATTGCTGGGATGGCGACCAGAACTTACATGATTAAGAAAAAGGGCGGAACTTACTTTAATGAAAAGTTTGTGCCGAAATTTGATAATATTACCACTATTGGATTATTGTTAACGTTAGTCATCATCTTTTCTTTTCAAGGAGATGTTATTTTAAGTAATCCGTTTCATATTTTATTGATTGCTGTGCCATTGATTTTACAAAATTTAATTACTTTTTCATTAGCTTATTTCTCAGCTTGGGGCTTAAAATTGCCTCATAATATTGCGGCACCAGCAGGATTGATCGGTGCTTCTGACTTTTTTGAACTTTCCGTAGCCGTTGCAATTACCTTGTTTGGTGCAAATTCACCAGTTGTTTTAGTGACTGTCGTCGGTGTTTTAACCGAAGTTCCGGTGATGTTAATGCTAGTCAGATTCGTCAATAAAACGAGAAGTAAATTTCCGCGGGGGACACAAGCTATGCAAGAAAATAATGTTAGTCACAACTAAGAAATTGACCTTTGACGAAACTCTAAATTAGAAAGATAAATGAAAAAAGTAAAATACAAAGAAAGAAAAAATCATCTGGATCGTCAATGGAGTCTCGGTTCAAAATGAGTTTGAGACTCCTTATTATCGTGCTATTTCGCAAAGTAAACGACAAATAGTAGTTTATTAACTAAATGGAGCATTAAAGAAAGTGAATTGAATAGGAAGATGGCAATTGTCAAGTTATTTTCTACACAAGAAAATAACTCGACAATTTTTTTTGTAAGCACTATAATTCGCAGTGAAAGCGGATTCAAAAATTGATTTTACAGTTAGGAGTGAATAAGAAGGAAAAGTAGTATTGGTTATTGTCAGTTGGTTATCAGGTGATCGATTAGTAGCGATGGTCCGTTGTTAAATATGTAAGTGAAGAAGAATGAAGTTATGGACCAATCAATCTGTTAGAGCTTGCTGGGTTAAGTCAAAATACGCTTTATGAAACAGAGCAAGGGGCAATATACTCAGGAGAAGAATTGATGACGCTGGGATTTTATATGGATTATTATTTACCAGGAGATTATGCATCGAAAAAAATTTATTTGAAAAAGGTGGGGCGAAAATGAAATATTTAGCGATTGATGTTGGCGGGACTTTTATTAAGCATGCACTAATTACTGAAAATGGGATTCAAAAAGTTAGAAGTGAAAAAACTGTCTCTACCAATATTGAAGATTTTGAACAGCAAATTTTAAAAATAATTGACAACTATCAAAAGGAAAACATCGAAGGAATTGGTTTTTCGGTGCCAGGAAAAGTTGATCCGCAAACAGGGATTCTTTATCATGGTGGCGCGTTACCATTTTTGGATCAGTATCACTTAACAAGTCGCATTTCACAGCAAGTAAATCTACCGGTTAAAGTTGAAAATGATGCCAAAGCAGCATGTCTTGCTGAATGGCATTGGGGAAATTTAAAAAATACTACTTCAAGTCTTGCTTTAGTTTTAGGGACGGCAGTTGGCGCGGGGATTATTTCTCAAGGTCAGCTCTTAACAGGGCCACATTTGCAAGCTGGCGAAGTGAGTTATCTTATTTTAGATCGGGCACTGACTTCTTATGAATCTTTTACTGGAGCTCAAGGTTCGGCGGTTCAATTAGTCAGACGATTACGGGAAGTGTTCCCCCAAGAAAATTTAAGTAATCCTGAACTTTTTTCCTTGATTGAAGGAAATGTTGCAGCCCAGAACATCCTCCAGAGTTACTGTAGTGATATTGCTAAAATTATCTTTAATCTCCATGTTCTTTTTGATTTAGAAAAAATTGTTTTAGGCGGCGGGATTTCACAACAACCGGCTCTTTTAGATTACGTAATTAAGGAAGTTCAGCGGATATATGCTAACGCCGGACCTGTTCAACAAATTTTCGAAATTCCTACGATTGAAAATGCCTATTTTCTTTCGGACGCGAATCTTTTTGGCAGTATTTTGCCATTTTTTTCGGAAAAAGAAATTTTAGAAATGAGCTTTTAAGAGAAATGTTAAAAGGTAAAACAAAATGTGCCAAATGAGGTACAGGTTTCAAGGTTAGAAAAGGCGTTTCAAAGTTTTGAAAAGGCTTTATTTTTGAGTGTGGAGGGTGTTATAGTGCGCAAGAAGGGAGAAAAATGATTAATGAAACAGTTGACGAAAGGTAGCACGAGTTAGTTAATAAAGGAGTGGAGAAGATGAAAACATTACCTGTAGATCAGATATTGAAATTTTCAGGAAAAATCCAACAAAACACATATATTAAAGGGATTTCTAATGGCTTAGCGGCTTTAATGCCTTTGATTATTGGTGGCGCCATGTTTACAATTATTGATGCCCTTGGAATTCTGCGTATCAATCTTTTTTAGTAAATATCGGAATCAAACCTTTTTTGAAATATCCTAATCTTGTAACGAATGGTTTATTGTCTTTATATGCAAGTTTTTCAATTAGTTATGTCTTAGCAAAAGAACATAAAATTGACGGATTTTCCACGGGGATTATTTCGGTGATGGCTTTTGTCTTGCTGTTTCCTTTTGATACCAATGCGGATGGATTAGATATGATTCCATTACATTATTTAGGTGCTGAAGGGATGTTTACTGCCATCATTGTAGCCGTTTTAGTAGAGCGGATTATTTATTTTCTGAATAAACACCAACTCATTATCAAGATGCCAGATAGTGTTCCGGAAATGATTGGGAAATCTTTTGCCGCTTTAATTCCTTCATTTGTAACTATCTTTGTTTTTTTAGGTATTAAAATTCTTTTCGGTGCTACGAATATGGGAACTTTTCCAAATTTTGTCACGCTGGTCATTCAGACACCCATTAAAAGTTTGGGTGGAAGTTGGATCGCGATGATTATTGTTATGTTAATTGTTAATCTTTTGTGGTTTTTTGGGATTCATGGTCATTTAGTCGCCTTAAGTGTAATGACGCCCATTTATATGCAGATGGACTTGGAAAATTTAAGTGCGTTTCAATCAAATACACCTTTGCCAAACATTATTGGTGGTGCTTTTCTGACGATTTATGCTTCTGGAGCAACTGTTTTATTCGGATTAGTTTTTTGGATGTTGCGTGCCCGGTCAAAACGGTATAAAACGCTTGGAAAATTAGCACTCGTTCCCATGTTGCTAGGTATTGGGGAACCATTAGCTTTCGGTGTCCCTTATGTAATGAACTTTGTTTTATTTATTCCCGTTGTTTTTTGTGGCGCTTTAAATAGTTTGCTAGCCTATGTTGCGACTGCTGTAAATATTTTACCGCGTTTAAATGGGGTCAGTGCACCGTTGCCAATTGGCGGAAATGGTTTTCTAGCTGGCGGTTGGCGCGTCATGTTATTTCAAATATTTCTTTGTGCCTTAAATGTGCTGATTTGGATGCCATTTGTTAAAAAACTTGATCATATGGAAGTGGAGGAAGAAGCATGAGTTTACCAAGTAGACAGATTCATCTAGATTTTCATACGCCGCAGTTGGGAAAGCCAATTGCTGAAGAGTTCGTTGGTGAGGAATTTGCGGCCACGCTGCAAGATACATTGGTGCAATCCATTACGCTTTTTGCCAAATGTCACCACGGATTTGCTTATTATGATACGCAACTAGGAAATAAACATCCCGATTTAAAAATTAATCTTTTAAAAGAACAAATTGATGCTTGTCAAAAAGTTAATATTCAAACGCCGGTTTATTTTTCGGTAGGCTATGACGATTTTATTAGCCAACAACATCCAGAATGGTTGCAACGAGACGTCGCTGGCCGGATGCTTTACAGTCGAAATACACCCATTACTGTCCTTGAACCAGGATATAAACGCTTATGTTTAAATTCACCGTATATCACTTATTTAAAAAAACAAGTGGCAGAAGTGCTTGAGTTATTCGGCCAACAAATTCCAGGATTATTTTTTGACATTGTTCGTCAGGAACCTTGTTATTGTGAAAACTGTGTTGGAGAGATGGAAAAACAAGGGATCGATTTACAAAATGAGCAAGCAGTGAACTTGTTTTCTATTGAGGTAACGAAACGTTTTAAAAAAGAAATGAGTGAATTCATTCGCGCCAGAAAATCTGATAGTCATATTTTTTACAATGATGGAAGTATGGGGCCAACCATTCGTGAAAATATCGATGATTATTCTCATTTTGAAGTGGAAGCATTAGCTAGTAGTCAATGGGGCTACGGGTATTTTCCAATCGCGGGGCGTTATGCGAAAAATTTGGGCAAAGATTTTCTAGGAATGACTTCTAAATTTCATATTGGTTGGTCAGATTTTGGGAGCTATAAAAACGAAGCGGCCTTAACGTATGAGACGTTGCAATCCATGGCTTATGGCGGACAAGTTTCCGTGGGAGATCAACTCTATCCAAATGGGAAATTACAACCTTATACGTACCGTCGAATTAAACAAGTCTTTAAAAAATTAAAAGATGTCCAACCATACTGTGAAGAGATGACTACCGTGGCGGATTTCGCCGTGCTCTATACAAAGACCGATGAAAAAGGGCGCTTTACAGAAGAATTGGATGGCGCTTGTAGCATGTTTAGGGAAAGTCATTATCTTTTTGATATTATTGACGGTCAAATGGATTTCTCAAAATATCCTGTGCTGGTTTTGGCTGATGTGGCTGAGCTTGATGATGATTTGATTAAAAAACTTAATAAATATGTCGCTGACGGGGGCCGAATTTTGTGTTCAGGCGAAGCGCCGGTTAAAAATAAACAATTTGTTTTTGAAAATTTTCCAGCTAAATATATTTATAGTCCGCTTTTTCAAATGGACTATTTAAAATTACCGGAAGAAGAATTTGAACATATTATGTATTTAGGTGGCAATCAAATTGAAACGGCAAACGGGGCAAAGGTACTAGCGGATCAATATGGTTCTTTATTTAATCGGACGTATGAACACTATTATGGACACGTGCAAGCGCCGATTAATTGGGATCGCGCCACACCAGGTGTCGTTATGAATGAACAGTATGCTTATTTTTCTCATCGGATATTTAGCCTCTATTATGCCGTGGCGGCCAAATTTTATAAAGATTTGGTGAACACCGTCTTAGATCAATTATTGCCGGCAAAAAGTATTGAAACAAACTTGCCTAGTACAGCTGAAATACTTTTGAACTATCAAGCCCAAGATAAAAGATATATTGTTCATTTGTTCCACTATATTCCGCAACATCGGGGTCATTTTGGTAAAGGAATTGATGTTATTGAAGAAGCTACGCCGCTAGATAACATTCAAATAAAAATACAATTGCCTCAAGCGCCGAAAAAAATTTTTAGAAGTTCTGATTTAAAAGAAATTGAATTTAATTATCAAGCCGGACAAGTATCACTGACCATTGATCATATGCTAGGCCATGAGCTGCTAGTTATTGAAGAAAAGTAAAAGTCTGATACAGATTTAGGAGGGAAAATGGCGATTTTTGATCAGTTAAGTACGAGTGATTTTTCAAGTACTGATTTGGCAATCTATCATTTTTTAATGAGTAATTATGAAGATGCTTCAAAAATGCGAGTAAGAGATATTGCTAAGGCTTCTCATACTTCGGCGGCTTCCGTGATTCGCTTTGTTCGGAAGTTGGGATTTAATAGCTACCCCGAATTTATTGGGTTTTTGAAACAATCGATTCATGAAAAATCCGACACCGGAGAAATAGAATTTCGAGAAGAAGTTATTGAATCCTTGCAGGAAAATCAATTTTCATTTGATATGCAGGAAAAATTATTGGTTTTGGCCGATAAAATTATGGATGCTGATCAAATTGTCTTTATTGGTATTGGCATTTCGGGGATTTTGTGCGAATATGCCGCTAGACGTTTGGCTACATTAGGGATTAATAGTTTTGCGATTACCGATCCGTATTATCCATTAGCTTTGCGATTGCACAATACGACCGATAATTTGCTAATTACGATTTCTAATTCTGGTCAAACGCCGGATTTAATTGAGATGATGGCTTATTATCAACCATTACAAGATTTTCAAATGGTGAGCATTACCGGCAATAGTGATTCTTCACTTGCTCGGATGAGTAATTTAGTTTTTTCTCATCATTATACAAAGCCAAGGAAATACGGCTTTTTTGATAATAGCACCCAGATTCCAACGATGTTTATTATTGAAAGTATCCTAAATATTTTGGAAAAGCATCCAGAAATTACGAATCTGGATCCCGTAGATTTTTAAAACAAGAAGAACTTAAACAATAAAGGGGGAATTGATTTGAGTAAAATGCCCGAGGATTTTTTATGGGGAGCATCCACTAGTGCTTATCAAGTAGAAGGTGCTAGTCTAACGGATGGAAAGGGTCCGTCCGTTCAGGATAAAAAAAAGATACCGGAAAATACAACAGATTTCTCAGTGGCTATTGATCATTATCATCGCTTCAGAGAAGATATTGCTTTGTTTAAAGAGTTGGGTTTGAAAGCTTATCGTTTTTCGATTGCATGGAGTCGAGTTTTACCTACTGGAAAAGGAGAAGTGAATCCAGCCGGCCTAGCTTTTTATCAAGAAGTAATTGATGAATGTTTAAAAGCGGGCATCGAGCCGATTGTTACGATGTATCATTTTGATTTGCCATATGCTTTAGAGCAAACGGGTGGATGGAATAATCGTCAAACAATTGAAGCTTTTGTTGATTATGCGCAGCTTTTATTTGACACTTTTGGCACTCAGATTAAGTATTGGCTAACGATTAACGAACAAAATATGATGGTTTTAGCCAATGAAACAGTTCAATCGGGGAAAAAAAGTTTGAAACAAAGCTTTCAAGAAAATCATCATATGCTCATCGCCCAAGCGAAAGTGATTAAGAAATATCATGAAGGAAAATACGCTGGTCAAATTGGACCAGCTCCTAACATCGCTTATGGCTATCCAGCTTCTAGTGCACCAGAAGATATTTTGGCCGCCCAGTGGTTTAATAGTTTGCGCAATTGGCTTTTTCTAGATATTCCAGTTTATGGTCAATATAATCCGCAAGCGATGAATTTTTTACAGACGTTACACATTCAGCCTGAATTTGCCAAAGGCGACAGTGAAATATTGGCGGAAGGAATTTGTGACTTCATTGCCTTTAATTATTATAATTCCAATACTGTCGCTGAAAATAAGCTCAACCAACAAACTCAATCGGCAAGTCAATCTGCTTTTGAAGTACCGTATTTTTTTAAAGCAGTAGCTAATCCTCATTTGCAAAAGACGGAATTTGGTTGGGAAATTGATCCAATTAGTTTTCGAATTACCCTTCATGAATTATATAATCGTTACCGCAAACCATTATTAATTAATGAAAATGGTATCGGTGGTCGCGATGAACCGACTGAAGATGGGGCAATTCATGATAATTATCGGATTGACTATTTAGCAAAACATATTAAAGAAATGACGCAAGCCATGAATGAAGGGGTGGAAGTTATTGGTTATTGTCCTTGGAGTGCCATTGATTTAATTTCTACGCACGAAGGGATGGAAAAACGTTACGGCTTTATTTATGTGAACCGGGAGGAGTTTGATTTAAAAGATTTCAAACGTTTGAAAAAAGATAGCTTTTATTGGTATCAAAAAGTGATTCAACAAGGTGAAGTTTAGAAAAATTTGCCATTGAAAAAACCAATCAGGTTTGGGATGAGTGACACGCCTGCCATGATTGGTTTTTTTATTAAATAGTAGGAGGAAAACTAAGTGAATGAAGAAGAAATTAAAGATCAGATCTGCGATGTCTGTCATAAGATGTGGCAGCTAGGTTGGGTAGCGGCCAATGATGGTAATGTATCTGTGAAATTAGACGAGCATACATTCCTTTGCACGCCAACTGGAATTAGTAAAAGTTTTATCACCCCAGAAAAGCTAATTAAAATTAACGAGCAAGGGGAAATTTTAGAAGTAACTGGCGATTATCGGCCGTCGAGTGAAATTAAAATGCATTTGCGAGTTTATCAAGATCGGCCAGATGTGCAAGCTGTTGTTCACGCGCATCCACCAGTTGCTACGGCTTTTGCTTTGGCGCAAATGCCACTAGATAGCTATTCTTTAATTGAAAGTGCGATTGTGATTGGTTCAATTCCGATTACACCTTATGGAACACCTTCAACCAATGAAGTTCCGGATGCCATCGCCCCATTTTTACCGGAGCATGATGTTTTGTTATTAGAAAATCACGGCGCTTTAGCGGTGGGAGCTGATTTGGTCACGGCTTACTACCGGATGGAAACATTAGAATTAGTCGCTAAAACTACCTTCCATGTTCGGATGCTCTTAAATATTGGTAACAAAGAAGAAAAAGAAATTCCCCGCGAAAAATTGGAACGACTATTTAAAATGAGAAAAAATTATGGTGTAACTGGGAAACATCCAGGCTATAAAAAGTACCATTAAAAAAGGGGTGCATTATTCTTGAAAAAAAATGTCCTGGCGTTTGATTTTGGTGCTTCATCCGGTCGTGTTATTTTAGGAAAATATGCAGATGGGAAAATCGAACTTGAAGAAATTCATCGTTTCGCAAATACGCCTATCGAAAAAAACGGTACTTTATCTTGGGATTTTCCCTATCTTTTTCAGCAGATTTTAGTCGGGATTAAAAAAGCTACTGCCACTAATTCAGTGGATAGCTTAGGGATAGATACTTGGGGCGTGGATTTTGGTTTATTAGATGAAGGCGGTCAGCTGATTTTAAACCCAGTAAATTATCGCGATCTGCGCACGAAAGGAATTTTAACAGAAGCTGCGAAATATTTAGATTTAGAAACAATTTATCAAAGAACCGGCAATCAAATCATGGAGATAAATACGCTCTTCCAACTGTTAGCCGTCAAATTACAGCAGCCTGAACTTTTTAAAAAAGCGAAAACTTTCTTATTTATGCCCGACTTGATGAATTATTTTTTGACGGGGAAAATGAAAGCGGAAAGAAGTATTGCCTCCACTTCACAGCTAATCAATGCCCAGACTAAAAAATGGGATGAAGATCTAATGAAGACGTTTGGTTTTTCCAAGCTACTTTTTCCTTCTTTAGTTACAGAGGGGAATTTTCTTGGAATGACTAATAGAGAATTAGGCGTTGAACCAATCGCCGTTTTCAACGTTTGCCAACATGACACAGCTAGTGCGGTGGTGAGTGTGCCCAGTAACCAAGAATCTTTATTTGTTTCTTGCGGGACTTGGTCGCTAGTGGGAACAGAGTTAAATCGGCCAATCATCAATGAAAAAGCTTTTCAGTATAATTTGACTAATGAAAGTGGTATGAATGGCACAACTCACTTTTTAAAAAATTGCACCGGCTTGTGGATTATTCAAGAGGTGAAGCGGAATTTAGAAAAGCCCAATCGAAAATATAGTTATGATGAGATAACCGATTTGGCTTATCAAGCGCCAGCTTTTAAAACGCTGATTGATACGGATCATCCAGATTTCATTCGTCCAGGTAATATGATTGCCCGAATTAAAGAATATGCCAGAAAAACCAAGCAAGCTATTCCAGAGACAGATGGCGAAATTTTCCGCTGTATTTATGAAAGTTTGGCTATGAAATATAAATATACGTTTTTAGAAATCAGTGATGCTGTTGGTAAAAATTATCAGACAGTCAATATTGTCGGTGGCGGATCCCAATCAAAAATCCTTTGCCAAATGGTCGCTGATGCAGCGAACTTTCAAGTCAGTGCAGGACCCGTTGAAGCAACAGCCATCGGGAATTTATCTGTCCAACTTTTGGCCCAAAATGTATTTAAAGATTTACAAGAAGTGCGAGGGTGGATCAAAAAAGAATTCGAGATAAAACAATACGTTCCAAGTAAACGCCGGCTAAATTGGGATTTACAATTTGAACGTTATCAACTATTACTGGATCAGGAGGAATAATTTATGAAAAATTATCCGAAAATCGGAATTCGACCAACCATTGATGGCCGTCAAGGTGGCGTTAGAGAATCGCTAGAAGAAAAAACTATGATGATGGCCCAATCAGCAAAAGAACTCATTGAAAAAAGTTTGTTTTATGCCGATGGAACGCCTGTTCAATGCGTCGTTGCCGAAAGGACAATTGGTGGTCAAGGAGATGCTGGAATTGTCGCTAATCAATTTTTAAAAGAAAATATTATTGCTACTCTTTCTGTGACTCCAAGTTGGTGTTACGGCACAGAAACAATGGATTTGCAAAATGAAACCATCAAAGCGGTGTGGGGATTTAATGGCACGGAACGACCAGGAGCGGTATATCTTGCCGCGGCGATGTCTGGTTATGCTCAAAAAGGTTATCCGGCCTTTAAAATTTATGGTTATGATGTGCAAGACCTTGATGACAATTCTATTCCAAAAGATGTGCAATCTAAAATTCTGACTTTTGCTCGAGGCGCGATTGCGGCAGGACAAATGAAAGGAAAGTCTTATGTCAATATTGGTTCATCTTGCATGGGCATTGCCGGATCTCAAATCGATAGTAAATTTTTCACGCAATATTTAGGAATGCCCGTTGAATTTGTCGATATGACCGAAATTCTTCGCCGCATTACTTTAAATATTTATGATCCTAAAGAAGTTCAAAAAGCATTAAGCTGGATTGAGGAAAATTGCCAGGAAGGTATCGATATTAATGAAGGAAAAGATTATCCTGAAATTATTACTCAGTCAAAAATTATTCCGGCCGATCAAGATTGGCAATTTATTGCTAAACAAGCCGTGATCATCCGTGATATCTTATACGGAAATGAAAAATTAAATGAATTAGGCTGGAAGGAAGAAGCTCGGGGCAGAAATGCAATCGCCGGTGGTTTCCAAGGACAAAGACAATGGACAGATTGGCTGCCTAATGGTGATTTCACCGAAGCAATTATGGCGTCAACCTTTGACTGGAACGGTCCTCGTCCAGTGACTGCTTTTGCAACTGAAAATGATACATTAAATGCCGCATCCATGCTTTTTGGAACGTTGTTAACGAATAAAGCGCCAATTTTTTCTGATGTTCGAACTTTTTGGAGTTCAGAATCGGTTGAACGGGTAACTGGGAAAAAATTAAGTGGGAAAGCCGCTAACGGGATTTTACATTTAATTAATTCTGGCGCTTCCGCCCTTGATGGCACAGCGGGAGCTAAAGATGAATTAGACAATGGCGTCATGAAAGAATTTTGGAACATGACCCAAGCAGATATTAAAAATTGTTTGGCGAAAACGGATTGGTGTCGAGCAAATTATGAATATTTCCGTGGCGGCGGTTTTTCTTCACATTTTAGAACGAATGCCGAGATGCCAGTAACGATGATTCGTTTGAATATAGTAGATGGCGTTGGCCCCACCTTACAAATTGCAGAAGGTTATACTTGCGTGTTAGCTGACGATGTTCATAAAATTTTAGATGAACGGACGGATAAAACTTGGCCGACGACTTGGTTTGCTCCAAATTTGGGCATGCCTGGATTTGAAACGGTCTATGAAGTCATGAATCATTGGGGCTCTAATCACGGCGCCACCGTTTATGGACATGTGGGGGATGATTTAATTACTTTGGCCAGCATGTTGCGGATTCCAGTAGCCTTGCACAATATTTCAAATGAACGGATTTTTCGCCCGCATGCTTTTAGTGGATTTGGCACGAAAAACTTAGAAAGCGCAGACTTTGCCGCTTGTAAATATTTCGGACCCCTTTATAAATAAAAAAGTCTAAAACAAGAGCTATCAGCCCCTGCTAAAAGAGTTTTATTTTTATTTCAAGCAGCAAGAGCGGTCTAGTGTGTGCATAAAACAAGAACTTCTTGCAATTTCCCTTAAGTTTCGCTATAATGTATCAGTGCGTAAACGCGCATTTTAAGTTGCGTCATGCAACGCGTGGGAGGAGAAATCTACATCTCCATTAACCACATCACGGATTCAAGGAGGTATGTCTCGTGGCAAAAAAAGTTGAAAAAATCGTTAAATTGCAGATTCCAGCCGGAAAAGCAACTCCAGCTCCCCCAGTCGGCCCTGCATTAGGACAAGCCGGTGTAAATATCATGGGCTTTACAAAAGAATTTAACGCTCGTACAGCTGATCAAGCTGGTTTAATTATCCCAGTTGTGATTTCCGTATACGAAGACCGTTCATTTACTTTTGTAACAAAAACACCACCAGCTGCAGTTTTATTGAAAAAAGCTGCTAACGTGGAAAAAGGTTCTGGCGAACCAAATACGAAAAAAGTTGCTTCTGTAACAAAAGATCAAATTAAAGAAATTGCAACCACTAAATTAGAAGACTTAAACGCTGCAAACGTTGAAGCTGCTATGCGGATGGTTGAAGGAACTGCTAGAAGCATGGGAATCACAGTTACCGAATAATTTCCCTTTGGTACGCTTCTAAAGTTCAGGCATGCGTGCATGCTTGTGGGAGGGTCACCGCTAAAACCACAATCAAGGAGGATTTATCATGGCTAAAAAAAGCAAAAAATTACAAGATGCCCTAAAAAAAGTGGATGCTACTAAAGCATACCCTGTTACTGAAGCAATTGCTTTAGTTAAAGAAACAAATTTCGCGAAATTCGATGCAACTGTTGAAGTTGCTTATCGTTTATCTGTTGATCCTAAAAAAGCTGATCAACAAATTCGTGGCGCTGTCGTTTTACCAAACGGTACCGGCAAAACACAAACTGTTTTGGTTTTTGCAAAAGGCGAAAAAGCTAAAGAAGCTTTGGCTGCTGGTGCAGACTTTGTTGGTGATTCCGACATGGTTCAAAAAATCCAAGGTGGCTGGTTTGATTTCGACGTGATCGTTGCAACACCAGACATGATGGCTGAAGTTGGTCGTTTAGGACGGGTTTTAGGACCTAAAGGCTTAATGCCTAACCCTAAAACTGGTACTGTTACAATGGATGTTACTAAAGCTGTTAATGAAGTTAAAGCAGGTAAAGTAACTTACCGTGTCGACAAAGCTGGTAATATTCATGTGCCAATCGGAAAAGTTTCATTTTCTGATGACAAATTGGTTGAAAACTTTAAAACAATTCATGATACTTTGTTGAAGGTTAAACCTGCAACTGCTAAAGGTCAATACATGAAAAATATTACTGTAACGTCAACCTTTGGACCTGGCGTTCACGTAGATCAAGCAAGCTTCTAAAATTTTTAAAAAAACTTGACCTAGTTTTCTTGGCATGTTAAAGTGAACTAGGTCAGATTTTTGACTATACCTAAGACAGTAGGTGACGCAAGTCTTAATTTCCTACCGAGGCCAACCTAATAAAAAGGTCCCTCTATGTCTAGGTGACATGGAGTTTTTTTGTATAAAAATTCCAAAAAAACCTAGGAGGTGAAATCAAATGAGTGAAGCAGCAATTGCAAAAAAAGCAAGTTTAGTTGATCAAGTTGCTGAAAAATTCTCCCAATCCGCATCTGTAGTGATTGTTGATTACCGTGGTTTAACAGTAGCTGAAGTTACTGAACTTCGGAAACAATTACGTGAAGCTGGCGTCGAAATGAAAGTTATCAAAAATGGTATCTTATCACGTGCCGCTGAACAAGCAGGTTTAAAAGGTTTAGGTGAAGTTTTCACAGGACCAACTGCTGTTGCATTTTCTAATGAAGATGTAGTTGCACCTGCTAAAATCATGGACGAATTTGCAAGTAAAGCCAAAGCCTTAGAAATTAAAGGTGGCGTGATTGAAAACAAAGTCGCTTCTATTGAACAAATTCAAGCCTTGGCAAAATTACCAAGTCGCGAAGGTTTGTTATCCATGCTTTTATCTGTTTTACAAGCACCAGTACGGAACGTGGCTTACGCTGTCCAAGCTGTTGTGGAAAGCAAAGAAGAACCAGCTGCATAAGTCTTGCTAGCTAAAAACAAAAAAAATAAATTTTTCGGAGGAAATCTAAAATGGCATTAAATGTTGAAAATATTGTTGCTGAATTAAAAGACGCAACCATCTTAGAATTAAGCGAATTAGTTAAAGCAATCGAAACTGAATTCGGCGTATCTGCTGCAGCTCCTGTTGCTGCTGCTGGTCCTGCTGCTGCAGCTGCTGAAGAACAAACAGAATTTACTGTTGAAATCTCTGCATCTGGCGATCAAAAAGTGAAAGCAATCAAAGTTGTTCGCGAAATCACTGGTCTTGGTTTGAAAGAAGCTAAAGCTTTAGTTGACGGCGCTCCTGCTGTTGTTAAAGAAGGCGTTTCTAAAGAAGAAGCTGAAGAAATCAAAACTAAACTTGAAGAAGTCGGCGCATCTGCAACTGTTAAATAATAGTTACTAATAAAAAGTAGTTCTGCTTTATTGCAGAGCTGCTTTTTTTGTACTTCAAAATAAAATGGCTCAATGTCAAATCGGACTGATAGGATTATTTAAAACAGTTAAAGCAGAATTTATTTTCTGCTTTGGCTGTTTTTTTATTTAATAGAAATAAGATTGTTAGTTAAGAAGATACGGGCGCGCATGTTGGCGAAATTTCGATAGCCATAGGCGACTCTTTTGAGGACTTTTATATGGGTGTGGATATTTTCTAATTTTGCATTGGAATAGGATTTCTCTAAAGACAGGCGAATGCCTGCTTCGTGTTTACGGAAAGTACGTTTTAATATTTGTAGTTCGGCGGGAATTTCTTCAGGCATCTCACTTAAAAGACGATAAAATTCGCCGCCATCCTTATGATTGAAGGCGTAAATCAAATCTTGGTAGTAGTTGTAGCCCAGGGAAAGATCCTCAGAAATGGTTAAAAGTCGGTCCACGATTTCGGTTTGTGTTAAGTAGCTCCAACTAAAATTGGCTCTTTTTTTAAATGTTTGAAAATCTAATTTATCGTGACTCATTAAAAGAAGACGATTGAGCTTTTTTAATTGCCGGTATTGTTTGGCCTGTTCGGGATCGTTTTGATTGAGGCTTTTCATCACTCTGACCCGCAGGTTATCAAAGCAACGGTTCATGTGCTGGACAATATGAAATCGGTCAATGATAAGCTTAGCGTTAGGGAAACAGATTTTAACAACTTTTAGATACGGGGCATTCATATCCGACACCACGTAACGAACACTGTGCCGGGCCTGGCGATCGAAGCTCATAAAATAATCCACTAGGTCGTTCTTTCTGCGGCTAGGAAGAATATCAAACAGTTTGCCCGTATCACCATCCATACAAGAAAAAGCAAATTTTCCTTTGTAAGTGGTTAAAGAACGAAATTCGTCAAATAGTAAACATTTGGGCAACCAATTCTTTTTAATGTTGATTTCATGAGCTAATAAGTCGATTGATTTTTGTAAAGTAGAACTGGAAACAAAACAATGTTTGGCGATATTTTTAGCCGTATTTTTTTCAGTGAGCTCCTCAAAGGCCTTGTAAAATACTTGTTTAGCAATAAAGCAAAAGCGATCCACTAGGTACGTTTTGGCGGTAAAATAACTATGGCAGTTGCGACAGAGATATCTTTGTTTCTTGAGATTGAGATAAGTCCTCTGGTTGCCCGCAGAATTCAAAAGGATTCGAGACTGTTTTCCGCCATTTTTAACAATCGTTTTTTCATCCGCCTGACCACACTCAGGACAGCGTGAAACCTGATTTATTAAGGAAGCATAGACGACGAGATGCCCACCTTTTTTGTCCCTTTCTTCCTCAACGCTATGAATTTCAATATTTGAGTCTTTTATTCTAAGCAATTTTTTGATATCATTAAATTCGAACATATAAATTTTCCTCCCCAGAATGTGATGATGGTGATTCTATTCTAACGGAAAATTTGTATGTTTTCTTGTTTTTTAATACAAATAGGGACCGATAGAATTTTTATTCTATCAGTCCAATAAATTATAGAGCCAATAAAATAATATCCCAAATACAAACTAACTTCAGACACGCTTAATTAGCGTCTGAGGTTTTTTGAGTTTACAAAAATTTCCGACTCTTTTAAAATAAATAAGTAGCGAGTAAAGTAATGGATGATTAGAGAAAGCAGGTAATCTCATGACCTATCATCAAGAAGTTCAGGATCTAATTAAAATGGCCACGACTTTTTTAGTCTCTACCGTTGATGAACGCGGATTTCCCACGACCATTGTGGTGGCGCCGCCTATTCATCAAATTGGCATTCAACGATTGGAATTTTATGTCAGTGGTTCTAGTGAAACGGTGGAAAATATTTTACGGAACGGACTAGGATCAGTTTGCTGTTACTCCCTCGATAAACACGAGAGCTTACTTTTAAAGGGCACTTTTGGGACGAAAAAATTTTTGCCAGAAGATGAGCCATTACTAAATGATTATCAACATTTTCTCCAATACGAAGATGCTGTACTGATTCGTTTTGAAACAATGATTTGTAAAAGTCATAATCAAGGGGAAAATGTTCAATTTATAATTTAAAGTTCAGCGACTAGCTGAGCTTTTTTATTTTTAGCTGAATTAAAAAACAAAGATTAAAATTAAATAAGAAACGGCCGTTATTTAAAGTCAACAGTGGCATGGATACTCTCTATCGTTTACAATTAAATAGTAGTATAAAATAACTTAAAAAACGAAAGAGGGATTGAATGGAACCAGATCAGAAAAAAGAAATGACCAACATCGAGACGGGTTTGACGCAAGAAGAGGTGAATCAGCGACAAAAAACAGATGGAAAAAATGTTTTTGCTGAGCAAAAAGAAACACCTTATATTATGAAATTTTTGTATTCTTTGACTGATTTTACGACCATTATCTTATTAATTGCTGCCGGGATTTCCTTTTATACGGAGTTTATTACGCAATCGGGACATTATTTTGAAGGGTTATTGATTATCGCCATTGTCTTGATTAATTCTGCTTTGACGATTTTCCAAGAAGGGCGCGCTGAAAAATCCTTGGCCGCACTTAAAAAAATGAATCAAGAAGAAGTCTACGTTTTGCGAGATGGTGAACATCAAGTGATTTCTGCTGAGGAACTCGTAGTAGGCGATCTTGTTTTATTAGAAAATGGGAGCTTGATTCCAGCAGATGCAAAACTTGTTTCAACTACTAGCTTTAGAGTGGATGAATCAGCTTTAACTGGTGAAAGTGAACCTTTAGACAAAAGTGAAGAATATCAAGCTGGAAAAGATGATGTATTATCTGATCGACTAGATTTAGTCTTTAAAGGGACGACAGTTTCTTCCGGTCGAGCGCAAGCGATTGTTACGGCCATCGGGATGCAAACGGAAATGGGTAAAATTGCTTCTTTATTAAACGAAGAAAAAGCTGAGAAAACACCGCTGCAAAACCGTTTAAATAAATTAGGAAAAAATATCAGTATTTTAGCAGTCTTAGCTTCGGCCATCGTATTTGCATTAGGTTTTTATCAAGGAGAAGCACCGTTAGATATTTTCATGATTGCAGTCTCTTTAGCCGTAGCTGCGGTACCAGAAACTTTGACGGTAATTGTTACTTTAACTTTAGCTGATGGCGTACAAAAAATGGCTAAAAAACGGGCAATCGTTCGCCAATTACCAGCGGTAGAAACATTGGGTAGTGCTAGTGTCATTTGTTCCGATAAAACAGGGACGTTAACTGAAAATAAAATGCGCGTCCGCCGGCTTTACATAGAAGGTGGCGAAGTAACTGAAGCTCATGGCGAATTTTCTAATCACAGTTTAGAAGTCTTGAAAATGGCAAGTCTTTGTACAAACGTTGTCGTTGAAAAAGATGGCGATGAGCTAGAAGTGTTAGGAAATCCCACTGAAGCGGCAATTGTTCGCGCCTTAGAAGATTCTTATTATACAATAGATGAAATTACTGATAAATATCCGCGGATTGAAGAAATTCCTTTTGACTCGACGCGTAAAATGATGACAACCTTCCACCAAATGGGCGAACGATTTATTTCCATTACAAAAGGGGCCTTTGATTTATTAAGCGAAAAAATTATTTACGGCGACCTTCCTCACGCTAGCTATGTCAATGAGCGTTTCGGAAAAGAAGCTTTGCGGGTCATTGCGGTTGGGTTTAAAGTATATGATGAAAAACCAGAAAATCTCACGGCTGAAGAATTAGAAAATGATTTACACTTAATGGGTTTAATCGGGATTATTGATCCGCCGCGGGCAGAATCAAAAGTGGCCATTGCGCAAGCTAAAGAAGCTGGCATCAAAACAGTTATGATTACCGGCGACCACGCGGTTACAGCTTCGGCGATTGCTGTGGAGTTGGGGATTATGGATAAAGGAGATTCTGCCATGACTGGTACGGAGTTAAAACAACTCACCGATGACCAGTTAGATGAAAAAATCGAAAAACAAGCAGTATTTGCTCGGGTGACACCAGAAGATAAAATCCGAATCGTTAAATCATGGCAAAGAACTGGCGCTGTGGTAGCCATGACCGGTGATGGCGTGAATGATGCGCCCGCCCTTAAAGCAAGTGATGTAGGTTGTGCCATGGGGATTACCGGAACCGATGTCGCTAAGGGCGCGGCGGATATTATTTTAACAGATGATAATTACGCGACTATTGTAGATGCCGTAGCTATGGGACGAACAGTTTACCAAAATATCAAAAAAACGGTAGCTTTTCTTTTGAGCTGTAATATCTCTGAAGTGTTTGCCGTTTTAATTGCCATGTTACTAGGGTGGGGTTCACCGTTTACCGCAGTCCACTTGTTGTTTATTAATGTGGTAGCTGATGGTTTGCCTGGATTTGCTTTAGGTCGTGAACCTGGCGATGAAGATAATATGCGTCAAAAACCGCTGAAAAAAAATATGAGTATTTTTGGTGGCGGTACTTGGCAACAGATTGCCATTGGAGCGATTAGTTTTACGATTATTTCTTTATGGGCCTTTTACATTGGCAATAACTCCAATACTTTAAGTCATTGGTTAATGGGTTCAGCCGCTGTTGGGCAAACGATGGCTTTTCTAGTCTTGTCGTATTCTTCTATTTTACAAGTTTTTAATGTTAGATCCGAAAAATCTATTTTTAAAGTAAACCTTTTAAGCAATAAAAAATTAGTGCAAATGGCTTTACTGTCGATTGCCATTACGACAGTTATTGCTTTTGTTCCAGTTTTCCAAAATATGTTTGAATTAACGAGCTTAAGTTTGAATCATTGGTTAGTAGTGCTTGGCTTGTCGATTATTCCAACGATTATTTACGAAGGAATTAAGTTTTGGAGAAGCCCAGAAGTTTCTCAAGAAACAACCCAAGACGTTGCGCCGGTTAAATCTTAAGCGGACAAGTTGCAAATCTTTTTTTCCTAAGTTAACATATATCTGAGATAAAAAAATGCTAACTTGGAGGGAAATAGATGGCGTATAATGTTTTTGAGAAACCATTTTCCACCATTTATCCACTCTATGTGGAAAAAGTGACAAAAAAAGGGCGGACAACAGACGAGCTCGACTCGGTCATTGTTTGGCTGACCGGCTACACGTTAGAAGAATTACCGCATAAAATCAAAGAGAAAACCCTGGCTCAATTTTTACAAGAAGCACCAATGAATCCCAACGCCCAGTTAATTACTGGTGTAGTTTGTGGGGTACGGGTGGAAAATATAGTGGACAGCTTAACGCAAAAAATGCGTTATCTCGATAAAGTTGTCGATGAATTAGCAAAAGGGAAAAAGCTCGAAAAGATTATGCGCAGCTAAAAGATTTAAGGAAGTCCAGTTCAACGATTAAGTTAAACAGATTTAAAAAAGTTAGACTAATTTTGACCAAACGCCCTTGGCGTTTGGTCTGATTATTTTGGAGGGAATCGTGATTAAGAAGTTGTTGAAAATTATTTTGGGTATTGTTTTGTTGGTTGTAGTCGTTGCAGGCGGATATATGGCTTATTTATTTTTAAGTTATCATCGGCTGGATGATCATCTGCCACTAGAAGTAAAAAATGTCGGACAAGAAAGTTTAACGAAAGAAAAAAGTTATACAGCGACCACCTTTAATATTGGTTTTGGTGCTTATTCGCAAAACTTTAGCTTTTTTATGGATGATGGCGATTATTCCAGAGCTTACAATCGCCAAGAAGTCATCAAAAATATGACGGGTATCACTGAGACGGTGGCTGAACTTTCTCCGACCATTAGTTTTTATCAAGAAGTAGATGTGGAGGGCGATCGTTCACGCCATGTGAATCAAGTGGCTTTTTTGGCTGAACAGTTTCCGGAATACTCGACGGTTTTTGCTGAAAATTACGATTCCGCCTATCTCTTTTATCCATTTACGCAGCCAATCGGTAAAGCTAAATCAGGATTAATGACTTTAGCGCAAGCAGAAATGATCAGCAGCACGCGTTATTCATTGCCGATTGAAACGAATTTTAATAAATTTTTTGATTTGGATCGCGCCTTTTCGGCTACCCAAGTCGCTGTGGAAAATGACGGCATTTTAACTTTAGTCAATACTCACCTGTCCGCTTTCACCAAAGATCCGACGATTCACGATGCTCAATTACGTAAATTATTTGACTATATCGCCAGTGAATACGCACTAGGACATTATGTGATGGTGGCCGGCGATTACAATCATGATTTATTAGGGAATGCACCTAGCGTCTTTGGCACCAGAGAAGAGCGAGAAACTTGGACGCATCCATTTCCTAAAGAAAAGTTGCCAGAACATTTTTCCGTTCCCACCGGAGAAATCGCTGAAGCAAAAATTCCTTCCGTCCGGGCCTCAAATATCGCCTATGATCCTGAAGTAAGTTACGTCTCTTACGTGGATGGCTTTATTTTATCCGATAATATCGAAGCTGAGGCTGTCGAAGTAGTGGATGCACAATTTATGAACTCAGATCACAATCCGGTCCAATTAACATTTAAATTGAAATAAATGAAAAAACGTTGTGCGCGTGCACAACGTTTTTTTGTTATGTAATACATAATCTTACATAATTATTCATAAAAAATTCGCGGTTCGTTCTAATAAAAAACATTTTTTCAAAATGCAACGGAAAATTTTTTGAAAATTCAAGCGTAGTGGGCATTGTTCAGTTTTTGAATATTTAACAACTGCAACGTCTTGTTTTAATTGCAACGGTCGGTCTAGATAAGTTAAAAAACAAATTTAATTTTTTGTACTCCTTTTCAAAAAAAGCGCAAATCCGCTTAAAAAATTATTTAATTTTAAAGTGATTGAAATGAGAAAATTATGAGATATAATACATTTATATTTATTCAGAAAGTTTCTGAAAGAAAAGGGGTATTTTGTTGGAAAGTAAAAAAAGTCATTTCAAATTTAGACATTTATTTTTATTGTCGACCTTGGCGTTAAATGTCGCCGGCTCACTAGTCGCTCCCAGTACACAAATTTTCGCCAGTGGAGAAGCAACGACCAAAGTTGAAAGTGCTGAAAAGCAAACACTAGAACAACTCGTTAGAGAAAAAAATACTGAAGCACAAAAAGTAATGTCAGATACATTTTTAACACAAGTAAAAACGCAATTAGCAGCTAAAGGTGTTAACACGGCTGATTTAAGTGCTGAAGAACTGGGAAATCAACCGGTGCGGGTCATTGTAAATTTATCTGGACAAGCCGCAGTTGAAAGTCAAACCCAAGCTGATGTCGATTTTGCTAGCGCTGATGCGGCTGAAGAAAAAGTTTTAGCAGCACAAGAAACTGTTCAACAACAAGTAGAAGAAATTACTAGTACAAAAGTTGCCGAGGAATTTGGTTATTTAGTTAATGGATTTTCCATCGACGCCACAGCTAACCAAGTTGAAGCTATTTCAAAATTAGACTCCGTTGAAAGTGTGGAAGTCACCAATGTTGAAGAGGCAATGGACACAACTGCCGGACAGCTTATTCAAGTCCAACAAGCTTGGGAAGAAAATTCTCTAAAAGGTGAAGGCATGGTCATTGCCATTATCGACTCTGGGATTGATTCCACCCATAAAGATTTGCGGTTAAGTGATGAATCCACAGCAAAAATTTCTGAAGCAGATGCTAAAAGCGTGATTTCTGAATTAGGTTATGGAAAATACGAAAGTGCCAAAGTTCCATTTGGTCACAACTATGCAGACGGGAATGATGATGATTTATCCGCAAATGACGGGGTAATGCACGGCATGCACGTTGCCGGGATTGCTGCGGCTAATGGAGAGAATCCAGATAATGCGACGAGCGTGGCTGGTGTTGCACCAGAAGCCCAATTGCTAAATTTGCGGGTATTTCCAGAAACAAATGCTGACGGACCTACCACTGATACAATTATTCAAGCGATTGAAGATTCCGTTAAATTAGGTGCCGATGTGATCAATATGTCATTAGGTTCCGATGACGGCGGATCTTCTGAAGTCAGTGCTGAACTTGATGCAGTAAACAACGCCGCGGCCGCTGGGGTATTACCAGTCATTGCTGCTGGGAACTCAGGACTATCGACTTCTATGGGTGGAGTAGGTAATATTTCTACTTATGAAGCAACCGATGATGGTTTGATGTCTAGTCCTGCTAATGCCAAAGAAGCTTTAACCGTTGCTTCATCAGAAAATACCTCAATGCGTAAGCCTTTTGTATCTTTTTTCCGTGAAAAAGAAGAATTATTTGATGGTGAAAAATTATTGGTCCAAACAGCGGATCTTGCTAATAATTTATTTCCTAGCAGCCGACGTTATATAGTAGCTGGCGATGATGCTACAACTCAAGCAAACAGCACTGATTTACCACTTTTAGGAAAGTATGAAGATTTTTCAGGTCAATCTACAGGGGGGAAAGTTTTAGTTGTTTCTCGTGGTGAAATTTCATTTGCTGAAAAGCAACAAAATGCTATTTCTTTAAATGCTGCAGGTCTGATCATTATTAACAATGTAGCTAACAATAACGATAGTGCAGGAATCGATAATAACTTAGGAATACCAACACTATTTGTTTCTTATGAAGTTGGACAAAAATTATTGGAAAAAATTCGCGAAAATCCGGATGTTACTTATAGTTTTTCTGATGTTGAGGAAATGGTCGTTGACAATCCAGACGCTAAGAAAATGTCGAACTTTAGTACTTGGGGACCAAATACAAACTTAGATATCAAGCCAGATATTACTGCACCGGGTGGTCAAATTTGGTCTTTAGCCAATGACAATCAATATCAGTCTATGAATGGGACGTCAATCGCTTCTCCAATGGCCGCCGGAGCCGAAGCATTAGTATTGCAAGGAATTAAAGAACGGGGATTAAATCTTTCTGGTTTAGAACTCACTCGAACGGCGAAACTTTTGACGATGAATACCGCAGAACCAATTTTAGATGCTGAAGCTGGAAATGTTCCCTATTCACCTCGTTATCAAGGTGCTGGACAAATTCAAATTGCCAATGCCTTACAAAGTTCTGTGACACTTACTTATAATGATCAACCGTCTGCTGCTTTGAAAAATATTGGCAGTAGCACAGAATTTTCTGTGACCTTGACGAACCACGGACAAAATGATGCTTCGTTTTCGTTCAATAACTTTGGCGGCGTTTATACCAAAGCAGTTGAAGAAAATGGCCTAGTTCATGATGCTTTAGTTGACGGAGCAAGTCTCACACCTGACGCTAATGAAATCACTGTCGCTGCTGGCGAAAGTAAAGAAGTAAAAATCAATCTAGAATTGCCAACTGAGTTTGCTAGTGATCAATGGGCAGAAGGATATTTAGGATTTACTAGTTTAACAGAAGATCAAGCGAACTTATCTATGCCTTATTTAGGATACTTTGGAGATTGGAATGAAGTTGAAGTCTTTGATCAACCAGCATGGGAAGAAGATACGCAATTTTACGGAAACTATTTCATGGACTATGATCAAGGAACCGTTCTAGGAGTTGATTTTTCATATGAAGATTATACTGGTTCAATTCAATATGATATTTTACCTGAAGATGTTGCTAGCTATGAAACCTTTGTAAATCCAGACAAAGTTGCTATTTCTCCCAACGGCGACACGTATAAAGATTCAGCTTTAATTTATCAATTGATAAATCGTCACGTAAAAGAAATTTCACAACAAATCTTAAATGAAGATGGGACCGTTGTTCGTGATTTAAACTCTGATTATGATGGTCATAAAGTTTTTGTTAATGGTGAAGGAACGCAATTAAATATTAACTCCTACATTAGCATGACAAATAACCGTTTTGACGGCAAGGCATTTAATCAAAAAACTGGTTTATCTGAAGCACTTCCTGACGGTCAGTATTATTATCAAATCTCGGCAACGCCCGATGTTGATAATGGTACGCCACAAACTTTAACTTTGCCGATGAAAATTGACACAGTAAATCCAGAAATTTCGAATTTAGCTATTCAAAAAGAAGAGGACGGTCTGTTTCATTTGACTGGTCATGTTGATGAAGATTTTTCAGGATTAAGTGACTGGACGACAGTTGGTGTAAGTATTAACGGTTATAGTTATTATTTTTATCTAGGGGATGCATCTTTTGATGCCTATTTAGAAGACGCCCAAGATGGAGATACGATAATTAAAGAAAAAGATTTTAATATTCCGCTAGAAGAGTTTAGTAGTGTTTTTAAAAATGGTGCCAACGAAGTAAAAGTTGGGATTGTCGATAATGCAGATAATTTTGGTGAAGTAAGTACAACAATCGACGTTACTGTTGATGAAAATCATGGCGGAGACTTAATTGTTTACAATGTTTATGATTCAGTAGCTATTACCGATACTAATACATTTTACGATCCAGAAACAAAAACATTTTTAGTTTATGGTTACAATCCACGCGATTTTTATTTAAATGGTCAACTTGTTCAAGTCGATGAACAAGGGCTATTTGAAACAAGGGTTCCCATTGATGAAACAACTAAAAAATTAACTTTTTCATTGGATGCTTCAAATAAACGGATCCTAAAAGAATTAACAATCGGTTTTGCTTATGAACCAACCGCAGAATTTGATAAAGAAAACGGTGAGTGGTTCGACTATGGAACACAAGACGTTTATGTTATCAAAAATAAAACCGATACGATTCGGTTAACTGGGAAAGTTACTAGTGGAACAGCTGATGAAGTTGGCGGAGAACTAACCCCACAAAATGCTGAGGCAGTAGGCTTTAGTTATAAATTCGATCCAATAACTAATATTTTCTCAGCGACAATTCCTTTTTATCAGGATTCAAGCTTCTTTGAAGGAGATAATATTATTTCTGCAACAGCCTACCGACAAGCAGGAGATTTAGGTGCAATTGCTGGTGGTACTGACTTTGTCATTGTTCGCCAATTAGGACAAACTGCATTAAGTTTTGAAAATGTGACTGACGGTGGAATCATTTTTTATCGTGCTGATGAGGCCTTAGCTAATGGTTATAATCCAGATACACAAACTTTCACTGTAACTGGTGATGCTTCAGAAATTGAAGATTTCCGAATTTTAGTTAATCCAACGAATCCTGAAGATCCAGCAAATCAAGTACAGATTAATGAAGATGGTACTTTTAATTTTGATTTAAATATTAACCCTACCGATCAAAAAATTTATAGCTATTCCTTTAGATTTGCTGGACAAGATACTGTTAATTATGGGAGCTTTGGTATTTCATTAGATACAGTCTTCCCACATTTGAATTTAGCACAAGAAAATAGCTGGCAGATTTCTCAACAAGAAGGAATTGATTATGAGGTCTACACGAATAGCGATCAATTTACTCTTGCTGGAACAATGGGCGATGATCTGTCTGGATATACTTTGTATCTTGGAACAGATGAAGAATATAAAGATGCCTTCAACGGATCTTTAAAAACAAAATTCACAACAGAAGATAAAAATTTCGAAAGAATTTTTGATTTGTATGAAACCGATGATGCTCTTGATATCAATCCCAACGATCAAGATAACGATAATTTATTTGTAGCTATTTTGACTGAGGTTATGGGAAATTCTATTGTTAAAACAATTTTGGTTCACCAATCAAGTGCGGAAGTAGAAATGCCAGAAGTTGTTTCTGATAATGAGAGTCTAACAAAAGATCCCGTTCATTTAACAGCTACTCAAACAGAAAGTTTACCAATTTATTACAGTTTAGATGATGGGGAAACTTGGACATTATATTCAGGCGAAATCACTAAAGCATTAAATGGTGAAGTACTGTTTAAAGCTGTTGATCAATATGGAAATGAATCTGATCTAAATGCTTACTCGGTCGAAAATATTGTTTTGGCAGTAGCCAGCTTACCAAAAGCCGATTTAACAGATTTCGGTCCGGAAGTTGAAGGTGTTGAAGTCACTTTAAGTTTCGCTGATGAGTTGACAGAAGAACAGTTAGCTTATACCCATTTGCGCTACAGCATAGATGGTGGAGCAACATGGTTAGAATATACTGAACCATTTTCTGTTTTAGAATCCACTGAAGTTTTAATCCAAAGTTATGATGATGCGGGAAATTCAAGTGAGGCAACGCCGGTTTGGGTAAATGTTCCAGAAAAAACAACTGAAGATGGCAATACACCAGTAGATTCGAATAATTCTGGAGAAGATGAAACGCCAGTAGACTCGAATAATTCTGGAGAAGATGATACAAAATCAGATGATCAAGAATCTGAAGCCAAGTTATTAGGTCAAGGTGGAGATTACTGGAAAGCTTTCACGGATGATTTAAAAGAAAATACTGAAACACCAGAAGATTATTCTGCAGAAAATACAGACTATCTACCAAATACAGGTGAAAAACAATCTAACACATGGTCATTTGTAGGACTTATTTTAGTTGCACTAGGAGCTACAAGTTGGGTTTACGTAAAAAGAAAGAAGGTTAATGTAGGTGAAAAGTAAAAAATTGCAAGTAACTTTGTATAGCAGTCTGGTTTTAGCAGCTTTAACTTTGGGCAGTTTTGTCCAAAGTTCAGCTGTCTATGCAGAAGATTCAGCTGAAGCTCCAACTGAAGAAGTAGTAGAAGCAGTTGCGGACGTGACTTATCCAGACATTGAAATTAATGCCACTAATTTTCCTGATAATACATTGCGGACTTTAATGATTGGATCCGCACAAAATTGGGGTGGGTCCGGAGAAGTATTAACTTCTGAAATGCAAAAACAAATGGGTGAATTATATCTCAACGGCGAAAATGTAGCTGATTTAACAGGACTTGACCTCCTTCCACTTTTAGGAAGTGTTCATCTTGATGGCAGTGCAGTTTCTGATTTGTCACCACTGAACAATTGTGCAAGCTTAGTAAATGTTTATGCTAAAAATACTGCCTTAACTACAGTAGATCAAACTTTTGAAAATTCACATGTGACTTATTTAGATTTGAGTGACAATGGTGATTTGGAAAAGGTGAATACAATTGGCTTGCCAAATTTACAAATATTTCAAATGGGGAAGGTACCAAGTCTAAAATCATTACAGTTTAATAATCCTGTACTGAAAGATGTTAATTTATTTAATCTCCAAGCTGATGCTGCTCAAAAAATTAGTTTGAGACAAGTTAGTCGTGTTGAAAGTTTGACTATAAATAATTCCGGACTGGAAACTTTTGATGTGACGGATATTAAATTTCCAAATTTAAAAGGTCTTAGTCTCCAAGGAAACAAGTTGACCAATTTTGATTCATCTCTTACTGCTTACCCTATTCCAAATCAACAAAATTTTCCTGTTTTACAAGATTTATCTGTCGATAAAAATGAAATCACTGATATAGATTTATCTGGGGCGCCTTCATTAGTAAAAGTGCGAGCTAACCAAAATAAAATTAGCTCTGTTGAATTTAAAGATCCAACGACAGTTAAAGGCTTATTTTTTGCGAATAATCAGTTAGAAAGTTTTGATCCAACGGCTTTTGTCAATCTTCAAAATCTCGATGTTTCATATAATAAAATTAAAGAGTTAAATGTTTCAGGCAATAAATTAGTTAGTCTAGCTGCTGTAGAAAATCAATTAACTGAATTCGATGCCTCCAACCAAGAGTACTTAAATTCATTAATTCTTTCTAAAAATAAATTGACAAAACTAGATATAGCAGTTGATACAAATTTATTTATGTTGATGGTGGATGACAATGAGTTAACTTCCTTGGATGTCCGAAGCTTTAGTAAATTGCAATATGCTAGTTTCAAGAATAATCATCTTCCTTATCTAGGAATTAATTTACCTGCTGATTCTGTCAATACAGTATTTGATTACCGTGGATCCGGTCAAACGGTTGAGTGGACAACTTATGAAGTAGAAGGAAAATGGTATGTAGATTTAGAAGAATTAGTTACCGCTGAAAATGGTGCCTATTTAGCGATTGGCGATGATGTTAATTGGCTATTAAACGATAAAACGGGAGTAGTTCAATATTTAGGCACGGGTCAACCAACCATCTTACCTTACTTCTTGATGATTGAACATGTTGAGGGTGTTAATCCAACTCAAGCTTATGCTGGAAACTTTTCTGCAGTTGCCAATTTAACTGCTTCTGAGGAAAAAGTATTTAATGTAACTTTTGAGTCTGTTGATGATACTCAAGGAATTGTTGGTACAAGTTCTGTTGAGGTACAAGCTAATCAAATCATTCCTGAAGTCGCTGTGCAACCAGCAGCTGGATATAAATTTGACCATTGGGAAGATTTATCCGGAAACACAGTCGATCTAGCAACGTTCAAACCATTTGAAGACGTGACGCTTTATGCAATATTTGTTCCTGTTACTGCTGAAGAAAATGATGACGCAAAAGCCGGTGAAGCAGATGGAACAGCTGATGGTCTTGCTGGTGTAGAAGCACAAGATGTTTCCGCCAAATCTGAATCTTATCAAAAAGCCTATCAAGAAGCATATGAAAAAGCTGCTGCACAATTTAATGAAGATTATCAAGCAGGACTCGCTGCTGGTGCTTTAGATGGTAGTGAAAATGCTGAAGCAGCAGATTTGTCCGAACAATCCGCAGCTTATCAAAAAGGTTACAGCGAAGCATATGAAAAAGCTGTAGCACAATATGAAGCCGATTATGCAGAAGGTTTGGCTGCCGGTGCCGCTGATTTTGCCGCTGACAAAGAAGCACAGGATGTCAGTGATCAAGCAAAAGGCTACCAAGCAGGTTATGCTAAAGGTTATGAAGATGCCAAAGAACAAGCTGGCGAAACTCCAGTAACACCAGTCGAAAATCCTGATGACGGTAATGAACCAGTAGACGGAAGCGAACCTGTTGAACCAGTAGATGGCAGTGAACCTGATAAAGTTACTGATGGTGATGACAATACTAATACTGGCGATACCACCAAAGACGGAACGCAAACGTCTGAGCCCGTAAAAGTTTCTGCTACAGGAGATCAAAAAACAAAAGTGGTGAGTGGAGACCAAACTAGTCAGAAAGTAACTTCTGCTAAAAAAGTTGCCACTGGCACAAAATCAAATGTGGCTAGCAAAAAGAATCTTGCTGATTTCTTGCCACAAACAGGTGAAGCTCATCCATATGCCGCCTTATTTACGGCTGTTGGTTTAGCCCTGATTGGCTTGGCCAGCTGGTTGAGTTTGAAAAAATTTAAACACGTGAAATAAACAAAAAAGTTCTGAGTGATAATTATCACTCAGAACTTTTTTTGCATTTTTATTTTAAAAAATCTTCACAAGCTGCCAGTAAGGTTTCTTGACTGGACACGACTTGCCCATTTAATTTGATTAAGCCGATTGTATATAAGTTAGCGTAAGGAAATTGTGATTCGGCGACTTCAGACAAAGCGGTGAGTTTTTCAGGATTATTGCTTCCTTGTTGGCGGGAGTCAGTGTAAAGACCCACCATGGGAATGCCCGCTTGGTAGGCAACGCCAATTTCTGAAGCGACGCCCACATCAATAACAGGTCCATCTAAAACAGCAATCAACAGATCGGAAGCTAATAAAGCGTTGGTATCGGCCAAAGCGATTTTTTTGGAATCGGCGTACTGGCTTTTGTCATTAATGTCCCCTTGTTCTTGGGGTAAATAAATCGTAACTTCTGGGAATTTTTCTCGGAGCTTTCCGACTAACATTTCGTTATATAATTGTTCACTTTCAGCAAAAAGTGGTGCAGCAAAATAAATATTCATTCTAATCCTTCTTTCTGTTTTCCTTATTGTACTAAAGTTTTCTTCATTCGGCTATCTTATTTAAATCTTAACTTTGTTACCAAATAACTTTAATTTGTTCCTTTTAAGACGTTATAGAAAGCGCTATTCTTTATAAAGAGAGGAAGGGAGCTGTATGAAAAAAAAGAAAAAAGGGTTTTTCTATCAAGCGTGGCGCTATAAGGCTTTGATTTTCATGGCTTTACCGGGGATGATCTGGTTTATTTTTTTCTTCTATATTCCGGTATTAACGAATGTAGTGGCATTTAAAAATTTTCACTATTCACCAAATGGATTTTTAGATAGCTTGATTACGAGTCCTTGGGTTGGTTTTGATAATTTTAAATTTTTATTTGCTTCAAGTGATGCTTGGTTGATTACTAGAAATACCATTTTGTACAATGTGGTCTTTTTGGCGTTTAATTTATTTTTTGCGATTAGTTTTGCCATTGTAATGAGTGAGTTGCGGAATAAAAAAACGGTCAAAGTGTATCATACGTTGACCTTGCTGCCTTACTTTTTATCGTGGGCGGTTATTGATTATTTTGTTTATGCTTTTCTTTCACCTTCAAAAGGGATTGTAAATTCTTGGATTACTGACGGTGGCGGTACGGCGATTAACTGGTTTGCCGATCCGCGATGGTGGCCATTTATTTTCGTTTTCCTAAATGTTTGGAAAGGTTTGGGCTACAATTCGATTATTTATTACGCTTCAGTGATGGGGATTGATCCGACTTACTATGAAGCGGCGATGGTGGATGGCGCTAATAAATGGCAACAAATTAAAAATGTGACCATTCCACAAATTATACCAATGATGACTGTTTTACTTATTTTAAATATCGGGGGGATTTTCCGAGCGGACTTTGGTTTGTTCTATATTATTCCACGAAATTCCGGAGCGCTCTATCAAGTGACCTCGGTGCTAGATACTTATATTTATAATGGTTTGACGACAACAGGGGATATCGGAATGACGGCAGCAGCCGCTTTATATCAATCGGTTGTTGGTGCTACGTTATTATTGATTGCTAATTTTGTTGTCCGACGAATCGAACCAGATTCAGCATTATTTTAGGAGGGGAAAACTAATGAAAAAAAAGCAAATTAATTCAGTTCGTTTCCGCTCCTTCAATCCAGCAGTCAATCTTGTTTTTAATATTGTCATTGCCTTATTTGCAATCTCGTGTGTGTTACCATTTTTCTTTGTAATTGTTATTTCGCTGACTAGTGAAAGTGCGTTAGCAAATTATGGTTATCAATTTTGGCCAAAAGAATTTTCAATAGAAGCTTATCGCTATATTTTTCAAGGGGCGATGTCGGCGCGGATTTTGCGAGCATTAGGAGTGACTGTTTTTATTACTGTTGTCGGAACAGTGGTCAACTCAACAATGACAAGTCTTTATGCTTATGTTATTTCTCGCAGTAATTTTCCATTTCGCCGTTTCTTTACGGTCTTTGCATTGATTACTATGCTTTTTTCACCAGGAATGGTGGCGCAATATTTAGTAGTAACGAACTTGTTGCAATTAAAAGACACTGTCTGGGCATTGATTTTACCTGGTGCGTTAGGGCCATTTAATATTTTAGTCATGCGGACGTTTTTCAAAAAAACAGTTCCCGATAGCATTATTGAATCGGCGCGCATTGATGGCGCCACGGAAATGAAAATTTTCACCAAAATTGTTTTACCACTAGCTGTTCCAGGGATTGCCACAATTAGTTTATTTGCTTCACTTGGCTACTGGAATGATTGGTTTAATGCGCTGTTATATATTCAAAATGCAAATTTAGTTCCATTGCAATTTTTGCTGATGAAAATTCAAAATAATCTCGATTACTTAGCAAAAAATCCTGATATGGCATCCCAAATTTCAGGCAGCATTGCCAATTTACCTAGTGAATCGGCACGAATGGCGATTGTCGTTTTGGCGACTCTGCCGATTGCCTTAACTTATCCATTCTTCCAAAGATTCTTTGTTGGAGGATTAACTATTGGTGGCGTGAAAGAATAAAAAAGAACAAAAAACAAGGAGGAAGTAAAATGAAAAAGTCAAAAAAAGTTTTAGCTATTGCAGCTCTAAGTACTGTAGCCTTAACATTGGCTGCTTGTGGATCAAATAATAATAGCGGCGGGAATTCTGGTGGAAGTGATGGCGATGTTCCAACTTTGACAATGTATCGTCAAGGGGACGCACCGATTAATTATGACGATTTAATTGGTAAAGCGAATGAAATTTTGGAAGAAAAAGTTGGCGCTCATTTGAAAATGGAATTTGTCGGTTGGGGCGACTGGGATCAAAAAATGTCCACTATCGTTGCATCCGGTGAAGCATATGACATTTCCATTGCGCAAAATTATGTAACCAACGCCCAAAAAGGCGCGTATACAGATTTAACTGATATGTTGCCAGATTTAGCTAAAACTGCTTATGAAAATTTACCTGAAAGTTATATTACCGGGAATTTGATTGGTGACAAACTTTATGCATTTCCAATTAACGGCAATGTTTATGGTCAACAAATGATGACGTTCAACCAAGAATTAATTGAAAAATATGGTTTGGATATTTCTAATGTTGGTGATTCTTACGCTTCAGCAACTGACGTTTTGACGAAATTCCATGAACAAGAACCTAACACGCCAGCATTTGCGATTGGTAAAGATTTTAAAGCATCAGGAAATTATGATTATCCACTAGGAAATGGTTATCCATTTGCCGTGAAGAGTGAAGGAACTGGCACGCCAACAATTATTAATCAATATGATGATGACGAATTTGTAGCAAACTTAGTTACTTTGCATGAATGGTACACAGCTGGATTAATTCCAACCGATGCTGCAACAAGTTCTCAACCTTATAATTTAAATGAAAATACTTGGTTCATGCGGGAAGAAACCCAAGGACCATTGGACTATGGCGATAACGCGTTAACCAATGCAGCGGGTAAAGAACTCGTGTCACAACCATTAACAAAACCATTTAAATCAACTGGTCAAGCACAAATGGCAAACTATGTTGTTGGGAATACTTCTAAAAATAAAGAACTTGCCGTTAAATTGCTCGGCGAATTAAACTCCAATCCAGAATTATTGAATCTTTTAGTTTACGGGATTGAAGGCGAACAATGGGAAAAAGTCGATGATGATACGATCAAATTATTAGACGGTTACCAAGCAGACACTCATTTAGGCGCTTGGAATACTGGTGACAACACGATTTTATATACAACTGAAAATATTACTGATGAAATGATTTCTGAACGGGACGAAAGCATCGAAAATTCCGTAGAATCTCCAATTTTAGGATTTAACTTTAATACTGATTCCGTAAAAACAGAAATCACCAACATCGCAAACGTCATGAACCGTTACGTTTCTACTATTAATACTGGTACTTTAGATCCAAAAGATACTTTACCAGAATTATTAGCAGGCCTAGAACAAGCCGGCTGGGCAAAAGTCCAAGAAGAAATGCAAACACAACTAGACGAATTCTACGCGAATAAATAAAGGATGTCGATTGTGCGGTTAATGGTGTAGAGAAATAGGGAAATGATTTGAAATCCCGTTTTTGGATTTTGAATCATTTCATCTTTTCTCCTAACCATTGCACAAGAGACACCGTGAATAAAGGTTGTATTTTGACTGATCAGCAGTGTAGAAAAATAGGAAAACTGAGAACGAATGGAACATTCGTCAGAAGTTTTATCTTTTTTCCTAACTGCTAGTCAAAATACACCGTCAATAAAGGATGTCGAAAAGCCGATTTGCGCTGTAGAAATTTAGGAAAATGGTGAATGAACGCAAAGCGTTCAGTAGGCATTTTGTCTAATTTCCTAAGCGCAGGCTTTAAGACACCGTCAATAAAAAAAATCCCCATCAAAAAAGGAGCTGTGCTAAAAAAGAAATTTTTTTAGCGCAGCCCTTTATTACATAAAAGGTTGAAAAAGCAAGTAATTTTTGCTATGGTGAAAGCGAAGATACGAGAAGGAGAAATTATGGAAAGTAGCGGCATACAACGATTGTTTTACCTCGGTTGGACAATTATTAAACTCAATTCATTTTTTTGGATTTTTGCGATACTCGGTTTAGGAATTTTCGGTATCGGCCCTAGCTTACAAAGTGTGAATGATTTATTTTTCGAATATCGGATGGACTATCAAGAATTGACTTTGGCACGCATGTGGCAGAGGTTTAAAATAAATTTTAAAATGAGTTTGGCAGATTTTTATATTTTCGCCGCTTTTTGGCTAGTTGTGGGCTATAACTTATACTTAGCTCTCCAAATGACCGGAATCATCTGGCTGGCCATTGCCTTTTTATTGATCTTTTTCTTAGTGCTCTCAGTAGTAGCCTATGATTTAGTTATCGTATTTCGCAGCCAATTTCAAATTAGCCGGCCCAATATTTTAAAACTCGCCATCATTAGTTTGTTTATGCATTTAGGAACATTATTGCGCTTGGTATTTGGCTTTGTCTCGTTAATTGTTTTGACTTATTTTTTCAAAGGATTAATTGTTTTTGCCACCGTTTCGCTGTGGCTCATTTGGGGGCAAGTGTCCACCCAAAAAATGCGGGTGATGATTAATGACAGACTGGTGACTGATGAATAAGATTCGTAAATTCCTAAAAAAAGAATATTTAATCAATCAATTGATGCAACTTTACTCCATTTTACTGACTGGGGTAATTTTGTTTTTAGCAGTATCTCTAAGTATTTTAATGAGTTACAGCAATTATCGCTCTTTAAAAGGGCAAATGGACGAGCTATCTTTTCAAATGGAAAATTATGTCAACGCCAAAGGGCAAGCCGTCAGTAATATTTATTTGAATTTGGTGGGCACCCCTGAAAAGTTGGATAATTTCCGGCAGTATTTATTATTGTCTCCAGCGGAATATTTTAATTATACGGATCAAGCGTGGCAAACGTATTATCAGGATTTCCGTTTTTCCAATTTATTGCAGTCTTCTTTTGCCAATTATCCGGATCTGGAAACTTTGTATTTGTATTTAGATGAAGTGTCCGGCTATGTGACGGCCGACCGGACAAATAGTAGCGGGAAAAAAATGGCCGGACAACTCCCAGCCATAACAGGATTAGGCGTGCAACGAGGAATTTTAGAAAATTATTCCAGTAAGCGGATTGGGGAATTTGTGGCGGTTTTTTCTGGCGATGCCGTTTTAGGAAATTTGGTGGATTATGCTAAAGATAAGCAAATTGAAAGTTTGATTTACGATGACCAGGGAACAGAAATGTATTCCTCCAGCCATATCTTAAGTAATGAAGAAAAGCGATTATTGCAAGAAAATATGAGTGAAAATAAACCAATTGCCAAGTCATTAACGGATCGTTATTTTGTAGTTAAAAAAACGCAGCCTGACCAAACGAAGCTGTTGCTGTTAGCAGATAGAAAAACTTTTTGGCGTGAGAGCTTTATTTTTATTGCCGAAATTGGCGCAGCGGCAATGATGCTTGTTTTGATTTTGCTCCTTTCTTTACGTAAGACATTCCATCGTTATTCGAAACAAATCGATCGGATTATTTCGGTGACCCAGCAAGTAGGGGATGGAAATCTGTCGGCGCAAGTCGATACGAATAAAGTGCAAGGGGAACTGAAAGATGTGGCCAACGCCATTAATTTTATGGTGAGCAGTTTGAATCAATATATTGAAGAGATTTATGTGTTGGAAATTAAGCAAAAAGATGCTAACATGCACGCATTGCAGGCGCAAATTAATCCGCATTTTCTCTACAACACGATGGAATATATTCGCATGTACGCACTAGCGCAAGGGCAAGAGGAGCTAGCGGATGTGGTTTTTGCTTTTGCGGCCCTTTTGCGCAACAACACTTCGCAAGAAAAAGTTTCCACCTTGAAAAATGAATTATTGTTTTGCGAAAAATATGTTTACCTCTATCAAATGCGCTATCCCGATCAAATCGCCTATAATTTTTCGGCGACACCGGATTTGCTGAATTTGGAATTGCCGAAATTTACCATCCAACCAATAGTGGAAAATTATTTTGTCCACGGCATCGACTACACCCGGAATAATAATGCGATTTCGGTGCGGGTCAAAAATGTTGCAGGTGAAATTTGGATTGAGGTCATTGACAACGGCAAAGGAATTGCCCCAGAAAAACTCGCTGAATTACGAGCCAAAATTCAAGAATCGGCCGGCACTTTGCCCCATTCCATTGGCTTAAAAAATGTCGCCGAACGTTTGGAAAATTATTTTCCTAGTGCGCGCATGGAAATTGATTCCATTCAAGGAAAAGGAACAACGGTCACTTTGAAAATTATTCCCGAGTAAAGTGATAGAGATGATTTGCCATAAGAAAAACATGATAAAATAGAAGAATAAAAAGAATAAGAAAAGCAAAAAATGTAAGCCGATCTGGAGTGGAGGGTTAAAATGTATAAAGTGTTGCTAGTTGATGATGAATATATGATTTTAGCCGGCCTAAAAGTGTTGGTGAACTGGGAAGAATTCGGCTTTGAAGTGGTACACACTAGTCGCAATGCCAAAGATGCCCTCACTTTTTTGACCGAACAAGAGGTGGATCTCTTGATGACCGACATTACCATGCCTGAAATGAGTGGCTTGGAAATGATCGAAATCGCCCAACGCGTCAATCAGCACTTCAAGACGTTGATTTTGTCGGGCTATCAAGAATTTGATTATGTGCGCCGCAGTTTGACATTAGGGGTGAAAAATTATTTAGTGAAGCCCGTGGATAAAGAAGAACTCAAAAAATGTCTGCGCCAAATTAAAGAAGAATTGGATGAAGAGCAAGCGCAAGCACGGATTACCCAGCAATATTTTAAAAATAGTTTGATCCGTTGGTTAAAAGATGAGCTAAATGAGAAGGAATTTTTCCAGTTAATAGAGCAGCACCATTTAGAAGAAGGGCATTATTATACCGCGCTTAAAATTACTGCACCAGTAGAACAAATGGCCGAAATTTCAGCGGCATTTGCCGGCAATAGTTTGCTAATTGAAGGATTTGAAACAGAAAATGTCCTGTTAGTTATTTTCTTAGGACCGCGGAAAGATTTATTTTGGCAGTTGTATCAATTGCAAAAAAGAGTGCCCTTTAGCAAGTCGGTGATTGTGGGGGAAACGGTGAGCGAGTGGGATAATTTATATGAAAGCTATGAAAAAATCCAACAGTTGGAAACTCTAGCTCATTTTTATCCAGATTTAATGCCTGAAAAAGTTTGGAGCAAACAAGTTACCGGAACAGAAACGCCGGTTTCGATGTTGTCGTTTAATAAAGCGTTAATGATTGGTGATCGCCAGACGATTATCGCAGCCTTTGCCGAGCTCTTTTTGCAACTACGGCAAGGTCATTATCCGCCTGAGTATGTGCGCTACGTCAGCTTTTTGATTTATTCAGATATTATTCGCCAATATCCTCAAGCCTTGGTGGAGTCTTCAGAAGAAATGGTAGAAAAAATTCGCCAAGCAACCCAGATTATTGAAGTCGAAGAATTATTAACTCGCCGATTAGCAACAATTGGGAAAGAAAAAGTTCGTCAACAATTTGCCCCTCAAGTAGAGGAAAGCTTGCAAAAAATTACTAAAGATTATCAAACCGAGTGGACTTTAAAAATGATGGGCGACCAACTTCATTTAAATCCAGTTTATTTCGGCCAACTTTTTAAAAAAGAAACCGGGAAAAGTTTTTTACAGTACGTGAATCAACTGCGGGTCAAAAAAGCCCAACAGCTATTGTTAAATAGTCCGCAAAATATTAATGAAATTTCTGAAGCGCTAGGCTACAACAACACCAATTACTTTTCTAAAATTTTTAAAAAATTGAACGGCTTAACGCCAAAAGAATTCCGGGAAAAATATGCGCAAGGCTACACCCCGATTGAATCGGAAGAATTATTAGAGTGAAAATAATGACAAAAAAGCTGACGAGAAAGTGGTCAGCTTTTTTGTGTGGGGGTGGGGTTTGACAGCCTTTTTTACGGTGTCTCAGGCGCAGCGACTAGGAAAAAAGATAATTCTTCCGGCAAATGTCCCATTTGCGTTCAGAATTTCTATTTTTCTACGTCACTGTTCGCGCCTTCGACAGCCTTTTTTACGGTGTCCCAGTCGCAGCGACTAGGAAAAAAAATAATTCTTCTGGCAAATGTGCCATTTGCGTTCAGAATTTCTATTTTTCTACGTCACTGTTCGCGCCTTCGACAGCCTTTTTTACGGTGTCTCAGGTGCAGCGACTGGGAAAAAAGATAATTCTTCTGGCAAATGTGCCATTTGCGTTCAGAATTTCTATTTTTCTACGTCACTGTTCGCGCCTTCGACAACCTTTTTTTACGGTGTCTCAAAGCCTGCGCTTAGGAAATTAGACAAAATGCCTACTGACCGCTTTGCGTTCATTCACCATTTTCCTAAATTTCTACAGCGCAAAACGGCTTTTCGACAGCCTTCATTTCAATTGCGTTACATTTTTAGGGGAATGTGCTTCATGTTTGTAACAAAATGTAATTTGATTGCAAAGTTTGGGGGGATTTTTATGAGTATAATGGGTAAAGATTAAAGACGAAGAAAGGTGTGTTACACGCGTGAAAGGGAAAAAACTGGTCATTTTAGCTTTATGCGGAATTTTTCTAGCCGGAAATTTTCCAGTATTACTTTCAGCCGACGATCTTGATGATGTTAAAACACAAGAAGCGCAAGTCCAACAAAGCAACGCGAACTTGAGTCAAGAAATTCAAAATGCGCTGACAGCTGTCGACACGAAAACCAACGAAATTAATGAATTATCAGCAACAATTGACGAAACCAATGGAAACATCGCCACGATGGAAGAACAAATTCAACAATCAAAATTAACCATTGAAAAACGTCGTCAAGTAGCTGAGGAACGTTTGCAAGCAATGCAAATGGAAGGCAGCAACTCGAATAGTTTTGAACTTCTATTGGAAGCAACAAGTTTTTCTGATTTCATTTCTCGGGCGATTGTTTTAAGCCAAATGCAACAAGCTGAAAATGATAAAATGACTGCTTTAAATGAAGAAACAGAAAAAATTTCTGGATTGCTAAGTGATTTAGAAACTGAACAAGCTAATTTAGAAACGCAAAAAGCTGATTTAGAAAGTGCGAAACAAAACTTGGATGTCCAAGTTGGCTCTTTACAAGATAAATATTCTGCTAATGAAGAAGTGTTACAACAATTAGCTGAAAAGAAACAAACTATTGAAGATCAACGCGCTAAAGAAGCTGCCGAGGCTGCTGCCAAAGCCGCTGCTGAAAAAGAAGCGCAACGTCAAGCAGAACTAGCACAAGCTGCTGCTGATAAAGCTGCCCAACAAGCCGCCGACAAAGCTGCTCAACAAGCTGCTCAAGCGGCCGCTGATAAAGAAAATGAAGCGAACAACGCTACACCAGCACCAAGTACGCCAGAAGTTTCCGTACCAGAAACACCAAGTACTGGTGGTGGTTCAAGTTCTAGTGCGCAAATTTCATTGGGACAATTTTTGACGCAAGGTGTTGTCTATGCGAATGGCTATAAATTTACTTACTACTCTCAATCTGTTTTACCAGGGGGCGGCTTAAGTATTCCTGGACGCCACGTTTCTTCTGATGGTTATGTCTGCGATGGCGATGGTTATATCGTTGCTGCCGGTTCAGATGCTAAAGGAACAGTTATTCCAACACCATTTGGCGCCAGCGCTAAAATTTATGATCGCGGGACAACTGGAAATCATATTGATATTTACATTCGTTAGTTGTAAAACTTTTTGAAATTTAAAATGTAGAAACAAGGCCCTGTGCCTTGTTTTTTTTTCGTTTCTTTACTAGACTGGATAGTAGAGGACCAAAAAGAAAGGAGTGTTTTTTTGATTAGAAACGCCCAAAAAAAAGATTTGCCTGAAATTGCCCAATTGATTTTAGTTATCTTAAAAGATATGGAATTGCCTTTTTTAGATCAGGTGCCAGAAGATGAAGTTTTAGAAATTTTGCAAGAAGCCGCCTTAGAGCCTGAGTATCGCTACAGTTTGACTCGCGGTGTAGTTTATGAAGAAAATGGTCAAGTGGCAGGAGTTGCTTTCGGTTATCCAGACACGGACGAAGAGGTGATTGACCGTCCGTTAAATAAAATTTTATTGAATTATGGCATTTCTCAAGTGACTTTATTTGAAGATCCGGAAACATTTCCTGATGAATGGTATTTAGATTCGATTTCAGTTGCAAAAAATTTCCGCGGACAAGGCATTGGGACGAAATTGTTAAACGCCTTACCAGAGATTGCTCACAAGGAACATCGTCAAAAAATTGGCTTAGCTTGTGATTTGCATAATCCAAATGCCAAACGACTTTATGAGAAAATGGGTTTTACTTCAGTCGGACAATATAAAATTGCCGGTCATATGTATGATCATATGCAAAAGAAAATTTAATCTAGCAAAAAAACGTCGAGGAATTTTTCCTCGACGTTTTTTAGTGGATAGATATTTTTTATTCTAAACCGTAAACGCCCATTTCATAAATACGGACAGCAGAGTCGGAACCTTGTGTTGGTTTGTCGACAATAATTTTTACGTAGCGCGCTTCAACAGCAGCAAAAGTATGAACGGATTCAGCGGCGGTATTATTAATTACGCGAGATACGCGGGTGAAGTTGACACCATCACTTGAAACTTCAATTGCAAAAGCTCTGGTGTTCATATCAGGACTTTCGCCACCAGCTTCAGCGTGTGCGAGATGAACTTCGCTAATTGTTTTATCAGCGCCTAGATCCATTGTTAATTCATGAGGCGGCGTTCCAACTGCACACCATTTTGTATCGATGATGCCGTCGTTGGCCATTTCTGGAGCTTCGCCATCATTCGTAAATCCAGAAGCTTCAGTCGGTACATTTGCAGAAAGTAAGGCTAAATCTCCAGCAGCATCTTCAGTAACGGTAATTAAACCTTTCACTTCTAATGGCGTTTCGCCTTTGTCGTTGATGGCCGTCATGGTCACTGCATAAACACCAGCTTTGTCATAAGTGACTACAGGAGCATCGTTAGTACTTTCGGTAATGTCTCCACCTTCAAATGCCCACTTAACTGATTCAGTATTTGTGGAAGAAGTGTTGGTGAAAGTAACTTTTTCACCTGGTGCTAATAAAGTACGTGAAGCAGTGAAATCAGCTTTCGGTACAGAATTATCTGGCCAGTCCATCGTAATTTCAGCAGAAGCATTTCCCCGGACGCCGAAATAATCCACCGGCACAATTTCAAAGTTTGTTTTATTTGTATCGTCATTACGTTCTAGCGCATTAATATAATGATTCAAGGCAGGAGTCACGCCGATAAATGAACGCGTGTCATCTTCATTAATACGATAAATTTCAAAATAATTTGTTTTATCTGGTTGGTCTACCGCCCAAGTTAAACGAACACCAGCATAATTACTTTCTTCTTCATCAAATATAGCATCTTCGATTGAGACATCAGTCACTTTTAAATCAACTTTTTCAGGTTTAGCATTAGCGGATAACTGACCTAAATTAAAATCATAAACAGTGCTGTCTGCCTCAGAACTAATAGAATAAGAAATCGAAGTGATTACTTTGCCAACCGCTTTGCTAACATCAAATGTAGTTGTAGTCCAATCGGCAGCGATTTTTTTGTCGCCAGCAAAAGTGGCGCTCGTTCCATCTTCATATTCTAAAACAAGTTCCAATGTTGTATTTTCAGTTGCTTTAGCGGTAGTAGTAAAGACAGTATCTTTTTCTAAAGTTAATTGAGTGGCGTATAATTTCAAGATACTTGCTTGATCTTTTTCCATTGTTCCCCGGAATTTCAAGGAATTCCCGCCGATATAAGCTTGGGTATAATCATAAGAAGCTTTCAGATCATTTTTGGAATCTTGATGATCCATCAACCAACGATAAGTCGGCAAAATATCTTGCATGGAACGATTATTCCAGTCCATATTAGAAACTTTTGTCCCATCGATAAAATAATTATAACCATTACCTAAATTAAAATTAGTTACAAATGGTAATTGCGTAATCGCCGTTTGTTCCACTGCAAAAGTAGAAATCCCCGGCCATTTGTCGCCATTAGGTTTAACAGAAAGAGTCGGATTACTTAAATCATTTACCCAAAAAGCATCTTCTTTAGCTTGGAAATCTTCAAGAGATCCGGCTGAAGAGAAAGTCCAACTTGGTGCGTACAAGCCAAGAGAAGTATAAGGTTTGCCATTCTCATCCATAAATAAATTCCAATCCACTGGCGTCATATAACCATTTTCTTGGACGTCAATGCCGGCGTATAAATCATAAGGATTGATCTTCAAAGATTCAGCTTTTTCTTTAGAAGCTTTCAATAATTCTTGATCTTTGCGGGATTCACTGTTCCACCAAAAATTAAGAAACATCGAATCGGCTAGTGGATTTAAGTCTGCATCCACGAGATAATCTGAATTTTTATCCGTTAAAGCATTTTGCCAATCCATTTTTCCTTCATTAGTCATGGAATCGTACCACATCAGTTCAAGTTCATCGTTGGTTTCTTTAAATTGCGCGATAAATTCTTTCATTAAATCAGCATGCTCTTTGTTCAATCCGCCAGCAGCATCAGTGGTGACACCTTGTTCGGCATTTTCAAAACTAGCATCTTCTGTGTCGGTTTCTTGATTGACAAACCAACCATCGAAGCCGTAAACATTAGCGACTTCAATTAATTTTTCAATGATGGGGAAGTTACCGTCCGCATCTTTTTCTAAAAATGTATTTAGCCACTCGATTTTCCCGCCGTGAGCTACTTGTGGGAAGAAAATTGTGCCAAGGACTGGCGTACCATTTTTATGAGCGGCATCGATTACGTCGGCTGATGGAGGAACAATAATTCCTTCACCAGATGATCCGCCCCAATAAATGAGTTGATCAATATATTGCCAATAAGAAAAAACATTGGAATTTACATCATTGATACCGTGCGGAGCGTTACCGGAAGTAGAACTATTCATAATTGATAAGGCAACGACTTTCATATCAGGGTCTTGCGTTTCATTGCTCGTTGGTAGATCTTCTTTGGCAACCCGCTCGGCCAATGGAATTTTGCTGACATTGTATTTAGCATCTGGATCACTGGCAAAATCCCATTGCAATAAATCTTCAGGGAACCAATAGGAAGCTTCCGGCAAATTATCCATGCCTTTATTGATTTTACTTTCTTCAGTTTCTGTCAAATGGCTAAGGGTATTGTCGTCATTAGCCTCTGCTTTGGAATCCTCTGTTTTCGGGGTACACGCAGCTAGCATGGCAATACTTGCTGAAAAAAGCAGCAGTGCGGAAAATTTTCTAACACTTTTCTTGTTCATAAGAGCCTCCTACAAAATTTTTTTGGACACTACTCCGATAGAGTCTCCCTTACGTTTATATGATAACGCTTTACATCTTGGCTAAAAATGAACAAATTAAAGAGGAATCGCAACAAATTAAAGAAAAAAAGTCTGCACCAGAAAAATTTCTTTTTCAGTGCAGACTTTTTTGGGGATTTTACGCCCTTGATTACTGGTGTAAAAAAGTTGTGGCTAGGAAAAAAGATAAAACCTTATCCGAATGGAGCATTCGCAACGATTTCCCTATTTTTCTACGCCCCAGAACACTTTTTTTACAACCTTATGTCAGACTAAAAGGATAATCAGATTTTACAAAAGTTTTAGGGTGAGGGACGATGCCTAGTTGAAATTCTAATTTTCCGCCGGCTAAAATTGTTTCGTGAGTAATGAAAAGTGGTGTGTGGATTTTTTCATTGACGATAATTTTTTCGACAAATTGTTGTTGAGGGTGATTTGGTGTGGCGGTAATTACAAAGTCGTTTCCATTTGGCAAATGCAAAGTCACTTGATCAAAAAGTGGAATGCCCAAAACATATTCACCGCTACCTGGTGTGACTGGATAAAATCCTAGCGCATTTAAAATATACCAGCCGGCCATGCTGCCGTTATCTTCATCGCCAGGATAACCTGTGGGACTGGCGTTAAAAATTTTCATCAGTGAACGCAATAAAACTTGAGCATATTCAGGGTGTCCAACATAGCTAAAAAGATAAGGAAGATGAAAACTTGGTTGATTTGAAATCGCCAGTTGACCCAATTCCAGAGCGGCCATTTCGCTCATTTCGTGAATTTCAAAACCGTACGCGCCGACTGTAAAGCGCGGGGCTTGATTACATAGTTCGATTAATTTATTTAAAAATGATTCTTCGCTGCCAAATTGTTTGATTAAGCCGCCAAAATCTTGGTAAACGGCAAAACTAGATTGCCAAGCTGAACCTTCCGCATAATCGCCACCCCAAGAAATATCTGTGAAATCTGGCGAAAAATGACCCGCTACATCTTTACTGCGCATCAGTTGGGATTTTTTATCAAAGAGGGCGCGATAATTTAGCGCTTGTTTTTGATAAAATGCGGCACTTTCATTTTCACCAAGGGCGCGAGCGACGACACTCAGACAATAATCGCTGTAACTGTAGTCCAGCGTGTGGTTGACTGATTCGTGATGGGTGTTTGGCACATAACCATATTTTAAATAATCATCCGTCCCGCGCCGTCCATAATTTTCTTTGGCACTTTGGATGGTGGCTGATTTTTTCATGGCCGTAAATAATTCTGGCCACAAATCTGGACGAATATTTTTGGCCACGGCATCGGCAATCACCGCGTCAATTAACGTACCCGGCATTAATCCACGTTCGTCAGGGGATATCCATTTTGGCAAAAATCCTGATTCTCGGTAACTATTTAAAAATCCTTCTAACATATCGCCGTACAAATCAGGAATCAACAAAGAAAAAAGCGGGTAAACTGTTTTATACGTATCCCAAAACCCATTATTTGTATAAAGGATGCCCGGAGCAGATTTTTTTTCGATAGTATTGTAATGAATCGGCTGATTGTCGGCATCTAATTCATAAAAGCGTTGTGGAAAAAGAAACAAGCGATATAAATTATGGGCAAAAGTCGAAATTTCATTTTGATTATGATGTTGAATCTCAATTTTTTCAAAAAGTTCCTGCCACTGTTGGCGGCTATTTTTTAAGTAATCGGCTAAAGATAAATCTTCTTCTCGGTGCAAATTAAGTGCTGCTTGCTCATTGGAAATAAATGAAGTACCAAAACGTAAATTAACTTGCGTGCTTGAAAATGTAATTAGCGCCGTATTTTCGCTGTTTTCATTAGGAGCGGAAAGTTCTAGCGGGCTATCAGATTGCAAAACAAAATAAAAGCGCAAGTCGGCATCTTCACTGCCAGCAAAATTAATTACCCAACCGGAAATTGTTGTAGCATTAATTTGTTCGATAAAATAACGGCCGGATAACTGCAACAAGACACCGGGATTTTCACTAGCGCGACTATAATCCAGATTCAAAATGCCGCCGTAACAACTAGGAACGAGCTTGCTTTTAATTTGATAACGATTCGAAAAAATTTGCAGCTGGCTTGGCTCAAAAATACTTTCCTCAGGCCGATAAGAAGACTGTGCTTCAGCTAATTTGACAGGCGCAGAAAAGCCAGTGACTGGTTGGATTTCCAGATGACTAAAATCGCCCATCCAAGGACTTGGCTGATGAGTGAGCCGAAAACCTTGCCAAGTTCGGTGGTCAGGATGAAACCACCAACTCCCATTTTCGCCTGCTGTTTGAACGGAAAAATAATTCATGGCAAAAGGGACGCCAGTCAGTGGCAGACAATTCCCGTGAGAAAATTGCGGCGCGTTAGCCGTCCCAATTCTTGTATCAATCGAATACATAAAAAACCTCCTGCAAAAATTAGTAGTGAAACATTAGTAGTTGAAACATTTTAAAGCAAAGCTGATTTTCTTAAACTTTACTGCTTAAAAATTATTTATAAGTAGTGCAAGGGTTACTTTTGAAGAGCTATTGACTGGCGGACAACTAAGGAAACGGGGATTTTTTTTAAAGCTAGCGGATGTCCTTGGTGAATAATTTCTAATAAAGTTTCCCCGGCTGTTTCCCCTAGGCGAGAAAAATCTTGTTGAATGGTGGTCAGAGGCGGATCTAAGTAGCGACTCGCTTGAATATCGTCAAACCCTACCACTGAAAAATCTTCCGGCAAACGGGCGCCCTCATTTTTTAATTGTTGAGAAATCCGCATCGCCAATAAATCATTTTCGCAAACTAAACCGGTAATCTGTTCATTTCTTAAAGTCGATAACAGATTTTCAGGTTCTACATACCAATCAATGCCCGTCTGGAAAAAATTTTTGCGATGGGTCAAAGCCGATAAGTAACCTAAGTAACGATTGCGCGCTGTTTGACCATGTTTTTGACTGCCAAAAAGGTACGCAATTTTTTCGTGACCAGCATCTAACAAAGCCTGACAAGCCAAAAATCCGCCGGAAAAATTATCCGAGACAATCGTTGGCAGATTTAATTCGTGAATTTCTTTATCTAAAATCACCACCGGAAAAGATATATTTTGTAAAGCAAATAAAAGAGCCAAATGGGTTTGAGTTTGATCCGGATAATAAATGAGTCCGGCAAATTCGTGGGTCATTTTTTCGATATTTTGTTGTTCTAATAAATCATAAGTCCCGAGCAATAAAGTGTAGCCTTGCTCTTGCAATACGGGTTCCAGTCCGAGATTGAAATTGCCCAAAGACAAATCATTAGCAAATGGTAAAATAAATAATATTTTTTTAGCTGGGGAAAAAATTTTCTCAGGCGCTTTAACAAAGCTGCCTCTTCCTTGCACCCGCTCGATTAAACCGAGTGTTTCTAATTCATTTAAAGCGCGCTTAGAAGTAATGCGGCTGACTTGATATTGCTGGGATAATTCTTTTTCGGTAGGAACTTGGGTGGCCACAGGGCGTTTGCCGCTTAAAATATCAGCTTCTAGGTCCCCCATGATTTTTTTGTAAAGTGGGATCATAAGTCCTCCTTAAATTGATATATCATATGTCGAGCATAGCACAAAAAAAAAATTTGTAAATAAAAATTAAATGTAACAAAAAAGACATAGACAACTGCAAAGCAATCGCTTATACTCAAGTCATAAAAATGATATATCAAATTCGACTGAAGAGGTGCGTCATGGAAAAAATTCCTACAAGTGTCCAAACATTAATGGACGAAATCGTTGAAAAATGTGGAGAGGACCACAAGCGTTGGGGTGAAAATTTTAAAAATGCTTTTGCCAATACGTCAGAAACCACCGTCAAGCGTTTAGCGGACGGTTCAACTTTTGTCTTAACCGGCGATATTCCCGCCATGTGGTTGCGCGACTCCACCGCCCAAGTGCGTCCTTATTTAATTTTAGCTAAAAACGATCCGGACATTTTAGCAATGATCGCCGGCCTTTCTCAAAAACAATTTTTTTATGTCAATCTAGATCCTTATGCCAATGCCTTTAACGAAACGGACAATTTTGCTGGCCATCAAAAGGATAAAACGGCGATGAATGGTTGGATTTGGGAACGAAAATACGAGATTGATTCTCTTTGTTATCCGTTGCAATTGGCTTATTTACTCTATAAAAATACGGGAAGTACGAAACATTTTGATGATCAATTTGTCGCCGGCGTCAAAAAAATTCTCACAGTTTTTACTACCGAACAACATCACGCCACTTCCCCGTATACTTTTGAACGGGAAACTACCCGGCTAGAAGATACATTGCCTCATGATGGGCGCGGCAATCCAGTGGGTGACACCGGTTTGACTTGGTCAGGGTTCCGCCCAAGTGATGACGCTTGTCAATATGGTTATTTAATTCCTAGTAATATGTTTGCTGCAGTCGTGTTGCAATATGTCACAGAAATTTTTACAGAAATTTTACCAAATGCAGACATCACCGCTCAAGCTCAAGTGTTACGCCAAGAAATTTTAGACGGCTTAAAAAAATTCGGCACAACAAAAAATAATGCCGGTGAAACGATTTATGCTTACGAGGTCGACGGTTTAGGCCAAGCGAGTTTGATGGATGATGCCAATGTTCCCAATTTAATGGCCGCCCCATACTTAGGATTTGGCAGCGCAGACGATGCTATTTATCAAAAAACGAGAAAAACATTGCTCAGTAAAGAAAATCCTTTCTATTATGAAGGAAGTCGGGCAGCAGGGATTGGTTCAAGTCACACCCCAGAAAATTATATTTGGCCAATTAGTTTAGCGATGGAAGGATTAACGACAGACGATCGCCATCAAAAAGAACGAATTTTAAATTTACTCGTGGAAAATGACGCCAACACGAAACATATGCATGAAAGTTTTCACGTTGACGACGATTCATTGTATACGCGGGAATGGTTTTCGTGGGCCAATATGATGTTTTGCGAACTTTTGCTAGATTATTATGGTTTGAAAGTAGCTATTTAGGAGGATACAAAAACAATGAAAAAAACGGTACACATTATTTCTCACAGCCATTGGGATCGCGAATGGTATATGCCTTATGAACAACATCATATGCGCTTAATTCATTTAATGGATGACTTGCTAGATTTATTTGCCCATGACAAAAATTTTAAAAGTTTTCACTTAGACGGCCAAACAATTATTCTTGACGATTATCTAGAGGTTCGCCCACAAAGAAAAGCGGAAGTCAAAGCAGCGATTCAAGCAGGAAAATTAAAAATTGGACCGTTTTATATTTTGCAAGATGATTTCCTTATTAGTAGCGAATCTAACGTCCGCAATATGTTAATCGGCGCCCAAGAGTCAGCCAAATGGGGCCAACCCGTTAAGCTTGGTTATTTTCCAGATACGTTTGGTAATATGGGCCAAACACCGCAACTGATGAAAAAAGCCGGACTAGATGCAGCAGCTTTTGGTCGGGGGGTAAAACCAATTGGCTTTGACAATCAAGTGTTGCCTGATGAAAATTACACTTCCAATTATTCAGAAATGAAATGGGTTGGACCAGATAATACCGAAATTTTTGGTTTACTTTTTGCCAACTGGTATTCTAATGGTAATGAAATTCCAGTCGATGAAGAAGAAGCATTTGCTTATTGGACTAGAAAATTAGCCGAAGTGACGCGTTATGCTTCGACTGATCAACTGTTAATGATGAATGGCGTCGACCATCAACCTGTGCAAAAAGATATTGGTCAAGCCATTGAAGTCGCCAATCGACTTTTTCCTGAGTATGAATTTATTCATTCGAACTTTGACGATTATTTAGATGCTGTAAAAGCGCAAGCCCCAGAAGATTTAGCGACAGTTAAAGGGGAACTCACTAGCCAAGAAACTGATGGTTGGTATACATTAGCAAACACGGCATCTACCCGGGTTTATTTGAAACAGGAAAATACGCGCGTGGAGCGCCTTTTAGAAAATCAAGCGGAAGTTTTAGCCAGCATCGCTTCTGAAATTTCTGGCGATTATCCTCATGACCAACTGACTTATGCTTGGAAAACTTTACTACAAAATCATCCCCACGATAGTATTTGCGGTTGTTCCGTTGATGCCGTCCATCGGGAAATGATGACGCGTTTTGCCAAAGCTTCTGAAGTTGGAGAATTTGTCGCTCAAGAAAGCTTAGAAAAAATCGGTAAAGCCGTCGATACGACGAAATTTCCTCAAGATAGTTGGCCATTTATTTTTTATAATACGACTGGTCAAACGAAAAGTGATTTAGCTGAAGTAATTGTCCAACTGGAAAACAGAACCTTTAGTCAAGGCCGTCCACCAGCTTTGTATCAAGAACTTTTAGCTGAAGCAGAAGATGTTTTTATGGTGATTGATGAAAATGGCAATGAAATTCCTGCTGAAATTTCACAAGCAAAAGTCGGATTTAATTATCTTTTACCGCAAGATCGATTCCGGATTCCAATGATGGAAAAAACCATTCAAGTTAAATTACTTGTCAAAGATGTGGCACCATTTTCCTTTAAGACATACGCTTTAGTATTGAAAAAGAATGTTGACGAAAGTGAAATTCCTGAAGTGATTAAAAAATCCTTCATTAAAGAAGACGGCCACGTTTTAGAAAATGAATTAGTAAAAGTCACCATTGCCGAAAATGGCTCCGTCACTTATCAAGATAAAGCAACTGGCCGGACTTTAAAAGATTTGGCTGTTTACGAAGATTATGGCGATGTTGGTAATGAATATATTTTCAGACATTTACCAGATGAAGAACCGATTTTATCAAGCAGCGAAAAAGCTAAAGTAGAAATTATTTCTGACGAAGACTTTTTAGCGGAAGTGATGGTCACCCAAACACTTTTGATTCCGATTAGTGCGGTGGAAAGCTTGGCCACCGAACAACAAATGGTTCTTGATTTTAACCAACGGACAGATGGTCGTAGCCCGCAAGTGATGGCTTTAGATATTCACACAAAAATTTCTCTACCAGAAAATTCACGGCGCCTCAGCTTTACTACTACTTTAAATAATCAAATGAAAGATCATCGCCTGCGTGTTTTATTTCCCACAGAATTCCAAACGGAAACGCATGAAGCCGATAGTATTTTTGAAGTAGTCACTCGTCCCAATAAGGTGAGCAAGTCTTGGCTTAATCCGGCCAATCCTCAACATCAACAAGTTTTTTGTAATATTCATGATCAAAGTGGCGGACTGACGATGAGCAATTTTGGCTTAAATGAATATGAAATCCTTAACAGCAACACTATCGCTTTAACTTTATTGCGTTGTGTAGGCGAAATGGGCGATTGGGGTTATTTCCCAACACCAGAAGCTCAATGTCTCGGTGAACATATTTTTCATTTTGCTGTTGAATTTCATGAAACACCAACGGATCGTTACGCCACTTATTTAAATAGTTACGCCAGTCAAGTACCATTTTCAACGCAACAAGTGAAACCGCAACAAGACGGAATCTTAAAAAGTGAGCAGTCATTTATTAATGTTAAAGGTGATATGACCGCAGTTACAGCCGTCAAACGTCGGGCAGATGACAACACTTTAGTAGTGCGGGCCTTTAATTTAGCCCCAGATATGGCCGACTTTACCCTAGAAAAAGGGCAAGACTCTGGTGTATTATTAAACTTATTAGAAGAATCCACTGATCAAGTGGTGCCTAAAAAAATGGCGCCTTATGAAATTTTGACGGTGGGCTTTGAAGGAGGAAAATAAATGTACGGAGCAATTGAAGCCGGGGGGACGAAATTTAATTTGGCCGTCTGCGATGAATCGTTAAACATTATCCACCAAAAACAAATTCCCACCACCACACCAGAGGAAACCATGGCCGGCGTTTTTGAATTTTTCGAAAAATATCCAGTGGAAAAAATGGGCATTGGCTCATTTGGTCCGATTGGAGTAGTGAAAGGCAGTGACGAGTATGGGCATATTTTAAACACACCAAAAACTGCCTGGAAAAATTTTCCGTTTTTACAAGCGATGGAAGAAAAATTTCCAGTACCGACTGCTTGGACTACTGACGTCAATGCGGCAGCGTACGGTGAATTAAAAAAAGGCGCTGCTCAAGGGAAGAAATCTTGCCTGTATTTAACAATTGGCACAGGAATTGGCGGTGGCTTAGTGTTAGATGAGCAAGTTTTTCACGGCGCCAGTCATCCTGAGATGGGCCACATTTTTATTAAACGCGATCCGGCTGATACTTATAAAGGAACTTGTCCGTATCACCATGATTGTCTGGAAGGCTTAGCGGCTGGACCAAGTATCGAAGCTCGGACGCATATTAAAGGGCAAAATTTGCCAGCTGATCATCCGGTTTGGGATTTGCAAGCATATTATTTGGCCCAAGCCTTGGTCAACTACACTTTAATGGTTCCGGTGGAAAAAATTGTCCTGGGCGGTGGGGTTATGAATCAAGACCACTTGTTAGGAAAAATTCGCCAATCATTTCTTAAGCAAATGAATCATTATGTAGAAATTGAAAATATTGACGACTATATTGTTCGTTGGGGCTTGCCAAATCAATCCGGAATTATCGGCGCCCTATTATTAGCTGCAGATTTATAAACAAATAAAAAAATGCCTCCAGTAGACAAACGAACTGGGGACATTTTTTTTGTTACCATAATTCAGGAGAAAAATTAAAATTTTTCTGCTTTTGATTTTCATAGACCCAATAATCGAGGACAGAAGCAATGCAGATAGCCAACGGTGCCTCGTTATCTTGGGGAATATCTAGTTGATAATAATCTCCCCGGACATCAATTCCGGTAGTCATAGTCATCACAGGCCGAGTAAAAGTGCGAATAGTATACTGATGATCAAAAACATTTCCGGTAACATGCCAGCCAAGTTGGGCAATATAATAAAAATCAAAACGCCACGAAAAAATTTTATTCATAGTGCCAGCTTTTTCATATCCTTGATATAAATCAAATCGTGAACCAAATGACCAAGGAACTTTTTTGACAGCTGCCAAAAATTCTCCTTCCATAGAATACACCGTCAGCACATCGCCTTTAGGACCCCAAGTGCCCACCAATAAGAAGACACTTTTGTCATCCCGCGTTTTGACAATCGTCCGCGCGGGGCGTCCTAAATATTTTTTTTGAATGAAATATTCTGTCATCACGCATCTCCTATTCTTATGGTCGGTAAGGTTTAACTATCAGTTAAAGTTGGTCTTTAATCACTTGATAAATCGCGTCAGCTACACCATCTTCGGCATTACTTTTTGCTAAAAATTTGGCATGCTTGTGCACTTCTTCAGGTCCATTGGCCATGGCAAAACTTATGCCAGCCACTTCTAACATGGAAATATCGTTAAAATTATCACCGATTGTCATAACATTTTCCATAGCAATGCCACGACTTTCAGCGACTTTTTTTAAAGCCAAACCTTTTTGGGCATTAATATGATTAATTTCAATATTATTTTTAGCAGAACTTGTCACCGCCAAATCAGGCAATAAATTAATTTCAGCGGCTGCTTGGGCTAAACGTTCGTCTTCATCCATACTAAAAACAATAAATTTTAAAATCGAAATATGTTTATCTGCTAAAATGCCAGAAAAATCATCAACAAATTGAACGTTCAACATTTCCAAATGAGCCGCCGTCATGGCAATCGCTAATTTAGGTGAAACGTAAGGGCGGTTGCTGTGAATATAGCGGGTGGTGCTTTGAATCCGCCGAATGTGACTATCCGAATATGTGCCTTGTGAGGTAGCCAATTCAAAATACAATTGATGTTTGCGCAAAATACTAACGATTGTTTCAACAGCATCTTTTTCAAAAGATATTGTAAATAAAATGTCGCCACTTTGATCATAGACTTGGGCACCATTGACGGTAATCATTGGCAAATGCAAACCTACGCGATCTAAAACAGGATATGCTTCCATCCGACCGCGACCAGTCGCCACCATAAATTCAATCCCTTGTTCTTGGGCAAAAAGAATTGCTTCTTTGTTCTTGTCAGAAACGAGAGAACTTTCGTTTAATAAGGTTCCATCCATATCTGAAGCTATTAATTTAATCAAAAAATCCGCTCCTTATTTGTGTCGTCAATCTAAATCCATTCTAACACTTTTCTAGCGTCTTTAAAAATTTCTGCTTGGTTTAAATTTCCAAAAAGCTTAAACTAAAAGAGGAGGTGACGTGATGAACGTACTGACAGGTTGGCCACAATTGAGTCAAGAAACGGCTAAAAATTATTTTCAAAATCTCCAACAATTTTTAAAAAAAGAATACGCCGAACAAATCGTTTTTCCACCAGAAAAAGAAATCTTTCAAGCACTAGAGCTGACTTCTTTAAATCAAGTAAAAGTAGTAATCTTAGGCCAAGACCCTTATCACGAAGAAGGGCAAGCTAATGGCTTAAGTTTTTCCGTGACAGGTGAGGCGAAGATTCCACCGTCACTTAGAAATATTTATCAAGAATTACAAAATGATCTAGGTATCTCGCCGGCAAAATCTGGTGACTTAACTCCATGGGCTAAACAAGGCGTTTTACTACTGAATGCTGTCTTAACTGTTCGAGCACATCAAGCAAATTCTCATAGTAAGCGGGGCTGGGAACAATTTACAGATGCAATTATTTTAGAATTATCCGCCAGAAAGCAGCCGATTGTTTTTATTTTATGGGGCGCTTCAGCTCAAAAAAAAGCGGCTATGATTGCGCCACAACATATGATTCTTAAAAGTCCACATCCTTCACCATTATCAGCATATCGAGGATTTTTTGGTTCCCGACCATTTTCAAAAGCCAATGCCGCTTTGATTCAATTAGGGCAAACGCCGATTGACTGGCGCTTAGAAAAATAATACAACTGTCGTTAAAAATGACAACATCATTTTGTGTATTAATATAGGAACAAAGCTATTTACTATAAAAAAATGAATACAGCAAGTTATCCTGTTTTTTTAAAACAATCTAGTGTATGATTAATAGGTAAATAAATTTTTGGAGGGAACACATTTGGAACTTTTTGAAAGCTTAAAAAACAAAATTACGGGAAAAAATATTAAAATCGTCTTCCCGGAAGCAACGGATGCACGTATTTTAGGAGCAGCCGTTCGTTTGAAAGCAGACGGATTAGTAGAACCTATTTTGATTGGTAATGGCGAAGAAGTAAAAAAAATCGCTAATGAAATTGGCTACAAAACATCTGGATTTACAATTCTTGATCCTAATAATTATCCTAAATGGGATGAAATGGTCGAAAGTTTTGTCGAACGTCGTAAAGGCAAAGCAACTAAAGAACAAGCTGAAAAGATTTTGAAAGATGAAAATTATTTTGGCACAATGTTAGTTTATATGGGACTTGCTGATGGCATGGTTTCTGGAGCAATCCATTCAACCGGCGATACCGTTCGCCCTGCATTACAAATTATTAAAACAAAACCTGGCGTTTCTCGGACTAGCGGAGCCTTCATTATGATTAAAGGCCGCGACCAAGAAAAATATTTGTTCTCTGATTGTGCTATTAATGTTAATCCAGCAGCTCAAGAACTTGCTGAAATTGCTGTTGAATCTGCAAAAACAGCTGCTCTTTTTGATATCGAACCTAAAGTGGCAATGTTAAGTTTTTCTACTAAAGGATCAGCAAAAGCTGACGAAGTAACGAAAGTTCAAGAAGCAACTCGGATTGCTAAAGAACTTGATCCATCTTTAGAATTAGATGGCGAGTTACAATTTGATGCAGCTTACGTTCCTTCAGTTGCTGCTCAAAAAGCACCTGACTCAAAAGTAGCTGGTAAAGCAACCGTCTTTGTCTTCCCAGAACTAGAAGCTGGAAACATTGGCTACAAAATTGCCCAACGTTTTGGTGGCTTTGAAGCGATTGGACCAATTTTACAAGGATTAAACAAACCAGTTTCTGACCTTTCTCGTGGAGCCAATGAAGAAGATGTTTACAAATTAACTATTATCACGGCTGCTCAAACTTTAATGAACGCTTAACATAAAGAGATATACTAGATTTTAAAAAAAAGTTCGCCAGAAAAAAATTCTGGCGAACTTTTTTTTAAAGTAAAATATACTTTTTATATTTTTTTGTTATTTTTTGCAAGCTTATGTTTTCAAAAAGACCTTAACAATAAGCCGGTTTAGAGCTGATTTTATGAAAACGAACCCAAACAAAAGCATTCGAGTATGTGATTTTTTTCGCGAATTTCAAAAAAAAGATTGAAAAATAAATCTGCAAACGGTATACTTCACTTGTGCTTACTAATATATCAGTTCGACGAGAATCGAAAAGTATTAGAAGTAACAAGTGGTCTTTTTATTTCGAATTGCTTTTTCAAAAAAATGAGCAGCGGGAGGGTTGAGATTTCTTATTTGGAAAACAGTTCACATGCTACGCTAAATCACTTATATATGGAGGGTTAAAAATTGGTTAATGTAATTATTGGTTTAATTTTAATTGCATCCTTCGTTTTCATGGTCTGGTACTGTGTCAAAGGATACAATTTAATGGTCGGATTTTTCATTATGGCTACTGTTTGGACACTTCTTGCGGTCATTGGTAATTTCTTTGATCCATCAGAAGCAATGAAAGGACGAGATTGGCTTGAGGTTCTAACGTTTGTTTATGCTGACGGTCCTGCTGAATATTCTCGTTCGATTTTAGTTAACGTCTTCTTTGGTGCTTTCTTCGGTCGTGTGTTAGTTGACACCGGGATTGCTTCAACATTGATTCGGAAAGTTACCGAATTAGGGGGAGACAAACCAAAAATCACTATGGCTTTATTATGTATCTTAACATCTGTTATCTTTATGGTTAACACCGGTATTGGACCAGTTATTTCCATCGCCGTTATCGTTATCCCAATTCTTTTATCATTAGGAATTGCCGCTCCAGTTGCTTTATTTGCTTTTATGGGTTCCATCATGGCCGGGATTTTCTCAAACCCAGTCAACTTCCAACAATATCAAACAATTTACAAAGGATTTAACGAAGCTGCTGCTTCATATGACTTTGGTACTTATTTCAAATGGTCAATTATCGCAACAGTCGTTTCCTTAGTTGTTGTCTTCATTGTTTCTAGTCTTTCTATGGGTAAGAAAAAATCTTACGCTTGGGCAGCTAATGCACAATCTGGCGCTGCTAAAGATGCTCCTGCAATTTCATGGTTAGCTGTTATTTTACCAGTTATCTTAGTTTTATTCGTACCAAAAGGTGGCGAACTAAACAACGTTAACTTCCCAATCATCTTCGGGTTTATCGTAGCGGCTTTATGGGCTATGCTTTTCACTGGCCGATTAAAAGGTGGATTCATTGAAGTTTGTCGTCGTTTTGCAAAATTATTTACAGATGGTTCTATTGACGTAGCACCAATGATTGGTTTCTTATTAGCACTTGCTATGTTTAATAATGCAGCTACTTTTGCAGCTCCTTACTTTACCGCTATTTTAGGAGACTTCATTCCACATTCAGCTATTATTTTAGCGATTGTCTTTGGTGTGTTAACTCCACTAGGATTCTTCCGGGGACCTTTGAACTTAGTTGGTTCAGGTTCAGCTATTTTAGCCGTTGTTTTAGCAGCTAATCCTACTATTCCAGTTGAATTCTTATTCCCATTATTTGCCATTACAACGATTGCACCTCAACATTTAGATATTACTCAATCATGGGTTGCTTGGGGCTTTGGTTATACTAAAGTAGCTTCCGGGGACTTCATGAAAAAATCCATCCCAACTGGTTGGATTATCGGAATTATTATGGCCGCCATCACATATATCATGTATGGTAACCTTGTTTAAAATTTTATTGTAATTAGCATTTAAAAGATTTTTTGAAAAAGGGGATTTCTCATGAATCGATCAGTCAGAATGGGTATCGACGTAGGTGGTACCCATACAAAAGCGGTAGCCATCGATAATGCTACCCACGAAATTATCGGTAAAGCCTCTGTTAAGACCACCCACGATGATCCTCGTGGGGTGGCTGCAGGGGTTGTCCGGTCATTTGAAAATTGTATGAATGAAAATAATATTTTGCCTGAAGATGTGGTCTTTGTAGCCCACTCCACAACACAAGCAACCAACGCCTTAATTGAAGGTGACGTGGCCACTGTTGGGGTTATCGGAATGGCAAAAGGTGGTTTGGAAGGTTTCTTAGCCAAACGCCAAAGCCGGATTGATGATATCGATCTTGGTAATAACAAAACAATTAAAATCGTCAATTCCTTTATTCCTTTGAAACAATTGAATGAAGCAAAAGTAGAAGAAACTGTTGGTCAACTCCAATCAAAAGGCGCGCGCGTCTTGGTAGCTTCCATGGCCTTTGGGGTAGATGACGGCGAACCAGAAAAAATCGTTCACCAAGCAGCTGAAAAGAAAAATATTCCAACGACTATGGCTTCAGATATTACTAAATTGTATGGTTTAACTCGTCGGACAAGAACGGCCGCTATTAATGCGTCTATTTTGCCTAAAATGTTAGACACAGCCAATTCAACTGAAGCTTCAGTTAGAGAAGCTGGCGTTAATGTACCATTGATGATCATGCGTGGTGATGGCGGGGTTATGGAAATTTCTGAAATGAAGAAACGTCCAGTATTAACTATGCTTTCAGGTCCGGCAGCTTCTGTTATGGGTTCATTAATGTATTTGCGGGCATCTAACGGGGTTTACTTTGAAGTTGGTGGTACAACGACTAATATCGGAGTTATCCGTAATGGTCGACCAGCGATTGATTACTCAATTGTTGGTGGACATCCTACCTACATCTCTTCTTTAGATGTGCGGGTTTTAGGTTGTGCTGGTGGATCAATGGTTCGGGCAGATAAATCTGGGGTCATTGATGTTGGTCCTCGTTCAGCCCATATTGCTGGACTTGATTATTCCGTCTTTACAGATACTGATAAAATTGTTGGACCACACGTTGAATTTTTCTCTCCTAAAGAAGGCGATCCTGCCGACTATGTAAAAGTAGTAATGGAAGATGGTTCAGCGGTAACAATTACTAACTCTTGTGCAGCGAATGTCTTAGGTCTTGTACAACCAGAACACTTCTCTTATGGGAATGTGGAATCAGCTAGAAAAGCAATGCAAGCTTTAGCTGACTACTGCGGAACAACCGTTGAAGATATTGCTAAACAAATCATGGAAAAAGCTTATGCTAAAATCGAACCAGTGATTTTATCATTAGCTGAAAAATACAAATTAGAAAAAGATCAAATTTCTCTTGTTGGTGTTGGTGGCGGTGCTGCTTCATTAATCGTTTACTTCTCTAACAAAATGGGCGTTAAATATTCTATTCCAGAAAATGCCGAAGTTATTTCTTCTATCGGTGTAGCTCTTGCTATGGTTCGTGACGTGGTGGAACGGATTATCCCTTCACCAAGTAAAGAAGATATTAAAAATCTGAAAAACGAAGCTATGAACAAAGCAATTGAATCTGGTGCAACACCAGAATCCATTGAAATCCATATTGAAATTGATCCACAAACATCAAAAGTTACGGCTATTGCAACAGGATCAACTGAAGTGAAAACAACTGACTTAACTAAAGAAGTCGATGCTGATGAAGCGCGAGAAATTGCTGCTGAAGATATGCGGATGACCGATAATAGTCAAGCTGAACTTCTAGCATCTTCTGATTTCTTCTTTGTCTTTGGTGATAAAAATGCCAATGGACAAGCTGGTCCTACTCGGATTATCGACAAAAAAGGTTTCATTAAAGTTCAAGTAGGTAACGGGATGGCCGTTCGCACGACAGCCGCTAATTATTTGACTGAAATGGAACGCTTATGGGATGAAATGGCCGTTTACCAAACAGAATTAATTGCTCGTCCTGAGTATTACTTATGTATTGGTGCTCGTGCAATGGACTTTTCGGCAACTGAATTTGATCAACTTGTCTTGTTAACTGACTTAGAAGTTTCATCACTAGAGCCAGACGATGAGGTGATTGTCGTTGCCGCTAACATCAAGCAAACCTAATTTGGACATTCAACAAATATTCCAAGACTTATCTAAAGTTTCCGATGAGTCTTGGGGGCGTTATGCCATGAGTCGTGAACTCTTAAAAGATAAATTGACAACGGATCAAGTCACCACATTGATTACAGAATCTGAGGCTGCCGGGAAAAAAGCAGCTGAAGATATATTAGAACAATATCCAAACTTATCTGTTAGTGAAATTATTGAAGAACTGGGGATTGAATTTAAATATATGCCGGATGAAATTATCGGCGGTCGGGTGATGTTTGCCTTATTCACTTCGCCTAATTTAATTCAAGTAGCCCATGAACCGATTGAAAAAGTAGCTTCTTATGAGTTGCCGGAATTGCCTAAAGAAAAGGTCCAAGATTTAATTTTGGCTCACGAACTTTTCCATTATGTGGAAACGCATGATCCAGAAATCTTTACCCAAAAAACAGAAATCACATTGTGGAAGTTCGGATTTTTTTCACAGAAATCAACCGTCCGAACGACTAGTGAAATTGCCGCCATGGCTTTTTCTCAAACACTTAATCAGTTATCTTTTTCACCTTTTGTAATGGACACGTTATTGATTCATGCCTATAATGTTAAAGACGCACAAAACATGTACCAAGAAATAATGAGCTTTACTTAAAAAAATCTATTCATGAGATTTTTCTTCAAGTCCAAGTCTAACTTGGGCTTTTTTTTTATAAAATAATTCAAAAAAACAGGCTGACCGCTATGTATAAGCGATCAGCCTGTTTTGTTATCTTAGTTATTTGCCTTCTTTTTCAATGGCTTCCCATAAACCGTTGATATACGTTGCGCCTAATGCACGGTCATAAAGTCCGTAACCAGGGCGACCTGTTTCTCCCCAAATCATCCGACCGTGGTCAGGACGAATATAGCCGGTAAAGCCATTATCGTGAAGAGCTTTTAGAATTTTGTACATATCTAATGAACCGTCACTAGACAAATGTGGTGCTTCGTAGAAATCACGATTTTGGATATATTTGATATTTCTAACGTGAGCAAATGGAATCCGGTCACGTTTCGTAAATTCAGCTAAGATGGCATAAACATCGTTGCTTGGATCTTCAGCAATGGAACCAGTACATAAAGTAATCCCGTTTGATGGAGAATCCACTGCGTTACATAACCAGTCAAGGTCATTGCGATTTTTCACAATCCGAGGAAGACCGAAGATGGAGTAGGGAGGATCATCAGGGTGAATGGCCATCTTGATGCCGACCTCTTCACAAGTTGGGATAATGCCTTCTAAGAAATATTTCAAGTTTTCCCGAAGTTTATCGTCGTCGACGCCTTCGTAAGCTTTGAACAAGCTTTTCACGTGCGCCAAACGTTCTGGTTCCCAACCTGGCAAAGTATATTCGCCAGCTGATTCTTGCACTTCTTTAATAATATCTTCTGGATCGCGTTCAATCCCTTTTTCCTCAAAAGCCATAGTGGAAGAACCATCTGCTAAAATATAATCTAAATCAGTTTTAATCCAGTCAAAAATAGGCATGAAATTATAACAAATGACTTCAACCCCAAATTCAGCTAAATTACGAATCGTTGTTTTGTAGTTTTCAATATATTGATCGCGACTTGGCAAACCAATTTTAATGTCATCGTGGATATTTACACTTTCGATAACTTTCAAAGTTAAACCATGGCTTTCAACTTCTTCTTTTAAAGCTTTAATGCGATCTTTAGGCCAAACTTCACCGGCCGGGATATCAAACAAAGTCCCCACGATGCCTTTCATGCCAGGAATTTGCCGAATTTGTTCTAATGTGACTTTATCTTCATTTTGGCCGTACCAACGGAAGGTCATTTCCATATTATAAAACTCCTTTTGCTAAATATTTTTGTAAAGTGGCGCGGATGCTGCCGGGTCCTTGCAACATTTCTAGCAAGAAACCTTCAATTTTTTCACCAAGACCTGCTTGATACAAATTAAGGCTGAAAATTGTTTCGTTACTTAAGATGTCTTTGACGATGGGATGAACATCGCCGTCAAATCCTAAATGTAATGGGGCAAGTTTTTCTTGTAGTTCGCTTAAAAGTGGATCTGGAGAAGGGGTGAAACTTTCGCCATTGTCGTCAACAGCTAATAAGTAGCGGAGCCAACCGGCGATTGTAAGTGGGATAAATGTTAAATCACTAGCATCTAAAGTGGAACTTTCCACATATTTACGAATCGTTTCGCCATAACGAATGGCAACTTTTTGTGAAGTGTCAGAAGCAATCCGTTGCGGTGCATCGGGAATATTTGGATTAGGGAGACGTTTTTCTATTAATTCGTCAATAAAGTTTTGCGGATTAATAATTTTAGGATCATCTACGACAGGCAAGCCTTCATGGTAGCCGATTTGTTTAATCAAACCAACTAGTTCAGGATCGGTCATTTCAGCAGAAATGGCTGTGTAATCTAGCAGGCAACCAAAAACGGCCAGAGCGGTGTGCAAAGGGTTCAAACAAGTCGTTACTTTCATAGCGTCAGCTTTATCAACAGTAGCCCGGTCCGTTAAAATCACGCCGGCAGCAGCTAAATCTGGTTGGCCATTAGGGAAGCTGTCTTCAATAACTAAATAATGAATCACTTCAGTATTAGCGAAAGGCGCAATGTTGGTATGTTTTTCAGTGTGAATAATTTGCGCATCAACAACACCTAGTGCTTCTAATTTTTCGACAACACTTTCAGCAGGATTTGGTGTGATGCGGTCAATCATTGACCAAGGGAAGGAAACTTTTTTATCGTCTTTTAAATAATCTAAAAAGGCGGATGGTGCAAAATGATTATCGACCCAACCTTGGGCAATTGTTAAGACGGCTTCTTGGAATTTTTTACCGTTATGAGAAAAATTATCGGTAGAAACCATAGCAATTGGTAATTGACCGGCATTAAAACGAGCCAACAATAATGAAGCGACGATTGACATAGTATTTTGTGGGAAATCTGGGCCGTTTGTTAAGTCAGCTTCCACAATTGGGAAAAATTTGCCAGCGGAATCTTTTAAGCTATAGCCTTTTTCAGTAATCGTAAAAGTGGCTAGTTGTAAAGAATCTTGTTCAAAAATATGTTTCACGGCATTGAAACTTTCGGGACGCGTTGGATTGCAATAGTAGCTTTCTGCTGTTGACGCCAAGAGACGATTGTCCAAAGTGCCATCTTCGTGCATCACAACTTGTAAAAATTGGTTGTTATAAGGTTGATAAGCTTGATCGATGACCGCTTCATCATAAGTTTCACAAACTACCACACCACTATTAAGTTTGCCTAAATCCAGCAAATCTTGGGCTGTGGCAGCATGAAAGCCGCGATATAAATTACCGCCACCAAAATGGATCCATTGGGTGTCGGCTTTTTTTTTGTCAGCAGCAACTTTTGGTAAAACAATTCCTGCCTTTTGATACTCGGAAACCTGTTGAGACCAAGCTTTTTTTAGAGAAATCATAGAGAACTCCTTTCGAAAACTGATATATTAGTTTCACCTACAGACTTAATTATAGCGAAAATCCAGCTGAAGTCAATCGCTTACAGCTAAAAAATTAGATTAATTTGATGATGTTTGTCTGCTAACTAACAATCTGATATAATAGTTTTAAAGTCAAGCGATTACAAAAAGCGTAAGAAAAGAGTAGAAAAGACGATGGTAATAAATAGTGAAGGTCCAAACGAAACAAATAGCGAGGCCAATAATTTACAAGAGCAAGCTTATGAAGCAATTCGTCGCTTAATCATTCACGGCGACTTGGAACCGGGACGGAAAGTGTCGGAAAAATCATTGGAAGATATTTTGAAAATTGGGCGTACGCCAGTCCGTGAAGCGTTGATTCAATTAAGAAAACAAAAATTAATTTATGCGATTCCCCAAAGTGGGACGTATGTTTCAAAAATCGATTTGAAATCTGCCGATAACGCTCGCTTTGCCCGGGAACAGTTAGAGCGGAAAATTTTTATGGAAACGACAGCGAAAATCGATGATCAAGGGAAAAAAGTTTTAGAGGCGATTTTAGAAGAGCAAGGTGCGGCCGTTCAACGTCATGATCGGCGAAGTTTTTTTCATTTAGATAATGTCTTTCATCAAACGTGTTTTGAAATTGCCGGTAGATCAGAAATTTGGCATTGGTTAGATGCCAATAATACGAATTTGGATCGCTTCCGCTGGTTGCGTTTATCGGTGCCTGACTTAAAATGGGAAGGGATTATGGATCAACATTACGCATTACTGATGGCGATTCAAGAACGGAATGTGGATGAAGCGGAATTTTTGGCGATTTTGCATTTGCATATGATGTTAGAAGAAAAGCAAGCTGTAACAGAGGCTTATCCGGATTATTTTACCGACGAGTCGCTGATTTATTGAGGATCTTAATAAAAATATAGGAGGAACACAATGAAAAAAATTAAATTTGGAACAACGAATGAAGAAGTCTCCGCGGTCGTTTTTGGGTGCATGCGGATCAATGGTATCGAGGAAAAGGCCGCCCAATCCATCGTGGAAAAAGCGGTCGAAGTGGGCATTAATTTTTTTGATCACGCCGATATTTATGGCAAAGGAGAATGTGAAGAAATTTTTGGTCGGGTATTGAAAAATTCTTCATTAAAACGAGAAGACTTATGGCTCCAAACTAAATGTGGGATTCGTCCTGGAACGTTTGATTTTTCTAAAGAACATATTATTTCTTCAGTGGAAGGCAGTTTAAAACGATTGGGCGTGGATCATCTGGATTCATTATTATTGCATCGTCCAGATACTTTAATGGAACCTGAAGAAATTGCCGCCGCCTTTGATCAGTTGCATCAAGAAGGAAAAGTTCGTTATTTTGGTGTCTCTAACCAAAAGCCACTCCAAATAGAACTTTTGAAAAAATATGTCGGCCAACCATTACAAGCCAACCAATTACAATTTGGCATTAAGCACACCGGAATGATCGACTCAGGCATTTATGTCAATATGACCAATGAACCAAGTGTCGATCATGATGGCAGTATTTTGGAATATTCACGCCTGAATGATATGACGATTCAAGCTTGGTCGCCGTATCAATATGGATTTTTCGAAGGTGTTTTTCTAGATAATGATAAATTCCCAGAATTAAATGCGGTCTTAGCTGAAATTGCTGAAAAATATCAAATCACTAAAAATGGTTTAGCGAGTGCGTGGATTTTGCGCCACCCAGCCAAGATGCAAGTCATCACCGGAACTATGAAAGAATTCCGGATTGAAGAAATCGCCGCAGCTGCTGAAATTAATTTAAGTCGCGAAGACTGGTACAAAATTTACGAAGTAGCCGGCAATAAACTACCATAAAAAAATATGTATTTCTAAAGCTAAGAGATGCGGCCATTTGTTTGCTGTATCTCTTGGCTTTTTTTGCTGAAAACTTTTAGAAAACATGCTAAGATAAAACGTGCTGGACAATTAAAATTTTAAAGTAGATAAAGGACGTGGATTTGGTGGCAAAAGATTTGCGACGATTAGGGAAATTAGACACTGAGGCGATGTTTAAACTCGTGAGCTATGCGTTTAATAAAGAACAAACGGTGGAGCGCCGGGAACATTTTGCCCGCTTGGCTGATAACTCGTGGAATTATGGTTTATTTATTGACGAAAAGTTGGCTTCGCAAGTGATGTGTACACCATTTACCGTGAATTTTCACGGGACGCGCTATCAAATGGGGGGCATTGGCTATGTGGCTAGCTATCCTGAATTTCGCGGACAAGGCGGCATTAAAGAAACGATGCGTCAAATTATTGAAGATATGCAAAAAGAAGGCTTGGCCTTGTCTTATTTAGCGCCATTTTCTTATGGTTTTTATCGTCAATTTGGATACGAGCAAGTGTTTGAAAATCTACGCTACGAAATTACCCGCAATGATTTGCCAAAAGGACGTAAAGTGGCCGGTCAAGTGGAGCGGATGAAATTAAAAAAAGCTGAACCATTTTTAAAAAAATTATACGAAAAAAATCCTCACAATCGCCGCGGTGGCTTAGAACGCCCTGAGTGGTGGTGGCATTATATTTTATTTAAAAACAAAGAACGGAACTATGCGATTTATTTTAATGAAGAACATCAGCCAGAAGGTTACGTTGTTTATCAGATGGAAAATGCGACTTTTAAAATTATTGAGTGGAATTATTTAACAGCGGCGGCTTTTCATGGTTTAGGGAAATTTATTTTATCCCACGAAAATGCCTTTAGTTCTTTTGTTTATGAAGCACCTAATTCGGAACATTCTTTAAGTTACTTGTTAGACGAACCGTCTGCTAAAGTCGAAGTCGTGCCTTATATGATGGCCCGAATTGTAGATTTATCTTTATTTTTAACGGATTATCCTTTTTTGAAAACCGGTCAGGATCACGTCTTTTATTTAGGTGTGGACGACAATTATGCTCCGTGGAATACAGGAATTTGGCAATTATCTGTTGATGCCACTGGACAGGCGAGCGTAAAAAAAGTCAGCGAAAAATTTGCCGATGCTAAACATTTTGAACAACCTGTTTTATCTGGGGCGATTCAGGAGTGGACCCAATTATTTATGGGGTATCGCCGACCTAAAGATTTGGCATTTTATGGCCGCTTGCACGGACCACTAGCCGCCTATAATGTATTGGAAGAATTAATTCCCCGCGGCTTACCTACTTTGGTGGATTATTTTTAAAATTCCCTTTAGTCCTTAAGAAAGACTTGCCGAAAATAGGCGCGTTTTATATACTAAAGTGATTGAAGAAAGGAAGTTGTCTGTGGAAAATAAAAAAAGTGTAACAAATACAAATGGCACATCCGGCATGCGTGATTGGGTGCTCCGTTTTGTTAAAGGAATGTTTATTGGCTCGGGATTTATTTTGCCAGGAGTTTCCGGGGGCGCGCTGGCTGCGGTCTTTGGTATTTATGAAAGAATTATTACTTTTTTAGCCCATTTAACGAAAAATTTTAAAGAAAATGTTTTATATTTTATTCCCGTTGGTCTGGGTGGAATTTTCGGCGTTTTCTTGTTGTCATTTGCGGTTAGTTTTTTATTAGGCACGTATACGACAATTATTTTATGGTTTTTTGTCGGCTGTATTATTGGAACGGTGCCGGGTTTATGGCAAGAAGCTGGGAAACACGGGCGCAGTTCCAGCGATAAAATATTAATGGGAATTACTTTTGTCGTGGCTTTGATTTTACTTATTTTAGGGAATCAAAAAATTAACGGTTCCGTCGATCAAAACTTTTTCACTTGGATTATTGCCGGTGCTTTAATTGGCTTAGGGATTATCGTTCCAGGCTTGTCACCATCTAATTTTTTAGTTTACATGGGGATGTATCAGGCGATGTCTGATGGAATTAAAAATATCGATTTTAGCGTTTTGTTGCCGCTAGCTATCGGGGGTCTAGTCTGTGTTTTAGGACTTTCTAAAGTGATGGATTATATTTTTTCAGTCGCGTATAGTAAATTATTTCATTTTATTTTAGGTGTCGTCTTTGCCTCAACAATTATGATTATTCCGCTAGATTATAGTGGCATTGGTGCCTTTGGATTTGTGATGTGTGGCGTCTTGTGTCTGGCGGGGATTTTGCTAGGGCGGTTTATGTCGCAACTTGAAGAACGATACAAGTAAGTTAAATAAATGCTGTGTTTAAAGGATTTTCCTTTTTACACAGCACTTTTTTTATAAAGCGTGTATACTAGATAATTAAAGAAGTAGTAAAACGGTGAAGAAGGTGTTGAAATGGAAAAATATTTGGCGAAAATGCAAAATGAATTACCTAAAGCGAATATGCGGATCAAAGCCGGAAAATTCGCTGGCATTATTGGTTTAACTTCAAACTTATTGTTGGCTTTTGGTAAAGTGATATTAGGTTTTTTCACTGGATCGGTTTCCATTTTAGCCGATGGGGTCAATAATTTTGGCGATGGTCTTTCTAGTTTATTGACTTTGATTGGCTTTGCTGTGGCTGGAAAACCTGCGGATACGAAACATCCTTATGGTCACGAGCGATTTGAGACGATTTCTGGTTTATTTATTTCAATTATCGTCACTTTTGTCGGGCTGCAATTTTTAAAAACTTCGCTTGAACGAATTATTGATCCAGTGGCAACGAAAATTTCTTGGCTTGTTTTACTCGTTTTATTGATTTCCATCGGGGTAAAATTTTGGCAAGCGTGGGCGTATCGTAAAATTGGCGAAAAAATCACTTCTGAAACTTTGCTGGCCGCGGCCACAGATAGTGTGAATGACTGTTTAACGACAGGGGTTGTTTTATTATCAGCAGCGGTACAAATGTTTACTTCCTGGACAATTGATGGGTACGTCGGCTTGCTTTTGGCAGCTTATATTTTGTATTCAGGAATTAAGTTGTTAAAAGAATTCGTCGATTCATTGTTAGGAGAAGTGCCAGCAGAAGAAAAAATCGTCGCCATTGAAAAACAATTAAAATCTTATCCGAAAATTCTTGGCTTTCACGATTTGAATTTTCATAGCTATGGCCAGAATCATCAATTTGCTACTGTTCATATTGAAGTAGATGATCGTTACAGCTTGGAGCGCGCCCACGACATGATTGATATTATCGAAAAAGATTTCTTGGAGACGCTGAATATTCAGTTGGTCTGTCATGTGGATCCGGTTGATGTAAAAAATGCCCGCCGACAAAAAATTAGAAAAAGTTTGCGGAAATTTTTGCGTTATTTAGATGATGATTTAACATTGCACGATCTGCGTCTAAGCCAAGATGCGGATGGAGAACACTTAAGTTTTGATGTGGTGATTCCTAATAAAAGCCACTTTACAGATGAAGAGTTATTGTATCGGATTAAAAAATATTGTTTGGCGGAATTTAAATTAAGCGATGTAGAGATTGTGTTTGACCATAATTATTTACTGCAAAATTAAGACCGGGATCTCAGGTCTTAATTTTTTTAAAAGTTATTATCTAGTTTTGAAAACTAGATTGCATAGTTCTATAAATTCTGATACAATATTTTTGAAATGACTAAGGAGGTTTTCAGATGGATAAAGTCCTTCCTGCTAAAAATTTGGTTGATCGCGGTACCGAATTAAATGGATTTTCTTTGCCTCGCTGGGAAGATCTTCCAGATTTTGAATTGTACATGGATCAAGTAGTCACTTTGGTCAATCGTTTTTTACAACCGATTTTGCCAGAAAAAAGTTTACTAACCGCGGCGATGGTCAATAATTATGTCAAACAAAAATTATTGCCACCACCACTTAAAAAAAAATATCGAAAAGAACATCTGGCTTATTTATTAGCCATCAGTGCTTTAAAACAAGTTTTGTCTTTGCCAGAGTTAAAAGAGGCGTTAACGTATCAAATTAGTTTCCAAGAGAAAACTGAGAGCTACGATGCATTTTGCGCCATGTTGGAACAAGCTTTACAAGAAGTCGCTCAACAAATGAAAGAACCTCAAGCAGCGCAACTGCCATTTGACGGCACCGTGCAACGGCGGATTTTTTTACGCAGCATCACCTTATCTTTAGCACTGAAATTATTCTCAGAAGGGGTTTTGGCCTTTCCTGAAACTAAAGGAGCAAGTAATGATGAATAAACAAAAAATAGCTTTACTCGTAGATTCAGGATGTGATTTGCCAGAAAAATTTGTTAAACGGGACGATGTTTTTGTCCTACCTTTAAAAATTAGTTTTCATGACGGCCATTTTCTAGATGGTGTGGATATTACCGGCGATGAGGTTTTAGCTCGCCTGTCACAAGAAGTGCCCAAGACCGCCTTACCTGATGGACAAATGATTTTCGATACGCTAGAAAAAATTTGTCAAAAAGGGTTTGAAAAAGTGATCGCCATTACAATTTCAGCTGGGCTTTCCGGAACAAATAACGCAGTTAGACTACAACTGGCGGAATTTCCTCAATTAGAAACTTTATTAGTAGATACAAAAAATATTGGGATTGGCGCCGGATTTTCTGCGATATTAGCCTGCGAACTGATCGATAAAGGGGCTAGTTTTGAAGAAATCTCGACTCAGATTAATAAAGCCGTGCCCAAGTCAAAAATATTTTTTAGCGTAGCCACTTTAGAATATTTGAAAAAAGGCGGGCGAATCGGCTTAGTTTCGGCGATTTTAGGCAATGCACTTTCCTTGAAACCAGTAATTTCTTGTAATGATGAAGGTGTTTATTATACAGTCACCAAAACACGTGGACTTAATAAAAGCCGCGAAAAATTGCGTCAACTTATTTTAGAACGTGTTCCGCAAAAAGGACAGTTTCGTTTTGCAGTAGCCATGGCGGGTGCTAAAGAAGAAGCCGCCGCCGCTTATGCTTGGTTAAAAGAAAAATTTCCCGAAACGGAAGTTATTTATGCCCCGATTTCGCCCGCTCTTTCGGTCCATACCGGTCCAGGACTTTTAGGCATTGGTATTCAAGAGTTTTAAATTTCTAATTAGGTAAAGACAGTTTGAAAATAAAAAAGTTCCAAGAAAAAATTTCGAGATAAAAGAGTTTCAGTGAGTGAAAGGAAGTTTAAGATGGCTGAAAAAAATGTTCAAGCACCCGTGTTTTCCAAAAAATATTTAATCGTCAATGAAGTGTTAAATTCAGTGACCCACGGCATCGGCGTTGGATTTAGTATTGTCGGATTAGTTTTGCTGTTGCTTAAAGGCGTTCAGCTACACTCAACTATTCACGTGGTCAGCTATGCAATTTACGGTGCCAGCTTAATTTTACTTTTTTTATCCTCGACACTATTTCACAGTTTAATTTTTACCCGCGCTAGAAAAGTTTTCCAAGTATTTGATCACTGTTCGATATTCGTCTTGATTGCCGGATCGTATACACCATTTTGCCTGCTGGCCTTACCAAAAAAAATCGGCTGGCCAATTTTAATTGGCATTTGGGCGCTAGCTATTGCCGGCATCGTTTATAAATCTTTGACTTTACACAAAAAAGAAACAGTTTCTAAAGTTTCGACGATTATTTATTTGATCATGGGGTGGGGCGTTGCTTTCACGATTCCTGCTTTGATTAAAAGCATCGGACTGCAAGGCGCACTGCTTTTATTGTCTGGCGGGGTGGCGTATAGCTTGGGCGCTTTTGTTTATAGCCTGAAAAATGTCCGCTTTATGCATGTCGTCTGGCACCTCTTCGTCCTCCTGGCTGCCGCCTTAATGTACGCCTCAGTTTATATGTATACTTAAGGTTGTCGCAGAGTCGTTAAGAGACGTAGAGAAATAGGAAAATTTTTCGAAAATCACGCTTTTAGATTTTTAAAAATTTTATCTTTTCTCCTAGTCTCTGACTCTAAGCCACCGTCAAATAAGGTTGTCTTTTAGCTGATTTGCGCTGTAGAAAATTAGGAAAATTGAACACGAATGGAACATTCGCTGGAAATTTTATCTATTTTCCTAAGTGCAAGCTAAAAGATACCGTCAAATAAGGTTGTCTTAGAGTCGCCAAAAGACGTAGAAAATTATAAAAAAGGTCGCTAGCTCATGACGAGTTAGCGACCTTTTATTTGACCTAAGAAGTAAAAATTTATTTTTCAGCCGTCAATTCAATCAAGTTGCCTTCAGGATCTTTGATGACTGCTTCGTAGTAGCCATCGCCAGTCACCCGAGGACCGTTTAGCAAATTATTTTCCTTTTTGAAAATTTCTGTCAGCTGATCGACCTCAGATTTAGAACCTACAGATAAAGCTAAATGGGCGTATCCAAAGCAATCGACGCCGTTGTTTTCTAATTCGGGTTTATTCATTAGTTCAATGCGAGCACCGGTATCAAAGGCTAGAAAATAAGAGCGAAAATTCGTTTTAGGATTATGATACAAGTCAGATGCGTTCGTGTGAAAATTGTCATGGTAAAATTTTTTCATTTTTTCCAGATCTTTGACCCAGATGGCGAGATGTTCGATTTTGATTTGTGACATTTGAAATCCTCCAATTTTACGTGATACTCAAGTTGTACCATACTTCGCAAATCTAATACAGTCCGAACTTCTAAAATAATTTAAAATCCTCTTCTGATTTAAACACGAACAATAAAAATGTTTCTCTAACTTTCACGCGATTATTTTTGATTAATTCTAAAGCACAACGTAAACTAAGAGTTGCTTTTAAAATATAGTTCGTTTTTTGAAAGGACGATCCAGATGAAAGTTTTTGATTACGAAGATGTGCAACTGATTCCTAATAAATGCATCGTCAATTCCCGCAGCGAGTGCGATACGCAAGTGAAACTGGGAAAATTCACCTTTAAATTACCAGTGGTGCCGGCGAATATGCAAACAATCATTGATGAAACAATTGCCGAAAATTTAGCCAAATCGGGCTACTTTTATATAATGCATCGCTTTGATGAAGATCGACGGGAAAATTTTATTAAACATATGCACGACCAAAATCTGATTGCTTCCATTTCTGTTGGCGTCAAACCGACTGAATATACTTTTGTTGAAGACTTAGCTGAAAAAAAATTAATTCCCGAGTTTGTGACGATTGATATTGCTCATGGTCATGCCAATTCTGTTATCGAGATGATTGGCCATTTGAAAAAAAATCTTCCGGATACTTTTGTCATTGCTGGTAACGTTGGGACGCCAGAAGCCGTGCGGGAACTAGAAAATGCTGGAGCGGATGCCACGAAAGTTGGGATTGGCCCAGGGAAAGTTTGTATTACTAAATTAAAAACTGGTTTTGGGACTGGCGGTTGGCAGTTGGCGGCCTTAAGATGGTGTGCTAAAGCGGCTCAAAAACCAATTATCGCAGATGGTGGTATCAGAACCCACGGCGATATTGCCAAATCCGTTCGTTTTGGCGCAACTATGGTGATGATTGGCTCACTTTTTGCCGGACATGAGGAATCTCCTGGCGAAACGAAAGTGGAAAATGGCGTGTTTTACAAAGAATATTTTGGCTCAGCTTCGGAATTTCAAAAAGGCGAGCATAAAAATGTCGAAGGGAAAAAAATCTGGGTGCCGTATAAAGGGAAATTGCAAGATACGTTAGACGAAATGCAACAAGATTTGCAGTCCAGCATTTCTTATGCCGGCGGTCGCGATTTGGCGGCCTTGCGCACGGTAGATTATGTGATTGTAAAAAATAGTATCTTTAATGGCGATCAATACTAAAAAAAATCAGCTAACTTTTTTAAGGTTAGCTGATTTTTATTTTTCTTAATTGATAACGAGCGAGCATTTTTTCTAATGGTAGAAATAAAATGGTTACTAAAACAATGGTGACCGCCACATTAATAAAAGTTGCCGGCAATCTGGTGGTCGCCGAGGTGAAAGCTACTGGAAAATCAGCGCCAGCAAATAAAAAGACGACAATGTTTTTTACTTGCGTCATAAAAATTTTAGCAAGACCAGTAAAAATAGCAGTGACGGTAATTTTCCACAAATCTTTAGTAGTGGTCACTTTTTCTTTAAAAATCCCGTGGAAAAAAATCCAAGCAACGCCGCCAACAATTAAACTTTCCAAAATAAAATAAGGAGCTTCAGTGGCGTATCCGTTCATCAAATCAAAAATCGCCAGACCCATTCCGCCAGCCAAAGCACCACCGGGATAGCCTAAAAGCAAGACAGATAATAAAACGAGAACATTTCCCGTGTGAACAAACGCATTGGGTAATGGGATGCGCAACGATTGGGTGGCGATGAAAGTAAGAGCTGTGAAAAGAGCTATCATGACTAGTTTCAACGTTTTTTTATTTTGCATTTTCACTATTCTCCATCCGATTTTGGGCCTGATTATAAGCACCATGCCAAACGTGACCGACGAAGCGATTGATTTTTTGTCCATCTAAAATTGCTGCTGCGACAAAATCTTTCGCTAAACTGGTTGCTTCAAGTGGGGTCTTTCCTTTAGCAACGCCGGCACAAATAGCTGCCGCCATTGTACAACCGGCGCCATGATTATATGACGTTGCGATTTTTTCTCCCGTGAGCACTACAAAATCAGTGCCATCATGAAAAAGATCAGTCGCTTCTGGCGTGTTTAAGCGATGGCCACCTTTAATCAACACATTTTTTGGTCCCAATAAATAAATTTTACGAGCAGCTTCTTTCATTTGTTCAAGAGTGGTAAGTTCGCCGAGTTCTGATAAAATACCAGCTTCTACTAAATTAGGAGTAGTAATTAGTGCTTGCGGCAATAATTTTTCAATCATAACTTGTGCGAGTTCCGGTTGCAATAATTCAGTGGGCCCTTTGCAAGCTAAAACTGGATCAATCACGACATTTTGTTGATTGAATTTTTTTAAATAAAAAGCCGCCACTTCAGCATTTTCCGTCGTTCCAAGCATGCCGGTTTTCGCTGCGGCAATTTCGTCAATGGCAAAAATTGTTGCTAATTGTTTTTCTAAAAGAAAGGAATCGGTTGGTGTAATTGTATGATTCCAAGTTTCTGGATCCATGGTGACAAAGCTAGTAATCGCTGCTAGGCCAAATGTTCCGTATTCTTGAAATGTTTTTAAATCCGCTTCTAAACCGGCGCCGCCTGAGACATCGGAGCCAGCAATGGTCAATGTTTTTTTAATCATCAAATCACCTCCACTTTATTATACAAGATAATCAGTTGACAAAAACAGCCAATTGGCTTATTTTTACCTCAGCCAATTTTTCAATTAAGTTATAAAGGAGAGCCCATGGTTAAGAAAATAGCGAAATATCAAGAAATTATGGAAGATATTTTACAACAAGCATTAACTGGCAAAATTTTGGTCGGCGATCGTCTGAGTTCCGAGCGAAAGTTAGCCCAACATTATCAGGTGAACCGTTCCACAATTACTCATGCCCTTGATGAATTAACCGCGCAAGGTTTTTTACTTAGAAAAATTGGCAGCGGGAGCTATTTAAATAAAATCCCCAGTTCAGCGCAACTGCCGGTCTGGCGCAATTTTCCCACCAATTCTTTCCATCAACTGCTGCCTAATTTAGTCAAAAAATTACCCGAAAATGCCATCGATGGCTACACCGGCGAATTGCCGCTAGATTTAATTCCTAGAATTCCTTTGCCAAAATTCAACTGGCAAGATTTTTTACAAGCCGAAGATCACCAAGCACGCGGTTATTTACCTTTAAGACAACTGCTGGCTGAAAATAATCAAACGAAAGCTGACGAAATTTTAATTACTTCAGGAGCGCAGCAAGGGATTTTTTTGATTTTGCAAGTTTTATTAAAACCTTTAGAAAAAGTCGCGGTCCTGGCTCCTTCATTTTTTTGGAACTTGCCGATTTTTACCGCCGCTCAAATTCAAAAAGTCGCCATTCCTTTTCATCAAGGAAAAATTGATTACGAAGTTTTTGCCGAAAAAATTCAACGTCACCATCTGAAAATGCTCTTTATTAATCCGACATTTCAAAATCCCACCGGCTACACGATGTCGGTTACAGCGCGCAGAGAATTAATTGCCTTTGCCAAAAAGCAACAACTATTAATAGTAGAAGACGATGCTTTTGCCAAACTTTATTTCCCTGAAACGCCAATGCTACCCACGCTACACGAGTTAGCACCAGAGTATGTTTTACATTTAGGATCACTTTCTAAAATTCTCGGTACGACCACTAAAATCGGCTGGCTACTAGGTCCTGAAAAAATTATCCAACAACTGAGTTTTGCCCGCCAACAGTTAGACTTTTCTTTAAGTATTTTCCCGCAAGTATTTGCCACAGTTGCTCTTAGTCATCTCGAATTTCCCCAACAGTTAAGACAACTCCAAGAAAAAATCCAGCAAAGAGGCCAAGCGTTATATCTAGCCCAACAAGAAAGTCGACTAGGACAAGCCCAAAAGCCCACTGGTGGTTTTTATTTATGGCTAACAGATTTGCCAGCTGAGATTAATGAGGAATTACTAGAAAAAATGCGTCAACAAGGGATTATGGCCGCCCCCGGTTTTTTATTTGCCGGACCTAATAATAGTTTGCGAATTAATTTCACTCGGATTCCTGCAAAACTTGCGCCAATCTTTTTCCAGAAACTGCAAGCTTGTTTTTGACAAACGTATTTTTAAACACTACACTAGTAATGCAAACAAAATTAAATAACCCCGTTAGGTGAGGCTCCTATACAGAAATAGGCTACTGCGCAGAAATGTCGAGAGACACCAATGTGTAAAACAGGTCGGATCGTCAAGGTCCAACATAAAGTAGCTGAACGCTTGTTCTAAGCTGTATAGTGCTAAAGCTCAACGGTGAAAGACTGTCATTTAACTTCCTTCACCGTTGAGGGAAGTTTTTTTGTCTTAAAAAATAAAAAAGAGGTGACCGCAATGGACGACCCGGAAACGACAAGTAGCTCAAATGCACATAGACCAATCAAAAATTGCGGAAGCTTTGCGGCTTTCGCCAAGGAGGCCCATTATGAAAAAAGTAACCAAAGATCAAGAATTACAAAAACTCGCCCAACTATCCAAACGCGAATTATATATGGAACTACGGACATCAAATAACGGTTTAACTAGTGAAGATGCCAAAAAACGGCTGGAAGAATTTGGCGAAAATAAAGTCCAAGCCCAAAAACCAACGCCAGCGATTCTTTTATTTTTATCTGGCTTTAAAGATCCGTTTGTTTTAGTTTTACTACTATTAATAGTCGTTTCCAGTTTAACTGGAGATTTTGAAGCGGCCACAGTTATGATTGTCATGGTATTTCTTTCCGTGGGCATTAGTTTTTGGCAAGCTTTCAAATCGCAAAAAGCGTCTTTAGCTTTAAAAGAATTAATCGAAAATACCGCCAGTGTCAAACGCGATAATAAAATTCAAGAAATTCCCATGGAGCAAATTGTTCCCGGAGACATTGTCCAATTATCCACTGGCGACTTAATTCCCGCCGATGCCATTTTAATTTCTACTAAAGATTTATTTGTTAATCAAAGCTCACTAACTGGCGAGTCGATGCCGGTGGAAAAATTTGTCGAAGCCAATGTCAGCCACGAAACGCCAGCCAATGCCCTTGATTATCAAGATTTAGTTTTTATGGGTTGCGATGTTTTATCCGGCATCGGCGAGGCAATTATTTTAAAAACCGGGCCTCGCACTTTCTTTGGCGATGTGGCCAAATCAGCGATGGAAAAACGTGGCAACACGAATTTTGATCGGGGACTCAATCAAGTTTCCAAACTGTTATTAAAAATGGTCGCCATTTTATTTCCAATTGTCTTTTTACTAAATGGCTTTACTAAAGGAGACTGGTCGCAAGCTTTCTTCTTTGCTATTGCCGTGGCGGTAGGTTTGACACCGGAAATGTTGCCGATGATTGTTACTAGTAACTTAGCTAAAGGATCGCAAACGATGGCTAAAGAAAAAGTCATTGTTAAAGAATTGGCCGCTATTCAAAATTTAGGCGCTATGGATGTTTTATGTACCGACAAAACCGGGACCATCACGGAAGATCGCGTAGTTTTAGTAGAACACGTGGACCCGTTAGGTAAGACAGATTTAACTGTTGCCGATTATGCCTATTTAAATTCGCATTTTCAAACTGGTTGGAAAAATTTAATGGATAAAGCGGTCCTTAATTATTTTGACGAAAAAAAACGGACCCCTGCTGAAGAAAATTTTAAAAAAATCGACGAAATTCCTTTTGATTTTTCCCGCCGCCGGCTCACCGTGGTGATTGAAAATGAACAACATCAGTTAATGATTACTAAAGGCGCCGTGGAAGAAATGCTGGAAGTCACTGGGTTTGCCAAAGTCAATGGGGAAATTCAACCAATCACCCCAGAACTTTTAACTCAAATGACCAACGTCAATCAACAAATGAACGAAAAAGGGATGCGGGTTATTGCCGTGGCCATTAAAGAAAATGTCCACACCAATCCAACTTATTCCGCAAGTGACGAGTCGGCGATGATTTTAGTAGGCTTTGTGGGCTTTTTGGATCCCGCTAAGAAAAGCGCAAAGTCGGCCATAAGTGATTTGCAACGCCATGGAGTAACTGTCAAAGTTTTAACAGGCGACAATCCTATCGTGGCTAAAAAAGTTTGTCTTGATGTGGGCATTCCAGTGGATCGCGCCTTGACGGGTGCAGATATCGATCAAATGACCGCTGAAGAATTAAGTCAGGCCGTCAAAGATTATCATCTGTTTGCCAAATTAAATCCTATGCAAAAATCCCAACTGATTGAAGTCTTGCAAAAAAATGGTTCGACTGTGGGTTACATGGGCGATGGAATTAATGATGCGCCGGCTTTGCGGAAAGCGGATGTAGGTATTTCTGTTGATACGGCCGCCGATATTACAAAAGAAGCTAGTAATATTATTTTGCTAGAAAAAAGTTTGGACGTCTTAGAGGCTGGAGTGCTAGAAGGTCGAAAAGTTTTTTCTAATATGATGAAATATATTAAAATTACCATTAGTTCTAATTTCGGGAATGTTTTTTCAATTTTAGTAGCGGCCATTTTCCTACCATTTTTACCAATGCTTTCTATTCAACTCCTCGTCCAAAATTTAATTTACGATTTGTCACAACTTTTGATTCCTTTTGATCATGTAGACAAAGAAGAACTAGCAAAACCTGTCAAATGGGAACTCACCGGCTTAGTGAAATTTACTTTAACGATTGGACCAGTGTCATCGATTTTTGATTTGCTGACTTTTGCCGTCATGTGGTTTGTTTTTTCAGCCAATACAGTTGGAGAGCAGGCACTTTTTCAAACAGGTTGGTTTATGATTGGTATCACCACCCAAACTTTAGTCTTTCATATTGTCCGAACAAAAAAATTACCATTTTTAAAATCAATTGCTTCTTTACCCGTTTTATTAGGATCAGTCGGCGCAATTGGCTTAGCCTTTATACTTGTTTTAACACCGCTAGGGACATTTATTGACTTTACCTCGCTACCAACAAATTATTGGCCATGGTATTTTCTAATTGTTTTAAGTTATTTAGTCGTTACCGAATTGGCCAAACGACTTTATATCAAAATGGAGGGCGGATGGCTATAAGCCGACAAGGCACACGACCTTCGACTTTGCTCATAGCTACACGTAATTGCCTGATTTTAAAAATTGCCACACCAAATTTTTCTGTCGCACTATAAATTATACAAAAATTATATAAAACCTAGAGCTAGAAAGAGTCGCGGTCCTTTTTAAAAATAAGGACAGCGACTTTTCTGTATTAACATACCAACTGTTCTATTTTGATTTTCCTCGGACTGTATTATAAAATTATCGACTAGCAACTGAAAAGGTTTCATTGTTCAGTTAATCATTTCACAAACCTTTATTTGACAAGTCTTCGCCGATTACAAAAAAGATTTAAAAAAGTGAGCTTTTTTGCTTGCCTGTTCTAAAGAAAGATGATACTTTTAAGAAGTAGTGTTTAAATAGTAATACAGTTTTTGCATCTGTTTAAACAAAAATTATTTCTGAGAGGAATGTGTCGAAATGGCAAACAAGAAAAAACAGGCCTTAGATTTTGCTAAAATTCTTGAAACAATCAACGCAGACTTTCCGCTTTATCAAGCAATCGACAAAGACGGAAAAGTAGTGAACGAAGCTCTAATCCCTGATTTAAGTGATGAAGAATTAGTAGAATTAATGAGTCAAATGGTTTGGTCACGTATTTTAGACCAACGATCAACGGCTTTAAACCGTCAAGGACGCTTAGGATTTTATGCGCCAACTGCCGGACAAGAAGCAAGTCAATTAGGAAGTCATTTTGCTTTAGAAAAAGAAGATTATGTTTTACCAGGTTATCGTGATGTGCCTCAATTAGTACAACACGGTCTTCCATTGAGTCAAGCATTCTTATGGTCTCGCGGTCACGTTGCCGGGAACCATTACCCAACAGATTTAAAAGCAATGCCACCACAAATTATTATTGGTGCGCAATATGTTCAAGCTGCTGGAGTTGCTTTAGGACTTAAAAAACACAATAAGAAAAATGTAGTAGTTACTTATACTGGTGATGGCGGTACTTCCCAAGGGGACTTCTATGAAGCTTTGAACTTTACAGGGGCTTATAAAGGAAATGGTGTTTTCATCGTCCAAAATAACGGATTTGCTATTTCTACACCTCGTGATAAACAAACAGCTGCTGTTACATTGGCTCAAAAAGCTGTTGCTGCTGGAATTCCTGGTATTCAAGTTGACGGGATGGACGCTTTAGCTGTTTACACTGTAACGAAAGCTGCACGTGAATGGGCAATTGCTGGTAATGGTCCTGTTTTAATTGAAACAATTACTTTCCGTTATGGTCCTCATACTTTATCAGGTGATGATCCAACCCGTTACCGGACAAAAGATTTAGAAGATGAATGGAAACAAAAAGATCCATTGATTCGGATGCGTAATTATTTGACTGAAAAAGGTCTTTGGTCAGAAGCTAAAGAAGAAGAAGTCATTGAAGCAACGAAAGAAGAAATCAAAAAAGCAATTACCGAAGCTGATACAGTTGGCAAACAAAAAGTATCTGACTTCTTGAAAAATATGTTTGAAGTACAACCACAAAACATTAAAGAACAAATTGCCTACTACGAAGCGAAGGAGTCGAAATAATCATGGCACAAAAAACAATGATTCAGGCGATCACAGACGCCTTAGCGCTTGAAATTCAAAATGATGAAAATGTTTTGGTTTTCGGAGAAGACGTTGGTAAAAACGGCGGTGTTTTCCGGGCAACAGAAGGATTACAAGCAAAATTCGGTGAAGACCGGGTTTTTGATACACCATTAGCTGAATCAGGTATTGGTGGATTAGCATTTGGTTTAGCTCTTGAAGGATTCCGTCCTGTTCCAGAAATCCAATTTTTCGGCTTCGTTTTTGAAGTAATGGATGAAATTGTAGGACAAATGGCGCGGACACGTTACCGGATGGGTGGCACTCGTAATTTACCAATTACCGTGCGGGCTCCATTTGGTGGTGGTGTGCATACACCAGAACTACACTCAGATAACTTGGAAGGTTTAATTGCCCAATCTCCTGGTATCAGAGTCGTGATTCCTTCAAATCCATATGATGCTAAAGGTTTATTAATTGCTTCTATTCGCTCAAATGATCCAGTTGTTTTCTTGGAACATATGAAATTGTATCGTTCTTTCCGCGAGGAAGTGCCGGATGAAGCTTATGAAGTGCCTCTAGATAAAGCAGCTGTTACTAAAGAAGGTAAAGATATTTCAATTATTACTTATGGCGCTATGGTGCGGGAAGCTAAAAAAGCTGTCGACAACTTGGCAAAAGAAGGTATTGATGCAGAAATCATCGACCTTAGAACAGTAGCTCCTTTAGATATTGAAACAATTATTGCTTCTGTTGAAAAAACAGGCCGCGTTGTTGTCGTGCAAGAAGCACAAAAACAAGCTGGCGTGGGTGCTCAAGTGGTTTCTGAAATTTCAGAACGGTCTGTCTTATCCTTACAAGCTCCAATTGGTCGGGTAAGTGCACCTGATACAGTTTTCCCATTTGGTCAAGCCGAAAATATCTGGTTACCAAATGCAGCTGATATCGAAGAAAAAGTAAAAGAAATCATGAGTTTTTAAGGGGTAACCCAAGAAAGGAAGGATATTGAATGGCTTTTCAATTTAAAATGCCAGACATCGGCGAAGGAATTGCTGAAGGCGAAATCGTTAAATGGTTCGTTAAAGTAGGCGACACTATCAAAGAAGATGACAGTTTATTAGAAGTACAAAATGATAAATCCGTTGAAGAAATTCCGTCCCCAGTTACTGGGACGATTAAAAATATTTTAGTTCCAGAAGGCACCGTTGCAAATGTAGGGGATGTCCTGATTGAAATCGACGCTCCTGGATTTGAAGGCAACGATGCACCTGCCGCTGCTGCTCCAGTTCAAGAAGCACCAAGTGAAGTTGCGGCCCCTGCACAAGCAGCTGCTGCTGCACCTCAAGTATCTGGTGGTTTTTATCAATTTAAATTACCAGATATTGGTGAAGGAATTGCTGAAGGCGAAATCGTTAAATGGTTCGTTAAAGCAGGCGACACAATCAAAGAAGACGACAGTTTATTAGAAGTCCAAAATGATAAATCCGTTGAAGAAATTCCATCCCCTGTTACTGGGACAATTAAAAAAATCGTCGTTGAAGAAGGTACAGTCGCTAATGTTGGTGACGTATTAGTCGAAATCGACGCACCAGGACACAATACAAGTGCTGCCGCTCCTGTTCAAGTAGAAGCTCAAACAAGCCAAGCTGCTGGTCAAAACGTAGCTGCAACTGCTGCTGCGGCTCCTGTTGTCGAAGCAAAAGCTGGTTTAGATGAACCTAATAAACGCGTTTTAGCAATGCCTTCAGTTCGTCAATTTGCCCGGGAAAAAGGCGTTGACATCACTTTAGTTGCTCCAAGTGGTAAATCCGGTCGGACAACTAAAGAAGATATCGAAAGCTTCTTAGCTGGTGGTTCAAAAGCTACAACGACAAGTGCTGCTCCAGTTCAAGCTGCAAGCGCACCTGCAACAGCTTCTGCACAAGCTACAGCTCCTGCAGAAAAACCAAAAGCCTTTAAATCTAATTTATCTGATCAAGAAACACGCGAACCATTAACACCAACGCGTAAAGCTATTGCCAAAGCGATGGTGACTTCAAAACATACTGCACCACACGTTACATTATTTGATGAAGTAGAAGTAACTAAATTATGGGATCACCGCAAGAAATTCAAACAATTAGCAGCTGATAATGGCACGAAATTAACTTTCTTGCCTTACGTTGTTAAAGCTTTGACTTTAACTGCCAAAAAATTCCCAGTTTTAAATGCTTCAATTGATGATTCAACAAATGAAATCGTCTATAAACATTACTTTAATATCGGCATTGCTACTGATACAGATCATGGTTTGTATGTTCCTAACGTTAAAGATGCTGAAACAAAAGGTTTGTTTGCTATCGCCGATGAAATTAATACAAAAGCCGCTGCTGCTCATGATGGAAAATTAGCTGCTGACGATATGCGTAATGGTACCATTACTATTTCTAATATCGGATCAGTTGGTGGTGGATTCTTTACACCGGTAATTAACTATCCAGAAGTTGCCATCTTAGGTGTTGGAACAATTGCTCAACAACCTATTGTCAATAGCGAAGGCGAATTAGCTGTCGGTCGGGTCTTGAAACTTTCTCTAAGTTTTGACCATCGAATCGTTGACGGCGCTACTGCCCAAAAAGCAATGAACAATGTAAAACGTTTGTTAGCTGACCCTGAATTATTAATGATGGAAGGATGATAAAAAAATGGTTGTAGGAGATTTTGCCATTGAATTAGATACAGTTGTAGTTGGTGCCGGACCTGGTGGCTATGTAGCCGCCATCCGCGCTGCTGAAATGGGTCAAAAAGTTGCCATTATTGAACGGGAATTTATTGGTGGTGTTTGTTTAAACATCGGCTGTATTCCTTCTAAAGCTTTGATTTCTGCTGGACATCGTTATCAAGAAGCTTTAGATTCTAAAATCTTTGGTGTTTCAACGAAAGATGTAACTTTAGACTTCAAACAAACTCAAGACTGGAAAGAAAATAAAGTTGTTCATAAATTGACTTCTGGTGTTGAAATGCTTTTGAAAAAACACAAGGTTGAAATTTTACGTGGAGAAGCATTTTTCGTCGATGATCATAATTTGCGCGTGATGCATCCAGAATCTGCTCAAACATATTCCTTTAATAATGCGATCGTGGCTACTGGTTCTCGTCCAATCGAAATCAAAGGATTTCCATTTGGTCCCCGGGTTCTAGATTCCACTGGTGGTTTAGGATTACCAGAAGTTCCTAAGAAATTCGTTATTATCGGTGGCGGTGTTATCGGTACTGAACTTGGTGGCGCATATGCTAACCTTGGTTCAGAAGTAACAATTTTGGAAGGTTCACCACAAATCTTACCAACTTATGAAAAAGATATGGTGAAAGTTGTTGAAGATAGCTTCAAGAAAAAAGGCATGACGATTGTTACAAAAGCCATGGCTAAAGAAGCAATTGACAATGGCGATTCCGTAACTGTGAAATACGAAGTCGAAGGTAAAATGCAAGAAATTACTGCCGATTACGTTATGGTAACAGTTGGTCGTCGTCCTAACACTAATGATTTAGGTCTTGAACAAGCTGGTGTTACTGTTGGCGAACGTGGCTTAATTCCTGTGGACAAACAAGGTCGGACCAATGTGAAAAATATTTTCGCAATTGGCGATATTGTTCCTGGAGCTGCATTAGCTCACAAAGCTTCTTACGAAGGTAAAATTGCCGCTGAAGCTATTTCTGGCAAAGCTGCCGAAGTAGATTACAAAGCAATGCCTGCTGTAGCCTTTACTGATCCAGAATTGGCTTCTGTTGGGATGACTATTGCTGATGCAAAAGCTGCTGGTATCGATGCTAAACAATCGAAATTCCCATTTGCCGGTAACGGTCGGGCATTATCATTGAACGCAACAGAAGGTTTCTTCCGTTTGGTAACAACTAAAGATGACAATGTCGTTATCGGTTGCCAAATCGCCGGCGTCGGCGCTTCAGATATTGTGTCAGAATTATCTCTAGCTATTGAATCTGGCATGAACGCTGAAGACATCGCGTTAACTATTCACCCACATCCATCTCTAGGTGAAATCGTCATGGATACCGCTGAATTAGCACTAGGATTACCAATCCATATTTAAGAAAAAGGTTGTGAAAATAGCGGTATGTGACGTAGAGAATTAGGAAAATTTTTTGAAAATCTCGATTTTGGATTTTTAAAAATTTTATCTATTCTCCTAGTCACAGCAATTTTCACACCGCTAAAAAAAGGTTGTGTTTTGAACGGTTAATGGCGTAGAAAATTAGGGTAATGGTGTATGACTGCAAAGCAGGCAGAAGGCATTACGTCTATTTTCCTAGCCATTGTTCAAAACACACCGTCCATTAAGGTTGTCGAAGGCACGGTTAGGGACGTAGAAAAATAGGAATTCTAAGAGCGAATGGTACATTCGCCGAAAGAATTATCTTTTTTCCTAGACCCTCTGCCAGAGACACCGTCCATTAAGGTTGTCGAAAAGCCGGTTTGCGCTTTAGAAATTTAGAAAAATGGAGCAAGTCAGCTTGCTGACTGAAGGCATTTTATCTAATTTCCTAAGTGCAGGTTTTAAGACACCGTCCATCACAAACCCAACACCCGTCGATTCCAAATCGACGGGTGTTTTTTTATTTGAATTTGTTCGATTTTTAACAAGATATTTGTTAGAATAAAAGAAGTTTGAGGATATAGGGGGAAAAGAGATTGAAAAAATTTGGAATGGTTACATTAATTAGCATGAGCTTCGTGTTATTGGGCGCTTGTGGAACGGGAAATAGTGCTGATGAAGATACTTCGGCTAGTTCAACTGCGAACACAACCCAAACAAGTGAGGCAGAGGTGGTTTATTTGTCACTGGGAATGATGCCAGCGACTAATAATATTCCATTTATTGTGGCCCATCAACAAGGATTTGATGTGGAAAATGGTGTTAGTATCGATTTGGAAAATTTTAAGGCAGCTAAAGATCGGGATGCAGCCTTTCAAGCAGGCCAAGTGGATGGCGTGTCGACAGATTTAGTAGCTGTGGCGATGTACCAAGAGGCTGGTTTTGATGTGAAAGTCACTGGCGCCACTTGGGGTCAATTTGACTTAGTAGCAGCCAAAGATGTCACCGAAGTTGCTCAGTTGAAAGGGCAAAAAGTAATTTATGCGCGGAATACCGGAACAGAATTTGCAGTGGAACAAATTTTAGAGACAGCTGATTTAACGGAAGATGATATTGAAATTACCGAAGTGGCGCAAGTGCCAACTCGCTTAGAATTATTGCAAAATGATCAAGCAGCAGCGGCTATTTTGCCAGAACCATTTGTTACTATGGGGAGAATGGCCGACTTAAATGTGTTGTCTTCCACGTTAGATATTGGGCGCAATCCATTTGTGCTAGGATTCAGTGCGGAAACGATTGAAAAAAAATCTGACGCAATTATTGGTATGTATAAAGCATATGACCAAGCGATTGAATATATTCAAAGCCACGATAAAAAAGATTTTATTCAATTATTTATTGACGAAGTAGGATTTCCTGATAATATAGCGGATGAAATTGTTGTTCCTGATTATCCAAAAGCTGTGCAAACAACTGAAGAAGATTTCAATATTACATTTGCTTGGGCCAAAGAAAAAGGATTAATTACAAAAGATTTGACGAGTAAAGATGTGTTAAGCGATGTCTACTTCAAATAATCTCGTTCTTTCAGATCTTAATGTAGCCATTGGCGGCCATGATTTAATTGCTCAAATTAATTTAACTTTGAAAAAAAATAAAATTTACACAGTGATTGGACCATCGGGGACTGGAAAATCTACCTTGTTGCGAGTGTTAGCTGGTTTACAGAAAAAAACGAGTGGTACCATGACTATTAATGATCAAGCATTCGTGCCTAAAGACAAAATGATTGCGCTAGTGCCACAAAATTATGGTTTATTGCCTTGGGAAACCGCTTGGCAAACAGTTGAAAATAGTATTTTAATTGCCCAGAAAAAACGTCATTTAACTAAGGCAGAAAAAATGACAATTGAATTAATTTTTACTAGTATGCAGCTTACTGGATTGGAAAATGCTTATCCAAAACAATTATCTGGCGGTCAACAACAACGGGTGTCTTTAGCTCGTGCATTTGCTTTGTCGGCGGACTTATTGTTATTGGATGAACCATTTTCAGCCTTAGATGCATCTACTCGTGAGTCGATTCAGCAAGTTTTTTATGAAAATTGGCAAAAAAATCCCACTACGACGATTTTTGTGACTCACGATATTGAAGAAGCTTTGCTGTTGGGACATAAGATGGTGATTATGCACGATTTTCCAGGGACCGTCAAAAAAGTGATCGACAATCCTTTTGCAAATTTAAAATTAGACCAGCGCAAAGCAAGCCCCGATTTTTTCTCCACGGCGCAACGTTTGAAAAAGGAGATTGCCCCTGATGAAAATGAATAAACCAACCCAAAAAGTTGTCGGCTTAATTTTGGCTCTGTTAGCTTTACATTTTTTCTGGCAGCTGGCGGCCATCTTATTAAAAAATCCTATGTTACCAACGCCGCTTACTGTTTATCAAAATTTTCCTAAATTAGGAACTCGAGAAATTAACGTGCATCTGCTAACTAGTCTGCGCCGCGTTTTGTGGGGGATGGGCATTGGTGTGGCGGTTGGATTTATTTTAGGAATTTTAATGGGTCGGGTCGTTGTCTTAAATAAATTATTAGATCCATTGCTCTATCTGACCTATCCCATTCCCAAAATGGCTCTTTTACCGATTATTATGCTCTTGTTTGGCTTAGGTGATGCCTCAAAAATAACTTTAATTGTTTTAATTGTTATGCCGCAAGTGGTTTTAGCCGTGCGGGATGCTGTGCGCAATATTCCGGAGCACTATTATGATATTTACCGCTGTTTAAAGGCTAGTCGTTGGCAAAAATTTCGCCATATTACGTTGCCGGCTTCAGCGTTTGCTTTATTTAGTACGAGTCGGATTTCACTAGGAACGGCGATTTCGGTTTTATTTTTCACGGAAAATTACGGAACGAATTATGGGATGGGTTATTTTATTATGGACGCTTGGATGCGGCTTGATTATCCGTCCATGTACGGCGCCATCTTATTGTTAAGTTATCTCGGACTAACGTTATTTTTATTATTGGATTTTGCTAGCTGGTTCTTTTTGAAATGGGAACGAGCAGCTGACTAAGGAGGTTACGAATGAAAATGTTTGCTAAAGCATTGGCGCTGTCACTAATTTATGGCGCTATTGTGATTTTTATTTTGCGATCGGGTTTGTTTCAGACGGAAAATCTCCCAAAATTATTTGTTGGGTGGGCTGGCGTTATTTTTGTTATGGGACTTTCTACGTGGCAAAATCTTCGGCGTTTTAAATGGGAGGAAATTTTTTCTGCTTATGTAAATAAATTTAACCTAACGCCAGATGTATTGGCGCGACTCACCAATCGCAGCCTTTATGATTTTGTGACGACTAAAGATGGAACGGTGAAAATTTTTGCCAAAAGTCAAAAAGAGCGCACAGAAATCTTACGACAATTGGAAAAACAATTTGGTCCGCTAAAATAAATAAAACAAAAAAAGTTGCCGACTTGGCAACTTTTTTTATACGGCTTGAAAATTTTCGCTAAAACCAATTTCTAAACCTAAATATTCAGTTAAGTAGTCGGCTAAGCCATCTTCATCGTTAGTAAAACGAGTCGCATCATTGGCGGCACTTAGCGCTTCTTTAGTACCATTTTTCATAGCTACGCCCCAACCAGCCCAAGCGAGCATTTCCACATCATTATGTTCATCGCCAAAAGCTATGACATCGCTTTGCTTAAAGCCTAATGATTTGGCCAAATAAGCAAGACCGCTAGCTTTTTGGACACCTTTTTGTGTCATTTCCAAAATCGCATTAGGACCACCCCAGGTGCGGACGTCAACAAAATTTCCGTAGCGTTCTTGTAAAGAAGTTGCCAATTGGACGGCGTTATCCATCGTTGTTCCCAACATAATGGACGCTGGATCAGTAGTTAAATTTTTCGGCGTCAATAAATTTTCGACTGTCGCTGGACCGGCAAAGAAAGCTTCATCAAAATGATCTAAAGCATCGATGAAATAAGTTTCTTTATTTTCAGCAGCCACAAAGTTAATTCCTAAATTTTGCCGTTGTTCAATTAAATCAAAAACCAAATCACGAGCGACAAGCGATTGTTTTTCTAATTGCCAGCGTTGTTCAGGGATATGGATGATGGCGCCATTTAAATTCACCATCGGATTATTTAATTGTAATTGTTGATAAAATTGATGACTCATACGATAAGGGCGTCCGGTAGCGATAATTACTTCGTGTCCTGCTTTTTTGGCAGCAAGTAAAGTCAGTTGAGTTTTAGGACTGATAAGTGAGCGGGCATTTAAAGTAGTGCCATCAAGATCAATCGCGATAATTTTTTTCATTAAAGTAGGACTCCTTCCAAAGTTCAGCCGATTTTTAAGCGGTCGTTCGCCATTATTTTCGGCTTTGGTTTCGTTGTTTCATGATAGTGTAACAGATTTTCATAAAGATTTCCAATCATTTTTCTCATTTGTTTCTGAAAATGACAGGAAACTCTTGACGTCAAGGCCGATTTTTGATAAGATATTACTGTTGTATGTGTGTGCTAATGCCCATCTGCAACCGCTCGAAGACAGTATTAAGTCCAATTGGCGCTGTGTGAGGCGAGTCTAAGTCTAATAAAAGGAGGTGCGTTATGTACGCAATTATCAAAACAGGTGGAAAACAATTAAAAGTTGAAGCTGGTCAAGCAATTTACATTGAAAAATTAAATGTTGAAGCAGGATCTCAAGTGACTTTTGATGAAGTTATTTTAGTTGGTGGCGAATCAACTACAGTTGGAACTCCATTGGTTAAAGGAGCAACAGTTGTCGGAACCGTTGAAAAACATGGTAAAGAGAAAAAAGTTGTTACTTTCCAATACAAACCAAAAAAACATTCCCATCGTAAACAAGGCCATCGTCAACCTTATACAAAAGTTGTCATTGATGCCATTAATGCTTAATTTTTTCAGAAAGTAGGGCAAGAGATGATTAAAGGAAACTTTAAACGCGACGCTGATGGTCACTTGGTTCAATTTACGTTGACCGGTCACGCCGATTCTGGTCCTTACGGGAGCGATCTTGTGTGTGCCGCAGTATCTGCTTTAGCGATTTCGACGGTTAATGGCCTCGAAGCTTTGGCTGGATTTACACCAGAAGTGATTAGTGATAATCAAAACGGTGGATATCTTTCCATGTCGTTAATTTCAGGAATGTCCGGTGAGCAAGTGAATATCTCGCAAATTTTACTGGAAAATCTTTTATTAGGGCTACAAAGTGTAGCTGCTGAAAATCAAAAATATTTAACAGTACAGACGATTAACGAGTGAGGAGGTCAAATCAATGTTATTACAAATGAATTTACAATTTTTCGCCCATAAAAAAGGGGGCGGTTCGACTACTAACGGTCGTGACTCCCAATCAAAACGTTTAGGTGCTAAACGTGCTGATGGCCAAGTTGTTTCCGGTGGTTCGATTTTATATCGTCAACGGGGCACAAAAATTTATCCAGGTGTGAACGTGGGTAAAGGTGGCGACGATACTTTGTTTGCTAAAGTTGACGGTGTTGTTCGTTTCGAACGTTTAGGCCGCGACAAAAAACAAGTTTCTGTCTACCCAGTAGCTCAAGAAGCTTAATTTTAAAAAATGAAAACCGTGGAGCTGATGCTTCGCGGTTTTTTTTAATCAAAAAAGCGACGTCTGAAAAAAATTCAGACGCCGCTCTTTTTTATTTTTTTTCGTAAAGATGTTCTTGTTGATGGGAAAATGGTAACTGTGTTCCTTTAACAAACAGGCTCACTTGATGCATTCCCCGCGTAATCATCGTGTATAAAATTAAGCGATCGGCAGGATTGGCGAAGTTTTCTTCGTTAATGCCATAACAAATCACCGCGTCAAATTCTAATCCCTTGGCTAGAAATGCCGGCATAATGACGAGATTTTTTTTGAAGAAGTCGTCTTCTTGCGTGATTAACTGCAATTGCTCGATTTCAGGCGCTAAATCAGCATAGAGAGCTTCAGCTTCTTCAGTGGTTTTCGTTAAAATCGCCCGGCGTTTAATTTGCGGGGAGTAGGGCTCGTTTATAAAGGCGAGTAATTTTTCGTTTAAATCACTCGTGGACTCACCTAGATAGACGGCCGGTTTTTCCCCATGACGAGGGGCGTTAGTATTTTTTGTTTCCAATAAAAAGCTTTCAGCAAAAGCAGTAATTTCAGCAGTGGAACGATAGCTAGTGGTGAGTTGGTAATGTTGCAAAAACTTGCTAGGGAAAATATCTTCAATGCTGTTGACCAAAGTGGGATTGCCAAAAATTTGTTGATTTAAATCGCCACAGAAAGTAAAGTTTCCATTTTCGTGGAGTTCTTTTAAAACTTCGGCTTCTAAAGGCGTCACATCTTGCATTTCATCAATAAATAAGAAGCGGGCTTGTTGGCCGGCGAAAAATGGTGCCAGACGACGACGCAATAAAATAAATAACGGCGCGTCCGCTAAAAGCAGTTGATGATTTCTAAAATTATCTTTAACGGCTTGATGTTCAGCGGTCCATTGATCACGCGTTAAATTGTATCGTTGTAAAAATTCAGCTGGCAAATCTGATAAAAAATGCAAATATTGGCGGTTAAAAGCAATAAAAGAAAATTCATCAATTTGACGTTTGGTTTTTTTGAAATATTTCTTGACAATTTTTTGGGCGGTTTGTTTTTGTAATTTATTTAAAGTAGCAGGATCGTCGTCTAAAGAAAGGTCTTTAGAAAAAAGTTCGTTTAATTCATGCTCCACCAATTCTTTGACCCAAGTTTTTTTCTGAGCGTCTTTCATTAAACCGCCGAGTTTTTTTTGCAATTTCGTTTGCAATAAAGAAATACGTTGGTATAAAGGAAGTAACGGATTAGTTTCTTGATAATAGCCGCGAATTTTTTCTTTAGCTAAGACTACTTCACCTTTGATTTTCAAATCAATAAAGAGCGGACCTACCGGCGTAATTTTAGCGATATAATCATTTAAAATGTCCACCAAATCAAGACTTGCTTTTAATTGGGTGACGGCTGATTTTTGTCCGGAAAGGAAAGTTTGTTCAGCAGCAGATTCTTTTGTAATGGAAAACTGGGGAATCAACCGTTGAAAATAAGAAATAAATGTTTCAGTGGGAATTTCACTTTCTCCTAGTGATGGCAGGACGTCAGCGATATACTCACTAAACAGATGGTTAGGTGAAAACAGCAAAACTTGATCAGTTTTCAGCCATTTCCGATGAGTATAAAGAAGGTAAGCCACCCGTTGCAAAAGGGCGGAGGTTTTTCCGCTACCGGCGATTCCTTCAATCATCATCACTTGGCTAGCCGTGTTTCGGATAATCGCGTTTTGGGCTTTTTGAATGGTAGCGACGATATTTTTCATATGGTTATTGGAATTTTCGTCAAGAATTTCCAGCAAAAAGTCATCATTAATAGCTTCAGTCGTGTCCACCATGGAAACTATTTTACCTGCGACAATTTTAAATTGCCGTTTTAACAAAAGGTCGACAAAAATTTTGCCATCGACAGCTTCGTAATAAGTTTTCCCTGGTTCTGATTCATAATAAAGATTGGCAATCGGCGACCGCCAGTCCACCACTAAAGCTTGGTCAGCGGCATCTCTTAATGAGGCGATGCCGATATATAATTTAGTTAATTCGTCGTCTTCGGAAAAATCAATCCGGGCAAAATAAGGATTTTTTTCCATTAAAGCCAATGTTTTTTGACGGCGAGCTTGTTCTTCTACGGTGTGATAGCGAACCAACAGTTCATTTTCATGTTGACGTCTAGCAAAATAAGATTCCCATAAGGATTCTTGGGAAAAGGCGTTGACTTTATGTTCGCTATCGCCATTTTCTAAACTAGCTTGGCGAAATAAATTCTGCTCTTCTTCCTTCAACTTTTGCAATAAAACTTCCTCGCGGGTAATGAGCGCTAAAGTTTGTTCCAACTGTTGTTCTTCTAATTGACGCTGTTTCAAATAGCCATCCCCTTTTCTCAAACTACGAGGTAAAATTATAGCACATAAAAGGGTGATTGTGGGAAATATTTGTTTGGGGATATTTTTTAGCCTTAATTTTTTGATAACAAAGAAAAATTGCTGGGCAAAAAAATAGCGAAAGTATGTTCCCTATGCTATACTATTTAAGGAATTTTCTCATTTATTTAATGAAGGAAAGAGGTTTTTAGATGATTACCAGAGAAGAAAATAATACGTTTCATGTGGTTTCGAAATACCAACCGGCCGGGGACCAAATCACGGCGATTGCGCAATTAACCCAAGGAATTGAAAACCACGAAAAAGCACAAATTTTACTTGGCGCCACCGGAACAGGAAAAACTTTTACCGTTTCGGAACTAATCGCCGAAGTCAACAAACCAACTTTAGTAATTGCCCATAATAAAACATTAGCCGGCCAACTGTACGGCGAATTTAAAGAATTTTTCCCCAATAATGCGGTGGAATATTTTGTTTCTTACTATGATTATTATCAACCAGAAGCCTATGTGCCAAGCTCGGATACTTTTATTGAAAAAGATGCCAGCATCAATGAGGAAATTGATAAATTACGGCATTCCGCCACCAGTTCTTTACTGGAGCGCAACGATGTGATTGTGGTGGCTTCGGTGTCTTGTATTTTTGGTTTAGGGAATCCGCAAGAATATCAAGATCAAGTGATGTCTTTAAGAGTCGGTATGGAAATGGAACGCAATCAGTTATTAACGCAACTCGTTGAAATTCAATTTGATCGCAACGATATTGATTTTCAACGGGGGCGTTTTCGGGTGCGGGGCGATGTGGTGGAAATTTTCCCCGCTTCTAGAGACGATCGCGCCTTAAGAGTTGAATTTTTTGGCGATGAAATAGAAAAAATTCGCGAAGTCGATGCTTTAACTGGAGAAATTTTAGCTGATGTTGAGCATGTTTCAATTTTCCCAGCGACCCACTTTGTAACCAACGAGGAACAAATGGAGGAAGCGATTGTCCGGATTCAAAAGGAATTGGAAGGTCGGCTAGTTGTTCTCCGGGCTGAAAATAAATTAATTGAAGCCCAACGTTTAGAACAACGGACCAACTATGATATTGAAATGATGCGAGAGATGGGCTATACTTCGGGGATTGAAAATTATTCTCGCCAACTTGAAGGGCGGGCACAAGGCGTGCCACCTTATACGTTACTAGACTTTTTCCCGAAAGATTTCTTGCTAATTATTGATGAATCACATGCTACGATGCCACAAATTCGCGGCATGTATAATGGCGACCGAGCCCGCAAACAAATGTTAGTCGATTACGGCTTTCGTTTGCCATCTGCCCTGGACAACCGGCCTCTGCGCTTAGAAGAATTTGAAGAACATGTCAATGAAATTGTCTACGTTTCAGCCACACCAGGTCCTTATGAATATGAACAGACAGATAAAGTAGTGGAACAAATTATTCGCCCAACTGGACTGCTAGATCCAATCGTTGAAGTGCGGCCAATTATGGGGCAAATTGATGATCTCGTTGGGGAAATTAATGACCGCGCTGAAAAAAATGAGCGGGTTTTTGTCACGACCTTAACTAAAAAAATGTCGGAAGACTTGACGGATTATTTTAAAGAAATGGGCATTAAAGTCAAATATCTCCATTCAGATATTAAAACATTAGAGCGGACGGAAATTATTCGTGATTTGCGTCGGGGTGAATTTGACGTCTTAGTCGGAATTAATTTACTTAGAGAAGGAATCGATGTGCCGGAAGTTTCTTTAGTGGCGATTTTGGATGCCGATAAAGAAGGATTTTTGAGGAGTGAACGTTCACTCGTGCAAACGATTGGCCGAGCTGCTAGAAATGCCAACGGGAAAGTTATTTTATATGCCGATCGCGTGACAGATTCCATGGAAAGAGCCATGAGTGAAACGTCTCGGCGCCGGGCCACCCAAGAAGCGTATAATAAAGAACACGGCATCACGCCGCAAACGATTATTAAAGAAATTCGCGATTCCATATCCTTCACTAAAGAAGTGACCGGGACAACCGGGAGCGAAGTGCCACCGTTGAAAGATTTGTCGAAAGAACAACGCAAAGCACTAGTGAAAAAATTAGAAGAAGAGATGAAAGCTGCGGCTAAGGCCCTTGATTTTGAAACGGCTGCCACTTTGCGGGATTCGATTTTAGAAATCCGCGCTTTATAATATCGAAGAAAAATGAAGACACTTTGAAAAAGATAACGGAGGAACTATTTTGGCAAATGACCAAATTGTGATTCACGGCGCTCGCGCCCATAATTTAAAAAATATCGACGTGACGATTCCCCGGGACAAATTAGTAGTCGTTACCGGCTTATCTGGTTCGGGAAAAAGTTCGCTAGCTTTTGATACTTTATATGCAGAAGGACAACGGCGCTATGTGGAAAGTTTGTCAGCTTATGCGCGGCAATTTCTCGGCCAAATGGATAAACCAGATGTCGACTCGATTGACGGCTTGTCACCGGCGATTTCCATCGATCAAAAAACGACTAGTAAAAATCCCCGCTCAACGGTGGGGACGGTCACGGAAATTAATGATTATTTAAGACTTTTATATGCTCGAGTCGGGCATCCTATTTGTCCTAACGACCATATTGAAATTACTTCCCAATCCGTGGAACAAATGGTGGACCAAGTCTTAGCTTTACCAGAAAAAACCCGCGTCCAAATTATGGCGCCAGTCGTCAAGGCCAAAAAAGGCCAACATAAAAAAGTATTTGAAACGATTCAAAAAGAAGGTTATGTGCGAGTTAGAATCGATGGCGAACTTTACGAAATTTCTGAGCTTCCGGAATTAGAAAAAACTAAAAAACATGATATTGCCATTGTCATCGATCGGATTGTCGTCAAAGAAGGGATTCGTTCCCGCTTGTTCGATTCATTTGAAGCCTGTTTGCGTTTGGCAGATGGCTATGCTTTGGTGGATGTGATTGGCGGAGAAGAGATGCTCTTTTCTGAACATTATGCCTGTCCTTATTGCGGCTTTACGGTAGGAGAACTTGAACCACGCCTGTTTTCTTTTAACGCGCCATTTGGGGCATGCCCTGAGTGTGACGGATTAGGAATTAAATTAGAAGTGGATCTAGATCTGGTTATTCCCGATGAAAATAAAACATTGCGGGAAGGTGCGATTGCTCCGTGGAATCCCATCAGCTCCAATTATTATCCGACTATGTTGCAACAAGCTTGCGACGATTTCGGTATTGATTTGGATCGTCCTTATAAAAAATTGCCAGCAGAACATCGAGAAATTATTTTAAATGGTTCGAACGGTAAAACGTTTCATTTTCATTATGAAAATGAATTTGGTGGTGTCCGGGATGTAGAAGTGCCGTTTGAAGGGGTGGTGACTAATATTTCTCGCCGCTATAAAGAAACCAATTCTGATTTCACTCGCGGGCAAATGAAAAGCTATATGGCAGAACTCACTTGTCAATCTTGTCACGGTCTGCGGTTGAATCCCCAAGCATTGTCTGTTCAAGTCAATCACAAAAATATCGGGGAGATTTCCCAATTAGCAATTCAAAAAAATCTTGATTTTATGACAAATCTGACTTTAACGGAACAAGAAACGATGATTGCAAGTCCGATTTTAAAAGAAATCGGCGATCGGTTAACTTTCTTGAAAAATGTTGGTCTCGATTATTTAACATTGGCGCGCTCTGCGGGAAGTTTATCTGGCGGGGAGGCGCAACGGATTCGTTTAGCTACGCAAATCGGTTCGAATTTGTCAGGGGTTTTATATATTTTAGATGAACCTTCGATTGGTTTGCACCAAAGAGATAACGACCGCTTAATTGAGTCGCTGAAAAAAATGCGCGATCTCGGCAATACGTTAATTGTGGTGGAGCACGATGAAGATACGATGATGGCTAGTGATTATTTGATTGATGTCGGACCTGGGGCTGGGGCACTTGGTGGAGAAATTGTCGCCAGTGGCACGCCTGAAGAAGTCAAAAATAATCCTAACTCGATTACCGGACTTTATTTATCTGGCAAGAAAAAAATTCCTGTACCAGAAAAACGCCGAAAAGGGACTGGTAATAAAATCCGAATTACTGGCGCAACTGAAAATAATTTGAAGAATTTATCGGTTGATTTTCCACTAGGGAAATTCGTGGCAGTCACTGGTGTTTCTGGTTCCGGGAAATCGACGTTAGTCAATCAGATTTTGAAAAAAGCATTGGCGCAAAAAATTAACCATAATTCAGAAAAACCGGGGAAATTCAAAAAAATTACTGGTTTTGAAAACATTGAAAAAATTATTAATATCGATCAAAGCCCCATCGGCCGCACGCCGCGAAGTAATCCGGCAACGTATACGAGTGTTTTTGATGATATTCGCGATCTTTTTGCCAAAACGAATGAAGCAAAAATTCGCGGGTACAAAAAAGGGCGCTTTAGTTTTAATACGAAAGGCGGACGTTGTGAAGCTTGTAAAGGCGACGGCATTTTGAAAATTGAAATGCACTTTTTGCCCGACGTGTATGTGCCTTGTGAAGTTTGTCATGGCACCCGTTATAATTCTGAGACGCTAGAAGTGCGCTATAAGGGCAAGAATATTTCTGATATTTTAGAGATGACGGTAGAAGATGCAGTGGAATTTTTCCAACCCATTCCAAAAATCGCCCGCAAATTACAAACAATCTTAGACGTTGGTTTAGGCTATGTAAAATTAGGCCAACCGGCGACAACTTTATCTGGTGGTGAGGCCCAACGGATGAAGTTAGCTTCTGAGTTACACAAAATTTCTAACGGTAAAAACTTTTATATTTTGGACGAACCAACAACTGGTTTGCACACGGACGATATTGGACGCTTACTGGAAGTCTTGCAACGTTTGGTGGACAAAGGCAATACCGTCTTAGTCATTGAACATAATTTGGATGTCATTAAGTCAGCCGATTATCTGATTGACCTAGGTCCAGAAGGCGGCGATGGTGGCGGCATGATCGTTGCTACCGGAACACCAGAACAAGTTGCCAAAAATAAAGATAGTTACACCGGGTTTTATTTGAAGAAAGTTTTGGAATAGAAAAAAAGAAAAAGCGAAAATGCTGCGGCATTTTCGCTTTTCTTGATTTAGATCAATTTTTTTGACGAGATGAGGCGCTATACTTAGTTCAGAAAGAAGGAATTGAAATGAATCGACAAACATTTATTAAAGAAGAAATGCCTAAGTTAGAATTTTTCACCAGCCAAATTTTGAAAGTACATGGTGGACACCATCCAGAACTTGCCGATGTGCGGAAAGAATTTATCTTGCTAAGAGATAAAATTAGCGCGGATGCAAATGCCGACGTGACCCCGGAACTTAATCAACTAGCTCAAATTAGTAATAATTTCGCCGTGCCAGCTGATGCATGTCAGGCGTATGCGGCAACGTATCAATTGCTTTCTGAATTTAAAGAAATCGCTTAAGACAAATTCCTCGCTAACTACTGCCAAAAAAATTATAATGAGGGCAGAAAAGAAAGCGAGGGATTTTTATGTTAGAAATTGATTTTTCAAAAGACGGTCAAAATTGGCAAAAAGCAGAGTACAAAACAGCCGCTGATTTTTTGGCAGCAGAATACTTGGAAGTACCACCGTTTGAAGATTATTATCGCGTGAAACAAGTCTTGCTAGACGGTGAGGTTTTAATTTTAGAAGATGCCACAATTGGCGGATTGTTCAATGCACTGAATCACTAGAAAGTAGGTCGAAAAATGTTCATCACGGTTAGTCCAAAAGCTCGAGAAAAATTTCCGCAAAACTATCAAAATTTTTTGCTCTTGGCAAATGACGGCTCCAATCCATATTCTTCAGCAGAAGGTTGTTGTATGATTGGCGATCGCTTTTTGCTAGTGGCCATAAGTCAGGTTCCGGAGCAATACACCATTGAAATAACCGATAAAGACTTACATTTTTATTTTTCTGCTTACGAGGAAAATTTTTTGAGCGGACACTTGGTGATTGACGTGTCTGCTTCAGGGTTTCTCGTTTTGAAAAACGAAGGCGGGCTTTTGGATAATAATTTGGAAATAAAAAGAGCGTAAAATAACCGCCGAAAACAGCGAAAGTTGTTTTCGGCGGTTATTTTTTTGGTATTGTTTGACATCTTTATTGACGGTGTCTCAGCGTCAGAAACTAGGAGAAAAGATAAAATTATTTTAAAATCAAAAAACGATTTGAAAAAATTTTCCTATTTCTCTACGTTTCTAAATGACGCTTCGACATCCTTATTCAACGGTGTCTCAGGTGCAAGGCTTAGGAAAAAAGATAAAATTTCCGGAGAATGTACCATTCTTCCTCAATTTTCCTATTTTTCTACAGCCTTAATCACACCCTCGACAACCTTATTCGTCGGTGTCTCGAAGGCAATGGTTAGGAAATTAGACAAAATACTTTCAGTCAACAAGTTGACTTACACCATTTTGCTAAATTTCTACACCATTAAACGCCTTCTCGACATCCTTGGTTTTTAATCTTCTTCCATGATCATGGATAAAATCATTGGGTGGCGTTCGGTTTTTTCGAATAGGAAGGGTTGTAAGGCGTCGTTCATGGCGTCTCTTAGGCGGGCGGGGGTAACTTGTGGTTGTTGCAAGGCGCTCAAGAGGGCGTTATACAAAATGCGTTGGCCTTCTTGAATCATTTCGCCAGATTCTCGCATGTAGACAAATCCCCGCGATAAAATATCTGGTCCAGCAATCACTTCTTTTTTAGCAATATCAACAGTGACAACAGCTAAAACGAGACCTTCTTCAGATAAAATTCGGCGATCGCGCAAGACAACATTTCCAATGTCGCCAATTCCAGAGCCGTCGATGTAGACATCGTCTGCACCAAAGTGACCAGCGAAACGAACGGAGTCAGAAGTCAGTGCTAATACATCGCCATTTTCTTGGATAAAACAATTTTCCTCAGGGACACCCGTTGCTTGAGCTAAACCGGCATGCACTTTTTGCATTCGATATTCACCGTGAATGGGCATAAAGAATTTTGGTTTCATTAAACGAAGCATTAATTTTTGTTCCTCTTGACCACCGTGACCAGATGTATGGACGTTGTTGACTTTGCCGTGAATCACTTCAGCACCGGCTTCAGAAAGTAAATTAATTAAGTGATTAACACTTGTAGTATTTCCGGGAATTGGCGAACTAGAGAAAATAACTGTATCGCCAGGTTGCACAGTGATTTGACGGTGGGTCCCGTTAGCAATCCGACTAAGAGCAGCCATGGGTTCACCTTGTGATCCGGTACATAAAATCATCGTCTCATTAGCTGGCATCCGATTAATTGTTTGAGCATCGACAAAATTTTCTTCTGGAATAGTAATGTAACCAAGTCTTTGACCATTAGCAATCGCATTTTCCATGGAGCGACCAAAGACGGCGATTTTCCGACCGTTTTTCACAGCGGCTTCAGCGGCTTGTTGCAAACGGAAAATATTGGAAGCAAAGCTGGCAAAAATAATCCGGCCTTCAACTTTTTCAATAATTTTTGAAATAGATTGCCCAACAACTTGTTCTGATTTTGTAAAAGTTGGAATTTCGGCATTGGTGGAATCAGACATTAATAAAAGCACGCCTTCTTCACCGATGCGAGCCATTTTATGCAAGTTAGCAGGTTCGCCAACTGGAGTGAAGTCAAATTTAAAATCTCCTGTTTCCACGATATTACCACTTGGGGTTTTCACAACAACGCCTAAAGCATCAGGAATCGAGTGGGTGGTGCGGAAAAAACTAACGGAAGTTTTGCGGAATTTAATAATCGTTTCTTCATTAATTTCATGCAATTCAGCATCACGCAGCAAACCGTGCTCTTCTAATTTATTAGTAATTAAAGCTAACGCTAGCGGACCAGCATAAATTGGAATATTGGCTTGGCGTAACAAATAAGGGACGCCGCCGATGTGATCTTCGTGTCCGTGAGTGATGACTAAAGCTTTGACTTTAGCCAAATTTTGGATGATGTAACTGTAATCAGGAATTACATAATCAATGCCTAACAGTTCATCTTCAGGAAATTTAATACCGGCATCGATAATAATAATTTCATCTTGAAATTGAACGCCATACGTATTTTTCCCGATTTCGCCGAGTCCGCCAATGGCAAAAACAGCTGTTTCGTTATTTTTAATCGATAGTTTCATTTTAAAACTCCGTTAATGAGAAGTTCGCATTCTCTTTTTCATAAGCAAGATGTTTGTCATCTAACTCCTGGACAAATTCAATATTGTAAGGTGTATTTTGTTCCACGCGGGCGCGGGCGTCAACAATATTTTCTGCTTCGATATATAGTGATTGTGTTTGTTCCCGTTTAGGGTTCCGTTCTTTACTTACTTGATAGTAGACTTTGTATATCATATACATTCTCCTTTAAATAGTTAATTTTACTCGCATTAAGGCAACACAAATCAGGTGTACACGCCACCTGTTCATTTATCTTCGTTAAAAAGAAAAGTTTTTAACGAACAAAGACGCCTGTCTTCGTTTTTCGTAAAAATAAATTAGCAATACCCGTTTACTCGTTGCTTATATTTTAGCATATACAATTTTTATTGTATAGCGTCGGACTTTTATTTGGCGGTAAAAAAGTTTTACTCTCGGGCTTCTTTGTGCTAAATTGGAAAAAGGCGAATTTTTTTAGATTTTAGATGTCAAGAGGAGATGAGTAAATGAAATTAATGATGCGGTATTTACTACGCTACAAAAAATTATTGTTGGCCAACTTTTTATGTGTCTTTGGTTTTATTTTAATTGAACTTGGACTGCCAACCTTACTGGCGCAAATGATTGACGGCGGGATTGCCGATAATAATCCAAGCGAAATTTATCGCACCGGCGGCTTAATGGTGGTGGTCGTTGTAGTAGGTATTGTTTTAAATATTTTGCTAGGACTTATCGGCGCTAAAATGACCACCAATGTGATTCGCGATATTCGGGATGATTTATTTGAAAAAATGCAAACTTTTTCTCATACCGAATATGAAAAATTAGGTGTCAGTTCATTAATTACCCGGACCACTAATGATCCATATCAAATTATGCTTTTTTTAGGGATGGTTTTAAGAACGGGCTTTATGACGCCCATGATGTTTATTGCCAGTCTTTACTTGGTGATGCGCACTAGTCCTAATTTATCTTTGACGGTTTTAATTGCCTTGCCCTTTTTATTAATCGGGGTAGTCGTTGTAGCTAAAATTTCGGCGCCATTATCTGATCGGCAACAAAAAAATCTCGACAAAATTAATAGTATTTTGCGGGAAAACTTATCAGGTTTGCGAGTGATTCGGGCTTTTGTAAATGAAGATCACGAAGAAAAAAGATTCCAAAAAGTCAACGACGAATATACAAGTAGTTCGAAAAAATTATTTAAATTAATGGTCTCAGCGCAACCGGGATTTTTCTTTTTGTTTAATATTGTCATGGTTGTAGTAATCTGGCTTGGCGCTCGTCAAATCGGGGCCGGCACCTTGCAAGTGGGGAATTTAATTGCCTTTATTGAATATATTTTTCACGCTTTGTTTTCCTTTATGATGTTTGCGACAGTCTTTATGAGTTATCCGCGAGCTAGCGTTTCGGCGCGGCGGATTGAAGAAGCTTTTGCCACAGAACCTTTGATCACTTCCCCAGTCAATGGAGTGACGGAAACCAAAACGCATGGCGAGGTTGTATTTAACCATGTGACTTTTGCTTATCCAGGACATACGGAGCAACCGGTGATTCGTGACGTCTCATTTACCGCTAGCCCCGGTGAAACGGTGGCCTTTATTGGGAGTACCGGTTCCGGAAAATCCACGCTTATTCAATTGTTGCCAAGATTTTTTGATGTCACTTCCGGTGAAATTACAATTGATGGTGTCGATGTGAAAGAGTATAAATTAGATGCTTTGCGAAAAAAGATTGGTTACATTCCGCAAAAAGCGACACTATTTACCGGCACGATTGAAGAAAATTTACGGCAAGGGAAAATTGATGCTACGCCTGAAGAATTAGATGCAGCAATTGATATTGCTCAAGCGAAAGAATTTATTATGGAAAAACCTGGTCAACTGCAAGAAGAATTAGCAGAAGGCGGCAGTAATTTTTCCGGTGGACAAAAACAACGATTGGCCATTGCTCGAGCAATTATTCGCCGACCAGATATTTATGTTTTTGATGATTCTTTTTCAGCTTTAGATTATCAAACCGATGCCATATTAAGAGCGCGCCTAAAAGAAGTGACTCTGCAATCGACAGTCTTTATTGTGGCGCAACGAGTTTCAACAATTATGCAAGCTGATCGAATTATTGTTTTAAATGAAGGCGAAGTGGCGGGCATCGGTAGCCATCGTGAGCTATTAGAAACTTGTCCCCTTTATTATGATATTGCCTCATCGCAATTAACGGAGGAGGAATTAGCATGAAAAAAAATCTTGCAAGTTTAAACCGCCTCTTCACTTATATTAAGCCTTACCGTGGTAAATTTATTTTGGCTTTACTGGCGACTGTTTTAACAGTGGCGACTAATGCGGCGTTGCCGTATATTTCCGGCTTGCCGGCTACTAAAATTCAAGAAAATTTGACTGCCGGAGAGTCGTTAGATTTTACGTATATTTTAAAAGTATTAGGTTTGTTTTTGGCGATTGGTATTGCCAATACTATCGTGCAGTTGGTGGCCGGATTTGCCATGACCAATGTGGTGCAGTCGGCGATGGAAGATTTGCGTAATGACATTTCCAAAAAAATTAATCGCTTGCCGGTTTCATTTTTCGATACCCATCAACAAGGTGATTTACTTTCTCGGGTAACCAATGATGTGGATGCGGTCAGCGGGGCGATGCAGCAAAGTTTTATTGCCATCGTTTCAGCGTTTCTGTCGATTGTCACAGCAGTTTCCATGATGTTTTATATCAATGTCAAAATGGCGCTGTTGGCGATGTTGATGATTCCGTTGTCTTTGATTATTTCCCGAACGATTATTCACTATTCGCAAAAATATTTCAAAGGCCAACAAGATGCTTTAGGAGATCTCAATGGTTTTGTCCAAGAAAAATTAACTGGCTTTTCCGTTTTGAAATTATACGGACAAGAAGAAGAAACGTTGAATGGTTTTAAAAAAATTAACCATACTTTAAATTACTTCGGCTTTCGTTCGGCATTTATTTCTGGCTTAATGATGCCACTAGTTTCTTTAACCGCTTATAGCGCCTATATCGGAATTGCGATTTTAGGATCGCTGTCGGTGATTTCAGGCGCGATTGTGGTAGGGCAATTGCAAGCCTTCGTTCAATATATTTGGCAAGTTTCCCAACCCATGGGCAATATCACCCAGTTGTCTTCTGTTTTGCAAAGTGCATCGGCGGCGACTGAGCGGGTGTTTTCGATTCTTGATGAAGCCGAAGAAGTAGTTACGATGGACAATGTGCAACCGGCTAGTGCATTTCCAGTCAGTCAATTTTCTGGTCGGGTAGATTTTGAACAGGTCAGCTTTTCTTATAAAAAAGAGCAACCACTAATTGAAGACTTGAATTTTTCTGTCCTGCCTGGGCAAACGGTGGCCATTGTTGGACCAACGGGAGCGGGTAAAACGACTTTGATTAATTTATTGATGCGTTTTTACGATGTTGACGAAGGCGCCATTAAAATTGACGGCGTCGATACAAAACAAATGCCGCGCGAATCGGTGCGGGCCTTATTCGGGATGGTCTTACAAGATGCTTGGTTATATCACGAAACGATTATGGAAAATATTCGCTTTGGGAAACTAGACGCCGATGACTATCAAGTGGTCGACGCTGCCAAAACCGCTAACGTGGATCATTTTATTCGCACCATGCCAGACAGTTATGAAATGGAAATTAATGAAGAAGGTTCCAATATTTCTTTGGGACAAAAACAATTAATGACCATTGCTCGAGCTGTGATTAAAGATCCGAAAATTTTAATTTTGGATGAAGCAACCTCTTCTGTCGATACACGATTAGAAGGATTGATTCAAAAAGCCATGAATAAAGTGATGGAAGGACGAACGAGTTTTGTGATTGCTCACCGTTTGTCGACAATTCGCGAGGCTGATTTAATTTTAGTTATGCAACACGGGCATATTATTGAACAAGGGACACACGAAAGTTTATTAGCTAAACAAGGCTTTTACGAAAAATTATATCATGCCCAATTTCAAGAAGATGCTCCCGAATTAGTGTAAAAAGGATCATAAAATATAGTTTAAAAAGAAGGACCGGCGAAATGATGCTGGTCCTTCTTTTTAAACTAATTCTAAAGAAGAAAACACTTTCGGCTCTTTTAAGTCGTTTTCAATTCTGATGTTTGAGAAATGGTCTCAATTAGGTTAAAATAGGTCTGTTGTTTAATTGTGCGTTGAAGCATTTTTAGGAGGAAATTATGTCAGTTCTTGAAATAAAAAATCTTCACGTTGGTGTGGAGGACGAAGAGGGTACAAAAGAAATTTTAAAAGGGGTTAACCTCACCATGAAAACCGGCGAAATTCACGCCATCATGGGACCAAACGGCACAGGGAAATCTACTTTGTCGGCGGCTATTATGGGCAATCCTCATTATCAAGTGACCCAAGGGGAAATTTTGCTAGACGGTCAAGATGTTTTGGCGATGGCTGTTGATGAACGCGCGCGGGCGGGTTTATTTTTGGCGATGCAATACCCAAGCGAAATTGCCGGAGTAACTAACGCTGACTTTATGCGGGCGGCAATGAATGCCAAACGCGGAGAAGACGATAAAATTTCGGTGATGAAGTTTATTAAAAAATTAGATGAAAAAATGGAACTATTAAATATGCCTGAAGAAATGGCCGAACGTTATTTAAACGAAGGATTTTCTGGCGGTGAAAAAAAACGAAATGAAATTTTGCAGTTGTTGATGATTGAACCAACTTTTGCCATTCTTGATGAAATCGACTCCGGACTTGATATTGATGCGTTGAAAATTGTTTCTCGCGGTGTCAATGCTATGCGGGGCGAAAATTTTGGGGCGATGATTATTACCCATTACCAACGTTTGCTAGATTATATTACACCTGATGTGGTGCATATTATGATGGAAGGTCGCGTTGTTAAAACCGGCGGCGCCGAACTTGCAAAACAGTTGGAAGCACAAGGGTACGCTACGATTGCTGAAGAATTAGGCATTGATTACCGAGAAGAATTGTAGAGGTTATGATGGAAAATTTAAAAGAAAAACTCAACCTATTTTCACTGGGAAAAGAAGAGCCGGCTTGGTTTTTAGAAAAACGTCAGGAAGCTCTGGCCTTAATCGATACCTTGAAGTTGCCTTCTTTTCAAAGAGCGAAATATAATGATTTTAAATTATTGAATCAACCACTTGCAGAAAATGATTTTGAAACAAGTGAAGAATTATCAGCGAATATCTTGCCTGATTTTTTGGGGATGGAAAATCAACCTTTCTTATTTCAAACAGATAGCGTGACGAATTTTTCCCAATTACCGCAGGATTTAATTGATGCTGGTGTGATTTTTTGTGATTTGCAAAGTGCGATTGCCGACTATCCAGAGCTTGTTAAAAAATATTATATGACGACTGCGGTGAAAGCTGATGAAAATAAATTAACAGCTTTTCATTCTGCCTTTGTGGATAACGGTTCGTTTTTATATGTGCCAGACAATGTTGAAATTAAAGAACCGATTGAAGTAGTTTTTGCCCAAACTGCCACTAACCGAGCTTATGTAAAACACGTCTTAATTGTGGCTGGACGGAATGCGAAATTTTCTTATTTGGAACGATTTATTGCACCGACTGAAAGTGAGGTGGAGATTTCCGCCAATATTATCGCCGAAGTTATCGCCGGACCTGGTTCAACGGTGAAATATTCCGCTATGGATCAACTAGGCAAAAATGTGACCGCCTATGTGAATCGCCGTGGTTATTTGTTAAAAGATGCCATGATTGATTGGGCGATTGGTGTGATGAGTGATGGCAATATTTTAGCCGACTTTGATACGGATTTGGTAGGCGACGGCGCCCACTCAGAAATTAAAGCTGTAGCTATTAGTTCCGGTCAACAAAAACAAATTATCGATACCCGAGTGACAAATAAAGCTCCTCATACAGTAGGACATATTTTGCAACATGGGGTGATTATGGATCAAGCCACGTTAACTTTTAATGGGATTGGTCATATTTTAAAAGGGGCGCACGGTTCCGATGCGCAACAAGAAAGTCGAGTGCTAATGCTTTCTGACGGTGCTCGTGGCGATGCGAATCCGATTTTATTAATTGACGATAACGACGTCACGGCTGGACACGCTGCTTCGGTTGGCCAACTGGATCCATCAGAATTATATTATTTGATGAGTCGTGGCTTAAAAGAAGATCAAGCTCAACGTTTAGTGATTCGCGGATTTCTCGGTTCAGTCATTACGGCCATTCCGGTGAAAAAAACCCGTGATGAATTTATTGAAGTGATTGAAGGGAAATTACATGCCGAAATTTGATGAATTAAAAAAAGATTTTCCAATTTTATTTCAAGAAGTCAACGATGAGCCACTCGTTTATTTAGATAACGCGGCTACCACCCAAAAACCGCAAGCCGTTCTTGATGTTTTGCAAAAATATTATCAAGAAGACAACGCCAACGTTCATCGTGGCGTCCATACTTTAGCGGAGCGGGCTACTAAAGATTATGAAGACGCCCGAGAAAAAGTGCGAGCCTTTATTAATGCGGGAAGTACGAAAGAAGTTTTGTTCACCCGCGGCACGACGACTAGTTTAAATTGGGTGGCCGAAAGTTTTGGTGGTGCTATTCTTAAAGACGGCGATGAAATATTAATTTCATATATGGAGCACCATTCCAATATTATTCCTTGGCAACAAGTGGCCAAAAAAACGGGCGCCAAATTAATTTACACGAATTTAACGGCAGACGGGCAACTGGATCTCGCTGATTTCAAAGAAAAATTATCAAGCAAAACGAAAATTGTTTCTTTAGCTTACGCTTCAAATGTATTGGGTGTCGTTAACCCCGTTGAAGAGCTAACCACACTGGCCCATCAGGCTGGTGCGGTTATGGTAGTGGACGCTGCGCAAGCTGTGCCCCATTTGCCAGTGGATGTTCAAAAAATCGATTGTGATTTCCTCGCTTTTTCCGGCCATAAAATGTTAGGACCTACTGGAATTGGTATTTTATATGGCAAAGAAAAATATTTAGAGCAAATGGAGCCAATAGAATTTGGTGGCGAAATGATTGATTTCGTTTACGAAGATCATTCCACTTGGAAAGAATTGCCTTGGAAATTTGAAGCAGGGACGCCAAATATTGCCGGAGCCATTGGATTAGGTGCGGCGATTGATTATTTAAATGCGGTGGGAATGGAAAATATCGTTGCCCATGAGCAAGAATTAATCAATTATTTGTTGCCTCAATTAGAAGAAATTCCCGGACTAACGATTTACGGACCGCAAGATTCTAGTTTACATACCGGTGTCGTGGCGTTTAATCTGGTAGGATTGCATCCCCATGATGTGGCGACGGCTCTTGATATGGAAGGCATTGCCGTGCGCGCCGGACATCACTGCGCGCAAGTTTTAATGCGTTACTTAGACACGCCGGCGACTTGCCGAGCTAGTTTTTATTTATACAATACGAAAGAAGATTGCGACAAACTTGTTGCTGCGATTTATGCCACAAAGGAGTTTTTTAACCATGGGACTTTCTAAATTAGACACGTTATACCGCCAAGTCATCTTGGAACATTCAGCCCAACCTCATCATCACGGAAAATTATCCGGCGATGCGACTAACGAAATTGAGCTGAACAATCCAACTTGCGGCGATGTGATTTCTTTACAAGTAAAAATAGACGACGGGAAAATATCTGAAATTGCTTTTGACGGATCCGGCTGCTCGATTTCCACCGCCTCAGCGTCCATGATGACGGATGCCGTCTTAGGAAAAACAGTGGAAGAAGCCCAACAATTGGTTTTAGATTTTTCCAAAATGGTTCAAGGAGAAATTGAAGCACCAGATGAACTTGGCGATGCCGGCTTATTATCCGGTGTAGCAAAATTTCCAGCGCGAATCAAATGCGCCACATTGGCCTGGAAAGCTTTATATCAAGCTGTTGACAAGGAGGAACAAGATGACTGACATTAAAAATGAAGAAAATGAATACGAATATGGCTTTCACGATGACGTCACTCCTGTCTATACGACTGGTGTAGGCTTATCAGAAGACGTCATTCGCAAAATTTCTGCGGCCAAAGAGGAACCAGAATGGATGCTGGAATTTCGTTTGAAATCTTTAGCCATTTATAATAAATTAAAAATGCCGAGCTACGGACCCGATTTATCAGAGTTGGAACTAGATAAAATTAATTATTTTATCCGCTCAGCAGATCGAAAAGCCCGCTCTTGGGACGATGTACCAGAAGATATTAAAAAAACTTTTGAACGTTTAGGTGTGCCAGAAGCAGAACGGGCGCATTTGGCGGGCTCTTCCGCGCAATATGAATCAGAAGTTGTTTATCACAATATGAAAGACGAATTTTTGAAGTTGGGGATTATTTTCACCGATACTGACTCGGCGCTCAAAGAATATCCAGAATTATTTAAAGAATATTTCGCGACCTTGGTGCCGGCAGCCGATAATAAATTAGCTGCTTTAAACTCAGCATGTTGGTCAGGCGGAAGCTTTATTTATGTACCAAAAGGCGTTCGGACCGAAACACCGATTCAATCGTATTTCCGAATTAATTCGGCTAACACGGGTCAATTTGAACGGACGTTGATTATTGTCGATGAAGGAGCCAGCGTGAATTATGTCGAGGGCTGTACGGCGCCCACTTATTCGTCAGATAGTTTGCACGCGGCTGTTGTGGAAGTTTTTGTGAAAAAAGATGGTTACTGCCGCTACACAACGATTCAAAACTGGTCCAACAATGTTTACTCGCTAGAAACCAAACGCGCTGTGGCGATGGAAAATGCCACGATGGAATGGGTGGACGGCAACCTGGGCAGCAAAGTTACTATGAAATATCCTTCTGTTTATATGAATGGACAAGGCGCTCGGGGAACCATGTTGAGTATCGCTGTGGCCGGCAAAGGAATTGTTTTAGATAACGGCGCCCGGATGCTTCATAACGCACCCAATACTTCCAGCACGATTGTCAGCAAAAGTATTTCTAAAAATGGCGGCGAAGTAGATTATCGCGGCGAAGTAAAATTTGCCAAAAATTCCGCCGGCAGTATGTCACATATTGAATGTGACACGATTATTATGGATGAATTTTCTAAATCGGACACGATTCCGTTTAATGAAATTCATAATTCGAAGGTCAATCTAGAACACGAAGCCAAAGTTTCCAAAATTTCCGAAGAACAATTATTTTATTTGATGAGTAGAGGTTTGACTGAAGCCCAAGCCACTGAAATGATCGTGATGGGCTTTGTGGAACCATTTACCAAAGAATTACCCATGGAATACGCCGTTGAACTCAATCGATTAATTGGGATGGAAATGGAAGGGTCTGTGGGATAACCCTTAAATAATAGCTAGGATTGGCTTTATAGAGCCTTTCCTATCTTTTTTATTTTGTCTTAAATTAGAAATCCTATCTAAAATCCTATCTATTTGTTTATTGTGCAAGATAATTTGCTAATTTTTGGCTAGTATTTTCTGCTTGTTTAGGGGTAACGTGGCTATAAATGTTCATTGTGGTTTTAACGTCTTTGTGTCCTAAACGTTTTTGAACCTCATTAATACTTGCGCCACTTTCAAACATAAGAGAACAAGCCGTATGCCTAAAACCGTGAGGAGTTATCCTTTTAAAGGTTATTCCTTCTTTTTCTGCTTTGTCATATACCCATGTTAACCAATCGTTAGCAATCTGAGGGTGAAATGGCAACACTTTTTTTGACAAAATTTATAAGGTGTCATTTTTTGTCTCGTGTTATTATTCCGATTGCCCTTGACAATGAGCCTCCTCGGATATGATTCTCTACGGCAGAAGCTCACTCAAATGAATGAAGCCGCCTCACTCGGTGTATCATATCCGCGCTCATTATCAAGGGTTCGCTTCGCCAATCTCTGATAACGAAATCCAATTGGTGTCTCGTAACCAAGTGTCCCATGCAATCGTAAATGATTCCACCAATTGACGTAGTCAAATAATTCTAATTCTAACTGTTCCAAAGACTCAAACCGAAATTGATGAACAAATTCTACCTTCACTGACTTGTATGTAGATTCAGCTACTGCATTATCATAAGGACAACCTTTTTTGCTCAGAGAGCGAGTAATGCCAAAGGCTCCAATAATCTCTTCAATCGTTTGATTGTCAAATTCTTTTCCACGATCGGTGTGGAAGAGCTGCACTTCTGTCAATGGATAAGAAATACGAGTAAAAGCCCGCTTGACCAAGCTTGCATCTTTTCTTTTGCCACAAGAATACCCAATAATTTCTCGATTGAACAAATCAAGAATCAAACAAATATAATGCCATTTTTTCCCAACACGTACATAAGTTAAATCAGTGACAATAGCTTCCAGAGGCTCTTTATTTCTAAAATCTCGAGCTAAAATATTATCTGTTTTTGATTCATTACAGGAAGAGGAATGGTTTTTGAAATGAGCCAAAGTATAGCTCGATTTCAATCCCCGTTGTTTCATGATGCGACCGATTCTCCGACGACTCACTTGGATGTCGCGATTCGCTAAGATTTGTTTTAATTTTCTTGTGCCGTAAGCCTTGCGATTACGAACAAATTCTTCTGTGATAGCTTCTTCCAATTCAGCTTCATTTTTTACGAGTTTTGGCTGGTAATAATACGTTTGACGGGAAATTCCTAAGACTTTACACATCGCTGATATCGAGTATTTGTGCTTATTGGCATCAATTACTTGTCTTTTCGTCCGAATATCAGCGCTGCTTGCTTTAAAATATCATTTTCCATTTCTAGCTGTTGGTTTCGCTTGCGCAAAGCGATCATTTCTTTTTGTTCTGGGGTCAAGTTATCTTTCTCTTTGAAAGAACCAGAGGTTTCTGCTTGTTTAATCCATTTATCAAAAGAAGAAGCGGTTAATTCATACTCACGAATAATTTCTACCCGTGATTTTCCGGCTAGATATAGATCGACTACCTGTTGTTTAAATTCTTTTGAATAAGTTCTTCGTGGACGTCTTGACATAAAAATTCCTCCAGTGTGTTTTTTTCTATTCTACACACCTTATTTTTTTTGTCTAGTCTAGTGTAGCCGATTCAGTAACTGAAAATTGGGGTTTTGGCAAAGGTATGATGATTTCCTGGACCCGATGTAAAAGTCTGATGCCCATCAAATGCAATGGGTATTAAAAACCGTTGCACTTCGCAGGTATATGTAAATTATTTAACAAATTAAGTTAAGAAGCTCGAATTGGATTGAAATTTTGGGCTTTTTTTTTGGAGATTTTCTCTGGATGGAATAGATCACCAGGAATAAAGCTTCAATTGCTCACTTTGGAAACTGGTGAATTACTGAAATTATTTCAATGTTAAACAGTATTTTGTCATATGAGAACAGATAATAATTTTCCTAATTTAGGCTCGTAAATCGGAATAATCTACCACAGGAAAAGAAAGTAGGATCACTAATGGCAGTAGTGTGGGACAGTAAAACAACATTAGAATGGTTGCTAGAATTGAAGAAAGAAATTGAAAGGTTGGGATTGCAAGATTATCCTTCTCGAACTATTTACCAAGAGAAGTATGATAATGAAAAATTGCCGTCACCTAACAGCTACCTCAATAATACCGGGATGACTTGGTCAGAAATTTTGGAAACAATTGGTTACCCGATTGAGAAAATCCGAAGGGCTAAGTATAAGATAAAAAATACGGAAAACATGGGAAGACCTGTATTGTTTGATAAAACTAAAAGAGAAACAAAGTACGGTTTTGTTAATGATAAGCTTTTGTTCAAGGTTGGAGAACTAATTTTTAAAGAGGGAATCGTTACAAAAGAAACTTACGGTGAGAAAAGAAATGGGGAGCTACCTTCTTATGGCCCTTTAATTAAAGAGTACGGTTCCTGGAAACATGTTAAAGAATTATCGTTAAAAATTTATAGAGATGAAATGGAGTAAAAAATGGAAGAGAAAAGATTTGAAATTGAAACAGATGAGAGATTTAAAGAGACTTTTGGGAAATTACTTGGGGCATTTGGGTTAGATGTTTCGAATAATTTGTGGCCTAACGACATGGAAAAAGAACACTTTGTTATTTTGGCCAACAATATTACAATGCTTGGTTCAGAAAAAGGTAATTTTTATTGCACGGTTCGTGACTTGGAAACAAAAAGAGAATATAGCTATCAATTCAACTATTATGGACTATTAAAATATCTCTTTTTGATTTATTACTCTAAAGTCTTTGTCGAAAAACCACTCTTCTTCACTTTTTACAATTTTTTGATTGAAGTAGAAAAACAAGAAAAATCTGCTCAACTTCCTGTATGGGAGTTTTCACGTAAAGAAGTCGATCAATATGTTGAAGCGAATATCATTAGCGCTGGGATAGATGGCATGTCTACCAGAATGAGAATGCTCAACGAAATGCAAGAATTCATGGTGAATTTTGCACATATTCATAACCAAGACAATGTTAAAGGGTCACCTTGGAGACCAAAAGATATTGGGAAATATGTGAATGAAGCAAAATCTAGAGTCACAGCCCGATTGCAACTTGAAGATATTTATGAGTTAGCTAAAATTGCCGATGATATGCAGTCGGTGGTTGTTCCGCTACTTATTTTTGAAGGTGTCCGTTTTACCATCGGTGCCAAGAATGACGAATTGATTTTCATTAAAAAAACTGATATAAATGAAGATGATCGAACGATTTCTATAAAAGGTAGAGGCAAATCACCGTTGAATAGAATCATAAAGTTAACTGAAAAATCTTTCGAGATAGTTAAAGCTGCATTGCTACAAAATACTAGTATTAGCTGGGACTATTTCTCAATGGAATTCACGGATTCGCCGTTGCTAGATTCTCCATATTTGCTAAGATCCAGTCATACGCCTCGTTTTAATGAAGAAAATAAGCCAGTTTCTTCTGCTATGATAACAAGTCGAATCAGAGAAATGAGAGAACTGGTGAAAGAGATTGGAGTTGTGGAATTTACAGGATCATCTATCGCTGAAGACGGCAAAATATTTTACATCAAGAAATTTCTAAAAGAAACAGATGATATAAAAAAAGCCATAATTATGACCTTAAAGAGATTTGGAGAATGGAATTATGACCATTTAGGAGAAGCTAGTTTTGAACTAACCAACGATGGAAATAAAACAAGATTTTTTAGAATGAAAAGAAAGTGGGATGCAAAAATGCAAGAGGATGAAAGTTAGCCAGGAAGTAGTATAATTATTCTCAGCATCTATTAAGAAAGAAATGTTGAAAAATGAACTCAATGGAAAAAATCAAACAATTTATCAACGATCGTAACTGGGGTCAATATCATAACGAAAAGGATCTGGCTTTATCCATCACTTTGGAAGCTAGCGAGTTGCTGGAATTATTTCAATGGAAAACAGCTGAAGAAGGTCGAAAAGATACCGAGCGCCTGAAAGAAGAATTAGCAGACGTAATTATTTACTCGTACCAAATGGCTGATAAATTAGGCTTTGACGTCGATGAAATTATCGCTGAAAAACTAGTAAAAAACGCCGAGAAATATCCGATTGAAAAAGTTTTAGCTGAAAATGCCAAAAATCAGGAGTAAAGATACAAACGACGATTGATTTTATAAAAGGAGTTGATTATTTTATGGTCTTAGAAAATAAACTTGGGATTAATGATTCAGCCCAGCTTAGACGACAAGAAGAATTATTGACCAAGAGACGTGTTAAACAAATGTTTGAAACTGGTCAACTTAATCAGTTTGAGGTGGGTACGTTCAAGGGTTTGTCTGAGATTCACGATTACATTTTTCAGGATGTTTATAAGTTTGCTGGTCAGATGCGCAGTGTGAATATTGCTAAAGACCAGTTCAGATTTTCTCCGGTAGTATACCTGAAAGTGGCGCTGGCTAATATTGATCAGATGCCACAAAATAATTTCGATAATATTGTGGAAAAATACGTTGAGATGAATGTTGCACATCCTTTTCGTGAGGGAAATGGGCGAAGTATGCGTATTTGGCTGGATTTGATTTTCAAAAAATCGCTAGGGAAAATTATCGACTGGAATGCAATTGATAAGGATGATTATTTAATGGCGATGCAGCGTAGTCCGATTAAAGATATCGAGATTAAACATTTACTGCGTCACGCATTGGTTGATGATTTGAGTAAGGAAACTTTCTTCAAAGGCGTGGATGCTTCCTATAATTATGAAGGATATTACGAGATTAAAACAGAAGATTTAGATGGTGAGTTTGAATAAACATATCAGGATATGTTTCTGAAAAATATACTATGTTGTCCAACTGTCAATTATTAGTTGACAGTTGCGAACCACTCCGTCCATTATCTAATGAAAAAATAAAAAATTTGCCAACAAAAATGAGCTGGGAGTACTCGTTCTTGTTGGCAAGTTTTTTTAAAATAGCATAGAAAGGAGTCTCCATCATGAAAAGGATTGTTGTATCAGGGAGCATGGAATTTATCGAGAAGATGAAAAATTGTGCCAACATTTTGAGTCAAAGGGGATTTTCCGCTGTTACGCCTGAGGAGGCTGACTGGAAAAGTATTGATAAAAATAAAATGAACCAATTTAAGCGTGCGATGTCTGCCAAATATTTTAATGAGGTGGCCCATAAAACGACTGGCGCTGTGCTGGTGGTGAATGAAACGAAGATGGGAATTCCCAATTATATTGGCGCGAACACTTTTGCGGAAATCGCGATTGCTTTTTTTTCAGGCAAGAAAATATATTTGTTAAACGATTTTTATCCGCCATATTTAGATGAACTGGCGGCGTGGGGGGCTATGCCGTTGCTTGGTAAAATTGAAAATCTCTTTGAAATGGAAAGTTGATACTCTATTTCAAATTGCCGTAAATTTTTAGAGAGGGAATTTTTGAGATTCCTGCCGATTCATTTCTTAAGTTTTTCTAAAGTGCGTAATTTCGTAAAACATTTTACCTCCTTCATTTCGTATCAATAGGTGAGAAGACTTGAAATGGAGGAGAAAAATATGGAAACTACAAAACTTTCGGCGCGGCAATTTATGAATTTGAAAATGACCACCTTGGAAAAAAGAATCGTCAAATTTTATCGGGAGGACCCCAGTGATCTGCGTTTTTTAAAAGAAGTAGCATTGTTAAAAATTCGCCAGACGTTAACTGATGGCCAGAAAAAATATTTCCCACTAGGAGCGATGGTCCGCAGTATTTTGCGGCGTTTGTTAAAACGCCAGTGTCTGACAAAAATTGTCCAACGGCTGTGGCAGCTTTTAAAGCATTATTTTAAACGGGCGGAGATCTTTTTGCTGGAGAAAAAATTTCTGAAAAGCGGGCGGGGATTGTGGCAGAGACTTACGGGATTTTTGCGCCGACACTTTTTGAAAAATACTAGTGAAGTTGACCCAAAAAATAGTGAGATATTAATGCAACCACAAAACTCAGCGCCATCGTCGCTCTTTGAAAACAGCAGCTCAATCTCGCAACAGGCAAACCCGATGACACTCCCGCAACCACCACCAGCTGAGGAATTGCCAAAATTTCGCTGCTTGATCAACGGCGTAAATAAAAAGTTGGTTAGTTGAAAAAAAGTAATAACGTGTCTTAATTTTTAAACAAAGTTCGCCCAACTATCCCCGCAAATAAAAAAACTCGCCGGGCAAACGCCCGACAAGTTCCGTTTTAGTTTTTATAACAATTTTGTATATGGTGAAGATCAATCGGTTATTCTAATGTGATCAATCCACAAAAGCAATTAATCTAAAGGTTTCTCTGCTGTAACTGGAACTTTTCTGAAGATTTTCCCCTTCAAATAAAGGGACAGACCCACCACATGCCCGGCGTAAATTCCCACTAGCAGCCAGCGTAACCAAGTAAAATCCACTAGTAGAATCGGAATCAAAAAGACTAGACCCATGACAAAAAACATTTTGATCATGCTTTTAGTAGTCATTTGTTTTTGAAGAAATGGTTTTTCTACGTATTTTTGATAGTGTGGGGAAGTTACGAAACGTTGATGTAATTTTTCTGAGCTGCGGATCCAGAAAAAGCCAGTCAATAAGTAAAAGCCGGTAGTTGGTAAAATCGGCAAGAAAATTCCTAGTGTCCCTAGCGTAAAGAAAATTCCGCCAAGTGCTATGTATAAATATTTTTTCATTATTTCCATCCTTTCATCAGTTCGTCTGATTATAACAAAAATGTATAATTAAAGAAAGCTTGCAGGAAAAAATTTTATTCGCAAGTCCCAATCTCATCCAGCCCTTAATCCCTAGAAAAATTTCCAACTTTAGACTGATGTTGTGCTTCGCTTATTTTTGTATGCTTATTTCAACGAGAACAGGACAAAAATTTGGAGGTATTATGATGAATGAAAAAAGTTTAGGGCGCGGATTTTTACTAACAATGTTAATCGGGGCAGTTTGTTTGATTTTTTCTTTGACCATTATTGGCAGTTTTTTAATTATCGCCGGCTTGTCGATTCAAGCGCTATGTTTATCCGCCAAGCGCGCAGCAGCTAAGAGAGTGTCCAGCATCCAACAAACGGAAAATGAGCGCGCCTATCAACATTTAATGTAAGGCGTGATTTCATCAATGCAATGTGAAATAGCCAACACAAATAGCCCAACACAAAAAGTCTCAGCTTGAAAGAACTATCATTTAATCATGGTAATTCTTTCAATAGCTGCGGCTTATTTTTTTCGACAAAAAATTACTTTTGTCACAAACTACCTTGCCAGAAAAATTTTTCTGTGGCAAAATAACCAAGGTATGCTTTCAGAAAAGTTTTCACAAAAGTTTCATAACTTTTTCACCGAAGCTTTCATACATTTTTCAGATGCGGATTTTCCTAAAATTTCCCAACTGAAAATGATTTTACGTGGCGCTTAGACGTCAAAAAAGGAGAGAATGATGAAAAAAATTTCTACAGTATTGGGTTTGGCCGCTAGTTTATTATTTTTAGCGAGTTGCGCCCCCGACCAACCAAAAGATTCCGCAAGTTCTAGCAGTTCAACTTCCACTAACGCTAGCACTACCGAAACTTCTGCTGAAGTAGCCAGTGGCGCGTCAGCGAAAACTTACAGCGATCCGTCCACGATGGAAGATCAATACGATATTATTATTGTCGGTTCTGGCGGCGCCGGAATGTCAGCGGCAATTGAAGCCAAAGATGCCGGGTTAAATCCTGTTATTTTTGAAAAAATGCCCGTCATTGGCGGGAACACGAATAAAGCTAGCTCTGGGATGAATGCTTCTGAGACGAAATTTCAAGCAGCAGAAGGAATTACTGATTCCAACCAAGCCTTTTTCGATGAAACGTTAGCAGGCGGACATGGGACCAATGATCAAGAAATGCTTCATTATTTTGTCGATAATTCTGCAGATGCCATTGATTGGCTGGATTCATTGGGGATTCGCCTCAATAATTTGACCATCACCGGCGGCATGAGCACCAAGCGGACCCATCGCCCTGAAGATGGATCGGCTGTGGGTGAATATCTCGTGACTGGTCTTTCAAAAAATGTGCAAGAGCGGGAAATTCCGATTTTTGTAAATTCCGACGTTCTTGGTTTAATTGAAAAAGATGATCAAGTTACCGGCATAGAAGTTTCCGTTGAAGGTCAAGATGCGAAAAAAATTAATGGGTCAGCTGTGATTGTGGCAACTGGTGGATACGGCGCCAATTCGGAAATGATCGAATCGGTTCGCTCTGATCTTAAAGGGGTGGTGACTACCAATCAAGAAGGTTCCACCGGCGATGGCATTAAAATGATTGAAGCAGTCGGCGGCTACACTGTCGACATGGATCAAATCCAAGTCCATCCAACCGTTCAACAAGACAAAGGTGTTCTAATTGGCGAAGCCGTTCGTGGTGAAGGGGCGATTTTAGTTGACGCTACTGGCAAACGGTTCGTTAATGAATTAGACACCCGCGACAATGTCACTGCGGCGATTAATAATTTGCCAGAAAAATCCGCCACGCTAATTTTTGATCAAGGCGTTAAAGACCGCGCCACGGCGATTGAATTTTACCAAGAGCAAGGTTACGTGGTAGAAGGGACGACCATCGAAGAACTCGCCGAGAAAATGGAAATGCCCGCTGCTAATTTAACAGCGACTTTAAGTACGTGGGATCAAGCCGTTAAAAATCAAGACGACGCTGAATTTGGTCGGACGACGGCGATGGAAAATGATCTAAGTCATGGTCCATTTTATGCCATCACTATTGCTCCAGGGATTCATTACACTATGGGTGGCGTGAAAATTAATACTAAAACTGAAGTTCTAAAAACTGACGGCAGTTCGATTCCGGCCTTATATGCAGCCGGTGAAGTTACTGGTGGCTTACACGGTGAAAATCGTATCGGCGGAAATTCTGTTGCTGAAATTATTATTTTTGGCCGACAAGCAGGCGTTCAAGCAGCCGAATATGTAAAAAATTTAAAATAAAAATTTTTAAGTAAACTTTGTAAACTGAAAAATTTCAATGTATCTGGCGGGCCGGCTCGGTTCGTCAGATTTTTTTTGCGAAAAAACTTTTCTTTGGCGGCAATTTATGCTAAGATAGGCTTGTTGTATTATGAAAATCAACTCTGACTCAGCAAATGATTCAGGGCAAAGGAGAGAAACACATGAAAGCAGAAATCCATCCAAATTACCAACCAGTTGTCTTTATGGACTCAACAACCGGCTTTAAATTTTTGTCCGGCTCTACCAAAAAATCTAACGAAACCGTTGAATGGGAAGATGGCAACACTTATCCATTGATCCGTGTCGAAGTAACTAGCGACTCTCATCCATTCTACACCGGCCGTCAAAAATTCACCCAAGCCGATGGACGTGTCGACCGTTTCAACAAAAAATACGGTCTCAAAGACGACAACGCTCAAGCAGCAGAATAATCAAAATATCGTTTCGGCGATGTTTAATTTTAAAGAAGACAGACCACAGAAAATTGTGGTCTGTCTTTTTTGTTACTATTTTTTTTCGACATCTTCTATCAGTAATTTTTTCCGTTGTAAAATAATTAAAAACAAATTTGAAAAAACGAGTAGGACGAGGCCACTATTAATAAAAATTGGGGAGGTGGCGAAATGGTCAAATAAAAAGCCGAAAACTAAAGTACCTAGGGGCATCAGAATCATGCTAATGGTACCGACTAATGAAAAAATGCGGCCTTGCATTTGAACAGGGACTTGTTTTTGCATAAAGGTGTAAGTTGGCGTGTTAATGAAGACAAGAATCACGCCGTTTGCCAGATTGAGTAAGAAAAAGAAAATAGTATTAGCATAATTGGTCCAATTAAATAGGGCCGGTACTCCAGTCAAAACCAGAATGACGGAAAGTAAGATAATATTTCTAACGGAAACTTTGATCGGATGGCTTTTTAAGACGAGACGGCTAAGTAATAAGCCGCCAAAAAACATGCCAAGAGCAAAACCTGACTCGGTTAGGCCGTATTGTTGGTCATTGATTTTCAAAACTTCGACTAATAAAAATGGTTGGCCAACATTGACGGCTCCGAAGATAAAGTTGATGCTCGGCGTAAAAATCATTAAAGCTAGCAGCAATTTTTGTGACCTCATGTATTTGAAGCCGGCGCTAAAATTTGACCAGACGGATTCTTTTTCTAGTAACGCGGAGTCTGATGTTACTTGGTTTCTTGCAGTATTTTCCATTGCGTCAATTACAACGGGACCATTTTCAGGTACGGAAATTTCAGTCAAATCAAACCGCAAACGCAAAACCGCCCACAATGCCAGAAGTTCGAAAATTATTTCCAAAAGGGCAAAGGTGTCAATGGGCACCCAAGTGTAAATTACGGCGCCAATAATCGGAGCTAAAAAAACGGCCAACGATTGAACGGATTGGTTTAAAGAATTTACTTGTTGCAGTTGTTCAGGATCGAATAATTGTACGAGGCTGGCGGTTAAAGCGGTGCTTAAAAAATTATCCGTCACTTGCAACACAATAATTAGCCCGATTAATTCAGGATAATAATGTTGGGGCATCGCCTTAAATAACCCAGCAAAAAGAAGGAGACCGAGGCTGGTGGCTATTTGGGCGGTGATAATAATTTTGCGGCGATTTTTGGTATCCACTAAAAAACCGACAAATGGCGTCAAAACCAAAGCAACAACGGGGCCGGTAATCATGGGAATACCCATACTTAAAGCCGATCCTGTTTGGCGCAAAATATATAAACCAATCGCAAAATTTAACATACCGGAGCCAAAAGTCCCGGCGAATTTTAAAATTAACATATAAATCATTTGAGGGGACCAATTTTTAGGGTGGATCATTTTACGTCACTTTCTTTCTGACCGGTGTTGGCCTGGTAGTTAAGGATTGCAAAGTTAGGCATTGTAAAATTCGTGAAAATTAGATATAGTGGATGACAATTTCGGCGACTTTTAAACGACCGGTTAAATATAAATGCGGGCCGGTTGCTGCAAGTTTGGGCGCATTTTTTTCGCTAAAATCAATCACGGAACTTTCCAACTGATTTTCAATTTGCCAATGATGAGGAACGTAAAGATCAATTTGTCCCACCAGACCGTTAATTTCTAATTGCGCGGAATCTTGGCTAATTGTGGTGGCATCAAAAAATATTTTAATTTCGCCAATGAACAGATTTACGTTGCCATAGCGAAAGTCATCGGATTGAATGTAACGAGTGGTGCTGCCGAAACGTTGGCTGATTTCAATAGTTTGTCCGTCAGCTGTTCTAGTACTTTTAAATTTTTTCTTGGCGCTAGTCGAGAATGTCTGATCGAATTGGGTCCAGTCATCATTATCGTCGTCGTCTTTTTGCATGAAATCCTCATCGAAAACATCATCGAAATCTCCATCATCTTCGTCGTCAATAAACTCATCCTCATCTTCTACTTCATGATGGGAAACACTAGCGACAAATTGGTGGCGATTTTTAGATTGTCTTTTGCGTTTAAGTGGTGCAAAAAGTAAATTCAAACCGACAGCCACCAGTAAAGCGGCCAAAAGAATTGTCCACGGCACTAAATTTTCAATGCCCAAGTTTTTTGCGTGTAAAATTGCCAAAAATCCAAGTGAAAAGCTAAAGCCACCAAAGTTTAGATGGAATAGACTTTTTAAAGTCGTTGTTGCCAGAATTAAAGTCAATAATCCAGTCCAAAAACCAATTTTCAAATCAAACCAATCAAGTTGTTGGCCGACTAGAACAATGGCGCTAGCCACCAAAAAGATGCCCAAAAACCAATTGTCCGCTGTTTTATTTTTCATTTAATTGCCTTCTTTCTTCTGATTTTTCCCGAAATGCACGATAGTATCGACGTGCCACGTAAATTTGTTTGTGGCTATTTTGAAACGAAACCAAACAATTGGAAAGAGAACGAGTGATGGCAGAAACTTGCGGCAAAGAAACGAGAGCAGATTTTGAAATCTGCATGAAAGTTCCCGGCAGTTGATCGGCCATTTTATAAAGTGGCAGGCGACTTTCATAAATCGCTTCACGAGTGTGCACATTTAGCCGACGCTCGTTCGTTTCAATAAAGAGGATCTCACTTATCGGCAAAAAATATTCCCGTTCATTTAAAAAAACAGCGATTGTTTGCGGAGTTTTCACTGGCGAATAAATTTCAGAAAGGTGCGGGTTATTGGGATGGACGTGGAGGATAATGTCATTGGGCGGGATAGTTTCATCTAAAATAATTTCAACACTCATTTTTTCTCCTCCTTTAATAAGTATTAAACGCTAAAATAACGGCCTTGACAATAGGCTACGTCCCAACGGTCAAAAAATCCGCGTGAAAGGTTCACCAAATAAAAATACACCGACCAAATGACTTCGGCGGGGTGTATTTAAAGTTTGCTTATAGCTAGCATTAATCTAGCGTTAATGGCTGTTTTCTTCTTTTATTTAGCTCCGTAAAAGGCCTTAATAAATAGAGCCAGGTGTTCTTGATCATTTATTGAGAGCTGGCCAATTTTTTTAATTTTTAATTGGTTCAAGTCAATTGTTTTAGCAGCACCAATATCAATCCATGATTTCTTTTTCAAGCCAGCTTCTTCCCAATTTTGGATTTGATAATATTGTTTTTTAATGTGTTTCGATTTGCTTTCATACTGAGAAGTTATTTTAAAAACATGGACTAATTCGTTCTCTTTGGCAATGAGCAGAACAGGCCGTATCTTTCCTGTATTCAGCTGATTTGAAAAGGGAAGATAGCCGATAAAGATGTCATTTTTATTCATCATCATCGAGCCAGTCGTTAAGTTCCTCTAAGCTATGTGCATGAGTTGTTGGTACTAACTCGATAGCAGAAGCTAGCTGAAGCGTAATTTTTTCTTCTTTAGTCAGCGCCAAATCAAAGGGAATCGCGCCTTTTGCGGCTACACGTTTATAAAGTGCCGTAATGAGAACAGTGGGGTTCATTCCTAAAGATTTTAGAACGCTATCTACATCAGATGCTAAAGTTCGATCGATATTTACTTGAATTTTTTTCTTTTTTTCTTTTGTTTCCATAACAATCACCTCTTACTCATATTATACTCCTAAAGAGATGCTTTTTGAATGAAAATAGCTTAAATAAATTATTTTTATAGTTTAGTTTTTAAGACATCGTTGAAAAAACATTCTATCAGAGCACACCAAAAAACGCCTACCGTCTGGAATCGGTGGGCGTTTTTATAAGCAGTAATCATTCATTGGTGAAACTCACTCCTTAAGCAAATTTTTTTAATGCGCGAACTGCTTGTTCAATGGTAATACCTGAGGCGGATTTGGCTTCGTCGTTTTTATCTAATACGATAAAAAGATTATTTGCTAAATCGAACATCACACGGTATTCCAAAAGATTGTTTTTAAAAGTCATCTTAAATCTCCTTTCTAGTGTTTCGAAAGGTAACGATAACGTTCATAACGAAATTCCTTAATCAGTATAGCACATTTGTTCGCCTAATTCAAATGGAGCCAACAAAGTGTCGTTTAACTTAAGAAAAAAGCAAAGACTCGACAGATTTTCTGCCGAGTCTTCCTACAACTTGATTGACGGTGTCTCAGGAGCAACGGCTAGGAAAATAGATAAAACTTCCGGCGAATTTTCAATTCGTCCTCGGTTTTTCTAATTTTCTACGCCGTTACCGCTCCTTTGACATCCTTATCCAAAGATTTGTAGTGCTTTTGGTGTTTTAGTAAATGGAATGCAGCCATCTTTTGTGACGGTGACGCAATCTTCAATCCGCACGCCAACTTTACCGGGGATGTAAATGCCTGGTTCTAGTGAGAAGCACATGCCTTCTTCTAAAACTAAATCATTTCCTTCTACTAAAGAGGGAAATTCATGAACAGTAGTCCCGATGCCGTGGCCGAGGCGGTGATTGAAATATTCACCATAGCCGTACGAGTCAATCGTATTGCGGGCTACTTGATCTAATTTTTCTGCAGTAATGCCTGGCCGAACAGCGGCTTGGGCATTGAGTTGTGCTTCAAGACAAATTTGGTGAATTTTCCGGTCAAAATCATTTGGTTCTTTAAAACTAACGGTCCGCGTAGCATCACTACAATAACCTTTCCAAACAACCCCAAGATCAAACAAGACAAATTTATTTTCTTCTAGGACGGTGCTGCCAGGATTGCCGTGAGGTTTAGCCGCGTTGGCACCACTTAAAACAATCGTGTCAAAGCTCATTTGAGCGACACCGCGTTTTTTCAGTTGATATTCAATTTCAGCTACAACTTCGCTTTCGGTGGCACCGGCTTTAATCGCTGAAAAACCAATTTCAAAGGCGACGTCGGCCCATGATCCAGCTTCCAATAATAAAGAAATTTCTTCTGGCGTTTTCACCAATTGTAATTTTTGAATAACCGGCGTCAGATCTGCTGAAAAATCGGCGGAAAAATAACTGGTGAACAATTCGTAGTTTTTCAAAGTCAGTGAACCTTTTTCAAAGGCAAATTTATTTAAAAAATGGCTCCGTTTTTTAATGGTATCGGCAATGATTTGATATGGATTTTCAGAATCGAGATAACCGAAAATTTCATAAGGCCAACCACTTTCGCCTGCCGCTTCAACTTCTAAAGCCGGTGTGAACAAGAAAGGCTCGCCTAGTTGGGGCACAAAGAGGGCCAAAATCCGTTCATGGGGTTCAGAATGATAGCCGGAAAAATAAGCAATGTGACCAGGATCGCTCAAGTAAGCCCAGTCAATTTCATTGGCTCGTAAATGTGCCTGCAGTTCATTTAATTTATTTTGATTCATCAAAAGACCTCCTGATTTTTTATGGTGATAAAATATGTCTTAAGCATAGCACTTTTTCATAAATTTGCCGAAAAAAATGGGCGGAAATATGAATTTTTTCTGAAAACGACATAAAGCGCTTGCGAAAACGGTTCTTTTTTGTTACTATTTTCATTGAAAGAAACTTTCAGAAATCATTTTCAAGTAGAGGAGAAAAGAAAGATGATTGATAAACAAACTATAACTATTTATGACGTTGCTCGTGAAGCTGGCGTGTCCATGGCCACTGTATCGCGCGTGGTCAACGGCAACCCTAATGTGAAACCAGCGACACGCAAAAAAGTATTAGACGTAATTGAACGTTTAGATTACCGGCCAAATGCGGTAGCTCGGGGACTAGCCAGCAAAAAAACTACGACTGTCGGCGTATTAATTCCAGATGTTTCCAATATGTTTTTTGCTTCATTGGCGCGGGGGATTGACGACGTGGCTACCATGTACAAATACAATATTATTTTAGCTAACTCAGATTCTAACGATGAAAAAGAAATCAACGTGTTGAACACGTTATTAGCTAAACAAGTGGATGGAATTATTTACATGGGCCATCACATCACTGACCAATTGCGCTCAGAATTTTCCCGTTCTCGGACGCCGGTTGTTTTGGCTGGAACGGTTGATCCTAAAAATGAATTAGGTTCAGTTAACATTAATTACGAAACAGCGACTAGCGATGCGATTAATCTTTTGGCTGACAATGGCAATAAAAAAATTGCTTTTGTTTGCGGCGAATTAGCTGATCCAATTAATCATGAAAGTCGTTTAATTGGTTATAAAAATGCTTTAGCTAGCAAAAATTTGGAATACGATGATGCTTTAGTTTTTGAAAGTTCATTAACTTTTAAAGATGGTGTAAAACTATCTGAACAAATTTTAGCAAGTGGCGCAACGGCGGCATTTATCACTGATGATGAGTTGGCTTTAGGCGTGCTAGACGGCGTGTTAGACAAAGGCGTGAAAGTGCCAGAAGAATTCGAAGTAATTACTTCCAACAATTCCTTGTTAACCGAAGTCTCACGTCCAAAAATGACTTCCATCACGCAACCTTTGTATGACTTAGGTGCCGTATCGATGCGTTTGTTAACAAAATTAATGAACAAAGAAGAGACCGACGAAAATGTCGTTGTCTTACCTTACGGATTAGAAGAAAAAGGATCAACGAAAAAATAAGGTTGTCAAAAAAGCGGGTTGCCTCGTAGGAAAATAGTAAAATGGTGAATGATTGCAACGCAATCAGAAGGCATTTTGTCTTTTTCCCTAGAGGCAGCTCTTTTGACACCGTCAATAAGATTGTTGAAAAATAAAAAATCCATCACTGGAATTTCTGGTGATGGATTTTTTTTAAAAATTTTAAGATTAAAAGGTTTACATTCTTTAGTAAAAGTTTTACAATAAGTTTACTAAATAAATTTAAGAGGTGACATGATGAAAGATTTACAAGAAATTTTCACAGCAAGATTTGGAGAAGGATCAAAACCAACAGATTTTTTCTCGCCAGGACGAATTAATTTAATTGGCGAACACACAGATTACAATGGCGGTCACGTTTTTCCAGCGGCGATTACTTTAGGCACTTATGGTGTGGCGCGTCGTCGTGACGATCAAAAGATTCGTTTGTACTCAGAAAATTTTGCTGATCTTGGCGTGATTGAATTTTCTTTAGACGATTTAAATTACAAAAAAGAAGACAACTGGGCAAATTATGCTAAAGGAATGGTAAAATATTTACTAAGCGACGATTTTGCCATCGACTCCGGTTTTGAAGTGGCATTATGGGGCAATATTCCAAACGGTGCCGGCCTTTCGTCATCGGCTTCACTTGAATTATTAATCGGCGTGATTTTGCAAGAATTATTCGTTCTTCCTACTACGCGCTTGCAATTAATTTTAACTGGGAAACGAGTTGAAAATGAATTTATCGGCGTGAATTCCGGTATTATGGATCAATTTGCCATTGGTATGGGCAAAGCAAACCACGGAATTTTTCTTGACACCAATACGCTGGATTATGAAATGGTACCGGTGGAACTTGGCGAGTATGTCGTTTGCATTATGAATACTAACAAGCGTCGCGAGTTGGCCGATTCCAAATACAATCAACGTCGCGCCGAATGTGAAGAAGCGCTGAAACGTCTGAAAAAAGAATTGCCGATTGATTCTCTTGGTGCTTTAGATGAAGAAACGTTTGAAAAAAATACCGGCTTAATCGGGGATGAAGTTTTAATCAAACGGGCTCGTCATGCCGTTTACGAAAATCAACGGACCATTCAAGCAAAAAATGCTTTAACTTCTGGCGATTTGGAAACATTTGGCAAATTATTAAATGAATCCCACGCTTCTTTGAAAAATGATTACGAGGTGACCGGCTTAGAATTAGACACATTAGCTGAAACCGCACAAAAAGTTCCTGGCGTTTTAGGCGCGCGGATGACCGGCGCTGGATTTGGCGGGTGCGCCATTGCTTTAGTTCATCACGATCACTATCAAGATTTAACTGACGCAGTTGGCAAAAAATATTTGGATACAGTCGGTTATGCGGCTGATTTTTATGAAGCAAAAATTGGCGATGGCACCAAAAAGTTGTAAGATAAATTGAATGAAAGATCTTAAACAATGTTTGAATGATAGACGGTGTGTTTTGAACAATGACTAGGAAAATAGATACCATGACTTCTGCCTGCTTGGCAGTCATACACCATGGTCCTAATTTTCTACGTCATTAACCGTTCAAAACACAACCTTATTCACGGTGTCTCAGGCGCAATGGTTAGGAGATTAGATAAAATTTTTAAAAATCCGAGTTCGGGATTTTCGAAAAATTTTCCTAAATCTCTACACCATTAAGCGCGCCTTTGACAACCTTATTCACGGTGTCTCAGGCGCAATGGTTAGGAGATTAGATAAAATTTTTAAAAATCCAAGTTCAGGATTTTCGAAAAATTTTCCTAAATCTCTACACCATTAATCGCGCCTTCGACAACCTTATTAGAGGAGGAATTATTTTGACAATTTTAGTATTGGGTGGGGCTGGGTATATTGGTTCACACGCTGTGGATCAATTGATCGGCAAAAATTATGATGTAGCGGTTATCGACAATCTCGTGACTGGTCATCGCAAAGCAATCAACAAAAAAGCGCGCTTTTATGAAGGGGATATTCGCGACAAGACCTTTATGCAAAAAGTTTTCTCAACAGAAAAAATTGAAGCTGTGATGCATTTTGCAGCATTTTCTTTAGTTGGCGAATCTGTAGATAAACCTTTAAAATATTTCAACAACAATGTTTACGGGATGCAAATTTTGCTAGAAGTGATGAAAGAATTCGAAGTTAAAAATATTATTTTCTCGTCAACGGCGGCAACTTACGGCGAACCAACGGAAAATCCAATTACCGAATTAACACCAACTAATCCGAAAAATCCTTATGGCGAATCAAAATTAATGATGGAAAAAATGATGAAGTGGTCCCACTTGGCATATGGCATGAATTATGTTGCCTTGCGTTATTTCAACGTGGCTGGCGCCAAAGCCGACTCAACAATTGGGGAAGATCACGATCCAGAAACCCATCTTGTTCCGATTATTTTGCAAACAGCATTAGGCCAACGTTCCGTCATGAAAATTTTCGGGGACGATTATGATACGCCAGATGGCACTTGCATTCGTGATTATGTGCAAGTTACTGATTTAATTGCGGCTCATATTTTAGCGCTAGAATATTTGAAAAATGGTGGCGAATCGACTGCCTTTAATCTTGGCAGCGCCCAAGGTTACTCCGTAAAAGAAATGGTGGAAGCTGCACGCGAAGTCACTGGTAGAGAAATTCCAGTGGAAATCGTTGCTCGCCGTGCCGGAGATCCGAGTCGTTTAGTGGCTAGTCCTAAAAAAGCGAAAGAAATTTTAGGATGGAAACCTGAGTATCAAGACGTTAAAGATATTATTCAAACCGCTTGGAATTGGCATTTGTCACACCCAGCCGGCTACGATGATAAATAGGAAGGAAGATTTCATGTCCATTAGTCAAACGATCGCCGATTTTGTAACCGTCGCTATTGAAAATGGCGGCTATATGGAAATGGATCGACTTTATTTACAAAATAAAGTGCTAGGTCTGATCGGTGAAACAACTTTTGAACCCAGCCAACCAAAAGGCGCTGGCGTGGAAGTTGCGCCATTAATTACTGCATTATTAAATCAAGCTATCGAAAATAAAGTCGTCGGAAAAACGGCGAGCGCCCAAGATGTTTTGGTCGCGCAACTGACTGACCTTATGACGCCGCCACCTTCTGTTGTGAATGCTTTATTTGCTGAACATTATCACCATTCACCGGAAGACGCCACGAATTATTTCTTCGATTTATCCCAGAAAAATGATTACATTAAAACTGCGGCGATTGCTAAAAATATTATTTTTCCAGCAAAAACAGAATACGGCGACCTTGAAATTACAATTAATTTGTCGAAACCTGAAAAAGACCCTAAAGAAATCGCCGCAGCCAAAACGGCGCCGGCTCATGTCTATCCAAAATGTCTTTTATGTATGGAAAATGAAGGCTATTTAGGTGGCGGAGCAGCCAATTATCCGGCCCGCACAAATCACCGCTTGATCCGGTTGAATTTGCAAGGGGAGAGTTGGGGTTTCCAGTATTCGCCCTATGCTTATTACAACGAGCATTGCATTATCTTGGCCGAAGAGCATCGCCCAATGAAAATTAACGAAGACACTTTCCGTCGCTTACTGGAAATTGTCCAAGTTTTTCCTCATTATTTTGTGGGTTCTAACGCTGATTTGCCGATTGTGGGCGGATCAATTCTTAGCCACGATCATTATCAAGGGGGCCATCATGAGTTTCCAATGCAAAAAGCTGCAGCCGAAAAAAGTTATACTTTGACGGAATTTCCTGATGTTTCTTTAGAAAAAGTTCGCTGGCCCATGAGTGTCTTGCGCCTCCGTTCTGAAAATAAAGACCATCTGATTCAAGTGGCTAGCCATATTTTAACCAAATGGAAAAATTATTCTGATCCATCTGTCGACGTTCGGGCTTATTCTGGCGATGGCACCCGCCATCACACGGTCACACCGATTGCTCGCAAAGTTGGTAAGAATTTTGAAATGGATATTGTCTTGCGGGACAATAATATTTCGGCGGAATTTCCTGATGGGATTTTCCATCCACATCCTGACGTGCAACATATTAAAAAAGAAAATATCGGCCTAATTGAAGTGTTAGGACTGGCTATTTTGCCACCGCGTTTGAAAGATGAATTAGCTGAAGTGGAAAAATATTTACTAAGTGAAAAAAATCAAATCGCCGCAATCCATGTACCATGGGCGGAAGAAATTTCCAAAAAATACGCGACGATTACTTCAGAAAATGTTGAAAAAATTGTTCAAGCTGAAGTGGGCGCAGTCTTTTGCCGCGTCTTAGAAGATGCCGGCGTCTTTAAACGCGATGAACAAGGTGAAGCTGCTTTTGAAAAATTCATTGCAACACTGTAAAAATAAGATTTGCAAAAAGGAGGAAATCTGATGGCCACCATTAAAGATATCGCCGAAAATGCCGGTGTGTCTTCAGCAACGGTTTCCCGCGTATTAAATTACGACAAAGATTTATCAGTGACTGAAGAAACGAAGCAGAAAATTTTTGAAGCCGCCGAAGCTTTAAATTACACGAAACATTTGAAAAATATTCGCAACGTGCAAGCTTCACTTTTGTTGGTCCAATGGTATAACACGCAAGAAGAACTGGAAGATTTGTATTATTTGGCGATTCGTTTGGGGATTGAAAAAAAAGCTCAAGAATTGGGATTTTCCATTACTCGTTGGACTTGGGATGAAGCAGCGTTACCGGAGAAAAATTTTGACGGCGTGTTAACATTAGGCAAATTTGATCAAGCGCAACTGGCGAAATTAAGTCGCTTGAGCGAAAATTTTTTAGTAGTCGATTTTGATGGATATCAGTACGGCTATAACGCATTGATGATAGATTTTCAACAAGGCGTGGAGCAAGCGTTGAATTGTTTAGCCCAAACCTCTGCGCAAACAGTGGGAATTTTGGCTGGTGAAGAAAAAACCGCCGCTGGTCAAACACCATTGACTGATCCTCGCTTAGATTATTTTTTAAGTGAGGTTCCTTCCACTCGTTTTCAAAAAAGTGATGTAGCATTAAGCGCGCCATTTACTATTAATGGTGGCTTTAATGCCGTGAAAAATTATTTAACTGACGGGGGCAAAATGCCTGGCGCTTTATTTTGTGCCAGCGACGCCTTAGCGTTGGGCGCTTTAAAAGCTCTCCAAGAAGCAGGAATTGCCGTGCCTGATGAAGTTGCGGTGGTGGGATTCAATGACGTCTCAGTGGCAAAATACGTCACGCCGCCGCTTTCCACAGTCAAAGTTCACACCGAGTGGCTAGGGGAGATGGCGATTTCTGTTATGCAAGAATTATTAACCGAAAATCCGCCCGTTGCTAGAAAAATTATTGTTGGAACCACCTTTGTTAAACGAAAATCAGCATAAAAAAAATCGCTAGATGACGAAAATTGTCATTTAGCGATTTTTTTATCGGGTTGCGCTTATTTTAACGGGCAAATTTCTTGCAAGGTCTAGGGAAAAAGACAATCCCCATCAATAATCAAAAAGCGATTATCAACGGGGATTTCTATTTTCCTACGCCCTTAAGCGCAAAAAATTGCCCCTATTTTTTCAAGTTGTTGTTTTCCATGACGGCGTCGATTAGGCCGTAATCTTTGGCTTGTTGGGCGGTCATGTAGTTGTCGCGGTCGGTATCTTTTTCGATAACTTCTAGCGGTTGGCCAGTTTGTTCAGCCAAAATTTTATTCAAACGTTCCCGTGTTTCTAAAATATGTTTGGCAGCAATTTCAATTTCGGCTGCTTGACCTTGGGCACCGCCCATTGGTTGGTGAATCATAATTTCAGCATTTGGCAAGGCGAACCGTTTCCCTTTGGCACCGGCTGTGAGTAAGAAGCTTCCCATCGAAGCGGCCATGCCAAGTACGATCGTTTGGACATCGGCTTTAATAAAATTCATCGTGTCAAAAATCGCCAGACCGGCTGAAACTGAACCACCTGGTGAGTTGATGTACAAGAAAATATCTTTTTCAGAATCTTGAGCATCTAAGAATAATAATTGGGCAATCAAACTGTTGGCCACATCATCGTCGATGGCACCAGACAGCATAATAATCCGATCTTTTAATAGGCGCGAATAAATATCATAAGCCCGTTCGCCGCGGGAAGACTGTTCAATGACTGTGGGAATTAAATTCATAAGTTTTTCCTCCTAATGTTCAACTGACTTCTTAGCTATTTTAGCATAAAAAGAAATCATCTACGAAAAAAGTATACTGAATTGGTCAAGAAAGGTCAAATTATTTGCGCTGAGAATTCATTTTGTCGTAAGCTATTTTATACAAGCAGATTATAGTAAGTAAAAAGTTTGTAAAGTATCTATCATAGTGTATACTTTGCTTGGGGTGATTAGAATGGAAAAAATCGATACAATTAAAAAATGGGGAAACGGAAATGCCATACGAATCACAAAAGATTTGCTACTTGTGGCCCAATTTTCGGAATCTGAACCGATTGAAATCACAGCAACAAAAGGACAAATTGTTATTGTCAAACGAAATAGGAAAACGGTGCAAGAACTACTAGAAGATTATGATGGTTTCTATGAACCAAATAAAGAAGGTCAAGAATGGTTGGATATGAAACCGGTGGGAGAAGAAATTAAATGAAAAATTATTCTCCCGAAATTGGCGATATTATTTTGATGGATTTCAGTCCATCATTAGGCCATGAACAAAAAGGAAGGCGACCAGGGTTAATTGTTAGCAGCAATATCTTATCCAAAACTTCTACATTTGCTTGGATCATTCCCATCAGCTCGGGTCCGTTTGAATATCCGCTTCATGTAAAATTGGATAATCGAACCAAAACTTCCGGAACGATTTACGTGGAACGGCTGACGTCCATTGATTATAAAGCAAGAAATGTCCTATTTTTGGAGAAATTACCCAATGATTTGTTAGAAGAAGTTTTATTAAGAATACACGAGATGACGCAAGTATAGTCAATCTAGAATTCTAAATTTTTTCCGAGAGGACGTGAAGAAAACGAAAAAAGTGGGTCGTAAAGCAAAAGTTGGTATTGGCTTAGGGATTGCATTTGCCATCGTTATTGGGATTTCAATTGTAGCTGCCAACAACAATCATCAAAGTGCTGTGAAAAAATATCAAGCGCAACTGACGCAAGAGACGCAGCGCTTAAGCGGGCTAAAACAAGAGGTGGACAAATTATATCTTAATGATCAAAAAGATTTTTTAGCTCAAGAGGTCACTGGCGAAAAATTAACAGCTATGGAAATGAAAATCAATCAAAATTTTGCTATCCAGGACAAATACGCTAAAGATTCGCAAGTAGGGCAAGCAACAGCTGAAATGGCCAACTTAAAAAATGAACTGCAAGCTGATTTTTTGGTCATTAATTTAAAATACAACTTTCAAGAAAAAGCCAATAGTGGTTTTGAAAAAGAGGTTCTTTTAAGTGATGCCTATAATCCAGAGATTGCGGTAAAAGGCGACAACGATGAAAGTTTCTTCACGACACTTAAAGAAGATTTTTCGAATGATTTTCCAGTAGAAAATGATGCTTGGGTGTCTTCCATGAACAAAATTATTGCCAATGGAGAAACGCAACTGGCTGATCTAACGACGGCTCAAGAGAAAGTTTCCGCTCTATTAATCGGTGATAAAGCTAAAGAAAATGTGAACCGTGCTAGCTACGACGAGGCCAACGAACTTTTAGGCAAGGTGAAAGATAGCGCCACAAAAACAAAACTTGTGAATCATTTGAAAATTGTTTTAGCCAAAGTGGATCAAGTAGAAAAAGAATTATCTAAGTCTCAAGCTGAAAAAAAGGCGCTAGAACTAGGCGGCGTGGTGGCCGAAAATCCGGACGGGACTTTTACAGTGAAAGTAGTGGACGGCAGTGAATATTTGGCTGACAAAAATGGGAATATCACGCAAACTGTTGTCGCCAAAGTTCCAGAAGAACCGACGCCGACAACGCCACCGGTTTCAAATCCCAATCAACCGACTGAAACAGAAATTCCATACGCCCTTATTCCTTATACAGGCTTTGGCGAATTATTTTATGATTTTGGTCAGGCCGCCACCACCGCTCAGGAACGAATCGACAAATGGCACGAAAGTTACTACGGTTCAGCGAGTTACACGATCGTTCCAGAACAGTGGAGCGACGGAACAAAAAGGTATTATTTGGAAATCACTTATAAAAAATATTAAAAATCTAGCGGCGGGTTGGCAGATTTTGCTTGGCTTTTTTAAAAAATCGGCAAAAAACGCAAAATAAAATAAATTATCGAAAGTCATGTATAATAAGGATAAGTGATTTTGGCAATCATTACTTGAAGAAAATTAGAGGTGAAGTAGATGGAAAATGTGTCTTGGATTATTACAGGTGGAGCAGGGTTAGCGGGTGTTGTTGTTGGTGCACTCTTAGTTTTAGCGGCGATAAAATCTCAACGAAAATGGCAAGAGCGCCAAGAAAATAAAAAAGAAGAGATGAAAAGAGTCACTGAAGAAATTGATGTTTTACTTTTGCTGAACAAAAAAATCAATGAAATTTTGATGAAACGAAATTTGCTTTTGCCAAAATATGTTAGTTTCGATGCTTTTGACGACTGTTTTATTACAATTGACGATTATGTCTATTTGCAAAGTTTCGCGGCCCAAAATCATTTTTTGCTGCCTAATTATTTGGTGGAAGAATTTTTCAAAAATATTGCGGTGCGGCAAGTGGTATTATCACCCGAAGAAACGACTGATATCGGGGGCTACACGTATAAAGGTGGCCGGCTACTGGTGGAACAATTTTCCGACAACTTAATCTCAATTATTGAAGATCGCAAAATTCAATTAAAAAAAATGAAAAATAATGACGTGAAATAAAGTTAAAAAAAGTTTTGAAAAAATGTACGGAAAAAAGTACGAAAAAAAATTACCGTAAAATAGCAACCAGTTAAGGAGGCATTTATTGCTTCCTTTTTTAATTAAAAAAATTGGCATTGGACTAAAACTAAAGTCCAACGCCAATTCTTTTAATCATTCTTTTTATTCTTCTTTTAATTCTTCTTCGTAAACATTGGCTTCAATTTCTGCCCGTTGTTTTTGTAAAAATGGTGGCAAGGCAAAGCTTTCGCCTAATGTTTCTAGCGGTTCGTCAATGGTGAACCCTGGTTGTAAAGTGGCAAATTCCACCCGATTGCCGCCGGGTTCGCGAATATATAAGCTCTTGAAATAGCCGCGAGAAATCATTTTTTCAATATTCCAGCCTTGCTCTTTAGCCTTGTCATGGAGCGCTCTTAAGGCTTCGTCGTCTTTAACGGCAAAGGCCACGTGATCCATTGAGCCGCGACCCATATGACTTTTTTCATCAGAATTACTTTGAGTAATCGTAATAAATTCTGTCTCGTTAAAAATAATTTTATCGCCAGTCATCTTCCAGCCGAGCAATTTTTCAAAAAAGTCAGCAGTTTGCACTACATCAGGTACGTGAAATTCAGTCGAGGCTAGTCCGATGATTTGTTTGTCTTGCGGAATATCGGTGTGAGTGGCGACTTTTTCATCAGTTAAAGGGGGCAAAGTTGTTTCATTTAAAAAGACTTTCACATTATCTTCATCGAAAAATTGTAAAGTATGGTTATTTTTTTCAAAAGAAATGCCGGCGTCATTTAAACGATTTTCCCAAAAACTTAGGGAGTTTACTGGAAGTTTTAAGCCAATCGTTTGTAACGAATTTTTATTATCTTGGCGCGCACCAAGGCGCGGGACGACAAAAAAAGTCACCACTGAACCGGGACTGCCTGTGTAATCACCATAATACCAGTGGAGCATGCGGTGGTTATCTTGATTGACGGTATTTTTAACAAAACGGAGACCTAAAAGTTCCGTATAAAAGTTTTTATTGTCGTTAGCGTAGCGAGTTAAAAGTGAAACGTGATGAAATGCATTCATTACAAAACCTTCTTTCGATTTATTACTTACTAAAAATAAGTATAATAGCTGAAGGAAATTTCGTCAACTATTTGTGTTTGCCTAAAATTCTGGTGTACAATAAGGCAAGATTATAGAAAATGTGGCAAGATTTTAGAAAAGAGGAGAATCATGTTAAGCACGGAAGATTTTGATTTTAATTTACCTGAAGAACTTATTGCGCAAACGCCATTGGAAGATCGCTCCAGCTCGCGCCTGTTGGTCTTAGATCACAAAACGGGCGAAGTTACCGATCAACATTTTACCCAAATTATTGACCAATTAAATCCAGGCGATGCGCTAGTCATGAATAATACCCGCGTTCTGCCGGCACGATTGTACGGCGTAAAACCGGACACTGGCGGACATTTGGAAGTGTTGCTTTTAAATAATACCAACGGCGACACTTGGGAAACATTAATTAAACCGGCCAAACGGGCCAAAGTTGGCACCGAAATTGATTTTGGCGAAGGAAAATTAAAAGCGGTCGTTACAGAAGAATTAGAACACGGCGGCCGAATGATTGAATTTTCTTATGACGGCATCTTTTTAGAAATTCTTGAATCACTTGGCGAAATGCCGTTACCTCCATACATTAAAGAACATTTGGAAGATCCCGAACGCTATCAAACTGTTTACGCCAAGGAAAATGGATCCGCCGCTGCTCCCACAGCCGGTTTGCATTTTACAAAAGAATTATTAGCCCAAATCGAAAATAAAGGCGTTCATCTTGTGTATTTAACTTTGCACGTCGGTCTTGGCACTTTCCGACCAGTCTCAGTGGAAAATATCGCCGAACACCACATGCACTCTGAATTTTATAACTTAAGTGAAGAAAGTGCGCAAAAATTAAATGAAGTTCGGGCTAGTGGTGGCCGAATTGTCGCTGTTGGAACGACTTCGATTCGGACGTTAGAAACGATTGGCACGAAATTTGATGGAAAAATTCAAGCCGACAGTGGTTGGACGGAAATTTTCATTAAACCAGGGTATCAATTTAAAGTTGTCGATGCTTTTTCCACGAATTTTCATTTGCCAAAATCAACTTTAGTGATGCTGGTGTCGGCCTTTGCTGGTCGGGAAAATGTTTTAAATGCTTATCAACACGCCATTGACGAACGTTATCGCTTCTTTAGTTTCGGCGATGCGATGTTTGTTAAATAAAAAATTTGCACAATTGACTAGCGAAAGGAGGGCTACGACATGATTACCGCCAAAGATAATCCAAAAATCAAGCAGCTGAAAAAACTGCATTTACGGAAAAATCGCACGAAATTTCAACAATATATCATTGAAGGCTTTCATTTAGTGGAAGAAGCTCATTTTGCTCAGGCCAAAATTGAAGAAATTTATGTGACGGAAGATTTTTTACAAATAGCACCTGCTTGGCTCAGCGATTATTCTGTGCAAATTGTGGCAGAAAATATTTTACAACTGGCCTCACAATTACCCACAACACCAGGGATCATTGCTTTAGTTAAAAAAAATCCACCAGCAACAATCGCAACTCTTTCTGGTGGATTTTTATTGTTGGACCGCATTCAAGATCCTGGTAATCTCGGCACGATGATTCGCTCAGCCGATGCCTTTGGTTTGTCTGGCGTTGTGTTAGGTTCAGGGACGGTTGATTTATATGATCAAAAAGTGCTCCGGGCACTGCAAGGCTCACTTTATCATTTGCCAATTTTTGAAGGGGATTTGAACACTTGGATCCAAAAAGCCCAAGGACAAAATATTCCAGTTTACGGCACAGAATTGAATGAACAAGCGATTCCTTTGCGAAAAGTTGTCCCGACAGAAAATTTTCTAGTAATCTTAGGCAATGAAGGTCAAGGAGTGGACGAGGCGCTGTTAAAACAAACGAATGAAAATATTTATATCGAAATGAATGGCCAAGCCGAATCATTAAATGTTGGGGTAGCTTGCGGTATTGTTTTATATCATTTGTGTCAAAAGTTTTAAGAATCAGTAAAACTCACAAGAAATTTTTTTAATCCCTAGGTTTTTGAAAATTGCCGTGCTATACTTGCGGAGTTGACAGTTTGTATTATAAAATTCTAGCCAGCCAAAAGGGGAACACTGAATGACAAAAAATTGGGAAAATGATGCAGAATACTGCGCTTTAGTTGAGGATTTACTAGCAACACCAGAAGTCCAAAAACTTGCTAATTATAAACAACATATTCACTCGAATCGTTTGGAACATTCTATTTCCGTTTCTTACCGTTCTTATTTATGGGCCAAAAAATGGCACGTGGATGCCAGTGCTTGTGGTCGGGCGGGGTTGTTGCACGATTTATTTTACTACGATTGGCACACTACCAAGTTTGATGAAGGCAGTCATGCCTACATGCATCCACGGATTGCTTGTAAAAATGCGGAAAAAATTACTACATTAAACAAAGTTGAAAAAGATATTATTATTAAACATATGTGGGGCGCCACTTTGGCCATGCCTCGGTATAAAGAAAGCTACATTGTGACGCTGGTGGACAAATATTGCGCCATTCAAGAATCAATGGCACCATTTAGCCAAAATCTGCGCAAAAAATGGCACCATATGTTTGCTAAACAAAGTGTTTAAATAAAATCATTTAAATTTAAGAAAAGTTGTGCTAAAAAGAATCTTTCTTTTAACATGGCTTTTTTTGTTTGGGCAAAAATTGAATTATGCTATAATGGAAAAGTTGAAAACATCAAGGAGGTAAGGCATGGAAGGAATACTAGGTGTTTGGAAAGAAGCTGGCATGACAAGCTTTGATGTCGTTTTTAAATTACGAAAAATTTTACATATGAAAAAAATTGGCCACGCCGGCACATTGGATCCCGAAGTTTCTGGGGTGTTGCCGATTTGTTTAGGGACCGCCACAAAAATGGTAGAATTTCTGCAAGATTCCGGGAAAATTTACACCGGTTCAGTGACATTAGGAAGTACCACGACTACCGAAGATGCTCAAGGAGAAGTCGTTGAAGAATTATTTTTGACAGAAAAACAAGTTCCAGTGGAAGACGTAATCGATGAAGCTATGCGTTCATTTCTCGGAGAAATCACGCAAATTCCACCTATGTATTCGGCAGTAAAAGTCAACGGTCGCCGTTTATATGAATACGCCCGGGCCGGAGAAACGGTGGAGCGCCCGCAACGTAAAGCACAAATTACTGAATTTGTCCGGACCAGTCCATTACGTTACGATGCTGAAAAAGGAACCGTAACTTTTGATTTTCGCGTGCAGTGCGGCAAAGGAACTTACGTGCGCACTTTGGCTGTAGACTTAGGCGCTAAGCTGGGATTTCCTAGTCATATGAGCGCACTAGTTCGCCAAATGGCTGGCGGAATTACTAAAGAAAATTGTTTAACCCTTGATGAAATTCGCGAAAAAATGGCCGATGACACGTTAGCCTCGCATTTACTGCCGTTTGAATTTGCCTTAAAAGATTTTCCAAGGCAAAATATCTCGCCGGAAATTTTTGCAAAAATTAAAAATGGCGCTGTTTTGACAAATCAAGAATTGAACACGTCAGAAGAAGTGCTGGCTTTATTTTACCAAGATCAATTAATGAGTTTGTATCATCGTCACCCTGAAAAAAAAGGATATTATAAACCACTGAAAGTATTTAGAACGGAGTTGTCCTCTTGAAAATCATTCATTTGCACCATCCATATCAAAAGTCAGAAATCCCTGACGGTCCTGTTGTCTTAGTGCTAGGTTTTTTTGACGGACTGCATCGGGGCCATCAAAAAGTTATTGACGCCGGTCGCACTGAGGCTAAAGAAAAAAATGTGCCGCTAGCTTTAATGACTTTTAATCAACATCCTTCCATCGTTTTCCAAAAATTAAATCGCGAGATTACGCAATATTTAACAAATTTACCAGAAAAAGAGCGGCTCCTAGCTGATTTTGGAATCGATATATTATATGTGGTGGAATTTACATCGGCCTTTGCCGCTTTGCCGCCGCAACAATTTGTCGATGATTATTTAGTCGGACTCCATGCGCAAAGTGTGGTGACTGGTTTTGATTACACGTACGGACCAAAAAATATTGCCGACGTGGACCATTTGCCAGATTATAGTCAAGGTCGTTTTAAAATGATTACAGTCCCAAGTCTTGATGAAGAAGGAAAAAAAGTCAGTTCCACCCGGATTCGTGCCGATTTAGCTCAAGGGGCGATGGATGAAGTGACCGAATTATTAGGTCGGCCGTATCAAGTGCGGGGAATCGTGGTTCATGGCGATGCTCGCGGCCGTTTGTTAGGTTATCCTACAGCGAATTTAGAAATTGAAAAAGATGTTCGTTTGCCAATGGAAGGCGTGTACGTCACTAAAATTTTTGTTAACGATCAGTGGTATGAGGCGATGACTTCAGTAGGTCACAACGATACTTTTGGTGAAGGACGTAAGCTGACCGTGGAGGCAAATATTTTAAATTTTGCCGGCGATATTTACGGCGAACAAGTTTTGTTGGAATTTTACCATCTGATTCGCAAACAAGTTAAATTTAATTCAGCCGATGAATTAATTGAACAATTGGCCGCCGATGCTGTAGTCACGCAAAAATATTTTGGATAATAAAAAAGACACAAACAAAAAGGAGAAATTTTTGTTTGCGTCTTTTTTTTTGATCTTTGACAACCTTGCTTTACGGTGTCTCAAAGGCAACTGCTAGGAAAATAGATAAAACTTCCGGCGAATGTTCCATTCGTCCTCAGTTTTCCTAATTTTCTACGCAGTTAAGCGCCTTTTCGACAACCTTGTTTATTGTGTTAGTTCTAGTAATTTTTGTTTTAACTGGTCTTCCATTTGGGCTAGTTGGCCTTCTGCGTCGCGGCGTTTGGTTTTGCCTTCTTGTTGGATGCGCAACGTTTCTTGAATAGTTTCCACGAGATCGTCTTGGGTTTTTTGCAAGGTTTCGATATCGACAATGCCGCGTTCGTTTTCTTTGGCAGTTTCAATAGCAGAAATTTTTAGCATCTCAGAATTTTTCTTCAAAAGTTCATTAGTCGTCTCAGATACTTGGCGTTGGGCAGTGACGGCGTCTTTTTGGCGCAGTAAAGTCAAAGCAATCACCACTTGGTTTTTCCAAAGGGGAATCGCCGTATTAATCGAAGCCTGAATTTTTTCAGCCAGCGCTTGGTTGGTATTTTGAATGAGGCGAATTTGTGGTGCTTGTTGAATAGTAATTTCGCGCGCCAATTTTAAATCGTAAGTTCGTTTGTCGAGGCGATCTAAAAATTGTGTATAGTCATTAGCGATTTGAACATCCATTTGGTCGCCAGATTGTTGGGCTTTTTGCATCGCTTGGGGAATAATTGTCGTTTGGAGTTCTTCCATTTTTAATTCGCCCGCGGCAATGTAAATATTTAAAGCATCGAAATAATCTTTATTTTTATGATAAAGTTGCTCCAACATCAGATTATCTTTCAAAAGACCATCTTTTTCGTGGTCGAGTTTGACGGCGATTTTATCTATTTGAGCGCCGACTTTTTGATATTTGGCAGTCACTTCATAAATACTTTGCTTCACTTTGCCGAAAACACGTTTGAAAATATTATTTTCTTGGGCCCGTAATTCTTCGGGGTCGGCGGCGTTCAGCTGGTACATCAGTTCATTTAATGAATCGCCAACTGGTCCGATGTCTTGAATTTGGACGGCGTTAAGCATCGTTTGGGAAAATTCGCTCAGTTTTTCTTGAGCGATGGCCCCGTAACTTAAGACTGCCTGGGCGTCACTTGTATCGATTTTTCCGGCTAATTCCCGAGCTTGTTGTTGATAGTCGGCTGGTAATTTGTCAAAAACGCGGGGGGCTGTTTTTTGAGCTTTTAAGGCGTTAATTTCTGTTTGTTGGGTGGAAGTTAGGGCGTCCACCGGTGTTTGGTAAGGGCTATTTAATAAATCGTCTAACGTGTTGTTAGCTGTTGTGGCGGGTTTATTATTATCCATAAAGATCTCCTCTTTATTAATTTTTTTTGAAAATTATTTTTTCTCGGAGCTATTTTTTTCTAAACTTTGCTTAGCAATGGAAATTTCTACATCTAAATCATCTAGATCATCAGACACTAAAAATTGGTAATCTTTTAGGATTAGTTGGGCTACTTGCTCAATAATTTGTGTTGTTTCGGCCAGTGATTCATAGGTTTCTTTGTCTTTAATCGGGCGACTAGAAATTTCTAAGAATTTATCCGTCAACCCGACTAGATTTGGCAAATGGGTGTATAAAAAGTGATTGGCAATATGCAACTTTTGCGGATCTTTAACAATTTGTTGGAAAATACTTTTAGAAGCTTTGACCGTTTGATGCCGTAAGTCAATGGCTTTTAACTTGGCCGAACCATTGATATTTTTCTCCAAATGCAAAATAGCTAATTTTGTTTGGGCCATTGTTTCTCTGAAAAATTCAATATCTTCTTTTTGCAATCCTTCTTCTTGATAGTGGGATAATTTTTTAGCGGTCAGTTGCGGCAAATCGGCTGGTGTTTCCGGGGCGCGTTTGAACAAAGAAATCACCACAGCGACAATCCCTAAAACCATAGCGATTCTTAATAACGAATTGTCCACTTGAAACAAGATACCGACTAATACTAAAAGTAATCCAATTTTCATGAATAAATTTTTTTTCAAATGTTCCAACCTTCCTTCCTTCCTAACCCTCTTTTATTTTAGCATAGTCAATGATTTTTGCGGTCGGTCTAAAGTTGGATTTTAGATTCTTACAAAATTCATTAAAAAAGCACGAATTACTTTTTCATTTCGCCAAAAATCTGCTAGAATAAAGGCCAGTAGGAAGGATGTATATAATGCTAGAAGATGATTTAATGTTACAAATGGAAGAAAAAACAATCAAACGAGAAACTATTTTTAAAGGAAAAATGATTGATCTTTATTTAGATACTGTCGCCTTACCTGCAGGAGGCACAGCGACGCGGGAACTGGTTTTCCATCCGGGGGCCGTGGCGATTGTGGCCATTAACGACGAGGATCGGATTATTTTAGTGAAGCAATTTCGCAAACCAGTGGAGCAAATTTTATTAGAAATTCCCGCTGGTAAAATAGATGACCGTGACCACGATTCACCAGAAGAAACAGCTTTGCGGGAATTGGAAGAGGAAACAGGATTTACAACGGATCATTTGGAATTGGTGAGTGCAGGCTTTATGTCACCAGGTTTTTCAAATGAACGCTTATGGATTTATTTTACCGACCGATTGCAAAAAGTCGAGCATCCACGCCCCCAAGACGACGATGAAGTGTTGGCTGTTTCCACTTATTCATTAGAAGAAATACTAGAATTAATGGCTGCTGGTGAAATTGTCGACGCCAAAACGGTGATTGGCTTGCAATACTGGCAATTGAAAAAACAGAAAGGATGATCAAATGACCGAAAGTCGAAAATCCCGGAAAAATATGCGAGATGCGCCAGACAATCGAGAAGATATCCAACTTTCTAAAAAAGATGTGGCCAAAGTTCAGCGTGCGCTAGCCAAAGTTGAAGCGCAAGAAAATCGACAAATTGATAAAAAATATGAAAAAATTGAAAAGAATAGGCCGACGATTAAAAAGTCTCGTTTTCAACAACAAGAGAACAGTCGCAAAAGAAACCATTCATTAAATGTAGCAATTGCGGTGGTGGTTGTTTTACTAGCTGTGTTGGTGTATTTAGTTTTCAATTGGTAAGGAGATCCTGGTGAAAATTGGAATTATCGGCGCAATGGCCGAAGAAATTTTATTATTGCAAGAAACGTTGCAAGATGTTGCTACAATCGATGTGTTAGGTCGGAATTATTTTACCGGTCAATATTTGCAACATGAAATTATTTTTGTCGAATCTGGGATTGGCAAAGTGATGTCCGCGGTAACGACAACGATTTTAGTAGAAAAATTTGGCGCAGAATTAATTATTAATACCGGTTCTGCCGGCGGAATCGGAGCAGGTCTACAAGTCGGTGACGTGGTAATTGCTGAAAAATTGGCCTACTTTGATGCCGATGTGACGGGATTTGGTTATGCTTATGGGCAAATGCCCGGCCAACCGCTTTACTACGAGACGGCGCAAAATATTTTGCAAAAAGCTCAAATAGCCGCCAAAGCAGTAGGACAAAATGTTCGCTCTGGTTTAATTGTCACCGGCGATTCTTTTGTAGATCATCCAGAAAAAATTACGGTCATTCAAAAACATTTTCCCGAAGCTTTAGCTTGTGAAATGGAAGGAGCCGCCATAGCGCAAGCGGCTAGTTCTTTGCATGTGCCTCATTTGGTGATTCGGGCCATTAGTGACACCGCCGACCACGAGGCAACCGTCAGCTTTGACGAATTTATTATCACAGCGGGGAAAAAATCTGCTACCATGGTCTTAACTTTGCTAGGGGAACTTTAAAAATTTTATTTTTAATGAAAATGGAGATGCTGGCTAAAATTTTGGCTAGTATCTTATTTTTTTTCTTGAAGAATATGTTGTAAGACAACAGCATTATTGTGCGCTTCATCTTTGGCGGCAAATAACAAAGTAACCACTGGCTCTTTTTTGACAATTTCTTTTAATTGTTTTAAAGCTGGATTGGCGCTAAGTTCTCCTTGATATTTTTTTTCAAATTCAGGAAATTTTTCAACATCGTGGTTAAACCATTTGCGTAAATCTGTCGTTGGACCGATTTCTTTTAGCCATAAATCAAGCTGCGCTTCTTCTTTACTTTTTCCGCGGGGCCAAAGTCGATCGACTAAAATTCGATAGCCGTCGCCATGTTGAGCCGCTTGATAAATCCGTTTGATTTTTAACATGATAATCACCTCTGAATATAGTCTAGCGCAAAAGTAAAAATTTAGCTAAAGGTGGCTATTCGGCGCTTATTTTTCTAATTCTATGCTAAAATAATGGTACGATAAAAAGTAGTAAACAATAAAAAATCGAAAAAAATAATAGGTGAATGATGAAAAAAATAGTAATTCAAGGCGGCCGTCCGCTAAAAGGTGAGCTGACAATTTCTGGGGCTAAAAATTCGGCGGTGGCACTAATTCCAGCAGCTATTTTAGCTGACGATGTAGTGACTTTAGAAGGTGTGCCGGTTATTCAAGATGTCCACTCCCTAATTGAAATTTTAAATATTATGGGGGTCAAGACTAATTTTATTGGTGAAACTTTAACGATTGATTCTCGTCAAATGATTTCCATTCCTATGCCCAGTGGGAAAATTAATTCTTTGCGCGCTTCTTATTATTTTATGGGGGCACTTTTAGGAAGATTTGGCGAAGGGGTGGTGGGTCTTCCCGGGGGATGTTATCTCGGTCCGCGGCCAATTGATTTACATATTAAAGGGTTCAGAGCGCTAGGGGCCACCGTGGATAATGAATTAGGAGCGATGTATTTGCGGACGCCTGCAGGTTTAAATGGCGCGCGAATTTTTTTGGATAATGTGTCTATTGGAGCGACGATTAATATTATGTTTGCTGCTGTGAAAGCACAAGGCGTCACTGTGATTGAAAATGCCGCCAAGGAGCCAGAAATTATTGACGTGGCAACTTTGTTAAATAATATGGGGGCTTCAGTTCGCGGTGCGGGAACAGATGTGATCCGAATTACTGGCGTTTCAAAACTTCACGGAACACATCATGCTATGATTCCTGATCGAATTGAGGCGGGTACTTATTTGGCGATGGCCGCAGCGTGTGGACAGGGGATTCGCCTTAAAAATGTGATTTACGAACACCTCGATAGTTTTATTGCCAAACTCACTGAGATGGGAGTGGATTTGACGATTTCTGAAGACGAAATTTTTGTTAAACAAAGTGATAATTTGCTGCCGGTTAATATTCGCACTGCACCTTATCCAGGTTTTGCGACGGATTTACAGCAACCTATCACCCCTTTATTATTGAAAGCTTCTGGTGAGTCGGAAATTATCGATACTATTTATCCGCAGCGAGTGAATCATGTTCCCGAAATGGTTCGGATGGGAGCAGATATTTCAGTGGAAGGCGCAACCATTGTGATTAATGGACGAAAAGATGTTAAACTTGGCGGCGCTGAAGTTATGGCTAGTGATTTGCGGGCTGGCGCGGGCTTAGTATTGGCCGGCTTAATGGCCAGCGGAGAGACGACTATTTATAATGTCGATTACATTTTACGCGGCTATGATCATTTGATTGAAAAATTAAGAAATTTAGGGGCAGAGATTTCTTTAGTGGAAGAATAAGCTCAGTGCACGTCTAGTTTTTAAGTAGAAATAAAAATAAAAAATAATTAGCAAAAAACGTGGCCCAAGTGCTCGCGTTTTTTTGTTTTTATTGGCAATAAAAAAATTTTTGGTAAAGATAAAGGTTTTGCAGTTTAGTAAGGTTAATTGTTACAAAAAGATTACTAAAGCATTTCAATAACGATTGTTTTATAAAAATTTACGCAAAAAACGTCGACCTGACAAAGTTCCAACAGTGATGCGCTCTGCAAGTTAAATAACAGACGTTGTTTATTTCAGAAATTTTACATTTTAAATTTTGATGTAAAATAACGAGGATATTTCTTTTTTTCTGAGAAATTCGGCGTATTATATTTATTGTAGGGGAAAATCATGTGGGTTACCTTAATAAAAGTACAGCGGAGAGGAAGCTAAAAATGCATAACTGGATTCAAGATGTTCGACAAGGCGATGAAGATGCTTTAGTAGACAATTATCGTAAATATCATCCGTTAGTATTACGTTTGCGCAGTAGTTATTATTTACGTTTTTTTGATTTAGATGATTGGCTGCAAGAAGGATTGATTTTATTTCATCGTTCCGTTATGAACTATGACGATTCTCTGGGCGTGACATTCGGTTTGTATTTTAAAAAAAATTTCACTCGCCATATCATAAGTATTCTACGTAAAGAACAGGCTTTAAAACGGCGCGGTGATCTACAAGCAGCAAGTTTTGAAGCTGAGTTGGAATTAGGAGAGATGAATATGAAAATGAATAATTATCAAAATATTAACGACTATGCCGATATGCTCCATGTTGCTGAACAAGTTCGGAGTTTTTATCAAGTGTTAACCCCAATTGAAATGAAAATTGCTGACTTCCATTTTTCAGGCTTTGATGCACCTGAATTGGCGCTACTCTTTGGTATTACGGATGATGAAGCTAAAAAGAAAATTAAATCAATTCATAAAAAATTTCGGCAGCGGTTACGTGGAGATATTTAAAGAAAGAAGAATTGAAAAAAATTAAAAAAAATAAAAGCAATACGAAAGGAACAAAGCTAAATGACGTTATGGATCGAGGAAATCAAAGCTGGGAACACGGAACTTTTATTAGAAAAATATGTGCAACATTTCACTATTGTTAATCAACTGCGGCGAAGTTTTTACATTCAAGCTTGGGATTATTCAGATTGGCTAGATCAAGGCTTGACCGTTTTTCATGAGTCTATTCAACATTTTTCTGACCAACGAGTCATGAACTTTGAACTTTATTTTGAAAAAAGATTAAAACGAGTTGTGGTCAACCAGTTACGTAATGAAATCATCCAAAATTGGGAAAATGATCAACAATTAGATCTATTTGAAGTAGGAGAAGAGCCAGGATGCGAATCCACCCAGCTGGAACAATGGCCGCAAGAACTCCCGAAAAATTTACATCTTCATCGGATGCTAACAAATTTCGAAAAAAATATTATCGACTTTTATGTAAATGGAGTTCAAGTAGAAAAAATTGCTGCCGCTTTTTCTTGTAAAGAAGAAAAAATCCACGGTGCGCTGCAAAAAATAACTGAGAAATTCAGAAGATTAGACGACTGAAAAATAAGACATACTAAAATAAATAAAGGACAAAAGACTGGTAATAAGTGTAAGTGAAGCAAAAAAAGAGGCATTTTTATGCTTCTTTTTTTTGGTTCAAACGTCAAGGCATTCTTTTTAAAGTGCCAAAAGCTAATCAAGTTTCCTATTTATATAAAACGAATTTTTTTTTGAAAACCTCGTCCTTTTTTTTGCCGTTAAAAGTATGCTATAATCCAAGTAAATCAACAAAATAAAAAAAGATGCCATCGAAATGACATCCTAAATTGTGCTATAAACGCGCCCTGAGGGAATCGAACCCCCGTCGCAAGAACCGGAATCTTACGTGATATCCACTACACTAAGGGCGCAATGCAATATTTACTTTATACTATTTTCGGAAAAAAGACAAGGAAAATTTGAAAAAAATTTTCAAGGAGACGAACATGAGTCAGGAATTGAATTTCAGCCAAAAATTAAAACAAGGCCAAAAACTGGCCATGAATTTACAAATGCAACAATCGATTGCCTTATTGCAAAAAAATCAAGAAGAGCTTACTGATTTTGTAATGGAAAAAGCCAATGAAAATCCGCTGCTGGAAGTTGTGCGGACGATTGGACCAGTACCTGAGTCTGGCAGTAGCGCTGGAACTGGGACTGATTTTCAAACGGTGCCTGATCAATATACTTCTTTATTTGAGTATTTAATTGATCAAGTTCATCTCAATTATCGCGATACACCGATTCGCCGGGCGATGCTTTTTTTAGTGGAATATATTGACTCTAATGGTTATCTGGCCATGACCACCGCTGAGGCGATGGAAAAAACGGGCGCCGATTATTTGGTTGTACTCGATGCTCTAACGCTCTTGCAGCAATTGGATCCGGCCGGAATTGGCGCCCGCAACTTGCAAGAATGTCTAATGTTACAAACCGAGCGCGACCCAGAAGCACCGACGCTTACTTATGTAATTTTAGAAGAATGTTTTGAACAGCTAGCCAGTCGACTTTGGAATGAAATTGCCACCCGCTATAAAATAACTTTAGCCGACGTGCAACAAATTATGGATTACGTCCAAACCTTATCGCCAGCGCCTGGTGCTCACTTTGGTCAAATCGAACGCCTTTTTATCATCCCCGAAATTGAGGTCCAAGTGAAAAATGGTGAATTAAATTTAACTTATTTGCAGACAGGATTGCCGAAATTAAAATTTCAAGAAAATTATTTTAACCAAATGTCTAAAGTCGATGATCCCGAGGTTCAGGAGTACTTAAAAGAAAAAAAGCAAGAATTTCAGTGGCTGAAAAAAACTTTAGACCAAAGAAAAAATACCATTTTTGAAGTAGGACAGGCAATAATTGACTATCAAGCAGACTTTTTCTTAAAAAAAGAGCATCCGTTAAAACCATTGACTTTAAAAATGATTGCCCAAAAAGTAAATCTCCACGAATCTACCATTTCCCGAACTGTAAATGGGAAGTATTTAAAAACGGATTTTGGCATTTTTGAATTGCGGACTTTTTTTGCGTCGGCCATCGCGGGTCAAAGTACGTCCAACCAAGAAATTAAAAAACGTCTGATTGAATTGATTCAACAAGAAGATAAAACTCACCCCCATGCGGATGATAAATTAGCCGAACTTTTTGCCGATGAAGAGGTAAAAATTTCTCGGCGAACCGTCGCTAAATATCGAGAACAGTTAGGAATTCCCACTTCTAGCAAAAGAAAACGGTACGAAACAAAAGCGTAAAATTTTTGGGTGCTTTGCTTGTCAGACAACTCATTTAGTGCTATTATAATAATCGTGAATGGCAGTTGAAAAGTAAATTTTCTAGCAAGTTCACGATTTTTTTTGGGCTTGATGGGTCGTTATCAGTCTTAGTTGGACATAAAGTGCCCAGCAAAGGAGGCTCTTATGGAGCAAGAGTGGAAACTTTTTGAAATGATCGCCCCGGAGCTCACCCGCACAGTGCTGGAGCGTTATACGATTTTACGTAATCTTTATTGGATGCAACCGGTTGGTCGGCGACTTCTCGCTGAAAAAATCGGCGTCACTGAAAGAAGTTTGCGGACCGACACTGACAGTCTTAGACAACACGGACTTTTGACCGTTACTAAGTCGGGGATGCAGTTAACAGATGCTGGGACGAAAGTTTTTCATGGCTTGGAAAATTTGATGGATACCATTGCTGGTCGCAATCAGATGGAACAACGTTTAGAAAAATTTTTCAACATTCAACAATGCGTGATTGTAGCTGGCAATTGTGATACTGAAAAAAAAGTGTTGGCTGAGTTTGGAAAAATGGTCGGACAGTTATTGGACAATCATTTACCTCACAAAGACAACGTGATTGCTGTGATGGGTGGTACAACTATGGCTAGTGTGGCTGAAAATTTGCCAGCATTAGAACATGATCGGCATAATATTTTTGTGCCCGCTCGTGGTGGAATTGGTGAATTAGTCAATATTCAAGCCAATGCCATTTCGTCAGTGATGGCTCAAAAATCTGGTGGCAGTTATCGGGCGCTTTATGTTCCGGAACAAGTCAGTCCAGAAACCGCCGAATCATTAACGAAAGAGCCAACGATTCAATCTGTGTTACAATTGATTGACCAATCCGATGCCGTGATTTATAGTATTGGTAAAGCGATGCATATGGCCGCTAGACGGAAAATGCAGGCGCAAGAACTTTCCATGTTAAAAGCTAAAAACGCCGTTGCCGAATCATTCGGGTATTTTTTCAACGAGCAAGGGGAAGTTGTTTACAAAATTCCTCGTTTAGGATTGCAACTGGAAGACATTCAACGGATCCCTTTAGTGATTGCCGTCGCTGGTGGCAAATCAAAAGGCAAAGCCGTCAAAGCGTATATGAAAAATGCGCCGCACCACACACGCCTCGTCACAGATGTTGCGTGTGCAACAGAGATTTTAAGAGGGGCAACCCTTTAAAATAAAAAAACTTTTTCGATTTTCTAAAGGAGGAAATCTGCACATGACAGTAAAAGTAGGGATTAACGGTTTCGGACGTATTGGACGTTTAGCATTTCGTCGGATTCAAGACGTTGAAGGAATTGAAGTAGTAGCTATCAACGACTTAACGGATACCGCTCAATTAGCACATTTATTAAAATATGATACAACACAAGGTCGTTTCAACGGAACAGTTGAAGTTCACGACGGATTTTTCACAGTAAATGGTAACGACGTAAAAGTTTTAGCTAACGCTAAACCTGAAGAATTACCTTGGGGCGAATTAGGTGTTGATATCGTCTTAGAATGTACTGGTTTCTTTACTTCAAAAGAAAAAGCTGAATTGCATTTAAAAGCTGGCGCAAAACGCGTTGTTATTTCTGCTCCTGGTGGAGACGATGTTCCAACAATCGTTTATAACGTTAACCATGAAATCTTGACTGGTGACGAAACAGTTATCTCTGGTGCTTCATGTACGACTAACTGCTTAGCTCCTATGGCTAAAGTTTTAAATGACGAATTTGGTATCGTTGAAGGTTTAATGACAACAATTCACGCTTATACTGGTGACCAAAATACGTTAGATGCTCCTCATAAAAAAGGCGATCTTCGTCGTGCCCGGGCTGCTGCTCAAAGCATTATCCCTAACACAACTGGTGCTGCTAAAGCAATCGGCTTAGTTATTCCTGAATTAAAAGGTAAATTAGACGGAGCTGCTCAACGTGTTCCTGTTCCAACTGGTTCATTAACTGAATTAGTAACTGTTCTTGAAAAAACAGTAACAGCTGACCAAATCAATGCTGCAATGAAAGCTGCAAGCAATGAATCTTATGGTTACAACGTTGACGAAATCGTTTCTGCTGATATTATCGGCATGACTTACGGTTCATTATTTGACGAAACTTTAACTAAAGTTTTAACCGTTGGCGACAAACAATTAGTTAAAACTGTTGCTTGGTACGATAACGAAATGAGCTATACTGCTCAATTAGTTCGTACTTTGGAATACTTTGCTAAACTATAATATTGATTTTTAGCAACTGTTAAAAATGAAAAGCGGGAAAGAAATTTTTCCCGCTTTTTTAAATATTTTTTTAAATGAATTTTTAAAATGAGGAGGAATTTTTCATGGCAAAAGTAACAGTCAAAGATTTGCAAGAACGCGGCGAAATTAAAGACAAAAAAGTTTTAGTCCGCGTTGATTTTAACGTGCCGGTTAAAGATGGCGTTATTACGAACGATAACCGGATTTCAGCAGCACTACCAACGATTCAATTTATCGTTGATAATGGTGGGAAAGCAATTTTGTTCTCTCATTTAGGTCGAGTAAAAGAAGAAGCGGATAAAGCTGGTAAATCTTTAAAACCTGTCGCAGCTCGTCTTGGCGAGTTACTTGGTAAAGAAGTGACTTTTGTACCTGAAACCCGCGGCAAAGAATTAGAAGACGCCATTGCTAAAATGAACGACGGCGATGTTTTACTTGTTGAAAATACTCGTTTTGAAGATATTGACGGTAAAAAAGAATCGAAAAATGATCCAGAACTTGGCAAATATTGGGCAAGTCTTGGCGATGTTTTTGTTAATGATGCTTTTGGAACGGCACACCGGGCACATGCTTCTAATGTAGGAATCGCAACACATTTACCAAGTGCAGCTGGTTTCTTAATGGAAAAAGAAATTAAATTTATCGGCGAAGCAGTCGACGAACCTAAACGTCCTTTTGTTGCTATCTTAGGTGGCGCAAAAGTTAGTGATAAAATCGGCGTTATCGAAAATTTAATTGCTAAAGCTGACAAAATTTTAATCGGCGGCGGTATGACTTATACTTTCTACAAAGCAAAAGGAATTGAAATTGGTAATTCCCTAGTTGAAGAAGATAAAGTTGAACTAGCTAAAGAAATTATTGAAAAAGCTGGCGACAAATTAATTTTACCTGTTGACTCAATTACAGCTAAAGAATTTTCTAATGATGTACCTAATGAAACGCACCCTTGGGATGTTCCAGCAGGTCAATTAGGATTAGATATTGGACCTGAATCCATTGCTTTATTTGCCCAAGAATTAGATGGCGCAAAAACAGTTGTTTGGAACGGACCAATGGGCGTTTTTGAAATGAGCAACTATGCTCGCGGCACAATTGGTGTTTGCGAAGCGATTGCTAATCTCAAAGATGCGACTACTATTATTGGTGGGGGCGATTCTGCAGCAGCTGCGATTCAATTAGGCTTTGCTGACAAATTCACTCACATTTCTACTGGTGGCGGAGCTTCAATGGAATTACTTGAAGGCAAAACATTACCAGGTCTTGCCGCTATTTCTGATAAATAGGAGGAAAAATCATGCGTAAACCAATTATTGCCGGCAACTGGAAAATGAACAAGACAGTAGCTAGTGCTAAAGAATTTGCTGAAGCTGTAAAAAATAAAATTCCTGCAAGTGATAAAGTTGATTCCGTAATCGGCGCTCCAACTTTATTTTTACAAGAATTAGTTGAAGCTGCTGAAGGCACAGAATTAAAAATTGCCGCTCAAAATTGCTACTGGGAAAATGAAGGAGCATTTACTGGCGAAACATCACCTGCGGCCCTTTCAGATCTTGGGGTGGATTATGTGATTATCGGACATTCTGAACGTCGGGAATATTTCCACGAAACAGATGAAGAAATCAATAAAAAAGCGAAAGCCATTTTCTCAAATGGCATGTTACCAATTATTTGCTGTGGTGAAACATTAGAACAACGTGAAGAAGGCATTACTGCTGACTGGATCGCTGGACAAATTACAGGAGCGTTAAAAGATTTAACTCCTGGACAAGTTTCTTCATTAGTTTTAGCTTATGAACCCATTTGGGCTATCGGTACAGGTAAATCATCAAGCGCTGAAGATGCTGATGAAACTTGTGGCGTTGTTCGTCAAACAGTTGCTAACCTTTATGGTGGCGAAGTGGCTGAAGCAGTCCGGATTCAATACGGCGGTTCAGTAAAACCTGGCAACATAAAAGAATATATGGCCAAAGAAAATATCGACGGCGCTTTAGTCGGTGGCGCTTCTTTAGAAGCTGATTCATTCTTACAATTATTAGACGCAGTCAAATAATCCGCGGGAAAATTTGCTTTTTTAGCCGAAAAAATTTATCATAGTAGTTGAGGGAAACCCCTTAATCATACCAACACTCAAAGGAGAGGTTAAGAATATGTCAATCATTACTGACGTTTACGCACGCGAGATTTTAGACTCTCGTGGCAATCCAACAATTGAAGTAGAAGTTTACACAGAAAGTGGCGCTTTTGGTCGTGGTTTAGTTCCAAGTGGTGCTTCAACTGGTGAATATGAAGCAGTTGAATTGCGCGATGGCGACAAAGCTCGTTACGGCGGCAAAGGGGTTTTAAAAGCAGTTGATAATGTTAATAACATTATTGCTGAAGAAATTATCGGTTACGATGTCCGTGACCAAATGGCTATCGATAAAGCAATGATCGCTTTAGACGGTACACCAAACAAAGGTAAATTAGGAGCTAACGCTATTTTAGGTGTTTCTATTGCCGTAGCTCGCGCTGCTGCTGATTACTTGGATTTGCCATTGTACCATTACTTAGGCGGATTCAATACTAAAGTTTTACCAACACCAATGATGAACATCATCAACGGCGGATCTCATGCTGACAACTCTATTGACTTCCAAGAATTCATGATTATGCCAGTTGGCGCTCCAACTTTCAAAGAAGCTTTGCGGATGGGCGCAGAAGTATTCCACGCTTTAGCAAGCATTTTGAAAGCAAAAGGTTTAGCTACTTCTGTTGGGGACGAAGGTGGGTTTGCACCTAACTTGGGTTCTAACGAAGAAGGATTCGAAGTTATCATCGAAGCTATTGAAAAAGCTGGCTATGTTCCTGGTAAAGACGTTGTTCTTGCTATGGATGCTGCTTCTTCAGAATTCTACGATGCAAAAAAAGGAAAATACGTTTTAGCTGATTCTGGCGAAGGCGAAAAAACTGCCGATGAAATGATCGAATTGTACCAAAGCTTAGTTGAAAAATATCCAATCATCTCGATTGAAGATGGCTTAGATGAAAACGACTGGGAAGGCACGAAGAAATTAACCGAAGTATTGGGCGACAAAATCCAATTAGTCGGCGATGATTTGTTCGTAACTAACACTGAAAAATTAGCAAAAGCAATCGACATGGGCGTTGCTAACTCTATCTTAATCAAAGTAAACCAAATCGGTACTTTGACAGAAACCTTTAACGCTATTGAAATGGCTAAACAAGCAGGCTATACAGCTGTTGTTTCTCACCGTTCTGGCGAAACTGAAGACTCCACCATTGCTGACATTGCTGTAGCAACTAATGCTGGACAAATCAAAACTGGTTCTCTTTCACGGACTGACCGGATTGCTAAATACAATCAATTGTTGAGAATTGAAGACCAATTAGGTGATGTTGCTGAATACCGTGGTTTACAATCTTTCTACAACTTGAAAAACAAATAATCTTTAAACAAAACGAAAGCGTCGCTACTCTTCATTGGGTAGCGACGCTTTTTTCGTATTTTGAATTGTTAAATTAAGCGCAACGGTACTCCGAAAATTACCTCATAAAGATTTTTCCAGTTTAAACATTTTCTTGGTCGTAAATTTAATTTCTTAAGGTAATTGTTGTATGTTCAGAGATATGGTTCATTGACCTTGCCGTTGGTAAATACTCTCTTAATAGACCATTCGTATTCTCGATGAGCTAATTTTTTCTCAATCTTGCCACCTAATAAATATCTAGTTTTTAAATCAGTAAGGGTTAATAAACATGCACCCCCATCTTACTAGCTACGGTATCTGCCTGCCAATGTATGATTTTTAGAACAAGTATCCGAAGCCTCTGACCGTTCATGAATAGTGGGTGTTCCACTTAAAGTTTAAATTTAAGGGATAAAAAAACTGATCAAAATAATGATCAGCTTTAAAATGGTTTGCTAAATATTGATTAATGATCAGAGCTGGGCCTTTTCTTTTCATCTTTACGTCGTTCTTTTAGTTTGGTCTTTTTGACGCGGCCAATGGTTAGAGGGACGGTTTCGTATAAGACGTCAGAATATTCTAGCCCGAACCAATTTTCCGGTTGCATCGTGTGTTCTTTAATGAAGAGTTTGGCTTGCATGACTTGGCGATCCCATTTGCTTAAGACGGTATTGCTGGATAGAGATTCTTTAATCACAACAAATTGGAAATCGCCCACCTCGCGTCCTGGGGTGATGGAATAAGTTTGCGGTTGTTTTGGTAAACGGTGATATTTCATTAAGTCATGGATGATTTGGTGTAAGTAGACATTGACTTCTTGTTTGACGCGGAAGCCTAAAAATAATTTTACTTTGACAATAAAATCGGTGTCCATCATATCAATTTCAAATTCTTGGGTGTAAGGTTCGTCGGTGACCACAACATTGACAAACCAGTAGACTTTCGCCCGTTTCGGCCGTTTATCTAAAATTGAATATAAAAATTGGCGGCCAATATAATCGCCATCCATTTTAGGAACTAGAAAAACGACATTGGTTTGATACATCGGTAAACTTTCATCATCTTTTAATTGTTCCAGTTGTGGAATTTGCCCCCGCAAGTTCATATCAACAGCGGCGCGTTCTTGGATGCGATTGCCCCATTCCCAAACCACCATGAAAAATAAAATTACTAAAGCAATAGCTACGGCAACAAAACCGCCATGGAAAAATTTGGCAACACTGGAAATAAAGAAGACTGATTCGATCACGGCAAAAAATCCGGTAATCAAAAAGGAAATAATTTTTGGTTGACCACTTTTAATTAAGTAGAAAAACAGTAGGAAAGTAGTCATTAACATAGTGACGGTAATGGACAGCCCGTATGCTGCTTCCATCCGGGAACTAGTCCGGAAAGCTACCACAATTAAAGAACAAGCAATCCATAAAATCATATTGATACTTGGAATATACATTTGACCAATGGATGTTCCAGGATACATAATTTTTAAGCGCGGTAAAAGTTTCAGCTTAATTGCTTCAGATACTAAAGTGAACGATCCGGAAAGTAAAGCTTGACTGGCAATTACAGCCGCAACTGTGGCAAAAATAACGCCAAAAATCATAAGATTATTCGGGATAATTTGGAAAAAAGGATTGAGTTGTTCGATTTGTTGTAATTGAGGATTTTGGTAAGCATTCATTAACCAAGCGGCTTGGCCAAAATAATTCAGCATTAAACAAATTTTGACATAAGGCCAGGAGATGCGGATATTTAATTTGCCTACGTGGCCCATATCAGAATACAACGCCTCAGCACCGGTAGTCGCTAGAAAAATATTTCCTAAAATAAAAATGCCTAACTTGTTATCAGGACTGAACAAAACTTTGATGGCGTAGTACGGATTTAAGGCGCGAATGACTGAAAAATCTTGGGCAAAATTTACAAAACCGATAACGCCGATAAAGGTGAACCATAAAAACATCACAGGTCCAAACGCTTTACCCACCATATCCGTGCCAAAGCGTTGCAAGGAAAATAAAATTAGCAAGATGACTAAGGTGATAATCACAATCACATTTTGATTCATGGCAAAGCGATCAAAGAAAGCCGGAATTCCTCGCAGTCCTTCAATGGCGGTGGTGACAGTAACCGCCGGCGTCAACACACCATCGGCCAGTAAAGCCGCGCCACCAATCATGGCGGGGATAATGAGAAACTTTCCACCTTTGCGAACTAAGGTGTATAAAGAAAAAATTCCTCCTTCGCCGTGGTTATCGGCATTTAAAGCAATGGTGACATATTTAATCGTTGTTAAAAGAGTTAAAGTCCAAAAAATTAAAGAGACCGTGCCAATCACAAAATCAGGATCCATTTGAGCTAAGCCGCCATTGCCAGCGACAATCGCCTTCATTACGTATAACGGGCTCGTACCAATATCGCCGTAAACGACGCCCATGGCAATTAAAAGCCCGGCGGCAGTATATTTTTGGCGCACATCTTTTTTCATTTTTTTCCTCCAAGTGTGTGATAATTTACCGCAAATATCTTTTGCAAGCAAATTTCCATTTATTCAAGTGTAGCATGATGCACTTATTTAGGCTAAGAAAGCCAACGAAAGCTATTATCACTAGTTTTCATACTTTTGTCAAATAAATACGCAAAAAAAATAAGATCCCAAAAAATCCGGTGGAAATTGGATTTTTTGGGCTCTATAATTTATTGGACTGATAGAATAAAAATTCTATCGGTCCCTATTTGTATAAAAAAACAAGAAAACATACAAATTTTCCGTTAGAATAGAATCACCATCATCACATTCTGGGGAGGAAAATTTGTATGTTCGAATTAAATGATATCAAAAAATTGCTTAGAATAAAAGACTCAAATATTGAAATTCATAGTGTTGAGGAAGAAAGGGACAAAAAAGGTGGGCATCTCGTCGTCTAGGCTTCTTTAATAAATCAGGTTTCACGCTGTCCTGAGTGTGGTCAGGCGGATAAAAAAACGATTGTTAAAAATGATGGAAAACAGTCTCGAATCCTTTTGAATTCTGCGGGCAACCAGAGGACTTATCTCAATCTCAAGAAACAAAGATATCTCTGTCGCAACTGCCATAGTTATTTTACCGCCAAAACGTACCTAGTGGATCGCTTTTGCTTTATTGCTAAACAAGTATTTTACAAGGCCTTTGAGGAGCTCACTGAAAAAAATACGGCTAAAAATATCGCCAAACATTGTTTTGTTTCCAGTTCTACTTTACAAAAATCAATCGACTTATTAGCTCATGAAATCAACATTAAAAAGAATTGGTTGCCCAAATGTTTACTATTTGACGAATTTCGTTCTTTAACCACTTACAAAGGAAAATTTGCTTTTTCTTGTATGGATGGTGATACGGGCAAACTGTTTGATATTCTTCCTAGCCGCAGAAAGAACGACCTAGTGGATTATTTTATGAGCTTTGATCGACAGGCCCGGCACAGTGTTCGTTACGTGGTGTCGGATATGAATGCCCCGTATCTAAAAGTTGTTAAAATCTGTTTCCCTAACGCTAAGCTTATCATTGACCGATTTCATATTGTCCAGCACATGAACCGTTGCTTTGATAACCTGCGGGTCAGAGTGATGAAAAGCCTCAATCAAAACGATCCCGAACAGGCCAAACAATACCGGCAATTAAAAAAGCTCAATCGTCTCCTTTTAATGAGTCACGATAAATTAGATTTTCAAACATTTAAAAAAAGAGCCAATTTTAGTTGGAGCTACTTAACACAAACCGAAATCGTGGACCGACTTTTAACCATTTCTGAGGATCTTTCCCTGGGCTACAACTACTACCAAGATTTGATTTACGCCTTCAATCATAAGGATGGCGGCGAATTTTATCGTCTTTTAAGTGAGATGCCTGAAGAAATTCCCGCCGAACTACAAATATTAAAACGTACTTTCCGTAAACATGAAGCAGGCATTCGCCTGTCCTTAGAAAAATCCTATTCCAATGCGAAACTAGAAAATATTCACACCCATATAAAAGTCCTCAAAAGAGTCGCTTACGGTTATCGAAACTTCTCCAACATGCGCGCCCGTATCTTCTTAACTAACAACCTTATTTCTATTAAATAAAAAAACAGCCAAAGCAGAAAATACATTCTGCCTTAACTGTTTTAAATAATCCTATCAGTCCGATTTGACATTGAGCCATTTTTTGGGACTTGTTTTGAAGTGTTTTTGACAACCTTTTTAACGGTGTCTCAAGCGCAGCGGTTAGGAGAAAAGATAAAATCATTTAAAATCCAAAAGCGTGATTTTAATGATTTTCCTATTTCTCTACACCGCTAAACGCGCTTTTGACAACCTTTTTGACGGTGTCTTTTGGGTTGCACTTAGAGAAAAAGAGAGAATACTTCCAGAGCGCTTCACGCTCTTACACCATTCTCCTATTTTCTTACAGTGCAGAACACCCAAAAGACAACATTGTTTCGGTGTCTCAAGCGCAGCGGTTAGGAGAAAAGATAAAATCATTTAAAATCCAAAAGCGTGATTTTTAATGATTTTCCTATTTCTCTACACTGCTAAGCGCGCTTTCGACAACCTTGTTTTACAATTGGAGTTGTTTTAGTTGGTAAAAGGCGCCTTTTTTAGTGATTAGTTCGTCGTAGGTACCAAATTCTACAATGGTGCCGTGGGAGACGACGGCGATTTTATCGGCGTCACGAATTGTTGAGAGGCGATGGGCGACAATTAAAGTGGTGCGATCTTTAGTTAAATGTTGGAGCGCTTCTTGAATTTTTTTCTCAGAAACATTATCTAAAGCACTAGTGGCCTCATCTAAAATAATCACGTCAGGATGGCGAATCAAAGCGCGAGCAATGGAAACGCGCTGGCGCTGACCGCCGGACAATTTATCACCATGTTCGCCAATCATCGTTTCTAATCCTTCTGGCAGTTGCTGAATCATTTCAGATAAATTGCTAGCTTTTAAAATTGTCTGAAGTTCCTCAGAGGAAACATTTGGCAGGCCGTAAGTAATATTGTCTTGAATCGTCCCGGAAAATAAAATGGTGTTTTGCGGCACAACGGCGATTTTTTTACGGAAAGTGCGCATGTCGATTTTTGTGCTATCTTGATCATCTAAGAAAATTTTTCCTTTAGTCGGAGCAATAAAACCAATTACTAAATTAACTAAAGTAGATTTCCCAGAACCAGATTCACCGACAAAAGCAATCGTTTCACCAGGATCAATCGTTAAATTAAGATCTTGAATAATATCTTTTTCACTTTTAGGATAACGATAAGAAACGGCGCGAAATTCTATTTTCCCGCGAACAAGTTTCAGCTTAGTTTTATTTTTATAATCTTCCACTTCACCGGCATTAAGAATTTCGCCAATCGAACTGACGGACTCCATTCCTTTAGCAATGGTGGGAATTAAGGTGATAATGCTGGAAACGGCATTGACAATCGTCGTAAAATACGTCTGATACATAACGACGTCCCCCGGCAAAATTTGTCCTTTTAAAGCCAATGCGCCGGTAAAAACAAGACAAATAATTTGGAAATATTGAAAACTTGCCCAACTGACGGAACCAAAAACTGATTGTAAAACATCTAAATGAAATCCTTTTTCGTAAATTTGGTAGAAGTGATCATTCAGGCGATTGATTTCTTGCTTTTCTAAGTTGTGCGCCCGGGCAATCGGGGCTAGTTCGATGACCTCAATTACTTTAGCGCTAGTTTCTTCCATTTCCTTACGAAAATCTTGGTTGCGGGTTTTAATCCGTCGCCGGAAAAAAACGATAATTAAAGCCGCAATCGGAACGGTCAACAAGAAAAACATAAAAACTAGCGGACTTTTATACAAAGTGATGGCTAAAGCGACAATTAAGTTAATGGCGATGTTTAAACTACTAGTGAATACTTGTGAGGACAAAGTTTGTACCGCCTCAACATCCCGCATAATTTTTGATTGCAGGCGGCCGGATTGTAAATCTTTTTGGTAAGGAATGGAAAGCTCCTGTAATTTTTTAATTAAGCTACCTCGGAGCCCGGCTTCCACTTTGCGAATGGCGCGGCTTTGAAATTTCACGTAAAAATAATTAGTTAATAAATTTTGCAACACTAAGACTGCCATCAAAACGGCATTAAAATAAATAGTGCTTAACTGATTGAGATCTTTAGTAGTTGCGGCATTGATAACATTGGCAATTGTGATGGGCATTACCCAAGAAGGAATGTGTTTAATAGTAAAAAAGAGCGTCGAAAGGGCGAGATTGCTATAGTTGCCCCGATAAAGTCCTAATAAAGTTTTAAAGGTCGATTGAGGATTTTTGCGGTAACTTTCTTCAACAATTTTTTCCATATTAACGACTAGGCTTCCTGATATTTTTGCAAAATAAAAGAGCGGCTTTGTTCCAATTGATCTTCTTTGACCCCTTCAAGAGAGGCAAACATCAAAGGGCGCTGCGTTTTCATAAATTGCAATAATGGCGTGTAGTCCATTAGACCGGTGCCCACGGGAACGATTTTCACTTGATTATTTTCCATTACAAAATCTTTTAAATGAACAGCAGCAATCGCATCGCCAAAATGATCCAGCGCATCGGTGGTAAATTTCACTTGGTCTTTAAAATTATCCGGACGCACGAGATTGGCAGGATCAAAAATAATTTTCAAATTAGGACTTTGGACGTCTTGTAATAAGCGTTCAATCCGTTGCCAAGTGTGAAGGGGATGATTCAATCCGCCTTCAATGCCGACTGTAACGCCGAGTTTCTCAGCGGTTTCCACCATTTCTATTACCGAGTTTCGGGCGGTGATATAGGCTTCTTCGGTGAAATTTTTTTCAGTGTAGCCTGTTTCAACGCTACCAGTTTCCGTGCCTACTACAGTTGCACCAAAGTCGCGGGCCAAAGTTAAATGATGTTTGAATTGGACTAAAGCTTCGCGGCGAATTTCAGGATTAGCTGAAGAAATATTAACATAACAACCAAGGACCGAAATTTTAATTTGTGAAGCTCGTAATGTGTCACCTAAAAAACTAGCTGCACCAGGCGTAATTGCAGATAAAGTTGGCGCAAGTTCTGGAAAAGATTTTTTTACTGCTAATTGAATGTGGGTCATTTGAGATTGATTTAATTTTTGAGTCAGCTCGTTGATATCTTTAGCCACCAGATCATGGGCGCGGATACCTAAATTTAAGGGAATCATCTTATCTCCTTAGTAAAATTTATTTTAAAAAATTTTTTAGTTCGCCAGCCGATTTTTTAAGCTCTTCAATAACAAGCGCGGCATTTTGTTGGGCGCCTTTTTCATTGGAATGGGTATTATCCATCACGCCATCTGGATAATTGGGATGTTGGCCAGGTTGCAACTGCAAGAAAAATTGACGGCTCGTAGCATCATCGAATTGATTGAGAAAATCAATTGTCGCTTGATGAAGATCTAAGCAAACCAAATTATTTTTTTTCGCCGTTTCCATGGCGGCTGCCGGATAATCTCCTAAAAGGGTCGGGTCAATTTGTCCATTGAGATACTGGCGGCGCGTTACGGAAGTTAACATGATCGGTGTCACTTGGTGGGCGCGACAAACATCAATCATTTGCTGCAAATTTTCTTGATAAGTTGAAAAAGGTAGCGTCCCACGTTCCGGACTTTCTAATTTTTGATCATTATGACCAAATTGTAAAAATGAAAAATCTCCTGGCACCATTTCTTTAGCCAATTGAATTAAATAACCATCGGTAATAAAACTTTTGGTGCTGCGGCCGTTTTTAGCGTAATTGACCACGAGAACTTCAGGGACGAAAAAGTCTTGTAAATATTCACCCCAACCAGCTTCAGGTCGCTTATTTTCCGCTTTGTTAGCAGCAGTGGAATCGCCGGCAATAAAAATTTTCATTTATTTTCTTCTTTCTAATAACCAATTTTGGGCTAACTTCACCCATTGAAACGTGTGGGGGACTTCAGGGAGCATCCCTAAACCGTGATGACCTTGCGGGAAAATGTGAAGTTCAAAAGGAACTCCAGCGTCAGCGTAGGCTTTAGCCAATAGCAAACTATTAGCTACGGGAACGGCTTGATCGGCGGCGGTATGCCAAATAAAAGCCGGTGGTGTTTGTTTAGTAATTGCATTTTCTAAAGAGAATTTTTTTTCAGTTTCTAGATTTTGACGAGCACCTAAAAAGTTTTCCGCCGAACCTGAATGGGCAAAAGGCGGGCTAAAAGTAACCACCGGATAACAATAAAGCGTGCCGGCAATTTTTTCATGATGAAGGGCACTAAAAAGTCCTGCTAAATGAGCACCTGCTGAAAAACCCATCACAAAAATTTCGCCCACTTCTTTTTGGCTTTGTAAAAAATCAAGCACTTCAGAAATTTCCACCAGCAAGTTTTCAGTTTCAACCGGATTTACTTGGTAAGCTAAAACCGCCGCATGAAAATCCAAACTTTCTGCCCATTTAGCAATCGTTGAGCCTTCCTTTTCTCCAGATAAATGCGCATACCCGCCACCAGGTAAAATTAAGAGCAACGGTTTTTTTTCAGATGAGTTAAAGCGATAAAACAATGTGGAGTGCGTCGGGGACATTTGACTAGTTAACGTATTAAATTGATCGACAATTTTTTCCATCTTACACCTTTTCTAATACCGGAAAAGAGCGAAGCGTCATCGTTGCGCTTCACTCTTTTCTTTGTTTTTTATTGCTTAAAATTTGAAATAATGTTCAGCGTTATTGTAAGAAATAGCTTCGACTAAATCGCCAAGTAATTTTTCATCTTCAGGCGCTTCGCCACGTTCCACCATTTCACCGATAAATTCGCACAACACGCGACGGAAATATTCATGACGCGTATAGCTTAAGAAGCTACGAGAATCAGTTAACATTCCGACAAAATGTTTCAAAACAGAACCATCAGCAAATAACGTCAATTGATTGCGCATGCCAGCTCTAGTATCGTTATACCACCAGCCAGAACCAAGTTGCATTTTACCAGCGACATCTTTTTGGTAACAACCCATTAAAGCAACAAGGGCAGGGAAGTCGTTAGGATTTAAGGAATACAAAATCGTTTGTGGCAGATCATCGGTCATTTCAGCGCGGTCTAATAATTGTTGCAACTGAATCGTTAAACTCAAATCATTAATGCCATCGTAACCTGTGTCAGCGCCTAATTTTTCAAAAGCCGGCGTGTTTGTGTTGCGGTAAGCGTGAATGTGCAGTTGCATCGTCCAGTCATGTTCTTTGTAGAAATGGAATAAAGCAACTAAAATTTCTGTCCGATATTGATGAATTTCTTTTTGAGTTAATTTTTCACCAGCGAGTGCTTTAGTGAAAATAGCATCCAAAGTATCGACATCGGCTGCTTCATAAACTAAAACATCTAACGCATGGTCAGATAAACGGCCGCCATTTTGATGGAAATAATCGACACGATCGCCTAAAGCCGCAGCCATTTCAGCAAAATTCGTAATGGGTTGTTCCACTACTTCGCTCAAATGTTTTACATAGTTCGCAAAATCAGGTTTATCGATATTCATTGCTTTATCAGGACGATAGGAAGGCAAGACTTTAAAACGCGTCTCTTCGTCAGCTAATAATTGATGGTAATGCAAATCATCAGCAGGATCATCAGTAGTGCAGACAACTTTTACATTGGAATTGGCGATAATATTGCGTTTTTTGAAATCTTTGCTAGCTAATTTTTCATTAACGGCATCCCAAATAGCTTTCGCATTTTCAGGATTGACTAAAAGATCAACGCCGAAGAAACGTTTCAATTCAAGATGAGTCCAAGTGTATAAAGGATTGCCGACAGTATTAGGAACTGTTTGGCACCATGCGTAAAATTTATCCCAGTCAGAAGCTGAACCAGTAATTTTTTCTTCAGGAACGCCATTTGCCCGCAATAAACGCCATTTGTAATGGTCGCCGCCAAGCCAAGCTTCCGTCAAATTTTTAAATTGGCCATTGTCATAAATTTCTTTGGGATCTAGATGGCAGTGGTAATCGATAATTGGCATTTTAGATGCATGATCGTGGAATAATTTTTTAGCCCATGGTGTTGATAGTAAGAAATCGTCATTTAAAAACAAGTAAATCCCATCCTTTATAAATAAATTTTTTGTTGTAAACAGATTATAAGGTAACGCCATTTTTGAAAATAGCTACTTCCCGCACATCATTTTCTTCGTTACGGGTAGGTTTGCCAGAAGCCACATCGATAATAGTTTGGATAAATTCTTCCAAAACATCAGCTAACGGACGATCCAACAGTTGACCGGCGTTGAAATCCATCCAGTGACCTTTCTTTTCAAAAATTTGATTATTGGTGGCCACTTTAACTGTTGGCACATAAGCTCCAAACGGCGTGCCGCGTCCAGTGGTGAAAAGAACCATTTGGCAATCAGAAGAAGCTAAAGCAGAAGCTGCTACCAGATCATTTCCTGGTGATTGCAAAAGTGATAAACCTTTTGTACGGATTTTTTCACCGTATTGCAAGACATCAACTACCGCTGATGTACCGGATTTTTGCGTACAACCAAGACTTTTATCTTCCAAAGTCGTAATCCCGCCTGCTTTATTGCCAGGTGATGGATTTTCATAAACAGGTTCGCCGTAACTCATAAAGTAATGTTTGAAATTATTAATTAAATGAACAATTTCGTCAAATACTTTTTCATCTTTAGCGCGAGCCATTAACATTTGTTCAGCGCCAAACATTTCTGGTACTTCGGTTAGAATAGTCGAACCGCCTTGAGCAATAAGAAAATCAGAGAAGGCACCTAGTAATGGATTGGCAGTAATTCCAGAAAAACCATCGGATCCGCCACATTTTAAACCAATATTTAATTCAGAAATAGGAACAGATTGGCGCACATCATCTTTAGCAGTTTGGGCCAATTCTTCTAATAACGCTACGCCAGCTTCCACTTCATCGTCGACTTCTTGAGCAATTAAAAATTTCACCCGATTAGGATCGACTGGACCAAGTTTTTCTTTAAATTCAGTGACTGTATTATTTTCACAACCTAAACCAAAGACTAAAACACCACCAGCATTAGGATGTTTCACCGCATCAATTAACACCGAACGAGTATTGGCATGATCGTCGCCTAATTGTGAGCAACCATAAGGATGTTTTAAAATCGTAATATTATCAAATGGTCCAAGGTCTGGATGAAGACGAGAAAATTCTCGCAACATTAGTTCGGCCATACCATTGACACAACCAACTGTAGGCACAATTAGTAAATCGTTACGAATTCCGACTTTGCCATTGTCCCGCACGTAACCTTCAAAAGTTAAGTCGCGTTTATCATAATGCACTTGATGAGATAAATCAGGTGCATACGTATATTCCAACTCGCCATCTAAATTCGTTTTTAAATTATGGGTATGCAACCAATCACCAGCGACAGCATCAGCAATCGTGTGACCGATCGGAAAACCATATTTAATTACATTAGAATTAAGCGGCAAATCAACTAAAGCAATTTTGTGACCTTGGGGAATTTCTTGATTAGCAACAACCGTAAAATCACCAATCGTCAGTTTTTCTCCTTGTTCAATGGGGCGTAAAGCAACCGCCACATTATCGCGTTTATTTAAACGCATCAGAGTTTGTGTCTTTTCCATTTCTTAATGAGCTCCTTTATTTAGATCTTTAACAATTTCCCGAGCGCCTTTTGTTTGCAGCTGATCGATAAACTGTTGGACATCGCTCGTCAATCCTTTAACTTGCGTTAAATCTTGGCCCCAAAGTTGGCTACTAGCTAAAATTGTTTCGACAACCGTACTTGGATTTTTCCAAGCCTCAGCAAAAATTTCTTTAACTTCTGGATCATCATGGACTTCAAATTCATCGCCACGGTAAGCCAAAATCGTTGAAGCAAGAGCTAAAGTAATATAAGGGGGATTGGTGCCGTTGGTTTCATTAAAACGTAATAAAATTGGCAAAATCCGCGCCCGATATTTAGAAATACTATTTAAAGCGATGCTTGCTAGTTCATGTTTAACAAAAGGATTTTTAAACCGTTCTTTAATTTGTTCAGCATAAGCTGTCAGTTCAGCTTCTGGTAAAGAAAGCATTGGAATTAATTCTTGAGTAAATAATTGATCCACTAAAACGGAAAAATCAGGATCTTCCATGACTTCACCGACTGTTTCAAGTCCTGCTAAACGGGCGGTTTCTACCATAGTCGTGTGCGGTCCATTAAGCAAATGCACTTTGCGTTCACGATAAGGCGTCATATCGTCAGTCACCACAACATTTAAGCCAATTTTTTCTAAAGGCAATAATTCTTTAACCGATTGTGGTCCTTCAATGACCCAAAGTAAAAATGGTTCCGCTTTGACCATCAGATTATCTACGTAGCCATGTTTTTCATTTAACTCAGCGGCCCGATCACGAGGGTATCCAGGAACAATCCGGTCAACAAGTGAGCAGCAGAAAGTATTTTCATTTTCTAGCCAAGTAATAAAGTCTGCTGATAAATTCCATTCTTTAGCGTAACGCTCCACAAGTTGTTGCAGTTTTTCACCGTTACGATCAATGAGTTCGCAAGGAATAATCGTAAATCCTTTTTTGCCAAGTTCAAAACGACGATATAAAAGAGCCGTCAATTTAGCAGGATAACTTACAGGAGGGGTGTCATTTAATTGGTCACCAGCGTGATAACTGATCCCAGCTTCTGTTGTATTAGAAACAATTATTTCTAAATCATCATTTTCAGCAAGCTGCAAATAACTTTGATAATCTTCATAAGGATTGATCACCCGTGAGACAGTAGTAATAATTTCAGAGGTGGCAACCGTTTGACCATCCAAGAGGCCTTCTAAAATAACGGTGTATAAATTATCTTGTTCAGCGAGCATTTTGCCAAGACCTTGGGCGATGGGTTGAACGACAACAGCCGAACCTAAAAATTCGCCGTGATTATTCAGTTGTTGCAGTTGCCAATCTACAAAGGCCCGCAAGAAATTGCCTTCACCAAATTGAATGACTTTTTCCGGATAATAGGTAAAGTCGGACCATTTTTTTGATAATTGTTCCAAAGTTGTGCTCCTTTCCGTATGCTTTTTTGCACACGTAAAAATTATATTTAAACCTTAAAAAAGGTTTGTAACGAATGTTATGGAAAATAAATTAAAAATAAGATTACAACGATTGCCGAAAAATTAAACGGGTAGCTAATAATTGTTGCGGCTCTTCAATATATTTGTGTTGCAACAATTTTAAAAGCATTTCCGTGCCCACTTGAGCTATTTCAAAAATCGGTTTTGCTACTGTCGTTAAAGCAGGGGTTGTATAGCTGGCAAATAAAATATTATCAAAGCCGACAATCGCCACTTCTTCCGGCACTTTTTTATTCATGGCCGAGCAAGCTTTTAGTGCACCGATGGCCATTTCATCATTGGCACAAAAAATTGCGGTGGGCGGTTTAGCTAGTGAAAGTAATTTTTCTGCTGACGTGCGGCCAGATTCAATCGAATAATCTCCAGGGACAAAATAAGCGGGATTTTCTGACAGGCGCGCGTTTTTTAAAGCAGAAGTGTAGCCTTTTTTCCGTTCACTCGAAGAAAAGAAGCCAACCTTGCCGCCAATCATGGCAATTTTTTTATGCCCGCGAGAAACTACTGCTTCAATGGCTAGTTGCACGCCTTGTCGGTCATTACTGGCCACATTATAAATATCAGGTTGATTTAACTGGCGATTCAAGACGACAAAGGGAATATTGATTTCTTTTAAAAAGGCAATAAAGGGATCGTCATCTTCACTTTGACTCATAATAATAATTCCGTCGTAAAGCTCCGGGCGAATTGCCGTAAAGCTGACAAAATTATCGAGACCATTCACCGATAACGTATATTGATTGCTCAAACGAGCGTTAATTCCTTTAATAACTTCCACTAGAAAAGAAGCGCTCGTCCCTTGATCAATACTTGAAAAAAACAAACCAATTCGGAAGCTTCGTTGACTAACCAAACTTTTGGCTGAAAAATTCGGCACATAATGTAATTCTTCGGCCAAAGTTTTAATTTTTTCTTTCGTTTCATCTTTAATGAGGGGCGAGTCATTTAAAGCGCGAGAAACGGTGGTATGGGAGACCCCAGCCAGCCGGGCAATGTCTTTTATTGTAACCATTGTGTTTTTTTACACTCCTTATTGATTTCGTTTTCAGATTACGCCAAATTTTTAAGAAAGTCAATAGCAAATGGATTGTTCACGTGAAAAATATTTTTCTTGGAAACGGTGACAATCACTTTTAAATATGGTAAAATTAAAAATGTGAGGAAATGATCATGGTTTTATAGGGGGAGTGGAGTATTTGTTTAAGAAAAGGTCTAGCTTTTTTTATAGGATTTTTTTGCCAGTCATTTTAATTGGGGTATTTTTGATTGGTAGTTTTAGTTTGTATATTTACCGAAACACTTACAATAATGTTTTAGGAAATTTAATTGAAGATAAGCAAAATTTTACTCGGCAAATTAAAAATAACTTGGAGCAAAAAGTGCGGACGGTGGAATATGCTTTTACTACTTATTCAGCCACCAGTGATTTTAAAAAAATTATCGAAAAGCCGCTAGATTTTCATAACTATGCCGAGGTGAAAGAAGTCAGCTCAGAATTAGCTTATATTGGCATTATGGGAATTGAAAATACCGATTATTCGCTTATTTCTTTGAGTCAAAATTGGCGCATTCGGGGAGGTGGTCTCGAGCAACTTTCAGAAAGTCAAACGGAAAGTTATCAAAAATTAATTAGTCAAGCTGAAGAAAATTTATTGTGGCTACCTGAAGAAGACAAAATTCAAATGTTAGTTTCCTTGCCGATTTTTTCCCAGAACCGCTCAGGTCTTGGGATGGTGGAAATTTCTCAAAGTGTGATTACCGATTTAATTGGAGAGACCGAGGATCGTTTTTTTGATATTTATAATAGTCAAGGGGATTTATTGTATCAACATGGAGCAATGATTCCTAAAGAAATTGCCGCCACGGTGCAAAATCAAGCGAGCGAAACATTTAATCAAGTGAAGGCCAAAAATGGCGATGTTTATTTATTTCAACGGGCCAATTATAATCAATGGCTGTACGTTTCGCGTTTGCCAAAAAGTGTGATTCAACAAGCAACTTCGGGATTAAAAACCGGATTAATTGTGATTGCTTTAGTAGCGCTCATTTTATTAGTTTTATTAGCCTATATTGTCGCCGATCGCTCGGTGCGACCCTTTGCCCAAATCAAAGACCGACTATCTAAAGCTCATGGTGTTTCGGGTAAACAAGTGGAATTAACGGAAATTTTATCAGGCATCGAAAATATCGTCACTGAAAATGAAACTTTATCCACCCGCGTTCAGCGCCAAAAACCAGAACTCGAGCAATTATTTATTTTTAATTTATTTCGCGGGCGAGTCGATCGCGCTGATTTAAATGGACGATTGCAACAATTTAATTATCATTTTACTCATCAACGCTTTGTGACCATGCTCATTCAAATTGATGATCTAGGCGATCTGCGAGAAGAAAGCGCGCGGGATTTATTTTTATTGTCGATTGAAAAAGTAGTGGAAGATATTGTCCCACCGGAACACCGGATGCGTCCGATTATTTTAAATGCTGAAACGCAAAGTACGATTTTAGTTTTTGGCGAAAATGAAGACTGGCACAAAATGACCTTAGATTATGCTAATCAATTGCAGGAAACTTGTCGAAAGTTTTTGAAAGTGAAAATTAGTGTCGGGCTTTCCCACGACTATATCGATTTATCCATGAGCAAGCAGGCGGTAGACAATGCCAAAGAGGCACTGCATTTCCGGATTAATTTGGGGACGGAAGCTATTATTTTTTATAGTGAAATTGCTAGTCAACTCAATGAAACGGCGGTCCTTAAATATCCTAAAGCTGAAGAAAGTGCCTTGTTAGATGCGATTCGCGCCGGCGATGAAAAAGATCTACGAGAAAATTTCTGCCTTGTCTTAAATAAAATTTTTTCAGAAAATCATAATCCTTTATCGGTGGAAACAGCGATTTTGAAACTAACGAATAATGTGGTGCAACTAGGGCAACTATTAGGCGCCGACTTTGAGATTTTCCAACATAATCGCCATATTTATTCCGATGTCTTAAATGTCGACGATCCTAAAAAAATTGAAAAAATCTTGTATCATTCCCTGATTTTGCCAATTGTTGATACGATTCAAGATAAAACTGATCGCCAATTGAAAAGTTTATCAGAAAAAATTGTTCATATTGTCCACCAAAAATACGACGAAGACTTGTCGCTAGAAAGTATTGCCGACATGTTGCACTACAATCCCAATTACTTGAGTTCCGTTTTTAAAAAAGAATTTGGTTCAAATTTTGGCGATTATTTACAAAATTATCGTTTGGAGATTGCTAAAAAATGGTTATTAGAAACCAATATGACGGTAAAAGAAATTTCCCAACGTCTCCAATACAATAATCCGCAAAACTTTATTCGCTTCTTTAAGAAAAAAGACGGCATCACCCCCGGCGAATTCCGGCGTGAACATACAGCAGAATAAGATAGAGAACAGAAAAAGACCAGACGAAAAATCGTCTGGTCTTTGTTTTTATTTTTATCTTTGAAGATGAACACTTCAAACTTCACCTATTTAACGGGAAATTTGGAGTAACTCCTAGGAAAAAAGATAAATTTTCCGGTGAATCTGTGATTCATCCTCAAATTTCCTATTTTTCTACGGAGCTAACCACTCCAAACTTCACCTATCCTTTAACTGATCCGACCATGGCGCCTTTGACGAAGTATTTTTGGACGAATGGGTAAACGATAAGCATTGGTAAGGTGGCGATGACGATAACGGCCATTTTCACCGATTGGGCTGGTGGGATGACGTCGACTGATGCGGCGTCGGCATTCATACCGGAGCTGACGATAACAATTTGGCGCAGCAATACTTGAACGGGCCATTTGCTGGAATCATTTAAATATAAAATGGCTGATTGATACGTGTTCCAATAGTTAACGGCATAAAATAAGGAAATGGTCGCAATGGAAGGAAGACTTAGCGGCAAAATAATTCTGAAGAAAATGCCTAAAGTAGAGCAGCCGTCCATTTTCGCAGATTCTTCTAAAGAATCAGGAATACCTTGGAAAAAGTTACGCATAATAATCAAATTATAAGCTGAAATGGATCCTGGTAAAATCAGTGCCCAGAGGCTATTCATCAAGCCAAGGCTATTGACCAAGATAAATCCGGGAATCATGCCGCCGGAAAATAACATGGTGAAAACAACAATAAAGTTTAAAATGCCGCGGCCGTGCAAGTAGCGGCGAGATAATCCGTACGCCATAAAACTCGTTAGGACCATGGAAACAAAAGTCCCAATCACCGTTACAAAAATCGAAACTCCGACAGATTTAAAAATCGTTGGCGTTGATAAAATGTAGCGATAAGCATCTATTGTAAAGGTGCGAGGAATTAAAATAAATGGCCGGGTAGAAATTTCTCCAGAAGTGGCAAATGAAGAGGCCACAATATTAATAAAAGGTAGGAGACACATAAGAGTGAATATAGATAGGAAGATAATAATAAGGATGTGAATCACCCGTTCACTTTTGGTAATGGGACGATGATGGACTTTGGCTTTTTTCTTTCGTCCGAGAATTGTTTTTTCTGACATAATAACCTCCAAATTTTTTTCTGACGTTAAAAACGTTTGCATAATTAGCTTAGCATGCTCCTTTTATGAAGTATATAATCAGATTTTCACATTCAAAAAAAACGCGGATTTTTGTAAAAAAGAATTTTTTATTTAAAATAGGAAAGAAAAAAAGAAAAACCGCTTTTACGCAAAATCCTTTGTTGTTGGCGTTTTCAGTACTAGTGAAATGATTATAGACGTAATTTTAACTTCTCGGTAGACTGAAAGTAATCAAAAAACAAAAGGAGGAGTTTGCTGTGGAGAACGCGTTACCGCAACGTACTGCTAAAGAAACCAAAGCTCGTGCCAAAAAGAAAAAATGGGCCCAAATAAAAGGAAATCATGGTTTATATTTAATGATTTTACCAGGCCTACTATATTTTATCGTCTTTAAATACATTCCCATGGGCGGTCTAGTCATTGCCTTTCAAGATTATCAACCGTTCCTGGGTATCATGGGTTCACCAATGGTAGGAATGAAACACTTTATCCGACTTTTCGGCGATCCGGTCTTTATTCAACTTATTAGAAATACTTTAGTAATTTTCGGCTTAAATATTGTTTTTTCATTTCCATTTCCAATTATTTTAGCGCTGATGCTTAACGAGATCCGCAGCGTGAAATTTAAAAAAGCAGTCCAAACCATTATTTATTTGCCCCATTTCATGTCTTGGGTAATTGTTGTTTCCATTTTCTATGTGTTGTTAACAACGGAAGGTGGGGTCATCAATAATATTATTGAACAGCTAGGTGGCACGCGGATTTCATTTCTGACGAGTACGACTTGGCTGCGTCCGATGTATATTTTTCAACAAATTTGGAAAGGTGCCGGGTGGGGCACGATTGTTTATTTAGCGGCGATTACTAATGTCGATGAGCAGTTATATGAAGCGGCTGAAATGGATGGCGCTGGAAAACTAGCCAAAATGTGGCACGTGACGTTGCCTTGCATTCGGCCAACGATTGTTACTTTATTTATTTTAAAAATTGGCGATATCTTAGAGTTAGGTTTTGAGCAAATGTTCTTATTAATGAACTCTTTGAACCGCGAAGTTGCCCAAATTTTTGATACCTTTGTTTATACATCCGGGATTCAAAATGGTCAGTTGAGTTATTCGACGGCGGTGGGGTTATTCAAAGGCTTAGTTGGTTTAGTCTTAGTTGTGATGGCCAATAAATTAGCGAAAAAAGTTGGCGAGGACGGCGTTTATTAAACGTTAAACGCCAAAGCAAGAATTGAGGGAAAAGTAATGACCATGGATAAAATAAACAAAATCAATGATGTTTTGATTTTGATGTTAAAAATTGCTTATCTAAATCTGATTTGGCTAGGAATAACGATTCTTGGTCTAGGAATTTTTTCAGTCGGTCCGGCAAGTTATGCGCTAATGAAATATTATGATCAAACGTTGCGCTTAAAAAATGAATTGCCGGTCTTGCGGACTTTTTGGCAATATTTTAAAGAACGATATCGGCAAAGTGTTTTGATTTCCTGGATTTATCTAGCAGTCTGCGCAGTGTTTATCGTTAACATTTTCTTCAATCGGGTTTGGTCGTTGCAGATTATCAATGTCTTGATGTTGATTTTGGTTTTGTTTTCTTTCACCCATGTCTATACTTTGATGGCCGCCACCAAGTACGAGAAAATTTCTGAGCTGTTAAAAGGCGCTGCGTTACTAGGTTTTGGTTATTTACATTATTCGATTATTACGTGGACTATCTTAGGCGTCAGTTATTTTCTCGCCGCTCGTTTTGCGCCGGCTTTACTTTTCCTGTTTGGTTTTTCGTTTGCGGGATTCTTATTTGCTATGGCTGGCCGAAAAATTTTAAAAGAATTTTTACCAATTGAAAATGAAAACAAACCGCGAGAGATTTGACTTCTCGCGGTTTTTTCTAGTTAAAAAGTGGCTCGTGGCTAAAAATGATTATTTACGTAACCGGTAAAAAGGGCTACTCTTAAGTTAATAAACACACAAGGAGGCACTATGGAAAAAATGTGGCAACAAGCCCTCGACACGTTAGACAAGCGTTATGGTAAGCTGACTGATCTTCCGTATTATCACAATAAATGGTCCTATGATTTAGGTGTTGTTTTAAATGGCGTCAAGCTGGCCTATGAGTTGACCGGCGAAGAAAAATATTTTCATTACCTCAAGACGTCGCTCGATTATTTTATTGATGCAGACGGCACGATTCGTTTTTACGATCAAGAAAAATTTAATTTGGATTTTATCAACAATGGCAAATTATTATTTTTACTATTTGAAAAAACAGGAGATACTCGCTATAAAAAAGCGATGGATACTTTATACCAACAACTTTTGCTGCAGCCACGGACTAAACTTGGTGGTTTTTGGCATAAGAAAATTTACCCTGAACAAATGTGGCTAGACGGTCTTTATATGGCGGAACCTTTTTATGCTGAATATTTGGTGACTTTTAAAGATGGTCAGGGCCTGGAAGATGTTTTAAAACAATTTCAATTGGCTTATGCCGGCTGTCTTGATGAAAAAACCGGCTTATTATTCCATGCTTACGACGAAGAGAAAAAGCAACCTTGGGCCGATGCCACAACGGGTCACTCGCCGCATTTCTGGGGGCGGGCTGTAGGTTGGTATTTATTAGGACTCGCCGACACAATGAAAATTGTCCAAGACTTCCCGGAAATTTATCAAGGACTAGCAGAAATTTTTGAAAAAACTTGGGCGGCGGTGAAAAAAGTCCAAGATCCGCAAAGTCGCTGCTGGTATCAAGTCTTAGACCAAGGAGCGCGTCATGGGAATTATTTGGAAGCTAGTTGTTCGGCGATGTTTTTAGCGGCTAGTGCCAAAGCTTATACACTCGGTCTTATCCCTGATGAAAAAATTTTTATCGCCGAAAGTTTTGCCGGCTTTAATCAAGAATTTGTGCTGCACACTAAAGAAAATTACTTAAATGTGATTCGCAATTGCCAAGTTGCCGGGCTCGGTGGCGATGACAGTCGGGACGGGAGTTTTGTTTATTATATTTCTGAACCGATTATTACTAATGATTTTAAGGGCTATGGCGCTTATATCCAAGCCAGCTTGCTGATTGAAAATTTTATTACGATTTGAAAACGAGAGAGGAAGAATAAAAATATGTATGAATATCTAATTACTGATTTTGGGGCGACACCAGATGGTCGTTTAGTTACTGAAGAAATCCAAAAAACCATTGACGCTGCAGCAAAAGACGGTGGCGGACGCGTAGTGATTCCTAGTGGCACGTTTTACACGAGTGCGCTCTTTTTAAAAGATCATATTGAACTGCATTTAACACCAGGCGCAGTTTTGAAATTTTCCGATAACCAAGACGATTATCCAGTAGTAACTTCACGCTGGGAAGGGGTGAAACGGGAAGTTTATGCTTCTTGTTTGTATGCTGAAAACGTGAAAAATATTTCTGTAACCGGTTTTGGTTTACTAGATGGGAATGGGAAAAATTGGTGGCATTTGCAACGTAATGACTTGGCTAGTTTGAAATATCCACGGCCAAAATTAGTCAGCTTTGATTCCTGTGAGCACGTGACTTTAAAAGATTTTTCAGTCATCGATTCACCTAGTTGGACGATTAATCCGATTTTGTGTGAGAACGTAACGGTGGATAATATTAATATTAAAAATCCTGCCGACTCACCAAATACAGACGGGATTGATCCTGAATCTTGTAAAAATGTCCGGATTGCCAATTGCTCTATTGACGTGGGCGATGATTGTATTGCGATTAAAGCCGGGACTGAAGATACGGCAAGGCGCGTGGCTTGTGAAAATGTAACGATTACTAACTGTACGATGGTTCATGGTCATGGTGGCGTCGTTTTAGGCAGTGAAATGTCTGGTTCGATTCGTAATGTGACAATTTCTAATTGTGTTTTCCAAGATACGGATCGTGGGATTCGTTTGAAATCTCGCCGCGGTCGTGGTGGTATTGTGGAAGATATTCGAATTGATAATATTGTGATGGATCGTGTGATGTGTCCGATTATTTTAAATTTATATTATTTCTGTGGACCAAAAGGGAAGGAAAAATATGTTTGGGATAAAAATCCTTACCCAATTACTGAAGAAACGCCAAATTTCCGGCGCATTCATTTTGCCAATTTAACAGCACGCAACGTTCAAGCAGCGGCTGGATTTATTTATGGCTTACCTGAAGAATGTGTTTCAGAAATTACGTTTGACAATATCGCCATTGAAATGGATCCAGAAGCTGTAGCCGGAAAACCTGCCATGATGACGGGGATTGAAGAGATGAAACAGCAAGGATTTTATGTAGGAAATGCGCGGGATATTTTATTTAACCGTGTTTCAGTGACTGGACATACCGGTCCGGCGTTTCATTTGGAATATAGTGAAGGCATTGAACTAAGTCATTGCCGCTCAAAAACTTTAACGGGTGAAGAGAATTTAGTTGAGAAAGTGGATGTAAAATAAATGGATTCACGCCAGCAATTGACCGCCTTACTGGGAAAAAATGAGGCGGTGCAAGTGGAAGGGTCAGTCATTGCCCGCCGCGAGTTTGATAATTATGTGGTGGAAGAATTAATGCTGACCTTAAACACAATTGAAACAGTTCCCGGAATTTTTGCTTATCCGAAAAATGTCTTAGGACCTGTTCCAGTGGTTCTTTTCAATCATTCTCATGGCGGAAATTTTCAAAATGGCAAGCAAGAATTATTTCAAAGTACGCCTTATTTGCAAGCAGAAAGTTTTGGCGAAACCTTATTAGACATGGGTTATGCAGTGGCGGCGATTGATCATTTTTCATTTGGCCAACGCGCCGGGAAAAAAGAAAGCGAACTGGTGAAAGAATTTTTACTCACCGGCCGCACATTGTGGGGGATGCGGATTTTTGATAGTTTGCATTTTCTAGAATATTTAGAAACGCGCGTGGAAGTGGATGATACCAGGATAGCGACGATTGGCATGTCCATGGGTGGCATGATGAGTTGGTGGCTGGCGGCGCTGAGTGAAAAAATTTCCGTCTGTGTAGATATTGCCGGTCAAGGGGATTTGGAAACGTTAATTGCCGAGCGTGGCCTTGATCACCACGGTTTTTATTATTATGTCCCGCATTTATTGGAATTTTTTACTACTGGCGAGATTCAAAAATTAATTGCACCGCGTCCACGTTTAAGTTTAACGGGGAAAGATGATTTGCTTTGCCCAGCTCATGGGGTAGAAAAACTAGCCAAATATCTAACGGAAGTTTATAAAAATACTGGTGTGCCAGATGATTTTCAAAGTTTCAATCTCACTGGCGGCCATCAAGAAACAAAGGAGATGCGAGTTTTATGGCAGAAATTTCTCCAAGAAAAATTATAAAAAAAATAACAGTCGGTTCAGCGGATTTTTGTGATTTTGTTGATTTGAAACAAGCCTTTCAACAGCTAGAACCAGATTTTGCTTATGAAATAACTATTTTACAAGGAACTTATCAAGGTAATCTTTATTTGTATCATGATGATGTTTCGATTATCGGTCTCGGCGTAGTTAAGATTATCGCCGGAAAATACGCCCAACAAAAAGAAGACGGTCAAGCAATCGGCACTTTTCAAACCGCAACGTTTTTGATTAATGCTCAGAACATTCAGCTAGAAAATCTGATGATTGAAAATAACGCTGGACCTGGGGAAATCGTTGGTCAAGCGGTGGCTCTTTACTTAGAAGGAACGGAAATTTCCGTGAAAAATTGTCAGCTGCGGGCCCATCAAGATACTCTTTGTCTTGGGCCATTACCAAAATTAAATAAAGATGCCACCATTATGGAAAGTATTTTTCGCAAACGAACTTTCCTTGAACAAATTAGCACTTTTGAAAATTGTTTTATTGAAGGGACCATTGATTTTATTTTTGGGGGCGGCACGGCGACATTTTTCAATTGCGAATTATTTTCAAAAAAACGACCCGAAAATAGTAGCGCGAATTTTCTAACTGCGCCTTCTACTGCGGAACATCAAACAGGACTTATTTTTGTGAATTGTCTAATTCACGGGGATCATCCATATTATCTCGGGCGACCTTGGCGCGAATTTGGCCAGGCGACTTTTTCCGATTGTCATTTCGATGCGCACTTAGAAGTTTCCGGTTGGGACGATTGGGGAAAACCCAATAATCAAAAAACCGCCCGCTTCATAGAAAAAAATAATTATTACCAAGAAACGCCACAACGGGATTCTTGGATTTCATTTAACGAAAAGGAGCGGCTATGAATCGCAAACTCGAACAAATATTAGGCATTATCGGAGCGGCAGCCGTCCTACTTTTTCTTGGTGGCTTCACGGTGGTCACTAACGGTCTTGAAGAGGCCACATTTGCTGAAAAATACGCCGACACTTTTGCGACACTGATCGATGGCCTTGGCGTTGAAGAAGGTTTAACTGTCTTGAAAACGTTAGGCGCTTGGTTTGGCGTGACTGTATTTATCGTCTTGATTTTAGTTGCATTAGCAACTTTTTTCATCCATCACAATCGCTATCCAAAAATAGCTGGCCTTTTTTATTTATTGGCAGGCTTAGTGACGCTTTTCGGCTCGCAGTTGGTGGCTTATCCGTTGGCGTTTATCTTTTTTGTTGTAGCAGCTTTATGTTTTTTAAGAAAGGACGGGGCAAATGTTTCCAGTGAAAATTAAAAATCCAATTTTACCAGGCTTTAATCCTGATCCAAATATTTTAAAAGTGGGCGATATTTTTTATATTGCTGTTTCTAGTTTTGAATGGTTGCCGGGTGTTCGCGTTTATACTTCCAAAGATTTAATCAATTGGCAGCATGAAACAGATATTTTAACCACCCAAGTCAATCTCCTTGGTAATCCGGAAAATGCTAGCATTTGGGCGCCACAAATTAGTTTTAGCAATAATCAATTTTATTGTCTGTACACTGACGTAAAATCTACCCATCGACCATTTAAGGATTGCCATAATTATTTAATAACGGCTCCTGACATCAATGGGCCATGGTCGGACCCGGTTTATCTTAATTCTTCTGGCTTTGATCCAAGTTTATTTCATGCGCCAAATGGCAAAAAATATCTTTTGAATGAACTGTGGGACTATCGCATGACTACCGGGAATAAATCTTGTGGCATTGTGCTTCAAGAATACGATGAAAAAACCCAAGAGTTAATAGGGGAAGTTCATAAAATTTTTGATGGCACCTCTTTAGCCAAAACAGAAGCCTCACATCTTTATGTTCACGATGACTTTTATTATTTGATTACGGCAGAAGGCGGGACCGGGCGCGATCACAGTGTGACGGTGGCCCGCAGTAAAAATATTTTTGGACCATATGAAGTAGATCCAGAAAGTTTGCTGACGGCCCGCGATAAACCAGCCTCGCCTTTGCAATGCTCCGGGCATGCTAGTTTGGTGGAACATCTTGGACATTGGTATATCGCTTATCTCACCACCCGTCCTTTGCTAGGAAAAGCGGCAATTCTTGGTCGGGAAACCGCGATTCAAGAAGTCGTCTGGCAAGATGGTTGGCTGCGTCTAGCTGACGGCACTAATGGACCTGCCGAAATAACAGAAATTTTTGCCGAGAAAGAAATTATTCAAGAAAAAAATACTGACTTTCACGATGATTTCTCAGAAAGATTGAAAAAAGAATGGAATACTTTGCGACAAATGCCTGGAGCTTGGGCGGATCTTTCAAGTCGACCTGGCTATTTACGCCTGGAAAGTGGCGAGTCATTACAAAGTTTGTTTGACCAACATTTACTAGCAATTCGTCAAAAAGATTTTGTTTTCTCAGCGGCCACCAATGTAACTTTTGAAGCCCAAACTTTTAATCAAATGGCTGGCCTAACGCTTTATTTAAACGATCAAAATTATTTGTTTACTTATCTGACTTTTGACGAGGAAAAAGGACAAGTTTTACGGTTGATGCAATGCGTTGAAGGGGAATTTACTTTATTTCCTGAAATTATTCCATTGGCCTCTGATAGTATTTGTCTAAAAGTCAACGTCGATGGACCATGTGGTAAATTTTATTTCCGAGAAACAGCTAAAGAAAATTGGCAACAAATCGGTCCAGTTTTCGATCTATTATTTTTAGCTGGCGGGTTTACTGGAAATTTTGTCGGGATTACGGTAATTGATATGGATAAAAAAGCCGGTTGCTCCGCTGATTTTGATTTCTTCGAATACCATGGGAAAGATTAAGAAAATAAACAGAGGCGTTGAAATTTTTCAGCGCTTTTTGTGTGCCACATAATCAAAGGAAGTGATTACTTTCGTGCGCATTTCCTTTGAACTAGCAACTAAAGCGCTTTTTTAAAAGACTAATAAAGTGATTATGGACATTTTTTCATTTAAGCATTACATTACAGGTGTTCTTGAATTCGTTTTCTAGAAACGGGTTCCTAATAAATTTTTTAAAAAAGAATAGAAAGAAATTGGAGGGTATCCAAATGAAGAAAGGTAAAAAAATTAGTTTAGTAGCAGGTTTGTTAGTAGCCGGAGTTGTCTTAGCTGCGTGTGGGGGAGATTCAAAGGCAGCGAGTGATAAAGGGGGAAGCGAAAGTAGCGGCGATAACAAAACAGAAGAAAAAAGCGACAAAACATCTGTTTCTTGGATGACCATGTTGCACACCCCAACGCCACCATCAGGCGATGTGGAAAAACAATTAGAAGATTATACTGGGATGGATATTGAATTTAACTGGATTCCAGCTGCTTCTACAGATGAACGGATTAACGCCGCTTTAGCTTCACAAACATTAGCTGATATTGTTTCTTTGACGCAAATTTCTAGTACAACCGTCCGAAGTGCACTGGCTTCAGGTATGTTCTGGGATGTGGAACCTTATTTAAAAGATTATCCTAATTTAAAAAATATTTCTGCAGATCGATTAGAATCTTCACGGATTGACGGAAAAGTTTATGGTGTGCCTTTCCAAAAACCAATTGCCCGTTATGGTGTATTAGTTCGTCAAGATTGGTTGGACAATTTAAGCTTAGATGTGCCACATACTTATGATGATTTGAAAAAAGTTGCCCAAGCATTTAGTGAAGACGACCCTGATGGAAATGGAACAGACGATACAGTAGGTTTTGTTGATCGTCAAGAATCATATAGTGTTGGCTTTAAAGCAATTGCAGTCAACTTTGGCGCAGGAAATTTATTTGCCGTTGAAGATGGAAAAGTAATTCCTTCATTTATGCAAGATGAATACAAAGAAGCTATGGAATGGTACCGCGAAATTTACGAAAATGGTTGGATGAACTCTGACTTTACAGTTATGGCTAAAGCCGATCAAAAAGATTATATTGTTCAAGGCAAAGGTGGTATCGTTCTTTCTGGATTGTTTGATGGCCGTAATTATAAATCAGCCGCTAAAGGAACAGCCCAAGAAGATCAAGAATGGGTTTTGATTAATGATATTACAGCAGGTGACGTGGAACGCCGCACCGTTTCTGATACCAATGGTGGTATGGGTGGTTGGCTCGCTATTCCTAAACAAAATATTGAATCAGAAGCTGATTTGAAAGTTGTTTTGCAATTTATTAATGATTTAATGGATGAAGAACCATTTAATTTAATGACTAATGGGATCGAAGGAAAACATTATGAAATTACTGCTGATGGAGCTTATGAACGGACTGATGATACGGCTTGGCAACAAGAAGTGCAACCATTTGCTGGCTCTCGTCCTTCTGAATTAGTTGAAACATATAAAACAACTGATGAATTACAAAATGAATCCAATGAATTGATTGCTGATAACGAAGCATATGCAGTAATTAATCCAGCACAACCATTATCTTCTGAAACTTACGACACGCAATGGTCTACTTTAGTCGAAGGAATTGAAGATGCCTACTATAAATATATGATGGGTGAAATTGATATGGACGGCTTTGATGCTGCAGTTGAAAATTGGCAAAAAGCTGGCGGCGATCAAATTATTAAAGAATTTACCGAAAGCTACGAAAAAAATAAATAATATAAAACCTGTAAAATTTTATATTTAGTTTTACGTTAGAGCTTAATAAATAATCCAATTTGAAAATCCCCTTTTCAAATAAAGAAAACTTCCTAGAAAAAATTCTAGGAAGTTTTTTGTATAGATAACGTATTCATAAAATATCTTTTGTTATTTAATTTACGACAGATTCAGAAAACATAAAAAGATTATATAAAAAGTGAACAAACGTTGAATATCTCAGGTTTGCACGGATTTTTCCTTCATTAAAAATGATTATCGACTTTTTTTCGCGGATTGGTACGATTAAATTGTAATCGGATTCGGTTTTTGCCGGATCAAAAAACAAAATCGAAAAGGAGAATTAAATCATGAAAAAGTCGAAAAAAATGGGTATCATCGCCGGACTCTTACTTTCTGGAGTTATGTTGGCAGCTTGTGCATCAGGTTCAACGAACAATGCAGGAAATGCTGCAGGCAACGATAACGATGGAGAAACAAGCGCCAAAGATTCTATTTCTTGGATGGCGATGCTTCACACCGCCGCACCTCCTAGTGGAGATATCGAAAACAAATTAGAAGAGTACACGGGTGTTGAAATTGATTTCAACTGGATTCCTGATGCTTCTAAAGATGAACGAATTAATGCCGCTTTAGCCTCACAATCTTTAGCTGATATTGTTTCCTTAACACAAATGTCTAATACGACTGTCCGCAATGCACTGACTTCCGGCATGTTTTGGGATATTGAACCTTACTTAAAAGATTATCCGAATTTAGCTAGCATTTCACCGGAGCGTTTAGAAGGATATAAAATTGACGGAAAAATTTATGGCGTGCCTTATCAAAAACCAATTGCTCGTTATGGCGTTTTAGTGCGTCAAGACTGGTTGGATAACTTAGGATTAGAAACACCACACACATTAGAGGAATTAAGAGTCGTGGCGCAAGCTTTTACCGAAAACGATCCCGGTGGCAATGGAGTGAAAGATACAGTTGGAATCGTGGAACGGAATGAAAGTTTCAATGTTGGTTTTAGAAGCTTAACTGGATATTTTGGCGCGGGTAACTGGTGGGCCGTCACTGAAGATGATGAAGTGATTCCAAGTTTCACCCAACCTGAATACGTAGAAGCTATGGAATGGATGAAAGATATTTATGATAATGGTTGGATGAATTCTGATTTTGCGGTTATGGCTAAAAACGATCAAAAAGATTACATTGTCCAAGGAAAAGGCGGAATTGTTTTCTCTGGTTTAATGGAAGTTCGTAACTATGTAGCTGATGCGCAAGGGACACCTGAAGAGGATATGACTTGGGCGATTATTAACGATATGGTTTATGAAGATGTACCGCGGAGCATTATCTCCGATACTGGTGGTGGTTTTGGTGGTTACCTGGCCATTCCTAAACAAAATGTGGAAACCGAAGCAGATCTTGCGGTTGTCTTGCAATTTATCAATGACTTGATGGATCCAGAACCATTTACTTTAATGACGCAAGGTGTTGAAGGGATCCATTATGAAATTGATGAAAATGGTGCTTACGAACGAATCGACGATCAACTTTGGCAACAAGAAGTTCAACCATTTTCATCTTCTCGTCCATCAGAATTAGTAGAAGTTTTCAAATCGAGTAATGAACTAATTAATGAGTACAATGGTTTAATTGCCGACAACGAAAAGTTTGCAGTGATTGATCCGACCCAATCATTAAGTTCAGAAACGTATAACACGCAATGGTCAACCTTACTTGAAGGAATTGAAGATGCGTATTACCGTTTCATGATGGATGAAATTGATATCGACGGTTTCCAACAAGCTGTAACAAGTTTTAGAAATGGCGGCGGCGACCAAATTATTGAAGAGTTTACGGATAGCTATCGTTCATTAAATTAATTAAAATAATAGACCTCACAGGAAAATTAGGTCAAAAAAAGGTTCATCCTCGAAATAAACCACCGAGGATGAACAAAGGGAGATTGTAATTAAAGTTAATCGATTTTATCTTGATGAAAATTAAACTATAGAAATTCTACTAAGGTGGGTTATTCTTTCATGTGATTATTTCAAATTAATTTGTAGATCATCAAGGCAGGCGACAGGCTCTAATTAAGTTAAAATATAAAAAATTAGTTTAAAAAAAGGATCACACTTTTTGTCTGAGTGTGATCCTTTTTATTATATTCAGTTTAAATTACATGGCCGATCCAAAGAAACATCGTGCCAAATGACATAATCGCTAAAAAGAGGGCTGATTTGATTTGGTAGGAGAAAAAATTCTTCCGATAGCGATGTAAAAAAATCACCGCACCCGTTAAAAATATAATGGTAAAAGCCAATAGCAAGCCGCTAGTGTGAATCGTCAGCCAAGAAAAAATCATGGCGCTGTTCATAAATTTTAAAGTGAAAAAAGTCAGCAGCGTAATGGCGATGGTGACTAAATATGAATTTTTATGGGTCTCTTTCAAATAAATCCCTCCAATCGATAAATTAATTTTACTAAAACTTAAACAATCTTTCATCATACTAAAGTCTGATTTTACATTTCAGCAGGCGCTTGTAAGCCTAAGAGTCGCAAATCTTCTTTTAAAATCGTCGCAACAGCGTAAACTAACGCTAAACGCGCATTTTTTTGGGCATCGTCGGTTAAAATTTTGACATTACCATAATATTTGTTAAAAGCTTGAGCTAAGGCGATGGCATGTTTGGCGATGACAGAAGGTTCAAATTTATCCGCAGCTTTTAAAATGGTATCTGGATAACTTTGCAACAACTTGATCACTTCCCAAGCGTTGTCGTCGGCTAAAGCATAATTTTCGTCAGCTGAGGGAGTAAATTTTGCTTTACGCAAAATGGATTGGCTGCGAGCATACGTATATTGTACGTATGGTCCAGTTTCGCCTTCAAAGCGGACGACCTCGGCTAAATCAAAGTCAAAGTTGTTCAGGCGATCATTTTTCAAATCGTGGAAAATAACGGCGCCAACGCCGACTTGACGGGCAACTTCTTCTTTATGAGCCAAATTCGGATTTTTTTCTTCAATTTGTTTCAAAGCATCAGCTGTCGCTTCATTTAACACTTCTTCTAGTAAAATAATTTTCCCTTTACGAGTTGATAATTTTTTACCGCCGGAAGTAATCAAACCAAAAGGAATATGATAAATATCTTGCGCCCAATCCAAACCAAGTTCAGTTAAGACGGCTTTGAGCTGGCGGAAATGAATGCTTTGTTCATTACCCACCACATAAAGTGATTTGGCAAAGTTGTAAGTTTCTTTCCGATAAATGGCCGCCGCTAAATCCCGCGTAATATATAACGTAGCGCCGTCTGATTTTTTAATTAGAGCAGGATTTAAATCATATTTGCTTAAATCAACAATTTCGGCCCCTTGATCGGTTTTCAATAAATGTTTTTCTTCTAAAAGATCGATGACAGCATCCATTTTATCATTGTAAAATGCTTCGCCGTTGTAAGAATCAAAATCAACGCCTAACAAATCATAAATTTTGTGAAATTCTTTTAACGATTCTTCTCGGAACCATGACCACAAATACATCGCATCAGGATCATTTTCTTCGAGTTTTTTAAACCAAGCGCGCGCTTCATCATTAAGAGAGTCGTCTTCTTCAGCCCGTTCATGAAATTCTACATAAAGGCGCAACAGTTCTTGAATCGGATTGGCCTTAACGGCGTCTTCTGAACCCCATTTTTGATAAGCCACGATCAGTTTACCAAATTGCGTGCCCCAATCGCCTAAATGATTAATTTTAAAAGGTGCGTATCCGATTTTTTGAAAAATATTGGCTAAGGAATTACCGATAACTGTCGAGCGCAAATGACCCATGGAAATCGGTTTGGCGATATTTGGACTAGACATATCAATCGTTACTACTTGTTTGTCGCCAATCGTCGTATCGCCGAAACGATCTTGTTTCACTACAATATCATGCAAGGTCAGTTGGGAAAATTTTTCTTTGTTTAAAAAGAAATTCAAGTAAGGACCCACTGCTTTGACTTGTTCAAAATCGGGACTAGAAATTTTTTCGACTAATTCTGAAGCAATAATATTTGGAGCTTTATGCCATAATTTGGCTAGTGAAAATGTTGGAAAAGCCCAATCGCCGTGTGTGGCAACTTTGGGTGTTTCCAGTAATTGCATAATTTTTTCAGCGTCTAACTCAGGTATTGCTTGTTGCAAGGCACTGGCGACGATTTTTTTTTCTTCCATTTTTTTCCCCCATAAATAAAAAGAGTCTTTACAAGAAAGACTTCAACGTTTTAACAATTCTTGGTTATTATAGCAATAAATACTGATTTTGCCTAGTTTTTCCGCCTAAATTGTCAGGACAAAAAGCGTTTTTTTTGTTATAATTTGCTTAAAAGGGGTGTTTGGATGAATAAAGATCAGCGGAGAACTTTGATTGCCCAATTAGTGACGGAAAATGAGCTACAAACCCAAGAAGAATTGTTGCAACTATTGAAACAAGAAGGGGTCACTGCCACGCAGGCCACGATTTCTCGTGATATTCGTGAATTACATATTGTCAAAAATCATCTAGATAACGGGAAAACTATTTATCAAATGTATCAAAAAAAAGAAAATTCGCCGGTGCAGTCCAATCATTTGCAAGAAACGATTCAAGAAAATGTTTTGAAAATTGACCGAGTAGAATTTATGACGATCTTGCACACTACAACCGGTGCAGCCGATTTTGTAGCAGCCGTTATTGACGAAATGCAATTAGCAGAAATTGTTGCCACCATGGCTGGAACCGACACGCTGTTAATTATTTCAAAAAGTGTCGAAGAAGCGAAAGTTTTGGCAGAGCAGATTGAAGAGATTCACAGCTTATAACTTATGGGAGAAAACGAATTTTAGTTAAAGAGTGGTTGACAACTAACAGTTGACACCACTCGACAAGAAAATATTTGCTTTCAAATTTGGGCAGGATTGTCAGGAGGGAAGTAGTAAAACTTGCTAACATGAATTTTGTTTGCGGCAAACGAATTTCCTCGATATTTAGTAGATAAAATTATGATTTTTAATAAATAAACACGACTGCCTTCATTGGCGGTCGTGTTTATTTACGCTTATAAAAAAATTCCCTCTACATTTACAGTAATTTTCTCTTTCGTAAACGGGTGAATAAAACTTAAACTCACTGCCCGTAAAGCTAGAGCGTCGTCAGGTTTTGCTTTAGGATTATACAGAGAATCTCCTACTACCGGATGTCCATTGGAACTTAGATGGACGCGGATTTGATGGGTGCGGCCAGTTTCTAGTGAGCAGGTGACCCACGTTTCTTTTGACAAAATTTTATCTACTGTAACATGCGTAACCGCGCTTTGACCATTTTTCAAATCAACGACGCGTTTGCGCCGGTCGTGACGGTCTCGTCCAATTGGCATATCTAAGGTCAGATCGTGAATAATCGTGCCGACAACTTTTGCTTGATAGACCCGTTTGATTTCTCTTTTTTCTAACATGCGTCCTAAAATCGGCAAAATCACTGGATCTTTAGCTAGCAAAACGAGTCCACTAGTTTCTTTATCCAGACGATGAACGACATAAGGATATTTTCCTTGCGCTTGCAAATAAGCCGCCGCATCATTTAGTAAAGTATCATTTTCTGCAGGCTCATTAGGATGCGTTTTTTGTCCGGCAGGTTTATCCACCGCTAACAGATGTTCATCTTCCCAAACAACATTCAAGCGCTCCGACTGTCCTAAAGTAATATTGGGGACATCATAATCTTCAGCTAAAAAAGTCAGTGTTAAAATATCGCCACGATGAACAATTGTTTGAAATGGCCGTACTTCGCCGTTAACTAAAACATTTTTTCTCATGCGTAAAAAATGGCGCACTTTTTTTGGTAATAATAATTCTTCTTGAAGATAATTAGTGAGTTCTTTTGGAGAATCGACGGAAACAACTACAGTAATCTGCATGAAAGCTCCTTTCAAATAGTAAATTTATCGTTAAATTTTTTCTTGATTTTTGAAAAAAAATATCAGACATGCTATGCTAAAATCCAGCAAGTATCAAAAGTATAGCATATTTTTTTGTAAATAAAGGAGCAAACTTTTGGATAAAATAAAATCAACCTTAGCTAATTTTTGGCAAGGATTAAAACCGCGATTAAAAAAATTACATCAAAGTCGCAAACGGATTTGGAAAAAATATCATATTCATAAAATTTTTCTTTTAGTCATGCTGAGTTTGGTCTTAGTAACTAGTATTTATTTATTTTATTTAGCCAAACAAGCCAATGTGGCCACGTTAAAATCTGGTCTGCAGCAAGTTACTACCGTTTATGATAAAGATGAAGATTTGGCCGGTACTTTATACGGACAAAAAGGAAGCTACGTGGAACTGGATCAAATTTCAGAAAATATTCAAAAAACGGTGGTCGCCACCGAAGATCGAGATTTTTATCAACATCACGGCTACGATCTTAAAGGGATTGCCCGCGCCGGATTGAGCCTAATTACTAGTGGACACATTACCGGTGGTGGTTCGACGATTACCCAGCAGCTGGCTAAAAATGCTTATCTCACTCAAAAGCAAACATTTGACCGGAAAGCTAAAGAATTATTTTTGGCCATTGAAATTGAAAAAAATTATTCTAAAGAAGATATTTTAACGATGTATTTGAACAATGCTTATTTTGCGAACGGTGTTTGGGGTGTGGAAGATGCCAGCCAAAAATATTTTGGTAAATCCGCCGCCGAGGTTTCCATGGGAGAAGCGGCGTTATTAGTAGGGATGTTAAAAGGTCCGGGGATTTATAATCCCATCGACAATCCTAATAATGCTACTGATCGTCGGGCAACAGTATTAGGGGTTTTGGTTTCGCAAAATATCATCACCCAAGATACCGCCACCCAAGAAGAAGCCATTCCTGTCGAAAGTTTACTCCATGACACGTATGCTGGCAGTGGTGCCGGTTATAAATATCCGTGGTTTTTCGATGAAGTCATTCGTGAGGCGGAAGAAAAATATGGTATTTCAGAAACTAATTTGCTTAATAAAGGCTATAAAATTTACACTTCACTAGGACAAAATATTCAAAGTGGGATGCAACAAACATTTGATAATGCCAATCTTTTTCCAGAAAATGCTACAGATGGCGAAATGGTTCAAGCTGGATCTGTAGCTATAAATCCTGCAACTGGCGGCGTCTTAGCGGTAGTTGGCGGGCGCAACGAACATGTTTTCTTAGGATTTAATCGCGCCACCATGGCGCAAGTGCCACCAGGTTCAACGATTAAACCACTCGTTTCTTACACGCCAGCTTTAGAAGCCGGCTTTACGCCTGATGATCTTGTCCAAGATGAAAAACAAGATTATTATCCAGAAGGGAATAATTTAGGCGATACTTATTCTGGTGAAATGCCCATGTATCAAGCGCTAGCTAATTCTACAAATATGCCAGCGGTTTGGTTATTACATGAAGTCGGACTAGATACTGGTTTTAAAAAAGCGCAAGACTTTGGTTTAAATTTAAAAGAAAGTGATCGATATTACGGGTTGGCATTAGGCGGACTTACTACCGGTGTTTCGCCAAAAACCATGGCGGCTGCTTACGGCGTTTTTGCCAACGACGGCGTTAGAATTGAACCATATTTTATTGAAAAAATAGTTGACTCAACCGGCGCAGTCGTAGCGACAGCCGATCCAGAGACAAAACAAGTGACCACTAAAAAAGTTGCTGAAGAAATGACAAGCATGTTGCAAGGTGTTTTTTCTACAGGGACCGGCGTCAACGCGCAACCATACGGCTACACGATGGCCGGAAAAACTGGTTCAACGGAAACAAGTTTTGGTCAAGGAACGAAAGATCAATGGCTCGTCGGCTACACGCCTGATTTAGTGATTGCTTCTTGGATGGGCTTTGACAATTCTAGTACGGAACATTTTTTAACTACAACTAGTTCGCAAGGTTTGGCAAAAGTATTTAAAAGTGAAGCTGAAAATATGTTGCCATATACTAATGAAACTGATTTTACTGTCGCTGATGCCAGTCAAAGTAATACTCAAGAGACGACTGAAGACGATGGACCAAGTCAATGGAATGAATTTACAGATAAAGTAAAAGAAGGCGCCAGTTATTGGGGCGACAAGGTCAAAGAAGGACTAGATAGTGCTACTGAGTCGTTTTGGAATTTATGGGATGGCGTTACGGGAAATTAATGGTATAATTAAAAGAAAAAAAGGAGTGTTGAAATGAATCTTTATGATACAGCCAATCAATTGGAACAAGAATTACGTCAAACACCAGAATTTATCGCTTTAAAAAAAGCCCGGGAAGTTGTGGCGGAAAACGAAGAAAGCAAAAACTTATTTTCTGCTTTCCAACAAGTGCAAATGGAATTACAAACTAAGCAACAAACTGGTGAAGAATTCACTGAAGAAGATATGAAAAAAGCACAAGAAACAGCTGAAAATGCCCAAGGAAATGAATTAATTAATGATTTGATGGCTAAAGAACAAGCCTTCAGCCTAATCGTTAATGATTTAAACCGCATCATTATGACACCTGTTCGAGAACTTTACCAAGATTAAATAAAAAAAGACCTGACGAAAAATTTTTCGTCAGGCCTTTTTTTGCTTAAAATCTTTTTTGAAAATTAACTTTCTTATCTACCCAATACATAATTGGTGCTGAGATGGTCATAATAATTGCTTCACTTAAAGCCGTAGTAGCAAATGTTGGCCAAAATGGCAATTCAGCTGTGATATTTAACATAATGGCAATTAAAAACATGCTGGCTGAAAATAAAAGCACATTGATCACTAGACGCGTCTTAACATTTTTTACGCGATCATGTAAAAAGCTCATGACAAGTAATGCTAGTAATGTTTGACCACCACCAAAAATCACATCCATAATTCCGTAGCCAAAAAAGATATTGAAAATAACACAACCAAGAACGACACCCCAAATAAGTTTCTTGTTAAAAACCACCAAATGGTTTAAACTTTCAGAAACCCGAAATTGAATTGCACCTGATGCAGGGGCGATGAAACATAGTGCCACGTATAAAGCAGCGATTAAACCATTAGCTACTAATAGACGCGTTTTACTTCCTGTATTTTGCATAAATGTATGCCTCCTAGTTTTGTTTACGCAGGATGGTAGATGAACTGCGCGGCGATTTTTCGCACTTGTTCTATTGTAATGGCCAATAGGGCGCCTGTCTAGGGGAAAATGCAAAAAAAATCTTTTGTCTGAAAAAACTCTCTGCTATAATATGTAAGAAAGGAAGTTAAATATGTCAATTCACTATCACTTTATTATAAATGAACACGCCGCTAGCGGCCGGGCTAAAAAAGTAGCCGAACAAATTTTAAATATTGCCAAAGACACTGTCAGCTATTCGACCCATTTTTCTCAGTATGCTGGTCATGTGTATGAAATTATTCAAGAATTATCCCCGCAATTACAAGTATTTAATGAGCATGCCCAAGAGGGAAATAATGAGGAAACTATAGAGGGAAATGAAAAGGAAACCAATGAGGAAAATGTTTTTCCACTATTAGTTATTATCGGTGGCGACGGGACGCTCCATGAGGTGATGAACGCTTTGTACCCGGATCATTTAAATATCCCAGTCGCTTATATTCCATCAGGATCAGGTAATGATTTTTCAAGAGGAATTGGCTTAACGCGTGATCCTTTAAAAGCTTGGGCGCAAATTCAAAAAAATACCGCACCGAAAACAGTCAATCTTTTGACCTATCAAGAGGCGGTTTCTAATCGCTCTGGTGTTTTATTGAATAATTTAGGAGTTGGACTAGATGCATCAATTGTCCATGCTACAAATGACAGCTCCTCAAAATCAGCGCTAAACAAATATCATTTGGGCAATCTAGCTTATATGGCCTCGATTTTAAAGCAACTTTTTGTCCAAAAAGGATTTCCTATTTTAACTGAAATCAATGGGGAAGCACATCATTTTAAAAAAGCTTTTTTATGTACAACCACGAACCATCCGTATTTTGGCGGCGGGGTAAAAATTGCGCCAACTGCCACGCCTTTTGAAAAAAACTTCGATGTGGTAATTGTTGAGCGCATCGCTTTAATTAGAATTGTTTGGTTAATTTTATTTTACTTAACGAGAGAAAAACAGTTTGAAAATAAACATTTCAATCACTATCAAACAAAATCCATGCGCTTAGTTTCCACTGTTCCTCAATATGCCCAATTAGATGGCGAAGTTTGGGAAAAACAAGCTTATGATTTTAATTTTGGCGTGACCGATGGACTGTTTTGGTTTTAAAAAATCGGCTACAAAAAAAGGTGAATCCTCGGTATTGGAACAAGTCCAATTTCGAGGATTCACCTTTAATTTTTTTATTCAGGATTTCTTAAATCTTCCACTTCAATAATTTGAAAATGTTTCTTTTCTAAATGTTTGCGAATCGTTTCTAACGTATCTTCACCAACAGTAGGTGGCAAAGTAATCAAAGTCCGGCGATTCAACCCTTTTTGATCGACATCTAAAGTAATACAGTTAGCAATTTCGCTGTATTTGGCGATAATTTTAGCAATTTGTGCCAGGTCGCCGCGATTTCCAGGAGAGGCAATCGTTAAGACATAACTTCCGGTATCAACATTCCAAGCATCAGAAAGCATGGACAAAAGTTTGGAGTGCGTCAAAATACCAAAGAAATGATTTTCGTCATCAAGGACGGCGATGTAAGGCAATTCTTTAATCGTGAAAAATACTTTAAAGAACGATGTATCCAGATAAATAAATTTGGTGGCATTTTTCAGCAAATGGGTCACCGGCAAATTCATATCGCCGCCATTGGCTTTATGGCGATAAATGTGCATTTTATAAATATTTCCCCGGAAAATTTGACCGCTAGCATCAAGAATAGGCACGCAGCGGAATCCTGATTCTTCTAAAACTTCTAAGGCCACTTGTAAAGTTGCAGTTTCGTCAACTGTGGTCAACACCTGTTTTGAGGTGATAATGGATTTTAATATCATGACTTTCCTCCAAAATTCTCATTAATCTTTAGCTATATCTTAACATAGAAAAAATGAATTTGAAAATAGTTTTTAGAATTACTCGCCAATCCTATGAATTGACGGTTTGCTGCTTGACAGTTGTTCTAATAATTGATAGTCTTATGATGAAGTAAAGTTTGTGGAGGTTAATTTGGCAGCGAAAAAAGTAGCTTTAGCATGTTCCGTTTGTGGCTCAAGAAATTACACGAAATCCGTGTCAGAAGGCCATAAAAATGAACGTTTAACCATTAATAAGTTTTGTAAATATTGTCAAAAATACACTGAGCATAAAGAAACGAAATAAGGAGTATCATTATGGCAGAAAAAGAAAAAAAAGTTGGCTTTGTTAGAAGCGTCTTTAATGAAATGAAATTGGTCACTTGGCCTTCAAAAAAACAATTGCGCAAAGATACGTTAGTCGTAATTGAGTCTTCCATTATTTTTGCGGCGTTATTTGCTGTAATGGACTTTGGAATTTCTAAAGGAATTGGTCTTTTAATTAAGAAATAAGGTAGCATTTGGGGTAAAACGCAAAATTTTTTTGCGTTTTATTTTTTTCAGTGCTATAATTTGGTTGCACAAAAACGTCGAGTACTCGAGGTTTTTTTATTTTTGGAAAATTTTAGGAGGCATTATGGAATCTTTAGAAAAACAATGGTATGTGTTACATACTTACTCAGGTTATGAAAATAAAGTAAAAGCGAATATTGAATCACGGGCACACACGATGGGAATGGGCGATTACATTTACCGCGTGGTTGTTCCGGAAGAAACCGAAACTGAAACAAAAAATGATAAAGTAAAAGAAACGAAACGGAAAGTTTTCCCTGGTTATGTGTTAGTGGAAATGTTAATGAGCGACGATTCTTGGTATGTGGTCCGCAATACACCTGGCGTTACCGGATTTGTGGGTTCTCACGGAGCCGGAAGTAAACCAGCACCTCTATTGCCAGATGAAATCAACTCCATCTTGAAATCTCTTGGTATGTCCACCCGTACGACGGAATTAAAAGTTTCCTTAGGCGAAGTTGTGCAAATTATTGAAGGCGCCTTTTCAGGTCTTTCCGGTGAAATTACCGAAATCGATCACGATCGAGAAAAATTAATCGTCAATATTAGTATGTTTGGCCGTGATACACCAACCGAACTAGATTTTGACCAAGTCGATAAAATTTAATAAAATGAAAAACATCCGCCAACGAGCAAATTGTAAAAGTAAGAATAAACTTCTAAACTTTTGGGATTTGCTTAGTGCGGATGTTTTTTTACTATGGAAATAGAAAGTAAAAAAGAAAGGAAAGTTCGCTGATGAGAAAAATATTTTTTTGTTTGGGACTACTTTTAATTTTTTTAACAGGCTGCCAATCAGGTGAAGAAGATACGGCGGGAAATCGGGAGACAGAAACCAGCACAAGTCAAACGAGTGTAGTCATTCCCAATTCAAATACGGAAAACGAGACCTCGAATAGCATGTCAGAGGCATTTTCTACGCCAACTATTTTTATTCACGGTTATAGTGGGACAAAAGGATCATTTCAAGGCATGCTAGATCGACTTGGAAATGTGGGAGCTCATTTTGCTGGTGTGATTGAAGTTGCAGCAGACGGCACGGTGAGTACGCAAGGGAATCTTGATTTAACTGGCAATCAAGATGTCTTGCAACTTTTATTTACTGATAATAAAAATAATGAGTGGAACCAAGCACAATGGTTAAAAAATACTTTGCAGTATCTCGGCATAACAAAAGTGAATTTGGTGGGGCATTCCATGGGGGGCGTTGACGGCTTGAGGTATTTACTCACCATGGCCGATCCTAATATCAAAGTGGAAAAATTTGTCAGCATCGGAGCGCCGTTTAATGAATTTGAAATTCAAAATACCGATGAAACCCTGGATTCGATTTTAGCAAATGGACCACAAAATCAAAGCGCGCGTTATACTGAATTTCAAGGATTGCTAGAAAATTTTCCGCAAAAGACTGATTGGCTGAATATTGTCGGTTGCCTAGATGAAGAAAATCCTAACGATGGCGATGGCACGGTGCCTTTAAACTCAGGCCTCGCGTTAACAAGTCGCGCCCAAGCGTTGCAACTGAATTATCAAAATGAAATCATTACTGGAAATAACGCCCAACACTCACAACTCCATGAAAATCTAGAAGTTGATCAATTAGTCGAAAATTTTTTGTGGTAACACTTGACCTTGACGCAACGTCAAGGTGTACTCTTTTGAATAAGGAGGGGAAATATGGAATATACAACGGATAAATTAGCCCAACTTTCAGGCGTTAGCTCCCGGACATTGCGCTATTATGATCAATTAGGTTTATTAAAACCAAAACGCATCGCCAGCAATGGCTACCGCATATACGGGCAAAAGGAAGTCGATTTGCTGCAGCAGATTTTATTTTATAAACGACTGAATTTGCCGCTTGAAAAAATTAAAGAAGCCATTTATGCGCCAGATTTCAATTTTTCCTCCGCATTAAACGCCCATAAGGCAACGTTATTGGCCCAACAAGAAGAAATTGCGCGACTGCTTTTGACCATCGACGACACCTTGGCGTATCACAAAGGAGAAAAAAAGATGCAAGATAATGAAAAATTTGCGGCCTTAAAAGCCGAAAAACTCGCCGAAAACGAAGAAAAATTCGGCCAAGAAATTCGCAACAAATACGGAAAAGAAACGATTGAAAAATCCAACGAAAAATTTCACAATTTGAGTCAAGCAGATGTTGAAAAAATGACCGCTCTAGAAGAAACACTATGGGAACAATTAGAACAAGTGGCAAAAACTGTCGATTATCACGGGGCAGCGGCCAAACTTGCCTACCAAGCCCATCGCGATTGGCTAAAATTTTCCTGGCCAACATACACCATTGAGGCTCATCGCGGTTTAGTTGAGATGTATCTATCCGATGAACGCTTTAAAAAATATTACGACCAACACGGCGAAAATTTTGCCCAGATTTTGCATAATGTAGTATTTGCGCAAACGGATGAAGGTTAGAGGTAGTCTTGCTAGTTTTGGTGGAGTGGAATTGTTATATCTAATAAAACATATGCCGAACAGTAAAATTTGGGACTAAATAGTGAATAGTAGAGTACATCATTGAATGATTTTTTTTACTCGGCAATAATTTTGACGTAAAGATGAAACTCAAGAATATGATTGTTTAAGGATAATTATCAGGCTGGAATATTGAAAGAAATTAAATGATTGTTTAGCGTGAATCGTTCCGTCTCCAGATATAAAAAAATCATATCACTCGCTAAAAGAAAAATTCAGTGGTATGATAATTTCGAATAAGGGATGGTGTTCCCTATAAACGCGAAATGCTGATGACGCCTGCTGATATGTTTATTTGTTGTTGCAAATAAACATGTTAGCAGGCGTCATTTTTCATTTAAAATAAGGAGGAAGAAAGAATGGTAATGATTGAAAATGTAAAAGCAAGAGAGATTTTTGATTCACGAGGGAATCCAACAGTGGAAGCTGATGTTTATTTGTCAGATGGTTCACTAGGTAGAGCTGAGGTTCCTTCCGGCGCGTCCACAGGAGACCGAGAAGCGGTTGAATTAAGAGATGGCGGAAAAAGGCTTCAAGGGAAAGGTGTTTTAAAGGCCGTTGAAAATGTAAATACCGAAATCAAAGACGCTTTGATTGGCAAATCACCATTCAATCAAAGTGAAATAGATGGAATTATGATTAAACTTGACGGCACAAAAAATAAAGGTCGTCTGGGTGCCAATGCTATTTTAGGTGTTTCCATGGCTGTTGCTCGTGCTGCTGCGGCAAGTAAAAAAGTTCCGTTATATCGTTATTTAGGTGGAGTTGATTTAGAATTACCGCAACCGTTCTTTAATGTTATTAACGGCGGCGTTCATGCAGATTCAGGGATCGATGTTCAAGAATTTCTGATTACGCCGGTCAAAAGAGAAACATTTAAAGATGGGGTAGAAAAAGTTGCCAACGTCTATCATACTTTGAAAAAAATATTAGCCGATCAAGGATTGGAAACAGCAGTTGGCGACGAGGGTGGATTTGCGCCGAAACTTAAAAGCACTGAAGCAGCCATCGAGACACTGATTGAAGCAATAAAAACAGCCGGCTATACACCAGGTGAAGAAATTGCCATTGCGCTAGACCCAGCATCTAGTGAATTTTATGATGATAAAGCTAAGAAATATCATTTTGAAGGGAAATTACTATCATCTGAGGAACTACTTACTTATTATCAAAATCTCGTGAAAAAATATCCGGAAATTATTTCAATTGAAGATGGATTTAGCGAACATGATTGGGATGGATTTAAACGTCAAACGGAAACGATGGGTAGCAGTATCCAATTGGTTGGCGATGATATTTTTGTGACGAATCCTGAAATTTTCAAAGAAGGAATTAAAAAAGGAATTGGAAATTCCATTTTGATTAAGCTAAATCAAATCGGGACCGTTTCTGAATCGATTGAAACGATTAAACTAGCCCGTGCCAATGGATACACCACGATGATTTCACATAGATCTGGTGAAACGGGGGATACTTTCATCGCTGATTTTGCCGTGGCCATGAACGCCGGACAAATAAAAGCGGGTTCAATGGCCAGAAGTGAACGAGTTGAGAAATACAATCAATTTATTAGAATTGAAGAGGAATTAGCTGGATACGGAAAATTAGCTAAGTTTCCAAAGTAAAATAAAAATTGTCTACATTGAAAAATTTATCCAAAAAGTTAGCATACAAGTCTAACTTTTTGGATTATTTATACTTAAGGAGAATGAAAATTGGAATTGATATTGCTGAGGCACGGAGAGAGTCAAGCCAATAAAGACAATATATTTACTGGCTGGTTGGACGTCCCGTTGACCAAAAAAGGAATCGACGAAGCAAAAAGTGTCGGGAAATATTTTAAAAAAGAAAAAATAGAAATCGATTCTGTCCACACGTCCATATTATCAAGAGCTATATTAACAACGAATATTGTGTTGGAAGAAAGTGATCAACTATTTTTACCCGTGGGCAAAAGTTGGCGCTTGAATGAGCGGCATTACGGAAGTCTGCAGGGACTTAATAAAGAGGAAACTGCTTTAAAATATGGTAATGAGCAAGTAAAAGAATGGCGGAGAAGTTTTGATAAAAGGCCACCAACTTTACATAATGCATTAGAAGATAGGCGCTATAAAGAGATCGAAAAAAGATCTTTTATCGGTGGCGAGAGTTTGCAAGACACTTTGAATCGCGTCATTCCTTATTGGCAAGATTTTATCGTTCCAGATTTGTTAGCTGATAAAACAGTGCTTGTTGTCGCTCATGGAAATAGTTTAAGAGCGTTGGTCAAATATCTGGAAGGAATATCGGATGAAGACATTGAACAGCTGAATATTCCAACGGGAGAACCAATCATTTACAAATTTGATGCGGATTTATCGATTGTTTCAAAAGAAATTGTGAGAAAAGATTTTTAAATGAATAAAAGGAATAGACGCGGATCTTAGTAAATTTTTAAAAAAAGAATTCAAAATAAAACATCTTGGAGATATATATAGTAGGACTCCAAAATGAAAAAGGAGCTGACTAAGAATAGCGATGTGCTCCTCCTTATAAAGTAAACAAGTTAAGACAACAACGGAAAATAGTAATCATAAAAAAGGAATCAAAACCCTAAAATTACGGATTTAATCCCTGAAAATAAAATTAAAATTTATTGTGGCAAAGAAAGATAAACTAGCTGAGTGTTCTAAGATAAATAGCAGCCCATCAAAAGTAGTTAACTATCTCCAAATTTCAACTTACATAGGTCAACACTTTAATACTTTGCGCATGATTACCCCATTTTTCTCCAAATAAGGTTAATCCCCCCACGTGTTCGGTATTTTCTTCAGAAGCAATTCGAAATGTAAAATAGTCGGTATTTTCTAAATTAAGGTCGTGAATATTGACGCTCGACAGTGGAACTCCATCGATACTTGTATCATATTGACCGATGCGTATATGTTTTATCTCACCATATTGACTGCAAGTATCAGGCCACCAAATTGGAGTTAAACGACCTCGGACATCTGCATAATTTCCTTTCACCAAATCCGTTCCTAATTTTTTCCCATTAATATAATAAGTGATATCACTAGGCCAGTCATTGTTTGAAATTGGGAATTCTGAGGCGATTTCAAAACTTATATCTAATAATTCGGGATGATCATCTGCAGAAATACTATTAGGAATCTTGTATTCAAAATAGCCTTTTCCTACCCATATCAATTGAGCATTAACTCGTTGGCTGTCAAGAAATGAAATAGATTGATCTACTAAGCCAATATAGTTTTTTTCATCTGCAAGGCCACAAGTAGGCTCGACTTGGTAATCGGTGAAGTGCCCAAGCATTACATCGGTTTCGTAGAGTCGGTATTCCGGGAAAATTTTTTCTGGAAAATTGATATCAATTTCGCTGATAGCTAAGGAGACAATTTTTTGTAAGCCAAATTTTCCAGGGGTACGGCGTGTTTTGACGATACCAGCTTCTTCTAATTGCTGAACATGACGGGTAGTAATAGGATTGGAGATGCCAAGCTTTTTAGCAATTTCACCAATATTCATTTCTCCAGTGGCTAGGTTGTTAATAATTCCTAGACGAGTTTTATTGGCTAATGCTTGAAAAATCGGCAGTGAACTTTTGGAAGTATCAATTATCATAAGAAAACTCCTTTACTAAAAAGTTAAATAACAATCTTTTGAAATATATAAATGCTCATAATGTTAACTATAATGTTAAGCTGTTTAAGATTTATCCAACAGTATTGACGGACTATGAAAACCCTGTTATTCTAACTTGTATTGACGGGATAGTTAACTTCTTTTAAATTATACGTCTTTGTTAACTAAAAAGTCAAATATAATTTTTGGAGGTTATCATGATAAATAGAAGAGAACACCCACGACCACAGCTAATACGTAAAGATTGGATTTGTATGGATGGCAAATGGAAATTTTCCTTTGACGACCAAAATGAAGGACTAGTCTCTGAATGGTATAATAATTTCCCGGCTGCTCAAGAAATTGTAGTTCCATTCACGTACGAAACAGAGCTTAGTGGAATTAATGATCCCTCACATCATAAGATTGTTTGGTATGAGAGGAGTTTTGAAGTAAGCGGCACGGATAATCAAGTTTTGTACTTCGAAGGAGTTGATTTTGAGTCTCAAGTCTGGCTGAATGGTCATTTATTGGGGAGTCATAAAGGAGGATATGAACGATTTTCCTTTGATCTGGAACCGTACCTGAAAAGTGGGGAAAATATAATTACGGTTCGTGTGGAAGATTCACTTTCCAGTGAACAACCACGGGGCAAACAACGTTGGTTGAAAGACAATTTCGCCTGTTGGTATGTGCAATCTACAGGAATTTGGAAATCGGTTTGGTTGGAAAAAGCTCCAGTGCAGCGCGTTGATTATTTAAAATTGACACCTAATTTGGATTTGGATCTGCTTGAAGTCGAAGTGGAGTTAAAAGATGCCTCTGTTCTACCAGATACTCCGAATTATTTTTTGGAAGCTGAAGCGACTTTTGAAGGAGAACTGGTTAGTTATCATAAAGGACTTTTTGGACACAATAGTGCTGGTTTTATACTGGATACTCGTGTAAAAGGCGATGCAGTGGGTGGAACAAAAGTATGGGGTGTGCAGAACCCGAATCTTTATGATTTAAATGTTAGATTGTATGATGAACAAGGCAATCTCTTAGATGAAGTGGTTAGTTATTTCGGGATGCGCAAGATTGCAATTGAAAATGGACAGGTTACGTTAAATAATCACAGCTTGTACCAACGTTTGATCCTAGACCAAGGATACTGGGCTGAATCAGGTATTACCCCACCATCTGTGGATGCTCTAGAAAAAGATATCGATCGAATTTTGGAAATGGGATACAATGGTTTGCGGAAACATCAAAAATTAGAAGATGAACGATTCTTATACTTGTGTGATGCTAAAGGAGTATTGGTTTGGTCAGAAATGGCTGCTACGTATGTATTTACCGATGTTGCATTGGCTCAATACACTAACGAATGGTTACAAATTGTTAAGCAATATTACAACCATCCATCGATTATCACCTGGGTTCCGTTTAATGAAAGTTGGGGAATCAAAGGAATAAATAGTTTGGAACGTCCTCAAAAATTCACTGAGGGAATTTATTACCTGACCAAAGCTATTGATCCAAATCGTCCTATTATCACGAATGATGGGTGGGAGCATACTATTTCAGATATTTTAACCCTTCATGATTATGAGGAAACTGGTGAAGCATTTTCTAAACGATATTCTGATCATCGCGATTATGCAACAGACGGGAACTCGAATAAAGAAAAAATTGTGAATAATGGGAAGCAATTCAACCGAGATTGGTTTGCTTTTGCATCAAATTCTAGTTATAAAGGTCAGCCAATTATAATTTCAGAGTTTGGTGGGATTGCTTTCACTGCTGAAGGGGAAAAACAATGGGGCTATGGTAGCCAAGTAAAAAATGAGGCCGAATTTATAAGTCGTTTTGATAAAATTCACGCGGCAATTCAAGATATTCCGTATATTTCTGGTTATTGTTATACTCAATTGACGGATGTTGAACAAGAAATCAATGGCTTACTGACACCAAATCGAGATGCAAAAATAGACTTGAGAGAAATAAAACGAATTAATGAAAGACGCAAATAATTCACATTGATGAGTAAAAGTTAAATGTGTTATATGTTGATAATAAATTCGAATCAGTAGGTAAATTTTTCGGAAGGCCATAATCTAATCGGCTTTTTAGAGAAGTATGGTATCTTTTCTGTGGAAATATTTTCTGAATGTTTTAGTGTAATACGAATGATTTTTAATTGTCTAGATAAATTGTAAAATTTGCGATAAAAAAGAGTTATAGTATAGTAATTACTAGCGTTTAGATTTATACCTAATTTTTTTGTTAAGTTCATTTTAGTATTTCCCTTCTATTATATGTAGATCATTTAATATTAAAAATTTCATTTATCCATCTTAATTATTAGCAATAAAAATTCTAATATGGATACAGGTACAACACACATATGTACAATAAGAATTAAATATTATCTACCTCAAAAAAAACAGCATTAAAAACCCCGCCAAAGTCAGATCTCAAATCTAACTTTGGCGGGGTTTTAAGTTTTTATTTTCTTAAACTTCGGCTGCAAAGCCTAATTCCTTAGCTAGGCGCAGAGCAGTTGGCGTTTGCGCGAGGCCGCCTTCTGCAGTTTCTTTAAACATGCTAGGCATTTGTTGGCCGACTTTGTACATTGCATCGATTACTTCGTCGGCAGGAATAACACTTTTCACACCGGCCAATGCGAGGTCGGCGGAGACAAAAGCTAAGGACGATCCTAAAGCATTTCGTTTCACGCAAGGCACTTCCACCAGTCCAGCTACGGGGTCGCAAATCAGGCCCATCATATTTTTGATGGTCATGGCAACGGCCTCGCCTGCTTGTTCGACATTTCCGCCATTGAAAAGCACTAAAGCAGCTGCGGCCATCGCCGAGGCTGATCCAACTTCGGCTTGGCAACCACCTTCAGCTCCAGAAATCGAAGCGTTATTGCCGATGACTAAACCAAAAGCGCCTGCGGTAAAAAGAAAATCAATTTGCTCATCTAAAGAGAAATTTTTCTTTTCAGCAATCGCTGTTAATACGCCAGCTAAAACGCCAGCGGAACCGGCTGTAGGCGTGGCGCAGATCAAACCCATTTTAGCATTGACCTCGTTAGTGGCAATCGCATTGCGGACCGCTTTTAAAATAAGTTCGCCACTTAAAAAATCGCCATTTTCTAGATAAGTATTCACTTTTTTTGCGTCGCCACCAGTTAAGCCGGTGACAGATTTTACACCAGCGATTCCTTCTTCAACAGACGATTGCATAACTTCTAAATTCCGTTGCATCGTGTCGCGAATTTTTTTGCGGGAGGCACCGGAGAATTCTATTTCTTGAGCAATCATTAATTCAGCTACGCTAGGGAAATTTTTACTTTGGACAATTAATTCTTCAATTGATAAAAACATCGTCGGCCTCCTAGGAAAAATAATTGACGGTAAACATATTGGGAAGTTGCAGAATTTCTGGTACAACTTCGGCAATCTTTTGATCGTCAACTTCAATAATCATAATCGCTTTTTCGCCTTTTGCTTCTCGAGTCACCGTCATAGTTCCAATATTTATGTTGTGATCAGACAAAATATGGCTAACTTTAGCAATCATGCCAGGAACATCTTGATGAACCGTGACAATTGTCGGCACGCCATAAGACAAGGAAAGCTTAAAGCCGTTGAGTTCAGTCAAACGAATATTGCCACCACCAATGGAAATTCCGGTGACACTCATTTTCCGGTCTCCTTTAGTTAAAATCATTTTCACTTGATTCGGATGATCCGCTTTTTCTTTCGTTGGCACAAAAAGAACTTCCATATTTTGCTCATGGGCTAATTTCAAACTATCTGGCAGACGCCGGTCATCGGTATCCATACCTAATAATCCACCAACAAGGGCAATATCAGTGCCGTGGCCCCGATATGTTTTCGCAAATGATTCATATAAATAAATATCAACACTATCTGGCATTTCTCCAAAAATCGAGCGGGTGACTTGGCCAATGCGACAAGCACCGGCTGTATGAGAAGAGCTTGGCCCCACCATGACTGGACCAATAATATCAAAAACAGATTGAAAACGAGGAATCATTTTACACCTCCACAAAAATATTTTCACCGTAAGTGTAACATAAAAAAGTTTCCGGGAACCGGAAACTTTTTAAAAGATTTAGTTTCCGGGAATCGGAAACTTTCTTAAGATTTTACTTCTATATAGAATCGGATAGAATCGGGAATTTTTAGCTTCTATTATAATAGAAAACTTCTAACTATTCACAAATTTCCTGTAAGGTAGGGAGCAAGGCATTAAAAGACTGAATTTCCCAGTCAAAAACAGGCAATTGACCTTTTTTAATTTTTTTTCGGCGATGATTAAACCAGAGGGCTTGCCAGTCAGCGCTCTTGGCGCCTAAAACATCATTATCAAAATTATCCCCTACATAAAGAGTTGATTTTGCGTCAAAACCAAATAATTTTTCCCCTAATTGAAAAATTTCTTTTTCCGGCTTTTGCAAACCAGCCGCTTGAGAAATAATGATTTTATCCGTATCCACCCATTGCTCCAATTGGAGTTGCTTAATTTTTTTAAACTGATGATCGGTGGGTCCGTTCGTAATAATCCCAATTGGAATTTGGCGATCTCGTAAATAATCCAGCGCTTTTTTCACTCCGGCGTGCATTTTAATTTGCGTCAGTTCTTCTTGGTAAATTTTTTGAAAGTCCAACGCTTTTTCTGTACTTAAGGCGTCATAATTTAAATCGGCCAGGGAAGCTTGAATTCGGTGGCAGCGCATTTCAACTAAGGTGAGCTCGCCGGTAATTACTTTAGGAAAATTCAAGTCGCTATAATAACGGAATCTGAGATATAATTTATGTAAATCGGTTAAATGGAAATCTGGCAAAATTTTTAGGACGGCTTCTTTAAAAGGGGCTTGCTGATCGTAAATTGTATCATCGACATCAAAAACTACGGCTGAAATCAATTTTCCACTCCTGACTAATCGTCTTTTCTGAAAATTATTGTAAACAATAAACGCGTGAAATGAAAGGTATTTTCATCAATTTGTTTGAGTTAATTTTACCAATTCAACGGCAAGTAGCGGGTAATTGGTTTCACAAAAAGTTCCGTCTGACGATAAAAATATGATACACTGACTATATTGGAGTGATATCGTTGAAAGAAAATTATCAATATCCGCTAGATTTTTCCTGGACGGCAGAGGAACTATTGATTGTCGTGGCGATGTTTAACGCTGTTGAAGATGTCTATGAAAAAGGACTAGCCAAAAATATTGTGGAAAAAAGATACGCAGCTTTTAAAACAGTGGTGAAAAGTATCGGGGAAGAAAAGAAATTGGACCGCGAATTTCAAGCCCAAAGCAATTATTCTCTCTATCAAGTGGCGCAATTATTAAAAAAATCGGACAAAAAAATTTTGAAATTGGAGGTTCGCTAAATTTATGAAACAGCTGGCAAAAGAAATTATTCCGTGGTTACATGAAGCGCGGCAAATGATTTTAGAAAATCTGAATCGTCCCATGAACGTGGAAACCAAAAGTGCCGCCAATGATTTGGTGACGAGCGTTGACAAAAATGTCCAACAATTTTTGATTTCGCGCCTTTTGGAGAAGTTTCCTGAAGATAAGATTCTTGGCGAAGAAGAGGGGATGAATCAGTTAGCTGACTTTTCTGGCCGCGTTTGGGTGATTGATCCTATCGATGGCACGCTGAATTTTGTTTTGCAAAAAGAAAATTTTTGTATTATGCTGGCCCTTTATATTGATGGGAAAAGTCAATTAGGATTTATTTTCGATGTTATGAAAAATGAATTATATTGGGGCGGTGCAACAATTGGCGTTTTTTGTAATGAAAATCCTCTGCCGAAACCGAAAGATCAAACTCTTGATTCCGGACTGATGGGGACGAATGCCTTTTTATATGGAAAAAATAAATATCACGCAAAAGACATCGGCAATGCTACGATGGGTGTGCGGATGATTGGCTGCGCTGGTCTAGAAATGATTGCGATTTTAAAAGGAACGGAGCTTGGTTATTTATCCAATTTGCAGCCGTGGGATTATGCTCCCGGTTGTGCGTTACTGGATGCTTTTGCTATTCCTTATGGTTCCATGGATGGAGAAAAATTAGATTTATCTCGTCGCCAACCATTTTTAGCGGCTCAACCGACTGCCTATCAAGAAATTCAAGAGAAATTTTTCAAATAAACCCGGTTAAACGGATTCGTTTTCATTAAAATTTGCGTAGAAAACCACTAAAATCGGACTTTTTTTGAAAATAGAAAAGCTTTTACTATATTTACTGAAAACAATCTGCTATAATAACTTGTCGAAGAAAAAGTTAGCAAAGAAAATAGCCTAGGCTATTTTCTTTTTGTGAACGGACCTTTTAGCCGGAAAAATTAAGGAGACCTAAATTTGAAATTACGTACAGATATTAGAAATGTCGCTATCATCGCCCACGTCGATCACGGTAAAACTACTTTGGTGGACGAATTATTAAAACAATCCGATACACTAGATTCCCATGTGCAACTACAAGATCGGGCAATGGACTCTAATGCGATTGAAAAAGAACGTGGAATCACGATTCTTGCCAAAAATACCGCCGTTTCTTTTGGCGACTATAAAATTAACATTTTGGACACACCAGGACACGCGGACTTCGGTGGCGAAGTAGAACGGATCATGAAAATGGTTGACGGTGTTTTACTTGTCGTTGATGCTTATGAAGGGACTATGCCTCAAACGCGTTTCGTTTTGAAAAAAGCTTTGGAACAACATTTAACACCAATTGTTGTTGTTAATAAAATTGATAAACCTTCCGCTCGTCCTGAATTTGTTGTGGATGAAGTTTTGGAATTATTTATTGAACTAGGAGCAGATGACGATCAATTAGAATTTCCAGTTATCTACACTTCAGCTTTAAACGGAACTTCTTCTTATGACGAAGATCCTGAAACACAAGAACACACCATGAAACCAATTTTTGAAACGATTATGGAACATATTCCAGCCCCTGTTGATAATTCAGACGAACCATTACAATTCCAAGTATCTTTACTTGATTATAATGATTACGTTGGTCGGATTGGGATTGGCCGGGTTTTCCGTGGCGCAATTGCAGTTGGTGACAATGTTGCCTTAATGAAACTTGACGGAACGGTTAAAAAATTCCGGGTAACTAAATTATTTGGTTTCTTTGGTTTAAAACGTTTGGAAATTCAAACAGCCAAAGCTGGAGATTTAATCGCCGTTTCTGGGATGGAAGATATTTTCGTTGGTGAAACGGTAACGCCATTTGACCATCAAGAAGCACTTCCCATTTTACACATTGACGAACCAACACTACAAATGACCTTTGTCGTGAACAATTCACCATTTGCCGGTCGCGAAGGAAAATTCGTTACCGCTCGGAAAATTGAAGAACGTTTAATGCAAGAATTACAAACGGACGTTTCTTTGCGAGTTGATCCTACTGATTCACCTGACCGCTGGGTTGTTTCCGGTCGTGGGGAATTGCATTTGTCCATTTTAATTGAAAATATGCGTCGCGAAGGATTTGAAATTCAAGTTTCTCGTCCTGAAGTTATTGTTCGTTACGTGGATGGCGTGAAATGTGAACCATTTGAAGCGGTCCAAATTGATACTCCTGAAGAATATATGGGTTCAATTATTGAATCTCTTTCCCAACGTAAAGGTGAAATGCAAGATATGATTCATACTGGTAATGGTCAAATGCGTCTGATGTTCTTAGCACCAGCCCGTGGTTTGATTGGTTACTCGACTGAATTCTTGTCTATGACACGTGGTTACGGAATTATGCATCACACGTTTGATCAATATTTGCCAATGCTTTCTGGTAGAATTGGTGGCCGTCGTTCTGGCGCGTTAGTTTCGATCGATACTGGTAAAGTAACGACTTACGCCATTATGGCTATTGAAGAACGGGGAACTGTTTTTGTTGAACCGACGACTGAAGTTTACGAAGGCATGATTGTCGGCGAAAATTCTCGGGAAAATGATTTAGGTGTAAATATTACAAGAGCTAAACAACAAACCAACGTTCGTTCTGCTAATAAAGACCAAACAGCTACAATCAAAACACCAAGAAAACTAACTTTAGAAGAATCATTAGAATTCTTGAACGACGATGAATACTGTGAAGTAACACCAGAATCCATTCGCTTACGCAAACAAATTTTAAATAAAGCCGAACGCGAAAAAATGGGCAAAAAACGCAAAGCAGCCGAAAACGAATAAAAAAAAGGTTGTCGAAGGCGCGGGTAGTGACGTAGAAAAATAGGAATTCTGAAAGCGAATGGTACATTCGCCAGAAGAATTATCTTTTTTCCTAGTCACTGCGCCCGAGACACCGTAGAAAAAGGATGTCGAAAAGCCGTTCTGCGCTGTAGAAATTTAGCGAAATGGTGAATGAACGCAAAGCGGTCAGTAGGCATTTTGTCTAATTTCCTAAGTGCAGGCTTTGAGACACCGTAGAAAAAGGTTGTGTTTTGTCTGTTATGGGTTGTAGAAAATTAGGAAAAGCCACAGTGAATGGAGCATTCGCGAAGGATTTTATCTATTTTCCTAAACCCAAGACAAAACACACCGCTGATAGCTTCTAAAAAAGTTGTTCAAAAGATTTTTCTTTTGAACAACTTTTTTTGTAGAAATTTTAAAAACTGAACAGAAGAAATTATGCTATAATGTGGAAGATTGGAGTGATTTCTGATGAACGATCGAAAAAAAGGCGCACTGGTCTTATTGCAACAAGATGCTCTGCGGATTCAACAAGTAATTGAAAATCAAAAAAACAATTTATGTTTAGCCCATTGTAAAGCATTTGAAGAAATTATTGATACCCAAATGTACGGATTCTCTAAAGAAGTTAATTTTGCCGTGCGATTAGGCGCGCTGGAAGAATCTGAAGGTAAAAAAATTATTGCTGAGCTTGAGGGCCGGTTAAATCAACTTTACACCCAAGCATATGAACATAGTGAGTTGAAGGAGGAATAAGGGTGCCCCCAGAAAAAAAACATAAGCGCCATTACTTAGATTACTTTATTTTGATTCCTTATTTAGTCCTGGTCTTTGTGGGAATTATTATGGTTTATTCCTCCACCAGTTACTTGCAGTATTTATCCAATACTTCAGGGGATTCACCAGCTGAAACGACTTTAAAACAAGTGGTATTTCTTTTAATCGCATTTATTTTGATGGCCGTTATTTATAAAATGCGCACGCGAATCTTCAAAAAAAACTTTATTTTAGTTGGCCTGATGTGCATGATGGGTCTGGCCTTAGTCGCCACGCGCTTCACTTCACTTGGTGTTGAGGTTAACGGGGCAAAAGGTTGGCTAGTGATTAGTGGTTTTTCTTTTCAACCGGCGGAGTATTTGAAATTATTAATTGTCTGGTACTTGGCAACTTATTTTAGCAAACGGCAAACATTAATCTTGCAAGATTTTTGGAAAGCTGCCGGTGGTTTACTAGTAGTTGTCTTTGCTATGATCGGACTCGTGGCTATTCAACCGGATTTAGGCGGCGCAGCCATTTTAACTTTGCTAACGTTATTGATGGTAATTTCTTCAGGAATCGGCTTTCGCAAGGCGCTGGCAATTTTTATGAGCATTGTTGCTTTGTCTTATTGCGCCTTAGTTATTTTTGTTAAATTTGGACAAAAGATGACTTTTATTCCTGATTATGTTTATCGGCGTTTTGCCATTTTTACTAAGCCATTTAGCGATGCGTTGGATAGTGGGCATCAACTGGTGAATGGTTATTATGCGATTCATAATGGTGGCTGGTTTGGTCGCGGCCTGGGAAATAGTATTCAAAAAAAAGGATTTTTGCCTGAAGCACATACGGATTTTATTTTTCCGATTGTCATTGAAGAATTAGGTGTGATTGTGGCGATTTTACTGTTACTCGTTTTATTTTTCATGATTTGGCGCATGTATTACATTGGCTTTCGGGCGAGTGATTCTTTCAATAGTTTAATGATGATTGGGATTGCCAGTCTTTTCATGGTGCAAACTTTTGTCAATCTTGGCGGGGTCTTAGGAATTATCCCCATGACCGGCGTTACTTTTCCGTTTCTATCTCAAGGGGGAAATAGCGTGCTCGTTTTATCATTGGCGGTTGGTTTTGCTTTAAATATTTCAGCCGATGAGCGTCGAAAAAGAGAACGGGCGAATCTCCCTAGAAAAATAGTCAGTCAAGAAGATTCTATTTCAACTTTTCAAAATTAATTTTGACTGCTGAAAGTAAATGTAAAAAGTCTAGGGTTGGCTAGGATTTTTGTGTTTTTTGCGTATTATAGTAGTATTTTGTTATACTGAAGGAAGAGGAGGTGGGCTATTTTGAAAAAAATCGGACAATTTTTTGTAATTTTTTTGTTAGTCATTATTTTTGTTTACGGCTATGCGGCACTTTTTCCTAGTAGCAAAAATATTGTCAAAAGTCCCATCATCTCTGAAAATACAGTGAATGCGATGCCTTATACGAAAATTCCGGTGAACCAATACGCAGAATTAATTGGCGCTTCTGAAAAAAAATTGACCGACGAACTTGGGGCGGCAGAAAAAGTAACCGTCGTGAGTGAAGAGCGGACCGTCTATAGTTACGGCACGGGTTACAATGATTTTTTTCAAGTGACTGTGGAAAATAATATCGTAACTGAAATGTATTCTTTAGGGCAAAAAAATGAGAATGAACCTTTTTATTTTAAAATGGATACCGCGCAGCTCAGCGAATTGACCCCACTGGCCGCGACTTTTCGTTTAGAATTTTTGCCTGATCCAGTGGAATTTGAACTAACGGAAGAAGATTTGAATTATCGGCCGTTGGTGGCGTTTGACAATGATTCTTTTGCCATTTTTTATTTTGACGCGACTTCTGGGGAATTATTAGCGATTCGTTATCTTAGTGCTGAAAAATTAGTGGAAATTTTACCGTATCAATTGAACGAAGGGACAAAATTTCAACGAGCCGAAACGTTAAGAATGACGGAAAATGAACAAGATCTTTGGAAGTCGAATCTCTATCGCAATGCGTTGGATATTTTACGGCAACGAGAAGAATTGTCGACGTTAGGAAATTTATTTGATAATGAAATAATTGTCCGCAATATGACCCAGCAACTGGTTCAAAATAAAGAGGCCTTTTTAACGGCAGAAGAGGTTCATGATTTTAATGCCAGTCAAGTGCTATCTGATGTGCCATTAGTAATTAGCGGCAAGCGATTTGAAGAAATTAGTCAATCATTCGGGCTCGGGGAAATAAATAATGGGCAGTTACAAGTGCCGGTGAAAGATCCGCTGCAAACGGCGATTGAAGATTTCATTTTTGGAAAGATGTCTGAAAGTTATCACCAAGCGGATGCGGGGATTTTGAGTGTTGCTTTTCAAGAAGAAGTTATGGTAACCTTGTTGACAGAGACCAAACTAGTGGATACCACCAGTACAGATAGTTTAGCTAGCTCAGAAATTATAGAAGGTAATGAATAATAATGATTTATACAAGTGAAACTGCCGTTTTAGAAGATTTGGCTGAACAATTAGTTGAAGTGATTTGGCAAAGTGAATTAGGGCAAAATTATTTAGAGTGTGCTGAAATTTTAGAAAATGATTCTCAAGCTCAAAAATTAAAGCTTGAATTTCTTGAAGCCAAAGAAAATTTCCAGCAAATTAGTGAATATGGAAAATTTACGCCCGGTTTTAAAGAAGCACAACGAACGGCCCGTCAGAAAAAACGCCAATTAGATATGTGGCCAACGGTGGCTGAATTTAAAGCTGCAGAAACGGCTTTGCAAGAAGAATTAGATGTGATCGCCCAACAAATCGCCGCCACAATTTCACCGACGATAAAAGTCGATTATGGCAATCCTTTTTTCCATCAAGAAAGTCATCATCACTGCCAAGGAGGAAAATAAATGAGTGAATTTAACGTAACGCCCCTACTACCAACTTTTGAACTACAGCCTCGACGATCATTGACTGTTTTTTGCTATAGTTTGAAACAATTAAAAACGCTCCGTCGTTTCGGCTTGGTGCAATATGTGTCACGGCGGATGAAGTATGTCGTGATTTATATGGACGAAGAGATGGTTGAGGAAAATATCAAAAAAATTAACGCGCTTCATTTTGTGCGTCAAGTTTTGCCAAGTTACCGTCCAGATATTGATATGAATTTTGGCGAGCGAGTGGGCACAAAAGCCGCTTATCAAATGTCAGATGAAATGGAAGAATAATTTGCAGAAATTGAAGTATTAAAGACGGCCTTTCATTTGTTGGAAAATGAGGTCGAGATTTGATGATTATTTTTCTTTGAAAAAATTTTTAAACAGACTAAACTTCTTTATTGATAAGAGTTTAGTCTGTTTTCATTTTTTTATGATGAATGGATGGAAATCCGCAGTGAGTTTCACAAAAAATTCAAACGCCGATTAGATTTTTTTGCTATAATAAGTTCAGTTTAAAAAAGAGGTGGAGAGCATGCGAGTAGTAGCTGGCACATTTAAAGGGCGCAAATTGAAATCTTTGGCTGGAGACAATACGCGGCCAACAACAGATAAAGTCAAAGAAGCTATTTTTAATATGATTGGTCCGTACTTTTCTGACGGCCTGGCCCTTGATTTATATGGAGGCTCTGGTGGGCTAGGAATTGAAGCTGTTTCTCGTGGACTGGATCAGGCGGTGATTTGCGATCAAAATTTTGGCGCGATTCAAGTAATTAAAGAAAATGTGGCGATGACAAAAGTTCCTGAAAAATTTCTTGTTTGGAAAACGACTGATGAAAAAGCATTGGTTAAAGCCGCAACAGAAGAGCTGAAATTTGCCTTAGTTTTCTTAGATCCGCCTTATGCAAAACAAAAAATCGCCGAAATCATTGAAAACATGTTGGGAAAAAATTTACTAAGCGAAGAGGCCTTTGTTGTTTGCGAAACTGACAGCAAGACCCAATTGCCGGAAGAATTTCCTAAGATGATTAAAATTAAAGAACAAAACTATGGTGCAACTAAAGTAACGATTTATAGAAAGGAAGTTTAGTGTGAAAAAAATCGGATTATTTCCTGGCAGTTTTGACCCGTTGACTTTTGGTCATCTGGATTTGATTACGCGAGGAAGCGCGCTGTTTGACGAGTTGGTGGTGGGGATTTTTACGAATACGAATAAAACTTCTTATTTTACACCAGAGGAAAAATCGGCCTTACTCAAAGAGGCGGTTAAAAATTTACCTAATGTGAAAATTGTTTTGCAGCCACAAGTTTTAACCGTGAAAAGTGCGGAAGACTTAGGGGCGCAATTTTTATTACGCGGTGTGCGTAATGGGGAAGATTTGACTTATGAGCAAAACATCGCGGCCATGAATCACCATTTGGCGCCAACTATTGAGACGGTTTTTTTGTTAAGCGATCCAAAATACACATTTATTTCTAGTTCCATGCTAAAAGAAGTCTTGCGTTTTGGCGGCGACATTTCAACTTTTGTCCCTAAACATGTCAATCAAGCTTTAAAAGAAAAGGTGAAACAATTTGAACAATAAGAAAAAGTTTTCGGTCAAATGGCTACTGATCATTTTAGGAATTGTGGCCGTGTTAGGCGTAACAGTGGTGCCGTTGCCGTATTATTTAGAAGTACCAGGAACGGCGGAGAAATTAAATGGGGTCGTCACCGTTGACGGAAATACGGATGAAAATGACGGCTCGTTTATGCTGACCACAGTAGGCATTCGCCAAGCGACCGGCATGCAGGCCATTATGAGCCGATTCACGGATTTTACCGATTTATATTCTGAAAAAGAATTATTTGGCACAGCTACTAGCGAAGAATATAATCAAATGCAACAGTATTATATGACTTCTTCTGAAAATAGTGCCAAAAAAGTGGCGCTTGATTTAGCGCAAATTCCTTACGAATTAGTTTTCAATGGGATTTACGTTTTGGCTGTTCAAGAGGAATCAGATTTTTACGGAAAATTACAAACCGGCGACGTGGTGACCCGCATCGACGGAAAAGAATTTACTAGCTCGCAAGAATTTATGGATTATGTGAAAGAACAAAAAGTTGATCAAGAAGTAACCGTGACCTATCTAAGAGGGGACAGTGAATCTGAAGTCTCGGGAAATTTAATTGAGCTGGCCACCGATCACAAGGCGGGAATTGGCATTCAGTTGACCGATCACACGGAATTGTCCACTGAAAAAGATATTGAAATTGATGCCGGTAATATCGGCGGACCCTCTGCGGGCTTGATGTTTACGCTAGAAACGTACAGTATGCTCACTGGAAAAGATCTCCGGGCCGGCCATTTAATAGCTGGTACAGGAACAATGGAAATCGACGGAACAGTGGGGCGGATTGGCGGTATCGATAAAAAAATTGTTGCCGCTACTAATGCGGGCGCAGAAATATTTTTTGCTCCAGATGATGATTTATCAGCAGAAATTTTAGCGCAAAATCCCGGACTTGAAACGAATTATCAAGAAGCTTTGGCCGCCGCTAAAAAAATCGACTCTCCAATGAAAATTGTACCGGTGAAAACTGTTCAAGATGCGCTGGATTATTTGGAAACGTTGAGTGCATCTGTTTAGGAACTTGAGAAAAAATCAGCAAGTAATTTTTAGTGAAATGTAGCGAGGTAAAATGAAATGATACGTTGTTCTTGGGCGGAAATGAACCCATTAATGGAAAAATACCATGATGAAGAGTTTGGCGTGCCAGTTTTTGATGATCAAAAAATATTTGAAATGCTTGTGTTGGAACTCAATCAAGCGGGTCTCAGTTGGCAAACGATTTTAAACAAGCGGGAAAATTTTCGTCAGGCTTTTGGAAATTTTGATATTCAGACGGTAGCCGATTTTACACCAGAGCAAGTGGAAATTTTAGTCCAAGATGCTGGCATTATTCGCCACCGAGGGAAAATTCAAGCTGCCATTGTGAATGCCCAACAAATATTAATTATGGAAAAAGAATACGGATCTTTTCAAAGTTGGCTGTGGGATTTTTGCGGTGGAAAAGTGATAGATCACCATTTTCAAACCACCGCCGAAATTCCAAGTTTTGATAAATTGGCAGTATCTTTAAGTAAAGAATTAAAAAAACGTGGTTTCAAATTTGTTGGTCCTACGACTATGTATTCATTTTTACAAGCTGTAGGTATTTATAATGATCATGTGGTTACTTGTTTTCGCTATGGTGAAGTTTAAAAAGTTCTCGTCTAAAGAAATTTAGGCGAGAACTTTTTTTGCGTATTTTTTTATAGGAGGGATGGCGATGGATATTTTTGACAGACAACGTAAAAAGAAATGGTTAGTGATTGCTGGCGGTGTTGTAGGTTTGTTCGTGCTGTTTATTTTCGGACGGTCATTTTTTAGCACACCACAAGATGATCCATATTTATTGACGGTGCAATCTAGTAGTACTTTTCAACACGAAAGTCAAAATAGACAGTCGCCTGAATTATTTGAAGTGATTTATGTGGAAGTAAAAGGGGCCATAAAAAATCCTGGTGTTTATCAGCTGGAAAGCGGCACGCGCGTTTTTGAATTGTTGCAACAAGCAGGTGGCCTGACGGAAGAGGCGGATCAAAAAAGAATCAATCAAGCAGAAATTTTAAGCGACCAACAAGCTCTCTATATTCCAAAAGTCGACGAAGAACTCTCTGAAGAAATAATTACCGGTAGCCCAGAAACGCCAGCTGCCAGTGGAAAAATAAATATCAATCGAGCAGACAGCAACCAACTACAAACTTTGCCAGGCATTGGCGAAAAAAAAGCCCAAGCAATCATAGATCATCGGAGTCAAAATGGATCATTTAACACCCTAGAAAGTCTCATGGATGTTGCGGGAATCGGTGAGGCGACGTTTACAAATCTCCAAGAATTGATTACAATTAAATGATTGAAGAACTTAAGAAAACAAAAGAACTTCAAGAATTGAACTTTTAAAATTTTCGAAAGTAAAAAAAGAAATCACGAGAGTAGGTGTAGCATGACTGAAAAAGATTCGCGGATTCCCTGGGACCAATATTTTATGGCGCAAGCTTTGATTTTAGCACTCCGTTCGACTTGCGACCGGGCTAAAGTTGGAGCAACTATTGTGCGGGACCGGCGGATTATTGCTGGTGGCTACAATGGTTCCGTTTCTGGCGACGAGCATTGCATAGACGTCGGTTGTTATGTGGTTGACGGTCATTGCGTGCGGACGATTCACGCTGAAATGAACGCCATTTTACAATGTGCAAAATTTGGCGTGGCCACAAGTGGTGCTGTAGTTTATGTAACTCATTTTCCTTGTCTGCAGTGTACGAAAATGTTGCTGCAAGCGGGCATCACCAAAATTTATTATATGAAGGATTACCGCAATGATCCTTATGCTGAAAAACTTTTGCAAAACTTAGGAGTCGAAGCGCAGCAAGTAAGCTTAGATCCCAAATATTTTGCAGAATTAGTCGGTACAGATATTTAAAATGAAAATCCAACGCTTTTTTCAAGCGTTAGCAGGGTGGTATTTTTTCCCAATCGGGGGATGTATTGGGATTTTTTTGGCGATATTTCTCAGACAACCACTTTTTTTAGTGGTTAGTTTTTGGCTTGGTTTTAAAATCATTTTGGAAAAGAAGCGAACGCTGTTGTTTTTTACAGGGGCGCTTTTTTTGTTGGGCGGAATTTTGGGTGGACTGTTCTTAAGGTCGGTGGAACAAAAATCGGACGATCTGCCAATTGGCCAAACAATAGGGGTTTTAGAAATTTCTCCAGCTAGATTTCAACAGCGAGACGATTATGTTTGGGGAACTGGAACACTCTATCTTTCTCAAAAGAGCCAAGAAGTAAAATTCTCTTTAGAAAAAGTTTCGGAGAACTTCTCCATAGAAAATCACTATGTAATGCATGTAACAGGTACTTTAGACTACGGGGAAGAAGCGGAGAATTTTCAAGGATTTTCTGAAAGAAATTATTTAAAAGAAGAAGGAATTTATCGGGTTTTTGCAGGGCAGATAACCGGGAATTCTCAAGTGCGAACCAATAGATTTGATTTTTTAGCGCGGTTTAAAGTAAAAATGCAACAAGGATTGATTCAAAATTTACCACCACCACTGGCTTCATTTTATTTAGGAACTTTTTTAGGGATTAAAGATGATTATTTTTATCAGGAGCAATTAACGATTGAACGTAGTGGATTATGGATCTTCTTTTCATTTTCTGGTTTGCAGTTTTATTTCTTGTTAGAAGGATTTAAGTATCTCTGCTTACGTCTCGGATTCACTCAAGAAAAAACGAAAATCCTTAGTCTGTTCTTTGGTGCGCTCCTACTTTTAACAATTGGGCTGAAAGCTAGCTTACTACGGGGACTCGTTTTTTCCGCACTAAAAATTTTACCAAGAAAATATTTTTCCGGTTTAGACCGTTGGAGCCTGACACTATTTATCGGGCAACTCATTTTTCCGTATCAACTATTAGGCTTTGGCGGGCAAATGAGTTATCTCGTGACTTTATTATGGGTCATGCCAGTGACACGAAATAGAAAGTGGCAACAATTATTTGTCCCACTCATTATCACGCCATTATTTTGGTGGCATTTTTTTGAATGGACGCCATTACTTTTTTTTAGTTTTCTCTTTTTGCGACCGGTTTTTACCAAAGGACTAACGATCAGTTTATTTTTATTAGGACCACTTTTATTATTTGAACGATTCGCCGATTTCATCGCCAGCATTTATCAATTTTTATTCAGTGGACTTTCAACGATTCAACAACTTCCTTTAAACTGGATTGTCGGCCGACCGCCTGTTTTGGTGTTGCTCCTTTTTTATAGTTTGAGTTTTCTTTTGATGGCTAAATTTTTAAAACGATTCAATAAAAAATATCTATTCCTGCTTTTTGGTTTATTTATTTTTTGTAGTCAGTGGAGCCGTCTAAATCCATTGGGGGAAGTGACGTTTATTAATGTTCGGCAAGGGGACAGCATTCTTTTAAAAAGTCCTTTTCAACAAGAAGTCTATTTGATGGATACTGGCGGGCGTTTAAACTTTGGTGATTTTAAAGGTGCTAGTATTGCAGAGCAAACTTTGATTCCTTATTTAAAAGCGCAAGGGATCAAAAAAATTCATATCGTTTTTGCCAGCCACGGCGATGCCGACCATATTGGCGACCTGTTGGAGGTTACCCAACATTTTCCCATTGAAAATATTTATCTTCAACAAGGCGCTCAGCAAAATGACTTACTAGATTCTACTATAACTAATCTTCCACCAAAAACCACCGCCCGCCAGCTCAAAGAAAATCAACAATTTGCCTTTAGTTCCGGTACACTGAATTTTTTAGGACCAGTAACGGGCGAAGGATCAAATGATGATTCCGTTCAATTTTTGCTAGAAGTATTTGATCGACAATTTCTGTTTACTGGCGATGTGGAAGAATCCGGTGAAAGAAATCTTTTAGTCCAATATCCTAATTTAACTACTGATATTTTAAAAATTCCTCATCACGGATCGGCAACTTCAACCACTGAACAATTTTTAGATCAACTAGAACCAACACTGGCGATTATTTCTTGTGGGAAAAATAATCAATACGGACACCCAGCACCGGTCGTTTTAGAACGGCTTGCTCAAAGAAATATTCCTGTTTTGCGGACCGACCTTCATGGCACCATCCGTTTTCCGTTTCATTTTCAAGGGTTCAAATCATTAGAAACGCTAGTCAGTGACCAAAAAAAATGATAGCATAGTTTGAGAGGTGATTCCGTGAGTTTTCAAGCAGAAATCAAAAAAGTAAATCAAGGGGAAATTGCCCCCGTTTATTTAGTATTAGGTGAAGAATTTGCATTACAAGAACGTTTTAAACACGCTCTAGAACATGCGACGTTACAAGGCGAAGATGACGAATTAAACAAAATCGCCATAGATTTAAATGAAACCCCTCTGTCAGACGGCCTACTAGAAGCCGAATCGATTCCTTTTTTTGGCGACCGCCGAGTTATTTTTTTAGAAAATCCCACATTTCTCACCGGGAGTCCAGCAACAAATGGTCCAGATCATGACATCGATCAACTTTTAGCCTATTTGAAACAACCGGTAGATACTAGTGTGGTAGTTTTTATGGCGCCTTATCCAAAATTAGATGAACGAAAAAAAGTTGTTAAACAATTAAAAAAAACCGCAGTTTTAATCGATGCGGCACCGATTTCCGCCGGAGAATTAAAAAAATTTGGCCAGCAAGCCTTTTTAGAAGCCAACGTCTCTATTGAAGCAGAAGCTTATGAAACACTTTTGCAGCGGACAAATTTTGATTTATCGAAACTAGAAAATGAAATCCAAAAATTAACAATTTACGCGGAAACAAAAGGCCGCTTAACTACTAAAGATATTGACGCTCTCGTGCCCCGAACTTTGCAAGAAGATGTTTTCAAATTAGCCGAATTTATTTTAGCTCATAATAGTGAACAAGCCTTACAACTACTTGATGATTTATTATTAAGAGGAGAAGAAGTGCTAAAACTCAACGGGATTTTAATTAGTCAATTCCGATTAAATCTCCAAGTGAAAATTTTGCTAGAAAAAAGATTTGCCCAAGCCCAAATCGCCTCGGCTTTAAAAGTCCATCCATTTCGTGTCAAACACGGGATTGAAGCGGTGCGAAATCTACCATTAACTCGCTTAGCACAATTACAAAACGATCTGGTCCAGCAAGATTTTTCTTTAAAGCAAAGCGTGATGGACCAAAAATTAATGTTGCAACTCTTTATTTTAAAAAATACTCAAAAATAATACTTGTAAACAATTTCAGTTTTCTGTATACTTAACACATAATTTAGAAAGGAGGGAACGTTATGTTAAACATTTTAACCAACAACCAATTTAATAATGGATATTCCCTCTTTAAAACAGTCGACTTTTAAAAATCCTACACTATTGTTAGGTATTTTGCTAAAAAACTCTGCTTATTATTGAGCAGAGTTTTTTTGTTTGTTCTGTTTTAAAGAGATGTTAGAAAGGACAACTATGACACTTTTTCAACAGTTGAGAAAATATGTGCTAGAGCACAAACTCAACTACACGATTGTATTTATTTTTATGATTATTTCAAGCGCGATGTCGGTAGCGCCAACTTATATTCTCCGACTTTTTATTGATGCCATTGTCAGCAAGGATTTTTCGGTGGCGGTTTTAACGCAATATAGCAGTTATTTTCTATTAGTAATTGTCCTGGCTTATTTGGCCGATTTTATTTGGAGCTATTATTTATTTATCGGGTCCTATGATTTACAGAAAAGTTTTCGCGAAAAATTAATGGCCCACTTTTTAAAAATGGGCGCCCCTTTTTACCACCGTTTTCGCACCGGCGATCTTTTAACTCGTGCCAGTGAAGACGTGCAAGTGATGGGGATGACAGTGGGCTACGGCTTGATGACCTTGCTAAATTCCAGCGTATTTTTAGCTTTTGTAGTAGGAATGATGGCCATCACAGTTTCGTGGCAGCTGACGATTATCGCCTTATTGCCAATGCCGATTTTAGCGTATTATATTTTCAAATGGGGTTCACAAGTGGACAAAAAATTCACCGAAGCCCAAGATGCCGTTTCGCAAATGAATGCCGAAGTTTTAGAAATTGTCGACGGCTTGCGAGTGGTGCGGGCGTTTGGCTTAGAAGGGTCGACTACTAAAAAATTCCAAGAAAAAACAACAGCCACGAAAGACAAAAATAATGAAGTCTCAGAAATTGATTCGCGTTTTAATCCATTAATCACGATTGTGCTAGCAATCAGTTTTGTTTTGAGTTTTTTAGGTGGCGCTTATTTAATTAGCCAGCAAAAAATTACTGTCGGAGCAATGGTTAGTTTTCAAGTATATTTGACGATGATTGTTTGGCCGATGATTTCAGCTGGAGATTTGGTCAACGTAATGCAACAAGGTGTGGCCTCGTTTCGCCGGATTTATGAAGTGCTGAGTACCGGCGATTTACTAGAAAAAGAGGGAACACAGACTTTAGCCGAAGTTGAGACGATTACTTTTGAAGATTTTGATTTTAAATATCCTGAAGATACACGCTTAACTTTACAACAAGTAGATTTAACGATAAAAAAAGGCCAGATTATTGGCTTTGTAGGAAAAACCGGCAGCGGCAAAACTACTTTGCTGCGTCAATTTACCCATCGCTATCCTTATTCTTCCTCTGTGCCATTGATCAATGGCGAAAAATTAACCGACTATAAAACTTTTGATCTGCGGAAACAATTGGCGCAAGTGCCACAAGAACATATTTTATTTTCCCGTTCGATTCGCGAAAATTTATTATTCGGCGACGAAAACGCCAGTGATGAAAAATTGCTAAAAAGTTTGCAATTGGCAAGTTTTGATCAAGAAGTTTTAGCCATGCCCCAAGGATTGGATACGTTAGTAGGAGAAAAAGGCGTTTCTTTATCTGGCGGTCAAAAACAGCGACTTTCTTTAGCGCGGGCTTTTTTAAGAAATAGTCCCATTTTACTTTTGGATGACGCGTTATCGGCTGTCGATGCTAAAACCGAAGCTAAAATTATCGAAAACCTGAAAGAATTACCAGGAGATTTAACTTTACTCATTGTCACCCATCGCCTGTCAGCCATTACAAAAGCTGATCAGATTTTCGTTTTAGAAGATGGGGCGATTGTTCAACGCGGGACTCATGAAAGTCTGATTCAAACATCCGGTTGGTATCAAGATCAATATTTGCACCAACAATTAAAGGAGGACACGTTAGATGTTTAAAACCGTGCTCCGTTTACTGACGTATTTAAAAAATCACAAAAAAGTTTTTGCCATTTCTGTGATACTAGTAATTATTGCTAGTGGACTAGAACTTTTGTCCCCGCTAATTGCAAAGTCTTCCATTGACTCGGTGATGACGCCCGCGTTTACTACTGGCGTTGTTGCTTGGGATACTTTATTTTTACTGCTGGCCGCTTACTTAGGCATTAATTTAACGAGCGCCTTATTGCGTTATATTAGTGTTTTACATTTACGAAAAATGTCCAACCAATTAATTAAAACCATGCGCGATGAGTTGTTTGCCCATTTGCATCGTTTGCCGATTTCTTACTTTGACCAAATGCCAGCCGGTCAAATTGTTTCGCGGATAACTAACGATACCGAAGCTTTGCGCTCAAATTTTTATGTGAGTGTTTTAAGTAATTTGCTAGTCAACTTTATTCAAATTATTGGCGTTTATATTGCGATTTTTCTTTTAAATTATCGTTTGGCGCTAGGTTTACTAATTATCGGACCGATTCTTTATTTGTGGCAACATTTTTATACGAAATTTGCTAGCCGTTATAATATTGTTATTCGGGAAACCATCGCCGAAATTTCAGGGCAACTGAACGAATTTATTAATGGCATGCCGATTATCCAAGCTTTTCAAAAAGAAGATAAACTATTAGGCGAGTTTAAAAAAAAGGTCGGCAAATGGTTTCAATTTGGCCGCAAATATTTATTATTAGATGCACTGGTTGCCTGGGGCTTTGGAACTTTCTTGCGGAACTTGACGATTTTAGGAGTAATTTATACTTTGTCGCGGCTTTTTCTAGGGGATAATTTGGCTCTTTCAGTCGGTCTTTTGTACGCGTTTATTGATTATATCAACCGTCTGTTCGATCCGATTGAAGGCTTAATTCAAATTATCGCTAATATTCAACAATCATTGGCGGCTGGCACACGGATTTTTGAATTTGCTGATCAAAAAGAAGAAGAGCAGCAAGAAAAATTATTGCCAGTGAGCCTTGGCGCTGTGGAATTTTCTCATGTTGATTTTGGTTATGTCGAAGATCAAAAAGTGCTTCACGATGTTACGTTCACCGCAGCAGCCGGCCAAACACTGGCTCTCGTTGGGCAAACAGGTTCTGGTAAATCAAGTATTTTAAATTTATTGTTTCGCTTTTATGATCCCCAAGGTGGGAAAATTTTAGTGGATGGTCAAAATATTCGAGAATTTAATCGCTATTCCGTGAGAAAAGAAATGGCGATTGTCTTGCAAGATCCGTATTTATTTACCGGCACCATTGCAACGAATATCGGCATGGATGATCCTACCATTTCTAAAGAAATGATGATCGACGCACTGACGCAAGTCGGCGCTAGCTATTTATTGGAGCGCTACGAGGACGGATTAGATCATCCAGTAGTGGAAAAAGGAAATGAATTTTCCTCTGGTGAACGACAATTGATTAGTTTTGCCCGGGCGTTAGTTTTTGATCCGAAAATTTTAATTTTAGACGAAGCAACGAGTCACGTGGATACGGAAACAGAAGTCGTGATTCAAAAAGCGATGGCTATTTTGAAAAAAGGCCGGACGACATTTATCATCGCTCACCGGTTATCAACGATTAAAGATGCCCAAAAAATTCTCGTCTTAAACCAAGGGAAAATAATCGAACAAGGCACCCACACAAGCTTAATTTCCCAACAAGGAAGCTATTACCAAATGTACCAAATGCAATCCCAACAATTATAAGGGTGAAATAGTGGCGATTAGAGACGTAGAAAATTAGGAAAATCTCCGATGCATTACAGATGCGCCGGAGATTTTATCTATTTTCCAAGTCGCTGCCACAATTTTACCGTGAAATAAGGCTGAAAAAGTGGCGTTAAATGCTGCAGAAAAATAGGGAAATGGAGTATGCATGTGTAACATGCAGGAGGCATTTCATCTTTTTTCCAAAGCATTGCCACAATTTCACCGTGAAATAAAGCTGAAAAAGTGGCGTTAAATGCTGCAGAAAAATTAAAAATTTTCGCCAAACAAAAAAGCGGCTGTCTGAAATAAATCAGACAGTCGCTTTTTTATTTAAAATTATCTAGCAAGAACGCGAGCAAGACGAGCTTTATCACGGCTAGCTTTGTTTTTGTGGATTAAGCCTTTTGTTTCAGCTTGATCGACAGCTTTAACAGCTTCTTTATATAAGCTTTGCACATTTTCAGCTTTTGCTTCAGCAGCTACTTCAAATTTTTTAATGGCAGTGCGCATTGCACTTGTTTGTTGTACATTTCTAGCGTTTGCTTTTTCATTCGTACGAACACGTTTAATAGCAGATTCGATTTGTGGCATATTTTCACCTCCAGAACGTTTGAGTTACGCAAAGAGCGTCATTCAACAGACTCAATTATACAAAACAAACTGCTTCATTGCAATAAAAAAAATTAAATTTACTTCCCGAACCAGCAAAAAAAATGAAAAAATTTTTCCTTTCAAAAAAAAATCCTTGAATTTTCATCAATTTTTTTCAGAAAATCCTTTTACTCACCGGAAAAATACGTTATGATTAGTTTGTTTGAATTTACGAATGGATTTTAAATTGAATAAGTAGGTGTTCTTGTGACCATATCTTTGTTTGTAACCGTTGCCTTGGTAATGGGTGTCATTTTTGTTAATGGCTGGACCGACGCGCCAAACGCCATTGCTACGGCAGTTTCTACAAAAGTTTTGCGCCCTAACGTCGCTATTTTTATGGCGGTAATTATGAATTTTTTAGGTGCACTTGTGATGACTTTTTTCAACGCGCAGGTGGCCGAAACAATTAGTAATATTGTGACCTTTGAAGGAAGTGGCAATGCTAGCCAAGTAGCACTGGCTTCATCGCTATTTGCGATTGTTGTTTGGTCAGTGGCGGCATGGTATTTTGGGATTCCCACTAGTGAATCTCACGCCTTGATTGCCGGACTTACCGGATCAGCCATGGCTCTGGGTGGAATCGGTGCTGTCAATGGCGCTGAATGGGGGAAAGTAATTATCGGCCTTGTCGTCTCAACTGTTTTAGGTTTTGGCGGTGGTTGGGTGATTACTAAATTAATTATTTGGATTTTCCGGGGCGTCAATCGATTATTTGCTAATAAAATTTTTACAGGTGGCCAAGCATTTGGGGCTGCCGCCATGGCATTTTTGCATGGTGCTCAAGATGGTCAAAAATTCATGGGTGTTTTCATGTTGACCTTATTTTATAACGGCTTAGTGGAAAAATCCGGTAATGGTTTTGCTATTCCGATTTGGGTAATGGTGTTGTGTTCGGTAACGATGGGGATTGGTACTAGCGTTGGTGGGATGCGGATTATTAAATCGGTGGGGATGGATATGGTTAAATTAGAAAAATATCAAGGATTTTCTGCTGATATTTCCGCTGCGATTTGTTTGCTATTGGCTTCAATTTTTGGGATTCCTGTTTCAACAACTCATACAAAAACGACCGCCATTATGGGCGTGGGCGCGGCAAAACGCGTGTCTTCTGTCGATTGGCGGATCGTTAAAGAAATGGTAATGGCCTGGGTGTTAACTTTCCCTGGCTGTGGATTAATTGCTTTTGTGATGGCGAAAATATTTATGGCGATTTTCTAGGAGGAAAATAAAATGGCACGTAAAAAAGGATTCGATTATTTTCAAGCGATGGAACATTTAGCAAATAATGCTAAAGAAGCGAGCGTCGTTTTGAAAAATATTATTTCTGATTATGAATTAGATAATTTGCATGAACAAAGCGAAAAAATTCATACCATTGAACGAGACGGCGATGAAGTTGTAAAAGAAGTTATGAAAGAATTATATGTTTCTTTTATTACGCCGCTTGATCGGGAAGACATTGTTCAAATCGTTGATCGTCTCGATGATATTCTGGATGGCATTAACGGTGTGACCTATCAGTTCTATCATTTGAATGTCACTAGTATGCGAGCTGATACGGATAAATTTATGGAATTAATTACCCATGCGGTAGACTGGGTTCAAAAAGCAGTCAAAGAATTTGCCCGCTTCAAAAATTCTAAAGAACTGATGCCTTTAATCGATGAAGTCAATCGGGTGGAGTCTGAAGGGGATCGTTTTTACTCAGAAAAATTGGCGGATCTATTCCGCAATGAACCTAATGCTATTGAAGTTTTAAAATGGAAAAATGTTTATGATACATTTGAAAATATCTTAGATCGCTGTGAAGATGCCGCCGATATTATTGCCGGCTTAGTAATCAAAAATACGTAAAAAAAAATTGTCCTCCCAAAATGATTTCGGGAGGACAATTTTTTTATTTACCTAAAAACCAATAGCCAAGTAAAATCGCCCCTAAAATAATGCGATACCAGCCAAATGCTTTGAAGTCGTTTTTCTTTAAATAATTCATTAAGAATTTAATGGCAATGACTGAAACTAAAAAGGCCACGATACAACCAACCACCAGCACAATAATTTCACCAGCGTCAAAAGAGTTTCCTTTGCCGATAAATTTAATGACTTTCAGGCCGCTTGCGCCAATCATCATAGGAATTCCTAAGAAAAATGAAAATTCAGTAGCTACAAAACGCGAGCTACCAATTAAAATCGCCCCAAGAATTGTAGCTCCAGAACGCGAAGTTCCTGGAATCAGCGCCAAGACTTGAAACAAACCAATGTATAAAGCAGCTTGGTAAGTTAATTGATTTAGTGTTTCGTAACGAGGCTTCGCATTTTTATTGCGATTTTCAATGACGATAAAGGCAATCCCGTAAACGACCAACATAATGGCGACGGTTAAAAAGTTATACAAATGTTCTTCAAGATAATCGTCAAACAAAAAGCCCATAATGACACCTGGGATACAGGCGACGACCACTTTAAACCACAAAATCCACGTATCTTTTTTTTGTTTTTGTGATTTCGAGGGGGCGAAGGGGTTTAGCTTATGGAAGTATAGTACGACCACCGCCAGAATTGCGCCCAGTTGGATCACCACGTTAAACATATTCAAAAAATCGGCGCTGACATCTAATTTGATAAATTCATTTACCAAAATTAAATGACCCGTACTAGAAATAGGAAGCCATTCGGTAATTCCTTCGACAATGCCGAGAATGACCGCTTTAACAATATTAAAAAAAAGCATTTCCTCATCCTTTCAAAAAAATAATAATTTCAATTAAGTATAGCGTGATGACAGGCGTTTGCCAAGGTGTTATGAAAAAATTAAACAAGGTGACAAAAAATAAAATTTTAGGCATGCCAAACTTTTTTGTTTACGAATCAAAAAAAAAGCGTATAATAAGTTTTGTCAAAGGAGATGTTAAGTGTGGAAGAAAAAACATCAAAGAAGGTTAAGAGAGAAAATCGCAGCCAAAAAGAAAAAGTCCGTCAAGCAAAAGGAAAGTCTTTAGAAGAAATCAACAACACCGTTGAAGTGCCACACAATGCCAGTTTTTTTAAAACTTTGCTGGCTTATTCAGGACCAGGGGCACTGGTGGCAGTGGGCTATATGGATCCAGGAAATTGGATCACATCCATTGCCGGTGGAGCACAATATGCTTACACGTTACTAAGTGTGGTGCTGATTTCCAATTTGATTGCCATGTTACTACAAGCTATGGCCGCTCGTTTAGGCATTGCCACCGGACTGGATTTGGCCCAGGCCACCCGCGTTCACACGAGTAAAAAAGTAGGCTTTGTTTTATGGATTATAACCGAGCTTGCGATTATGGCTACCGATATTGCCGAAGTCATCGGCGGGGCGATTGCGCTAAATCTTTTGTTCAATTTGCCATTGATTGCGGGTGTTTTGATTACGACCTTTGATGTTTTTTTGTTATTATTTTTAACCAAATTAGGCTTTCGCAAAATAGAAGCCATTGTTTCAGGATTAATTTTTGTCATCCTCGCCGTGTTTGTTTATGAAGTTGTTTTAGCTCAGCCTAATGTGGGAGATATTTTTGCCGGCTTTATTCCTAATCCAGAAATTGCTGAAAATCGCGGAATGCTTTTTATTGCGTTAGGAATTGTGGGCGCCACGGTTATGCCACATAATTTATATTTGCATTCCAGTATTGCTCAAGCCCGCAAATACGATCGAACAGATGAAAAAGCGGTCAAAGAAGCGATTCGTTTTACGACGTGGGATTCCAATATTCAATTAGGTTTGGCGTTTATCGTCAATGCCTTGCTACTGATTTTAGGGGCGGCTTTATTTTATGGAACGAAATCTGATTTAGGGCGCTTTGAAGATTTATTTAACGCCTTGCAAAATCCCGATATCGTTGGACCTATTGCCAGTCCGCTATTAAGTATTTTGTTTGCCGTCGCTTTGTTAGCTTCGGGGCAAAATTCCACGATTACCGGCACACTTTCCGGACAGATTGTGATGGAAGGATTTATTCATTTAAAAATGCCGGTCTGGGCTAGACGATTAGTCACTCGTTTAATTGCCGTTATTCCAGTTATTGTCGTCGTCGTTTTGTACGGCGGCAGCGAAACGGCAGTGGAAGATTTGTTGCTGTACACGCAAGTATTTCTAAGCATTGCATTACCGATTTCCGTTTTTCCTTTGATAAAATATACGAGCGACAAAAAACTGATGGGGCCATTTGTCAATAAGCCTTGGGTCAAATATTTAGCCACGACCATCGCCGTTGCCCTGACGATTTTAAATGTCTGGCTCGTCATTCAAACATTTTCAAATATTGCCTAAATAAAAAGCTGCGACAAAAAAATCTTGTCGCAGCTTTTTTTACTCGCTTTTTTACAACCTTATTGAGCGGTATAAAAAAAGCTGTGATTAGGAGAATAGATAAAATTTTTAAAAATCCAAACCCAGGATTTTCGAAAAATTTTCCTAATTCTCTACATCACAGACCGCTTTTTTTATAACCTTATTTGACGGTATAAAAAAAAGCAATTCCTAGGTAAATAGATGAAATGCTTTCTACCAGCATGCTGGCATGTACCATTTCTCTAATTTACTACGGAATTACTCGCTTTTTTTATAACCTTATTTTAACAAATCGTTAGATTCTTTTTGTCCTTCTTCAATATAGGAAATATCGTTAATGGACAAAATTTCAAATTTACCATGATCGTACGAAACTTTACAAATAGATCCATTGGCTAATTTGTGTTGGAGCGGTTGTTTTGGATCGATAATATGCAAAAAATTAGAAATGGTCATGCCGTGAGAAACGACTAGCGCATTGCCGCCGCCTTGTTTTTCAACTTTTTGGGCGATGTCTTCAAAGCCGGTGCTAATTCTTTTTTTAATATCAGCATATGGTTGAGCCCAGCCAGCGGTGTCCGCTTCTAAAATGGCATTGGCTAAATCTTCATAAGAAATTTTAGTAATCATCTCGTCATAAGAAGGATACATCAAAATTCTTGGCACAACGCCCCAAAGTTCGCCATTATATCCGCCCTCTAAAGAACCAAAACACCATTCACGAATCCGTTGATCCACAAAATAATCAATATTGCGGCCTTGAGGATTTTCTCCTAAGATAAGTCGCATCGTTTGAATTGCCCGACCGGAATCAGAAGAATAAGCTAATTTAAATGGAGTATCTTTTAAACCAAGTCCAAGGTAATGAATGGTTTGCTCGCCTAGTTTCGTTAACGGTGTATCTGACCAACCTTGTGTCCGGCCAATTGCGTTAAACATTGTTTTACCGTGGCGCACTAAATATAAAATTGTTTTTTCACTCAAAATCATCACTGCCTTTCATAGGTTCAGTGTACCAAAAAAAGCAGTGAAAAGAAAATTTTCAAAAATGAATTGAAAACGAGAGAATTTGGTAGAATATTTCTTTTTTTTTTGTTATTCTTAAGTGAAAATTTCGTAAAGGTGGATTGTGGATATGCAAGCGTTAAAAAAAGAATTACATAGTAAAGATGCGTTGACCAAAGCAATCGTTATTTTATTTACCGGGCTGACCGGTGCGATTGGTTTAAATATGTTTTTAGTGCCGGCCCAGATTTTTTCTTCAGGAGCCAATGGGATCGCCCAGATTTTGTCCACTTCATTAGCGCCGACAATCCATCTGGACACGGGGTTGTTAATTTTGCTATTAAATATTCCTATTGCGATTCTCGGTTTTTATAAATTAGGAGCCGCATCCACGTTGCTTAGTTTTATTAATGTTATTGGCATTTCCATTTTTACAATGATTATGCCAGTCGTAGTTGTGACTGAAAATCCTTTGATGAACGCCATCGTTGGTGGTTTTCTAGTAGGACTTGGTGCTGGTTATTCGCTTAAATATGGTTTTACCACTGGCGGAATGGATATTGTTTCTTTAGTCTTGTCTAAAACAACTGGAAAAACGGTTGGGAATTTAATGATGGCTTTAAATGGGGCGATTGTTTTAATTGCTGGTTTCTTGTTCAGTTGGGAATCTGCTTTATACACTTTGATTTCTATTTTTGTTATGGGCTTAGCGGTGGATAATATTCATACGAGTCATCAAAAATTAACCGCCATGATTGTCACCAATCACCCTGACGAAATTTCCTCAGCGATTGCTAAACAAATGTTGCGAGGAATGACGCTCTTACCAAGTTACGGTGGCTATCGTCGGACGGAAAGTCGCATGATTATGATGGTCATTACTAAATACGAATTATACGATTTAGAAACGATTGTCGCTGAAATTGATCCCGACGCTTTTATGAACGTCTTACCAACGCAAACCGTAATTGGTCGTTTCGCTAATGAAGATGAACAGAAAAAATACAAGAGCACCGGTAATTTTCCTGAACTCAAACCACAAAAATATAAAAAATAAGCAAACAGCGAAATTTACTTTTACAAAAAAATCCGCTATGATAGACATGCAAAAGGTATCAATAGATTTTTGAATAGACAAAGGAGTGAATGCTTTGACTGAAACATTTGATTGGTCAGAAAGTGAAGTTGAAGAAATAAAAGAACGGATTTTACAAGCATTAGAAACAGTCATTGATCCAGAATTAGGCATTGATATTGTCAATCTTGGATTAATTTATGAAGTAGATTTTAACAACCAAGGAAACTGCGTGGTGAAGATGACGTTAACTACAATGGGTTGTCCTTTAGGCGACGTCTTAACCGATCAAATCCACGGTGCGCTAGCCGAAGTACCTGAAGTGAAAAATGTTGAAGTAAAACTTGTCTGGTATCCAGCTTGGACGACTGAAAAAATGAGTCGTTACGCTCGGATTTCTTTAGGAATTCGCTAAAATAAATATTAAAACCCGTCGCAAAAAAATTTGCGGCGGTTTTTTTTATGAATAAGGGAGCTCGGCTTCTTTAAAACAAGCGATCATCTCTTTTTGGATATTATTTAGACGTTTTCCTTTTAAAGTGACGGAATAATTTAACGTCTCCATCTTGTGACCAAAAATTTCCAGACTCACCAGCGAGCCATCTTCTAAATAGGGCAGGGCAAGAGGCTCAGGCAAAATGGTGACACCCAAATTTGCTTTGGCGGCCTGAATAAGTACTTCGGTATTGACACTTTCTAAGATGGGAGAAACTTCAATGCCGAGGCGATGGGTCACTTCATCAAAACTGTCTCGTAATGAACTTCCTTTTTCTCTTAATAAAAGTGGCAACGTAAGCAAATTCTCGCGCTTTATTTTATGATTTTTGGCCAATGGACTCTCTTTAGCACAAACTAAAAGAAGTGTATATTTTGAGATGATTTCTTTAGTAAATATTTGGTTAGATTCAAAGCCTTCTGTAAAGGCAATATCGATTTCTCCATCTAAAAGTTTTTGCTGAATTTGCTGGACATTTTCAGAATAAATTTTTAAAGGAGTGTCTGGATACTTGGACTTAAACTTTTCAAGTGCAAAAGGTAAAGAATTCCTGGCGATCGTTAAACTGGTTCCAATCCGCAGAGGAAGTTCTTTTTCGATTTGATGATTAAAGCCGGCCAGTGTTTTAAAATCTGCCACTAATTGATTCGCCTTGACGCGAAACATCTTGCCTGATTCATTTAAAATCAGCCGATTATCTTTGCGGTCGAAAAGGGAGACGCCAATACTTTCTTCTAATTCTTTAATTGCTTTTGAAATTGCGGGTTGAGAAATATATAAATTTTGAGCAGCTTTTGTAATAGATGAGCTGTCGCAGACGGATAAAAAGATTTCTAGTTGTCGGATATTCATAATCCACCTCATAACTGTTTAGTTATATCTAGTTTACCAGATATGTATTTTAACTCAATGAGTTAGCTTGTTATACTTTGGTTAACGGAGGGATGAAATGAATAAGAATCTTTTATTATTTAAAGTTTATTTAATGGCGGGAACATTTACATTTTCAGGTGGCATGGCGATGCTACCAGTGATTGAAAGAGAGTTATGTGTAAAACACAACTTAATTGATCGAAAGAGCCTCTATGAGTACTCCACTTTGGCGCAAACTTTTCCTGGGGTGATTGCTTTAACAAATGCTTGTTTCGTTGGAAAAAAAATTAATGGCTACTCAGGAATGTTGGCTGCAGGCATCGGGGCGATTTTTCCAGCTTATGTGCTGATGTCTTTGGCGACGATACTCTATCAACTGGTTCCCCAAGAAGGAATCGCTTTGAGCATTTTAGCTGCCGTTCGTGCCACATCAGCGGCTTTTTTATTTTCGGTGGCCATTAGTTTGGCAAAATATAATTTGACTAACAAAATAAGTAAAGGAATTGCTATTTTTTGTTTTATCTTTTCTGTATTTCATATCCTCAGCGCGCCTTGGCTAATTGGAATCGCTGCTCTTTTAGGATATGTCACAAGTAAAAGGGGAGGTAAAGTTAGTGACAATAAAAATTCTAGTCACCTTTCTTAAAATTGGATTTTTAGGTTTTGGGGGAGGATATGCCATGTTGTCCTTAATTTTTGAAGAAGTTTCAAAATTCGGGATGACCGTCAGTGAATTTGCGGATTTAAATGCAATAGACGCCATTATTCCAGGTCCCATCGCTATTAACTCAGCAACTTATGTAGGTCAATATTATGGCGGGTTTTTAATGGCGTTAGTAGCAACACTTGCTGTCAGCGTGGCTTCGTTTGTTTTTGTGCCACTTTTTATGAGATTTGAAAAAAGAATTTTAAATAATAAAGTGCTAAAAAATATGTTGTCCGGAATTAAATCAGCCTCTATTGGTTTGATTTTTGCAGTAGCATTGTCTATTTTTAAAACGGTAGTTAGTAAAAATCAGCAAGCCATTCCGATTCAGTTTTCTAACATTGACTGGATTTCTTTATCAATTGCGGGTTTGGCTTTCATTATTCAGATGCGTTTTAATATAAATCCAGTCTTCATCATTTTACTAGCGGGATTGATTGGTGGTCTGGTGTATTTGATTTGAACAAATAAAAAAACGATGCAACATTTCGCATCGTTTTTTTTGTTATTTTTAGTCTTCTAATTCTAAAAGATCATCAATTTCCACCACTTTACTATCTTGGCTCATTTGAGTGATGCCGATAATTTTACTAATATCAACGACAAAACAAATGCCGTGACCAGGCTTATCAATCGCAATGCCTTCACCAACCGCTTTTAAAATATGATTGGTCAGAGCGTGAGGCACGAGGGTGATAACAATTTCTTTTTCCGGTTCAATTTCAATGCCGAAAAATTTGCCAGTATCGTGGACACCAGAACCGCGGCCATGCAAAATTGTGGAACCTTTTGCGCCAGCTTTTTTTGCAAAATCAACCACGTCACTCCCATTTCCCGAATCAACAATCGTGATAATCATTTCATAATCTAAGCCAACTAATTTTTTCATACGGTCTCCTTTTGAGCGGTCTCAAGTAAATTTTTTTCCCGCGCTAAATCTTTTCGTTTATAAATATAGCCTAAAAGCATGGTGGTAAGAATTGGAGCTAGAGCGATTAAGGCCACCACGCCAAAACCATCAATCAAAGGATCGCGCCCGGAAATTTCTGAGGCAATCGCCACACACATAGATAAAATAAAAGTCGAACACATGGGACCTGTTGCCACGCCGCCATTATCAAAAGCCATGGCCAGAAACATTTTGTCGACTTTGCGTCCTAAAAGAAAGACTAGAGTATAACCAGGAATTAAAAACCAATAAATAGAAAATCCAACAAGCAAACGCCACATGGATAACCCCACGGCACTACCAACACCTAAGGCAACGACCATTAGCATGACGCGCGATTTAATTCGCCCAGCCGAAATTTCTTCTACTTGTTTGGTCATAACGTGAATGGCTGGTTCGGCAAATCCTACTAAAAAGCCCATAAAAAAGCCCAGTGGTACTAAAATCCAATTATTTTCCATCGCAGCTAAAGTATGACCTAAATGTTGTCCCACGGGTACATAGGCGATATTTACACCGTGTAAAAATAAAACTAGTCCGATAAAAGTTAAGAAAAATCCTTTCATCAAGTGCCAAAATTTTTGGCGTTTTAATTTAAAGCTTGTAATATTTAGAATTAAAAAAATAACAACGATCGGCGCAATGGATAGAGCAACTTCTCTAACAACCGTTACAAATCCGGCAAAAATATCAGTCCAAAAGGTCATTGGAAAATCGCCCCCAATACCATTACCGCTAAAATCGGACCAAGGGAGGCCACGCCCACCATGCCGAAACTATCATTTTCATTTTTTTTCTGGCGAACCATACTGGTGACACCGACAGCGACTGATAAAATAAAAGGCACAGTCACAGGTCCAGTCGTTACGCCGCCAGCATCAAAGGCAATCGGCATAAACTGAGGACTAGTAAAAAATGAAGCAATTAAAGTCACTGCGTAACCAATTAGCATTAAGCGATAGTAAGACCATTTGAAAATAACTCGCAGCAAAGCAAAACTAAGAAAAACACCGGTGCCGACACTGACCACCCCAATGAGTAAGGTTCTTGGGATGCCACCGTCTGAAATTGTAAATACTTGTTGAGCTAACACTTGAACGGATGGCTCGGCAATGGTAATCACAATTCCGATCACAAAGCCCAGTCCAGCCATTAATGCTAGATTTTTCTTTTTCACCATAAATTTACCAACGAGATCGCCCACCGCCATCATGGAATGCTCGGCACCAAATAAAAATAATGTCATGCCGCCAATCATCATTAGGGCACCAACAACAAATGTCGCCAGTTCAATAGCAGGTAGCGGCGCAAATGCCGCTAGTAAAATTAAAATCAAGATCGTCATGGGAATAATGGCAAAAATAACTTCTTTTAAACTTTTTCTCATAGCGCCTCCTTGAATTTCTTTCCTATATTAAGTATAGCGTAAAACGACTACGTTTTGTCAAAAAATATAAAAAGTTTTTATGGAAAATGAAAAAATAGTTAATTTTCCTATGATGATTTTGTTTTGAATATGATAAAAGCAGAAAAAATTAATTTTTGGGATATTTAGTTGATGGGCCGCTATCTTTTTCAACAGTGGCTTGAAAAGCTTGCTGAATGGCATTGATAAAGCCGTGTTCTTCTAAAGAAAAAACACCAGCGACAGTGGAGCCACCTGGAGAAGAGACTTCATCCACCAGTTGCCAAGGAATTTTTCCGGAATTTTTAGCTAAGACGCCAGAACCGGCGACAACTTCAGCGGCAATAGTAGTGGCGAGATCTTTTGGCAGGCCATATTTTACTGCCGAGCGGGCTAGAGCATCGATAAACATATAAACAAAAGCTGGCGAAGATCCGGCGAGGGCGACAAAAGTTGAGAAATCTTTTTCCGCTAGGGGATAAGTCGAGCCTAAAAGTTGTAAAAGTTCTAAAACTTCTTTTTGATCTTCGGAATCAAGTTCGGCGTTAAAGCAGTAAGCAATCGATCCAAGATTAACGGCGACATTTAGATTAGGCATAATGCGGACAAGTTTCACCGGTCCAATCCAGCCGGCCAATTGCTCTAAGGTCAGACCAGTCATTAAAGAAATAATTGTTTGCTCTTCCGGATTTACAAAAGGGGCGATTTCTGCTAAAACCTCACTAGCTGTTTCTGGATGGACGGCAATAAAAATTAAATCCGCTGCTTTGACCACCTCAATATTATTTTCCAGCGCCACTAAATGATGTTGTTCGGTGAAAATTTTTAGCGTGTCAAAATGTTTGGCCGAACAGAAAATATTTTCATGAGGAAAATTTTTGTTCAGCAGACCGGTAATTATTTGTTTACTCATATTACCGGTACCAATAAAGCCAATATTCATTTTGTTAACCTCCTTGTTTTTTTTAGTGTACCACAAACTAGCGGCCAACACTTTTGACAACGGCTATTCCATGGTACAATACTGTTGAAATGAGGATGAAAAATGGATAAATTAAAAAACATTTGGCAGTGGATCAAACGCCATAGTTTACTACTGAAAATCATCTTTTTTGGATCGGTTTTAATTTTTGTGGCCAATCAATTCGCCGAGATTATGCAAGGGATGAGTTTTGCTGAAATCGAAGAAACGATGGCTAGTTTGCCTATATATAAAATTATTTTAATGTTTGCCACCGGACTTTTTGCCAGTACTCTATTAATTAGTTACGATGCGGTAGTTCAACATTCTTTAGAAAAACAAGGGCAGACGCCGTTTAAAAAAAGGGAATGGCTGCCTTTAGCTTTTATGATTAATTCTTTAAATAATCTCGTGGGTTTTGGGGGGATTATTGGGGCGACTTTGCGGGGGAATTTTTATCAAAAGAATTTGCCTAAAGGAAAAGTATTAGCCACTGTTTCTAAAATGGCTTTTTTCATGCTCACCGGTCTTTCTGTGTTAAGTTTATTTTCTTTTGGGGCGCTATTTATTTTTCCAGTCGATGATTATTTTCGCCAATATTGGTTTTGGCTATTAGGAGGCGGCTTATATGCGCCGGCCTTACTTATTTTTGCGCATCTGAAAAAGAAATCCTTATTTGCTGAATTTTTCCCGCGGGGCGTCCGGGCCTTAGTTGGTGCGTCGGTTCTCCAATGGGCTGGTGCGGCGTTTAGTTTTATGGTGATTGGCTTATTATTAAATCTTCAATTTTCCTTAGCCGAACTTTTGCCGATGTTTTTTGCCACGAGCTTAATCGGCATGCTTACCATGGTGCCAGGGGGCGCGGGGACGTTTGATGTCTTAATGATTTTAGGCCTAGGACAAATGGGTATTAGCCGAGAAGTAGCGCTACTTTGGTTACTTTATTATCGCTTGGCCTATTATATTGTGCCCTTTATACTAGGGGGCGGCTTATTTATTCATCATACGGGGGTAAAAATTAATCATTTCTTCGATGGCTTGCCGCAAATTCTCGGGCAAAAAGCGGCCCATTTTATTTTGACGGCGGCGGTTTATTTTGCCGGGATTATGATGATTTTATTATCGACGGTCACGAATTTATCGAACGTTTCTGCATTTTTTAATTTTTTACTGCCCTTTTCTTTTGATTTTTTAGATCAAACGTTAAATATTTTAGTAGGGATTTTGCTTTTAGGTTTGGCTCGCGGAGTGGCGGCTAAAGTCCGCAAAGCCTATTTGCCAACTTTACTTGTCTTAGGTTTTGGTATTTTAAATACGATTATAAAAACCCGCGATTTGCGGTTGATTATTGTTTATTTTTTAATTTTGGTGGCCGTTTATGTATCTCGTAAAGAGTTTTTCCGAGAAAAATTAGTCTATTCTTTTGGGGCCTTTAGTTTTGATGCTCTTTTGTTAACAGTGCTTTTGATTTTATATTCAATTGCCGGACTGTACGCCCAAAAAGATTTCACTGGCGACTTTTTTTCCGGTTGGTTTATTTTATTTCCTTCTGCTACTGTCTGGTTTAGAGGTTTACTTGGTTTAGGCTTGGCGATTATTGTTCTAGTGACGTTGATGACTTATTTAATGCAAGGAGAAGATCCGTGGGAAAAATCAACGGATATTGCAGACGATTTTATTTTGCGTTATGGCACAACGCTAGACCTTGCGGAAATTCGTCAAGAAAAACGTCGCGGTTATTCGTATGTTGTAAATAACGAAGCGAAAGTTTATTTTAGTTTTGAGCGGCGGGTCAATAAATTATTTGTTTTCGGCAATCCATTTGGTCCAGAAAAATTGTGGAGTCAAGCAGTGATTCGGTTTATGAAACGGGCGGATGATTTAGGTTTTCAACTGGCGTTTTATTGTGTGACACCAGAATTTGTTTCTTGTTTACACGATCTAGGTTTTGATTATGTCAAAATTGGCGAGCTGGGTCATGTGACGGAATTTACTGCCCAGAAAAAAGATACCGCATTTCGGCAAATTCGCTTTGAAAATATTTTGCCAGCTGAAAAACAAGCTTGGCAAGAGCAACTCGCTCAAGAAGTGACGATTCAGCTAACGACGCCTTTTGAATTATTATTTGCCAAAGAAAAAATTGTCGGCCTAATTACTGAAGCTAGTGTCAACGGTGAAAAAGTAATTTTGGAAAGTTGGGCGACAGATGCCAACGCCTATCAAGTTTTATTAGAAAATTATTTAGCCGAACAAAGCGATCATCAGCAACCAGTTAACCTTGGCTTTTTGCCGTTGAAAAATGTCGGCGACTCACGATTTTCCTATTTAACCGAACGATTAGTCCATGTGATTTATCATTACGGCTTAAAAAATGCCCAGTGGTCGCAACAAAGTCAAATGAAAGAACAGTTTGCCACCAAAGCAGAAAATCGCTATGTCGCTTTTCGAAAAAATGCCAATGGTGTCATTACTCTTTATCAATTATTTTCTTTATTGAAAAAAGCCACGCCAGTCCCTTATGTGTCGATGGAAACTCTCTTGCAAGAAGATGCTCCAGAAGATATTTTGTGATAGAATAGGAACATATGTTGCCAAAAAGTGAGGGAATGAGATGTACGAGTATTTAAATGGGGTGGTGACTTTTGTCAGTCCCGCCTATCTGGTTTTAGAAGTGAATCAAGTGGGCTTTTTAATTCAAGTGGCTAATCCTTTTATTTATCAAGAAGGAGATCGGGCCAAAATTTATGTCCACCAAGTCGTTCGAGAAGATGCCCAATTACTTTTTGGATTTTTTGACCTGGCAGAAAAGGAATTATTTTTACGCTTGCTGTCGGTTTCTGGGATTGGTCCTAAATCAGCTTTGGCGATTTTAGCTGGGCGGGATCATCAAGGATTAAAAGATGCAGTGGAGCGCGAAGATGTAAAATATTTAATGAAATTTCCTGGCGTCGGTAAAAAAACAGCCCAACAAATGATTTTAGATTTAAAAGGAAAATTGGCGGTGGAAATAAATGATGCCGTTGCTGTTTTACCTGAAAAAAAACCACTAAAAGAAGCAATGTCGGCTTTAAAAGCATTAGGTTATAAAGATAGCGAAATTGCGCAAGTGGAAAAGAATTTCCAAGGACAAGATTTGGCCACGGAACAATATATTTCCGCTGGGTTAAAATTTTTAATGAAAAAGTAGGTGATTAGTTTGTCGGAACGATTAGTAGATGATGCACTGCAAGCAGAAGATAATTTGTTGGAACTTTCCTTACGTCCGCAAACTTTAAGCCAATATATTGGTCAAACAAAAGTCAAAGACCAATTACAAATCTATATTACTGCCGCTCGTCAACGGGAAGAATCACTAGACCATGTATTGCTCTATGGTCCGCCCGGTTTAGGGAAAACAACGCTCGCGCGCGTCATTGCTAATGAGATGGAAGTGGATGTAAAATCCACCACTGGCCCAGCAATTGAAAAACCTGGCGACTTAGTGGCGTTGTTAAATGAACTTTCGGCCGGCGATGTTTTATTTATTGATGAAATTCATCGGTTGCCGCGGATTGTCGAAGAAGTTTTATATTCGGCGATGGAAGACTTTTATGTGGATATTATGGTAGGACAAGGACCAACAGCACATGCCGTTCGTTTTCCACTGCCGCCATTTACTTTAGTAGGGGCCACAACTCGGGCGGGGATGTTGTCTAAACCATTGCGAGATCGTTTTGGAATTGTCAGCCATTTGGAATATTATGAAGAAAAAGATTTGGAAAAAATTTTAATGCGTTCGGCTTCGATTTTTAATACAGAACTGGTGGAAAGTGGTGCGGTGGAACTGGCGCGGCGTTCGCGAGGGACACCAAGAATTGCCAACCGTTTGTTAAAAAGAGTCCGGGATTATGCCGAAGTGAAAAGTAATGGGGTCGTTGATGAAGCATGTGCCCATGAAGCTTTGGAAATGTTAGGGGTCGACGAAGCCGGACTTGATGTGGTGGATCAAAAATTACTCCACGCCATTATCGACTTATATCACGGCGGGCCGGTGGGACTTAGTACATTAGCAGTGAATATTTCAGAAGAAACCGATACAGTGGAATCCATGTATGAACCGTATTTAATTCAAAAAGGATTTTTAAAACGAACGAAGATGGGCCGTGTGGCAACGCAAAAAGCCTATGATCATTTAGGGATTTTGTTTGTGGCCGAAAAAAATTAAAAAGTGATCTTGAGTGAAAAGAAGTAGCAAAAAGTTGTGGTGCTACTTCTTTTTTGCTATTATTTAATAAAATAAAAATGATGGAGGTGGAAAATGAATAAAAGTGGAACTGAAAATTTATTACGGCAAGCACTAGTGCGCCTATGCTTAAAAGAGCCGTTTGCCAAAATTTCGGTGAAAGAAATTACCGAAGAAGCAGGCATTAATCGCCAAACATTTTATTATCATTACAAAGATAAGGAAATGTTACTCAAAGAAGTTTATTATCACGACTGTCTTCATTATTTGGATCAGGAAATTTCTTTAGATAATTGGGAAGAGCAGACATTGCTGCTTTTAAAAGCCATTTATCAAAAATCTGCCTTTTATCAAAACACCTTGTCATCTTCCCAAGAAGCCTTATTTCATGATTTTTCGGAACTAATTGAAGCACGGTTTTTAGATTTATTTAGTCTTTTAGATCAAGATAAAATTTTGTTAGCTGAAGATAAAAATTTTTACGCCGGCTTTTTTGCGGACGGCTGTTCTGGTGTTTTGAAAAAATGGTTGCAAACCGGATTGAAAGAACAACCAATTGAAATGGCCGCCCGACTGTTCCGTTTAGCCAAAGATGTAGAATTTTTTGCCATGCGTTTATACGACGGTTATGAAAATTAAAGCACGCTGTAATGATTTGCCGTCTTTTCGTTATTTTTTCGTAATGGAATCTTAAAGTAAATTATAAGGATTTTTCCACTTATTTACGGTAGAATAAAGGTAACTAAGGGGGGGATTACGTGACGCATGATTTATATGTCCATTTAGATACAACAAATAACGCAGTTGTCACTAAAGGGATTTCCCACGAAGATTTTTATCAAGGACTTTTTCATCGTCCCAAAAATCTTTTGCTTCTGGATGAAACGACGGAAGCTGGCCAGTTTGAACCCCATACAGCGCTAAAAATGATTGAAGGACCGCAAGAAGTGGCCGCTTACTTAGCGGGTCTGAGAATTCGCCGAGAAAAAAATCCAGTGAAATGGGTGGATTTTTCAGATTTGGCGATGTTAAAACAACTGACACCTCAAGAAATTGCCGAATTGCTCTATTTTGGTCATATGAAAATGCATTTGCGGGCACCATTTTTTTATAAATTGCAAAATAACTTTGCCTATTTTGAGTTAAATCCGGAATTTAATCGCGTCTATTATCGCTATATTGAAGAATTTTACGGGATTTTAGGTCAAAAAATTACGACTTGTGTCTTAGAAAAACTCAACGAAAAGAAAAGTTTTTTCAAACGACCACAACAAGTCAGCGTCTTACCCGAAGAAGTGCTTAAAGAGTTGCGACCATTTTTATTGGAAGGCGTGGCTTTTCGTTCCTGCCAAGCAGAAGCCGGCGACCATGAATTTAAAATGCCGATGTATATCGTCGAAGATCAGATTGCCAAAGCCGATGGAGAATATCTTGATCGTCTGGACCCCGATGCATTTTTGATTTATCAAACAAAACTAAAAAATTGGCGCTTAGAATTAAATCGCCAAATCTTTTAAAAGCTCGGCTTATGCCGGGTTTTTTTTGTTATGAAAAAATCTTTCAATCCACAAAGTTTAATAAAATCCCCCAGCAAAAAATCAAAATTTCAACCAATGGACTTATCTAGACCAAAAAAATATATTGACAAATTTATTCTTTAAAGTTAATATAATAAGCGTTCTTACAAAAAAAAGAAGTAGACCAATTATTTTTAAATCGAATGGTCTAGTTAGAGGTGTCATATGTGTGGAATTGTTGGAGTAGTAGGAAATGTCGATACAAAAAATATTTTAATTAACGGGTTATGTCGTTTGGAATATCGGGGATATGATTCGGCGGGGATTTTTTTGGCCGAAGACAATCAACTTTATAAAGCGGTCGGTCCTTTAAAAAAATTACAAGAAGAAGTTCCTGCTGATGCAGCCGGTACATTGGGAATTGGCCACACGCGTTGGGCGACTCATGGCAAAGCAACTTTAGAAAATACCCATCCCCACACTTCACAATCTGGTCGTTTTGTTTTGGTCCATAATGGCGTCATTGAAAATTATCGCCAGCTGAAAGAAACTTTGTTAGCTGATGATATTTTTTACGGTCAAACCGATTCCGAAGTTGCGGTTCATCTAGTGGAATATTTTGTTAACCAAGGATTTACAGTACCAGCAGCTTTTTTGCAAACTCTTAATAAAATTGAAGGATCATACGCTTTTGGCCTGATCGATACGCAAACACCAGATACACTTTATGCGGCCAAAAATAAATCACCACTGCTAGTCGGTCTTGGCGGCGATTTTAGTTTAATCGCCTCTGATGCTTTAGCGGTCCTCGATCAAACGAAAAACTTTTTGGAAATTAAAGATGGCGAAATGGTCATTTTACAAAAAGATAGTGTAGAAATTTTTGACCTTGCTGGCCAACCAGTCGCCCGTCAACCATTTGTAACTCAGTTGGACGCTAATGATTTAGACAAAGGCGCGTATCCTTATTACATGATTAAAGAAATTGCCGAGCAACCTAGTGTCGTTCGCAAAATTATCCAACAATACTTGATCGAAGAAAATTATGTGGCGCCGGCTTTAAAAGAAGTGATTCATGAAGCGGATCATCTATACTTCGTAGCTTGTGGAACTAGTTGGCATGCTTCCCGCGTTGGGGCAAAATATTTTGAAGAAATGGCCCATATTCCAGCTACGGCTTTATTAGCTAGTGAAGCAGGATATCGGATGCCGCTCCTTTCTGCGCGTCCCGTCTTTATTTTTCTTTCGCAAAGTGGCGAAACTGCTGACAGTCGACAAGTTTTAGTGCGCGTAAAAGAATTAGGCTATCCAACGATTACTTTAACGAATGTTTTAGGATCAACATTAGCGCGGGAAAGTGATTTTGCTTTGCCCTTGTTAGCTGGTCCAGAAATTGCTGTCGCTTCAACTAAAGCTTACACCGCTCAAGTAACGGTACTTGCTTGTTTGGCGCAACAATTTGCCCGTCAAAATGAAAAATTTGATTTGGCTCACGAACTTTCGCTAGTAGCGACGGCTATGGACACGGTGATTACTGAACAAGAGACTTTGAATCTTTTAGTGGCCGATTATTTAACAGAACAGCGGAATGCTTTTTACATCGGGCGCTATTTAGATTATGAAGTGTCGCTAGAAGCAGCGCTAAAATTAAAAGAGATTTCCTATGTGCAAGCAGAAGGATTTGCTGCCGGAGAATTAAAACACGGAACGATTGCTTTAATTGAAGAAGGGACGCCCGTTTTTGCCGTGATTACCGATCCAGTAACCGCAAGTCACACGAGAGGGAACATGGAAGAAGTGAAAAGTCGCGGCGCACGTCTCTTCTCGTTAGTAAGCGAATCTTTAGCCAATGATGATGACACTTTTGTTTTGCCAAATGTTCATCCTTTGTTAACGCCAATTCTTTCCATTGTTCCAGCCCAACTAATTGCCTATTATGCAACGTTGCAACGGGGACTTGACGTGGACAAACCCCGTAATTTAGCGAAAAGTGTAACGGTGGAATAAAATTTCTCTTTCAGTCAGTGATTTTGATATATTGAAGTAATTTATAGTTATAAAATAAAAGGCGCTCTAAAAGTTAGTTTTTTTCTAATTTTTAGAGTTCCTTTTTTTTGTTCTCAAGCAATCGTCTGTAAAATTTTGTGTTTGAAAATTAATTAAATAAGAAAATATTTAATTATCCAGAAATGGTTTGCGACATCCTAATATATGGTTATATCGGATTTTTTTAGTCAAATTCCATAAAAAATTCTTTGTAATTTGAATATTATTATGAAAAAAGAAAATAAATTCAGATTATTCTTAAAAACAATTGACAGCAATAATTAAATAATTATAATAAACAGTAAGAAAGCGATAAATTTTTGAAAATAAGGAATTTTTTAAAGCGAAATGATTAACCTTAAAAAAATAAATTAGCGAAGAGGTTGCGATGAAAAATTATATTATTGATGTCAATACGGATGTTTTAATCGATGCGTTAAAGAAAAAGGGTTATGTCTATAAGGTTAAGAAAGGAAAAAACTTTTCTATCAACGAAGAAGATGGATACGCATCGGTTACCTTCCCATCTCTTGATCAAAAATCATTGGATGAGGTAATCACCTATTTTTCAGATAAAAAAATAGATTTTGTCCTGTCATTTAATGAAGATACACGAATTTTTTGGTACCAGTATTGTGAGCAAACATCGACTCCAACAAATATAAAAAAGCAATACGCTGAGGCAAAGAATAAGCTGAATACTAGACGATTGATGAATAGTGTGGTCACCAATAAAGTGAAATATTTTGAAATTCAAGACTTCTTGGCGGGTGAGCGCGTCTTTCCAATAATTTTAAAGCCGAAGATGGGCAAGGGAAGTATAAATGTTTTTAAATGTAACAATAATCGCGAACTAGAAAATATACTGCTTCAAATTGAATATGCAAATTATTTCATTGAAGAGTTTGTTGAAGGTAATGAATTTAGTGTCGAAGCACTGCATTTAAATGGGAAACATCTTATATATGGGATTACAACAAAGTTGAAATATGAAGGAACGGTTGTTGAAAAGGGACATATTTCAAATATTACCACCTTCGATGATTACCAAATAAAAGAGCTCTATCTAATTTTTGATACGCTATCATATACGGATATTTTTAGTCATACTGAAGTAATCTTAGGAAAAAAAGGGTTGATCTATGTAGAATCTCATCCACGGTTGGGAGGCGACTTAATTCCGACGCTCACTATGCCACTTTTTAAGAGTGACTTTTATGATTTATTTATGGATGCGAATCTCCGAAATAAAAGGGATGGTAAAATCAAATTAAAAGAAAAGACGACCACCAGATTTTCATATATGCCCGCACCTAAAGCGTATCCTGCAAAATTTATGATGAATAATGAGATTGAAGAAGAACTGAAAGAAAAATTTGATTGTTATATCATTATTTCTAATGCGACTGATGGACAACTTTTAACGGAAAAACCGAAGAATTCCAAAGAACGACCGTTAATTCTCGCAGCAGAGGTAGGAGATGAAAAATCTGTTTTTGAGGTAATTAAGAAGATCGATCATTTTTGTGATGAAAATATTTTTCAAAATTAAACTTGGTGGTGAGTGAATGAGTAAAAAGGGATTGATTTTTTTTAAGGCTAATTTTCCGAGAATTATTTTACTAGCGTTGTTTGTTTTAATGACTGTGTATCTAGTGGGGGCAAATTTTTGGCAAAAAGATCAACGGAGTTTGGCAGAGCTGGATTTTATGAACTATCAAGATTTTGAGTTTTACCAACAAGAAGACGCGTTGCAATTAGCAGCAATTAAGGAAGATTCTGCCGTTTCCCCAGAAGAAATCACTACATTAGAAACTCAGCAACAATTACTAAATAATGTAATGGAAGCTTATGAAAAGAACGACCGCGTAGAGTTACCAAAAGCAAAACTCAGCTACCTCAATCGAGAGGGAGATTATTTAGACTACTGGGCGCCCTTTTTAAAATATTTAGTGGCCCATGATTTGCCGGAGTACACTTTGATGGAAAATAGTACATTACCAGGATTACAAAAGATTACTTCGGAAATTGAAACCTTTAGTAAAAAGTTTTTAAATGTTTTATTGCTCCTAGCACTGGGAATTTCTTTTATCGCCACTTTTAGTAAACGGAGTAAAACAATTGATTTTGACAATTTAAGTCCAAAGAAAAAAGTTGGGCTCCTGCTCAAAAAAATCGTAACGACAGAGACTATAATTTATGGGCTGTTTCTAGGAAGCTTCCTCGTTGTTTTTTTGATTGCTACTGTTAAGAATGGTGTTGGTTATTGGAATTATCCTGTTCCACTTTCAGCACCTCAGCTGACAGTAACGACTAGTGGCGCAGTGATTTCCTGGTTTTTACTTTATTCTTTTTTGCTGATTTTTATTCTAGTAGTAGGAAGTTTTTTACTCCAGTTATTTTCTAAAAGTATCATCGCTCATTTTGGCTTTTTAAGTTTGTTTTTACTGGCCAGTCAAGCTCCTTTTTTGGGGAAATATGAAAAGTTTTTACCGAGTACGTATCTTTATTTTTACAATATTTTTTCGCAAGAGACGCAAGCTTATTATTTTTTCCGCGGTACTAAAACACCCGAAGCTTTAAAAGCTGCTGAAAGATCGTTAAGTTTTTTGCCAAAAGAACAAGGCGCGTTGTTCTTAGTTAGTGTCGTTGTTTTATTAGGACTCATTTCAGTTGTTGTCGTTAGAAAAAGGCAACGAATTTGAGCTACTTTGAAAGGTGAATCGCCCCGCGACTTTGCGTAGTCTCGGGGTTTTTATTTAAGGGAAAAAAGGAGGAAAAATATGTTAGAAGTAACTGATTTGCATTTTTCTTATGGAAAAAAAGAAATTTTAGCGGGGGTGAGTTTTGACCTTACTGCTGGTGAAATTGTTGGGTTAGTCGCACCTAACGGAACGGGGAAAAGTACCTTGTTGCGAAGTTTGACCGGACTATTGACAACGAAAAAAGGTCAGGTGCGTTTATTAGACTTTGATCGCCGGAAAAATCGCAATGATTTTTTGCAACATTTATTTTTTTTAGAAGATTCCACGCGGTTATTTGATCATTTGACTGCTAAAGAACATTTTCAATATGTCAAAGATTTATGGTCATCAAAAGTGGAAGTGAAAAAGGTTTTGCAAGTGTTACGGATGCAAGAGTACGCCAAAAAGAAAGTCGGCAAGATGTCTCTAGGCATGAAGCAACATGTTTTATTAGGAATGTATTTAATGAGCGATGCTGACTTGCTACTTTTTGATGAACCGTTGAATGGGCTGGATCCAACGAGCATTGATTTATTTACTGACATTTTTTCTCGCCTAAAAAGTCAAGGGAAAACTATGCTGATGAGTTCGCATCAGTTAGGAAATGTTTCTGAAATGTCTGATCGGGTTATTTTTTTAAAAGAGGGTCAAATTGAAATTTTTCCAGCAAAAGATTTGGATTTAGCAGAAAAATATCGGTCATTATTTAGCTTGGAATCGGAGGTTCAGCTTTGGTAAAACGACTATTAGCACTTGAAGTACGGCAATTTTTCAAAAGACCGGCTTGGCTAATTTTTGCGGCAATATTTTTCTGTATGCTCATGTGGCCCTATTGGCAAAAAACAGGAACGATTACTGAAAGTCAGCCACCAGCGGAACGTCACAGTTATTTTATTATTCGAGATGACGCCAAGGCACAACTAGCTGCTTGGGAAAAAGAGCTTCCTGCCAATTCGCCGCAACAACCGAGCATCGAAGATTTGAAAAAAGAAGTGGCCTTATTAAATCCATTGATCGACTTGTATGTTTCAGATGGAGAAACCAATCGACTAGAAATCACTAAGGCCCGCTTGGACTTTGAACAATTTTACTTGCAAGAATTAGAAAATGGTCGTTACGATGAAAATCAAACCATTTTGCAGCAAAAATTATTGGTCAGGGAACTGACAGAATTAGTCGAAAAAAATATTACAGAAGTGCGGATGCCAGATACGAAAATTCCGGCTATCAATCGCCTTACTGCCACGCTAAGAAATGATACGCCGCTAATTTGGTTGTTATTCCTTTTTGTTTTGGCGGTGAGTTTTTATATTATTGAAGATAAAAGACATCCCAGCATTGATTTTATAAATAGTTGGCCCATAGCAAAAGGCTGGATTATAGCCCAAAAACAAATTATTTTTTTGATTTTTTTTAGTTTAGGGGTGAGCATCAGTTTTTATTTGAGTTTTTTCCTGCCTGCCATAACAGAAGGTTTTGGGGACTCTTCTTATCCGTTGCCGTATTCGATCGATGGCCAAAATGTCCTTATTATGAAAAGTAGTACCTTTTTGATTTACATGATTTTATATTTCCTGGCCATTATTTTTTTCTTGACTAGTTTATCCGGGTTCATTCAACTTTTTACCAAAAATATTTTAGTGAATTTGCTTATTTTAGGAAGCCTTGTTTTCTTAAGTGGAGGTGGCCAAGCGAGGAAATTTTTACCGACAAGTTATTTTAATGTTCCTGAATTTTTATTGCCCACAGGAGGATCGGGTAATCTTTTTAGAGAAAAAGGAGGACTTTTAGTCATTGTTTTGTGGGGGCTAGGCTTGTTAATATTCAATTGTCTGATTGCACAAAGGCGCCAGCGCATATAAAAATGTAATAAAAACTTTCTCTGATGAAAATCTTTCTTGAATTATCTCGCTAAAAAAGCTAGACTAGAGTGACTTTAATGAAACGAAATATGAGGAGAAATATGAAACCGACAATTTATAATTTATTATTGAGCGATTTAAGTGCTTGGTTGACTGAAAATGGCGAGAAAAAATTCCGCGCCGCCCAGATTTGGGATTGGTTGTATCAAAAAAAGGTCACTGATTTTTCAGAAATGCGCAATTTGCCAAAAGCCTTGATTGATTTGCTGAACGAAAATTTTGTTATTAATCCACTGCACTTAGTATTAACGCAAGAAGCAAGCGATGGCACTGTAAAATATTTATTCGAATTACCCGATAAACTTTTAATTGAAACAGTTTTGATGCGTCAAGAATACGGTCAATCTGTCTGCGTGACAACGCAAGTCGGTTGTAATATTGGCTGTACATTTTGTGCGTCTGGTTTACTGAAAAAACAAAGAGATTTAACGGCCGGTGAAATTACGGCCCAAATTATGATGGTAGAAAATTATTTTGCCCAACAAGAAGATGGGGAACGCGTCACTCATGTAGTGGTAATGGGTATTGGCGAACCATTTGATAATTATAAAAATTTGGTGCAATTTCTGCATGTAATTAACGACGCCAAAGGTCTAGCCATTGGTGCGCGTCATATTACGGTGTCTACTTCTGGATTAGCTCATAAAATTCGTGAGTTTGCCCAACTGGATTTGCAAGTCAATTTGGCAATCTCTTTGCACGCGCCTAATAATGAAGTCCGTTCTTCCATGATGCGTATCAATCGGACGTTCCCGATTGAAAAATTAATGGATGCGGTGGATTATTATTTGGCAGAAACGAATCGACGGATTACTTTTGAATATATTATGCTTCATGATGTCAACGATCATTTGGAACATGCCCATCAGTTGGCGGATTTATTACAAGATAAACGCAAACTAACTTATGTAAATTTAATTCCTTATAATCCTGTTTCCGAACACGATCAATATTCTCGTTCCAGCAAAAAAGATGTCTTGTCGTTTTATGATCAATTAAAAAAACGCGGAGTCAATTGTGTGATTCGTAAAGAACACGGGACCGATATTGATGCAGCTTGTGGACAATTACGCTCTAAACAAATGAAAAAACAAGAAGTTCTTTCCTAAAAATTTTTTAAGAAGACGGCGCGTTTAGGAGAAAAGAATCATTTTTGTTATACTTAACATATTGAAGATTAAAGGGGATTGAAATGAAAAAAAGTGATTGGCTCTTTTTAATAGGTGTAGCGGCGTTATTTATTGGCTTGCGTTTATTTGTCTTTTTCCCAGCGGCAGTCGAAGGGCGCTCAATGGCTCCAACATTAGCAACTGGTCAGCGAGGAATTGTTTTAAAACACAAAACTCCCGAACGATTTGATATTGTAACCTTAGAAAGCCACGATGCTAATGAAAAAATTTATATTAAACGAGTGATTGGTATGCCGGGAGAAACTTTAGTCTACAATAATGGCGTCTTAACCATTGATGGTGTTGAGTTTAAAGAAGATTACTTGGATCAAGAGTTGGTAGTCGATGACAATGGCAACAGCTTAACAGGCACCTTCACTGTCGAAGTTCCTGATGATGCTTATTATGTTTTAGGGGATAATCGAGGAAATTCAAACGATAGCCGAAACATTGGGGCTATTAAAAAAAGCGACATCGACGGCGTTTTCGTCTGGCGCTTCTGGCCACTAAATAAAATGGAAATATTTTAAAAAAGGTAGTAAAAAAAGCGAGTAAAAAAAGGTTGTCGAAGGCACGAACAGGGACGTAGAAAAATAGGAATTATGAAAGCGAATGGCACATTCGCCGAAAGAATTATCTTTTTTCCTAGCCCCTGTGCCTGAGCCACCGCTTATCAAGTCCACCACAACTCAAAATTTAACCATAATTTTCCTAAGCATTTGATTGTCCATTTATTTTGGCGAGTCAAATGTTTTTTTTTATAAAAAAATAGTGTCAGTCTGAATGAAGACTGGCACTACCTACTTTTTGAACTTAAGCTCCTTCAACTAAATCGCGTTTTTTATAGCCGAGATAACCTAAGAAAATCAGGATCAAACTAATGACTGTCATCGCCAAAAAAGTCGGAGTAGAAAATTTTTCTACGGGCATTTGAGGAATCCAGCTTTGAATCGCTGTTTTCATAAACCAGTTTGGCAAATCCAAAATGCCACCGAAATAATTTAGCATAAATGAATAGGCGAGATAGGCGTAAATTAATTTGCCTAATTTTGGCAACCAGCCTAGCACTAGCGCGGCTAGTGCGGTACAAAATAAAACGGCAGGGAAAAAATTAAAACCGGCAGCTAGAAAGTCGCCCATATCCATCGAAGCGCCTTTTTTCATAACACTCAACGCGGTTGCGCCAAGACTTCCGGCGCTGAAGAATAGACCAATTGTTCCTGCGCCAATCGCTAAAATAATAGTTGTCCAGTACAATTGTCCACGGGTAATTTTGGTCACATAAAGTTGGCTTAAATGAAGACGAGTTTCTTCAGCGAAAAGTTTATTGACAATCGCCACGGGCAAAATCGTTGCCAAACCTGACATTACTATCATAATTGTTCCTTTAAAGGAGGCTTCAATCGAAGCGTTTGAAGCGGCAAACATTTGTTTCATCAAATCGTTACTTTCAAGAAAAGTTTGCATATCACCATAAATAGAACCATATGCCGCACCTAAAATAATAAAAGCGATCAGCCAACTAATAATGACGCCGCGATTCAGTTTAAAAAATAATCCTGGAACGGAAAGCAAAGATTTTTTTGCTCTAGGGCGACCTTGGCGCTCAGGCAAGTAGCCGGCACTCATATCACGATGACCCTCAAGAATAAAAGCAACAATCATTAGCGCCAATACAAAAATGAAAGCCCATAAAACAGGCAGCCAATTATTTTTAGCGAAAGGATAAGTCAAATAAATCCAACTTAGAGGATTAAAGGCCGACAATTTTAAATTGGAGATATCACTTCCAGCCCGCATAATATAAAGCAGCCCGATAATTCCTAAAGAAGAACCGGTAGCTCCGGTAGCATTGGGCATAATTTGGGCCATTACTAAGGCGATACTTGCGCCAATCATTCCGGCCAATCCAATGGAAGTGCCAAAAAGAAAGGCGCCTTCTGTTGTGATGGATGCCACGTTGAAACTAACCACGACACTGCTAATTAAGATGGCTGTCAAAAAATTAATGAACAAGGTTTCGACTAAGACCGCTAGCGCGTTGGCTTGTCGCCCAACTCGAAAAGAGCGAACCAATTCGGTTAAGCCGAGATCTTCTTCTTTCCGTGTGTGACTAACCACGTGCAATGCTGAAACAATCATGGCAAATAATCCACAAAAAAGTAACATTTCATGGGCATACATGGCGCCCAGTGTATAATTAGCACCATTAGTAATTGGTGTCGGTCCAACAATGGAAATCATGGCAGGATTTTGCATAGTTTCAAACATACCAAGAGCGCCTTGCCCTTTAGAAATTTCTTCAAAAGCAGGGACAAGTCCTGCTGAAAATAAGCCAATTCCTAAGACCCAAAAAATAATTTTTTTCCAATCGCGTTTTAAATATTGGACTAAAAGAACGCCCCAACGCGTAAATTTTTCATTCATTTATTTTCCCCCGTTCCAACCCTATCCTTCATAATGACGCATAAATAAATCTTCAAGCGTTGGTGGCACTGCTTCAAATTTTTTGACGCCTAATTTTGTAGCTGCCAGTAAAATATCATTGATATACTGATTATCGGCGGAAAACGTCGCTTGCTGATCGGTTTGAACAAAATCGTGGACGCCAACAATTGAAGCTAGAGTTGAAAGGTCACCACTTGTTTCAAGCGTAATTGTGGAACGGGTGAGATGGCGCAATTCGTTCAATGTGCCAGTTTCCACAACTTTCCCTTGACGAATAATTACTACTTTATCTGCCAAACGTTCCACTTCGCTTAAAATGTGGGAAGAAAGAAGAATTGCTTTGCCGGCATTTTTTATTTTTTCAACTTCATCTTGGAAAACTGCTTCCATCAATGGATCGAGTCCAGAAGTTGGTTCATCAAAAATATATAAATCAGAATCCACACAAAGAGCGGCGATTAAGCCAACTTTTTGACGATTTCCTTTTGAATAACTTTTGGCCTTTTTCTTTGGATCTAGTTCAAAACGTTCAATCAGCTGCTCTCTTTTTTTCTGGTCGCCACCGCCGTGCAATTTGATAAATAAGTCAATAATTTCGCCACCAGTTAAATTAGGCCAAAGTGCGACATCGCCAGGAACATAAGAAATTCTGGAATGAATAGCTAAACTATCTTTCCAAGCATCTTTGCCAAAGATTTCCACTAGGCCGGCATCACGCTGGATGATTCCTAGTAACGTCCGAATGGTGGTGGATTTTCCGGCGCCATTTGGACCGATAAAACCAACAACTTCACCGGCACCCACAGTAAATGAAACATCATAAAGTGCTTGAAACTTGCCGAATTTTTTTTGTAACCCTTGGACTTTTACAATTTCTGCCATACTACTTAGCTCCTTTTTAGTAAAAAAATTTAAAGCGTGCTTTTTGATTTCTAACAAAAAGAGGTTCAAAATAAAACAAATTGAAGGATAAAGTTTATTTTTAAGCTTAATTCTCTTTGTTTTAAACTAAAACTCATTTCTAAGGCATATAATATTCTCTTTTTACTAGTTAGTCAATGAGATAAGCAACAAAATTAAACTATTTTCCGCTTGATAGTTTCTAACTTGCTCTATATAATAAGAAGAGAAAAGTTGTTGACGGAAAGATATATTTTATTCTTAAAATAAAAGTTTAGTTAGAAAGTTGGAATTTAAGATGAACGGTTTTGAAAAGCGGACCGCAGAAAAGAAACACCAAGTCATTAATGCGACTTTTGAGCTGATGAATTCAGAGGCCGGTCTTGAAAATTTGACTATCGAAGAAATTGTTACCTACTCAAAGGTAAGTAAGGCGACAATTTTCAAATATTTTGGCAGCAAAGAAAAATTAATTGGCGAAGTTTTTAAACATTTTTTAAATCGGATGGGGGAAACTGCCCGGCAGATTATGGAAAAAAATCTACCTTTTGAAGAGACGATGATTGCCATGAGCCAAAATAAAATTCAGTTTTTGGAAAAAGTGAACAAACAGTTTTATCTAGATTTGATGGCGCATGTCACGCGCAAGGAAAATGATGAGTTGTCCACTTTGATGGAAGCATATAGTCAAGAAAGTTTTACCATTATGCTAGATTTATTTCATCGCGGGCGCAAGGAAGGAAAAGTTGCTTTAAAGTATTCGGATGAATTTTTGCTGCTTTACTTTGAAGCGCTGGTGGAAGGTATTTCCAATCCGAAAATTTATGAAAAAATTATGCCTTACACAAAGGAATGGACGGAATTGATGCTTAAAGGAATCGCCCCAGATTAATTGACTGCAAAAAAATTTAAAAAAATCCACCGACAAATTTTTTTGTCGGCGGATCTTTTGCTTTTTTTAACTTTCGATTTTATTTTTCATTAAGACGTCTTCATTTAGGCGGTAAACTTTAGAAGGACGGCCAATGCCAACAGGTCGTTCGCCGATTTCCACAAAGTAGCGGAGCATTCCTTTTTTAAAATTAGAATGATCAATATCTTTAAAGGAAAAGCCTAAAAATTTGGCAAATACTTTCCGCGCTTCGGTAATCGTAAACGAATTGCCGAGGACTTGGAGAATTTTTGGATCGTGTTCCATGCGATTTAAGACGTGCAAAAAGGCCGTCCAAATAATCAAATGGTGGTCAAAGGCTAAACGGTCAGGCCCAACAGATGCGCCAGTATTTAGATCCAAGATAATTTTCACATCTTCGTGACTTAAAACCAATTGATGATTGACGCGTTTGATTTCAAACCATTTTGCCGTTTTGGCATCGTCACCGGCAGTCAGCGGTTCCTCACCAATAAAAGCTAGATAACTGACGGTCACTACCCAACCACGAGGATCGCGATTCGGTTCAGAAAAAGTGTGGAGCTGCTGAATTTGATCTAAGGAAATTTCTACACCAGTTTCTTCTTTTGTTTCTCTTAGACAACTCATTTCAGTGGATTCATTAGGATTGACAAATCCACCCGGTAAAGCCCATGATCCTTGGAAAGGGTGGGTATCACGTTGAATTAGCAATACTTTTAAAGCATCTTCTTTTTTGTTGTAGCACAATAAAACATCATCCACCGTTAAAAAAGGCGATTCATATTTCGGGAAATCCTGAGATTTATACCAGGTTAAAAATTCCTCTTCACTCGCTTGGTGATTGTAATAATATTTTTCCGCTTGCTTGGTTGGAAAGTTTTTCATCTTTTTTGTGAGCCTGCTTTCTGGTTTCTCTTGCATTTATTTTAGCAAAAAAAACGGTAAATTCCAAGGCACAGCCTAATTTTGATAAAAAGGGCGTGACAAAATTTTGTTTTTTAATCGATTCGTAATAGGAAAATGAAAAAAGATACGCTATAATAACCAAGACCAAATGAAGGAAGGCGATGAACATTTTGATAATCACCAGTGGGACGATTGGCTCAGGAAAATCTTCCTTGACCACGCTCTTAAGTCAGGAGCTAGGCACCGAAGCATTCTATGAAAGTGTCGACAACAATCCCGTTTTACCACTTTTTTATTCAGATCCAGAACAATATGCATTTTTATTGCAAATTTTCTTTTTAAATACGCGTTTTGCCAGCATTAAAAAAGCGCTGAAAGACGATAATAACGTGTTAGACCGCTCGATTTATGAAGATAGTCTTTTTTTTCATATGAATGCGGAAATGGGCCGGGCCACGCAAACAGAAGTGGAAGTCTATGATAAATTGCTAGAAACGATGCTTAATGAAATTCAATTGGCGGCGCCGAAAAAAGCCCCCGATTTGCTCGTCCATATTGAAGTTAGCTTAGAAACCATGCTCAAACGGATTGAAAAGCGCGGCCGGGACTATGAACAGTTAAGTCACGACGAAACGCTATATAATTATTATGCCGAACTTAATGGCCGCTACGTAAAATGGTTTGAAGATTATGATTACTCACCAAAAATTAAAATTGATGGCGATCGTTATGATTTTATGGAAAATGCTGAAGACAGAGCAGCCGTCTTGGAACAAATTAAAGGAAAACTCCAAGAACTAGGGCGCATTTAATATTTAAGTCAAGAAAATCTTTCGGGATTTTCTTTTTTTTGCGGAATAAATTGATTTTTCCTCTCTTAATTTATGTTATAATGCTAGTAAATTGTGCCTTGGCACATGAAAATTTGAGCTAATGAACGGAGGCATTTTCGTGGCTGAAAAACAAACATTTTATATTACCAGTCCGATTTATTATCCATCAGGAAGATTGCATATTGGCAATTCTTATACAACAATTGCTTGTGACGCTGTGGCCCGCTACAAACGCTTAATGGGTTACGATGTTTTTTATTTAACTGGGATGGATGAACATGGGCAAAAAATTGAAAAAAAAGCGCTAGAATTAGAAGTTAGTCCTAAAGAATATGTGGATTCTATGGCTGTAGACATTAAAAAATTGTGGAAAACCTTAGATATTAGTTATGATAAATTCATTCGCACCACCGATGAAGCGCATGAAAAAGCAGTCCAAAAGATTTTCCAACAATTATTGGATCAAGGAGATATTTACCTTGGAGAATATGTTGGTTGGTATTCCGTTGATGATGAAGAATTTTTCACGGAAACACAGTTAAAAACTGTTTTTAAAGATGAAGATGGTAAAGTTATCGGCGGGATTGCGCCAAGTGATCACGAAGTTCAACTCGTGCGAGAAGAAACTTATTTTTTCCGCATGAGCAAATATGCTGATCGTCTGTTGAAATATTACGAAGATCATCCTGACTTTATTCAACCTGAAGCACGTAAAAATGAAATGATTAATAATTTTATTAAACCAGGTTTGGAAGATTTGTCTGTGACTCGGACGTCATTTTCTTGGGGCGTAAAAGTGCCAAGTGATCCAAAACACGTTGTATACGTTTGGATTGATGCGCTAAGTAACTATATTACGGCGTTAGGTTATGGATCAGATGATGATTCACTATTTCAAAAATATTGGCCAGCAGATGTGCATATGGTCGGTAAAGAAATTGTACGTTTCCATACGATTTATTGGCCAATTATGTTGATGGCACTAGACTTGCCACTGCCTAAAAAGATTTTTGGTCACGGTTGGTTACTAATGCAAAATGGCAAAATGTCTAAATCAAAAGGCAATGTCGTTTATCCAGAAATTTTAGTGGATCGCTATGGCCTGGATGCACTTCGTTATTATTTACTTAGAGCTGTGCCATTTGGTTCCGATGGGGTCTTTTCACCAGAAGCGTTCGTTGATCGGGTGAACTTTGATTTGGCTAATGATTTAGGGAATTTATTAAATCGTTCGATTGCGATGATTAATAAATATTGTGACGGTGTTGTGCCAAAATACGCATCTTTTGTTACGGAATATGATTCTGAATTGTCTAGCTTTGCTGCCAATGTGATTGGTCGCTATCATGAAGCGATGGAAAAAATGGAATTCAACGTAGCGTTGCAAGAAATTTGGAGTTTAATTGCCCGGGCAAATAAATATATTGACGAAACTGAACCATGGGTATTGGCTAAAAATCCTGAGTTGAAAAATGAATTGGATTCGGTGATGGTCCATTTGGCAGAAACATTGCGGATTGTCGCAATCTTGTTGCAACCAGTAATGACCAATGCGCCTAAAAAAATCTATCAACAATTAGGTTTGGACGATAAGGCGATGGACTTAGAACATTTAAGATTCGGTGATTTTCCACAAGGGATTAAAGTGGCTAGCCAAGGCGTGCCGATTTTCCCACGAGTCGATGTGGAAACTGAAGTGGAATATTTAGATCACAAAATGGCTGAAACAGCACAAGCCGCTAAGCAAAATGTCAAATGGAATCCGGAAGAAACGGAATTTTTATCAAGTAAAGATAAAGCCGTTAAATTCGAAGAGTTTGATAAAGTAGAATTAAAGGTAGCCGAAATTATCGCTGTCGATAAAGTAAAAGGCGCCGACAAATTATTACAATTTCGTTTAAGTGCCGGTGATAATCAAGATCGACAAATTTTATCCGGCGTGGCTGAATTTTATCCCGACTTTGAAAAACTTATTGGACAAAAAGTAGTGATTGTAGCTAATTTGAAACCAAGAAAAATTCGCGGTCTAATTTCACAAGGAATGATTTTGTCAGCTGAAAGTGCAGACGGAAAATTAGAAATCGTCCAAGCACCACAAAACATGCCAAACGGCGCATTGATTGGATAGGTTGTCGCAGGCGCGTTTAACGGTGTAGAGAATTAGGAAAATGGTGAATGACTGCAAAGCAGTCAGCAGGTATTTTATCTATTTCCCTAGCTACTGGACAAAACACACCGTCAATCAGGTTGTCGTAGACATTTCTAAAAGTTGTAAACATCACAGGGAGCGCATTTGCGGGCAAATGTTCTCCTTTTTTTGCAGAAAGGAAGGAAATCCCTTTGAAGATTTTTGATTCTCATACTCATTTAAATGCGGAACAATTTAATGATGATATCCCGGAAACTTTGGCGCGCGCAGCGGAGCTTGACGTGAGGGAAATGGCGGTGGTGGGCTTTGATTATCCTACTATTGAAAAGACGCTGGCTTTAAGTCAAGAGTATCCGAATATCTGGTCAATTATTGGCTGGCATCCTACTGAAGCTGGTAGTTACAATGCTGATGTTGAAAAATATTTGCAGACGCACTTGCAAGATCCTTTTGTAGTAGCCCTGGGCGAAATTGGTTTGGACTATCATTGGATGGAAGATCCTAAAGAAGTGCAAGATAAAGTTTTCCGTCGTCAAATTGCTATTGCTAAAGAATTTAATTTACCGATTTCTGTCCACACAAGAGACGCCATAGAAGATACTTATCAAATTTTAAAAGAAGAAGATGTGCGCGATATTGGCGGCATTATGCATAGTTATTCTGGATCAGCAGAATTTGCTAAAAAATTCCTCGATCTGGGTATGCATATTTCGTTTTCTGGCGTAGTGACTTTTAAAAAGGCATTAGATGTGCAAGAATCCACTCAAATGGTGCCCTTAGACAAAATGTTAGTAGAAACTGATGCGCCTTATTTAGCACCGATGCCTTATCGTGGTAAACGCAATGAACCAGGTTACACTCGTTATGTAGTGGAAAAAATTGCCGAGCTGCGGAATATGTCAACAGAAGATGTGGCGACACAAACATTTCACAACGCAGAAAAATTATTTAAACTTGAAGGAAAAATTTAATGGAAAAAATTCAAGAAATTATTGTGGTGGAAGGTCGAGACGACACGCGGCGACTGAAAGAAATTTTTGATGTCGATACGATTGAAACCATTGGCTCAGCTATCAATGAAGAAATTTTAAATAAAATTCAACTGGCTGATGAAAAGCGGGGCGTAATTATTTTTACTGATCCTGATTTTGCCGGCGAAAAAATCCGCAAAACTATCGCCGCTGCTGTTCCGCGAGCAAAACATGCTTTTCTCACTAAAAAAGAAGGCGCCGGGCAAAAAAAATATGCTTCACTTGGGGTAGAACACGCCACCACAGAAGCTATCGTCCGCGCGTTATCGCAAGTCTACACGCCAGCCACCGAAGATTTTCCGGAAATTTCCATCAGCGAACTGCAGCAATTAGGTTTAACCAATGGCCCCAATGCTAAAAAGTTGCGAGAAAAAATCGGCGAATCTTTAGGAATTGGCTATACGAACGGCAAACAATTACAAAAACGCTTGAAAATGTTTGGCATTGATTTAGCCGAATTGAAAAAAGCCTTAGCAAAGGAGGATCTTAATGACTGATAAATTAATTGCTACACCGAGTCGAACCAATGAAATAATGAAAAAGTACAACTTAAAAACTAAAAAAAGTTTGGGACAGAATTTTATTACTGATCCTAATATTTTAGAAAAAATTGTCACAACGGCGCAATTAGATAAATTTACGAATGTTGTGGAAGTTGGTCCAGGGATCGGTGGCTTAACCGAAATTTTGGCCCAACATAGTAAAAAAGTTTTGGCTTATGAACTAGATCAACGCCTGCTTCCTGTTTTAGCAGATACTTTACAACAATATGATAATATTACCGTCTTACATCAAGACGTGTTACAAGCTCATTTGGCTAAAGATTTTGCCGAAAATTTTGAAGCGGGTCCCGTGAAAGTGGTCGCCAATCTTCCTTATTACATTACGACACCCATTATGATGCATTTTTTGGAAAGTGATGTGGAAGTAGCCCAATTAGTAGTGATGATGCAAAAAGAAGTGGCTGAGCGGATTACCGCCAAGCCAAATTCTAAAGCGTACGGCTCACTATCGATTGCCGTGCAATACTTTATGGATGCTCAAATTGCTTTTATCGTGCCAAAAACGGTTTTCGTACCGCAACCGAATGTGGACTCGGCGATTTTATCTTTAGAAAAACGCAGCGAGCCATTAGTTTCAGTAGTAGACGAAAAACAATTTTTCAAATTAGTTAAAGGTGCTTTTCAATTGCGCCGCAAAACTTTGTGGAATAATTTGCTGAGCATGTATGGAAAAGATGAAGCAGTCAGAACTTGGTTAACCGAAGCTTTGCAAACAGCTGAAATCGACCCGATTCGTCGCGGAGAAAGCTTAAGTATTGAAGACTTTGCTCGTTTAAGTAATGCTTTAGTTAATAGTAAATTGTAAAAGCAAGGTGTCTTGACACCTTGCTTTTTTTTCGGTACACTTAACTCCGATAGAAATTGGAGGGAAAGTAAATGCAAAATAAAAAATCAGTTTATCAATTAACGATTTCCGCCTTACTTATTGCGCTAGGAATTTTAATCCCATTTGTGATGCCGAGAATTACGGTAGGACCGGCAAGTTTTACGTTAGCAAGTCATGTGCCGGTATTTTTGGCGATGTTTATTTCACCATTTTCAGCAGTCGTAGTGAGTATCGGAACGGCATTTGGTTTCTTTATGACCTCGACGCCTATTATTGCTATGCGAGCAGCCAGCCATTTAATTTTTGCTGTGATTGGCGCATATTATTTGAAAAAAAATCCGCAAATTGTTTTTGAACCGAAAAAATTTCTTGTTTTTAACTTAGTCATTGGCGTGATTCATTCAGCCGTCGAACTAGTAGTTATCGCCGTCTTTTTCACCATGGGAAATATGCCGCAAACGTATTACGATCAAGGATTTTTCATGTCGATTATTCTCTTGATGGGTCTCGGCGGATTCGTTCACTCATTTGTTGATTACTCCATCGCGTTTTATATTGCCAAAACTTTAGCCAAATCTCTAAAATTACCCGTTTTTGTCGCTGGTAAACAAAAAATGCAAAAGCTCACTTCAAAAGGGCTAGCGCAATAAGATAATTTAATGAAGCTAATCTCTGTTAGATATCAAGTCTAACAGAGATTTTTTTTGTTAAATTTGTTAGTTAGGGTGGAAAACGGACCAAATAGGAAATGGACGATAAAATCGTTTTCTTTTGTGCTATGATGAGCATGGAAAGAGTCGATTGACGTTGCAGATTTAACAATATCTTTTCAAAAAAAAGAGAGAAGAGGATTTTTCATGAAAAAATATTTATCTTTGTTGCTTTCTACAACTACTTTAGCTATGGTTCCATTAGGCAGTGTAACTCAAGTTTCGGCACAGGAAGTTTTACAGTAACCTACAGCTCAGATGTCAGTTGCTGCTGTTTTCCCAACCGCGTGGAGTGTCTTAAATACCACATACGGTGATAAAAAACTTGATAACTTGATAACTTGAAACAGGCAACAGGTTTAGGAATTCTAGCACAAATTTTTAAGGTTCCTGGAGCGACTATAGCTACCAGCATTGTTCTAGCGGTTATCAACTTTGAAACAGATCATGTTTATTACCGTAGCGTGAATTATATTCGCGCTTATAGCGGTGTGGAGCAACAGCGTTATTCTAAAGTATATATTTATGGTGATTCTGCTAGAACTAAATTAATCGACACATATGAAACACCAATTCAAATCATTTATCTTGGAGGATAGAGTATGGAAAAGAAAGTTAATGTTTTAATTTATATCGTCCTTTTTGGTTCTTTAATATTTTCTTGGATTGCCCGGACATTTTTTTCTCAGCTACTTTGGGATCAAATATTTTCGATTACTTTCTTTCTTTTATTCGGATTGTACTTTTTAAAAGAATTAGCTCTCCGAAAAAAATCTGGTGGTCATCTCGGGTGGATTATTACATTTGGAATAATGACCATTTGGCACTTTTGGATAGTATTAAAAGTTTTTTTCTTTTAAAAAATAGCCGCCAGCAATTGTCAAAAACGAGAGCTGGTGGCTATTTTAATGCACTAGAAACTGTTTTATTTTTGAATAATACTTCTGAGAAAAAGTCATTTTTTTAAATTTTTGTTCGCTTTACAACGCGAATGTACGTTCGTATAATAAAAGTGAGGTGAGGAAAATGACTGGATCTAGCATTGTTTTTGATTATCAAAAAGAACCGCATCGAGAAATTCTGTGTATTGATTGTCGTTCGTTTTATGCTTCGGTAGAATGTGCGCAACACGGTTGGGATCCGCTGACCACGCCGCTTGTAGTGATGAGTTATCCTAGTGATAATCCGGCTGAAGAAGGGTCGGGACTGATTCTAGCCTCGTCACCAACTGCCAAAAAATTATACGGTATTTCCAATGTTTCCCGCGCGCGCGATTTGCCATTTCCTTATCCAAAAGAATTAAAAATTGTGCCGCCGCGGATGCGTTTATACATGGAAATGAATCAAAAAATTAATCGGATTTATAAAAAATACTGCGATGAAAAAAATCATCTCGTTTACAGTGTCGACGAAAGTTTTTTAGATGTCACCGACTGTTTTTCATTATTTAATGTGACAACAGCTTACGAAATGGCGCAAATGATTCAACAAGATGTCTTTAGTCAAACGGGGATTAATACCGCCGTGGGAATTGGTGACAATCCACTTTTGGCCAAACTTGCCCTAGATAATGAAGCCAAAAAAAATACTGATCATATTGCCACTTGGCGTTATGAAAATGTGCCGGAAAAATTATGGCAGATTAAAGAAATCACTGACTTTTGGGGGATTGGTAAGCGGACTGCTCGTCGTTTGCAATTATTAGGAATTGCCAATATAAAAGAGCTGGCCGAGGCAGATTATTTTCGCTTGAAGGAACATTTTGGTGTGGTGGGAGAGCAACTGTACGCCCACGCTTGGGGAATTGATCGTAGTTTTTTAGGAGAATCCGTTACCCCAAAGTCCAAATCTTTAGGCAATTCGCAAGTTTTGCCTCGTGATTATGAAAAAGAGGCCGAAATCGAAATTGTAATTAAAGAAATGGCCGATCAAGTGGCTACGCGTTTGCGAAAAAAACAGCGACAAGCTCAAGTCATTTCTTTGTGGATTGGCTACAGCATTGGGGAAATCGATAGGCTTGGTCGGGGGAGTTTTTCTCAGCAACAAAAAGTGACCGCCACAAACTCCAGTAAAAAAATTGCCGAAATCGTGTTAGAAATTTTCCGCAAAAATTATCAAGGACAAAAAGTGCGCCAAGTAGGCATTCATTGTGGCAATTTAGTCGAAGGGTCGGCGTTGCAGTTGGATTTGTTTTCCGATCCAGACGTTGAATATAAAAAAATTAAAACTGAACACGTGGTGGATGTCATTCGCCGCAAATATGGATTTAAAAGTATTGTTCATGCTAGTTCTTTAATGGAAGGTGGCCGCGCCATCGCTAGAAGTTCACTCGTGGGTGGGCACGCTGGGGGCATGGGCGGTCTTGAAGAGCCGGAAGAAAAAAATTAAAAAAATCAGACGCCGCAATTAAGTGGGCGTCTGATTTTTATTTTCTAATTGGCTAATAGCGTGTTTCATTTTTTCGCTAAGACCGCTGTCGGTTAAAATAAAGAGCGAATCGCCAGCTCGCATGACTGTATCGCCTCGGGTTAAAATTTCTGTTTCGCCTCGGCGAATGGAAGTCAAAAGTAATTCTTTGGGCCAAGCGAAATCACGCACCATAGCACCGGCTAGGGGACTGTCTACGGTGACGGGAAATTCAATTACCGTTTTTTCTCCTTTAAAATGACCAAAGTCTGGCGCCACCATTTTTTCTAGCAAAGCTTCATAAATCGGACGTCCCGAGAAAAGATCGACTGTCATATATGCGACTAAACAAACAATTCCTAAAGGCATCAAGTGGGCGAAACTTCCCACCATTTCCGTAACTAATATTAATGCCGTTAACGGAGCTTTCCCAATGGCAGCAAAATACCCAGCCATGGAAAAAATAATAAAATTGCGAATAAACATTTCGTCAAGCCCGGTAGCTCTACACCAAGCTAGACCAAAAATCGCCCCTAAAATGGCGCCTAAAGTTAGAATTGGTAAAAAAATACCGCCGGGAAGTCCAGAGCCATAAGAAATCATGGAAAAAACAAATCGTAAAACAAACAAACCGATTAACCCCCAAAAAGAAAAAGGCATTTGGGAAAGTTGGTGGATAATTTGATTACCGCCGCCTAAAAAGTAGGGGAAAAAGATCCCCACTGGAATCAATAAAAGAAAAGGAACCAAACTATAAAATTGCGCGGGTAATTTTATTCGTTTGTACATTTGCGGTAAATGTAACAGAGTTTGTTGATAAACAAGAGCTAATAAGCCAAGAAAAATGCCTAAAACAAGCAGGCTGCCATAATGGGCCAGCGGTAAACTTTCGATGCCGTCCATATATAAGACCGGCGTTAAGCCGAAAAAGTATAAAGAAACGAAATTACTCATTAAAGCGGCGGCTAAACTAGTTAACCAAACTAGCGGCGAAAAATTGTGGTGCACTTCTTCTAACACAAATAATAAACCGGCAATCGGGGCATTGAAAGCTGCTGCCAGACCGGCTGCGGAACCGGCGGAAATTAAAATCTTTTCATTAACGATGCTTTGCCGAAAACGTTCAGCAATTCCTTGACCGACACTAGCACCTAATTGAATGGAAGGACCTTCTCGCCCTAAAAACAGTCCTGAACCGACACTTAAAATCCCACCGATAAATTTTTTCGGTAAAACTGAGAACCAACGATAATGAAGTTGTCCTTTTAATTGTCCTTCCACTTGGGGAATCCCGCTGCCTTTAATACCGGGTTCACTTTTTATTAACCAACCGTTGAGGAAGGTCAACAAAAGTGCAGCTAGGATAGCAATTGGCAAAAATGCCAAATGATTTTTTAAAAATTGAAAAAAGATTGGTAAGTATTCACCAATTTTTTCAATCGCCAAACGAAATGTTGCTACCACAAGGCCGGTGAAAAGTCCTACCACCAAACCTGCGCCTATCATTTTTAAACGTGTATCATCAATCTTTCTTTTTGTATTCAAATTTTTTCACTCACTCTCTTTTTAACCATACCAAAAATAGCTGATTTTTCAAGGGAAATTTGGATAAAATTTAGCAAGCTTTTCAAATGAGGTCAAAATTTCCAAAAAAGTGAGAAATTTTGAACTTTTTTTGCCTAAGTTATCCAGTAGAATAAAGATATAAAAAGTGAAGAGGTGAAAATATGCTTTTGACAGCAGCGCACAAAGATAATGCCACCGCGATGGAATATTACATGAAGCGGATTGCGGCATTAAAAAATCTTTTACCGGAACAATATCCATTTTTATTTACTGTAGAAACAGAACTCGTTGGCGAAGGTTTGCCTGTGACGTATATTACCATGAGTAAATTTCGCCATAAAATCAAAACTTGGGTTCTGATTATTACTGACGAACACGAGGACGACCAAACGGAAAATCGAGAATTTATTTCTTTAAAACGTTATACTAATTGGTCAAAAGTCAAGCGACACATTGTTTTAGAAATCAGACAAATGCTCGATCAAATTGAAAAATAAACTCGTCGTAGTTGTGACGAGTTTATTTTTTTTACCTAAATATAAAAGAAATTTGCAAAACCCCTTGGCAAATCAAATTAAAACGCTATAATGGTTAGTAGAAAGGGTTTGCAATTATGGGAGAATATTTAGAAATAGCAACAATTACGATGATTACTGGGGGAGTAAGTGTCTTATTGGGGAGCAATTTGTGGCTACTAGTCGCTCATGTTCACCGCCAACGTGACGGAAAAATCCAAGGTTTGAAACTTCTCGAAAAAAAAGTTCGGACCATTCAAGCAATCAGTTTAGCAAGCTTGATAAGTTTTTTCATTCTCGTTTTAATCGTCACCATCTTAACAAAAAAATAATAAAGGAGCTCCTAGCGCTACTGCACGATATTAGGGGCTTTTTGTTGTGGGCATTTTTCAAAAGGTCAGGAGTCCTCCTTGAAGTAGATAAATTTTCACGATATAATTAAAGAGATGTGAAAATTCGGGGGGAACAATATGAGTGAGAACTTTATTCCCATTATCGTGGGAACAGATATGAATGCCTATAACATGGCCATTTCTTTTCATGAAGAATATGGGATACGACCAATTTTAGTGGGGCAACAACCGCTAAGTTTTACAAAATTCTCCAATATTCCACAAACAATCGAATATTTTGACCGCCTACACGACAGCCAACAATTCCCAGAAATTTTAAAACAAGTTGCTGAAAAATATCAGCAGCCAGGGAAAAAATTATTGCTAGTAGGAACGAGTGATATGTATGTCCGTTACATTGTGGAAAATGCTGATTTTTTGCGAAAATTTTATGTATTTAATTATCCAAGTTTAAAATTAATTGATCAAGTGCAAGTCAAAGCCAATTTTTATCAGCTCTGCGCAGAACATGGGGTGGATTATCCAGCCACCGCTTTTTTTGATTGTAAAAATGAAGCGGCGACTTTTGATTCTGGAACAATGCGCTATCCTTTGATAATTAAACCAAGTGATGTAATTGATTATTTCAATATGCATTTTGACGGTAAGGAAAAAGTTTATCGGGCAGAAAACCAAGAGCAAGTGGTGGCGGTGTTGCAACTCTTGCATAAAGCCGGCTATCAACACGAGGCCATTATTCAGGAATTTATTCCTGGCGATGACACTTTAATGTGGGACGGCGTTTTATATGTTTCGCAACAAAAAAAAGTTCAGCTTGTCGCATTGGGCCAAGTAGTTTTACAAGAACATACACCAACGGCTATCGGAAATTATACGGCGATTTTAGCGCGCTATAACGAAGAATTAATGCAAAAAATGGCTGATTTTTTGACGGCCATCGACTACACAGGTTTTGCCAATTTCGATATGAAATACGATGTCCGCGACGGTCAATTCAAAGTTTTTGAAATTAATATTCGTCAAGGACGTTCAAGTTATTATGTGACGAGATTGGGTTACAATTTAGCGCGCTATTTAGTGGATGATTGTGTCAAAGGTATTGACGTTAAGCCTGTTTTTGCTCGTGGAGAATATTTATTTTCTGTTGTGCCAAAAAAAGTGCTGAAAGAACAAGTGGAAAATCCTGAAATTGCGGCGGAATGCCAGCGTCTTATCCGCGAAAAAAAATGGGGCAATCCTTTGTTTTATAAAAAAGATCACCACTTGAAACGAAAACTTTATTTATTTGCCCGCCAAGCAAATTACGTAAAAAAATATCGGACCCATTCTTGGTAAAATAAAAAACCCCCTCACCGACAAAAGACGGTGAGGGGGTTTTGGTTTGAAGTGAAGATCGGTGTGTTTTGGGTAGCACTTAGAGAAAAAGATAAAATGCCTACTGAACATAAACCGTTCATTCACCATTTTCCTATTTTCTTACAGTGCTTAACACCCAAAACACAACCTTTTTTCGGTGTCTCAAGCGCAGCGGTTAGGAGAAAAGATAAAATAATTGAAAATCCAAAAGCGGGATTTTTAATTATTTTCCTATTTCTCTACACCGCTAAACGCACTTTCGACATCCTTTTTTACGGTGTCTCAAAGGTAGCTGCTAGGAAAATAGATAAAACTTCCGGCGAATGTTCCATTCGTCCTCGGTTTTCCTAATTTTCTACGCAGCTGATCACCTTTTCGACAACCTTTTTTTAATGTGTGATGTCTGAATAGGTTGGGTTGTCGTGGGCTAGGCGGCTGGCGGCGGCAGCTGCGATGGCGCCGACGATGTCATCGAGGAAAGTGTGGACGTGGGGTCCTTCGTGGCTATTTAAAATTTTCAAAATGCCGGGTTTGACTTTGTCGATGTAGCCGTAATTCGTAAAACCAATTGAGCCGTACAAATTCACAATGGAAAAAGCGAGAATTTCATCGATACCATATAAGCCTTCATCTTTTTGGACAATTTCTTGAAGAGGTTCCATCATTTTATTTTCCTCAGCCAAAAGGTCAAGTTGGATGCCAGTTAAAATGGCGTTGTGCACTTCGCGTTTTGTCAAAACTTTATTCACGTGAAGTAAACAAGTTTCCAAATCAATATTCTCGAAGTAAGGTTTTTGTAAAAACATCACTAACTCGGCAATATCATTTTCAGTGACGCCTCGTTGATGTAGTAAATTGCGGGCAATTTGTTCCAAACTTTCGTGTTCAATAACCAAAATAATTCCTCCTAACATTTTTTTAAAGTGAAGTTGAATGTGCAGGTTGCAAGCGAGATTCCGGATGCAAATAAAAATGAATATTATTGACCGCTGTTGGCGCTTCGCCAAAACCGGTAGCAATCAGCTGAATCTTACCGGGATAACTGGCAATATCGCCACAAGCAAATAATCCAGGTAAAGCCGTAGCGCCAGTGGAGTCGACGATAATTTTTCCATCGGGACTTTGTAAATTTTCATCCACTAACGTCTGGTGGGTATTGATAAAACCGTAATTGACTAGTAAATCGTCAACCATAATTTTAAAAATATCTTTGGTTTTCACATGTCGCAAGCTCAACTCTAATTGTTGGCCGTCTTCTTTTAAATCTTCCAAAACAAATGGCGTTAAGACTTCCACTTTACTTTGCATCAATAAATTAGTGGAATGTTCCAGCGCGCGAAATTGTGTCCGGCGATGGATCAAAGAAACTTCTTTAGCAATCGACTCTAAGGCTAAGGCCCAATCCACCGCAGAATCACCGCCGCCTAAAAGAGCAACGTTGCGTCCAGAATATTTTTTTAAGTTATCCACTTGATAAAAAATTTTCTTTCCTTCCAGTGCTTTCGCTGCGCCAATTGTTAATTTTCGGGGGACAAAAGCGCCGCCGCCAGTAGTTAACAGCACGGCTTTTGAGACGTGCGTTTCTTTTCCAGTCGTCAAGAAAAATAAATCGTCTTTTTTCTCTAGTTGAGTGACCTCTTCGTTATAACAAATTGTCGCTTCAATGTTGGCTAATTGTTGGCTCAAATTTTCCACCAGTTGGCGGGCGGTAATCGAGGTAAAACCGGCGACATCTTTAATTTCTTTTTCTGGGTAAAGCAAAGTCAATTGTCCACCAGGGGCATCGAGACTTTCAATGATTTTTACTTTCATTTGCCACAATCCGGCGTAATAAGCGGCAAATAGACCTGCTGGCCCGGCACCGACGATGGTTAAATCAAAAATTTCTGCTTCCATGAAATCCTCCCTAATCTCTTCTCAGTAAATTATACCATAATTCCGCTATCAATCTGTTGAAAAATCCTTGCCACTAGCCAAAGCGTTTTTTTTTCGATATGATAAAAGAAAATAATTTTAAAAGGAGCAATAAAAATATGACTTTTCCACAACTTGATTTAGCAAATGTTAAAGGACCAAAAGCGGTAATTAAAACTAATCACGGGGACATCAAAATTCAATTATTTCCTGAACAAGCACCAAAAACGGTAGAAAATTTTGTCGAATTAGCCAACCGTGGCTACTATGATGGAACAATTTTTCATCGGGTCATTCCTAATTTCATGATTCAAGGAGGCGATCCTACCGGTACTGGTATGGGTGGCGAAAGTATTTATGGCGAAACATTTGCTGATGAATTTTCTCGCGATGTGTTTAACTTAAAAGGAGCACTTTCCATGGCCAATGCTGGTCCGAATACAAACGGCAGCCAATTTTTTATTGTTGAAAGTAATGAAGTGCCAGCACAAATGATGACTCAACTTGAAAATGCTGGTTTTCCTGCAGAAATTATTGAAGCTTATAAAAATGGAGGCACACCTTGGCTTGATTTTAAACACACTGTTTTTGGTCACGTTATTGAAGGATTAGATCTGGTTGATACTATTGCCAAATTAGAAACAGGTTTCCAAGATAAACCAAAAGAAGACGTTGTGATTGAAACAATTGAAATTTTGTAATACAGAAGAATTACTGTTGCTTTTCTTTGAAACAGTGAATCGACGTGTTTTAATTTAAAAAATTAATAAAAAATGAAACAGTTTGTGCGCGAAAATGTAGCACAAACTGTTTTTTTGTGCTATACTTATTTTTGTTAAGAAAGGAGGCTGTTTTATGTACGTCATTAAAATTTTTCATGGCTACTTAACCAAAGAAGGGAAGCGCACGATGGATGCAACCCAAGCGAAACGCTATGAACAAAAAGAAAATGCGGAAAAATTCGCCTTTGTGATTGGAGGGCGTGTCAAAGAAATTGAAAAAACAATTGCTCACGCTTAAACCAAAAGAAAAATCCTGTAAAGTTCAGCACAACAACTGAAACTTTGCAGGATTTTTTGTTTAGTTTTTTTCGACTTCGATACCCATCACAGTCAGATGTCCATTAGCAACTAACTTAATGACTAATCGGGCCAACGCATCGGGGGTCATCTGGGAATCTGCGGTCAACCACCAATGCAGCGTCCCCATAAAAATGGCGGTCATATATTCAATAATAAAATCTAGTGGAACTTCTAAATTATTTTCAGTAATCCGCAATGAGTCAAAAATATCGTGGTATTTTACATAGAGCAAGTCGGCCAATTTTTGGCGCAAAAATTCATTGGCATAACCATCTGTTAAGGTAATAAAAAATCTTTGGTTTTTCTTAACCGTAATATAAATATTAGTTAGCAAGTTTTCAATGTGTTTGAGTTTGATTGTCCGTCCGTGAATTAATTGATCTTCTTGAATAACGGAAGTAAAAGCATTGGACGCAAATTCTAAAATAGAATCATATAAATCCTGTTTATCAGTAAAATGCGCGTAAAAAGTGGCCCGATTAATCATCGCTTTATCGGCAATTTCTTGAATCGTGACAGTTTCCATTCCTTTTTCTTCGACTAATTCCAAGAAAGCATCAATGATCATTTTTTTTGTGCGAATTTTCCTTAAGTCTGTTTTTTTATTTTCCGGCATCTCGTCAACTCCTAAAATTTTTTTTGAAAATAATCAACAAATCAAAGGTCGGTGTTGTTTAAACCACAAAGTCGTGCGATTTGCTGATTGTTTTTTTTGACAACTGTTTTTACAATAGACAGTAGTATTATAACAGACAACTTGTTAGATATTAAACAAGTTGTTGGATTTTAGGAGGATTTTTTGATGACTTACCAAGCAGGGATTGACGTCGGGTCCACCACAGTAAAAATTGTCGTTTTAGATAATGAAAAAAAAGCCGTCTTCCAAAAGTATCAACGCCATTTTTCCGATGTCTTAGAAGCAACGCGAAAAATTTTAATCGAAGCTAAAGATATTTTACCGGCTAATCAACCATTAAAAATGAATATCACCGGTTCTGGCGGGATGGGACTAGCGGATGTTTTGGATATTCCTTTTGTCCAAGAAGTTATCGCTTGTACGCGAACAGTTGAAGAATTAATTCCTGAAACGGATGTCGCCATTGAATTAGGCGGCGAGGATGCCAAAATTACTTTTTTTGAAGGTGCGCTTGAACAGCGGATGAACGGCAGTTGTGCCGGGGGAACCGGGGCCTTTATTGATCAAATGGCGATGCTTTTAAAAACGGACGCCAATGGGTTAAATGAATTAGCCAAAAATTATCAACAACTTTATCCAATTGCTTCTCGTTGTGGTGTTTTTGCCAAAACAGACGTGCAACCGTTAATTAATGAAGGAGCAGCTCGGGAAGATATTGCGGCGAGTATTTTTCAAGCAGTAGTTAATCAAACCATTGCAGGTCTTGCTTCTGGCCGAAAAATTCGCGGAAATGTCGCTTTTTTAGGCGGTCCATTATATTTTATGTCAGAATTGCGCCAACGTTTTATTGAAACCTTACATTTAAAACCGGAACAAGTTATTTTTCCGGAAAATCCGCAATTATTTGTGGCATACGGAGCAGCTTTTTATGCAGAAAGTGCTGAAGAATCAACTTTAGAAAATTTACTGCATGCACTAGATAATGACGATGGGAAAAAACTAGTTAAAAGCCGGACGTTAGATCCATTATTTGCCAATGAACAAGAGTTGGCAGATTTTAGAGATCGTCATGGAAAAGCGACTGTTGCTACTAAAAAATTAGCTGAACATGTTGGGGTAACTTTTTTAGGAATTGATGCTGGATCTACTACTACCAAAGTTGTTTTAATCAATGAAGATGGGGACATTTTATTCGATTTTTATGGCAACAATGAAGGTCAACCGCTAGAAACCACGATGCAAGTCTTAACTGATTTATATGAATTAATGCCGGAAAATACTTTTATCGGCAAAGCTTGTATTACCGGTTACGGAGAGCATTTGATTAAAAATGCCTTGAAAGTTGACCTGGGCGAAGTAGAAACGATGGCTCATTACAAAGCGGCCAACTTTTTCCAACCGGGCGTTGATTTTATTTTAGATATCGGCGGCCAAGATATGAAAGCTATGACGATTAAAGACGGCGTGCTGTCATCGATTCAATTGAACGAAGCTTGCTCGTCTGGTTGTGGTTCATTTATCGAAACTTTCGCTAAATCTTTAAATTACAATGTCAAAGATTTCGCCAAAGAAGCACTTTTAGCTAAAAATCCAGTGGACCTAGGTTCACGTTGTACCGTGTTTATGAATTCTAAAGTGAAACAAGTACAAAAAGAAGGCGCCACGGTTGGCGAAATTTCAGCGGGACTTTCGTATTCGGTAATTAAAAATGCCATTTATAAAGTAATTAAAATTCGCCGCCCTGAAGATCTTGGGGAAAAAATTGTCTGCCAAGGGGGGACTTTTTATAATGAGGCCGTACTAAGAGCTTTTGAAACGATCACTGGACGAACGGTCATCCGCCCAACAATTGCTGGTTTAATGGGGGCATTTGGTTGTGCGCTTCTAGCGTTAGAAGATTATCAAGTCGGAGAAGAGACCACTACTTTAAATTTAGCAGAGTTGAAACAATTTTCAGCGGACAAAGAATTTACCCACTGCGGATTGTGCGAAAATAATTGTTTATTAACAGTAACGATTTTTTCTGACGGTCGGAAATTTATTACCGGGAACCGTTGTGAAAAAGGCGCGCAAATTAAAATTAGCAAAGAAGATCGCCGGATTAATTTAGTCGACTACAAATATCGCAAATTATTCCGTTATCGCTCATTAAAATTAAAAGATGCCCCACAAGGAGAAATTGGGATTCCCCGCGTTTTAAATCTCTATGAAAATTATCCTTTGTGGCAAACATTTTTCACTAAACTAGGATTTCGCGTGGTCTTGTCGCCAAGATCTGATAAAGAATTATATGAGTCAGGGATGGAAACGATTCCTTCAGATACCGCTTGTTATCCAGCCAAAATTACCCACGGCCATATTCAAGCGTTAATCAATCAAAAAATACCGTTGATTTTTTATCCGGGAATTGTATTTGAACGGATTGAAGATGCGAATGCTAGTAACCATTTTAACTGTCCGATCGTTCAAAGTTATCCAGACGTCATTAGAAATAACGTCGATGAAATTCGAGACGGACTGGTGGATTATCGTAATCCGTTTCTTAATCTTGCCGATGAACAATCTGTCGCTGAAGTTTTATTTAAAACATTTGCTGACAAAGGCTTCACGCAGGAACAAATTACTGAAGCGTTGCATGAAGGCTACCAAGCACTAGATGACTTTAAGGCAGATATTCAAAAAAAAGGCGAAGAAACTCTCGCTCGTTTGCAAGAAACTGGTCAAAAAGGAGTCGTCTTAGCAGGACGCCCTTATCATTTGGATCCAGAAATTAATCACGGCATTGCTGAAGTGATTACGCAAGAAGGATTCCACGTTTTAACGGAAGATTCGATTTCTCATTTGGGCGATGTCCCTAATTTGCGAGTGGTGAATCAATGGGTTTATCACGCCCGATTGTACGCCGCAGCATCGCTAGTGGCTAAATCGAAAAATCTCGAACTCGTCCAATTAAATTCTTTTGGTTGCGGTCTTGATGCGGTCACCACCGACCAAGTAGAAGAAATTATGGATCAATACGGAAAAATTTACACGGTGCTAAAAATTGACGAAGGCGCTAATCTTGGAGCGATTCGGATTCGTTTGCGCTCATTAAAAGCAGCTGTCAAAGAACGGGAAAAACAAAACTTCGAACCTCAAAAACGCTTTGATGAACCAGAAAAAATTGTGTTTACTAAAGATATGCGTAAAAAACATACACTACTCTTACCAATGCTTTCGCCTATTCACCAAGAAGGGCTGATTGACCTAGCCTTGAAATCTTCTGGTTATAATGTGGTCTGCTTACCGGCACTTGATAATGAAGCAATTGATGTTGGCTTGAAATATGTCAATAATGATGCGTGTTATCCGGCGATTATTTCTATTGGGCAACTGGTGGAAGCTTTGGAAAGCGGCCAATATGATGTCAACAATACTTCGGTGATGATGACGCAAACTGGTGGCGGATGTCGGGCCACAAACTATATTCCTTTGTTACGCAAAGCGTTAAATGATGCCGGCTTCCCACAAGTGCCAGTCGTTTCAGTTTCTATGGGTAATAAAGGGGTTGAGTCCAATCCTGGATTTAAATTTACGTTACCGATGCTTAAACGAATTGTCGTCGCCGTTTTATATGGGGATTTATTTGAACGAGTTGTTTATCGGACGCGCCCTTATGAAATGGAAAAAGGGACCATCGACGCCCTGCATGCCCATTGGCTTAAAGCAGTCGCTCCTAATGTGAAAAATGGATCCCTGATGCAATTTAACGCCAATATGAAAAAAATTATTGCCGATTTTGATACAGTACCTTTGTTAGATATCGAAAAACCAAGAGTCGGTATCGTGGGAGAAATTTTAGTGAAATTTTCCCCAACGGCCAATAACGATATTGTCCGCCTGTTGGAAAGTGAAGGGGCCGAAGCTGTTGTTCCTGATCTCATTGGCTTTATGAATTACTCGTTATATAATCAAATTTTCAAATATGAAAATCTTGGCATGAGTAAAAAAGCTAAAAATTTGGGAGAATTTGCCATTAAAATGATTGAAATGGTGGAAAAACCAATGGACAAAGCGTTGCGAAATTCCGCTCGGTTTACTGGTATTAAATCAATTTATGAAATTGCCGACGACGCGAGTCAAATTTTATCTATCGGCAATCACACGGGTGAAGGTTGGTTTTTAACTGGTGAAATGATGGAGCTATTGGAACTAGACGTCAATAATATTGTTTGCATGCAACCATTTGGCTGTCTGCCCAATCACGTGGTGGGTAAAGGTGTGATTAAAGAATTGCGCCGCCGTTATCCAAAATCAAATATTGCCGCCATCGACTACGACCCAGGTGTTTCCTCAGTAAACCAACTAAACCGCATCCGCCTAATGATGGCCACCGCCAAAAAAATGCTCGTTAAAGCATAAGGATGTGTTTTGGGTGTTCAGCAGTGTAGAAAATAGATGAAATGGTGTCTGACTGCAAAGCAGTCAGACACCATTTCATCTATTTTCCTAACTGCTACCAAAAACACACCGTCCACAAGATCCCCAATCTCATTTCACAAACTAAAAACATTTAAAAAATTCAGCTCAAAGAGCAATCTTTTTGCTGGATTTTTTTCTGTCTATTCAAAGAACTAAAAAATGTTATAATAAACTCAACTGTCATGTTAGGAAGTGAAAAATATGAAACAAGAGAAAACAAAAGAAACCCAAACGAAACCAAAAAAAGAAATAAAAACGACTGTCAAAAAAGAAACAAATACTAAATCAGCTGAGTTGGATCAAGAATTGACCCAAGCACTGCAAGAAGTGTTGGAGCCAGAAGAAAAAACGCCGCAAAAAGGTGCGCACGTGACGTTGTTGCCAGATGGACAATTATTAATTGATGAAAAACCATATGCCCTTATTTCAGATTATCGCAAAGGGTTTGATGCAGAATATTTAGGCTTGCGTTTTAGTGAAGTGCTGAGTCGCTATGATTACATTGTGGGAGATTGGGGTCACGATCAACTGCGGCTGAAGGGATTTTTTGATAACGAAAATAAACGGGCATTTCCCGATCAAAAAATTGTTACTTTGCAAGATTATCTTTACGAATATTGTAATTTTGGTTGCCGTTATTTTGTGATTGAAAAAATGAACAAGAAAAAAGATAAGGCGCCGCATCATAAAACGAAGAAAAAAAATCCGGCACCTACCGCTTTTATTGCTGAAAAAGTGCAGCCGGTCAAAAAAGTGCAACCAGTAATTCATCGGCAAGTGAAAAATACGCCTGAAAAAGAAGTACCTGAAATAAAAACGCGTCGCCATGAAGCACGAATCGAACAGCGAGCTGAAAAGCCAACGGAAAAACGATTTGAAAAACGCAATGAAAAACCAATCAAAAAGACTTTTGAAAAACCAAGTGAAAAGCGCAGCGAACCAACCGAAAAACCAACTGTCACTACCGGGTTTACTATTCGCAAACGGGAGGACTAATTGGTGAAATATCTTGGTTATTTAATTGATTTAGATGGAACAATTTATTTAGGAAAAGAAAAAATTCCTGCCGGGCAACGTTTTATTTCTCGTCTCCAAGCAGCAGGTTTGCCGTTTTTATTTTTAACCAACAACACAACGAAAACGCCCGCGACAGTGCAGCAGCGTCTAGCTGATGAATTTGATATTCATGTAGATGAAAAAACTATTTACACGGCGAGTTTGGCCACGGTGGATTATTTAATAGAAGATAATGGTGGGAAAAACGTTTTTGTCGTCGGTGAAGCTGGACTAAAATCCGCCATCACTTCTGCCGGATTTCATTTGGTGGATTCGGATGCCGATTACGTGGTGGTTGCTCTAGACAACCATTTGACCTATGAACAAATTGTCTTAGCCACATTAAATATCCAAGCCGGCGCAAAATTTATTGGCACCAATCCAGATAAAAATATTCCGACTGAGCGAGGGTTATTGCCAGGAGCCGGAAGTGTTATTGCTTTTGTTGAAGCCTCCACGCAAGTAACGCCGGTGATTATCGGCAAACCCGAAGAAATTATTATGGAAAAAGCTTTGCATCATCTGGGATTGCCTAAAGAGGAAGTTTTAATGGTAGGCGATAATTATTCCACCGATATTCAAGGCGGATTGGACTTTGGGATGGATACTTTACTAGTAACTACGGGCTTCACACCGCCAGAGGCTGTGGCAAATTTACCAATAGCGCCTAATTATGTTTTGGCTAGCTTAGATGAGTGGAGCTTAGAAAATGAATAAAGTATGGCAACGAGCGCTGGGATATTTTGCAATGTTTCTGACGATTTTAACGGCGGTAATTACTGTAACAATTAATTTTCGTCCGTTGTATCGTTTCGATATTGATTATTTGAATATTACGGAGATCACTGGTTTTTCAAAAGAAATTTTATTGAAAAATTTTGCGATACTGATGCGTTATTTGAACTTCCCGTGGATAAAAAATCTCAGCACGCCTGATTTTCCTATGTCAGAATCTGGCGCCTTTCATTTCTATGAGGTCAAACAATTATTTACTTTAAATTATGTTTTGCTTTTGATTTTAATAATTCCAGCCGTTTATTTTTTGATTCGGATGTTTAAAACGGGCCAAAACTGGCGGCTACACGGCGTTTTTAAAATTGCGGCAATTGTGCCGGTTGCCTTTGGTGCTTTGATGGCATTAGGTTTTGATCAATTTTTTGTTAGCTTTCATCAAGTGTTTTTTAACAATGATGATTGGCTCTTTGATCCAGCGACGGATCCGATTATTATGGCTTTGCCGGAAGAATTTTTTATGCATTGTTTTATTTTAGCATTTGTCTTACTGGAAGTTATTTTCATCGTGGGTCTGATTGTTACCCGAACAAAGAAAAAAGCTAAGTAAAAATAATGGAAATCCCTTTCAGTTACTGTTAAAATACTGATAGAGAAAAAGAAGGAGGAGAAAAGATGGACGGAAAAGTAATCGGTGAGAAACCCGTGAATGAAGAAGAATTGCTAGCTCAAGGTTATCGCAAGTATTCCGGAAAAGATGTCGATATTTACTACAGTGCAGCGATTTGTGCACATGTGGGTAATTGCGTCCGCGGGCAAGCCGAAGTATTTCAAGTAGGCCGCAAGCCATGGATCATTCCTGACAATGCGAGTGCCGATACAAATATTCAAGTGATTAACACGTGTCCGACTGGCGCGTTAAAATATATTGTAAAGAAGGGTAAGTCATGAAATTTAATTATGCAGAAGAAAAAAACCGCTACGCAGTAAAAAATGAAGCTGGCGAAGAAATCGGTGAAATTACTTGGTCTAATGCTGGTGAAGATGTGATGATTGTGGATCATACTTATGTAAATCCTGATTATCGCGGGAACAAAATTGCCCAACAATTAGTTTTTCAGGCCGCTGAAGTTGCCAGACGTGATGACAAAAAAATCATTCCATTATGTCCATTTGCTAAAAAAGAATTTGAAACGAAACCCGAATATCAAGATGTTTGGCGCCGTTAAAAATTTCTTCATGTCAGACTGTAAAAAATATTTTTAATTTCATTGATTAGATTACGTCAAAGCTGAAAAGTTTTGGCGTAATCTTTTTTGATTTTTCGATAATTTCTTTTCATTTTCTTGAAACTATGCTATCTTTAATGAGTGAAGATTCAAGGATTGGAGGGTCATCGTTGTATAATTTTTTATTAGGCGTCGTCATTGTTTTGTCGGTGCTAATCGTGATTGGCATTATGATGCAACCAAGCAAACAAAATAGCGCTGCGTCTGCATTTACTGGCGGAGCAGATAATTTATTTGGCCGACAAAAAGCGCGGGGCTTTGAAGCCTTTATGCAAAAAGCGACAGCATATCTAGGCGCTGCTTGGCTCATTTTATTATTGTTGCTTGCCTATTTATCTTCTGTCAATTGAATAATGCTAAAGCCGTGACAATTCTGTCCGGCTTTTTCTTTTCATTTTACTTAGGAGGAATTTATGCAAAAACCAAAAGAAATTTATGAATATCATAGTCACACCGGGGTCTTGTTGCTGCATGCTTACTCTGGTTCTAGTAACGATGTCCGTCAGTTGGCTAGAAAGCTCGGTCGGGAAAATTTTACCGTCTATGCGCCAATTTTTTCAGGTCACGGCACCGATCGACCAGAAGATATTTTAAATAGTGGACCCGAAAATTGGGAAAAAGAAGCTCAAGAAGCACTGAGTTTTTTGAAAAAAGCAGGTTGCACCAAAATTTTCATTTTTGGTTTATCTATGGGGGGCCTATTTGCGACGCGTCTACTGGAAACAAGAGATATGACTGTCGCTGGTGGCGGTATTTTTTCTAGCCCTATTTATCCTTTGAAAAAAAATAACGTGGCCGAAAGTTTTATTATTTATGCAGGCAACCTTTTGAAAGATGATCCTGAAAAAGACGCGCGTTTAGCAGAAATTTCTCAAGGAGTGAGTCGCCAACTTGTCGAAATTGAAAATATAAGTCTAACGGCTTTTGAGAATTTGTCTAAAATCACAGAACCCTTTTTTATTGGGCAAGCCGGCCTTGATGAGATGATTCCGGCTAAAGATATTTTACAAACGGTGACGACTCTGACTGAAAATAATTGCGAACTCACTTTTCACTGGTACGCTAAAAGCACGCACGTCTTAACAGTCGGCCCGCAACGGAAAGTTTTTGAGAGTGATGTATTGTCGTTTATTGAAAACAATTAAAAATTTAAAAATTTAAGAATTCAAGAAATTAAGAAAAGAGGTGGATAAATGAATCCATTAAAATCCAAAATCATTACTGTTTTACAATCTTCAGATCATGCTTTATCCATGGCTGAACTTGCCGAAAGCTTACAATTAGGCGCGGCAGGAGATTTTAAAACACTAGTAAAAACAATTAGCCAAATGGAAAAAGAAGGCGCCGTTATTTTTTCCAAAAAAGGCCTTATAAAATTACCCCAAGAAAATGTGGAGCTAACAGGTGTCTTGCGGTTAAACGATCGCGGTTTCGGTTTTGTAAATTATGATCCTGAAGAAGAGGACGTTTATATTGCTAACGATCAAGTGGGAGCGGCTTTAGATAATGATATCGTCGCCTTTGATATTCTTCATCCAGCCAATCCTTTTACCCAAAAAGGACCGGAAGGAAAAATTACCCGTGTCATTGAGCATCAACTGACGCAAATCACTGGTGAATTTGTACCTTATGATAAAGAAACGGCGACAGAGTCCGGCTATTTAGGCTATCTTTTACCGAAAGAAATTAAATTGCAAAATTATAAAATCGATCTTTTAGACAATGGTCTTCACCCAGCACCGGGAAGTATTGTTGTGGCTAGTATTAAAGATTATCCTGACGAAAAGAAACGATTTACAGCGAGTGTCATTACTATTTTAGGTCATAAAAATGATCCGGGAATGGATATTTTATCGCTGGTCGTTTCTTTAGGTATGGAGACTAAATTTTCTAAAGAAGTGCTAGACGAAGCTCAAGAAGTTCCAGAAACAATTTCTGAAAGTGAATTTGCTTCTCGAGTGGATAAAACACACGAACAACTAGTAACCATCGATGGCGCTGATGCCAAAGATTTAGATGATGCGGTCACTGTCCACAAATTAGAAAATGGGAATTTCTTTTTAGGCGTGCATATTGCCGACGTGAGCCATTACGTAACAGAAGGGACGGCGTTAAACGAAACAGCTTTAGCGCGAGGAACGTCCGTTTATTTAGCTGACCGAGTGATTCCTATGTTGCCACAACGTTTATCAAACGATATTTGTTCGCTAAATCCAGGCGTACCCCGTTTGACTTTGAGTTGTGAAATGGAAATTACCCCCAATGGTAAAGTCGTCCAACACAAAATTTTCAAAAGTGTCATAAAAACAACCGCCCGCATGACCTATCAAGCGGTGAATGAAATTTTAGAAGACAATAATGAAGAAACGATTGCTCAATATCAAGACCTTGTTCCTATGTTTAATGAAATGTCTGAACTTCATGAAATTTTACAAAAAATGCGCAGTCAACGGGGCGCAATTAATTTTGAAGACCGTGAAGCGAAGATGATTATTGATGATAAAGGAAAAGTTACCGATATTGTTTTACGTGAGCGTGGGGTTGGCGAAAAAATGATTGAGTCCTTTATGTTGGCCGCCAACGAAACAGTAGCCGCTCATTTTAAAAAATTAGATGTACCGTTTATTTATCGAATTCATGAAGCGCCTAAAGAAGAAAAAATGGAGAAATTCTTTGAATTTGTCACCGTCTTTGGCTTAAAAATTCATGGCACGAAAAATAATATTACGGCCACTGATTTGCAAGATATTTTAGCTAAAGTGCAAGGAAAACCAGAAGCTGCGGTGATTTCTACGATGTTGCTGCGGAGTATGCAACAAGCCAAATATACTACCGAACCTGTCGGACACTTTGGGTTGGGTGCTGAGGACTATACGCATTTTACTAGTCCCATTAGACGTTACCCAGACTTGATGGTCCATCGTTTGATTCATTATTATGCAGAAAATTCGACGCCAGCTAAAACAGCTATTTATGAGCAAACATTGCCAGATATTGCCCAACACGCTTCACAAATGGAACGCAAAGCAGTGGATGCTGAGCGGATGGTAGATGCCATGAAGAAAGCCGAATATCTACAAGATCATCTGGGAGAAATTTTTGAAGGCGTGATTAGCTCCGTTACGAAATTTGGCCTCTTCATCGAACTAGACAATACAATTGAAGGACTCGTCCATGTTAATAGTTTGCATGATGATTTTTATCACTTCTTAGAAGGAAAAATGGCTTTAGTCGGCGAACGAACGGGTGTAATGTATCAACTTGGCGAAAAAATCCGCATTAAAGTTGAAAAAAGTGACCCAGTGACCCGTCAAATTGATTTTAGTTTAGTAGATCGCAAAAAAGGAAATAAAGCCAATCGACCAGAAAAAGCTGGCGGCAAAAATAAAAAAAATCAACACCGATCCAAAGATCAACATAAAAATAGTAATAGTTCTAATAAAAAATCGTCTTCTAATAGTAGAAATAGTTCCAATAGCAAAAATAATTCTCCATCTAAAAACAAAAAGAAAAATAACAAAGCACCTTTTTACAAGGGAGCTAAGAAAAAGAAGTAGGTGTATGCAATGCCAAAAGGAGCAGGTAAACTTTTAGCTCAAAACAAAAAAGCTTATCACGACTACACAATCATCGAAACGGTGGAAGCAGGCATGGTTTTAGTAGGCACAGAAATAAAATCCATCCGCCAAGCCAAAATAAATTTAAAAGACGGCTATGTAAAAATTCAAAATGGAGAAGCTTTTTTGTGGAATGTCCATATTAGCCCTTACGAACAAGGAAATATTTTCAATCACGATCCTTTGCGGAGCCGAAAACTTTTGCTCCATAAAAAACAAATCAAAAAATTTACCGGTGAATTGAAAACTCCCGGCACCACTTTGATTCCTTTAAAAGTTTATTTAAAAGACGGCTATGCCAAAGTCCTTATTGGTTTAGCGAAAGGTAAAAAACAATACGATAAACGCGAAGACCTTAAACGAAAAGAACAAAAACGCGAAATCGACCGCACATTAAAGCAAAGAAACAGATAGAAAAAGGTTGGGTGGTTAAGCACTGTAAGAAAATAGAAAAATGGTGAATGACAGCAAAGCTGGCAGCAGACATTTTATCTTTTTCTCTAAGTGCTACCCCAATTCACAAGGCAATAAATAAAAAAATACTAGATGACTGCAAAACAAATTGTCAGCATGTCATCTTTTTTTCTAACGAAAATGCATAATTTGAACGTAAATCACGTTATGTTGTCATATTTGTGCCAAATGAATTGGTGAATAATTTGGACAGGTGCTGTTTTTTGTCGCAATAATTTTTTTCGATTCCCCTTTCAAAATGATAATCAGTTAAAATTTTTCTCATTTTTACAACATTAATTCCCATATTTTACTCATCAAACGATTGATTATTCACTTTACTTTGCCTTTTTAAAAAAGTCTGATAGCATATACCTAGAGCGTAAAGATTGATAAGGCAAGGTGTTTTCATGTGTTTTCAAAAGAACAAAATTATTTTTTGAACCGGCACTCATTATTGTTGTTTCATTTTCTTTTAAGAAAGCAATTATGAAAATTCTTTGAAATTTTCTTGGGGTGGTGGTACTATAATGTGCATTGAGTTGCTGAAGAAATTCAGCGCTTGGTCAAGGTAGCCTAGAAAAGAGGTGAAGGAGATTTGGAAGAAAAATCTTTGGTGTTTAAGCTTGGACCAATTTGGTTTGACGGAACCGTTTGTCTAATGATTTTCTTGACGTGTTTGTTCGTGTTCTTGTTGGTATATGGATTTAGCCGGCATCTTAGCATGAAGCCCAAAGGAAAACAAAACGCCATTGAATACTTAATTGATTTTGTACGGGGCATATTGAGTGATAATTTACCAAAAAGTGAAATAGGCAACGTGCATTTATTCGCCTTTACCTTATTTTTATTTATCTTTACTGCCAACACGATTGGTTTGATGACAAAAGTTGTCTTACCAGGAGAAGTTACACTTTGGAAATCACCCACTGCCGATCCAATGGTGACCTTAACGTTGTCCATGACAGTTATTTTATTAAGTAATTTCTTTGGATTGAAACGCTTTGGAGCAAAAGGTTATTTTATCAATAGTTTCATTAAACCCGTCAGCTTTTTATTCCCTATTAAAATAATGGAGGAATTTACCAACGTATTAACACTTGGTTTACGGTTGTACGGAAATATTTATGCTGGAGAAGTGCTACTGACTTTGGTGGCCCAACTGGCGATGCAATTTCCACCATTCGGCTTTATTTTTGCGCTACCTTTAGAAATGATTTGGATAGGTTTTTCCATTTTCATCGGTGCCATTCAAGCCTACATTTTTACCACCTTGTCCAGTGTGTACATCGGACACAAATTGGAAGTTACCGAAAGTTAATTTCTATTGAATAACGTTTATCCATGATTTGCAAAATAAAAAACATTTTCTAGGAGGAAATTTTACATGAATTACATCGCAGCATCTATCGCCGTTTTTGGTTCAGCCATCGCGGCCGCATATGGTAACGGAAAAGTTATTTCCAAAACTTTGGAGTCTATGACTCGTCAACCAGAATTAGCTGGTCAATTAAGATCCACCATGTTCATCGGAGCAGGTATGATTGAAGCCGTGCCAATTTTAGGAATCGTTGTTGCCTTACTACTCGTTTTACAATAAGCATTTGCTAAAGAGAGCAGGGGTCACTCCTGCTTTCTTTTACTTGTGCAGAAATTTTTAGCGCGTAATTTTTTTACGTCAGAAAGGAGTAGGGACAATGTTTACTTTTTTAAAATTAGGAGAAGCAGGTCCTTCCACCACTTTAGGCACCATTATTTTTGTGCTCTTAGCCTTTTCTATTTTGATGTATCTCATCAAAATTTTTGCTTGGAAACCACTGATTGCCATGATGGAGAAACGGGAAAATAAAATTGCCAATGATTTAGATTCAGCTGAAATCGCGCGGACTTCTGCGCAAAAATTGGAACAGGAACGTCAAGCTGCTTTGCAAAATTCTCGTTCTGAAGCCATGAATATTGTCAATACCGCCAAAACGTCCGGCGAACAAAGTCGTCAAAACATTTTGCAAGAAGCACGAGCTGATGCCGAAAAAATCAAAGAGAAAACGACAGCTGATTTAACTCGCGAAAAAGAACAAACGATGCGAGATATGCAAAAAGATGTCGCTAATATTTCTTTAGAGATTGCCGGCAAAATTTTAAATCAAGAATTAAGTAGTGCCAATCACACCGCTTTAATTGATGATTTTATTGCTCAGTTAGGAACTGACCATGAAACTCGATAAATATATGGTAGGTCGTAGATACGGAAAAGCGTTGTTTGAAGTTGCTGAAGAAAAACAATTGCTTCCGGTGGTCTATGCAGATTTGCGCGAAGTTCGTAAGATTTTTGTTGAACTTGACGATTTAGGAAATATTTTAACTGATGCTCGATTAGAACCGAATGAAAAAGATCATATTTTTGATGCGTTAATTCCACATTTTCAAGGAATCGTTGAAGATTTCTTAAAAGTTGTTTATGAATATAAACGGATGGATGACGTGGTCTTAATGATTGAAGAGTTCGAACGGCGTTATGATGAGTATCGCGGTATTTTATATGGAACAGTGAAAAGTGTTGTCCCATTAACGGATGAACAATTAGCACAACTTCAAGTAAAACTCGCCCCGGTGACGCATTCCAAAGAAGTGAAACTCACCAATCAAATTGATTCATCAATTTTAGGCGGTGTCGTGGTGGAAGCCAGCGGTCGCGTATTAGATGGAAGCTTAAAAACAAAATTAGAAAAAATGAAATTATCATTATTAGACTAAGATTTATGGAAACTAAAAGAGGTGAAAGATTTGGCCATCAAAGCAGAAGAAATTAGTGCATTGATCAAGCAACAAATTGAAAACTATAAGAGCCAACTTTCCGTTGATGAAGTGGGTACAGTTACTTATGTCGGTGACGGAATCGCCCGCGCTCACGGTTTAGAAAATGCGATGAGTGGTGAATTGTTGGAATTTCCAAACGGTTCATACGGCATGGCACAAAATTTAGAAACAAACGATGTTGGGATTATCATTTTAGGTAATTTCGATAACATTCGTGAAGGCGATAAAGTAAAACGGACTGGTCGAATTATGGAAGTACCAGTTGGCGAAAGTTTAATTGGACGCGTGGTAAATCCTCTTGGGATGCCCGTTGATGGTTTAGGCGAAATTAAAACGACGAAAACTCGTCCAGTCGAAGCTATGGCTCCTGGCGTTATGCAAAGAAAATCCGTTAAAGAACCACTTCAAACGGGACTAAAAGCAATCGATGCTTTAGTGCCAATTGGTCGTGGCCAACGGGAATTAATTATTGGCGACCGGAAAACCGGTAAAACTTCGATTGCTATTGATACAATTTTGAATCAAAAAGACGAAAATATGATTTGTATTTATGTCGCTATTGGTCAAAAAGAATCCACTGTTCGCTCGCAAGTAGAAACTTTGCGGAAATTTGGCGCCATGGATTATACCATTGTTGTGACTGCTTCGGCCTCACAACCAGCACCATTATTATATATCGCACCTTACGCTGGAACAGCAATGGGTGAAGAATTCATGTATAACGGCAAACATGTTTTAATTGTTTTTGATGATTTATCAAAACAAGCCGTGGCTTATCGTGAAATATCTTTGCTTTTGCGTCGTCCGCCAGGTCGTGAAGCTTACCCAGGGGATGTTTTCTATTTGCACTCTCGTTTATTAGAACGGGCTGCAAAATTATCCGATGAATTGGGCGGTGGCTCCATGACGGCCTTACCATTTGTGGAAACACAAGCCGGGGATATTTCCGCTTATATTCCAACGAACGTTATTTCCATTACTGATGGACAAATTTTCTTGGAATCAGATTTATTTTATGCTGGGATTCGTCCTTCCATTGATGCCGGACTTTCCGTATCACGGGTTGGTGGTTCAGCACAAATTAAAGCGATGAAAAAAGTAGCTGGGACATTGCGTTTGGATTTAGCTTCTTATCGTGAACTAGAAGCGTTCACCCAATTTGGTTCTGATTTAGATGCCGCAACCCAAGCTAAATTAAATCGTGGGAAAAGAACAGTGGAGATTCTGAAACAAAAACTTCACTCACCAATTCCTGTTGCAAAACAAGTGTTGATTTTATTTGCCTTAACACGGGGATTTTTAGATTCTATTCCTGTTGACGATATTTTAACTTTTGAAAGTCAATTGTTTGGTTTCTTTGATGATAACCATGCCGATTTACTGAATGAAATTAAAACGACTGGCGACTTGCCTGCTGAAGAAAAATTATCAGCTGCGATTAATGAATACAAACAAATGTATTCCGCTGGTAAAAAAACACAGATGTCTACTAGCGAAACAGTTCAAACAATCGAAAAAGCTTAGAAGGGGGACATTGTTATGGCCGGTTCATTAATTGAAATTAAACGGCGGATTGCTTCCACCAAAAAAACAAGTCAAATTACCCACGCCATGCAAATGGTGTCTGGTTCTAAATTAACCCGTTCTGAAGCTGCTTCGAAAAATTTTCAAGAGTATGCCGGAAAAATTCGCTCAGTGGTCACTCATTTAGTTGCTAGCCAACTTCAAGAGATGAACGCCGAAGAAGAAGAAGATCCAGAAAATCCACCGCTTTTTCATCGAAAAAAAGAGGAGTCACCATATCATGATATGCTGACGGATCGTCCCGTGAAAAAAACGGGCTATATTATAATCACTTCAGATAAGGGTTTGGTTGGTGGCTACAATTCGGCGGTCATTAAACAGACGCTACAAATGATTGAACAAGACCATCAAAGCCCCGATGATTATGTTTTAATGTGTATTGGCGGAGTTGGAGCTGACTTTTTTAAAGGTCGAGGTTTCCAACTAGCATATGAACTGCGAGGGCTGACTGATTTCCCTTCATTTGATGAAGTGCGAAAAATTGTCACCACCGCTACAAAAATGTATTCTACACAAATTTTTGATGAGTTATATGTTTGTTACAATCACCACATCAATTCATTAACAAGTCAATATCGGGTTGAAAAAATGTTACCCATTTCTGATCTGGATCCAGCTGAAGCAAAAACGTATGAGCAAGAATATATTTTGGAACCATCGAAAGATGCGATTTTAGATATTTTATTGCCTCAATACGCTGAAAGCCTGATTTTCGGGGCGATTGTGGATGCCAAAACGGCAGAACATGCAGCTGGGATGACGGCTATGAAGAGCGCTACTGATAATGCTAAAAACATTATTAACGGCTTGACTATTACCTATAACCGCGCTCGTCAAGCTGCCATTACTCAAGAAATTACAGAGATCGTCGGCGGTGCCGAAGCGCTCGAGTAGAAATAGGAGGAAACAAGGATGAGTACAGGGAAGATCATTCAGGTCATCGGACCCGTCGTGGATGTAGAGTTTCCACTAGATCAATCATTACCCGATATTAATAATGCCTTAATTGTTTATAAAAAAGATGAACACAAATCAAAAGTTGTTTTAGAAGTTGCTTTGGAACTAGGGGACGGCATGGTCCGGACAATTGCCATGGATTCAACAGATGGCTTGCAACGTGGCATGGAAGTATTAGACACTGGAAATCCGATTATGGTGCCAGTTGGTGAAAAAACTTTAGGACGGGTATTTAACGTTTTAGGTGAAGCTATCGACTTGCAAGAAGATTTTCCAGAAGATGCGAAACGTTCATCTATTCATAGACAAGCGCCAACTTTTGACGAATTATCTACAAGTACAGAAATTTTAGAAACCGGGATTAAAGTTATCGACTTACTTGCTCCTTACCTTAAAGGTGGGAAAGTTGGTTTGTTTGGTGGTGCCGGTGTTGGTAAAACTGTTTTAATTCAAGAATTAATTCACAATATTGCTCAAGAACACGGTGGACTTTCAGTGTTTACCGGTGTTGGTGAACGAACTCGTGAAGGGAACGACCTTTATTTTGAAATGAAAGAGTCTGGCGTAATCGAGAAAACGGCCATGGTCTTTGGACAAATGAATGAGCCGCCAGGTGCCCGGATGCGGGTGGCCTTAACTGGTTTAACTTTGGCTGAATATTTCCGTGATGAAGCTGGTCAAGATGTGTTACTCTTTATCGATAACATTTTCCGTTTTACTCAAGCAGGTTCTGAAGTGTCGGCTTTACTTGGTCGGATGCCATCTGCTGTTGGGTATCAACCAACGTTAGCTACTGAAATGGGCCAATTGCAAGAACGGATTACTTCTACTAAAAAGGGTTCCGTTACTTCGATTCAAGCCATTTATGTACCAGCCGATGACTATACTGACCCGGCACCAGCGACAGCTTTCGCCCATTTGGATGCTACAACCAACTTGGAACGACGCCTAACTGAAATGGGGATTTATCCAGCTGTTGATCCATTGGCTTCTTCTTCAAGTGCTTTAACGCCAGAAATTGTTGGGGAAGAACATTATGAAGTAGCCATGGAAGTCCAACGCGTATTACAACGTTACCGTGAATTGCAAGATATTATTGCTATTTTAGGGATGGACGAATTGTCTGACCAAGAAAAAATCTTAGTGGCTCGCGCCCGCCGTATTCAATTTTTCTTATCACAAAACTTTAACGTGGCTGAACAGTTTACTGGTTTGCCAGGTTCATATGTGCCGGTAAAAGAAACTGTCCGCGGTTTTAAAGAAATTTTAGCTGGTAAATATGATGATTTGCCTGAAGAAGCATTTCGTGCGGTTGGACCAATCGAAGATGTAGTGGAAAAAGCAAAACGGCTTGCCCAATAAGGAGGGAAAAAATATGGCTGAACTCATTAAAGTGAATGTCGTAACTCCTGATGGCATCGTGTATGATCACCATGCACGCATTGTCGTAGCGAAAACGTTAAATGGCGAGCTAGGTATTTTGCCAAAGCATGCGCCAATTATTGTCCCTCTGGAAATTGATGAAGTACGGGTGAAACGCAGCGATGCCGATACCCATGTGGACTGGATCGCCGTTAACGGTGGTATTTTAGAAGTCCGCGATAATGTGGTTTCGATTATTGCCGACTCTGCCGAACGGGAACGCGATATTGATGTTTCCCGGGCGGAACGAGCACGGAAAAGAGCAGAGCGATTAATTGAAAAAGCCAAAGAAACTCAAGATGCCGATCAATTAAAACGCGCAACAGTAGCCCTACACCGCGCAATTAATCGAATAAACGTCTCCAAACATCTATAGAACAAGGTTGTGTTTTGAACGGTTAATGGCGTAGAAAATTAGGAAAATGGTGTATGACTGCAAAACAGTCAGAAAGCATTTTGTCTATTTTCTACGCCATTGTTCAAAACACACCGTCTACTAAGGTTGTGTTTCAGTCGGTTTGCATCGTAAGAAAATAGAAAAATCGTTACGAATGTTTCATTCGGAAAAGATTTTATCTTTTTCTCTAGGTGCAGACTGCAATACACCGTCTATCAAGCTCGTCCACATCTCATCTTTTCCAATCAAAATCGTTGTTTTTATGGATTTTTCCTTAAAAACAACGATTTTTTTTAGAATGATTTTTAGCTATTTTGTTGCCATTTGTAAAGCTACTTTTTAAATCGCAACGAATTTCGGTTGGTTTTCCCGCTATTTTATGGTATGCTAATTCAGTCTTTAAAAATCAGGAGGATGAACGATGAATAGTTTCGGCGTAGATGCAATTGTGCGGATTGTCTGTCACTTTGCTTTTATCTACTTAACGTTTTGGTCGTTACAGGCCTTGCGCATTGATCAATTTTTCAAAAAAAATAATCAACCGCAAATTCGCATGTTCCTCGTTTTAATATCAATAGGAATTGGCTATTTAGCCTCAACTTTTTTCTTAGAAATTTTAGCATTGTTTCGCAATCTTTTTGCAAGCGCGCAAAATTTATTTTAGAAAATTGTTTACTCATTTTCAAAAAATGACCGAAAAATAAAAATGAATGAACTTACTTTAAAAATACAGTAAGCTAAACTTTTCTTGAGTTGCTGGAGGGAAATTATGGAACAAATTGTTGTTCGTGGTGGAAAAAAATTAAAAGGTACCGTTGCAATAGAAGGTGCTAAAAATGCTGTACTGCCGATTTTAGCTGCTGGCTTGTTAGCAGATCAAGGCGTTAGTAAATTTTCAAATATTCCAATCTTGTCTGACGTTTTTACGATGAATGAAGTGATTCGACATTTAAATGTGGATTTGCAATTTGATGAAGAAAATAAAGAAATTACTTTTGATGCCACGCATCCGTTAAATTTTGAAGCGCCTTATGAATTTGTTAGTCAAATGCGGGCTTCGATTGTTGTGATGGGGCCTCTTTTGGCGCGTAATGGCCATGCTCGGGTAGCTATGCCTGGTGGATGCGCGATTGGCAAGCGGCCAATTGATTTACATTTAAAAGGATTCCGGGCGTTAGGTGCGACGATTAAGCAAACTAACGGCTATATTGAAGCATATGCGACCCAATTGAAGGGCAGCCGGATTTATTTGGACTTTCCTAGTGTGGGCGCTACACAAAATATTATGATGGCTGCTGTAAAAGCAGTCGGTACGACAATTATTGAAAATGTCGCTCGCGAACCGGAAATTGTTGATTTAGCGAACGTGTTAAATAAAATGGGCGCGCGAGTTTATGGCGCCGGGACTGAAACAATGCGGATTGAAGGTGTGACAGAGATGCACGCCGTTGAACACGCTATTGTCCAAGATCGGATTGAAGCTGGTACATTTATGGTAGCCGCCGCTATGACTCAAGGCGACGTGTTAATTGAAGATGCTATTTCTGAACACAATCGTCCATTGATTTCAAAATTACGGGAAATGGGTGCTGAGATCACTCAAGAAGAAGAGGGTTTGCGAGTTATCGGACCTGTAGAAATTAAAGCGACCGATATTAAAACCATGCCTCACCCAGGATTTCCAACAGATATGCAAGCGCAAATGACAGCCATTCAATTAGTTGCTTCTGGAACTTCCGTCGTAACAGAAACTGTCTTTGAAAATAGATTCCAACACTTAGAAGAAATGCGCCGGATGAATGCCGAAATTAAAATTGAAAATAATACCGCCATGATTTACGGACCTACTAAGTTACAAGGCGCCCAAGTGGAAGCTACGGATTTGCGGGCAGCAGCGGCTCTTGTTTTGGCCGGACTTAGAGCAGAAGGCATTACGCGGGTTACTAATTTACAATTTTTGGATCGAGGGTATTATCATTTCACGGAAAAATTACAACAACTGGGCGCTGACGTTGAAAGAATTAATGCAACGACAGAGTCAACAGCAGTGGGTGCTTTAGCATAGAGGTGAGCCATGAGTTCAGATAATGTTCGCTACATTTTAGTCACTATTATAAAAGTTTTATTGCTTTTGGTGGGCATGCTCCTTTTTTTCTTAGTCGGAGCGGCATTAGGTTACGGTGTCTTTGGCGACCAACAGGCAATGGATGTTTTTGACGGTGCTGTTTGGCAACATATTTTTAGCTTTTTACAATAAAATGAGAACAAATAAAAATCCCTGGACAGAAATCTTTATTTTTGTCCGGGGATTTTTGTCTTATTTGTTACCTCGTTGTTAAATAAGAGCTGAATAACTGGTAAAAATGGTCAAATATTACAAGAAATTGTCAAAAAATCCAGCAAAAAAGATTAAATTTGACATTATTTTCAAGAAACGTTGTTAAAACAGTGAAGTAAGCGACTAAAAAAAACATCCTTTTAATTTTACAAAATGTTTACAAAACGGTCTGGATTAGATTTTCCTGTCACATAGCTTTAAAGAGTTAGTAATCTACTGCCTCCTCCTTTCTGTTAATCTTTAATTAAGTTATTTCTAGGGAGGAAATTTTACACGATGCGAAAAAATATAATACCATTTGCCATGCTGGGAGCTTTGATGGCTGTTGGTAATACATTAAATGTTTATGCTGAACCACTTCAAAATGAAGCTAATACAACTATTCAAGTAGTTGAAACAAAAGCGAGTGCTACTACTTTAGGTGTGAGCTTAGTTGACTCAGTGAGCCAATCAAAAGCGTTTGTTACTTTAAAAGAAGATGTAGCTGAAAAAGAACGAATTGCCCAAGAGAAAGCAGAAGCTGAGAAAAAAGCCGCCGAAGAAAAAGCAGCAGCAGAACAAGCAGCAGCAGAACAAGCGGCAGCTGCAGCTAAAGCACAAGCAGAAAAAGAAGCAGCAGCCGCGGTTGAAGCAGCACGTTTGGCAGCGAGCCAAAGCAGTCAAAGTATGTCATTGAGCACCTTTTTAAGTACTGGTGTTGTTAACTCCGGTGGCTACAAATTTACTTATTATTCACAATCTGTTTTACCTGGTGGAGGCTTAAGTATCCCCGGGCGCCACGTGAATAGTAATGGATATGTATGTGACGGAGATGGTTATATTGTTGCTGCTAGTTCTTTACCAAAAGGAACTATAATTGCAACGCCTTTTGGCAATTCGGCTAAAGTTTACGATCGAGGTACAGTAGGCAACCACATTGATATTTATATCCGTTAATTTAAAAGACAAACCACGTTAGATTGTGGTTTGTCTTTTTTGTTACATAGCTGTAAATTATGGCGAGTTTTTCCGGATTTTTCCGAGAAATATTTCAACAGAGAAATTTTGCGATTTAAATTTGAAAATAAAAAAACGATAAATATTTATGTAATGCTGTTAAAACGGGGGAATTAATCAATTAAATAACACGATTATTTTTTAAAACGTATGTTACAAAAAATGAATTTCGCTCATTTGTGTTACAAAGCTTTAAATAAACTGCAACCTTCTGCCCGGTTTTCTTTGTTAGGATATGAAAGTACTGAAAGGGAGGATTCTATTTGAAAAAAAATTTAATTGCCATTGCAATGACAGTTTCATTATTTGTTTTTGGACATGTCATCCCGGCTTATGCAGACACCTTGCAAAATGAACCATTACATACTGTCCAAGTGGAAAGTGCTGAAATTCTGGGAGAGAATTTATTAAGTGCTATTGCCAAATCAAAGGCCGTGGATACATTAGAAGCGGATCTTGAAACGAAAGCTGCCGAAAAAGCTGCCGCTGAAAAAGCCGCTGCCGAAAAAGCCGCTGCTGAAAAAGCCGCTGCTGAAAAAGTCGCCGCCGAGAAAGCCGCTGCTGAAAAAGCCGCTGCTGAAAAAGCTGCTGCCGAAAAAGCTGCTGCTGAAAAAGCCGCTGCACAAGAAGCTGCCGCCGAGAAAGCTGCCGCTGAAGAAGCTGCTGCCCAAGAAGCTGCCGCCCAAGAAGCTGCTGCACAAGAAGCGTCCGCACCATCTGGAAGAACTTTGGTGATGGAATCAACTGCTTATTCTTATGCAGAAGGAGCAATTGGTGGAGGAACAGTGACCGCTTTGGGACAAGATTTAACTCAAAATCCAATGGCTGTAGCGGTGGATCCTAATGTGATTCCGCTGGGAACTTTATTATATGTCGAAGGTTATGGACAAGCCGTAGCCAGTGATACAGGTGGTGCAATCAAAGGAAATATTATTGATGTCCACTTTGCTGATCCAAGTCTTCTTGACTCTTGGGGTCGACGGACGGTAACAGTAACTATCTTAAGCTAAATTTAAACACAAGCCAATTCAGATTCATGAATTGACTTGTGTTTTTTGGTATACTAAAGGCAGTTTGAAAAAGAAGGAAAATAGATGAAAAAGATAATTGTTACACTCGTTCACGGTTACCAACGTTTTATTTCGCCAGCGATTCCTAGTCGCTGTCGTTATTATCCTACCTGTTCGCATTATATGGAAGATGCCGTTTTGACCCATGGCGCTTTTAAAGGATTTTTAATGGGAAGTGCGCGGATTTTGCGGTGCCATCCTTTTGTTCCAGGGGGGATTGACTATGTTCCGTTGAAATTTTCGCTAAGACGTAATCTTGATGAAACCTATCATGGACCGTATACGTATCGCCGGAAATAAATTGCTGAAGGTAAATTTTTCATTCAAATAAGTAAATTGATACTAGGTTTAAAGCGAATTCTACGGTACAATAAAGAAAAATATATGGACAATCGAGGGGATTTTTATGCTATTGGTTTTTGACTTAGGGGGATCGGCAGTAAAATTTGGTTTGTGGGACGGAGAAAAGTTAAGTCAGCAAAGTGAATTTAAAACGCCAACAACTTACGATGGTTTGAAAAAAGAAATGTTAAAAGTTAAGGAACAATTTAAAGATTATGGTTTGCAAGGTATTTCCCTAGCAGCGCCTGGCGTGGTGGATGTGGAAAAACAAATGATTCGGGGGATTTCAGCTATTCCTTATATTCATTTTTTCAATATTTTTGAAGATTTAACCCAGACATTTGGCTTGCCAGTTAAAATCGAAAATGATGCCAATTGCGCCGGACTTGCAGAAGTCTATCAAGGCGTTGCTAAAGGTAAAAAAGATGTTCTTTTTGTCGTAGTAGGCACCGGTGTCGGTGGCGCAGTTTTTAATCAAGGGCAATTGTTAAAAGGCGCGCATTTATATGGTGGCGAATTTGGCTTAATGATTTTAGATCAAGGATTTACTTTTTCAGAATTAGGGACGGCTGTGCGCATGGGCTGGCGTTATTGTGACGCAAAAAATGTTTCACACGATCGTTTCACAGGAAAACAAGTCTTTGATTTAGCCGAAGCTGGCGACAAGTTGGCACAAGTTGAAGTCGAAAAATTTTATAATTATTTGGCTCAAGGACTTTTCAGTTTACAATTCACTTTGGATCCAGAAGTTTTAGTGTTGGGCGGCGGGATTTCAGCCAAACCAGGATTAATTGCTGAATTGAATAAACGGGTGAAAGCTTTATGCATTGAAAAAGAATTAACCGATATTACCCCGGAAATTGTCGCTTGCCAATACCGCAATGACGCTAATTTAATTGGGGCAGCGATGAATTTTTCCATCGCTAATAATTTTGAATGGGAGATGCCACATGAGTAAAAAAAATCCACAAGTTGAAGTAAAAGCCAATACGATTACTGAAAAAATTGATGGCCTAGATCAAGAAGTGACAGAGTTAACGATTGGGAAAAAAAGTATTGGGAAAATTATTCCAGTGGAGAAAGGTTTTACCGTTCAATTTCCTAATGCGCAAAGTATTTTTGTCAAAACAGAAGATGAAGGATTTGAAGCTTTGATTCGCAGTTGGAATTTACAAGATTAATTTTCTGAGAAAAAATAAAAAAAATCTTTTAAAAGACTTGAAAACTTTTTTGAAATTCGGTATATTTATAAAGTCGAGTCTGACTCGACTCTTGGAAGAATAGCGAAGTGGCTAAACGCGGCGGACTGTAAATCCGCTCCTTCGGGTTCAGTGGTTCGAATCCACTTTCTTCCACCATTGGGGTATAGCCAAGCGGTAAGGCAAGGGACTTTGACTCCCTCATGCGTTGGTTCGAATCCAGCTACCCCAGTCATGATTAAGATAAAATATTATTTTAAAAAAAAGCAGCCCATGGGTTGCTTTTTTTGTTGGCTCTTAAAACAAAACGATTAGAAAAGAATAATTGTTGAAGCGTTGTTATTTTTGTAAGGAGCAGATTTTCTTTTGAGGAATGTTGAATTCTAGCCGTTTTTCGGCAGTTGAAATCATATCGTTGGTTAAAGATCGTAGTCGATGTTACGCTATTTATATAATAAAAAATAAAGGAGCGGATTATTTATGGTAAACGAGGATAAAATCAAAGGTAAATTGAACGAGCTTAAAGGGAAAGTAACGAACGATGCATCAGAAGAATTAAAAGGGAAAGTACAACAAAAAGTTGGCGATGCAAAAGAAGATGCCGATAAGAAAAAAGATGAAGCCGCAAAAAAAGCAAACGATTATCTAGATCGAAACGATAACAACTTATAAAAAAGAGTGGCCCTCAAGAAATTTGAGTGGCCACTTTTTTTTGATTGCGTTAACGCTTGAACTTTCTAAATTTATCGTGTAAATTAAGGTAGACCAATAATTTTTTTGAGGAGGCCGGCAAAGTGGCTAAAGGAGCAGTTCCAGTATATATCAAAATTCACGATCAGCTTAAAAATGAAATTGAAAAAGGTCTTTGGCAAGTAGGCGATCGTCTGCCCGCAGAACGAGAGCTTGCGGTGCGCTTTAAAGTATCGCGGATGACCTTGCGCCAAGCGATTCAAACTTTGGCTGATGAAGGAATTCTAGAGCGAAAAGTCGGTTCTGGGACTTTTGTCGCCTCAGAAAAAGTCCAAGAAAAAATGACTGGTACCACAAGTTTCACTGAAATTATGTTGTCGCAAAATAAAAAGCCGTCCTCTAAGACGATTGCTTATTATTTGACGAAACCTTCCAGCTCAGAAATGGAGCGACTCCAACTGACTGACGAGTCGAACATTATTCGCATGGAACGGATTCGTTATGCCGATGGAGTGCCGATTTGTTTCGAAGTGGCCGCCATTCCAGCTGATTTGGTGAAAGATTTTAGTAAAAGTGAAGTCACCAATTCTTTTTACCAAAGTTTAGCCAATCATGGATTTACAGTGGGGCATGCGGAACAAACCATTTCAGCGATTACGGCAGCTGAACAAATCGCCGACTACTTAGATATGAAACGTGGCGAAGCTATTTTACGGTTGCGACAAATTTCTTATTTTGAAAATGGTCGACCATTTGAGTATGTGCGGACACAATACGCTGGTGGACGGTTTGAATTTTATTTAGAAAAATAATCAAGTGGAAGGTCCCGTTCAAAATTTTGAGCAGGGCCTTTTTTAATTGTTACCGAACCTTGCAGCAAGTTGGTGAGTTCATTGGCAAATAATTCTTGTTCATTTTCTTTTACCATAATAGTTAAGGTGACGTCGGCTAAATATTGGGTATCTTGCAAATAAAATTCGAGATGCTGGTCAAGAAAATTCGTGACCGTCGCATGCTGACTATAAGAAATTGTTACAATTTGTGCGAAAAAAAGTTCTCTTATAACGAGAGTGGTGGTGGCCAAACTTTCTGAAATACTACCGGCGTAAGCGCGGATTAATCCGCCACTTCCTAGTTTTATACCACCAAAATATCTAGTAGTTACCGCTAAAATATTGGTGAGTTGTTTTTTTCTAAGAACTTCCAACATGGGAAGCCCCGCAGTACCACTAGGCTCGCCATCATCACTGGAGCGTTCCGTAACCGGAATCGTATTAATGATTACAGCCCAGCAAGAATGATTGGCTTTAAGATGATTTTTTTTAATTTCTGCCAAGTGTTCTTGCGCAGATTCGAGATTTTCTACCCGGATAAGTTGCGTGATAAAACGAGATTTTTTGATTATCATTTCATTAGTACTATTTTCTTTAATTGTAATAAATGGTGTCGGCATGATTTCCTCCAGTCATTGGCTCATTTTAAGTTGAAAGATGGTTAAAGTGTTGAAATGAAAATAATTTGTCAAGGGGAAATATTTGACACTGAAGCTGAGGGTTCTATAATTAAAGTAGAAATGAAAAGGAGAGGATTTATTATGGCAAAGAAAACAATTATGTTAGTTTGTTCAGCAGGGATGTCCACTAGTTTATTAGTAAGTAAAATGCAAAAAGCAGCAACTGCTGAAGATTACGATTCAGATATTTATGCAATTTCATCATCAGAATTTGAGGAACAAATGGAAAAACACCCAGCTGACGTTGTTTTATTAGGGCCACAAGTGCGCTTTTTAAAAGATGATTTCACCAAAAAATTGGCACCAAAAGGGGTTCCAGTTGATGTTATCAACATGGCCGACTATGGTTTAATGAATGGCGAAAAAGTTTTGGCACAAGCGAAAGGTTTAATGAAATAATACCTTGCACAGCTAAATTTTTCAAATGCGCAGTCGTGTTAGCTTACTTTAAATAATTTCTTAAGATTCCGTCTAGTTCAATAGGCGGAATTTTTTTTGCGTATTTTTTAGTAAGGAGGTTTTTTATGAAACGATTGCTAGGGCGAAGATTATTAACGGCAGAAATTTCTGATGAAGGATTAAAAAAGCTTGATCAATCAGTCCAAAAAATTCCCGGACTAATCATCGAAGGAAAAATTGCTATTTGTCAGCGTTGTGGATCACAATTTTCCAGCACACTATTTACTTTAGCTGATGGACGGATTTATTGTCCTTATTGTGTGAATTTAGGGCGAGTGACGCAAGGGGATTTTTTGTGGCAACTGCCAAGAGAAAAATATCTCCTCCAATCGGTTCAACCACATTATCCGCATCCCTTAACAAAAGCACAAGCGAAAGTCAGCGAATGGCTACTTGGAAAAGAAAAACAGTCGCCCGCTTGTTTAGTTTGGGCCGTAACTGGCGCTGGAAAAACAGAGATGACTTTTGCATTAATCGCTAAAGTGCTAGCTTCAGGCGGGCAAGTGGCCTGGGCGTCGCCAAGAATTGATGTATGTTTAGAAATCGCCCCAAGATTGAAAAAAAGTTTTCCATCTGTCCCGCAAGTCGTCTTATACGGTCAAAGTCAGGAAAAATATCAAGGAGAAGCGCTAGTCGTTTGTACTACGCATCAATTGGTACGTTTTTACGGAAGTTTATCTTTGTTAATTATTGATGAAGTGGATGCTTTTCCTTTTGCCAATGATGATCTTTTGCAACGAGCGGCACTTACCGCGCTAAAAAAAGAAGGACGATTGGTCATGTTAACGGCCACGCCCACGAAAAATCAACTAAAAAAAATGAACACCGGGGATTTAGCTTATACGATTTTACCGGCTCGTTTTCATCAAAAATCATTAAGCGTGCCAACATTTTTTTGGTGTTGGCGCTGGTCCGAAAAATTATTAAAAAAAATTCCCGCAACAATTTGTCAGCTGCTAGCACAAGATTGCTGGTTGATTTTTTGCCCAGAAATTCTTTGGATGGAGAAATTTTTATTGTGTTTACAAAAATATTTCCCTGAAAAAAAGATTACATCTGTCCACGCCAAAGATCCTTTACGCCTAGAAAAGGTCTTACAAATCCGCGCCCAACAATTTGACCTGATTTTATGCACAACGATTTTGGAACGCGGGGTCACTTTGCCAGGGATTCAAGTATTAGTAATCGGAGCGGAAGAAAGAATTTATCAAAAAGAAGTCCTCGTCCAAATTGCAGGCCGTGTGGGAAGGAGCATAGACGAGCCCACCGGTACAGTTTGTTTTTTACACGGTGGGAAAAGTGCGGCGATGGTCGCGGCCAAACAAGAAATTATTCAGCTCAATCGAATGGCCCAAAAGGAAGGACTACTTAATGATTTGTTGTAATTGTCTAAAAGAGAGTCCTACGCAATTTGCTTTTTTTGAGCTGTTTACAATTCGCAATAAACCGCCGTTTCAGTTATGTTCAAGCTGCCAAAAAAAATTCACTGAAATTCCCCAACCAAGATGTCCTGGCTGTGCCCGCAGCCAAACAACAAAGGAAATTTGTTCTGATTGTTTAAAATGGCAGACTGTCTATAGCCAAAAAGTGCCTCATGAAGCTTTTTTTATGTATGATGCAGATTTTTCGGAGTGGATGGAGCAATTTAAATTTAAAGGGGCGTATCATTACCGCTTTGCTTTAACGGAAATGCTCGCTGGGAAAATCACGATTCCTAAAAACCATCTTTTAGTGCCGATTCCGCTCAGCCGTCAGCGTTACGAAAGTCGCGGATTTAATCAAGTAACTGCCGTATTGGAAAGTGCAAAATTTGCTTACACGCCACTCCTAAATAGAAAAGTAGATTTTACAGCCCAAAGTTTTCAAAAAAAGAAAGAACGGATGAATTTGCCACAAGTTTTTGAAGTGAATGAAAAATTTGCCAATAGCTCTCAAAAAATTATTTTAATTGATGATGTTTACACGACTGGCACCACCTTAGTTAGAGCCCAACAAGCTTGTGAAGGACAAAATTTAAAGGTTGTAAAAACCTTAAGTTTCGCCCGCTGAAAAATTAATTTGCCGATTTGATAGCGATTTACTTTCCAAATCAGTTCCCATTCGCTATAATTGAGTCAAGAAAGGAAAAATAAAGAGTGGTCCTTTATTTTTCCTTCGATTTGGTAAACGAAAGGGGAAATTGTTATGTTCAGATACAATGTCCGAGGCGAAAATATTGAAGTGACTCCAGCGATTCGTGAATATGCCGAAAAAAAAGTCGGTAAGTTGGAACGCTATTTTACTGATGTACCAGATGCAACTGCACATGTGAATTTAAAAGTTTATTCTGAAAAAACTGCTAAAGTGGAAGTTACGATTCCTTTGCCATATATTGTACTCCGTGCTGAAGAAACGTCACCTGATTTGTATGCAAGTATCGACCTTGTAGTGGATAAACTAGAACGACAAATCCGCAAATTCAAAACGAAGATCAATCGTAAATCTCGTGAAGGTGCTGATATTCCAGTACCAACAACTGAGGTGGAAGAAGAAGTCAATGAGTTAGATGTTGTGCGGACCAAACGCCTTTCTTTAAAACCAATGGATTCAGAAGAAGCCGTTTTACAAATGAATATGTTAGGCCATAGTTTCTTTATTTTCGAAGATTCCGAAACGAATGGAACAAGCATTGTTTATCGTCGTAAAGATGGTAAATACGGTTTAATCGAAACGAATTAATTAAAAAAAATTGAGGCAAGCTGTTCTTCTAGTCAGCCATTGACTAAAAGAACAGCTTGTTTTTAAGTTGGATCAAAAATTCAGCTTTATTTTTACATATAAAAATGCTAAACTTAAGCAGATAATGCTACCAGTCTAAAAATTTAGACCGGTCATTGATGAAATTCAGGATAGGAAGGATCATTCCATGGCGAACTTTTTAAAGAAAATAATTGAAAATGATAAAAAAGAACTAAAACGCCTCTCCAAAGTAGCAGACGAGGTGGAAACATTTGCTTCACAGATGGCCGATTTAACCGACGATCAATTACGAGAAAAAACAGAAGACTTCAAAAAACAAGTTGCTGAAGGTCGCGATCTCGACGATTTATTACCAGAAGCTTTTGCCGTTGTTCGTGAAGGAGCTAAGCGGGTTTTAGGCTTGTATCCATATCATGTGCAAATCATGGGTGGACAAGTGTTGCATAATGGCGATATCGCCGAAATGAAAACAGGTGAAGGTAAAACTTTAACCGCCACCATGCCAGTTTATTTAAATGCGCTATCCGGTCGCGGCGTGCACGTAGTTACCGTCAATGAATATTTGGCCACTCGGGATGCCGAAGAAATGGGCGAACTTTATCGTTTCTTAGGATTGACGGTGGGTCTGAATTTAAATGCCTTGTCTTCTGAAGAAAAGCGTGCCGCTTATGCTTGTGATATTACTTATTCTACTAATAATGAATTAGGATTTGACTATTTGCGGGACAATATGGTTGTTTACCGCAATCAAATGGTTCAACGTCCGCTAAATTTTGCCGTTGTGGATGAAGTCGATTCCATTTTAATTGATGAAGCGAGAACGCCATTGATTATTTCTGGTCAAGCTGAAAAATCCACTGCTTTTTATACAAGAGCCGATAATTTCATTAAACGGTTAAAAGAAGACGAAGATTATAAAATCGACGTCCAATCTAAAACAATTACTTTAACTGAAGAAGGTATTGATAAAGCCGAAGAAAATTTTGGCGTGCCGAATTTATACGATGTGGAAAATACTTCTTTAACGCATTATTTAGATCAAAGTTTGCGGGCTAATTATATTATGCTTAACGACATTGACTATGTGGTCCAAGAAGGTAAAGTGCTGATTGTCGATCAATTTACTGGTCGGATTATGGATGGCCGTCGTTATTCTGATGGGTTGCACCAAGCGATTGAAGCTAAAGAAGGCGTGGAAATCGAAGATGAAACCAAAACTATGGCGACAATTACTTTCCAGAACTATTTCCGGATGTATGCCAAACTTTCTGGGATGACCGGGACGGCAAAAACGGAAGAAGAAGAATTCCGGGAAATTTACAATATGCAAGTAATTCAAATTCCAACCAACCGTCCGATTGTGCGTGACGACCGTGCGGATTTATTGTATCCAAACTTGTCATCTAAATTTAAAGCTGTTGTTGAAGACATTAAAGCACGCCACCAAAAAGGGCAACCTCTTTTAGTCGGTACTGTTGCGGTTGAAACTTCAGAATTGCTCAGTGAAATGTTAAATCAAGAAAAAATTCCTCATGAAGTGTTGAATGCCAAAAATCACTTTAAAGAAGCCGAAATTATTATGAATGCCGGACAAAAAGGTGCGGTAACCATCGCTACGAACATGGCTGGTCGAGGAACCGATATTAAATTAGGTCTTGGCGTTAAAGAATTAGGCGGCTTGGCTGTTATTGGTACTGAACGCCATGAATCACGCCGGATTGATAACCAGTTGCGTGGTCGTGCCGGTCGTCAAGGTGACCCTGGGATTACCCAATTTTATTTATCTTTACAAGATGATTTGATGAAACGCTTTGGTTCTGAACGGGTAACGGCTTTTCTTGAACGGATGAATTTGGCAGAAGAAGATGCCATTATTCAATCTAGCATGATTTCAAAACAAGTTGAAGGCGCGCAAAAACGGGTCGAAGGGAATAACTACGACACGCGGAAAAATATTTTGCAATATGATGATGTGATTCGTGAACAACGGGAAATCATCTATGCTCAACGCCAACAAATTATTTTATCTGAAGAAGATTTGACGCCTATTTTAATGAATATGGTGAAACGGACCATCGAACGCTTAGTGGATTCCCACACCCTTTTGGATCCGAAAACTTGGAATTTACAAGCAATTGTTGATTTTGCTGGCAATGCCATTGTTCATGAAGATGATATTACGGTAGAAGATTTGAAAGACAAATCCGCCCAAGAAATTAAAGATGATTTATATGCCCGAGCTGAAAAAGTTTTGGCCGAAAAGAAAAAAGTTCTTAACTCCGATAAACAATTGTTGGAATTTGAAAAAGTAGTTATTTTGCGAGTTGTTGATAACAAATGGACCGATCATATTGATGCGATGGACCAACTGCGTCAATCCGTCAGCCTAAGAAGCTACGGACAAAATAATCCGTTGGTGGAATATCAAACAGAAGGTTACCAAATGTTTGAAGATATGATTGGTAATATCGAGTTTGAAGTGACGCGGTTATTTATGAAAGCTGAAATTCGCCAAAATGTTCAAAGAGAACAAGTGCCAGCGGGTCCTGCTAGACAAGAAGGTCAAGAAGAAGTCGTAGCCGCTCAAAAACCAGTGAAAAAAATGCCAATGGTCGGACGTAACGATCCATGCCCATGCGGCAGCGGCAAAAAATTCAAAAACTGCCACGGCAAAAATTTAGTATAAGGCTGTTTGGGGAGCGATGAACAACGTAGAGAATTAGGAAAATTTTTTATAAATCCTGATTTTGGATTTTAAAAATTTTATCTATTCTCCTAGTTGTTGCTCCCCAAACACCGTCAATAAGGTTGTTTTTGGAGCGGTTTGCGGTGTAGGAAAATAGGGGAATTGTTAAAATCCCGAATTTGGATTTTAAAACAAGGACATCTTTTTCCCTAACCGCAGCTCAAAAAACACCGTCAATAAGGTCGTTTTTGAAACAAAAATAATTACAGGGTGGCTGACACATTGTCACGTCACCCTGTTTTCTTTTTTTAAAAATAATATGAGGTGAGCAAATGGAAAATTTTGAAATAAAAAATCAATTAGCACAAATGCACGAAACAATCGAATCATTTAGGAGGTCTCTTTAACTTCGATCAATTGGAAGAAAGCATTGCTCTAAATGAAAATCAAATGACCGACCCTGATTTTTGGAACAATTCGCAACAAGCACAGCAATTAATCGACGAAACCAATATTTTAAAAAATAAATATGACTCCTTCCATAATTTTGCTACTGAAGAAGAAGAGTTAACGGTTCTTTTTGAAATGGTTCAAGAAGAAGCTGACGCTGAGTTGCAGCAAGAATTAGAAACTAGACTTTTGACACTCCATGAAAAATTGGCAGCTTTTGAATTGAATTTATTACTTAATACCCCCCATGATCATTTGAATGCCATTGTGGAACTACATCCGGGAGCTGGCGGAACGGAATCACAAGACTGGGGCTCGATGCTTTTGCGGATGTATATTCGCTGGGCGGAAGCACATAATTTTTCGGTAGAAACGTTAGATTATCAAGCAGGAGATGAGGCGGGCATAAAAAGTGTCACCTTGTTAATTAAAGGGTACAATGCGTATGGCTTTTTGAAATCAGAACGCGGCGTGCATCGTCTAGTGCGAATTTCTCCTTTTGATTCTAACGCTCGGCGCCACACATCATTTTGCTCGGTGGAAGTTTTGCCGGAATTAAATGATGCCATTGAAATTAATATTAACCCTGATGATTTGAAAATTGATACATACCGGGCTAGCGGTGCCGGTGGTCAGCATATTAATAAAACGGAATCGGCGGTGCGGATTACCCATTTACCAACAGGAACCGTGGCAGCAAGTCAAGCGCAACGTTCGCAATTAAAAAACCGCGAGCAAGCTATGTCGATGTTAAAAGCCAAATTATATCAATTGGAAGAAGAAAAAAAAGCTGCCGAACAAGCAGCCATGCGGGGCGATCAATTAGAAATTGGCTGGGGATCACAAATTCGTTCGTATGTTTTTCATCCTTATGCCATGGTAAAAGATCACCGAACCAATTATGAAACCGGCAATGTCCAAGCCGTGATGGATGGGGATTTAGACGGCTTTATTGATGCCTATTTAAAGTGGCAATTGGCCCAAGATTAAAAAATATTTTCAAATTGACATCTATTTGTAACGGTCTGTTGTCTGAGTGAAATAAAAAGATGCTATAATCACTAAGCATTAAGAAAATGTGGATAGAAAGGAATTTGCTATGATTGAAATGCAAGACGTCATGAAAAAATACGGGAATGGCACGACGGCGATTCGTAATATCACGGTAAAAATCGACCAAGGGGAATTCGTTTACGTGGTCGGACCATCCGGAGCTGGGAAATCAACCTTTATCAAATTAATGTATCGAGAAGAAAAAGCGACAAAAGGCCAACTAAATGTAGCGGGTTTTGATTTGATGAATATAAAAAATAGAGATATTCCATTATTACGTCGAGAAATCGGTGTTGTTTTCCAAGATTACAAATTACTGCCGAAAAAGACAATTTATGAAAATGTTGCCTATGCCATGCAAGTTATTGGACGCAAACCAAGAGATATTAAAAAACGCGTAATGGAAGTTTTAGATTTAGTCGGTTTGAAACATAAAGTCCGGGTTTTCCCAACTGAATTATCTGGTGGGGAACAACAACGGGTGGCTATTGCTCGGGCGATTGTCAACACACCGAAAGTTTTAATTGCCGATGAACCAACCGGGAACCTTGATCCGGAAAATTCTTGGGAAATTATGAAATTACTAGATAAGATTAATACTCAAGGAACGACAGTTGTAATGGCAACCCACAATGCGCAAATCGTAAATACGATTCGCCACCGGGTAATTGCTGTAGAAAATGGGCGAATCATTCGCGACCAAGTAGAGGGGGAATACGGCTACGATGTTTAGAACATTTTTTCGACATATTTGGGAAAGTTTCAAAAGTATCCGACGTAACGGCTGGATGAGTTTTGCCTCTATTTCGGCGGTGACCATTACTCTTTTATTAGTGGGCGCATTTTTGGCGATTATCTTAAATGTCACCAAATTAGCCGACGATATTGCTAACAATGTGAACGTAACTGTTTTTGTGGAAACAAAAACCGCTGAAACTGATGTTGAAGTCGTGGGAACGGAACTAGAAAAAATCAATCACGTAGAAAGTGTTGAATTTTCCAGTAAAGATGATCAATTAAAAAATCTAACGGAATCTTACGGCGATGCCTTTAATGTTTTCGACGGAGACACCAATCCTTTGCGAGATGCTTATATTGTCTCAGCCGATGAACCTGGAAATGTTAAAGAGGTCCAAGAAGCAGCCGAAGAAATTCCTAATGTGGAGCAAGCAGATTACGGCGGAGATTTTTCCGACCAAGTCTTTAATATTTCTTCTAGTGTGCAAAAATGGGGACTTATTGGGACGGTCATTTTGCTTGTGGTGGCGATTTTCTTAATTTCTAATACGATTCGAATTACGATTATGACGCGTAAAAGAGAAATTCAAATTATGCGTTTAGTTGGTGCCAAAAATGGTTATATTCGTTGGCCTTTCTTTCTTGAAGGTGCCTGGGTTGGCATTTTAGGAGCCGTTGTACCAGTTTTAGCGATGGTCTTTGGTTACGATAAAATTTTCACTTTATTTAATCGCGATTTGATGAAAACTGGTTATTCTTTAATGGCGCCAGGAGATCTTGTTCCGCAAGTCATTATTTTAATGGTCATTACCGGCGCGGTAATTGGTTCTTTAGGATCTGTTTTATCAATGCGTCGCTTCTTAAAAATTTAATTTATTTCAATCTGAAAATTTCAAAATTCCGGCAGCTCGCATTTAGTGGGTCGTCGGAATTTTTTTATTTTTCAAAGCGAGAAAACTAGTTTAAAAGATTGAAAATTTATCTGTGAAAATGAGAAATATTTAAGAGCTGTCTTTTTTGTCTTGCCAAATTATTAAAGAATCGGTACTCTTAATTGAGAAAGATGTTTTTCAAAAAAATTCGGAGGTTTATATGAAGAAAAAAATTTTTCTACCGATCCTTTTGAGTTTCTTTTTTTTAAGTGGTTGTGCCGCCTGGATTGATCGAGGCGAGGCGATTACCGCAGTGGGCTCTTCTGCCTTACAACCTTTAGTGGAAACTGTGGGGGAAGAATTTCAATCGGAAAATCCGGGGAAATTTATTAATGTTCAAGGGGGCGGATCAGGAACTGGTCTTTCTCAAGTGCAAACAGGTGCTGTGGAAATTGGCAATTCTGATTTATTTGCCGAAGAAAAAGACGGTGTGGACGCCAGTAAACTAGTGGACCATCAAGTCGCAGCAGTGGGGATTGCCCCAATTATTAATTCAGAAATTGGTATTGAAAATATTTCCATGAGTGATTTGAAAAAAATTTTTACCGGCGAAATTACTAACTGGTCAGATGTTGGCGGCGCTAATTTGCCGGTGGTGTTATTGAATCGGGCAGCAGGCTCCGGCTCGCGGGGGACTTTTGAAAAATGGGTCTTAGATGGTGCGAATGCCAAAACGAGCCAAGAACAAGATTCCACCGGGATGGTGCGACAAATTGTCACCGATACGCCAGGCGCCATTAGTTATGTGGCTTTTTCTTATATTACTGATGATGTGGTGCCTTTAAGTATTGATAACGTAGCACCAACAGATGAAAATGTCACCACCAACGCTTGGGTCATTTGGTCATATGAACATATGTATACTTTAGGCGAACCCTCTGAGTTAACGGCAGAATTTCTAGCTTTTGTTTTAAGTGATGAAATCCAAGAAAATATTGTCGGGGATTTAGGATATATTCCCATTTCTGCCATGAAAGTGGCCCGGGATTGGGAAGGTAATTTGATTACTGAATGAGTGGAGGAATACTTTGGAACATTTAACAGATGAGCAAATTCAAAAAAAGTTATTACAAAAATCTAAAAAAGCCAAACTGGAAATGCGCGGCAAGTTATTAAGTTTTAGTTGTATTGCCTTAATTGTTTTAGTTGTGGTGGCGATTTTTTATTTTGTTGCTTCCAAGGGTCTCGCAACTTTTTTTCAAGATGGCGTAAATCCTTTGAAATTTTTATTTGGTACTAATTGGAATCCTAGCCAGACAGATGCTTCCGGTCAAGTGGAAGTCGGTGCGCTGCCATTGATTTCCGGTTCATTTATTGTGACGATTTTAGCTGCCATTGTGGCCACGCCTTTTGCGTTAGGAGCGGCGATTTTTATGACTGAAATTTCGCCACAAGTTGGGAAAAAATTTCTTCAACCAGTCATTGAACTTTTAGTGGGGATTCCTTCTGTGGTGTATGGTTTTATCGGTTTAACGGTAATTGTTCCTGTAATTCGGCAAATTTTTGGCGGCACAGGTTTTGGGATTTTAGCAGGGACCTTTGTTTTATTTGTTATGATTTTGCCGACAGTAACTACTATGACCGTCGATGCGTTAAAAGCTGTGCCGCGTCATTATCGTGAGGCCTCACTAGCTTTAGGGGCGACTCGCTGGCAGACAATTTACAAAGTGGTTTTGCGTTCGGGAATTCCCGGTATTTTAACGGCGATTGTCTTTGGGATGGCCCGAGCTTTTGGTGAAGCACTAGCCATTCAAATGGTTATCGGAAATGCTGCTTTAATGCCAACAAGTTTAACAACACCAGCTGCAACCTTAACGAGTATTTTAACAATGGGAATTGGAAATACTATTATGGGCACGGTTCAAAATAATGTGCTCTGGTCATTAGCATTACTGCTCTTGTTGATGTCGCTCTTCTTTAATATTATTATTCGCCTGATTGGCAGAAAAGGGGCAAATCAAGGATGAAAGCAAAACGCGCAGATAAAATTGCTACAGGCATTTTGTACGTAGTTTCCGGTTTTATTGTTCTTATTTTAGTTGCTCTTTTAGGTTATATTTTAATTCGAGGCGTGCCTTATATTACGCCGGAGTTTCTAACCCAACCATCTAAAAGTTATCAAACAGGTGGAGGAATTGGGGTCCAACTGTTTAACTCTTTATTTTTACTGTTAGTAACGTTAATTATTTCAGTACCGATTTCTTTAGGCGCCGGTATTTATATGGCCGAATATGCTAAAAAAAATCGGTTGACGGCAATTATTCGATCCGCCATTGAAATTTTGAGTTCTTTGCCTTCTGTCGTGGTGGGGCTTTTTGGATTTTTAATTTTCGTTATTCAAATGGGTTACGGGTTTAGTATTTTGTCCGGGGCTTTAGCGTTAACCTTTTTCAATTTACCGATTTTAACGCGAAATATAGAAGAAAGTTTAAAAGCCATTCATTATACGCAGCGTGAGGCGGGCTTAGCACTAGGTTTGTCCCGCTACGAAACGGTAACAAAAATTATTGTGCCAGAAGCTTTGCCTGGAATTTTAACTGGGATTATTATTTCTGCCGGCCGAATTTTCGGTGAAGCGGCGGCTTTAATTTATACAGCGGGACAATCAGCACCGGCGCTAGATTTCAGTAATTGGAATCCATTAAGTGTTTCGTCGCCGATTTCCATTTTTCGACAAGCCGAAACATTAGCTGTTCACATTTGGAAAATAAATACAGAAGGTACGATGCCAGATGGAGCGGCGGTATCGGCTGGAGCTTCAGCCGTTTTAATTATTGTGGTGCTGATTTTCAACTTTGGCGCTCGATTTATCGGCAATCGTCTCTATAAAAAAATGACTTCAGCTTAAGGAGGGCGTATGGAAAAATATGATTTTAATGACCGCTTTATTTTAAATTTAGACACGCCTGAAGCTTTGCGAACCCATGATCTTCACGTTTGGTATGGGAATAATGAAGCAATTAAAGGCGTGGACTTGCAATTTGAAAAAAATAAAATTACTTCTTTAATTGGTGCTTCAGGTTCTGGTAAATCCACTTATTTGCGGAGTTTGAATCGGATGAACGATGGAATTAGCGGCACGAAAGTAACTGGAGAAATTATTTATAAAGAAGTGGATATTAACGCGCCGGCAGTCGATGTGTATGAAATGCGGAAACATATTGGCATGGTTTTTCAACGGCCAAATCCTTTTTCAAAATCTATTTATGAAAATATTACTTTTGCTCTAAAGCGCCATGGCATTAAAGATAAAAAACTTTTAGCAGAAATTGTTGAAACGACTTTAAAACAAGCGGCACTTTGGGATCAAGTGAAAGACAATTTACATCAATCGGCTTTAGCCTTATCCGGTGGCCAGCAACAACGGCTGTGCATCGCCCGAGCCATTGCCATGAAACCAGATATTTTACTATTAGATGAGCCAGCTTCCGCGTTAGATCCGATTTCTACTAGTAAAGTAGAAGAAACATTGGTCCAATTGAAAGAAGATTACACCGTTATTATCGTCACTCATAATATGCAACAAGCCGCGCGAATTAGTGATTACACCGCATTTTTTTATAGCGGTCAAGTGATTGAATATGATTTGACGGCAAATATTTTCACGCAGCCGCAAAAAAAAGCGACCAACGATTATGTTTCCGGGCATTTCGGTTAGGAGGACAGATGACAGAAATTATCAGCTCGTCAGATTTACATTTGTATTATGGCAAAAAAGAAGCTTTAAAGGGAATTAATTTAACTTTGCACAAAAATGAACTGACTACCCTCATTGGTCCCTCTGGTTGTGGGAAATCTACTTTTCTCCGTTGCTTAAATCGGATGAACGACTTAATTCCTGGGGTCACCATTAATGGATCGGTCTTGTATCATGGGGAAGATATTTATTCTCCTAAAGAAGATGTTGTCAATTTGCGTAAAGAAATCGGCATGGTTTTTCAACAACCGAATCCTTTTCCTTTTTCGATTTATGAAAATGTCGCTTTTGGTTTACGACTAAAAGGGGAAAAAAATAAAAAAGTGATCGATGAAATCGTCGAAAAAAGTTTACAAAAAGCAGCCGTTTGGGACGATGTGAAAGATAAATTACATCAGTCCGCATTAGGATTATCAGGCGGTCAGCAACAACGGGTCTGTATTGCCCGCGTGTTGGCGGTGGATCCGGGTGTGATTTTACTAGATGAACCAACGAGTGCCTTAGATCCGATTTCCACTGGGAAAATTGAAGAAATGCTTTTTACTTTGAAAGAAAATTATTCACTAGTCATGGTGACTCATTCCATGGGTCAAGCGAGCCGGATTTCTGATCGGACGGCGTTTTTCTTAGATGGCCATTTAATTGAATACAATGAAACGAAAAAAATATTTATCAATCCGAAACAGAAAGAAACCGAAGACTATATTTCTGGTAAATTTGGATAGAAAGGACAATTATGTTACGAACACAATTTGATGAAGAACTAAAAGATTTACATGAACAATTTTATGAAATGGGGCTAGCAGTATCTAGTGCCGTGCACAAATCCGTGCAAGCTTTTATTACCCACGACAAAGAATTGGCCAAAGCAGTGATTGTCAATGACGAAGAAATTAACGCCCAAGAATTGCGCTTAGAGAAAAAAAGTTTTGAAATGATTGCCTTGCAACAACCTGTGACAACAGATTTACGAATGATTGTTACCATTATGAAAGCAAGCTCTGATTTGGAACGGATGGGCGATCACGCGGTATCGATTGCTAAAGCAACAATTCGGGTTAAAGGGCATCAGCGGATTCCTGAAGTGGAACAAATGATTACCCAAATGAGTGATTATGTCAAAGAAATGGTCAATGACGTGATGGCCGCCTATGTGGCATCGGATTCTAAAAAAGCGCGAGAAATCGCTAAAGAAGACGAGCATGTCAATGAATATTTTCAAAAAGTTTATGATGCTTCGATTGCCCAAATGCAAAAAGAACCAGCCACCGTTATTTCTGGCAATGATTATTTGCATGTGGCCAGCTACTTGGAGCGGATTGGCGATTATGTGACCAATATTTGCGAATGGATTGTTTATCTTTCCAGCGGTTATTTAACCGAGCTGAATTCTAATCATCATTTGTAAAATGAATTGGCGAGAATTTATTTTAAAAAATTTTTCTAATAAAAACAAAGTGTGTTTGGCTAGTAGTCAAACACACTTTTTTTTTAAAATTTACTGATCAGTGGCTATTTTTTAGCTAGTTTCTAGCACAATCCTTGAGTCGCAGAGAAAGTTCCGTCTTAAGTCCTATGACAAATTTGCCAATCCAAGGCATAATAGTCTTGTAAGAAAGATTATGTATTGCTAAATAAGGAGGCAATTTATATGCAAGATCGTGAAAGAATTTTAGAACTTGTTAAAAAAGGCGTCTTAAGCACGGAAGAAGCCCTCGTATTGTTAGAAAGTATGGCCCAAGATAAAGATGAAAAAAATATCCAAAAAGCGGCCGATAAAGTAAGTACTGAAAAAGTTTCAGCTACAAAAGATTTCGTAGAACCAACCGTTGACCAAAAAGTAGAGTCAACAGAAGATCCCACAGCAAGTGAAGCTGTTGAAAGCGCTGAAGAAAAAGCAGCCAAAAAAGCAGCAATTGAAAAAACTTTAGCACAATTAGCGGAAGCCGCTAATCAAACATCAGCACAACTAGATGGTGTCAATGCTGAAATTTCTAGTTTGAAAAATGATTTAAAAGCCAAACGTGAAGAAAAACAAGTTTTCGACACTATGGATGAATTAGGGACATTGACAGAATCTAAAGAAGCACAACGTCAAGATGTCGTTAATCAAATGCGGGACTTAGATGCGCAATTAGCCCAATTACAAGATGACCAAAAGAAATTAGAAGCAGATTTAAAAAATCTTAATAAAGAACGATTCCACAACACGAAAGAAAAAGTGCAACAAAAATTTGATATTCCAGAGGATTGGAAAGATCAAACAAAAGAAACGATGAATCAAGTCGGCGGCAAAGTTTATGAAGCGTCCAATCAATTAGGTAGTTTCTTGAAAAAAACTTTCAACGGATTAGCTGATGTCGTAAATGATAATGTGGATTGGAAAGAAGTGAATTTCCGCGTCCCAGGTGTTGCGACAACGAAATTCTCCCATACGTTTAATTATCCAGAAAATAAAGCTTCTTTAATCGATGTAAAATTAGCTAACGGAGATATTACCTTTGAAGTTTCTGATAGCGATGATTTAAGAGTTGAAGCTGATATTAAATTATATGGTAAAATGGAAGGTACACCGCTACAAGCCTTTCTTGAAAAATCACAAATTGATGTGGATGATGAAGTGATTTCATTTCAAATTCCAAATAAAAGAGTACGGGCTGATTTAGTATTCTATTTACCTGAAAAAACGTATGATCATGTTTCTTTAAAATTACTCAATGGTGATATTGAAGTTAGTGATCTAAAAGCTAAAGATGTTTATGCAAAATCAACAAATGGAGATATTGATTTTTCTGAAATCACCGCTTCAATGTTAGAAATTCATGGCGTTAATGGCGATGTTGATGTTGAAAATAGCGAATTGTTGGATTTGTCGGTGGAATCTGTAAATGGTGACATTACGACTAAAAAAACCAACGCTAAAACTATTAATACATCTTTAGTTAACGGCGATATTCGTTTGACCGTCTCTTCAGGTGATTTGAGAAGTATTGAAGCAAGTTCAGTCAATGGGGAAGTAAAAATTGCTTTACCAAAAGATTTATCCATTGCAGGAACAGTGAAAACTAGTTTTGGTTCAGTAAAACATCGCTTAAGCCAATTAGATGTCTTAAAAGAAAGAGCAAGTACGTCTTCTTCCTCTAAGAGCCAATATTTAGAATTCGAAAGATTATTAGGTGGAGATGTGGCCAATGTTAATGCCGCAACGACTACCGGATCTATTTATTTAAAAGATACAGAAGAATAATATGAAGTGGCAGGCGCCTGCCTGCCGCCTTTTTTAAAGGAGGGAAAATCATGAATAAAAAATTAACTAAATCAAGTACAGATAAAGTACTAACCGGTACATTAGCCGGGATTGGTGAATATTTGGGGTTAGACCCCACTTTAATTCGGATCATTTATGTTATTCTTAGTTTTGTAGGAATCGGAGCACCAGTTATTTTATATATTTTGCTGGCCATCTTAATTCCTCAAGGTCCAACTCGTCCACCACGTCCCACAAATAACCGTGATTTTACTGATTTTTAATTTTACAAGGAGTGTATGAAGATGAGTAAGAAATTAAAAAAATCCCGCAACAAAGTCCTGACTGGGACTTTAGCCGGTATAGCTGAGTATTTCAATATTGATCCAACGATTTTGCGGGTCATTTATGTCATTATTATTTTAGCTGGTTTTGGTACACCGGTTATCTTGTATTTTGTTTTGGCGCTCATTATGCCAAATGCGGATAACGATACGTATCAAAATAAAAAACGTCCGACTAACGGTGATAATCCGTATTATGATCGGAATCAACGTACTAGAAAAGAAGCTGAAAAAGTTCGCCCGACCCAAGAAAGCAAAGACGATGAGGACTGGAGTGATTTTTAGTGGCTTATTTCCAGCGCTTAATCATTAATTCGTTAACTTTTCTGGCTTTGGCCGTCGTCTTTCAAGGAAATATTTACGTCCGCAGTTTTTGGGCGGCGATCATTGCGGCTTTTGTCTTGTCCCTTTTAAATATGTTAGTGAAGCCAATTTTGACTTTGTTATCATTACCGTTAACTTTTTTAACGTTAGGATTATTTAGTTTCGTTGTCAATGGCTTAATTTTATCGTTAACGAGCCAATTAGTTGGCCAAAATAATTTTGGTTTTTCTTCTTTTTGGTGGGCCATTGTTGCTTCGGCGGTGATGAGTTTTGTCAATATGATTATTTCAGAACATCGTTTAAATAAAATGAATGAATAAGGAGCACTCGATGATTATAACAACGACAAATAACGTCGAAGCCAAAGACGTGATTGGTTATCGCGGCATTGTCTTTGGCGAGGTAATCACAGGAATTAATATGTTTAAAGATATGGGCGCCGGCTTGCGTAATGTCTTTGGCGGACGTTCTAAAGCCTATGAAGGCGAACTGATGCAAGCTAGAGAAGAAGCATTAGCTGAAATGTCCGCGCGGGCTCTAGAAATGGGGGCCGACGCTGTCATTGGTATGAAAATGGATTATGAGGTTTTAGGATCTGATAATGGCATGCTGATGGTCACTTGTTCAGGCACCGCAGTCACGTTAGCTTAAAAAAACTTGAGAAAAATTTTTCTCAAGTTTTTTTTATTTAGCCAAATTTTTTACTGTCTTTGAAAACATTCTTTTACATGGTAAAATGAGTTGAATAAATAAGAGGAGGTTTTTTTGTGGCTGAATCAGTCTCAGTACAAGACTTAGTAGATCATCTACCTTTAAGTGTAGTCAGTGGCACCACGACTAGTTTACAACGAAAGGTAACGATTAGTGATATTTCTCGTCCCGGTTTAGAGTTAACCGGTTATTTTAATTATTATTCCAACGATCGCCTGCAAATGTTAGGGAAAAAGGAAATTACTTTTGCCGAAAAAATGATGCCAGAAGAACGGCTAGTTGTGATGCGGAAAATGTGTTCTGAAGAAACACCCGCTTTTATAGTTTCTCGTGATTTAAATATTCCCCAAGAATTAATTACCGCCGCCAGTGAAGCGGACATTCCGGTTTTAAAATCTAAATTAGGAACGTCGCGCTTATTAGGCGTCATCTCTAGTTATTTGGAAGGGCATTTGGCCACACGGACTTCGATTCATGGCGTGTTAGTAGATGTTTACGGCTTAGGTGTTTTGATTCAAGGTGACTCTGGTATTGGTAAATCAGAAACTGCTTTGGAACTTGTCAAACGCGGACACCGTTTAATTGCTGATGATCGGGTGGATGTTTATAAACAAGACGAGTTGACGATTATTGGTGAGCCGCCGGAGATTTTAAAACATTTGATTGAAATTCGTGGGATTGGCATTATTGATGTAATGAATTTATTTGGCGCCAGTGCGGTTCGCGATAGCATGGAAGTCCAACTAGTTGTTTATTTAGAAAATTGGTCAAAAGATAAACGCTACGACCGACTAGGATCTGATGAAAATGTTGTCAATATTGCTAGCGTATCTGTTCCACAAATAAAAATCCCCGTGAAAACTGGACGTAACGTGGCGATTATTATTGAAGTTGCTGCCATGAACTTTCGGGCGCGCTCCATGGGTTTTGATGCGACGAAAACATTTGAAGATCGTCTAACCCGTTTAATCGAAGAAAATTCAAAGGAGTAAGCGATGTTAATGTATGTTGATCCGATTGCCGTGAAATTAGGCGGCTTAGAAATTCGCTGGTATGCCATTATTATTGTTGCCGGGATTGCCTTAGCTATTTATTTAAGTAGTAGAGAAGCTGTGAAAGTTGGGCTTAGAGAAGACGATGTCGTGGACTTTATGCTGTGGGGCTTGCCGATTTCCATTATTGGCGCCCGTTTGTATTATGTTTTATTTGAACTGCCGTATTATATTAAAAATCCGGGGGAAATTTTTGCCATTTGGAATGGCGGTCTCGCTATTTATGGGGCATTGATTGCCGGCGGATTGACTTTATTTTTCTTTTGTCGCCACAATTTTATTAATTTTTGGACCTTTCTTGATATTACCGGCCCAAGTATTATTTTAGCCCAAGCAATTGGTCGCTGGGGAAATTTTATGAACCACGAAGCTTTTGGACCAGATACGACGAGAAATTTTTTAGAAAAACTTCATTTGCCAAATTTTATTATTGATAATATGTATATTGATGGGATTTACCGGACGCCTACATTTTTATATGAAAGTGTTTGGAATGTTTTAGGATTTATCGTTTTAGTATTGTTGCGGCGTAAGAAAAATTTCTTCAAACAAGGAGAGATTTTTGCCGGCTACGTGATTTGGTATAGTTTTGGTCGCTTTTTTATTGAAGGATTGCGGACAGACTCGCTATATATGTTTGGTACGATCCGCGTGTCACAATTTCTCAGTGCTTTATTATTTGTCGGCGGGATTTTATTTATCGTTTTACGGCGCAAATTAAAACCCAAACTCGCCTTTTATGATCGCACACAAAGAAAAGAGGGAGCAAAATGAAACAAACGATTGCTGTATTAGGGCCAGGTTCGTGGGGAACGGCATTAAGCCAAGTCTTAGCTGAAAATGGACACCAAGTAAAAATTTGGGGAAATGATGCTACTCAAATTCAAGAAATTGATCATTATCATACGAACCGTCATTATTTACCAGACATTAAAATTCCGTCCTCGATTCATGCTACAACTGATTTGGCTGAAGCGTTGGCTGATTGTCAGGCGATTTTATTTGTTTTACCGACGAAAGCTATCCGTCAAGTAGCCCAACAAGTGGCCAAATTAATTGCTGGAAAACCAGTAATTATTCATGCTTCAAAAGGTTTGGAACAAAATACGCATGAACGGATTTCTGAAATTTTAAAAGAGGAAATTCCAGCTGAAAAACGTGGCGACATTGTTGTTTTATCAGGTCCGAGTCACGCTGAAGAAGTCGCCGTTCATGATTTAACGACGATAACAGCCGCAAGCGTCAATTTGTCGGCAGCTATTTATGTGCAAGATTTATTTATGAATGAATATTTTAGAATTTACACGAATGATGATGTAGTAGGCGTGGAATTAGGGGCGGCGCTAAAAAATATTATCGCCCTTGGCACCGGAGCCTTAGCTGGTCTTGGTTACGGGGACAATGCCAAAGCAGCCATTATGACGCGCGGTCTAGCAGAAATTTCTCGGCTAGGTCAAGCATTAGGCGCGAACCCGCTAACTTTTATCGGATTATCAGGAGTGGGCGATTTAATTGTGACTGGAACAAGTAAACATTCTCGTAATTGGCGGGCTGGATTCCAATTAGGAAAAGGCGTTCCTTTAGATAAAGTTTTAGATCAAATGGGAATGATTGTTGAAGGTGTGGCAACAACGAAATCCGCCTACGAATTAGCGCAAGCCATGCAAGTAGAAATGCCAATTACTGAAACTATTTATCATGTACTCTATGATGGTGCGGATGTTAAAGAGGCTACTCGCGCGTTAATGTTACGGGAAGGTAAGCAAGAGCGAGAATAGGAGGAACATGGATGAAAGTCAAAAAAGCAGTGATTCCAGCCGCCGGGTTAGGCACGCGTTTTTTGCCAGCCACTAAAGCGATGGCTAAAGAAATGTTACCGATTGTCGATAAGCCAATGATTCAATTTATTGTGGAAGAAGCTTTGAAGTCCGGAATTGAAGATATTATTATTGTCACTGGGAAAGCTAAGCGACCGATTGAAGATCATTTTGATGCCAATATTGAACTAGAAGCCAATTTAAAAGAAAAAGGAAAAACCGAACTTTTGAAATTGGTTGAAGAATCTAGCGAGGTGAATTTGCATTTTATTCGTCAGTCTCATCCGCGCGGGTTAGGTGATGCCGTGTTGCAGGCGAAAGCTTTTATCGGTAATGAACCCTTCGTCGTTTTACTAGGAGACGATTTGCTAGAAGAAAGAAAAGGGACAGATCCGTTGACCAAGCAGCTAATTGATGAATATGAAAAAATTCATGCTGCTGTTTTAGGCGTAATGGAAGTCCCAGCAAATGATACTGCAAAATACGGGATTATTGATCCGGATTTAGAAGTAGCACCCGGACTTTTTAGTGTTAAAAGATTTGTAGAAAAACCACAACCAGAAGATGCTCCAAGTAATTTAGCGATTGTGGGCCGTTATTTACTGACCCCAGAGATTTTTCCGATTTTGGAAAATCAAAAACCCGGCGCAGATGGCGAGGTTCAACTTACCGATGCAATCGATTATTTAAATAAAACGCAACGAGTTTTTGCCCATCAATTTTCAGGGATTCGCCATGATGTAGGAGATAAATTTGGTTTTTTGAAAACAAATATTGAATATGGTCTGACCCATCCGGAAGTAAAAGATGATTTAAAAAAATATATTATTTCTTTAGGAAAAGAATTAGACAATACTTCTATAGAAATAGTTGAAACGGTGGACGAAAAGAAAAAATAAAAAAATATTTTTAAGTCTTATAAAACTTTAAAAAAGAGTCCCTGGGGCTCTTTTTTTCATAAGATTTGAAGAAAATTTCAGAGAGTGCTATTCTTGAGTTGTAAACATTTTCTTTCATAAGGAGTTGGCGAAATGACAGCAGGAGCAGTGGCTGGTTTAATTGCCGCATGCGCGTTTGCGGTGCTAGTGGTATTTATTATTTTATTATTACTTAAAGTAGGAAAAACGGTGGACAAGGTCAATAAAACGGTGGACGAAACGACAAAAACAATTACCGTTTTAACAGGCGATGTAGATTTGTTGAGTCGGCAAGCGGAAAGTTTGCTAGTAAAAACCAACGAACTATTGGCTGATGTCAATGGCAAAGTCGGGACCATTGATCCATTATTTCAAGCGGTGGCTGATTTATCAGCTAGTGTGACGGATTTGAATTTAGCAAGTCGCCAGGCAGTTTCTAAAGTTACAGGCTTTGCCAAAAAATCTGGGACAGCAGGACTGGCAGCAACAGCTGGGAAAACAGCTTTTAAATTAATTCGCCCAGGGAAAAAGTCGGCAGAGTAAGTAAAATTCAATTTTCTTGGTACAATAAAGTTAGTAAATTAGAGGAGGTATTTTCATGGGAAAAAAAGGTGGATTTTTATTAGGTGTCATCGTCGGAGGGACAATTGCTGCAGCGGCGGCTATTTTATTGACGCCTAAATCAGGTAAGGAAATGCAAAAAGACTTGGAACACAAAACGGATGATTTCTTAGATAAAGCACGGGACTTTACAAGCTCAGCTTTTGAAAAACCAGGCGAATTTGGCACAGTTGTCAAAGACAAAGCAAAAGAGTTGACCGGCCAAGCCAATGACTTAAAAGACTACATGAAAGAGCACCGTGAAGAATTACTGCAACAAGCCAAAAATATTTCCAGTGATTCACAAGACTTTTTGAAATCTCAGAAAAATGATTTGGCCCATCGTTTTAAAAAAACGACCGGAGAACTTGCTGACGATAAAGATGATTTAACCGATGAGGCACAAGATATTATTATTGATGTAAAAGATGGCCTCGGTGAAGCTGCAGAGTCTGTTAGTAAAGGGGCCGATAAAGCAGGCGACGCCGCTAAAGATACGGCAAAAGAAGTTAAAAAAACTGCTGAAAAAACCGCCGATGAAGTAAAAGAGGGCGCCAAAAAAGCAGCCGATACAGTTGATAAAGGATCTGACAAAGCGGGTAAAGCGGCTGAAGAAGCTAGCGATGATGTTAAAAAAGCTGTCAAAGAAACAACTGATGAAGTAAAAGAAGAAGGATTAGAAGCTGCTGACAAGCTAGCTGAAAAGTTAGAAAAAAAAGCCAAAACGGATCCTGAGTTAAAAAAATCATAAGATAATCATAAAGAAGCTATCGTTTTGTTAGATAGCTTCTTTTTTTTTGTTAAAAACAAGTTATAATGGATTTATGAAACGTAAAGGAAGAGAATATGAAAACACAAATGAAAGAAATTTTACAATCTGATCGACCGTTATCTGAAAAAATCCGTTATTTTCTTGGCTATCATTTTAAAACGATCTTAGGCGTTTTGGCGGGAATTGTGGTCATCGTAGCGATTGTTTGGCAAATGCTTCATCCAGCGCCTCAACCGGAATTAACGGCCGCTGTGGTGGGGAGCGATGAGAATCTTGCCGTTATGAAAAAAGTCGCCAGTGAAGATCCTATGTTGGAAAAATTATTAACGCCTTCTGACAGTCAACAAGTGTATTATGTTTCCGATGCCGATGCCGACGTGCGCCAAAAATATGTGTTACTTTTAGCTGCTGGCGATATGGATTTGGTAATTATGAATAAAACCGAGTTAGACATGCTAGAAGCAGATGGTGGGCTAGTGAATTTAGCTGAAAAACTTCCAGAACTAAAAGCTGATGATCCGGACACTGACCCATACGCACTATCGGTAAATTATTGGTTAGACACTGAAGAGCTAGCTGATTTTTACTTAGTAATTCCGGTAAACAGTCAAAATATCGAAAAGACATTAGAAAAAATTCAATAAAAATAAAAAATAAAAAAGCTGGACCCCAAAAAATTTGGGGTCCAGCTTTTCCTAATTCTCTACGTCACAAGACGCTTTTTTTATAACCTTATTGAGCGACTGTTACTTCGCCGGATACAGAGGCGCCTTCTTCATCTAAGACAGCGGAGTCTTGATTTTCTTGGCTAGCGAAAGTAATGTTACCTTCAACTTTAGCGCCATTTAAAACAAAACCATTTGCTGAAACTTCGATATCGCCAACAACTGTACCGTGAACGATGTTGAAGTTTTCAGATTCAACGATTAATTTAGGAACAGTCATAGTGAATTCACCAGTTACTTTGTGGTCAGCATCTTGAGTGTATAAAGCAAGTTTACGATAAATTGCTTCAGCGTCATCGCCTTTGTCATGGAATTCGCCAGTAACAGTTACGTCGTTATCAAACGTAACGTCGTCAGTTGCAGCAACAATCCAGTTACCGTCAGCGCCTAATGCTGTTTCTAAAACGGCAGAATCGTCAGATACGGAAGCTGTAGAAACAACTTCAGCAGCACTTGATGATGTTGCAGTTGATTCAGAAGTTGCAGCTTCTGAAGATGATGAGCTGTTTGAAGAATTGTCGTCAGAAGAACATGCAGCTAGTAAGCTACCTGACACGAGCAAGGTTGCTAATACAGCAACTAATTTACCTTTTTTCATAAAAAAAATCCCCTTTTTCTTGAAAATATTTTTTCCATTTTCATGGCAAGTTTTATATTAAGCCAATATTTTTTTTTAGTCAAACAAAAAGGGCCAAAAAAAATAATTTTTGTGAAATGTATCCTTTGAATTTTAAATAAATAATCGGCGGACTAGTGAGATAACTCGCTTACAAAAAAATATTTTTAAAGAAAGTATGTGAAATGTTTTTAAAAAAAAGAAAGCCGAATGAAATCGACTTTCTTACATTTTATAAAGTGCGGGGTGTGCCAATGGAAAATAGCGCGATACAGCCAAGACCTGTGTGGCTGGAAATGGTGGCGCCCATTGGATAAATAAGGACATCTTTAATCGGCAAACGAGCCATTAACTGTTCTTTTAAACCAGTTGCGCTAGCCAAATCATCAGCGTGGGCAATAAATAATGTTTGATTTTCTGGATGTTGAATAGTAGCAACGGTATCTTCAACAAGACGATCCATTGCTTTTTGATTGCCACGAGCTTTAGCAACATTTTGCAATTTTCCTAGTGAATCCATCACTAGTAATGGTTTAATATTCATTAAATTTCCTAAAACAGCGGCCGTTTTAGAAATTCGTCCGGAACGTTTTAAATGTTCTAGGTCTTCAACTTTAACGAAGGAATGAACGGCAATCGCATTTTTTGTTACCCAGTCAATAATTTCAGCTAGTGGTTTTTGTGCTTCTTGCATCAAAGCCGCATAATAGACCACCAGTCCTTCACCTAGACAGGCGTTTTTTGTATCAAAAACGGTGACATCAGCATCAGGATATTCTTCTTTTAGTAATTCTACTGCTTGCAAAGCGCTTTGATAAGAACCTGACAGACCTGAAGAAAAACATAAGTAAAGGAGTGGAATATTTTTTTCAGCATACGGGCGGAAAAAATCTAAATAGCGACCAGGAGAAATTTGCGAAGTGGTCGGCATTTTGCCAGCAGCCAATTGTTCATAAAGCCAAGCTGGTTTGAAATTTTCGCCAAGATCATCAAAATATTCTTGACCGTCTACAATGACCGTCATAGAAATAAACGGAACATTTTTTTCTTTTAGGAAAGTGTAAGGTAAATCGCAGCAAGAATCCGTTACAATTTGATAAGTCATGGTTTCCTCCAAAAAAATTAATATAGTGCTCCCTTCATTGTAAAGAACCGCGCCTCACTTTGCAAGCTTTCTTACTATATTGGCCGTGGGTTTTCCAGTAAAAAAACGAAATCTTCAACCATTTCTCGATAAGAAATTTCCGCATCCACGTCTATTTGCTGAAAATAACCTAGAAAACTAAGGGAAATATAGCCGTGGAGTAAGCTGCGCAATTCTCGTGATTTATGAATGACTTGATCGCCGGATAGTTGATAGGCGCGCAAAATTTTTTGAATAATTAAGTTTAGCTGTTGCGATTTTTCAAATAAAATTTCGGAGTGGGTGTGGGGAATATTAATAAGCAATTCGTAGACGGCTTCATTTTCAAAAGCAAAATTCAAATAAACTTGACAATAAGCCCGCACCGCCTCGCTGCGAGATAGGCCCACCAGGTTATCGGCCAGTGTCTGGGTAAGTTCTTCCAGTAAGCGGCCGGTTAAAATCAGTTTTAATTCTTTCATATTTTTAAAATGGTTATACAAAGAAGGATATTTAATATCTAATTTAGCAGCTAGATTTGGAAAATTTATTTGGGCCAGGCCAATTTCTTTAGCCAGTTCAACGGTGGCTTGTAAAATTTTTTCTTGCGTCAAATTGCGCTTTTTTGTCATGATTTGCTCCGTTTTTCAAATTTTTTTTCAGAAAGGACGATAATCTACAAAAAATAGTTTATAATAAATAACGGAAAAAGAAAAGGAGATGCAGGCATGAATCAAATAAAAACACGAATCTTTCGCAAACGGGAAAATTGGGAGCGAAATTTACTTGTTTTGTGGTTTGGTACATTTATGGCAGGCGCTGGCTTTAGTCTGGTCATGCCGTTTATGTCATTATATATTGATACATTAGGAGATTTTAGTGCTAGCCAATTAAATTTTTGGTCAGGAATTACTTTTTCGTCAACATTTCTGGTGACGGCTCTTATCTCACCGTGGTGGGGAAAAATCGCCGATCAAAAAGGACGAAAATTAATGCTGATTCGGGCAAGTCTGGGCATGGCGGTAGTTATTGCGGCGATGGGACTGGCAACGAGCGTCTACCAATTAGTAGCATTACGTTTGTTGCAAGGATTTTTTTCCGGCTACATTAGTAATGCCAATGCCCTAGTTGCCACTGGGACCCCGAAAGAAAAAAGCGGACAAGTTTTAGGAACACTAGCTACCGGATCAGTAACTGGGAATTTATTAGGACCATTAATGGGCGGCATTATCGCTTCGGCATTTGGTTATCGCGTGACATTCTTTATAACTGGATCGATTTTATTATTAGTCTTTTTCTTAACTTGGAAGGCAGTTCATGAAGAATTTGTTCCAGTGAAAAAAGAAGAAATGTTACCGGCCAAACAAATTTTTAAAAATTTGGAATATCCCTACGTAATTATTGGGATGTTTGTCACCACCATGATTATTCAAGCGTCAAATACGAGTATTAGTCCGATTATCTCGCTTTATATTAGACAGCTTTTGCACGGGGAAGGGAATGTGACTTTAATTTCCGGCATTGTCGCTTCGATTCCCGGGATCGCCACTTTAATTGCGGCGCCGCGTTTTGGAGCCTTAGGAGATAAAATAGGTTCGGAAAGAATTTTAGCAATCGGTCTTGTGTTTGCCATGATTGTTTTTTTACCCATGTCTCTGGTGCAAAATGTTTGGCAATTAGCGATATTACGATTTTTAATTGGTATTAGTGATGCTTGTTTGTTACCGGCAGTCCAGGCGCTTTTGACTAAATATTCACCACATAGTGCAGCCGGGCGCATTTTTAGTTACAATCAATCGTTTCAAGCAGCCGGCAATGTTATGGGGCCGATGATTGGTTCTGGCGTTTCTAGTTCGTTTGGCTACGGCGGCGTTTTTGTTTCCACTTCGGCGCTCGTTTTAATTAATTTTATTTGGGTGCGGAAAAATACCGCTGAAATTAAAGTTAAAGAAGCGATGAAAAAAGTACAAAAGCAAAAGAATTTATTAGCGCAAAGTGTGGAACAAATAGATGAAAAACAAGATCTCCCAGCTGAAAAAGTTGCTGAATATTTGGCGGAAATGCCTGATGATGTGACTTCTTCTCATCATTCAGTAAAAAAATAACAGGTAAAAAATGACGGAGGATTTTTAGTAAAAGGAGGAAAACAATGATTGAACAAATGATGCACCACCAGACGATTCGAAATTTTACCGGAGAAATAATAACCGATGAAACAAAGACTAAGTTAGTGGCGGCTGCTAAAAGAGCGGCCAGTTCTCAAAATATGCAAAGCTTCTCGATTATTGGGATAACAGATCCAGAAATTTTACAAGAAATTATCGGGATTACGAAAAATTATTATTTGGATAAAAGTGGGGCGCTCTTTGTTTTTGTCGCCGATCAACATCGGAATGCATTTATTGTTGGTCAAGCTGAAAAAAATAACCAGCCAGCGTTGCGGACATTTGACCGATTTTTAGCGGGAGCTTATGATGCTAGCTTAGCAGCAGAAAATTTAGTTTTGGCGGCGGAAAGTTTAGGTTATGGGACAGTAATTTTAGGAAGTATTTTAAATGATGCGCCGAAAATGATTGAGCTACTGGATTTGCCAGAGCTGACTTTTCCTTTATTTGCCGTTGCTGTTGGGGTGCCGGCTGTTTCTGAGGAACATTTGAAACCGCGTCTGGGGCAAGATACGATGTATTTTGAAAATCAATATGTAAAACCGGCGAGCTACCAAGCATCTTTAGCTGAGTATGATGCGACGGTTTTAAAATATTACCAAGCGCTTGGCTACAGTACGCCGGTGACTTTTTCTCAAACGTTAGCTAAGATTGGTGTTCATTCTTTAGAAACACGAAAAAGTTTGCTGAAAATAATTGTCCAACAAGGATTTTTAGTCGATGAAAAATAAAAAAGATTCGCTGAAAATCATCAGCGAATCTTTTTTTGAATTGTTACATATCAAACGTTGCTTCGTCGTCAGTAATATGACGGACAATATTTGCTAAAAAGCTTTCTAAACTATCTTCCATTGCTGCGATGACTTTTAAATTGCCATCGGTAAAACGGTATTGCCCGGCTTTATTTTCCAACAAATAATAATCTTTTTCCCCTTCAATATACAAAGCTTTGGCTTCGTCAGGAAACTCGATGACTTTGTTGACAATCGTAATTCCGGATAATTTACTAGTAAAATAATCTTCTAATTCAACAACTGTAAATTCTTTCATTTTTCTCGCCTCTTTTATCAATTTTATTTTAACACTATTTAAAAAGAATGGTATAATAGAAGCACTATTGGAGGTGTATTGGTGAAAAAATTTCGCAAAAGTAATGTTATTTTAATTTTGGCCCTTCTTTTGTTGATTGTGGGGGGATTTTTGCTTTATTTTAAGGATCGTTACCATTATTTTGTCATCGATCTCCAATTTCAGCAAACTATAAAAGAAGTTAAGAATACTTGGCAACTGGAGGCGGTGGTGGATGAGGAAAGTATGACTGTTCAAAATACAGTGGACAGTGCGGATTTTTCTCATGAGTTAAGTTTTCAGACTGGAAAATCAGATCAGAAAGAAACCACTAAGCTAGAAGAAAATTTTGGCCAGTCGATTCCTAAATCTGCTCAAGATTTAATTTTGATAAAAAATTCTACTGACCAGCAACTGGCCGGTTTTGGTTTGAAAACATATGCTAGCCGTCAATTTGCCAAAGAACAAGATTTGCCAGAATATGAATTTTTAAAAAATATCGAAACAGCGCAAGAAAAAGTAGAGACGCTATTAAAAATCTATGACGCCCAAACGGTGACCGATTTTTCCCATAGTTTTTATTTTTACACGAATGGTCAAGGAAATTTCTTAAATCTCGATCGTTCAGATTATTTATTTTGGTACAATGGAGAGAATTTAGCAATTTATAGACAGGAAGATGACCGTGAGTAAAGTTGAAATTATGACAGCAACAGAGGAATTTGTCCCAGAAATGGCTATTTTGGCGCAAAGAATTTGGAAAGAAACTTACACGCCGCTTATTGGAGCGAATCAAGTGGCGTATATGGTGGAGCATTTTCAAAGTGCTAAAAAAATTGCCCAACAAGTGAAAAGCAAAGACTTTTCATATTTGATCGCCGTAAGTGAGAAAATAATTGTTGGTTATTTGGGTTGGCAGGAAAAAAATGATGAAATTTTTATTTCCAAATTGTATATCGAAAAATCAAGTCGTCAGCAAGGAGTTGGCCAACAATTATTTCAAGCTTTACCAAAAGACAAAAAAATGCGCTTAACGGTGAATAAACGAAATTTCTCTGCTCAAAAAGTTTATGAAAAATGGGGATTTTCAGTAGTAAGTAGCGTAAAGACGGCGATTGGCGAAGGATTTTTTATGGACGATTATGTCTACGCCTTGCCTCAAGGAATCGATATTAGCAAAGTAAAAAGTTCGGATGAAAAAGTAAAATCATGGCGAAAAAGCCCGCAACCAAAAACAAAAAAAGTCCGAGAAAAGCAAGAGACTGAAGGTGTTTCAGGAGTTAATCCTGGAGTTATTAATGGAGTTAGCTCAGAAGTTGCGCAAGAAAAAGTGAGCAATTCAGCAGTTTCGTTAGAATCCAAAAAATTATCAGCGATTCCCGGCTTACTAGAAACACCTGAAGCAATCAGATTGCAAGAATCATTTGATTTAGCAGATCTTTCATCAACAAAGGATTTACCAGCGTTAGCTCAAGCAAAAGCTGCACCGAAAAAAGAAAAGAAAAAAAATCTCGATAATGCTCTTTTGACAAAAGATTATGCGCCACAAGATATGCCTTATTTTTTGTAAACCTTAAAAATAACTTTAGCTTGCGATAATTATTTGGCAAAAAACGCAAATTTTTGTAAACTAGAAAAGAATTGTTTGCAAGAGGGGGAGTTTTTTGCTGTATATATCAAATATTGGTCAACAATTTCTCGCTGGATTTGTGCCGCTAGCGGTTTTGCTATTGTTTTTTTATCTTTTGAAAAGAAAATCTTATACCACAGGGCACCGAATCGGCGGTTTTCTACTAGCGGCAACGGTTATTCTTATTTTGATTCTGACGGGCATTCCAAATCTTTTTGATTGGCATTTTGACCCGCATCTTAATTTCACTCCGTTTCGCGATTACACTTTTAACGCCACATCGTATCATTTAAATATTGTTTTGTTTTTTCCAATTGGTTTTTTATTGCCACTTTTTTGGAAAAGATTCGGTAATTTCTTTGCGACGATGTTTACGGGTATCTTTTTTTCAGCAGCAATAGAAGTTTTACAAATGTTCGCCGGCCGAATTAGCGACGTGGATGATCTGATTATGAATAGTCTAGGAACTTTGCTAGGTTTTATTATTTTCTTAATGATCCGCTTGATTTTCCCACGGTTTCGAAAATATTTGGCCGCTAGTAACACTGGCGAAGTGGGACTGATTTTTTTGTTCGGCTTTTTGGTGATGTTTATTTTGCAACCGATAATAATGAATAATTATTTTTAAAAAGGATTTCTGCCAGTGGGTGGAAATTTTTTTTGAGTTAATCGTTGACAGATGTAAACCAAAGAGCTATGATTACAAATGTAAACAAGGAGGCGGTCAAATGTCATTAGAAACCATTACTGATGCTGAGTGGGAAATTATGCGGATAGTCTGGACGAAAGGCGAAACCACGTCCACAGAAATTTTCGAGCTCTTGCAAGAAAAAATCAACTGGAAACCTTCAACCGTGAAAACTTTGTTGAATCGTTTAGTTGAAAAAAATTATTTACAAACGGAAAAAAGTGGTAAACGTTTCTTATATACAGCACTTGTCGCTGAAAACAAAGCGACTAGTGATTTAGCAACCGAAGTCGAAGGAAAAATTTGTGCCATGAAAATTCCTGATTTTCTCGCACAGTTGCTGGAAGATTCGCAATTTACAAAAGAAGATTTAGCGCATTTTGAAGAAATTATTAATAACAAAAAAAAGACGACAGTGGAAAAAATTGCTTGCAATTGTTTGCCAGGAAATTGTCACTGTTAAACGGAGGAATTATGATGGAAAAAATATATACAGTTAACGGAATGAAATGTGACGGGTGCGCTAATACGGTCACAGAAAAATTATCAGAAGTTTCAGGAGTGGAACATGTTGAAGTGGATTTAGCCGCCAAAACAGCAACAGTCACCGGAAACGCCAAACCAAGAAAATTAGCAGCGAGCTTAAAAGATACTCCTTATTCATTGGCCTAATTCACCGCTTCGAAAAACCTCAAAATCTGACATTTCTGCCTAATTTGTGCTACTATAAAAGGCGAAAAGTCAGAAAAGTCAGGTGAAAAAATTGAATCCATTTCATGAAAAAAGGAAAGTCGGTTTGCTGCTGACATTTTTAGGTGGGGCGATGGATGGGTATACGTATATCCATTACGACGTCTTTGCTTCAGCGCAAACCGGCAATCTCGTTTTAGCAATTATTCAAGGAAGCAACGGTCAGTGGGGAAACGTGCTAAAAAAATTGTTGTCGACTTTATTTTTTTTCGGCGGCATTTTATTGGCTAAATTTTTGAAACAATTATTTGATGAAAATAAAGTGTACTACTGGCGCTTGTACGTTTTGTTTTATGAAGCGGCAATTTTTGCTTTTGTTGGTTTATCGGCGATCAATATCCATCCGGCGTTAGTGACGGTGATTATTTCCTTCTCGGCGTCTATTCAGTGGATTTCTTTTGATAAAATTGACGGGCGAGCCTACACGAATTTATTTACCACCGGCAATCTTAAAGGGATGACGGTTGGTTTTTATGATTATTTTGTCGGGAAAAAACAGGAAGCAAAAGATGTGTTCTATCATTATTTGTGGGTAGTTGTTGCCTTTATTCTCGGAGTAGTGACGATTGTTTTTGTTTATCATCAAGTGGATCGTTACGCGGTTTTTCTAATCAGTGCCTTATTTTTATATTTGGCGGTGAGTCAGACTTGGAAAGTTTGGAAATTTTATCATCAAGAAAGACCAATCATTTCAAAAAAATAGAGCTTACGAGCTCTTTTCTTTTACAAATTGAGTCTACAAATGTAAACTTAGTCTTGGGAAAAGAAATTCAATATGGAAAGAAGGATTATTATGAATGAAGAAAAAAATCAGCACAAGGATCATCCATCAGAAAAAATGAATCATGACATGCACGATATGAAAAATATGGCAGACATGAATCACGACATGAAAAATATGAACCATGATCATGCGCAACACGATCATAGCGAACACAGTATGCACGACATGGAAAACATGGATCACGATCATAGCGAACATGAGATGCACGACATGCACAATATGAATCACGATCATGCGAATCACGACATGAACAATATGAATCACGACCATGCGAATCACGACATGAACAATATGAATCATAATCACGCCCAACACGACATGAAACATATGGATCACGATATGTCGGGGATGGATCACTCGATGCACATGGGAAACTTCAAACAAAAATTCTGGCTTTCCTTAGTTTTAGCCATTCCAATTATTATTTTATCGCCTATGATGGGCATCTCTTTACCTTTCCAATTTACTTTTCCAGGTAGCTCGTGGGTAGTCTTAATTTTAGCGACGATTTTATTTATTTACGGTGGACAGCCATTTTTATCCGGCGCTAAAATGGAACTTTCCATGAAAAATCCCGGCATGATGACTTTAATTGCTATGGGGATTTCCGTTTCTTACGTTTATAGTTTGTATGCTTTCGTGATGAATCTTATGGCGCCGCAGCAACACGTGATGGATTTCTTCTGGGAGCTAGCCACGCTAATTGTCATTATGTTGCTGGGCCATTGGATTGAAATGAACGCGGTGACCAACGCTTCTTCGGCTTTGAAAAAGTTAGCCGAATTATTACCGGATTCTGTCGTCCGTCTAACGAAAACGGGCGAAGAAAAAATTTCATTAACAGAGGTTGCTAAAGGCGATCAGCTAAAAGTTTTAGCAGGAGACAAAATGCCGACTGATGGTGTGGTGATTTCTGGAAATACCACGGTTGATGAATCGGCAATTACTGGTGAAGCAAAAGGCGTGAAAAAAAATTCTGGCGATAAAGTGATTGGCGGATCTGTTAACGGGCAAGGAACTATTACGATTGAAGTTTCTGCTACGGGTGCAGAAGGTTATTTGGCCCAAGTAATGGAACTGGTTCGTCGGGCGCAACAAGAAAAGTCACGCCTCGAATCTCTTTCAGATCGTGTAGCCAAATGGTTATTTTATGTCGCTTTAATTGCCGGCATTGCAGCTTTTCTAGTTTGGCTGCTGGTCGCTGATTTATCGACGGCTTTAGAGCGAATGGTGACGGTCTTTGTAATTGCCTGTCCCCATGCTTTAGGCCTGGCGATTCCATTGGTGGTGGCGCGAAGTACTTCAATCGCCGCGCAAAATGGTTTATTATTGAAAAAACGTTCCGCTTTAGAAACCGGCGAAGCGATTGATACAGTGGTTCTAGATAAAACCGGGACATTGACCGCTGGAAAATTCACTATGCAAAAATTAATTTTAACTTCTGATCAATTGTCAGAAGACGAGACACTAGCATTTCTCGGCGCCTTGGAACAAGATGGCAATCATCCGATTGCTATTGGCATGATGAACGAGCTGAAAAATAGAAATGTGACGCCACATAAAGCTAGCGAAGTGGCAAATTTATCCGGGATTGGTTTATCTGGAACAGTTGACGGCAAAAAAGTTGAAATTATTAACGAAAAAGAATTAGATAAACGCCAAATTACTTTTGATGAAAAATTAATTACTGATTTTAAACAAAAAGGTTCAACGTTAAGTTTCCTTTTAATTGACGGAAAATTAATGGCGATTGTCGCTTTAGGTGATGAAATTAAACCAGAAGCAAAAACATTTATTAAAGCTTTGAAAGAACGGAACATCACACCAGTCATGTTGACCGGGGACAATGAACAAGCGGCCAAAGTAGTTAGCGAATTTTTAGGAATCGATGAATATTTTGGCGGCTTATTGCCACAAGACAAAGAAAAAATTGTCTCGAAATATATTTCAGAAGGCAAAAAAGTTATGATGGTGGGCGATGGAATTAATGACGCGCCAAGTTTGGCCAAAGCAACGATTGGGATGGCGATTGGTGCCGGAACCGATATTGCCATTGAGTCTGCCGATGTGGTGTTGACCAACTCGAATCCTGAAGATATTTTGCATTTTCTTGATTTAGCGAAAGTTACTAAGCGCAAAATGATTCAAAATCTTTGGTGGGGAGCCGGCTACAATATTATTACGATTCCACTTGCCGCTGGAGTTTTAGCTCCGATTGGGATTATTTTAAGCCCGGCAGTCGGTGCGGTGTTAATGTCGTTATCCACTGTGGTAGTGGCGATTAATGCCATGTTATTGCGATTGAAAAAATAAAAAAAAAGACTTGCCGAAAATTTTTCGGCAAGTCTTTTTTTACGATTCGAGATTTTCTTTCGTTTGTTCATCTAACAATTCCCGTAAAGGTTGCAGACGGGAATCTGCAAAAAACTTTTTCCCATAATTTAAATTAAATTCATAATCAAAATTCTCGGGGTTCTTTCCTTGATTGTGCTGCAAAATCGTTTCCGCTTTATCTAACGCTTTAATTAAATGAGCTTCCGGACTGGAATTCGTTTGATATTCAGCAAAAATTTCTCGGAATTTTTTTTGCATCTCTAACGGTAGGGCATTTGTTATTTGTTCAAACACTTGATTTTCTTCTTGGTCTTTCATTTTTTTATCTGGAAGACTGGCCGCAGAAATATCACCGGTGACACTCTCAGCTAAGTCATGGATTAAGGCCATCACTAAAGCTTTTTGTCCATCAACTTCTGGAAATTGCGGCAAAAAACAAGCGGTCATCAGCGCTAGACGCCAAGAATGTTCCGCTGTTGTTTCTTGACGACCGTCATGATCCCATGCTGTGCGCAATGTTTTTTTCAATGGTTCCACAAGTTGTAAAAAGTCGAGAATGGCAGCGTCGTTCATTTATTCCCGTCCTCGAAAGTCAACGATGCCCACATTGCCATCTACTAAGCCGGAGACACTATTTAAAACTAGATTTTGATAACGAGGATTGACGGTTAAACTTGGACTTTCGCCGATGTAATCAGCAGAATATCCTTTAATGCCAATCGGTCCCACCTCAGAATCAAGCTGCGTGCCGTAATCTTTGAGATCTTGCGTTTTATCGACAACTAAAATGCGAAAAGAAATATCTAATGAACAAATACCGAATTTGGAAAATTTTCCGACGCCATCGTCAAGATCAAGTAAAAGGGCGGTCTCGTCGTTTAAATAAGGTTGTAATTTTGCAACTGCTTCTGGACTTAATGTAATTTTCATATTGATCCCTCCTTGCCCTAATCATACGAGGAATAAGCGGACTTGCAAAGATATTTGCCTAAGATTTTGGTCCTTGAAAAATTTGCGAAATAGCGGTAAAGTGAATGTGTTCTCAATTACTGATGAATATTCTCAATTGGAGGCTTTATGAAAAAAATTAATTTGCAAACGAGTGTCTATGATTTGATTAAACAAGATCCAGAAATACAAAATATAATGGTTGAACTAGGATTTTCTGATTTGAAAAATCCGGCGATGTTGAACACTGTCGGGCGCTATATGACTTTAGCTAAAGGGAGTCGCTTGAAAAAAATTCCCATGGAAAAAATTACCGTAGCTTTTTTAGCGGCCGGTTTTGAAATAGAAGGAGCAGACCATGAATAAATTAAATACAGTCGAACGGCAGAAAAAAATTGTCGAGATTTTACAACTCCTTCACCAAGGAGGCGAATTTGAAGAAGCAAAACGAATTTTCAACGAGTCTTTTGACGGCGTTGATGTGACAGAAATTACCGCCGCTGAACGTGAATTAATTCAAAGTGGCTTAAATCCTACCGAAATCCAAAAATTATGTAACGTCCATGCCGCCGTTTTTAAAGGTTCGATTACCGATATTCATCGTTCTAACTACGAACACGAGCAACCGGGGCATCCTGTCCATACGTTGAAATTAGAAAATCGCGTCATTACTTCTTTATTAAATGACGAAATTCGCGAAGATTTTGCCAAAATTCAAGACGGTGACTGGTCACAAAAAGAACGACTAGTTGCCGCCTTAACCGATCTTTTACAAATCGATAAACATTATGCGAGAAAAGAAACTTTATTTTTCACTTATATGGAAAAATACGGGATTTCAGCGCCGCCTAAAGTGATGTGGGGCGTAGATGATCGCGTCCGCGAACAAATAAAAGACGCGCTAAATTATTTGCAATCGCCAAAAGCCGCTGTCAATCCTCTGGCGGAAAAATTGGAAGTCGCTTTAACAGAAATTGAAGAAATGATTTTTAAAGAAGAAGAAATTATGATTCCCATGTGTTTGGATGTTTTTTCGCTTGACGACTGGCAAAAAATTACTGAAGATTCGGCGGACATTGGTTATTCATTTATTCCCGAACCTTTGCCTTGGAAACCAAGCAAAGACGCTTTGGCCAAAGAAGTTGATTTTGAAGAGCAACGGCAAGAAAATATTAAACGAGCTAAAATGACCACCGATGCGATTCAAGAAAATTTGCCCCAGACTCCTGAGCAACAACATTTCGACTGGGAGCAAGAAGAAAATTCTGCTAAACAAATTGTTTTTGAAACTGGGATTTTACAATTGGATCAACTTTTAGGATTGTTTCAAGTCTTACCAGTCGATTTAACTTTTGTCGACCATAAGGACCGCGTAAAATTTTATTCTGAAGGACACAAGCGCGTTTTCCCACGGACAAAATCAGTGGTAGGACGCCTAGTAGTGAACTGTCATCCGCCAAAAAGTATGCATGTGGTGCAAACCATTCTTGACGATTTCCGCGCCGGAACTAGAGACGCGGCTGATTTTTGGATTGACCTTAAAGGAACGATGGTTTACATCCGTTACTTTGCTGTTCGGGATGCCGATCAAAAATATCTCGGCTGTCTAGAAGTAACCCAAGATATTACAGAAATTCAAAAATTAAAAGGCACCAAACGTTTGCTTGAAGAAGACGCCGCTACTGACGCTGCCGCAGAAAAATAAAAAAAACAAATCGCCGAATCCAATTTTTCGGCGATTTGTTTTTTATTTTAGGCAGATAAAATTTGTTGATCGCCTAAGTCTTGACCAGCTTTTTCACTAAATAAATCCATGACTTCTTTTGGCGTCAATGCTTTTTTACTACTTTCATCGAGGTCCAAAATAACTTCCCCTTGGTTAAGCATTAACAAACGATTGCCATATTGAATGGCATCTTTAATATTATGGGTCACCATAAACGCCGTCAGCTGTTTTTCAGCGATTAACTGGCAGGTGAGTTCCATAACGACTTTGGCGGTTTTTGGATCTAAGGCGGCGGTGTGTTCATCTAACAATAATAATTCAGGCGCTTTAATCGTGGCCATTAATAAGGTTAATGCTTGCCGTTGTCCACCAGAGAGCAAGCCCATTTTCATTTTTAAGCGAGATTCTAAATCAAGATTTAAGCGAGCAACTTGTTCTTGAAAAATTTTTTGGTTTTCTTTTTTCAAAGCTTTCGTCAATTTTTTTCCCGAACCTCGAAGAGAGGCTAAAGTTAAATTTTCTTCAATTGATAAATTAGCCGCAGAACCTAATTTTGGATCTTGGAAAACGCGAGAAATTTTTTGCGCTTTTTCTAGTGGAGAATAGTGACGTAAATTTTTCTCTAAAAGTTCTACCGTGCCGCTAGTTGGTGTCATGAGCCCAGCAATAGTCGAAAGTAAGGTGGATTTTCCTGCGCCATTGCCGCCGATAATTGTCACAAATTCTCCAGGAGCTAAAGTTAAATTAATATTTTTTAGCGCTTGGTGTTCATTTTCCGTACCCGCTTCAAAAACTTGTTGGACATTTTCTAATTTTAAGACGTTCATCACTATTCCTCCTAATTTTTTTTGCGTAATTTTAATCGTGGCAAACTTAAAGCTAAAATCAAAACTAGCGCTGAGGCTAATTTTGTATCGGTTGGTTCGACGTTAAATTCAAAAACAATTCCTAAGATCAAACGATATAAAACTGAACCTACCACAATGGCAATCATTTGCCCTAAAAGACCGGCTTTTTTAAATAAAACTTCTCCAATAATCACCGAGGCCAGTCCAATAACAATCGTGCCAATGCCCGAATTTACATCGGCAAAGCCATTATTTTGAACGAGAAGAGCGCCGGATAAAGCGACGAGTCCATTAGAAATCATGTAGCCAGCAACGCGCATTTTTTGATTGCTGATGCCATTGGTTTGCGCCATCATAGGATTGTCGCCGGTAGCTCGTAAAGACAAGCCCAGTTCCGTTTTAAAAAACCACTGCAGAACAATTAACACCAAAATTGCCAATAACAAACCAATAATAATAACGGCAACTTGTTTTGTGAGACCAGCATTTTGAAGAAAACTAAAAATTGTATTTTCGCCTAGCAAAGGAATATTTGGTGCGTTCATAATTCGCGAAGTTATGGAAAAAAGTCCCGTCATAGTAATAATCCCTGCTAATAAGGCGGGAATTTTTAAAACTGTGTGTAAAAGGGCGGTGACAAGTCCAGCAATAGTTCCGCCTAAAAGTCCTAAGAGCGTGGCAACAACAGGCGAGACGCCACTTGTAATAGCTACAGCCGCAATTCCGCCGCCTAAAGGAAACGATCCTTCAGCTGTCATATCAGGAATATCGAGAATACGAAAAGTAAGAAAGACACCTAAAGCCAAAAAGCTCCATAAAAGTCCTTGAGCTGTTGCTGATGAGAGTAAAGTAATAATAGTTTCCATAATGACCTCCTAAAAATTTTTTAAAAACAAAAAAATCCACCTAGATAAACTAGGTGGATTGCACAGAAGCCACCTAGAATCTACGTGGCCGCAAAAAAAGATTAGCTCACCGTAGATACAAACGCATTGTTTGTATCCACAGTTTCATGAATACAAACCTATCTAAAGTAGCTAAAGAAAAAGTTATTTTGTTGGTTGAGGTTTGTTTTCATGAGATAAGCTCCTTGCTTGAATTTTTATTTAGTATACCACCTGTCAGAAATTCGTCAAGAGTTTTTATGAAAATTTTCAGGAAATTCTTGAAAGTACCACGTAATTTGGGGAAATTTGCGAAACCCTATTTTTCGGCATAAAAATATGGCATAATGGAACGTAATGATTATTTTAACTAAAAAAGGGAGGTTGCTTGATGAATACTTGGCAGGTGAAAAAAATTTTCAAATCAATTTCTGCGCCGGTTTTTGCCTTGAGTTTAAAAAAGCAAAAGCCTCCGAACAAAAATAAATAGTTTTGCTTCATCAAAAATAAAACAACTAAAGGAGAATGAACATGTTATCAGCAAGCGAACTTAGAGCAGGTATGACCTATGAACAAGATGGAAAATTAATTAAAGTATTGGAAAGCTCCCACCACAAACCAGGAAAAGGCAACACCGTGATGCGTTTGAAATTAAAAGACGTCCGCACTGGATCCGTTGTTGACACCACGATGCGTCCAGAAGAAAAAGTAGAACAAGCGATTTTGGAAACAAAACCTGTTCAATATTTATACACAATGGACGACACAGCCAACTTTATGGATTTGGAAACTTACGAACAATATGAAATTCCTGTTGAAGATATTCAAAATGAATTGAAATTTATGTTGGAAAACATGGAAGTAAAAATTCAATTTTACGGAACAGAAGTCATCGGCGTCATCGTGCCAACGACTGTTGTTTTGCAAGTAGTAGAAACCCAACCATCCATTAAAGGCGCCACTGTAACAGGGTCCGGCAAACCGGCCACTATGGAAACAGGCGTCGTAGTAAACGTCCCTGACTTCATCAGCACCGGCGAATATTTAGAAGTAAACACCGTCGAAGGAACGTATCAAAAACGCGCCACGAAATAAAGTGATGTGAAAAAAAGGATGTCGAAAGTGCGTTGAGCGGTGTAGAGAATTAGGAAAATTTTTCGAAAATCCCGATTTTGGATTTTTAAAAATTTTATCTATTCTCCTAACCGCTGCACTTGAGACACCGTTAAAAAGGATGTCGAAAGTGCGATTAGAGACGTAGAGAATTATCTTTTTTCCTAGTCACTGCGCCTAAGACACTGTTTATCAAAGTTAGTAGGAGTCTGAAAAATAATGATAATCAGAATTGCTCAGTTATCTGATACTAAGTACATTCAAAAAGTAAATAATGAGGAGTTGCACTACAACTATTCGTTAGAAAAAACGAAAGAAAAAGTTGAGTTGTTACTTTCGTTAAACTGGCAAGTGATTTATGTCGCTGAAATCGACGGAGAATTTGCCGGCTACATTCAAGCACAACAATATATTGGTACGTTTGCCGATTTATTTGTCAATATTATGGGACTGGCTGTTTTGAGCAAGCACCAAGGTCATGGTGTTGGAAAAGCGCTGATGGTTAAATCCGAGCAATGGGCTAAAGAAATTGGTGCTGTCGGGATCAGATTAAACTCCGGAGCCAAGCGGACTGAGGCCCACAAATTCTATGAAAAAATTGGCTATGAAAAGTCCAAATATCAAGCGAAGTTTCAAAAAATTTTTACTGAAGTTTGATTAATGAAAATGAAAATTTTTAAAGGCGAAGACATTATTTATTCATGTCTTCGCCTTTTTTTGTGAAATTTTGTATGTTTTTGCCGGATCAAAGAGCGTCTATTCTTTTTTCTTCTTTAAGGAAATGGTCGTCAAAGTAATGGCGATGATTCCAAGTAAAAAAATTGTCAGCATCATGCCGGTAGAGCTTAAATATGGTGAAATAATCAGCATCGCCGCACCAACTAATTTGCCTAGTTGGAAAATAGTACCATTTAAAGCGAGGTAAGCCCCGCGATTGTTCATATCTACTAATTCAGCCAACTTTGCTTGCCGAGTGGGAACGTACAAAAGTTCCCCGATGGACAACACAACGCTTGATAACACCACAATCCAAAAATTTGTCGTAAACGCCAGCAAGCCAAAGCCTAATGCAAATAAACTGACACCCATTTTAAAAATTTTCGTTGGATTTTGTTTACTGATTAATCTAGCAACAGGAGCTGTTAAAATAACAATCAAAAAAGTGTTAATGGTCGTTGAGAGGCTGAGCATTTTGACACCGTTCAGAACGATACCGGCAAAGTCCATTGGCTGAAAATTTCCAGCCAGATGAACGGAGATATAATTATTTCGTTGGTTTTCAATTCCTAAAATCGCAATGCCACCTAGAGTGAAAATAAGAAAACGATGATCCCGGGCAACTTCGCGATAACTTCTTAAAACGGCGCCCAATCCTAGCATATGACTTTTTTTGCTGACCGCATGGGTTTCATTAATAAAATGATAAGTAAGATAAGTGGTAAGAAGATTGATAACTAATAAAAACAGCAACAAAACAAAAAAATAATCTTCAAAGAACCAACCACCAATCATAATACCTAACATCAAAGAAAGATTGCTAGCCCAATAACTAATTGCATACATAAATGACCGATTTTCCTCAGTCGACACGTCCACCAGCATCGCCTCACTGGCGGGATTAATTAATCCGGAAGCAAGATTTTGTCCTAGCATCATCACAAATGTCAGCGCAGGATTATAAAACCAAGGGGAATTGACGACGATAATGCCAACGGTTGTAAAACATTTGACAAGTTCACCGCCAAATAAAATTTTGCGGCGGCCAATAACATCGGTTAAATGCCCGCCATAGACACCAGCTAAAAATGAAGCGACGACATTAAACATCACGAGTGTGCCAGCGACTTCAACTGAGTAAGCTTTGGTAAAGTAAATCGCCATAAAAGGAAAAATCAAGGAACTGCCGAAGCGACTTAAAAACTGAATTTCAATTCTGGTACGAATATTTGGATGCAAAGTTTTCCACATAATGGTTGCAAACCTCCCTTTTTGTAATATTATAAAAGAGACAAGTTCTTTTAAAAATAGACAATTTAAAAATTTTATGTCCACTTTTATTAAGTAATGGCAGGTGGAAACTTGTCAGTAAGCTAATTTTTGTCCAGCCAGCAGTCGTTTTAGAAAATGAATTGAACAATTAGTATTTCAAAAGGGGAAATCATTTATGCAAGAATATTTTAAGTTGCGACTATTCTTTAAAGAAAATAGTACCACTTTTTCATTAAGCGAGTTGGCTTTTTCTTGGGAAGTTTCGACAAAACAAGCCCGGCGCCGTCTGCAAAAATTTCAAGAAGAAAACTTGCTAACTTTTACTCCTGGACTCGGTCGCGGCAATCTTTCGAAAATTAGTTTTAATAGTTCGTTTCAACAAGAGTATAGCGAGGCCGTCGCTTTTGCCTTAAATCAGGAAAATTTTAAAGAGTTGAGTACGCTGTTAGATTTGCCCGTGCCGGCTGAATGGTTGCAGCCTTTTTATCAAGAAATACAAAAACATTTTGGTGTGACAACTGATAATGAAGAGTTTACCGTGATGCGGCAATTTATGATCCGGCCCCTGACGACGCTTGATCCGCTGAAGACCTCGATTTTTCGCGAGGTGAATATTCTCTATCAGTTAGGCGATTGTCTAGTAAAAATCAATGACGGAAAGCTTTTGCCTGGTTTAGCTCATCATTGGCAATTTAATTCGGAGAATCTTAGTTGGACATTTTATTTGCGCAAGGGGGTTTTATTTCATCACGGAAAAATATTGACCAGTGAAGATATTAGCTATACTTTCAAACGAATTCTTGACAGCTTTCGTCCATGGCAACTGGAACACTTAGTAAAAATTGTGCCTGCGGGCCAGTATCGTGTGACTTTTTATTTTAACCAAGAAGAGCCGTTGTTTCCAGCTTATTTAATAAGTTCATTATTTATTATTTTACCTAGTGATCGGCCTTTTTCTCCGGAAAATTGGAGTGGGACCGGGGCTTTTCGTTTGAAAGAAAATAATCAACAGCAAAGTGTCTTACATGCGTTTGATCAATATTATGACAAGCGCCCGCTACTTGATGAGGTGCAATTAATTGTCATGGATACTGACGAAAAAAAAAATCGGCAAGAGCTTTTAAAACGTGGGTACAAATTAGTTCAACAAGAAACTAGTGGCGTGGAATTTTTAGTGACCAATATGAAAAAGAACTCTGTCTTGCAAAAGCAAAAAGTACGACAAGCACTTTATGAGATAGCCGATCTTGCAAACTATCCGAACCGTCATGGGGAACTAGCTAGTCATTATTTTTCAAGTGATGAAAATAAGGAGGAAATCCCTCAGAAAAGTTTGATAACAGCGCAACGATATTTAAAAGAAGCAAATTATCAAGGAGAAGAAGTGATCTTAGGATATGTGGAATATGCTCAAAAAGCCCAAGAGTTTGCCCAGTGGCTGCAAAAGCGAGCTAAAAAAGTTGGCCTTCATTTAAAAATTGTCGGTTTTTCTTTTACCAATGAATTTTATAATGATTTTATTGAAAAAAATGTCGATGTCGTCTCGTTAGGTGATATTCCAGTGGCAGGCTCACTTTTTCCTTATTTGGAGTTTATCGCCAGTCCGACTTTGTTGATTCAGCGCTTGTTAGATGAACCGGCGCAAAAATATTTGGCGGAAATGATTGAATCGTATAAATTAGCGCCGATTACGGAGCGGTGCGCTGAGGATTTACAAATTGATCAATGGTTGACTAGCACATACCGGGTAATTTATACCATTCACCCGCAAAAAGAACATTTTATTCATCCGGTATTGGCAGGGTTAAATGCGCTAGCTTTAGAAAATTATGATTACCGTTTGGCGTGGACGGGTGATGGAAATGATTTTTGAAAATCAAAAAAAGGAAGCAGCAGAGTGCTTCCTTCGTTGATCAGACAATATTATTTAAAAAAATTTTTTGGCGAATTTTTTTATTTTAAATATTCTTCAATTTTTTCAGTCATTTTTAATGGCGATGTTTGAGGAGCAAAGCGAGTGACGGTTTTTCCATCGGGGCTGATTAAAAATTTGGTGAAGTTCCATTTAATCGCCTCACCCAACGTTCCACCAGCCGCTTCTTTTAAATATTTGAAAACAGGTTGCGTATTCGGTCCGTTCACATCATTAATTTCATGCATTGGAAAAGTCACGCCATAAGTCAGGCGACACTGCTCTTCAGCTTTTTGGCTGTCGTCGACTTCTTGTTTAAATTGATTCGAAGGAAATCCTAACACCACTAAACCTTGAGGACCGTATTGTTGATATAATTTTTCCAAAATTTCAAACTGAGGAGCCAAGCCGCATTTGGTGGCGGTGTTGACAATCACGATGGGGTGTCCTTGGTATTTTTCCAGCGAATAAGTTGCACCATCTGCGGTGGTAGCATTCAAATCATAAATTGACATTTATTTTTCCTCCTCATAATAAACTTCAACTGAAGCAATCACGATATACATCAGCTCATTGTGATCATTTTTTTCCGACAAATAAATGCCGCTCGTAGTTTTCATTCCGCCAACTTGCAAATCTAGCGTGACAGTGCCATAAGGAATTAATTTTTTGACCGCCGCTTGATCCAGTTCGGAAAAATCAGCAGGAAGGGCGAGTTTAACCACAACTTCCATCGCATTTAAATTTCCATCTGGCAAAAGATCAACAATGCCCGGCATCGAATTATGATAAATGGCGTTGCGCACCGCACGTTCGCTAGCTTTTGTAACATCTTGCCCATGAACATCGACGCCCATCCCAGTTTGAATAAATAGTAATTTTTTCATAGTTCACCTCTTGTTATAGTTTACCACACGGCGAAATTTGTAGCCTATTAGAAAGTTTCCGCTTATAATAAATCGAAGGATGTGTTTGCTTTGTACAATGAAGAAAGTTTTTTAGAAATTGGTTTGCACGTGGTTTATTTACCAGCCGAAATGGAAAATGGCCAACTGACTTATCAAGTGTTTTTAAAAGAATTACCGCTATTTTTAGGTGCTGGTGCCTCAAAACAAGCGGCTTTAATGCAACTGACTGAAAAATATTTGGCTTATCGAGAAAAAGTATTAGCCGACCAAGCCTTAGAGCAAGAAGAAACCGAAGAAGAAAAAACAATGCAGTTAGCAATCGACGAATTATTGCGTTATTACGACGGAGAAACATTCGACGGCTTTCAACTGTCGGATAAAGAGTAGCGATGATTTGACTGACACGTAGCAAAATTAGGAGCTATTTTAAAATAATTATATTTAAGACGAGTAGCTAAAGTTAGATTTTTAATCTGACGACGGCTACTCGTCTTAAACGGAAACAAATGAAAAACCCAGAAAAAATTAGCACTTTTAGCTAATTTTTTCTGGGTATTTTTTTGAAACGATCCAATTTTATTGAAGAAAATAATCTAAATCTGAGGCAATGGTTGGATAAGCAAAGATTTTCTTGGCTAATGTTTCACTCGTCCATTTCTCATCAATCGCAATGGCGAAAAAATTAATCAGCTCTTCGGCGTTACGAGATAACACAGCGGCGCCAAGTAAAGTTTTATCAGCATTGAAACTCAATTTAACGAGCGCTTTTTCTTCTTTGATGCGAGCGGCGGTGTACCAATGCGTCATGTTTATTATTTTACTATCCGCTGCGACAGTTCCTACTTGGGCCAATTTTTCCCGGGCAAAAAGGACGGTGGGGATTGCCGGATAAGCGATAGGTTCTGAATGGCCTAATAAAAATTGAGCGATATAATTTCCTTCAAAACTGGAGACCGGCGTGAGCTTGGCTTGTTTTTTATCTAAAACATCCCCTAGCGCAAAAATATGCGGCTGATTCGTTTGCAAAAATTCATTCACGACAATTCCTTTTTTATTAAAAGTGACGCCGGCTTTTTCTAATCCCAAATCGGTGTTAGCAGGGCGTCCGGTCGCACTTAATACAAAATCAGCTTGTCCCGAAAAATCTCCGCCAGTAACTAAAAATCTGCCATCTTTTTCTACAATTTTTTCCACATCAATGTCGACAAGATATTGTCCTTGATTTTTTTTAAATAGCGCAATATATTCATCAGCCAACTTAGAATCGAATCCTTTTAAAGCCTGGGAGCTCCGATTTAAAATGGTCACTTCACTACCAAATCCAGCGGCTAAATGAGCAAGTTCAAAGGCGATGTAACCTGCACCAATAATAATTATTTTTTTCGGTAGCTTTTCTAAGGCGAGAAAATCAGTGCTAGTTTTTAAAAATTCACTTCCGGGAAATTTTGGCAAATTCGAATGAGCACCCGTAGCAATAATAAATTTTTCTGCCTCGATTTTTTCTTTGTCAACAAGAATTGTATGAGCATCTAAAAAATTTGCTTGGCCGAAGAAAGTTTTAATACCGGCGGCGTTAAACCCTTTTTTTGTATTCTTAGAAACAGGATCGGTGAAGGATTTTTTAAATGCAGCAGCTTGTGAAAAATCAACCTCACCGGCAACTTTTACGCCAAAGTCAACTAACGCTTCTCCAGCTGCTTGGGCTTCTAACGGCGCTAGCAAAACTTTTTTGGGATCACAGCCGTCATTAGGACACGTGCCGCCAAATAATCTACGTTCGATGACCGCAACACGTAAGCCGGATTTTTTTAGCGGGTAAGCACAACTTGAAGCGCCGGGGCCGCTACCAATAATGACTACATCGAATTTTTCCATGTTACACCTCTTCTTGACTAATTTTTTTCAAAAATTCTTGGATAGTTAAATAGCCTAAAACGCGCTGTCCTTGTGTGAGATTAACACCTTCAGTGGTAGAAAAAACTTGTAATATTTCTTTTATCGAGGTATCTACTGAAACTTTGGGCGCTTCTTTATTTTCTTTAGCTAAATCAAAATGATGGAGATGCTCAGCTAAAGTTTGTTTTAGAAAATGCTTTTCATCCGCAGTATCTTTAAAAAATTGTTGGACAAATTCCGTTGCCGGTTCATTAATAATTTTTTCTGGCCGATCGCATTGAACGATTTTTCCTTCGTGCATCACGGCAATTCGCGTCCCTAAACGCAAAGCTTCTTGCATATTGTGGGTAACAAAAACGATGGTCGTTTGTAATTTTTCATGCAACGACAATACTAAATCTTGCAAACTCGTGCGTGAAATAGGATCCAGTGCCGAAAAGGGTTCATCCATTAAAATAATATCCGGCTCACTAGCAATTGCCCGCAAAATACCAATCCGCTGTTGCTCACCGCCAGATAATTCTTCAGGCATCCGCTGAGCATAAACGTCTGGATCTAAGCCAACATCAGCTAACAGGTGGCGAGTAGTTTTATGGCGTTTTTCTTTACTCCAACCTAACATTTCCGGAATAACTTCAATATTTTCTTGGACGGTCATAGTAGGGAAGAGGGCAATTTCTTGAAGGACGTAACCCATTTGCCAACGAACTTTTTGCAAATTATAGCTACTTAAATTTTTTTCTTTAAAATAAATCTCACCACTACTAGGTTGAATCAAGCCGTTGATCATTTTTAAAGTGGTGGTTTTTCCGCTACCGGAAGGGCCGACGAGGACAAAAATTTCGCCAGTGGCAATTTCAAAATTTAAATCTTGCAAAACTTTCTGCTCACCATATATTTTTTCCACATCTTTCATAGCTAAAATCATTAGTCCACCTCCAGTAAATCATGTTGTTGTAAATAATCTTTAGCGACTTCTTGTGGGGTTTTCTTTTCCACATTGACGGCATAATTCATAGTTACCATTTCATCTTCGGTAATTTTTCCAGCGAGTTTATTTAAAGCTTCCACAATTTCTGGATGCGTTTTGGCGAAACTCGTTTTCATTAAAGGAGCGCCGCGATACGATGGAAATAACTGCAAATCATCCGTTAAAGTGATCAAATCATATTCTTTAATTTGGCTATCGGTGGAATAACCGTCGATAATGTCTACATCATCATTCATTAAAGCCTGATAACGCAAGGACGGTTCCATACTTTGCACCGAAGAAAATTCCAGTCCATATAAAGTTTGCATGCCGGCATAACCATCCGTCCGATCAATAAATTCTAACGTAAATCCAGCGCGAATTTCATTTTGAATCGGCAATAAATCAGAAATATTTTCCAAGCCATGTTCCTGGGCAAATGCTCTTGTCACAGCTACCGTATAAGTATTTTCATAAGCCATTGGTGGAAGTAAAGTCATGGAAAATTGTTCTTGGAGTAAATCGGTGGCCAAAGTGGCGGTCTCTTCTGGCGATAAACTGGCGGGATCTTGATCGTTTTTCACCAGACTCGCTAAGACAGTTCCAGTAAATTCAGGATAAATATCGATTTGATCATTTTCTAAGGCGCTAAATAAAAAGCTCGTTTTACCGAAATTTTCTTTAACGGTCACTTTTACATCAGAATTTTCTTCAATTAATTGCTGATACATCGCCGTTAAAATAGTCGGCTCAGCCCCTAATTTTCCAGCGATGACAATTTCTTCAGTAGCGCCAGGCCGATTTTGCGCCCAAGTTAAGCCACCGATACCTAGCAAAAAAATAAGTAAAACAGCTACCGTCACGCGCGGGCGCCGATTTTGTAAAAAACGAATGAGAAAACTAAAAGTAATTGCCAATAAAGCAGAACTGATGGCCCCGATAATTGTCAGCTGCGGCGTGTTGCGATCAATGCCCAATAAAATAAAAGTTCCCAAACCGCCAGCGCCAATTAAAGCCGCTAAAGTCGCGGTGCCAATAATTAAAACGAGGGCGGTGCGAATGCCAGAAATAATTACAGGTAGAGCAATCGGAATTTCCACTTTCCATAATTTGCGCCATTTACTCATACCAAAAGCAGTCGCCGCTTCTTCAATCGACGGCTGAATCCCAGAAAGACCCAGATATGTATTTTGAAAAATAGGTAATAGAGCATATATAATCAAAGCAATCAGCGCCGGCGTTGTGCCGATGCCGACAATTGGAATTAATAAACCTAACAATGCTAGTGACGGAATAGTTTGCAAGACGCTAGTAATTTGTAAAATAATCTCAGCACCTTTTTTATGAGGCGCCAAAATAATCCCCAAAGGAATGGCAATCAAACAAGCAATCAAAAGGGCAGTCAGTGAAATAATCAAATGTTGTAAAAGAGCGGCCAAAAGTTCCTCTCGACGCTCCACCAAAGTTGTCCAAAATGTATTCATATATCCTCCAAAGTAAAAGTTTCTCTTTTAAGTTTACCGCACAAAAAAGAAATCCGACAAACAAAAGGTCTGTCGGATAAAAAAGGTTGTTAAATTTGCGAATTGACTCGTAGGAAAATAGAAAAATGGTGAATGGACGCAAAGCGGTCAGCAGGCATTTTGTCTTTTTCAAAAGAGTCAGCAAATTTCACACCGAGAAATAGGTTGTGCAATTTGCGAAATGACTCGTAGGAAAATAGAAAAATGGTGAATGAACGCAAAGCGGTCAGCAGGCATTTTGTCTTTTTCAAAAGAGTCAGCAAATTTCACACCGAAAAAAAGGTTGTGCAATTTCCAAATCGCTCGCTAGATAATGAAAACCTTGTCTAGCGCAAATGGTCCAAAAATTTTTGAAAATGTTCGTAGTCATGAAGTTGCTGGTTACAAATCTCACCGTCCACGCAAATATAATTTCCCCGCTTCGTGTAAGTTCCTTCACTACCGGTTTTAGTCGTCGCCATAAAAAGCGCCACATTACTCGTGTGATGACAGATGGCACAAATATTTCGTTTAATATTTGGTGAAAAACTTCCGTAAATACCACGCAGTTGTCCATTTTCGCCGTCGCGTGCTAAAATAAATTTTTTCTGGCTACCGGGATCATTCCAACTCAAATAAGAATAATTTCTTAAATCCCAATTGGCAAAAGCTGGGGGATTTAATTTTTTTACTTTACGAAAAACTTTTTCCATTTGTTTTTGACTAGGCGCTTCAAAAGGACTGACGACATTTTTTAAAAGCACCAATTCTTTTTCTAGGCGAGTTGAATTTATCGTGACGTCATCTAAGTGATTGCAAAACATTACTATTTCTTCGTGATTGCCGCCAATATTGGTAATTCTTTCAAAGGTTAACGCTTGAAAGGTGGCGACTGTTTTTAAATCATTGACACTATTGTAAGCATTGATTAATTGGTGTGCTAAAGCTTCGATGGCGAAATATTCCGCCGGTTGTAAATAAGGCATAATCTTCCTCTTTTCTCAAATTTACTTGTCGAAAATGCCTTGGTCGTAAACAGGCACCGTTTGTACCATTTTGACCACCTCCTTAAAAACTTTATTCATTATAACTTATTTTTATTTAAAATAAAAAAAACAGCTCTTAAAAGATAGCTTGTTTCGCTAACGTTTAAGAGCTGCATATTTTAATTAATCTTTTTTAGAAGCAGAACTTGTAGCATCAGCTACTGGAGCTGCTGAAACTACGGGTGCTTCAGGTTTAGTAGCTGGAGCATCGTCTTCTTTTGAAGCGGAGCTTGTAGCATCAGCCACAGGAGCAACAGGTTTGCTATCAGATTTTGAAGCGGAACTTGTAGCATCGGTGCCGCCAACTAATTTTTGGCCAGTTTGTTTTAAATACCATTCAATAATTGGATTGAAATCTAAAATATATTCGTTGATGCCGACATAATTTCCATCTTCATCATGCATGGCTTGATAATTATGAACCACATATTTATCAGCGTGTTTCGGCACGTGCACCCGAACAACATCTTGTTTACCGCTGCGCAATTGTTGAATAACCCATTCCACATTTTTATAAGCTTTTGGTGGGTGACATTTGGATAAAGGATTCCCTGGTTGTCCTGGAACGCGACCAGCCAACATTTCTTCTTTTGGCTTAGTGTAGTTGTAATATAAAAATTGATTATTGGCATCGGCAAATGTTAATTCCATTGGCATGGAAGCGAGGAACCAATTTAGTTGATCGACGGTTAAAATACCGCGATTTAATTTGACATAACTTTTTCCAGAAACGGCATTGACCTTGGCTTCGGCTTGTTCCACCCAGTCGTCAGCTTCTTTATCTAAACCTTCAATTGTAGTATCCACTTTACCGCGGGCTTGCAAATCTTCAGGTTGAGGTTTCACTTCAAGAGGTGCATTCATAGCTTTAGCGACATTGACAAATTGAATAAATTTATCGATACATAAAGTTAAAAATTTAATCGTGCCTTCGCTAATTAAATCACCATTTTGATCAAAAGCATCTTTCACATTGCCCAATAAAAATTCATTACCAGGCATCACCATTGCGTTAACTCCAGGAGCGTCTAAAATTTGGCGCAAATGTAATTGAGCGCGGGAAGATCCTTGATCGTAATAAGAAGCGCCGACAATCATCACCGGTTTATTTTCCAGTGGATGAATTTTGTAGCTGAGCCATTCTAAAACAGATTTCAAACCAGCAGGAATCGTGTGGTTGTGTTCAGGAGTAGCGATAATCACGCCATCTGCAGTTAAAATTTTGCGGGCTAATCTTTGGATAACTTGTGAGTTGGTGGCATCTTCACTTTGGTTAAACATAGGTACGTCTTTGATTTCTAAAATTTCCAAATCAAATTTTTGATAATAATTTTTCTCGATAAATTCTAAAAGTTTACGGTTATAAGAAAGTTCTGCATTGGATCCAACAATTCCGACGATTTTCATAAATTTTTTCCTCCTTAAATGTTTTCCCAGCTAAAGTTTTCGGCTTCTTTTTTATGTGCTTCATGGGCGTGGTTCAATTGTTGTGAAATATCCACGAAGGTCAAAAAGTCAGCAAAAAGTCCATTTAATGTTTTGGCAACATCTGGATTTGTCAAATTATTATTTTCGTCAAAAGCTTGCAAGGAATGAGCCAATAAAAATTCTGAGCTCGGCATAATCCGCGCTTGTAATTCTGGCGCGTCTAAAATTTGGCGAAGATGAGCTTGCGCCCGGCTAGTTCCTAATGTGCCGTAAGAAGCGCCGACTAGCATAACGGGTTTGTCCACAAAAGGAAAAATCCCAAATGACAACCAGCTTAACGCGTTCATTAATGAAGCGGTAATGGCGTGATCGTATTCTGGTGCGGCGATAATCACACCGTCAGAAGCTTCGATTTTTTCGGCTAATTCAGCAACAACTTCTGGTAATGCTTGGCCTAGTGGTTTGTTGAACATTGGCAACTGTTTAATTTCAGTCACTTCGATTTCCGCTTCTCCTGCAAAATGTTGGCTCATGTATTGCAGCAATTGGCGATTGGTTGATTGATCTGAGTTGGTGCCGACTAATCCAATAAATTTTTTCATTTAAATGACTTCCTTTCAAAATGTTATCCAAAAATAATTTTTTCTTGTAATGCTGGGGTATAAAAAAGTTGTCCGTTCTTAAGAACCACAACCGATTCAATATTAGGAAGCGTAGTTACTGTCGCTAAAATCTTTTCGTAGGGCTGTCCAAATAAACGCGTCGTCCAAATTTCACCGTCGACAGATTTATCAGAAATAATTGTCAAACTGGCGACATTCGTTTCCACCGGATAGCCGGTTTCCGGATTGAAAATATGATGATACGTTTGACCGTGGTCAGTCAACTGTCTTTCATAAATTCCCGAAGTAACGACCGATTGATTGCTCACTTTTATTTGACACAATAAATCATCACGGGCACCTTTTGGATTTTGAATGCCAATATGCCAAGTGCCATCGGTTTGCCGCGGCGAATGGCCGAGCGTCATAACATTTCCGCCAAGATTCAAGAGGGCGGAGTCGACGTTTTCTTCTTTTAAATAATCGATTAAAAGATCGGCGATAAATCCTTTGGCCAGCGCCCCAAGATCGAGACGCATGCCGGCGCGCTTTAGAAAAACAGTCTGTGCTGATTTATTTAAAATAATTTGCGAAAGATCAATTAATTTTAATTTTTCAGCAATCGTGTCGGCAGTTGGAACATTTGCTTCTTTAAAACCAATCCGCCATGTTTGAATCAGCGGGCCAATGGCGATGTTCAGCAAGCTATCAGAAGCTTGACTATTTTCAAGACCAAGAGCAATCAGCTGAAATAATTCCGGCTGAACTTTCACCGGCTTGATGCCAGCAGAAAGATTGACCGCCATTAATTCAGAAGAATCATCATTGGCCGAAAAGCGATGTTCATACATTTTTATCCGGCGCGATAATTCATTTAAAATACGATCCACGTCTTCAGCTACAACGGTAAAATCAATTACTGTCCCCATTAAATGAAGCGTTCGTGTACTATTTTCCAAAATCTCCCCACTTCTTTCAAAAATTTCCAAAACTTCTCCAAATGAAGACATGAGAAAACAGCAACCTGCAAAAGTTAAGGGATTGTGCGCTAAAGATAGCATTTTTGCAAGCCACTGTCACGAAAGATCTCTGATTTCTTTGGAAAAAATTTTTGGCAAGTGGAAAGTAACGAAAAAAGCAGAACATGTATGTATTTTCACATTTGCCACGGATAAATGATACTATTAATGAATAATTTAGTCAATGAAATATTCAAAAATTATATAAATTTAATTTTCTGGAAGGTCGTTTATAGGCGTAAATAATTTTTTTTGAGTGAAAAAAGTAAAATTTTTTTAAAAATAATTAAGCTGGCGCGAAAAAAAAGCAAAAGTTTTGACGATAAAGGGCCATCATGAGACGATTAAAAAACAAAAGGAGGCGTTTTACATGGCAACAAAAGTTTTTGTAACATTTCCGGTTAGCGATTTAATGAAGTCGCGAGATTTTTATCAGGCGCTAGGTTTTAAACAAAATATGACTTATTCCGATGAAACCACCAGCTCAATGGTCTGGGATGAGCATTTTACAGTGATGTTGACGACAAAAGATTTTTATCAAAAATTTATTCCTGGCCGAACGCTAATTGATGCCCGCAAGCAAAATGGTGCTTTAGTAGCATTTTTAATGAATTCAGCCGATGAGGTGCGGGAGTTTGCCAAAGTCGCACAAGAAAATGGCGGATCATTTTATCATTATGAAAGCGGCATTCCGGAAACAGAAATGTTAGGCTATGAAGTAGAGGATTTGGACGGCAATATTTTAGAGCCCACTTGGATGAAAGGATAATAGAATGAAAGGATAAAAGAGAAAAGCGCCCAAAAATTTGGACGCTTTTTTTTGTGTTTTGATTTTGAAAGATTTTTTGATTTACTCATGTATAGAATGCTTTTTTCACAACCTTATTGACGGTGTGAAAAAAGCTGTGGTTAGGAGAATAGATAAAATTTTTAAAAATCCAAGGGCGGGATTTTCGAAAAATCTTCCTAATTCTCTACACCACAACCCGCTTTTTTCACAGCCTTTATTTATGATAGGGTTCGTGGTGGATGATTTTGAAGGCGCGGTAGATTTGTTCGGTGAAAATGAGGCGCATTAATTGATGGGGGTAGGTCATTTTGCCAAAAGAAATCAAAGTGTCAGCGCTTTGATACACTTCTGGACTTAAGCCCAGCGAGCCGCCAATAATAAAAACAAAACTACTTTTTCCGTGCAAAGTTAATTTTTCAATTTCTCCAGCAAAGTCAACACTAGTTCGCTCCACGCCTTCAATGGCTAGGGCAAATACATAATCATCGTCTTTAATTTTGCTTAAAATGCGTTGGCCTTCTTTTTCTTTTACGTTGAGCATTTGGGCGGCACTTAAATTTTCCGGCGCTTTTTCGTCAGGAACTTCAATCATGGAAAATTTTGTATAAGCACCAAGGCGCTTAGCGTATTCTTGAATCCCGGCGATTAAATATTTTTCTTTCAGTTTACCTACAGTAATTAATTTAATTTGCATAGCAATCTCCATTTTCTTTGTTTCTGACCTTTCTTCTATTGTAAAGATTTTTCAAATGAAAGCCAAGTAGTGCAAGCATTTTAAAAAAAATGTTATAGTAAATTTGCTGGAGAAAGAAATTTAGCAAAAAAAAAATCTGATTTTAATAAAAGTCTCTTCATAATTTCTTCAAAGCTTGGTTTTACAATGAACTTGTAGCTGAAAAGCAACTAAATGACTTGAAGGAGGGAACGGTTTTTTAACCGCAATCTGATGGAAAGAAAAGATATTACACCAAATAATCAAAATCCCAAAAAAGGACACAATAGCTTAGTTTCAGGAATTCTTGGAGGTGTCGTGGGCGGCGCAGTTTTGTTCGGCGTGCTTTATTTTTCAACTGATCTGGGCGCGACGAATAATAATAATACGGCCGCTGAAACAACTACTAGTGGTATCGTCGATAGTTCAGGCAACACAGCAGTTAGTCAAATTTCTTACGATGTTGAATCTGATACCACAAATGCCGTAGAAAAAGTGCAAGATGCAGTCGTCTCGGTTGTTAATTTGCAAAAACTGCAAGAATCTAATAATCCATTCGGCGATATTTTTGGATCAGGATCTTCTAGTGGCGACACTACTGAAGATAGTACAACTACTGATGCCGCCGATTTAGAAGCGGCCAGTGAAGGAAGCGGCGTGATTTATAAAAAAGAAGGCAATACCGCTTATGTCGTCACCAATAATCACGTGGTAGAAGGGCAAGATGGTTTGCAAGTTTTGCTAGCTGATGGAACCACGGTCACCGCTGAATTAGTGGGGACAGATTCTTACACTGATCTGGCCGTTTTGAAAATTCCCGCTGAACACGTAACGAAAGTTGCCGAATTCGGCGACTCAGACGCATTAAAAGTTGGGGAACCGGCGATTGCCATTGGTTCACCATTAGGATCTGATTATGCAAATTCAGTAACGCAAGGAATTATTTCTTCCTTGAATCGTGAAATTGATTCGACAAATGAATCCGGTGAGCCGGTAAATATTAACGCCATTCAAACGGATGCGGCCATTAATCCCGGAAACTCTGGCGGTCCGCTCATTAATGCGGGTGGTCAAGTCGTTGGGATTAACTCAATTAAAATTACCGATTCAAATTCAGAAGTCACCGTCGAAGGTTTAGGATTTGCTATTCCAAGTAATGATGTGGTGACAATTATTAATCAATTGGAAGCTGATGGTACCGTTGCTCGGCCAGTGTTGGGCATTCAAACGACGGAATTAGCAAATATTACGACGCAACAAAGGGAACAAATTTTAGGATTGACTGAAGATATTGAAAATGGTGTTGTGGTCGTTGAAGTGCAAAATGCCACTCCAGCTGAAAAAGCCGGACTTCAACAATACGATGTCATTGTTAAAGCGGATGACACGGATATTGACGGTTATTCAACTTTAACGAAACTCCTGAAAAATAAAAAAATCGGCGACACAGTAACTTTAGAAGTTTACCGGGGCGACGAGAAAAAAACTATCGAAGTGGAATTAACTTTAGATGGTAATGATTTAACAACAGATGAAGCAACGGAAAGTTCGAATTAGTTTTACAAATTAACAGGAAAAAAATGGCTGAGCATTTTAATTTGCTCGGCCATTTTTTTGTTTGAATTATTATTTTTTTAGTCGCAGCTGAACTACTACTTCGCAACGCGCGGTTTGTGGGAACATATCGACTGATTGTAAATAGTCAACTTCGTAAAGTGTGGCCAATTTTTTTAAATCTCTTGCTAAAGTAGAGATGTTACAAGAGACATAGACTAATTTTTTTACTGGAAATTTCAGGAGTGTATTTAAAAGGGCGTCATCAAGTCCAGTCCGCGGTGGATCAACGACGATTGCATCGGGAATAAAGCCGTCGCGGTTCCATTTCGGGATTAATTTTTCGGCGGTGCCTACTTCATAACGAGTATTGGTGAGATTTTTCCGTTGGGCATTTTTTTTGGCATCGGCAATTGCTTCAGGAACGGTGTCCATCCCGCGAACTTCTTTTGCTAAATGAGCCAAACTTAAACCGATTGTCCCCACGCCGCAATAAGCATCGATTAAAGTTTCATTTTTTGAAAGTTGCAAGGCCTTGCGAACTTCGTCATACAGAATGATGGTTTGGGCGGGATTTAATTGAAAAAATGCCCGAGCAGAAAGGTCAAAAGAGATTTCTGAAAGTTGTTCGGTGATAGTTGCTTTTCCCCAAAGTAAAATAGTCTTGTCGCCAAAAATTTTGGAAGAAGTGGTGTCTTGGATATTTTGCATGACCGAAACTAATTGTGGGAATTTATTGGTAAGACTGGCGATGATTTCTTTTTTATAAGGGAAGTCTGCAGTATGAGTGATAAAAACTAGTTGTACTTCATCAAAATCTTGCGTAGTGCGGACCATTAATGTTTTTAACACGCCAGATTTTTTTCCTTCATCAAAAATCGGTACTGGATATTTTTTAAGTAAGTTAACGACTTCATTAATAATTTCTTGGGTGATAGGCATTTGCACGAGGCAATCGGTTAAAGCGACTAGTCGATGAGAATTTTCTTGAAAGAGCCCGGCAGCAGGTTTTCCAGCTAGCATTCGCACTTGAAATTGAGCTTTATTACGGTAACGCCAAGGATCTTCCATGCCCAGCGTTTTTTTGATTTTAAAATCTTGATAGCCGGCAGGTTTGAATTTTGCTAAAGATTGTTTTAATAAATCCCGTTTGAAATCTAACTGGGCAGCATAGTTCAAATGTTGCAACTGGCAACCGCCACACGTGTCATAAATTGGACAAGGCGGTACGGCTCGGTCAGGACTTTTTTGAAAAATTTTAACTAATCGGCCTTCGCTAAATTTCTGGCCATTTTTAGTAATTTGAATGGCAACTTTTTCTTTAGGTAAGGCGCCGGGGATAAAAACAATTTTATTGTGATAATAGGCGATGCCTTCTCCATTGATTCCTAATTTTTTAACGCGAACGGTAATTGTTTCAGACATGTGCATTCTCCTTATTGACTTGATTTGCTTAGTTGTTCTCATTCTAAACTAAAAAACTCTGTGCTACAATGAAATAAAAAAGGAGGCGAACATGTGCTAACCATCGAAAAAGTAAGTCAACAAAAGATGGGCTACCAACTCCATTTATCCGACCAAAGCACGTTACTAGTTTCTGAAGATCAACTGGTGGAGCATCGGTTATTAAAAGGGGCCGAAATTTCTCCAAGTTTACTAGAAACAATTAAAAAAGAAGGCTCCAAAATGGTGGGCTTGCAACTGGCGTACCATTATTTAAATTACGGCTTGCGCACAGAGTCAGAAGTGCGGCGTTATTTAAAAGACAAAGAAATACCGTCAGCTGACATTAAAGAAATTATCGTTCGGCTGAAACAATTAGAACTGGTCAATGATCAATTTTACGCCCAAAGTTTTGTCCGCACGCAAATGAAAACCGGCACAGCGGGTCCTAAAGTAGTCAGCCAAAAGTTACGAGAAAAAGGGGTCAAAAGTGAACTCGTTGCTGAAAGTTTGACCTTGTTTGATGAAAAGACAGAAGAAAAAATTGCTACAAGAGTTGCTAAAGTTTATTTAAAACGGCCGCAAAAAGTTTCTAAACGGCAAAAAATACAAAAACTAAGAGTTCATTTAATGCAAAAAGGATTTAGCGCGCCTGTCATTAGTAATGTTATCGAAGAAATTCCGCAAGAAGTAGAAGATGAAACAGATTTAATCGCCGAACTAGGAGAAAAAGCATTTAGCAAGTACGCTAAAGAACTCCCTGGCAAACGTCGTCAAAAAGTAAAGGAGACTTTGTACCGAAAAGGATTTGCTCTAGAAGCAATTAATGCTTTTGTGGAACAATTTGAAATGGATAATGAGTGAATATTTAACAAGTGACCAATTAAAAGAATTTCAAGAGCAATTTTTGGCTTGGTATGAAGCAGCTGGCCGGACTTATTTACCATGGCGGCAAAATCGAACCGCTTATGGCACTTGGGTTTCAGAAATTATGCTCCAACAAACTCGCGTCGAGTCGGTAATTCCTTATTTCCAAAAATTTATGGCGGCATTTCCCACAGTTGAAGATCTGGCTAAGGCTCCTGAAGCAGAAGTATTGAAAAATTGGGAAGGGCTGGGCTATTATTCCCGCGCTCGCAATTTACAAATTGGCGCCGGTCAAGTGTTGGCAGAATTTTCCGGAGAGATTCCTCATGAAGTTGAAAATCTTTTAAAAATTAAAGGCATCGGTCCTTATACCGCCGGCGCTATTTCTAGCATGGCTTTTAATGAAAAAGTCCCCGCCATCGATGGCAATCATATGCGGATTATTTCGCGTCTTTTTCAAATTTCTGATGATTTATCATTAAGTAAAACGCCGAAAAAATTTGCTGAAATTAGCGAAAATTTACTACCAAAAAATCGAGCAGGGGATTTTAATGAAGCGTTAATGGATTTAGGATCAATGATTTGTACGCCAAAAAATCCGAAATGTGAAATCTGTCCTTTGAAAAATTTTTGCCAAAGTTATAAAGAGCAAACACAAGAAGATTTTCCAGTGAAAACACCAAAAACGAAAGCTAAAGATGTTTATTATGTGGCTTTGGCGCTAGGAAATTCCAGCAATGAATTTTATTTAGAGCAACGAGCCGATAGTGGCTTATTAGCTAATTTTTGGCAGTTTCCGTTAGTCGCAGTCACCAAAGAAGAATTTGCGAAACTATCAACAGAAACCGCGGATCTCGATCTGTTTTCTGTTGCTGAAGAAAATTTCAACGAAACAGAACTTTTTTTAAAGCAGCAGTTTTCACAGTTGGATTTTTCAAAAATTGTTTTACAAAAACGCAGTCTAGGAAATATTCAACATATTTTCAGCCATTTAAAATGGCACGTGACGCTTTTTTACGGCCGGACCACCGACAACGCTACCCCTTTAGTCAATTTACAAGATACAAAACTGCCTCTACCTAAAGCCCAACATAAATTAATGGCGCTCCTAGTCAAAAATGGCTATGATTTTTAAAAGCGCAACAGCGAAAAATTTATTTGTTGACAGAATTTTTCTCTATTTTTATATTTTTTTAAATCTATGCTATAATTGTCCCGAGTTGACTTATAAAGTCAAATTTTTCTAAGAAAGCAGGACCGCTATGCAAGTTCCTAAAGAAGGAGAGTTTATTACCATCCAAAGTTACAAACACGATGGACACTTGCACCGGGTATGGCGGGACACCATGGTCCTTAAAACCAGCGAACATTCACTAATCGGCTTAAATGATCACACCTTAGTTACCGAATCTGATGGCAGACGGTGGGTAACACGTGAGCCGGCGATTGTTTATTTTCATAAGAAATACTGGTTTAATATCATTGCCATGCTGCGAGAAAAAGGGGTTTCTTACTATTGTAATTTAGCGAGTCCTTATCTGTTAGATGAAGAGGCGTTAAAATACATCGATTACGATTTAGACATAAAAGTTTTTCCGGATGGGGAAAAACGCCTTTTAGATGTGGATGAATATGAAATGCATAAGAAAAAAATGCATTATTCTCCTGAGATTGATTATATTTTAAAAGAAAATGTCAAAATTTTAGTTGATTGGATCAATAATGAGTCCGGTCCTTTTTCTCAAGGTTATATCGACGTGTGGTATGACCGCTATCAAGAGTTGTCTCAGAAGTGAAAAAAAGATTCGCTAGATTTTTCTAGCGAATCTTTTTTATTTATTCATTTTCTGGAAAAAAGCGAGCAATTTCAATGACGGCCGTATCTTTAGAATCGGAAGCGTGAATAACATTTTGCGTACCAGGTAAACCATAATCCCCGCGAATTGTGCCAGGGAGCGCTTCGTGAGACTTAGTAGCGCCGGTCATCCGGCGCACAATATCAATGACTTCTTCGCCTTCTAAAACTAAATAAACAACTGGACCTGAAATCATATAATCCACAAGCTCTTTGAAAAAATGGCGGCTGCTGAGATGGGCATAATGAATTTTGGCAATTTCTTCGGTCATCATCCCATAACGCATAGCAACAATAGTCAAATTCTTATTTTCAAAGCGGCCTAAAATTTTTCCGACTAAGCGTCGTTTGACGCCGTCTGGTTTAATAATAACTAATGTTTTTTCCATGAAAACACTCCTTTAGATGATTAGATTATATTTTTTTGCATCATTTTGTGCTCAATACCTGCATCTAAGAAAATTTCGCTAGTCACTTGATAACCTAATTTTTCATAAAAACCTAGAGCGGTCAGTTGCGCTCCTAAAATAATTGTCTTTCCATCGTGAGTTTTGGAAAAATTTTCCGCCTCTTTAACGAGTGCATCACCAATTTGGTGATGGCGATATGGTTTTAAAACAGCCATTCGTTGTAATTTCATCACGTGATTTTCTTGGGGCAAAAGGCGACAAGTCCCACAAGCATTTCCAAAATCATCATAATAAACAAAGTGAATACAATATGCTTCGTACTGATCGACCTCTTCGTTTAAAGGGACGTGCTGCTCTTTCATAAAGACCTCGCTGCGAATTCTTAAAGCATCAATATAGATTGGACTTAGCCTATCTCTCGTTTGTACAATTTTCAAAAAAATCCCTCACTTTAATAGAATAAATCTTAACGGAAAAAAAAGTTTATCAGCAGTAATTTTCCCTTTTGTTTAGTATACTATAAAATAGGAACGACAACAGACTTGGAGGGTTGCTTTTGTTAGATAAAGTCAGAAATTCAAAAATTATGTTTTGGTCATTGGAACTATTAATTATCGCCACCTTGATTTTTGTTAGTCAAAAAATTGATGGGATATTTGATCCAATTGCTACTTTTTTCTCCACGTTATTTGCGCCTATTCTAATTGCTGGCTTTTTGTTTTATGTTTTAAATCCGCTAGTTAATTTACTGGAGAAAATAAAAATTAAGCGGGTTTGGGGGACAGTGATCGTTTTTATTTTGCTGATTGCCATTATTGTGATCGCCTCGCTCACTTTTATTCCTTATTTAATAAGTCAAATTTCCACTTTAGTTGAAAATGCCCCCGAGACGGCTAAACAAATCGAAACATGGGCGCGAGGAATTGCTGAAGAACCTTTTTTAAAAGATTTAGATTTGGAACAATATATTAATCAAATTGATCTGTCTTATTCGGAAATTTTAACGAATTTATTTAAAGGAATTTCTGGGGGCATCGGTTCGATATTTTCTACCGTAGCTTCGGCAGTGGTAGTTTTAGTTACCGCGCCTTTTGTTTTATTTTATATGCTCAAAGACGGCGAGCGTCTACAACCGGCCATAGAAAAAATTACCCCTGAAAAATCGCGGAAAGATGTGATTACTTTATTAGGGCAAATGAATGACACGATTGCTACTTATATTTCTGGGCAAGCAATTGAAAGTCTGTTTGTAGCTACCTTTACTTTTATTGGCTACAGTATTATTGGTGTTGATTATGCGTTATTGTTCGGGGTGATTGCCGGCTTAACGAATTTAATTCCTTATATTGGTCCATATCTTGGATTGCTGCCAGCCGTGTTAGTAACGGTTTTTGATTCACCAATTAAAGCTTTATTGTGTTGTCTAGTCGTCTTAATTGTTCAACAATTGGACGGAAATATTATTTATCCTAATGTTATCGGAAAAAAATTAAAAATTCATCCATTGACGATTATTTTAATTTTACTTGTAGCAGGGAATTTATCAGGATTACTAGGGATTTTTCTAGGGGTTCCCATCTATGCAGTGGCTCGGACGATTGTGATTTATGTTTTCAATATTTATAAATTGCGAAAAGGTGAGGTGAAAAGCCAATCACAGCGCCCGCGAGTCTATCGAAGATAAGCGAATAAAATTATATGAAATTAATTGTCAAAACGTATTTCTTATGCTAATATTTTAAGTGATTAGACTTAGGTTTAATCACTTTTTTACTATTTGAGAATTTTGAAGGAGAGATGAGTAAATGGGTAATTCTGACCCCGATAGTTCGTCGCTGGTTGGCCAGATTATTTTGTTAGTAGTTTTAACGATGCTGAATGCTTTTTTAGCGGCTTCTGAAATGGCGGTTGTGTCCGTCAATAAGAACCGAGTGGAGCAAAAAGCAGGTGAAGGGGATAAAAAAAGTCTGCGGTTATTAGGCATTTTGCGTGATCCCAATAATTTTTTATCCACCATTCAAGTTGGAATAACTTTGATAAATATTTTGTCAGGGGCCTCACTGGCCGATTCTTTGTCCAACCGTTTAGCAAGTGCTTTGGGAAATTCAGCTGTTGCCAAGAATGTCTCTAGTATAATTATTTTGGCATTATTGACTTATGTATCGATTGTTTTTGGGGAATTGTATCCGAAACGGATTGCTTTAAACAAAGCTGAAGAAATTGCCAATGTCGCGTCCCATGTGGTTAAAATATTAGGTACAGTGATGAAACCATTCGTTTGGTTGCTCACTGCTTCAACAAGTTTATTGGCGCGGATTACGCCTATGACTTTTGACGATGAAGATTCTAAGCTGACCCGTGAAGAAATGCGGTATATGTTAGAAACTGAAGGTGTCTTAGAAGATGACGAATTGGAAATGCTCCAAGGGGTCTTTTCTTTAGATAATAAAGTGGCTCGAGAAGTTATGGTGCCTAGAACTGATGCTTTCATGGTAGATATTGACGACGATACACAAGAAAATATTAACGCGATTTTAGGCGAAAGTTATTCGCGAATTCCAGTTTACAAAGAAGATAAAGATAAAATTATCGGTGTGTTACACATTAAAAATTTACTCAAAGCCGCCCATAAAGTTGGTTTTGAAAATATTAAGTTACATGATGTGTTGCAAGAACCACTCTTTGTGCCGGAAACAATTTTTATTGATGATTTATTGTACGAACTGAAAAAAACGCAAAACCAAATGGCCATTTTACTTGATGAGTATGGTGGCGTGGTTGGTGTGGTTACTTTAGAAGACTTATTGGAAGAAATCGTCGGAGAAATCGATGATGAATCTGATGAAGTTGAAAAATTATATACCCAAATTTCGGAAAATGAATATTACGTTCAAGGGCGGATGTCCATTGACGAATTCAATGAAGAATTTGACACTGAATTAGAAATGCCTGACGTGGATACGATGGCCGGTTACTTAATTACTGCCCTAGGAATGATTCCTGATGAAGGAGAAAAATTATCCTACAACGTGGATCATCTGACGTTAACTTCTGAAGAGATGGAAGGCGCGCGGGTTTTATTATTAAGAGTCACTTTCCATCCTGATCAAGTCGGCGAAGATCCTGAAGTTGCTGAAGTGAAACATGGATTTTTAAAAGCTAATGGAAAAAATAACGACCAAGATTAAGCAAATGAATTAGTAAAAAGCTCTTTTTTGAAAGCGAGACTGCACTAGGTGAAAGGCAGTTAAAAAAATCTTTTGAACCTCTCATTTTTATTTGCCAAAAGCACGTTGACAGGCGTTAACTGTTTTGAGCGGGTTGAAATATTCAACCAAGCAAGGTGGTACCGCGATGACTAAAGTCTCGTCCTTACATATAAGGACGGGACTTTTTTATTTATTTTTAGGAGGAAAACAAATGAGTAATTTACAAAAAGAAGATTTTTCTAAATGGTATTTACAAACGATTCAACAAGCGGACTTGATGAGTTATTCACCAGTGCGGGGCTGTATTATTTTTAAACCAGATGGCTTTGAATTGTGGGAACATATTCAAGAAGAATTCAATAAATTTTTAAAAGCAGAAGGGATTCGTAATGCGTATTTTCCAATGTTGATTCCTTATAGTTTTTTTGCCAAAGAAAGTGATCATATTGAAGGATTCGCGCCAGAACTTCCTTGGGTAACTAAAGTCGGTAACGAAGAATTAGAAGAACCACTAGCTTTGCGTCCAACTAGTGAAACGATGATTGGTTCTGCTTTTTCAGAATGGATTAATTCCTATCGCGATCTGCCTTATGAAATCAATCAATGGGCCAATGTTTTTCGTTGGGAGAAAAAAACTTTACCATTTTTGCGGACGTCAGAATTTTTATGGCAAGAAGGCCACACTGCTCACGCTGACGAAGAAGATGCTCGCAGACGGACAATGCGCGTCTTAGAAGCTTATCGCGATTTGGCAGAAAATTTCTTGGCAATTCCTGTTTACGTGGGACAAAAAACACCTAGCGAACGATTTGCCGGTGCGGTTGATACGTATTCCATTGAAGCGATGATGAAAGACGGGAAAGCTGTTCAAGCTGGAACAAGTCATTACATGGGGACAAAATTTGCCGAAGCTTTCGATATTAAATATTTGAACGCGGAAAATGAACATGTTTTTGCTCACACAACTTCTTGGGGAATTTCTACTCGTTTAATCGGCGCTTTAATTATGACCCACGGCGACGAACAAGGTTTGGTTTTCCCACCAAAAGTTGCCCCAACACAAGTGGTCTTGATGCCGGTTGGTCCTTGGAAAAAAAATCCAGCGATTTTAGAAAAACTTGGCGCAATTAAAGAAGAGCTAGCTGCGAAAAATTTGCGGGTGCGCTTGGATGATTCAGACAACACGCCAGGATTCAAATTCAATGAATGGGAATTAAAAGGCGCTTGTTTGCGAATTGAAGTCGGACCACGGGATTTGGAAAATCAACATGCGATGGTGAAAGTTCGCGACCTTTCAGAAAAAGTAGCCGTCGATTTTCCAGAACTGACTGACTATGTAGAAGAACAATTGGCACAAATGCAAGTTCGCTTGTTGGAAAACGCGCGGTTGCGTAACAAAGCCAATGAACATTTGGACATTAATACGTTGGATGAATTGAAACAACATATTAAAACTTGCCAAGAAAATAACGAACCGACTGGATTTGTTTTAATCGGTTGGGACGGCAGCGAAGAAACAGAAGCGAAAATTAAAGAAGAAACAGGCTTTACGACGCGTAATATTCCATTTGAAGCACCAATGGAAAAAGCGGTGGATCTTGTTACAGGACTTCCTGCAACACAAACGGTCTGGATTGCTCGGGCCTATTAAGCAAAAAACTTTTGAAACCTCCCAAGGCCGAGTACACTATGGCTAAAGGAGGTTTTTTAAATGAAAATTGCAATTATTGGTGCCACTGGTCGGGCTGGCGGATTTATTTTAAAAGAAGCATTGGCACGAGGCCTTGAAGTTACAGCGATTGTCCGTCATCCAGAAAAATTAACGGAGGATGTACCTGTGTTAGCCAAAGATTTATTTGCTTTAACGACGAATGATTTGGAAAAATTTGATGTGGTGGTGGATGCTTTTAACGCCCCCAATGGTAAAGAGGAATTACACGAAAAATCAGTCGATCATCTGGTCCAAATTTTAACTGGCACAAAGACCCGCTTAATTGTTGTCGGCGGCGCTTCGTCTTTATTTATTAACCAAGAAAAAACGATCCGAATGATTGAACAAGTACCTAAAGATGCACCATTTTATCCAGTTGGTTTTTATATGACTCAAAGTTTGCTAGATTTAAAAAAATCAACAGTGGACTGGACTTATTTGTCACCAGCGCTATATTTTAATCCCAATGGTGAAAAAACAGGAAAATACCGCGTCAGCGACGATTTTTTAGTAACCGATGAAAGAGGACGGAGTGAAATTTCCATGGCCGATTACGCCATCGCCCTAGTAGACGAAATCCAACAACCAAAACACCAACAAAAACACTTTTCCGTGTTGAAATAAGGTTGTCAAAGGCGCGTTTAGTGACGTAGAAAAATAGGGAAATCATTAAAAATTCCGCTATTGGATTTTCAATGATTTCATCTTTTTTCCTAGTCACTGCGCCTGAGACACCGTCAATAAGGTTGTGTTTTGAACGCTTAATGGCGCAGAAAATTAGGGTAATGGTGTATGACTGCAAAGCAGGCAGAAGGCATTGCGTCTATTTTCCAAGCCACTGTTCAAAACACACCGTCAAATAAGGATGTCGAAAGTGTGTTCAGCTGCGCAGAAAATTAGAAAAACTGAGGACGAATGGAACATTCGCCCTCAGTTTTATCTATTTTCCTAGCAGTTACCTTTGAGACACCGTCAAAAGAATGTAAAAAATAAACCACAACATCAAAAGTATTTTCCTTTTGATGTTGTGGTTTATTTTTGGTAGCCAGTTTCTTTCAGTTCTGCTTCGACTTTTTCTTTTAATTTTTCTAGTTCGTTTTCTTTTTGTTTTAAATTTTTTAAATCCTCAACAATCGCTCGCTTTTTAAGTTTCGGGTTGGGTTTGATGGCCGCATTAATAGTGATGGCAATCGTCGTACCAATAAAAGTATCTAATACGCGATTGACAGCATACAAAAAATTCGGTTCTTCAAACAATCCCAAGGAAACAAGCAGCAATGTGGAAATGGCTGAAACAATCCCCATATTATTTCCGATGCCATCAGAAAAGACAATCGTCAAAATGACAAAAATTGGTAAGCAAAAAATCACCCAATTAGAATTTTCCGGAAAAAACATTCCTAAACTACTTAAAACCAACCCAAAAAACGCCCCAATAACATTGCCCAAAATTTTCGATTTGGAAAAAGAAACGCTTCTTGTTAAATCTTGACGCAAGGCAAAGACGGCTGATAAAGCAGCAATAATTGGGGTTGATCGATTGGTCCATTGAAATAAAACTAAAACGATAAAGACAGCTAAGGCAGTTTTTATCGTTCGCATGCCTAAGCGAAATCGGCCAAGCTTCATGATGCTCAACTCCTTTATTCAATTGTAAAGGAGTTTTTCATTTTTGAAAAATAATTGTCCTATTTCTTATTGGTGCCAGCGTTGTTGCATCTCATCTAATAAGGCGATAACGTCTTGCGTTAAGTCTAGCGATGCATTGGAAGCTCCGGCGATGACTTTCAAAAAGTTAGTCACTTCATAATTTAGCGCCTCTGAACTTGCGCCAACTTCAATTATTTCAGTTGTGCCATCATTATAAAAAATTTCGCAATGATCCGCGCGAGGGTAATCAGGAATTTGAATATAAGCTTGTTCAAAAGAAACGATGCCGACTTTGGGCATTTTTGCTTGGAAAGTCAGATTGACAGTTCCCATCTCCGGTCCATTTTGAAAAATAGTAACTGATTGTTCATCAACACCAGTGGAAAAAGGTTCCATAGTTGTCGCGATAATTTTCGGTTGATTGGTCATAAATTTACGCAAAAAAGAAACCGCGTAAGTCCCGATATCTAATAAAGCACCGCCGCCTAAATCGGGATTGAAAAAGCGATTGCTGGCAATGGGTTCTTTAAAAGATCCAAAAGGGGCTTGAATCATTTTTAAGCGACCGAAATCGCCATTAGCAATTAATTTGGCTAGTTTATCGTATAAAGGCATATTAAAAATTGTCATGGCTTCTTGCAAGACGAGTTGTTTTTCTTCGGCCAGCGCAATCAAAGCTGCCAATTCCGTAAGATTTACCGTGATTGCTTTTTCGCACAAGACATGTTTGCCGGCAACTAAAGCTTTTTGGCAATAACTAAAATGTTGCAAATTTGGCACCGAAACATAGACCGCATCAATATTTGGATCTTGCAGCAATTCATCATAAGAATCATAAGCGTGAGGAATGGCCAATTTTTCTGCAAAGGCGCGGGATTTTTCTGGAGTTCGGGAAGCACAACCATATAAAGTTGCTTCTGATTGATTAAAACTCAGAGCAAAACTTTCAGCAATATCGCCTAAACCAACGATGCCAAAATTAATTTTTTTCAAAATAAAATTCCTCCAATACGTTTTCTTTAAGAATAACAGAAGATGAGAAATTTTTCTAAAATTTGACGGTCACCAATTGCTAAATTTTTCTTCAAAGAAAGGGAAATGAAAGGTAAATTCGTGCTTTTCTTGGCAATTTTCAGTAAAATAGAGGTATAGGTTCTTTTAAAGTGGGGAGGGATTTTTATGCATCAAGTTTTAATTAATATTATCGTGGAAGCCATTATTGAACAATATCGTAGTGAAGAATATTTTTATCAAGAAATTTTAGGCGTGGATCATGCTAGTTGGCAACAATTTAAAGCAGGAACTAAGGCTCTGTCAGAAGAAAAGATGCAGCAAGTCAAAAATTTATTTAGCGATTATGAATGGATGTTAGTCCAAAAAATTATTCGCCAAACAATTATTTTTCCTGAGCGGCGCAATTTTGCAGTGGCAGAATATCGTCGATTGAAAACAACGATCGCCAAACATTGGCTCAATAATGGCGGCGTGGCGGAATTAATTTCTAAAAAAACTGAAGATCCGCTTGGAAAAAATTCCAAAGGCTACATTGATTTAAAAGTCTCCTTAAATTATGATCAATGGGGCTTTGATGATATTTTGTCCTTCCGCCTGCCAGCTCAAATTCAACAACAATTAGACGGGGCGACCGTTAGTCTTTTGGCTTGGGTAAATGAAAATTTAACCGACACGTATTTGCATTTGGAAAAATTTGACGACCAGCACGAGGTAAATCCAAATTTTGAAAGTCAAAGCGAAAATCAAAGCGAAAATCAAAATGAGGACCAAGCGCGTGTCTAAGTCATTTAAAAAAATTTTCTGGGTCTTTCTCATTAGCGGAAGCATGTTGATCCTGCTTAGTCCGTTAAAGACAGGTCACACTCAGGAAGCCCCAGAAAAATTTAATGTGACAAATTTTCCTCAGATTCAAAAAAATCAAATTGGAGATTTTGTTCAGCGATTGAAAAAAGCCCGGGACAATCAGTTGCCAACAATAGATGTCACTGATTGGCGCTTAATTTTAGTCAATCGCAATTATCCGATTACAAGTGAGCCAACGCATTTAACAACTTTTGATAATCGCCAAGTCGATGAGCGAATTATTCCTGAACTGACCGCCATGTTTACGGCAGCGTCCAATCAGCAGATTCAGTTAGAAGTGGTCTCGGCTTATCGCTCGGTAGAATACCAGGCGAATTTATTTAATCAAAGTATTGAAAAAGCCAGCGCTGAAGGGATGACGCCAGAACAAGCCAAAGAAGAAGCGTTGCGTTATCGAACGGAGCCTGGAACTAGTGAGCATCACACAGGGTTAGCGATTGACGTCTTAGACCGCAATTGGTTAGCTCAAGGTGGATTACTAAGCGAAGATTACGGTCAAACAGCTGGCGGAAAATGGTTGGCTGAAAATGTGGCGACATTTGGATTTATAATTCGTTATCCAGAAAATAAAATAAGTTCGACCTTTATTGAATACGAACCATGGCATTTGCGCTATGTCGGCGTTGAAAATGCAAAATATATGACGGAGCATCAATTAAGTTTAGAAGAATATTTAAGTCAAGGGTGACTTGTTAGGAGGGATTATGGTCAAAAAAAATAAAAAAAGGCGGCGGAGAAATAATTTCACGAAAAAAACGGATCGTGCGCGTCTGTCTACGCACTTTCTTATTACCGTCTTAGTAGTTGTTTTAGTGGGCTTTATTGGTATTTATCAATTAGGGAAAAATATTCTTTCACCAAGTCCAACAGTTGTAGCCCAAAATGAAACCATTACAACTCAAACTGATTTTATTAATGAACTGGCTCCTGCCGCCCAAGAGTTGCAGCAACAATATGGCGTTTTGCCTTCGATTATTTTGAGCCAAGCTATTTTAGAATCTGATTTTGGGAAAAGTCGTTTGGCAGCCGAGTTTCATAATTTATTTGGAATTAAAGCCGGAGACAATCAAGAAAAAGTGCATTTAGAAACTCAAGAATATTATGACGGCAAATGGGAAACTGTGACAGCGGACTTTCGGGTGTTTTCTAGCAACCAAGAAAGTTTAGCCGCCCACACTCAACTTTTTGTTAATGGAACCACTTGGAATCCTCAGCAATACGCCGATGTGCTGGTGGCAACCAACTATCAAGAAGCCGCCGCCGCTTTACAAACATCAGGCTATGCTACTGATCCTGATTACACACAAAAAATTATTCAAGTCATCGAGTCTTACGATTTGCAGCAATATGATCAAGCCAGCACCGCCACTTCCATTGTTGAATAAAGAAAGGGTGAGGAGATGTCTGAAGAAAAATTTATCCCGGAAATTATGACGGAATTGCGCAAAGATATTATTCAAGTCCCAGATGTGATGCGTAGAGCTAGCGGTATTTTAATTTTTGGTAAACGGATCCGCTCGATTATTTTTACTACGGATATTGCGATTATTCGCAATACGAACGCTGATGCCGTGATTGCCGTTTATCCTTTTACGCCGCATCCGGCGATTACAAAAAGTATTATTGAAGCTGCCGATATTCCTGTTTTCTCTGGCGTTGGTGGTGGCTTAACGCAAGGAAGTCGTTGCGCTTTTATGAGTTTATTTGCCGAATCGCAAGGTTCAATTGGGGTTGTTTTAAATGCTCCTACCCCTCTTGAAACAGTGGAAATGGTAAATAACGTCGTAGATATTCCGATTATTAGCACAGTAACTAGTATTTTAACTCCGGTGGCTGAAAAAATTTCGGCTGGCGTGGCGATTTTAAATATTTCAGCTGGAAAAGATACCGTTGCAACAGTCAAACATTTCCGTAATCTGTATCCACAATTGCCAATCATTGCTACTGGCGGTAATACGGATGAACAAATTTGTAATACAATTGCTGCTGGAGCCAATGCGGTGACTTACACGCCACCATCTAATGGAGAATTATTCGCCAAAAAAATGGAGAAATATCGTAAAACAGAACAAGATGATGCTAAAAAATAAAAATGCGCCAAAAATTTTTAAAGTAAAAAGTTAAAAAACTGCCGAGAAGTCGGCGGTTTTTTTGAAAAACTTGCCAATTTTTTTTCCTAGTGTTTAAATAGAATAATAGAATTTAAAGAAATTTTAAGATAGTAGCAAAAAAAATTCGCTGAAACTTTGGTGACTAAAAAAACTTGTTGGAGGAATTATGAGAGAATTAGAGGAACGGATCAGACAAGATGGGCGCGTTTTAAGTGACGGCGTGTTGAAAGTTGACGGTTTTATTACCCACCAAGTGGATCCTTTTTTGATGAAAAAAATCGGACAACGATTCGGTGAAATATTTGCTAAAGAAAATATTACGAAAGTAGTAACGATTGAATCATCAGGAATCGCACCGGCCATTTATACAGCTGAAGCGTTGGGGGTGCCCATGATTTTTGCTCGCAAGGCGAAAAGTTTAACGATGACTGAAGAATTACTTTCCACTGATGTTTATTCTTTCACCAAACAAGTGACGTCGACCATTAGCATTTCGCGGCGCTTTTTGGATGCGACTGATCATGTGCTAATTATTGATGATTTTTTAGCCAATGGAATGGCCGCCAAAGGGTTAACCGAACTCTGCCAACAAGCTGGAGCTAGTGTCGCGGGTATCGGGATATTAATTGAAAAATCATTCCAAAATGGCCGCGAATTTTTAACTGATGCTGGGTTGCCGGTTGTTTCTTTAGCGCGGATTGCGAATTTAGAAAATGGCACGATTACATTTTTGCCAGCTGACGATCAGGAGGTAGACGGTGGACAATAAAATTCCAATCGGATCAACTGTCGGAATCATCGGCGGAAATGAAAAAGGGCGAGCATTAGCAATTGCGGCTAAAAAAATGGGGATGAATGTCGGCTTATTAGATCCTGATTCCAAGAGCCCAGCCTCACGTTTTGCCGATTGGCAGATCACGGCTGATTTTTTTTCGGAAGAAGCAATGGCTGAAATTGCCCAAAATTGCCAAGTCGTCACTTATGCTAACGAAGATTTGCCGCCAGAAGAATTGCGGGAATTTTCTTTTCGAGTGAATTTACCTCAAGGGGCTGATTTTTTGGAAATCACCCAAAATCGATCTTTTGAAAAAGCTTATTTTGAAGACAATAATTTAGTCGTGGCACCATACGCCACGATTGTTTTAGTAACTGATATTCAAGAAGCCATCGATGGCATTGGCTATCCTTGTGTTTTGAAACTTTCCGAAAAAAAATCGCTAGGTCGCGGGCAAATTGTTTTATATTCGCCAGCTGATCTTCGTTTCGCCTTGGATCTTTTGCGATTTGGTCCTTGTGTTTTAGAAGCTTGGATTCCTAAAGAGCGAGAAATTACCGCCACTGTTGTTCGCAATGAAGCAGGGGAGATTTCCGTTTTTCCGGTAGTAGAAACTGTTTATCGCAAAAATCAATTACATCAAGCTTTATTGCCAGCGCGGATTGAACCAGAAATTGAACTTGAAGCGCAACGAATTGCAACAGTTTTAGCCGAAAATTTTGGTGTTTGTGGTACTTTGACGGTTGAACTTTTTGTTGGAAAATTAGGCGCCTTATTTATTAATGAAATGAGTTCAGTGATGCCAACGAGTGCTTTTATTTTCGAAAAAACTTGCACAACGGATTTAGCGACGCAACATTGGCGGAGTTTATTTAATTGGTCGTTAGGAAAAAGTAAAGTCTTAACAGGCGGCGTGATGGTTTCGGTTCTCGGTTCTGAAGCATTAGCTGTCGCCGATTATGTCAGTGAAAGTTCAGTCGTTGATTTTCAATATTACCAACGGGAAGAATATTTGGCCAATGACCGCATCGGACAACTCACGATACTTGGCGATGATTTATACGAAACATTAGAAAACTTGTATCAAACAAAAATTTGGGAGTGAAAACATGTTAAGTCGGTATACAAAAGACGCGATGGGCAACATTTGGACGGATGAAAATCGTTATCAAGCTTGGCTAGAAGTTGAAATTTTAGCAGTGGAAGCTTGGGCCGAACTTGGAGAAATTCCCGAAAGCGACGCCAAAAAAATTCGCGAAAATGCTTCTTTTGACGTGGACAGAATTGTTGAACTGGAAGAACAAACTCGCCATGATGTAGTGGCTTTTACGCGAGCAGTTTCTGAAAAATTAGGGCCAGAAAAAAAATGGGTTCACTACGGTTTAACATCGACGGACGTTGTGGATACGGCTTACGGCTATTTGTACAAACAAGCGAATGCTATTATTTTAGATGATTTAGAAAAATTTTTAGAAGTCTTGAAAGAAAAAGCTTTAACTTATAAATACACAGTGACCATGGGCCGGACTCACGGTGTTCATGCGGAACCTACGACATTTGGTTTGAAAATTGCTACTTGGTATTCAGAAATGAAACGCAATATTGAACGATTTAAAGCTGCCGCCAAAGGAATTGAAGCCGGAAAAATTTCTGGGGCAGTGGGAACTTTTGCGAACATTCCGCCTTTTGTAGAAGAATATGTTTGCGAACATTTAGGTCTTACACCACAAGAAATTTCTACACAAGTTTTGCCGCGGGATCTTCATGCGGAATACATTGCGACGATTGCTTTAATTGGCACTTCGATTGAACGTTTCGCTACTGAAATTCGTTCTTTGCAAAAATCAGAAACCCGCGAAGTAGAAGAATTTTTCGCTAAAGGACAAAAAGGCTCATCGGCGATGCCTCATAAACGTAATCCCATTGGCTCAGAAAATTTAACAGGATTAGCTCGTGTTTTGCGTGGTCACGTGATAACAGCCTACGAGGACGTAGCGCTATGGCATGAACGAGATATTTCTCATTCCTCAGCGGAGCGAATTATTATGCCGGACTCGACCATTTTAATTGATTATATGTTGCAAAGAGTCACTAACATCATTAAAAATCTGACGGTTTTTCCTGAAAAAATGCGGGAAAATATGGACGATACATTTGGTTTAATTTATTCCCAAAGAGTTTTATTGAAATTAATTGACCATGGATTGTCTCGTGAAGAAGCTTATGATTTAGTTCAACCGCAAACGGCGATTAGTTGGGATCAACAAACTTCTTTTGAAAAATTAATTCGGCAAGATGAAACTATTGGCAAACTTTTGAGTTCGGAAGAAATTACCGAAGCTTTCGATTATCATTGGCATTTAACACGGGTGGATGAAATTTTTCATCGCGTTGGTTTAGATTAATGGGGGCAGCTTTGGAAAGTTGGTTGTTTGTTGGCGTTATTGCCCTAATTGCTTTTTTAGGAAAAAATCAAAGTTTGTTAATTGCTGCTGGTGTCGTTTTAATTATCAAAATTATTCCGCAAAACGAAAAAATTTTCCAACTGGTGCAAGCTAAAGGAATTAATTGGGGCGTGACGATTATTTCCATCGCCATTTTGGTTCCCATTGCCACGGGTGACATTACGTTTACCGATTTATGGAATGCTTTTAAATCACCAATCGGTTGGGTCGCTATTTTTTGTGGAATTCTGGTGGCCTTACTATCGGCCAAAGGGGTCAACTTGATTGCCGAAAGCCCAGAAGTTACGGTGGCGCTAGTTTTAGGGACAATTATCGGCGTTGTTTTCTTAAAAGGAATCGCTGCTGGTCCCGTGATTGCTGCCGGTTTAACTTATTGGTTGATGCAAATTATTTTAACCATTGCTGGTAAATTTTAAAAAAAATAATCGTCTGTGAACTGGATTCCAAAAGTAAATTTTGGAAAGTCAGTTCAACGGACGATTTTTTAGTTGCTTAAAATTTCTTGGTAACTTTTAGCAATAGTATCAAATTTTTCTTGATCAAAAGTGTAATCTTCTTTGAGACAATTTTGCTTTAAATGCTGAATTTGTAACGTCCAACCAGCCAGATCTTTTACTAAATCTGGAAAAGTCGTCGGAATAATTTCTTGAAAGGTGAGTTGGACGAGTTTTTTTTCAACCGGGGCAATTTTAAAAGCGACCGTTGCTTCGGCCCAAGAATACTTGATGGCGTACGGCGCATCGTATAAAAGCAAACTCATCTCTTCTTTAATTCCATTAGCGGAAAAAAATAATTGCTGACTATCCGGCAAATTGTTAGCTTGGATTTCCGGAAACCATTTTTTATAGCCGGCGGTGGTCGAAATAAGATCCCACAGCTCTTCTTTAGTGGTGGTGATGTTTTCGACGATTGTTAAATTAATGGTGTTACTGTTTTTTTGTAATTGAAAAGTCATTTTATCCTCCCAAGGTGCAACGTACTGTAAGCGAATCCACCCTAAATTATCGCACCAAAAAAAAACTTTGTCAAACAAAGGATGTGTTTTGAACGGTTAATGGCGCAGAAAATTAGGGAAATGGTGAATGACTGCAAAGCAGGTAGTAGGCATTTCATCTATTTTCCAAGCCATTGTTCAAAACACACCGTCCAAAACATGATAAAAAAAGCATCCAGCTGGATGCTTTTTTTATCGTTGGTAGATCCAATTTCGTGAAAGCCATTTGGAAAAAAGAGACAGGGCAAAGTTGATTAAGAAATAAACGACAGCTAGTAAGGCGTACAAAATAAATACTTGTTGCAATGCATAATAGCGGCCCATCAGAATTTGTGCTTTGCCGGTGAAATCTTGAATGGCAATAACTGAATATAATAATGAAGTATCTTTAATGACGGTTGTAAATTGTGAAATAATCGCTGGCAACATCGCCCGAAACGCTTGCGGTAAGACGATGTAAAATAACGATTGAAGTTCGGTCATCCCTTGAGAGCGTGCTGCTTCCGTTTGTCCAACGGCGACAGCATTTAAACCACCGCGCAAAATTTCTCCAACAGCCGCTGAGGTGAAAATAGTAAAACTGACAATACCCGCGGGATAGGAGTTTAATTTAAATAAAATGAAGACGACATAAATCCATAACAGATTGGGAATGTTGCGGACAATTTCAATATAAGTTGTCGCTAGAAATTTCAGTGGGCGAGGTCCGTTATTTTTCAAAACGCCTAAAATCGTTCCAAAAATAATACTAAGAAAGATGGCCGCAACTGAAATTAGCAAAGTCGTTTGTAATCCTTCAAAGAGGAAGGAGAGATTATTTCTGGTGAATAAAGCTTGCATGTTCTCGCTAAAAGTCATCACATTCATCCTTCCTAGTAGGCATTTTTATTTTTAGCTTCGAAGCGACTGGCCAAGCGCGCCAATGGGAAGCATAAAATAAAATAGAGTAAACCGGCGAAAATAAATGCAGGTCCGTAATACAAATTATATCCTGACCAAGAATTAGCCATAAACATAATATCTGGACCAGCCACTAAGGCCACCAGCGAAGTATTTTTAATTAATGACACCACTTGGTTGGTAAATGGAGGTAAAAAGTAGCGCCAAGCTTGCGGCAAAATAATTTCCCGCATTGTTTTTAAATAAGAGAGCCCTTGAGATAACGCGGCTTCACTTTGTCCTTTTGGCACAGCAACGATCCCGGTACGAATTACTTCAGCCACGTAGGCGCCGTGATAAATGCCGACACACAAAATACCAATTGTGGAAACTTCTAAGACAATGCCGAAAAGTGGCAAGCCAAAATAAACAAAAAAGATTTGAATTAAGAGGGGGGTATTTTGGAAAAATTCTACATAGACTCGTGCAAGACCAGTTAAAAATTTATTTCTGGAAGAAGCCATGACGCCGAAAATAATGCCCAGGGCCACTGCTAAAATTAAGGCGCCGACAGAAATTTTAACGGTGTATAAAAAAGCGCCCCAAAAAACGCCTTGGTCTTGCCATAATGCTTCCCATTTGTAACCAGCCATGGGGCCATCGCCGGAAAAAGGATTACTTAAAGCAACAATTGTTGGTAACATTAGTCATCCTCCTCCGTCACATTTTGAATATTCCATTTGGAAAGTAATTCTTCCATCGTACCATCTTGAATAAATTCATTGACGGCATTGTCTAAAACTTCGGCCAGTTCTGTATTTCCTAAAGAAGAAGTGACACCATATTGCTGCGGTGCAAAACCAATGTCTAAAATTTCTGTTTCATCATCGACATAACCAGTTAAAATTGATTTATCGCCCGAAAAAGCGGCGATTCGTTTGGAAGTTAAAGCCAGCTTAAGCATCGGGTAAGGACCAAATTCTAGAAATTCAAAAGTTAAATTATCAGGTTCTCCTTGGGCTTCAATGGATTGTTTAGTGGTGGCAGATTGGGCGACGCCAATGACTTGCTTATCTAAAGAAGCTAAATCAGTAAAACCATCTTCTTTGCGGACGAGAAAACCGACTTCATCGGTATAATATGGCGGCGTAAAATGAAAACTTTTTCTCCGGTCTTCAGTAATAGTAAAAGTCGCAATTACAAGATCCACTTCACCATTATCTAACAAAGGTCCACGAGTTTTAGCCGTCACACCAACAAATTCAACATTTTTTTCAGAGCCGGTAATTTTTTCAGCCAGTTTGCGACCAAGATCGACTTCCATTCCTTCCATTTGACCTGTATCAGGATCTTCAAAGCCAAAATTTGGAACATCGAGTTTCACGCCAACTCTTAAAACGCCCCGTTCACGAATACTATCTGGAGTAATGACAGAAGTGGTTGACGTTTCGCTTGAACAGCCAGCAAAGGTAAATAAAAGCAGTCCTAGGAGCAGCGGCCAGAATATTTTTTTCATCAGGTGCTCCTTTCTATTTATGCAAAATTTTACTTAAGAAGCTAGACACTCGTTCCCCTTGATCTTCGGTGAAAAATTTCTCCGGTGGGGCAACAGCTTCGATTTTTCCATCAGCCATAAAAACAATTTTGTCCGCTACTTCCCGCGCAAAACCCATTTCGTGGGTAACAACGACCATGGTGATGTTCATCTCGGATAGATCAATCATTACATCAAGTACTTCTTGAATCATTTCTGGATCTAGCGCAGAAGTCGGTTCATCAAATAAAATAACTTCTGGATGCATATTCAGTGCGCGAGCGATGGCAACGCGTTGTTGTTGACCGCCAGATAATTGGCTTGGATAAGCATCTGCTTTATCTAAAAGTCCGATGCGGTCTAAATATTCGCGCCCGGTTTTTTCAGCTTCGGCTTTTTTGACGCCTTTTACTTTAATCGGCGCTAACGTTAAATTTTCTAAAACAGTTTTATGCGCGTACAAATTAAAATTTTGGAAAACCATTTGAATATTGGCGCGAATTTTATTAATCGGCGCTTTTTTTTCAGTAATATCAACACCGTCAATTAAAATACTACCATCGGAGACTGTTTCTAATTTGTTCATACAACGAATCAATGTGGATTTACCGGAACCACTTGGCCCAATAATCACCACTTTTTCCCCGTCAGCTATGGAAAGGTCAATGTCTTTGAGCACATGATGGTCGCCATAATATTTATTTACTTTGTTTAATTCAATCATCAAATCATCCTTTCTAGGGGTACTTCTTTTAATTTTAACAAATCAAAATTTAAAATAGCAACTTTTTTTTGAAAAGATTGCTTAAAAATGAAAAAAAACGGTATTGGTAAGAAAATTATAGCAGACATTTGAAGATTAGGTCAAACAATTCATGTGAGGTTTTCTGACATCAACAGATTTTGTTTGGAAAACGACAGCAGAATTTGCGCATTTAAAAAAATTGTGAGAAAATCAGCAAGAAGAAAATTTGCTGAGAATTAAAGGAGATTTTTATGAAGCATATGTCAAAAACTAAAAAAATTATTTTAAGCATTGTCGCTTTGGTCACTTTACTGGCTGGAGTGGGCTGTGCCTATGCCGTGAGTGCGGTGAAAAAAGCCAATCAAACAGTCGATGAAATTTATGAATCTGTCGATCGAGAAAAACCGGTGGATAATAATGACAAGCCGGTTAATTTTGAAGCGACGGAACCATTTTCTATTTTATTATTAGGTGTGGACACCGGTGGCTTAGGCCGCGAAGACCAAGGTCGTTCGGATACGATGATGGTGGTAACGATTAATCCGGAGCAAAAAAAATCAACGATTATTAGTTTGGATCGGGACATTTACACGCAAATTGTTGGGCACGGAACTTATGACAAATTAAATCATGCTTACGCTTTTGGTGGCGTCGGGATGGCGATGGATTCAGTGGAAGCTTTGCTAGATATTCCAATCAATCATTATTTAACGATTAATTTGCAAGGATTTGCTGATTTAGTAGATGCTGTGGGTGGCATTACGGTGGACAATCAATATCATTTTGAATTGGACGGCGTGGAGCTTTATCCAGGCAAACAAGATCTTGACGGCACCCAAGCATTGTCTTATGCCAGATTCCGTAAATACAACGCATCAACTGGTATGGGCGATCCTGAAGGGGATATCGGCCGGCAACGTCGGCAACGTGAAGTGATTGAAGCGATTGTCAAAAAAATATTGTCCTTCAATTCCATTTCCCGTTACGAAGATATTTTAGCGGCCGTGCAAAAAAATACGAAAACCGATCTCGTTTGGAATGATATGTTGAATATTGTTCAAGGATACACGGGCGCGGCTAACAATATTGAGCCTCTTCAATTGGAAGGCGAAGGCGTGATGATGGATGCTATTTATTATCAAAAATTGTATCCTGATAAATTGCTAACCATTCAAAATCAATTGAAAAATCAACTAGATTTACCAGAAGCTACCGAGTTGAATCGAAGCCATTATGCCGACAATCAATTTTACGGCGAAGGGACGACGGAAGAAAGCTCGGCAACCGAAGAAGAACGGCAGGCTGCTCTTGAAAATACCGACACGGAGGACTCGGACACTGATTGGCAAGACGACGATGATGTAAATAGTAATAATAGTTGGAGCGATGAAGGCAATCAAGGAGACGGTGGTCAAACAACACCATCAAGCACGACTCCGCCAAGTACAACTCCATCAAGTTCAACGCCGCCAGAGACCACGCCATCGGAGACGACTCCGTCAAGTAGCACACCAGAGAGCGAAACTCCGCCGGAAAGTTCAACCACACCCGAGACTCCAGTGGAAGAAACACCATCGTCCTCAGAACCAACTGCAGAAAATCCTTAAAAAATTAAGCAGTAGCGAAAAAAATAAATTTCAAATATGAAAAGACTGGAACTGAAAAGATTTTTCTTTTTGGTTCCAGTCTTTTTGAATTTTTTGAGACGAGTTTGTCACCACTTGATTTTACGGGGTGAAAAAAGCTGTGACTAGGAGAATAGATAAAATTTAAAAAATCCAAAAAACAGGATTTCCAAAAATTTTCCTAATTTTCTATGTCACAAGACGCTTTTTGTCTCCACCTGATTTTACGGGGCGAAAAAAGCTGTGACTAGGGAAAAAGATAAAATATCTTCTGAGTGCAAGCACTCATTCATCATTTTCCTATTTTCCTACGTCACAAGACGCTTTTTAGTCACCACCTGATTTTACGGGGCGAAAAAAGCTGTGACTAGGGAAAAAGATAAAATATCTTCTGAGTGCAAGCACTCATTCATCGTTTTCCTATTTTCCTACGTCACAAGACGCTTTTTAATCGCCACCTTTTTTTTATAATTTAGGTGAAACTTAAACTATTTTGGCTCATTTTTTGTTATACTGAGACTATTGAATTCGGCTGAAAATGTTGGCGTGTGTCCAAAAAATTTTCAGCTTTTTATAGGAGAAAAAATGAACCCAACTGAAATGTTATTAAAAAATATGAATCCGCAGCAGCAATTAGCTGTTGAAACAACGGAAGGCCCGCTTTTGTTGATGGCCGGAGCAGGTAGTGGAAAGACGCGGGTCTTGACCCATCGCATTGCTTATTTAATTATCGAAAAAGAAGTGAATCCCTGGAATATTTTGGCAATCACTTTTACTAATAAAGCTGCTAAGGAAATGAAAGAGCGGGTGGCCAATTTATTAATTACTGGTCAAGATGATGTCTGGGTTTCGACATTCCATGCTATGTGTGTGCGCATTTTGCGGCGGGATGTCGATAAAATTGGCTACAATCGCAATTTTACGATTGTCGATTCTGGCGAACAGTTGACGCTGATGAAACAAGTGGTGCGCAATTTAAATCTCGATAGCAAACAATACGATCCGCGCGGGATGTTATCAGCAATTTCTAGGGCGAAAAATAGTTTGCAAACGCCAAAAGATATGGCCGATTTAGCTGGGAATTATTTTGAAGAAGTGGTTGCCAAATGTTATGCTGCTTACCAAAAAGGACTACGTCAAAATGAGGCGATGGATTTTGATGATTTGATTATGAATACCATCCAATTATTTGAAAATCACGACGAGGTTTTAAGTTTTTATCAAAATAAATTTCACTATGTTCATGTGGATGAATATCAAGATACTAACCATGCCCAATATACGCTAGTCAATATGTTGGCGGCGCGTTTTAAAAATTTATGCGTTGTCGGTGATGCTGATCAAAGTATTTACGGCTGGCGCGGGGCAGATATGCAAAATATTTTGGATTTTGAAAAAGATTATCCTAATGCTCAAACTATTTTATTGGAGCAAAATTATCGTTCTACCAAAAATATTTTAGCAGCAGCCAATCAAGTGATTGATCATAATCAAAAACGTAAAGTGAAAAATTTGTGGACGGAAAACCTTGATGGGGAAAAAATTATCCATTATCAAGGTTCTGACGAACGAGATGAAACTCATTTTATTGTTCAACAAATGCAAAAACAACTTCAAGAAAATCAATTTAAATATGGCGATTTTGCCGTTTTATACCGAACCAATGCCCAGTCGCGGGTGTTAGAAGAAACGCTATTAAAATCAAATATTCCTTACAAGATGGTGGGCGGCCACAAATTCTACGAACGAAAAGAAATTCGTGATATTTTGGCGTATTTAACCGTAATTGCTAATCCTAAAGATTCTTTGAGTTTTGCGCGCATTGTCAATGTGCCAAAACGCGGTATTGGCGCTGGATCCATCGAAAAATTGCAAAACTTTGCTGATATTCACGATTTTTCTTTACTAGAGGCCGCTGAAAATGTGGCACTGGCTAACATTAGTGGTAAAGCCGGCCGGGAATTAGAAAACTTTTCAATTTTGCTAGAACAATTTGTACAACAAAGTGAATTTCTCAATGTCACTGAGTTGACCAAAGAAATTTTAGCTAAAACCGGCTACGAAACGGATTTAAAAAATCAAAAAACATTGGAAGCTGAATCCCGTTTAGAAAACTTGGAAGAATTTTTATCAGTGACGCAAGAATTTGATAAAAATTGGGCAGCTGGCAATATTCAAGTCGATCTTGAAATTAATCAAGAGCTAACGGACAACCAAGAAAATCAAGATAATGGAAATCCCGATGTGATAAATAGCATTAGTAGCGCCGATATTACTGAAGAGGACGATATCAATAAATTAGTTATTTTCTTAAATAATTTAGCATTGTTATCAGATCTTGATGATTTACCTGAAGAAACTAGCCAAGTGACCTTGATGACTTTGCATGCGGCCAAAGGTTTGGAATTTCCAGTCGTCTTTTTGATGGGCTTAGAAGAAGGAGTTTTCCCTTTATCACGCGCCTTAATGGAAGAAAATGAGCTGGAAGAAGAACGCCGTCTGGCTTACGTGGGCATTACCCGAGCTGAAAAAATTCTTTACTTAACCAATGCGCAAGCTAGAACTTTGTACGGACGGACGCAATATAATCGGCCGAGTCGTTTCTTAAGTGAAATTGATGCTGGTTTAATCGAGGAAGCCGGTGAGAAAAAAGCACCAGTTTTTAGAGCACAACGTAAAGCGTCTGCGCCACAAAATTTGTATCAACAACCGAAAGTTTCCGTCGTTTCCACCCGCCAAATGCAAGAAAATGTCGATCCGACAGGTTTTGTAATTGGCGATAAAGTGAAACATAAGAAATGGGGCGTGGGAACCGTCGTTGAAGTTACCGGCGTAAAAAATGATGCCGAATTAAAAGTCGCTTTTAAAGAGCAAGGAATCAAACGTTTATTAGCAGCTTTTGCTCCCATTGAAAAAATGTAAAGATCAGGAGGTCAATGATGTCAATCCAATCTGCAAAAAAGCAAGTGGCCGCCTTAAAAGAACAATTAAATAAATGGGCGCATGAATATTATGTTTTGGATCAGCCAACTGTTGAAGATTTTGAATACGACCGAATTTATCAGCAGCTAGTTGCTTTAGAAGAACAATTTCCTGAACTGGTGACTTCCGATTCTCCTACCCAACGAGTCGGTGGGAAGATTTTAAGTAATTTTGAAAAAGTCACTCATGAAATTCCCATGATGAGTCTAAGCGATGTTTTTTCCAAAGAAGAAATTATTGCTTTTGATGCGCGGGTAAAAAAATTATTAAATGTTTCGCAAGTAGATTATTGTTGCGAATTAAAAATTGATGGACTCGCCATTTCTTTACGATATGAAAATGGACATTTTGTTCGCGGAGCAACGCGCGGTAACGGGACAATTGGCGAAAATATTACCGATAATTTAAAAACGGTGAAGTCAATTCCTTATATTTTGCAGCAACCAGCAAGTTTTGAAGTCCGTGGCGAATGTTATATGCCTAAAGCTTCTTTCGTTGCTTTGAATCAAACACGCGAAGAGGAAGGGCTGGCTGTTTTTGCCAATCCGAGAAATGCCGCCGCCGGCTCTTTACGGCAATTAGATACCAAAATTACTTCAAAAAGAAATTTAAGTACTTTTTTATATACAGTAGCCGATTTTGGTCCATTAAAAGCGGAGAGTCAAAGTGCTGCGTTAAAAGAATTACAAACATATGGCTTGCGGGTCAATCCTGAGTTTCGATTAGTTCATAACGTAGAAGAAATTTGGGAATACGTTGAAGAATTTCATGAAAAACGGACGACCTTGCCTTATGAAATTGACGGCATCGTTATTAAAGTAAATTCATTTGCTCAACAAGAACAACTGGGCTATACCGTCAAAGTGCCCCGGTTTTCTACCGCTTATAAATTTCCGCCAGAAGAAGTAGAAACGGAAATTTTAGATATTGAATGGACAGTGGGACGGACAGGTGTTTTAACGCCAACTGCCGTTATGACACCAGTGAAAGTTGCCGGAACTACCGTATCTCGGGCGTCACTGCACAATGGGGATTTTATCCAGCAAAAAGATATTCGCCTAGGAGATCATGTCTTGATTTTTAAAGCCGGCGATATTATTCCGGAAGTGGCCAAAGTATTCACGGAAAAACGCACCACACAAGAGCCTTATCTTTTGCCAACAAATTGTCCAGTATGCCAAAGTCAATTGGTTCATTTGGATGAAGAAGTGGCGCTACGTTGCATTAATCCCATGTGTCCGGCACAATTAGCAGAAGGATTGAATCATTTTGTTAGCCGGAACGCCATGAATATCGATGGCTTAGGTCCAAAAATTATCCAACAACTATTTGAAAAAAAATTAGTAAAAGATGTGGCGGATCTTTATCGACTGAAAGTGGAAGATTTTTATCAATTAGATAAAGTAAAAGAAAAATCAGCGAATAATTTTTATACGGCGATCCAACAAAGCAAAAATAATTCCTTGGAACATCTTTTGTTTGGTTTAGGGATTCGTCATGTAGGAGCCAAAGCTGCTAAAATTTTGGCCGCCCATTTCGGCTCATTAGAAAAAATTGCCGAAGCCGATGTTTTAGAAATTCAACAACTAGAAACAATCGGGACAACCATTGCGGATAGTTTGACCGCTTATTTTGCCAAACCAGAAGTTGCTATTTTAATCAGTGAGTTAAAAGAATTAGGTGTTAATTTAAATTATTTAGGTGCTGCAGCAAGTAGCGATTCCATTTTTTCTGGAAAAACCATCGTCTTAACGGGCAAGCTAGAACAATTTACAAGAGAAGATTTAAAACAATTATTGGAAAGTCGCGGAGCCAAAGTCACCGGATCGGTTTCGGCCAAAACAGATTTCGTGATTGCCGGTAGTGATGCCGGATCGAAATTAGTGAAAGCTCAACAACTTGATATTCCCGTTTTAACCGAAGATGATTTCAAGCAACAATTACAGGAGGACGATCATGCATAAAAAAATGTTAATAAGCTTAAGTTTGACGGGGATTTTTTTATTATCCGCCTGTGGCCAATTAGAAAATGCCAATAACAATATCGATACTCAAACTGCTAATGATAATGCGACGATTACTACCGGGCGTGTTGATGACGGGGTTTACCAAGCGCTGCTGGTTGATGGTAAATATCAAACCGGTGTGGCCAATGATATTGAAACGTCCAGTTTGAATTCCAACTATAATCAAAGTAATTTTGAAACGGGCTTATTGCGTCTAGCGAAAGAAAATTTTTCCGTCAATGAATATTATTTTCAAGAAGGCCAAAAATTATCCGGCACAACTTTAAAATCATGGTTGCAACGAAAAAGCGCCGATAATCCAGATGGACTAAATCCTGAAGACGCCACGCGCGCCCAAGGAATTCAAAAAATTCTTGAGTATGATTTTGTTTCGGTGGACTCCGAACAATTAGCAGGAATTGTGATTGGGATTGCCTTAAATCAAGTCGATTACTCAGTCGATCCTAATGTAGAATTATCCGATGATGAACTTTTAAATCAAGGGCGCCAAGCTGCCAATTCGATTTTAACGCGGATGCGCCAAGATGCTGAGCTAAAAGAAATTCCTGTTTATGTGGCTTTATTTAAACAAGCGCAAAAAACAGAAGTGGCCGGTGGGAATTTTATTTTAGGTGCTTTATCAGAAAAAAGTGCGACGATTGAATCATGGAATACCGTTTCGGAAAATCATATTTTACTTCCTACCACCCAAAGTGAAAATGAAGCAACGCAAGATGGACTAGCTACCCAATTTGCCAATTTTAAATCTCAAACAATTGGCTTTTTCCCAAATTTAACCGGCGTAACAGGTTTAGCGTATTATACGGACGGCCAGTTGCTGAAATTAAGCATTGAAGTGCAATCGGGATATTATACCAAACCGGAAATCACCAGCTTCACTCAATTTGTCGGAAAAACGGCAGAAGATATTTTTGATGCTTCAATCCCTTGGGAAATCACGGTGAATTCAGTTAAGGGACCGCAAAGTTATATCGTAAAAAATGTTGGCAGCGATCAATCACTGGCCCATATTTTTAATTAAGTTGTAAATTATGATACACTAAAGGCGAAATTGACGAGAAAGAAGGAATTATTTTGGCAATTACTGATTTAGAAACCCAACACGTGGCCCAACTAGCAAAATTGAGTTTTACCCAAGAAGAACTGCCTGTATTTACCGCACAAATGGATAAAATTATTGAAATGGTTGAATTATTAGAAGCAGTAGACACAACAGGCGTTCCTTTAACCACCAGTGTGACCGACCGCTTAAATGTGACGCGAGAAGATGTCGCTGTTGCTGGAACTGATCGGGACGAATTAATGAAAAATGCCCCCGATGAAAAAGATGGCTATATTCGAGTGCCAGCAATTATGGAAACCGGCGAGGTGAATGCGTAATGGAACTGATGAAAAAAAGTATTGAAGAACTTCACCAACTATTAGTTAAAAAAGAAATTTCGGCTAGTGAATTAACGAAAGCTACTTTTAACCAAATTAAACAAACGGAACCTTCGATTAAAGCCTTTTTAACTTTAAACGAAGAAAATGCCCTGGCAACAGCTGAAAAAATCGACCAAGCAGGTATCGACGAAAATAATATTTTAGCCGGCATTCCCATGGGGATTAAAGATAATATTGTGACTAAAAACTTGCGGACCACAGCCGCTAGCAAAATGCTGGAAAATTTCCAACCGATTTATGACGCAACCGTCATGGAAAAATTACAAGCTCAGAAAATCATCACTGTTGGTAAAACAAATATGGATGAATTTGCCATGGGCGGATCAACGGAAACTTCTTATTTCCAAAAAACGGCCAACGCTTGGAATCAAACAAAAGTTCCCGGCGGTTCATCTGGTGGCTCAGCGGCTGCTGTCGCTTCATTTGAAGTACCGGCATCACTTGGTAGTGACACTGGGGGATCCATTCGCCAACCAGCGGCATTTAACGGGATTGTCGGTTTAAAACCAACTTATGGTCGCGTGTCGCGTTTTGGCTTAATTGCTTTTGCCTCAAGTCTTGATCAAATCGGACCGATGACTCGCAACGTAAAAGATAATGCCTTAGTATTAAATAGTATTACTGGTCACGATTCTCGTGATGCAACAAGTTCTTTACAAGATGTTCCTGATTTTTCTGCTAAAATTGGTCAAGAAATTAAAGGAATGAAAATTGCTTTACCAAAAGAATATTTAGAGAGCGGCGTGGATCCAGAAATCAAAGAAACGATTTTAAAAGCAGCTGAAACATTTAAAAAACTCGGTGCTACTGTAGAAGAAGTTTCTTTACCCCATTCTAAATATGGCGTGGCCGTTTATTATATTATGGCCAGTTCCGAAGCAAGCTCGAATTTACAAAGATTCGATGGCATTCGTTACGGCTTTAGAGCAAAAGATATTGAAAATCTGGATGATGTTTATGTAAAATCTCGTAGCGAAGGTTTCGGGATGGAAGTTAAACGCCGGATTATGTTAGGAACGTATTCCTTATCAGCAGGGTACTATGATGCTTACTTTAAAAAAGCTGCCCAAGTGCGGACTTTGATTTGCCAAGATTTTGCTAAAGTATTTGCCGATTACGATTTAATTATGGGACCAACAACACCATCTGTTGCCTTTGGTTTTGGCGATCATGTGAAAGATCCAGTGTCCATGTATCAAGCGGATTTATTAACCATTCCTGTCAACTTAGCTGGTCTTCCTGGCATTTCAATTCCGGCTGGATTTTCTGAAGGATTGCCAGTTGGGTTACAATTAATTGGTAAAGCTTTTGACGAAGCAACGATTTATCAAGCTGCGGCAGCTTTTGAAGGTGTGACGGATTATCACTTACAACAACCAAAGATTTTAGGAGGTTTTTAAGATGCATACAAATTTCGAAACCGTGATTGGGCTTGAAGTCCATGTTGAATTAAAAACCAATTCCAAAATTTTTTCTCCATCGCCTGCACAATTTGGTTCTGACCCTAATACCAACACTAACGTGATCGACTGGGGTTATCCTGGCGTATTGCCTGTGATGAACAAAGGGGCGCTAGCTTTTGGAATAAAAGCGGCCTTAGCGTTAAACTGTGAAATTTCTAAAGAAACGCATTTTGATCGTAAAAATTATTTTTACCCGGACAATCCGAAAGCTTATCAAATTTCACAATTTGATGAACCAATCGGCCACGATGGTTGGATTGAAATTGACGTTAATGGCGTCAAGAAAAAAATCCGCATCGAACGAGTTCATTTGGAAGAAGATGCTGGGAAAAATATTCACGGTAACGACGGGTATTCTTATGTCGATTTAAATCGCCAAGGCACGCCACTAATTGAGATTGTTTCTGAGGCCGACATGCGTTCACCAGAAGAAGCTTATGCTTATTTGGAAGCATTGCGTTCGATTATTCAATTTACCGAAGTATCTGATGTGAAAATGGAAGAAGGAAGTATGCGGTGTGATGCCAATATTTCAATTCGTCCTTATGGTCAAGAAAAATTTGGTACAAAAACAGAATTAAAAAATCTTAACTCCTTATCTTTTGTGAAAAAAGGGTTAGCTTTTGAAGAAATTCGCCAAGCAAAAGTTTTACTTGCCGGCGGAATTATTCAACAAGAAACGCGGCGTTTTGATGAAACAACGAGTCAAACAATTTTGATGCGGGTCAAAGAAGGATCGAGCGATTATCGTTATTTCCCGGAACCTGATTTGCCTCCATTTGAAATCAGTCAAGCTTGGATTGACGAAATTCGTAAAACTTTACCAGAAATGCCTAATGCGCGCCGCTTGCGTTATATAAATGAATTAGGTTTGCCAGAATATGACGCTATGGTTTTAACTTTAAGTAAAGAAATGTCGGACTTTTTTGAAGCAACAGTCGCTAATGGAGCGGATGCGAAACTTGCTTCCAACTGGTTAATGGGGGATGTTTCGGCCAATTTAAATGCGGAGAAAAAAGAATTAGCCGAAACAAAATTGACGCCAGAACATTTGGCAGAATTAATCCAACTCATTACTTCCGGAACTATTTCTTCAAAAATTGCCAAGCAAGTGTTTAAAGCCGTGATGGAAGATGGCGTGGCACCGAAAAATTATGTGGAAGAAAAAGGTCTCGTTCAATTATCTGATCCTGCCCAATTAATTCCAGTTATTACTGAAATTCTTGATAGCAATGAACAATCAGTAGCCGATTTTAAAAATGGAAAAGAACGAGCTACCGGATTTTTAGTAGGCCAAATTATGAAAAAAACGCGGGGGAAAGCCAATCCTTCCGTAGTCAATCAATTATTAATGGACGAACTAGCGAAAAGGTAGGTGGATTTCATGAAGGCGCGTGTGATTTATAATCCCGTTTCCGGCAAAGAAATAATGAAACAGAGTTTAGCGGATATATTAGATGTCTTAGAGCTTGCCGGTTATGAGGCGTCGGCTTTTGCCACCACCGTCGAAAAATATTCTGCCAAAAATGAAGCGCGGCGAGCAGCTCTTGCCGGTTTTGATTTGATTGTGGCTGCAGGTGGCGATGGCACCATTAATGAAGTAGTCAACGGAATTGCCGGATTGACGACTCGTCCTAAGATGGCCATCATTCCTGCTGGAACCACTAACGATTATGCTCGAGCTTTAAAAATTCCTCGGGATAATGTCCGCCAAGCTGCTGAAGTGATTTTGCAAGGAGACAGTATTAAAATGGATATCGGCCAAGCTAACGAACGATATTTTATTAATATTGCTGCTGGTGGCTATCTCACTGAGCTGACTTATGAAGTGCCAAGTGAGTTAAAATCAATTTTTGGTTATTTAGCTTATTTAGTAAAAGGCGCTGAGATGCTGCCGCGAGTCAAACCAATTGATGTTCATTTGGAATATGAAGAGGGAATTTACGACGGACCGGCTTCGATGTTTTTCTTAGGGCTCACCAATTCAGTAGGCGGCTTAGAACAAATTGCCCCCGATGCTAAATTAGATGACGGAAAATTTTCGTTAATTATTGTCAAAACCGCCAATTTATTTGAAATGTTGCACCTAGTGGCGATGGTCTTTAACGGTGGCCGCCATATCAATGATCCGCGGGTCATTTATACGAAGACGAATTTTTTGAAAGTCGTTGATAAAGAAAGCGAAAAACCAATGATGATTAATCTTGATGGGGAATATGGTGGCGATGCGCCCATGACATTTACCAATCATCACCAACACATTGAATTTTTCGCTAATGTTCACGATATTGCTGACGAAGCGCTGATGGATCCTATTTATGAAGAAAGTTCTCGCGCTTTTATTAACGAAGTGGAAGAACTCACCGACGAAGACATTGACGAAGATGGTAAGATTAATGGTAAATAAAATAAATTTAAAATAAACGAAACTAGAAATAAGCGGAACGAACTTTTTCATTGAGTTCGTTTCGTAGTACATAAAAAAATTTTTTAGAGGAGAAAACATGGAAAAAATTATTCCCGTCACAAAGAATCAAGAACTTGAAGTAGAAATTATCGATTTAACTAACGAAGGAATGGGTGTAGCCCGGGTCGACAATTTTGCGATTTTTATCGCTAATGCTTTGCCAGGTGAAATAGCAGAAATTCGAGTCGTTAAAGTTTTGAAAAAATTTGCTTTCGCCATTGTCTTAGAACTTAAAAAAGAAAGCCCAGATCGCGTGCCAGCTAAAAAAGAATTATTGCAAACTGGGATTGCTCCCTTGCAACATTTGGCTTACGATAAACAATTAGAATTCAAACAACACCAAGTAGAACACGTTTTAAAAACCATTGCTAAAATGCCTGACGTTCCTGTATTAGAAACAATCGGCGCAAAAAATCCAGTCGCTTATCGGAATAAAGCAGCATTACCTGTTCGCCGTAATGAAGGGAAACTTGAAGTAGGATTTTTCAAAAAAAATTCTCATGATTTAGTACCCATGACAGATTTTTATATTCAAGATCCAAAAATTGATGAAGCTGCACAAGTTATTTTAGGAATTTTAGAACGTTACAATGTCAAAGCTTATGATGAAAAAAATCAAGTGGGCTTTTTGCGTCACTTACTCATTCGTCGCAGTGATAACACGAAACAAATGATGGTAGTTTTAGTCACCAATAAAGATAAATTTTTCAAAAGTGCAGAAATCGCGGAAACGATTGTTCGCGAATTGCCAGAAGTTGTCTCAGTCATTCAAAATGTCAATCCTGAAAACACCAATGTTATTTTAGGTAAAGTCAATCACCAACTAATCGGCAATGGTTTTTACGAAGATACGTTGCTGGGAAAAACTTATCATATTTCGGCGGCTTCTTTTTATCAAGTCAATACACCACAAGCGGAAATTCTTTACCAAACAGCCATCGATTTTGCTGATTTGAAGAAATCTGATGTTGTCATTGATGCTTATTGCGGTATTGGGACAATTGCTTTGAGCTTAGCTGATAAAGTGGATCACGTTTATGGCGTGGAAGTTGTCCATGATGCAATTGTTGATGCAAAAACGAATGCAGCAATCAATGATGTGGACAATGTAAAATTCAAAGCCGGACTTGCTGAAGTTGTGATGCCAAAATGGCAAGAAAAAAACATTCACGCTAACGTTGTCGTAGTGGATCCACCACGTAAAGGATTAGCTGAAAGTTTCATCGAAGCAACTGTTAAAATGAATCCTGAAAGAATTATCTACATTTCCTGTAATCCAGCAACACTGGCTCGCGATTTGCGTTTGTTCGCTGACCTTGGTGATTACAAAGTTGAAAAAGTACAACCAGTTGATGTCTTTCCTCAAACTACCCACGTTGAGACGGTAGTATTGATGTCAAGGGTAGATAAATAAAAGTGTAATAAGACAAGTAAATAAAGGCTTTCCGTGATTTGAGGTCTGGTTTTAAGCCGGAAGGATAATCACGGTTTTTTGCTTTTAGGGAAGTTATCAAAGATTGGTGAATTTGAAAGTCTGTCCATGGAAAGATTTATTGGGGTGGTGAGTTGATAAAATGGTTGGCAAAATAATGGTGAGTTGACATGATGTATAGAATAAATATAGTATCAATCTCTAGTGTCTAAGAGTATATTTTTTTAACTCCACTCTTCACTTATCTATCTGAATCGGCTACACTAGACTAGACAAAAAAAATAAGGTGTGTAGAATAGAAAAAAACACACTGGAGGAATTTTTATGTCAAGACGTCCACGAAGAACTTATTCAAAAGAATTTAAACAACAGGTAGTCGATCTATATCTAGCCGGAAAATCACGGGTAGAAATTATTCGTGAGTATGAATTAACCGCTTCTTCTTTTGATAAATGGATTAAACAAGCAGAAACCTCTGGTTCTTTCAAAGAGAAAGATAACTTGACCCCAGAACAAAAAGAAATGATCGCTTTGCGCAAGCGAAACCAACAGCTAGAAATGGAAAATGATATTTTAAAGCAAGCAGCGCTGATATTCGGACGAAAAGACAAGTAATTGATGCCAATAAGCACAAATACTCGATATCAGCGATGTGTAAAGTCTTAGGAATTTCCCGTCAAACGTATTATTACCAGCCAAAACTCGTAAAAAATGAAGCTGAATTGGAAGAAGCTATCACAGAAGAATTTGTTCGTAATCGCAAGGCTTACGGCACAAGAAAATTAAAACAAATCTTAGCGAATCGCGACATCCAAGTGAGTCGTCGGAGAATCGGTCGCATCATGAAACAACGGGGATTGAAATCGAGCTATACTTTGGCTCATTTCAAAAACCATTCCTCTTCCTGTAATGAATCAAAAACAGATAATATTTTAGCTCGAGATTTTAGAAATAAAGAGCCTCTGGAAGCTATTGTCACTGATTTAACTTATGTACGTGTTGGGAAAAAATGGCATTATATTTGTTTGATTCTTGATTTGTTCAATCGAGAAATTATTGGGTATTCTTGTGGCAAAAGAAAAGATGCAAGCTTGGTCAAGCGGGCTTTTACTCGTATTTCTTATCCATTGACAGAAGTGCAGCTCTTCCACACCGATCGTGGAAAAGAATTTGACAATCAAACGATTGAAGAGATTATTGGAGCCTTTGGCATTACTCGCTCTCTGAGCAAAAAAGGTTGTCCTTATGATAATGCAGTAGCTGAATCTACATACAAGTCAGTGAAGGTAGAATTTGTTCATCAATTTCGGTTTGAGTCTTTGGAACAGTTAGAATTAGAATTATTTGACTACGTCAATTGGTGGAATCATTTACGATTGCATGGGACACTTGGTTACGAGACACCAATTGGATTTCGTTATCAGAGATTGGCGAAGCGAACCCTTGATAATGAGCGCGGATATGATACACCGAGTGAGGCGGCTTCATTCATTTGAGTGAGCTTCTGCCGTAGAGAATCATATCCGAGGAGGCTCATTGTCAAGGGCAATCGGAATAATAACACGAGACAAAAAATGACACCTTATAAATTTTGTCAAAAAAAGTGTTGCCATTTCACTTCTATGCTTTCAACTCAAATGGTAATAAAGGTGTTGCTTGCGGTCTTGGTAACATTCAAAAAATTAAAGACGGAGAACCTCTAGGCGGTAAGTCTTCTGCAGTAGATGATTTTACGACTCTTGCAGATGATGACTTCCTTGCATAAAAGGAATATAAAACTTGACGGTGGTGGAGGACTTCCCTCTGCCACCTTTTTAATTTAGGAAAGGTGGTAGCTATGAAAAACTTAGAAATTGATATTGAAACTTATTCATCTACCAATCTACAAAAGAGTGGTGTTTATCGTTACGTAGAAGCAGATGATTTTGAGGTGATGCTGTTTGGTTATGCGATTGACGGTGGTGAAGTTAAGGTCGTTGATTTGATGAATGGAGAAAAGATTCCAAAAGAAATCCTAGATGCCTTAACCGATGAAACCATTACGAAGTGGGCATTTAATGCTCAGTTTGAGCGAGTTTGCCTTTCACGTCATTTAGGCTACCCTACTGGGACTTATCTAAATCCTTCCTCATGGAAATGTTCCATGGTTTGGTCTGCCTATATGGGACTTCCTCTTTCTTTAGAAGGTGTAGGTGCAGTGCTAGGACTTGAAAAGCAAAAGCTGACAGAGGGTAAAGACCTGATACGATATTTTTGTCTTCCATGTACTCCAACAAAAATAAATGGTGGTAGAACCCGTAACCTACCCACTGATGAAATCGATAAATGGCAGCAGTTCAAAGCATATAACAAGCGTGATGTGGAGGCAGAAATACAGATACAACAAAGATTGATCAAGTTTCCAGTACCAGAGGACATCTGGGATGAGTATCATCTCGACCAAGAAATCAACGATCGAGGCATAAAGGTGGATATGGATTTTGTTAAACAGGCCATCGCCATGGATGACATATCTCATGAAAAACTACTAACCGTCATGCAGCAGATAACAAATCTGGATAACCCAAACTCAGTACAACAGATGAAAAGCTGGCTTTGTGAAAATGGTCTAGAGATGGAGACTCTCGGTAAAAAAGCTGTCGCTGAGAAACTTGAGGAAACAGATGGTGAACTAAATGAAGTTCTTTCACTTCGTCAGCAACTGGCAAAATCCTCGGTAAAGAAATATACAGCAATGGAAAATGCGGTTTGTAGTGATTCAAGAGCCAGGGGAATGTTTCAGTTTTATGGAGCTAACAGAACCGGTCGCTTTGCCGGTAGGCTTGTGCAATTGCAAAATCTCCCTCAGAACCATATGCCAGATTTAAAAGAGGCGCGAAATATTGTCAGAAATGGTGATGTTGAAACACTGGAAATGCTCTATGAAGATATACCCGATACACTCTCACAACTAATTCGTACAGCCTTTGTACCAAAAGAAGGTCATAAGTTTATTGTGGCTGACTTTTCAGCCATTGAGGCTCGTGTGCTTTCATGGCTTGCAGGTGAGACATGGCGAACGGATGTATTTGCTAATGGTGGTGATATCTACTGCGCATCTGCCTCACAGATGTTTGGTGTTCCCGTTGAAAAGCATGGTGTGAACGGCCACTTGAGACAGAAGGGTAAAATTGCTGAATTGGCACTGGGTTATGGTGGTTCTGTTGGTGCGCTAAAAGCCATGGGTGCATTAGAGATGGGGCTTGAAGAGGAAGAATTAAAACCGCTTGTGAATGCCTGGAGAATGTCTAATCCCAACATCACACAGTTCTGGTGGGATGTAGATCGGACGGCTAAACAATGCGTTAAGGAAAATAAGTCACAAGAAACCCATAACATCGAGTTTCATTGTTTTAGTGGCATGCTTTTTATCGTTCTTCCCTCAGGTAGACGGCTTGCCTATGTAAAACCTCGAATCGGTGAGAATCAGTTTGGTGGTGAGTCCGTGACCTATGAAGGAGTAGGTGGAACAAAGAAATGGGAGCGTCTTGAAAGTTACGGTCCTAAGTTTGTAGAGAATATTGTTCAAGCCATCTCCCGTGATATTTTGATGTATTCAATGAAGATGCTTAGTACTTATCGTATTGTGGCTCATGTCCATGATGAAGTCATTATTGAAGCCAATTCTAAAATATCTGTTACTGAAGTATGTAAACAGATGAGTCAAGTGCCACCTTGGGCAAAAGGGCTGCTCCTTGATGCCGATGGCTATGAATGTGAATTTTATCAAAAAGATTAAAGAAATCATCAGATTTCACCTCCTGCCGTGGCTACTAGGTAGGAGGTGTTTTTCTATGAACATTTATGAAGTAAAAGATGGCTGTCCGTTAAAGGGCAAGACCGATCAGATGACTGAGGAAGAATTACAAAAGGAATATGACTTTCACATAGCAGAGAGCATTGTCGCAAACCTATATAAAGAAGGCAAAATCACAGCGGATGAATTACACAAAATATCAGCCTTGAACAGGCAGAAATTCTCTCCCCGTTTAGCCGAGATTATGTCCTGAAAAGCTTGCTATTAATAGCTTTTAGAGTGATGTATGTAATGGGCGAAAGTGAGGTGAGATGATGAAAAAGATAACAAAAATAGATGAACTGCCCCAAATGCAACCATCCAACACTAAACTTAGAGTTGCAGCTTATGCCAGGGTATCAACCGATAGTGATGAACAGCTTGAAAGCCTTAAGGCACAGCGTAAACACTATGAGCGATATATTAAGTCTAATCCAGAATGGGTGTTTGCTGGTCTTTATTATGATGAAGGGATCTCCGGCACCAAGATGGAGAAACGGACTGAACTGCTCCGTATGATACGAGATTGTAAGCAAGGTCGGATTGATTTTATTATCACCAAATCAATCAGCCGCTTTGCTCGTAATACAGTAGATTGTCTAGAGTTAGTAAGAAAACTGATTGATATCGGTGTTTATATTTATTTTGAAAAAGAGAATCTAAATACGGGTGATATGGAAAGTGAGCTGATGCTTTCTATCCTTTCTGGATTTGCTGCAGAAGAGTCTGCATCTATTTCACAAAACTCAACATGGTCCATTCAAAAGAGATTTCAAAACGGCAGTTATGTTGGTACTGCACCGTATGGATATTCCAAGGCGGATGGCAAGATGTTTATAGTTTCAGATGAAGCTGAAATCATCAAACGTATTTTTTCTGAATTCCTATCTGGAAAAGGTAGCAGTACCATAGCAAGAGGTTTGAACAAAGATAAGATTCCTGCTAAACGAGGGAATCACTGGAGTTCAGGCACGATCATTGACATGCTCCGAAACGAAAAATACATGGGAGATGTTTTGTTACAAAAGACCTACACCGATAGTTACTATAACCGCCATCCGAATACAGGTGAAAAAGACCAGTATTATTACAAGGACAATCATGAACCTATTGTAAGTAGAGAAGATTTTGCTAAGGCACAAGATCTCATCGATGAAAGAGCCAAGATAAAGAGTAAGGGCATGAAAAAGAACGTTTATCTTAATCGATATGCTTTAAGTGGCAAGATTGTCTGTGGAGAGTGTGGTCGCAATTTTAGGAGAAAGACAAACTACTCAGCTGGTAGGAGTTACATTGCTTGGAGTTGCATCGGTCATATCGAAGACAAAGAGAGTTGCTCCATGTTGTTCTTGCGAGATGGAGAAATAAAAGCCACATTGACCACCATGATGAACAAGCTTGCTTTCAGTAACAAGCTAATCCTAGAGCCACTTTTCAAATCAATTAGCCAAATCGATGAAGAAAGCGACCGTGAAAGAATGGATGCTATTGATAAGCGAATGGAACAATTAATGGAAGAACGCAATACACTTATTACACTGATGGCCAAAGGTTTCCTGGAGCCTGCTCTTTTTAATCAGGAACGTAATGTCTTGGATAGTGAGATAAAAAATCTTACAACTGAAAAAACAAACCTGGTAACGAACTCTACAAGTGGGGTTTTGCGAGCAAACGATATAAAGGACCTCATTGATTACGTGTCAGCAGATAATTTTAATGGTGACTACACGGAAGAATTATTTGAAGAATTTGTAGAGAACATCATTGTAAATTCCAGGGATGAGCTGACATTCAATTTGAAATGTGGTCTTTCACTGAAAGAAAAGGTGGTGAGATAAATGGCATATGTTCCCTATGGATACAGAATTCAAGACGGAGTGGTTATTGTCGATGAAATGGCAGCAGGTCAAGTAAAGGTATTCTTTGAGAAATACATATCAGGACTATCCCTTACAGTGGCTGGCGAACAGGCAGGTATTGATAAGACACACTCTGTGATGGGTCGCATTTTGAAAAACGTCAACTACCTCGGAAATGATACGTATCCAGCAATTATTGATAAAGAGATATTTGATAAAGCTGAAGAAGTTAGAGATAAGCGTGCAAAGGATTTAGGACGAGTGGTAGAGCTTGCCGCTTTCACCTCTCCCCCTCCCAAAGAGCGATTTAAAATGAGAAAGGCAGATAATAAGATGCCAGTTGATCCTTTTGAACGAGCAGAATACTTATATAGTCTGATAGAAAGCGAGGAATAAAGTGACAGAGAAAAATATAATGGTTATTCCTGCTCGTAAAAGAGTAGGAAGTACAGCCGCAAAAGAAAAGATAAAGAAACTTCGTGTTGCTGCCTATTGCCGTGTTTCTACAGAAACAGAAGAACAAAACTCTAGTTATGAGGTTCAGGTCGCACACTATACAGAGTTTATAAAGAAGAATACTGAATGGGAGTTTGCCGGCATCTTTGCAGATGATGGTATCTCCGGGACGAACACCAAAAAGCGTGACGAATTTAATCGTATGATTGCAGAGTGTATGGATGGTAACATCGACATGGTTATTACTAAATCCATCAGCCGATTTGCACGTAACACCCTAGACTGCCTTCAATACATTAGACAGCTCAAGGATAAAAACATATCCGTCTATTTTGAAAAAGAGAATATCAACACCATGGATGCCAAGGGCGAGGTTTTGCTGACGATTATGGCATCTTTGGCACAACAGGAAAGCCAGAGCCTTTCACAAAACGTTAAGCTTGGGCTACAGTACCGATATCAACAAGGAAAGGTGCAGGTCAACCATAAACGGTTTATGGGCTACACCAAAGATGAAGATGGAAATTTAATTATTGTCCCCGAAGAAGCTGAGATTATCAAACGCATCTACCGAGAATACCTTGAAGGTCAGAGTCTGGTAGGCATTGGTCGAGGTCTTGAAAAGGATGGTATTTTAACAGCAGCAGGAAAACCAAGATGGCGACCGGAATCAGTTAAAAAAATCCTCCAAAACGAAAAATACATCGGAGATGCCCTTTTACAGAAGACTGTTACTGTAGATTTTCTAACCAAGAAACGAGTTAAGAATGAAGGTCATCTTCCCCAGTATTATGTTGAAAATAGCCATGAGGCGATTATTCCTAAAGAGTTATTTTTGCAGGTGCAGGAAGAGATTCATCGAAGAAGCAATATCTACACAGGAGAAGGCAAGAACAAACGAATTTATAGTAGCAAGTACGCTTTAAGTGCCATTACCTTCTGTGGAGATTGTGGCGATATTTATAGGAGAACCTATTGGAATATTCATGGTAGAAAAGAATTTGTCTGGCGATGCGTGACTAGAATCGAGCAAGGTCCTGAAGTTTGTAAGAACCGAACCGTAAAAGAAGATGAACTCTATGGTGCTGTAATGACCGCAATTAATAAGCTACTTGCAGGTGGCAACAACATGATAAAGACCCTGGAAGAGAACATTCATGCTGTGATTGGTGAAACCACAGAGTATCAAATTTCAGAGATTAACAACTTACTGGAGGAAAAGCAAAAAGAACTTATCAAGCTGGCGAACAAGGGTCAAGACTATGAACACCTAGCAGATGAGATTGATGAGCTGAGAGACAAGCGACAGATCCTTTTAGTAGAAGATGCCTCCCTCAGTGGCGAGAACGAGCGAATCAATGAGCTGATTGAATTTATCCGCAAGAACAAATTCCGCACCTTAGAATATGATGATAAGCTTGTAAGGAAGATAATCCAGAGCGTTACAGTCTATGAAGACCACTTCGTCATAGCCTTCAAATCTGGCATCGAAATGGAAATATGAAAACCAGAAGTAAATAGCCCATGACTCTACAGTAGAGTTGTGGGTTTTCTTTTGCTTGCTGATTATAATAATATTTTAATAACTATTGTGTTTATCAACCAAATGGTTTATAATATTCTTAGCGTAAACTTGGAGGTGCTGTATGACTACGGCAGAAATGATTAAAGAACTGTGTGAGCAAATGAATATAAGTGTTTCCGAACTTGCTAGACGTATTGGCCAGACTCCACAGAATTTCAATAAAAAATTACAACGAGAAACAGTAACCTTGGATGAGTTGAAGGCCATTGCTGATGTGCTAGGTGTCAAGTTTGTGCAGGCTTTTATATTGCCTGATGGCAATGAAATAAAGACGGGTAACGAGTAAAGGAGGCGGTTATTATGGGAAAATATACAGATGAAGAAATAAGAAATTGCAAAAAAGTTACGTTAAAAATTGCTGGTGACTATCTGGGTATTTCACCAAATGCGGTCGGAATTGGTATGAGAAATAACTTACTGCCAATAGGTCTTGCTATTCATAACGAAGAAAAGAATCGCAGGTTCAGTGAGAGTTGGTCTTATCATATCGTTGCAGAGAGATTAATCGCATATAATCATGGAACAATTTCCGAAATCCATGTTCAAAATATTGAGAAAGGGTTAGATAAAATCGTAGAAGAATTTTCTAACCTTAAACAAGAACTGCTTTTTATATTAAGCGAAAACGAGGTACCAGAGAATTAGAACTTTTTGAGTATGCGTTTTCGCTAGGAAAATATAAAAATGCGAACTTGAAATTCAGGTCAAAAGGAAAGGATGGTGGTACAAATGATGATGAAGTTCACTAGAGAACAATTGTATAAAGAGATATGGGAAACTAGTGCTCGTCAAGTTGCTATTAAATATAGTTTAAACTATCAGAAGCTACTAAACCAATGCAAAGAGATCAGCATTCCTTTACCTGGTGGCAAGTATTTTTATAATAGACAGCACGGTTTAGATATAGACAATTTAATAACTCCACTTCCTGATTCTAAAATAAGTGATATTGAAGTAGAGAAACAGAGAAGTAGAATTCAGAAAAAAGAGACTGTTGTAGAATTTGAGAAAGATAAAAGAATTAATACCGAGAAAACTCTTGAAACTGATTCTAATCAGAATAAAACTGTCAACAAGGTAAAGATCTTATTTGATAGGGACACTTTATATTCTTCTCTTAATTTCTTAGAGAGGGAGAAGAAAGACTCTATTATAAAAATTTTGTCTGAATTTGAAATTAGTGAGAGCAAAAGACTTCATAAAAAAGTTATTACTTATAAAGAAAGCATTATTGCTTGGAATAAAAGAGTAAAAGCATCTGAACGAGATTATTATGATCCAAGATATCAAAGAAATGATTTGTCTCAGCCAAAATTTATTAAGGATGTATCCAAGGAACAGCTACCTAGACTTTATAGAATATTAGATATGCTTTGTACAATTTTTGAAAAACTAGGAGAAATAATAATAGATGATTTAAGAATTCAAATTGGTAAGGATATTGTAAGCTTTGAAGTTATTGAGAGTACAGACAAAGTAAACCACGAATTAACCAAAGAAGAAGCACAGCAGCTAGTTAAATACAATGATGAAGTAAAGAGACACAGCTATGTCTCTAAGCCAAATATTCGAAAATATGACTACATACCCAATGGATTATTAAGAATTAAGATGTCAAATGGTAAATATATTAAAGATACAAAATCGAATAAATTGGAAGACATGCTCCCTGAAATAGTGATTCTGTTTTATCAGTGTTATTTCGAAATTCGTACTCAAAGGGAAGATTGGGAAGAAGCACAACGTAAATGTGAAGAAGAAAAGCAAAAAGCAAGAATGCTTCAAGAACGCATAGATCAAGAAAAGAAGAAAACAAGAGAGTTTCTAAATATGCTTTCAGATTATAAGCTTGCCGATGAAATCAGGAAGTTTGTAGATATACTGAAAGATAGTGATAAAGCTGATCAAGAAACCATTGAGTGGATGTCAAGAAAGGCCGATTGGATTGATCCTACAATCTCAGCTGAGGACGAACTTTTGGGAAAAAGAGAACATTACAAATCTGATGAAGAAAAAAATAAATTCTTAAAAGAAGAAAAGTATTATTGGTAAATAAGAACTTTTAGTGTAGTTTTTCGATATTGGAACTTGTTCAGTGATGAAATTAACCCACGAAAACAGATTCTAAATTAATGATGGTCATTTTAGTGGCTTAATATATAAAACAAATTTATGAGGAGATGGCTTATGAGATTATACTCTGAAAGACATGGTATAAGAGCACCGCAGGAAAAGACATATTCTATTAACAGAGATATGTATTCATTGCTCTTAGATTGCTGCAAAAGATATCAAAAGAATTTAACACATATTTTTGCTCTAAATTGTCATCACGACTTTACTGATAGCGACTATATTGCATTTGATGAAAACGGATTCGCAACAAGAATAAAGATAAGAATACCATCTCTCTTTCGTGATGAGTATAACAGAATTAGCACACCGCAATATGGAGATGAATACGATCAATATTCGCTTTTAGACCTTATTGAGTTCTTTGCACAAAATATTAAGGATATCTCAGAACGATGGAATAATGAGAGATACCGAAACTACCAAACGATAGATTGCCATGATTCTTCAGATGTATTTGCAAATTTCCAAGAGGCAATAAATGAAATATTCTCTGAGTCTGGGTTGTTATATGAACTTACGGACGAAAAGATTATTGCAAGAATTGTTGAGAACAGTCCACTTACAGCGGAAATAGAAAAATCTTTTACATCGGTACATGAGCAAGGCTCAAGAGAGTTGTTGAAAGATGCCGTTGCATTATATAAAACACCAAACCCAGCAGCTCGGCAAGATTCAGTTGAAAAGATATGGGATGCATTAGAACGCTTAAAAACTTACTATACAACATTAGATAAGAAACATTCATCAGAAAAAATAGTGAATGATATGGCAAACGGGAATGATAAGTTTGTAGATCTATTTAATGCTGAATTTAAGACCTTGACAGATATAGGAAATAAATACCGCATTCGTCATCATGAAACTAATAAGATTGATATCACCGATATCCGCTACTACGATTATCTTTTTAATCGGTGTTTATCACTAATTGCTTTAGCAATACAATATCTTGTTTAAGGATAATGCTTGTATCATCGAGCTTTGGACTTTACCAGATGGTGATGAAATAAAGTGCGGTAATGAGCCCGAGTAACTTTATAAATTAGAATTTGTAGTGATGATTATCTGAAGATGCATTACGAAATTGATCAAAAGAATTGGAGTGACAGTATGGATTTAAAAGATTTTTACTTCCAAAATATACAAAAGGATGAATATCATTATCGTTTTTACGATTCGATTGAGAACGTTAATAATGTTTACAATGTATTTAGTGGTTATACGGAAGTAGAGGATTATGAATTTGAGGTGTATGATGCAGAGGAATCGATAAAAAAGTTTAGGGAACTATGCCAGCCAGATGTAGATTTTTCTGGTAGTGAAAATAAATGTTGGTTTTATCTCATATCGTATTATTTATACAAAGTAGGATATGTGATAAAAGAATTTCCTAGATTATTGGCACGACCACCTGTTGCACCTAGTGACTTTACTTATGGAGAAATTAGAAACAGAATTATTGCAGAGGGAGATGATGATAATGGGACTGTTCGATATGCTGTCAGAAGAACATTTGTTGCAAGGTTGACATTTGAACAGAAAACAACCTATGTTGATATAGATGATTCAATCAATCAAAAGTTTATTGAGATATCAAACCGACAAGCATCATTCAATAATATGAGTACAGATGAAAAACTTGCAGAGATAGCAAATTTAATAGAAAGTTTATTAAAGAAGAACGGTAAGTTTCTTACACTTGATTATTCTACGATTTGTTTTGATTATATTTCTAACGATGTAGTAACAAGCTATAGAAAGAAAATGCATTGTTTTAGGCATGCCACAGATGATGCAATATCGGAAAGAAAAACCTATTCGGAAGAACAAAAAAGCTTCTTTGTTGATTACGGATTGACCATTGTTAAAGTAATACATTCTTTGCTGGAATAAAAACTGAGTAGACAAGTTTTTCGGGACAAACATGATTCCAACTTGTCGGAGGCATTTTTTCAAATCGGATAAAGGAACTGATAGCTTCCCACATACGAAAGCCATCAGTGGATTAATTCCCCGATTTCATTTATGTTACAAATTTGAGCCATAGAGGTTCAAGAGGTTTACCATCGTAATTATTCTATTTTTCTAGAAAGATTATTATCAATTAGACCTTGTATTAATAACAGGAGGTATTATGAGAACATATAAAGATAAAGAAGAGCTAAAATTTGAGATAAATAAAAGTTTTGAAAAGTATATTTCTGAATTTAATAATATCCCAGAATCACTGAAAGACAAAAGCGTTGACGAAGTTGACAGAACACCATCTGAAAACCTTGCTTATCAAGTTGGCTGGACAACATTGCTCCTGCAATGGGAAGCCGATGAGAAAAATGGCTTAACAGTAAAGACACCATCAGATATGTTTAGGTGGAATCAGCTTGGTGAATTATATCAGTGGTTTTCAGATACCTATGCAAATTTATCCTTAGAGGAGTTAAAGGATAGGCTAAACAGAAATGTTATTTCAATCAATAAAATGATTGATGTACTAAGTGATGAAGAATTATTTTTACCTCATATGAGAAAGTGGGCTGATGAAGCTACAAAAACAGCAGTATGGGAAGTATATAAATTTATTCACGTTAATACTGTTGCTCCTTTTGGGACTTTTAGAACCAAGATAAGAAAATGGAAAAAGATAGCACTATGAAACTAAGTTCAGTTACTTGGCAAACTATTCTCATAAGTACAATCCTATCTGGATATGTTCCTGCATACAAGGTTCAATCTTGGATATCTTCCCACATACGCAAGTCCACAATGGATATGTTCCCTCAAAGAGAATTAAGTAAAAAAGGAAAATGGAAATTGTCCTTTGACAGCTATGAATTCCTCTCAAAACATGTGGAAAGCGTGACATTGCTGACAAAAGCCTAGAAGTAAGTCACTAGAAAATTATGCTAGTCCAATATGTGAACTAGTTTTTCATCTCTTAGGTAAATAACAAGTGCTGCTTGTTATTTACCTTTTTTAGTTTATTTTAAGAAAATTGCTGAGCTCTAGAGCAATAAGTACCAAGATTATTTACGAGAGGAGAACAGATCATGATTAGAAAAATGCAGAACGCAGATCTAAACACAGTCGCAGATATTTGGCTAGATACGAATATTTCGGCTCATAATTTCATTTCTAAACAGTATTGGAATGAAAATTTTGAAATAGTTAAGGAAATGCTTTTGCAAGCTGAAGTTTATGTCTACGAGGATAAAAATGAAATACAAGCATTTATCGGCTTAAGTGATAATTATGTGGCAGGCATTTTTGTTTGTAGTGATGCCCAATCCAGTGGTATCGGTAAGCAACTCCTTGATTTTGTAAAGAGCATAAAAAAACAGTTAACATTGAGTGTCTATCAAAAAAATACTCAAGCAATAAAGTTCTATCAAAGAGAAAAATTCACTATCCAATCTGAAAAAATAGATGAAGAAACTGGTGAAAAAGAATATATGATGGTTTGTGGAGAGTAAGTTTTAGTGCCTATTAATTTACTAAAATACTGAGTGTAAAAAACAAATAGTAGGTGTAATCTTATTGAATAAATAGGGGTTGGTCGAATTTTGAAGGAAAAAGAGTTTGCCACTATCGGTGAATATTTATATTGGCGATATGCCAATATGGCTATGGCCCACGTTGCATTGAAAAATTCTCGTGAAAAGTATGAAGTAGCTGACTATATGATTAGAGCAAAACTATATAAAGGATTATGTACAGGTAATATGAACATCGCCTCTTTGTACGACGACGAGAAGTATAAACTTAATAACATTAGTTGCTGTTATTGTGGTGGCAGTAACGAGTTGACTCTTGATCATATAATACCAAAGTTCTCTGGAGGTAAAGATACAGGGGATAATATCATGTATGCTTGTAAAACTTGTAATTCTTCAAAAAATAAAAATGATCTACTTGTTTGGTATCAAAAGCGAAATGAATTTCCACCAATATTAGTTTTAAGACGATATTTGAAGTTAGCTTTTATTAATTTAAAAGAAGCTGAGAAACTAGATTTTCCAATTGACCAACTGGAAAATAATAACAGATTATTTAGAATAGATTTACTACCATATCAATTTCCACAACCTAATCTTTTGAGATTATAGTTAAAATTAAGGCTTTGGAAATACTTTTAAAAAATAAAAGGAGTTTAAAACATGAACAATTGGAATGAATTATATGAACTTGCAAAAGAAAAACTAAATCCTAGAATGATTACGCCATTCATTGAAGCTGGTGGGGTGGCGGCGGCCATTCTTACGGATCAAGGAAACATTTATACGGGCGTTTGTATTGATACGGCGTGCACGCTTGGCATGTGTGCTGAGCGTAATGCGATTGCCAACATGATTACCAACGGCGAAAGTAAAATTGTTAAACTCGTTTGTGTTATGAGAGATGGTAGCGTCGGTTCTCCTTGTGGTGCTTGCCGGGAATATTTAATGCAGCTGGATAAAAACAGCGGTCAAATGGAAATTTTAGTTGATTATGATAATAAAAAAACGGTGACTCTCGAAGAACTTGTTCCTGATTGGTGGGGGACAAAAAGAATGCTTAATCTCATCGAGGCAGAGTGATAGGATAATTTTAAAAATGTTGCTTAGAAGATACACGACAGCTGATTGTACTGAAATGGCCGAATTATTTTATCAGACAGTTCACTCGGTCAATGCCAAGGATTACACGAAAGAACAATTAAACGCTTGGGCAACCGGAGCGATTGATTTGAACCAGTGGAATCAATCATTTTTGAATCATTTTACATTAGTCGCTGTTAAAAATAATAAAATCGTCGGCTTTGGAGATATTGATGATACAGGTTATCTTGACCGGTTGTATGTGGATAAAGACTTTCAAAACCAGGGAATTGCAACGGCCATTTGTGCGGAATTAGAAAAAAGTATTCCGACTGGTCCCATTACAACCCATGCATCAATTACAGCCAAACTATTTTTTCAGCGCCGAGGCTATCGGGTGATAAAAGAACAACAAGTTATTAGAAATGGTATTTCTTTAACCAATTTTCTGATGGAAAAATAAAATTTCAATTCTTAAAAAAAAATTGTCTATGAAAGGGAAATCTGCATGAAGTTAGTCATAATTATCGGGCCGCACGCAGTAGGGAAAATGACGGTGGGACAAGAGTTAGCCAAGGAAACCGGCTTAAAATTATTCCATAACCATATGACCATTGATCCAATTTCTGAATTATTTAGCAGCTCACCGCAAGAGTTTGACCGCTTAAAAGAATTATTTCGCCATGAGATTTTCGATGCCTTTTCCAAAACTGACGAATACGGGATGATTTTCACTTTTATGTGGCGCTTTGATTGTCCAGAAGATGAGGATTATATCGAAAATATCGAAAAATTGTTTTTAGAAAGAGGCGCGGAAGTTTATTTCGTAGAACTTTCAGCTGATTTTGATTTGCGGATTGAGCGCAACAAAACGGAAAATCGTCTTTTAAATAAATCCACGAAGCGCAATATTGTTCAGTCGGAAAAATTTTTTAGAGAGACAGAAAATAAATACCGCCTGAATTCAATAGATGGAGAAATCAAAAAAGAAAATTATCTGCGCATCAATAATAGCAATCTGTCGCCTCAAAAAGTAGCGACCATGATCAAAGAAAAATTTGAATTGTAATTAATTTTATATCGTAAGCCAAAAAGTGCCTCACAAACATTAGACTAAAATCTAATGTTTGTGAGGCACTTTATTTTTTAAGCTGCGGGGACTTCTTCTTCTGGCAGATCGCCACCTCCGCCTGCTGGTGGTGTGACTTCTTCTGGTGTGCTTGAAGTTTCTGGTTCGGAACTTGGCACGGTCTCACTAGGGACAGTGACACTAGACGAGGTTTCCGGTGCGCTACTGCTTTCCACAACTGAACTTTCTTGGGTTGAGCTGCTGGATGGAGTTGGTACAGAAGGAGTAGTGGACGCCGAGGAACTTGTTGGTGTCGATGAAGGTCGAACTTGTTGTTCAAATCCTTTCACGTACAAAATATTTCCCACTTGAACAACGCTGTCTGGTTTTTCCCAATCTGTATTCGGAACATTTTCGGCAAGTTTGGCCATCATATTTTTATAAACCGAAGCGGCTACCGAATGATAGCTGGAAGGAATCGCTTGGAAATAATCATCGTAACCTGTCCAAACTGACATTACATAATTTTGCGTGTAGCCGACAAAAGTCACATCAGGCACGCCTTCTTTGTCGCCTTTAATTTGATCATAAACTTCAGCGTCATAATTACTAGTCCCCGTTTTTCCAGCTTGAATTAATCCAGGAATCGCGGCCGTAGTTCCGGTCCCGCTTGAGACAACATCTTTTAACATATCCGTCATAATGTAGGCGGTGGAATCTTTCATCGCTTGGCTGGATTCTGGGGCAAATATTTCTTCGGTGTCGTCTGGATAAATAATTTTATTGACATAAAATGGTGTGGAATAAATACCGGCGTTAGCAAATGCGGCATATCCACCAGCTAATTGTTCAGTGGATAATGGTCCGGAAATCGCAGATCCTCCTTGAATTTCTTCTAAGTGAATGCCTAATTTTTGTAAAAATTCATCTGCTTGATCAACGCCGACTTCCATCAATGTTTTTACCGCCGGCACATTACGAGAATCAGTTAACGCTTGGCGCATCGTAATCGTGCCTAAATAGCGGCGATCATAATTTTGGACGGATAAATCAGTGCCGGGATATTGATAAGGTTCGTCGACAATTGTTTTGGCGGTGGAATAATTTAAATATTCAATGGCTGGTCCGTAATCAATTAGAGGTTTCATCGTGGAACCAACATCACGACCATTTGTTCCATCGTTAGTAGCACGGTTTAAACCAAATTGCACATTGTCGGCCACTTTTCGGCCGCCGATTTGGGCCACAACAGCGCCGGTCGTCGGATCAAGAACAGTCGAAGCTACTTGCATTTGATCATCAGGAAAAGCGACAATTTCTTGATCGTTAACAATATTATAAAGATTAATTTGTTGCTCCAAGTTGATATTTAGATAAATATCCATCCCTTGGGTGAAAGGATCAAGGCCCGTTTTTTCTTGCACTTCATCAATGGCACTAGTCAAATAGTTATCGATATATTTTCTATTGCCAGTTAAATCACTTAAACTTTGCAAGCCGTCAGAAATATCAGTAGCGACTGCTTCATCGTATTCGGTTTGCGAAATTTTGTCGGCGTCTAACATGGTGGAAAGGACAATGTCGCGGCGCTCTTTGGCATTATCAGGATGAACATACGGATCGAAAGTAGAAGGGGCATTGGGTATAGCTGCCAGTAAAGCTGCTTGAGCAGTCGTTAGTTCGCTGGCGGGTTTGCCGTAATATGTTTCAGCGGCGGTTCCCATGCCGGAAATCCCATTTCCCATATAGACTTTATTAATATACAAAGTTAAAATTTCTTCTTTGGATTTTTCTCGTTCCAATTTTAAAGCGAGCCACGCTTCTTGGGCTTTACGTTTTAATGTTTGGTCAGAAGCTTTGGTGGAGAAAAAGGAAAGTTTGATCAACTGTTGGGTTAAAGTCGAGCCACCACCAGTAATACCACCGGCCCGCAAATTTCCTAAAGCAGAGCCAACAATTCGAATTGGATCGATACCGGGATGTTGATAAAACCGTTTATCTTCTACAGAAATAACAGCGTCGGCTAACACTTGAGGCACTTCACTAGATTTTAATTGGATTCTTTTTTCTGCGCCTAGTTCAGCTAAAAGATTGCCTTCTGGATCAAAAAATCTGGTGGAAACAGCGTCGGTTAATTTGGATTCATCAAGTTCGGGTGCATCTCTGACATAATAGGCAAATAATAACCCGCCGGCTAAAATTGCCAGAGCAAATATCGCCACAAGAATTAATAATATTTTTTTCCAAAGTTTGCGTTTCTTTTTTTTCACCGGTTTGTGTTGCGAACGAGCGTTACGAGAAGTGCGTGTTTGTTCACTCATGAAAAGCCTCCTTTTGGGCAATCATTTTTTCAATCACAGATAAATAAGGAATACGTGGGGCAATTTTTTCGGGTAATTCAGTGGCGAGCGTTTCAATCGTCTGTAAGGGAATTGATTTTTTGCCAGAAACTTGTTGATCCCAAAAAACAATTAAATCTTCAGCTGCTAAATAAAAACAACGATTTAAAGTTGAAAAATAAAGCAAAACAAAACAAATTCCCTTTTGCGCCAGACAGTTTTTAAAATGGTCAATCTGATGTTGATGAAAATTTTTCAACGGAAAACTAGTTTTATTTTTTGTTTCTTTAGCTTCAAAGTCTAAATAATACCCATTGAATACGCCGTTGTAATCGGTAGTAGAAGCTTGGCTAAAATAAGCTTCACGAATCACCGCTGCCGAGCGCTTCGGATAATCCACTTTGACAATTTGCAATGGGGTTGGTTTTTTATGAACCACCGCCAAATTTTTCGCTAAGTAATAGGCGTTGCTATCATTAATCGCTTCTTCAAGATTCATCCCCCGATTGGCAAAATTCGTCGGCGCTTTTCTTAAAACTGGGCCTTGCTTTTTTGGCAATTGTTTAGGAAAATGAAGAGGAGAGGCGGCGCCTTTTGGATAATGGATGGTCATCTTTTCACCTGCTTTTTTGGGCGATTTTAATTGCTTCATCTAGAATTATAACAAATAATCAGGGGAGGGAGGAATTTTTATGAAAAATCTGTACGTCTCGGGTTATCGTAGCTTTGAATTGAGTATTTTTCAAGAAAATGACCCGAAAATCACTCGAATTAAAGAAGTTTTAAAAAGTAATTTGAAAGAACAACTAGAAGAAGGGCTCGAATGGGTGATTATTTCCGGAAATCTCGGTGTAGAACAGTGGACGGCAAGTGTCGTAACGGGCCTTAAAGAAGAGTATCCAGAGTTAAAACTAGGAATTATTTATCCTTTTAAAGATTTTGGTAGCCAGTGGAAAGAAAATAATCAAGAAAAAAAAATCGCCGTCGAGGCCCAGGCTGATTTTGTCGATTCAGTCAGTCATGCGCCGTATCAAAATCCCGGACAGTTAAAAAATCACACGCAATTTTTGCTGCAACATACAGACGGGGCCATCTTAGTTTATGATGATGAATTTCCTGGTAAGACGGAATTTTTTTATAAAGAAGCTCTCAAACAGGAGAATTATCAGCTGTCCACCATTTCTTTTGATGATTTGCAGAATTTTGAAAGCTATTAAATTACTATAAGTGACTGTAAAATGTCAAAAAACATTAAAACAATTGTAAATTTAATGGATTCGATGTTTTTTTTTTGACGAAAATTTGCTATGATAGATACTGAGTAAAAGATTTTATTAAATCGTGGTTAGGTGGGATGATTATGCCAGAATTAAACTTAGGTGCTAAAGATATTTTGCAAAAAGAGTTCAAACAAAAAATGCGCGGCTACGATCCAGATGAAGTGGACGAATTTTTAGACCTCGTCATTAAAGATTATGAAGCGTACAACAAAGAATTAAATTTATTAAGAGAAGATAACGAACGTTTGTCAGCGAAAATCGATCAATTGAATCGCGCTCAACAAACCATGAGCCGCGTGCAAAAAGATGTGCCAAAAGCAACGAACGCCGTAACGAATTTTGATATTTTGAAACGTTTATCTAATTTAGAAAAAGAAGTTTTCGGAAAAAAATTAGATGAAGAAGTTGCCGACAATAGTCGCGATAATGATTTAGAAAAGACGAAGCAATTTTAATAATATCTTGTAATTAACAATGGCTTAGTATATTGTAACTAGGAACGAAGCAATCATGTTTTTTATGTAACGGTCGCCGTTACGGATTGATTGGATAAATTGAATAATGATTTTGTGATTATTAGGTAATTGCGGCAAAATTTATTTTGCTGAGGAAAGTCCATGCTCGCACCGACTGAGATGTCGGTAGTGTTCGTGCTTAGCGAAACCATAAGCTAAGGTACCTTAATAGGTAACGGCAGAAAAAAATCCTAAGGGCAACTATGGATGAGTATTCTTGAAAGTGCCACAGTGACGAAGCGTATTTGGAAACGAAGACGGTGGAACGCGGTAAACCCCTCGAGCGAGCAACCCAAACAATGGTCGGGGCGCTTTTCTACGGAAATGAACGGATGAAGAGACGAGAAATCGGAGATAGATAATTACCCACGTGTTTTTTTACCTGGAAAAACACTGGACAGAACATGGCTTACAGATAATCACAAATCAGGTTTGCCTTCTTGCAATTTGCGGGAAGGTTTTTTTTAAAATGGAGGGAATTATGAAAGAGAATTTTAATTTATTAGCCACTTGTGGCGCTGGATTAGAGGCGTTAGTGGGAAAAGAATTACAACATTTAGGAATGGATAATACAGTAGAAAATGGTCGTGCCAGATTTGTCGGCACCAAAGAAACTATTGCCAAGACAAATTTATGGTTACGGGTCGCTGACCGGGTAAAAATTATTGTCGGCGAATTTGAAGCTACAACTTTTGATCAATTATTTGAAGGCGTTAAAGCGATGGATTGGGAGAATTATTTGCCAATGGATGCAGAATTTCCAGTCGCTGGAAAATCAGTCCGCTCCACTCTTTTTTCAACACCAGACGTGCAAGCAATTACTAAAAAAGCCATCGTTGAAAAATTAAAAGCTGTTTATCACCGTCCAAGTTCAGTGCCATTGCCAGAAACTGGCGCTTTATTTCAATTGGAAGTTTCGATTTTAAAAGATCATGTGATGGTGACGTTAGACACAACCGGTCCTTCTTTATTTAAACGTGGCTACCGTAAAGAAAAAGGTGGCGCACCTTTAAAAGAAAATATGGCCGCCGCTTTAGTTATTTTAAGCAATTGGCATTTTGACCGACCATTTGTCGATCCCGTTTGTGGTTCAGGAACGATTTGTATTGAAGCGGCGATGTTGGGAGCTAATATTGCGCCTGGTAGTAATCGTGAATTTACTTGCGAGAGCTGGCCTTATTTTGAAGCGGAAATTTTTGAAAATGCGCGGACCCAAGCTGATGAAGCCGTCAATTACGATATTATTTTAGACATTGCCGGTTCTGATATTGATGGCTCTATGATTGAAATTGCCAAGCGCAACGCTGAAGAAGCGGGCGTAGCGGAACATATTACGTTCAAACAATTAGCAGTGAAAGATTTTAAAACAGATAAAGAATATGGCGTAATGGTCGCTAATCCTCCTTACGGCGAACGATTAGGTGAAGAGGCTAATGTCCAAAAATTATACCAAGAACTTGGACAAGTTTTCCGTCCAATGACTACTTGGAGCAAATATATTTTAACTAGTGATTTAACTTTCGAAAAAGCTTACGGCATGCGGGCAACTAAGAAAAGAAAATTATATAACGGCGCCTTGCGAACGGATTTATTCCAATTTTGGGGCAGCCGTCCTAAAAGAGGAGGAGTACAATGAGTCAAGTAACTGAAGTTGATTTTTTAGCGTTAATTAAAAAGGAAGATTTGTTGAATCGTTCTTTGGCGCTTTTAGAATGGGACGAACAAACAGGTATGCCAGAAGCTGCCAGTGAGTATCGGTCGGAAATGAATAGTTTATTGACTGAGTTACGATTTGAAACGGCTAATGGTTCTGATATGAAAAATTTCTTGACGTATTTTGAAAATCATCAAGACCAACTTTCTGAAGTAGGAAAATCCGTCTATCAACAAGCGAAAAAAGATTTTGATCTCTTTGCTAAAATTGATCAAGACGATTATGTCGCTTACCAAAAAGACGTTTCGAAAGCTTATAGTGCTTGGGCCAAAGCTCGAAAAGCCAAAGACTTTCAAATTTTTGCTCCTAGTCTAGAAAAAATTGTCGCGCATTTAAAACAGTTTATTCCGTTGTGGCAAAAAGATGAAAAAACGCCGTATGATGTGTTATTAAATCAATACGAACCAGGCATGACAGTAGAAATTTTAGATGAAGTTTTTGCGCAATTGTTAGCAGGGATTACTAAAATTCGCCAAACGTTAAAAGAAAAGGGAACAGAACCTGAGATCGATTTCTTGCACCGATTCGTTTCAAAAGAACAACAACAACAATTTGTTAGAGCGCTAGCTGAAAAAGTTGGTTATGATTTTAAGCGCGGCCGTTTAGATGATACGATTCATCCATTCATGACCGGTATTAATCGCTTGGATGCGCGGATTACCACTCGCTGGGATGAGCACGATTTTATGATGGCTACTTTTGGGGTTATTCATGAAGCGGGTCATGGCGTTTATGAACAAAATGTCGATCCGAAATTTGATTATACGAATCTTTCCGGCGGCGTTTCGATGGGTATTCACGAGTCGCAATCGCTGTTTAATGAAATTATTATCGGCTCGTCTAAAAACTTTTGGCAAACCAATTATCCGATGTTTCAAGAAATCACTGGCGATACTTTCGCTGATATTTCTTTTGAAGATTTCTATCGTTCTATGAAACAAACGAAAAGTTCCTTGATTCGAATTGAAGCCGATCCTTTAACGTATCCGATTCATATTATTATTCGTTATGAAATTGAAAAAGAATTGTTTAATGGAAACTTAGCCGTGGCTGATTTGCCTAAAGTTTGGGCTGAAAAATACCAAGAATATCTTGGTGTGACACCAGCAAATGATTTAGAAGGTGTCTTGCAAGATGTCCATTGGTCTGGTGGAAGCTTTGGCTATTTCCCAAGTTACGCATTAGGCTACATGTATGCCGCGCAACTATATGACGCGATGAATGAGGATCAAGACGTGGAAGAAATTTTATTGACAGATGATTATTCACCCATTGTTAAATGGAATACTGAAAAAATTCACCAATATGGCGCTAGCAAACAACCAAATTGGCTGATGGAACAAGCTTGTGGCCAGCAGTTGAATCCCCAACATTTGTTAAATTATTTGCAAAAAATTTATTTTGATGTTTATCAAGTGAAATAAAAGTAAAGTAGGAGAAGGCCGCGGATTTTTGCGGTCTTTTTTTAACGGGAGGTGAAAAAATCGTGGAAAAAGAAATTTCTGTCCGGAATTTAGTGGAATTTATTATGAAAACTGGCGACTTAATTTCTGGAAAAAATTCACAACACACAGCGGAAATGGGTGCGAAAATTCACCGCCGTTTGCAAGGGCAAAAGCAAAAAGCCAATCCCAATTATCAAAAAGAAGTGGCGGTAAAATTTACATATAAAGCCTCGGAGTTGGAATTTCTAATTCGTGGGCGAATTGACGGATTATATGAAGAGGACGCTCTTTGGGTCGTTGACGAAATAAAAACTTCTGAAGATGAGTGGGAAACCTTGACGGAAAAGCAAGTTGATCTTTATTTTGCCCAAGCAATGTTCTATGCCTATTTTTTAGCTGGTGAAAAAAATCTAGAACAAGTAGCTTGTGACCTGATTTATTTTGAAGTGTTAACGGAAAATATTCAAGTCACCCGCCGCACATTTACTAAAGAGGCATTAGCGGATTTTGTAGCGGACATCTTAGATCAATATGCTAAATGGTATCGTCTGGTAGAAGGATTTGAAGAAACAGCCGAAAAAACCATTGGAGAAATGACTTTTCCTTACCCTCAATATCGCAAAGGCCAACACCAGTTGATGGGTGTTGTTTATAAATCGGTTATGAGTCAAAAACAATTATTTTTACAAGCGCCAACAGGAACCGGTAAGACGATTTCCACTTTATTTCCAGCGTTAAAAGTCTTAGCCGCCAAAAAAATTCCGCGTATTTTTTACCTCACCGCTAAAACCATCACCCGCACTGTCGCCGAAGAAGGACTCTTAGCCATGCATCGTACCGGTTTAAAAATTAAAACCGTCACTATTACGGCTAAAGATAAAATTAGTTTTCCATTACCAGATGGACTGGAAGCTCATGAAAGTCCTTATTCAATTGGTTATTATGACCGCGTCAATGAAGGACTATGGGATATTTTATCCAATGAAGATTTCATCACGCGGCCAGTTATTGAAAATTACGCCAAAAAGCATTCCTTAGATCCTTTTGAATTTTCTTTAGATATTGCTCTTTTTTGCCAAGTGGTGATTTGTGATTACAATTATGTATACGATCCGCTAGTTTATTTGCGGCGCTTTTTTGAAGAAGTCACAGAAAAAAATGCGCCCCTTTTGCTAGTAGATGAAGCGCATAATTTGGTTAGCCGAGCTAAAGAAATGTATTCAGCCACTCTTTCTTTAAAAAAAACGCAGGCGGCTTTGAAGTATTTTAAAACAATTCCTGAAACCAATTCTTTCACTAAAAAAGGCCGGCGCTTATTTAATAAGGTGGTTAAACTTTTAAAAGAAAAAAAGGAAGAACAAACAGTGGTTTTTGCCACCCAAAAGGAAAACTGGCTAGAATTAATGGAGGTCCTAACACCTTTAGTAGAATTTTTACTAGAATATTTGCCCACCAAGAAATTTAATGAACAGCAACAAGTACTAGATTGGACCTTTGAAGCGCGAGGATTTTTAAAAATTGGGGAACTATTTGATGAGGAATTTGTATTAGGAATAGAAACGGATCGCTATGATTTTTTAGTTAAAATCATTTGTTTAGATCCGGCTAAATTCTTAGAAGCACGCCACCAACAAGCGTATAGTAGTATTTTATTTTCAGCGACCTTGAGTCCAATGGATTATTTTAAAGAGCGCCTGGGAGCTGTGAAGCCGGTGCATTTTTCTTTATCCTCGCCATTTCCTAGAGATCACCAGCAAGTGATTATTGCCGATTATATCGAAACGACATTTTACAAACGAGCTGAAAATATCGAGAAAATTGTCGATGCGATTTATTTTTTAGCGACAAGTCAAACAGGGAATTATTTCGTATTTTGTCCGTCGACTATTTTTATGGAGCAAATTTATGAGGCCTTTTCGAGTAGGTACAATGAAAAGGTTATCCTTTTAAAACAAGAACCGGAAATGACTGAAATACAGCGGGAAGAATTTCTGGAGCAATTTAAAGAAAATCCCGAAAAAAAGACGAATAAAAGTTTAGTCGCTTTTGCTCTTTTAGGTGGTATTTTTTCAGAAGGGATTGATCTAAAAGGGACACGATTAATTGGTACCGCGATTGTGGGGGTAGGTTTACCGCAAATCAATCCTGTATTAGACCTTGAAAAAAATTATTACCAAGAAAAAAATGGCCAAGGATTTGCCTACGCCTATCAATTACCAGGGATGAATAAAGTCTTACAAGCAGTAGGACGGGTCATCCGCACACCAGAAGATTATGGCTTGATTTTTTTATTAGATGCGCGTTTTTTACGACTTGACTATCAAAAATTACTGCCAGTTGATTGGCAGGTGGGCGTGGCCCATAATGCTCTGGGTTTACAAGAAGGAGCGCAAGCATTTTGGCAGCAAAAAAAGACTGAGCAAAATTAATTAAATTTTGCCCAGTCTTTTTCTAGTTAACAACATCAAAAATTTCATAAACGACTAAAGCTTCTTTACGAAAAGGTAAGCCACAACTGTTGGCTTCTTTAGTGAAGAATTCTTCGTGTACTTTTTTCCAATAAGCCAATGATCTGTCGCCTTCGCCTTCTAAATAAGCGTGGGCGGCGGTGACTTGTTGAAAAGAAATAAATTCCACCACTTTTGTTTGGATAACAACTTTGGCTTCTTGGGCACTATTTAGTATGACGGAATATTCGCCAACTTTAGGAAATTCATCTTTTTCAAGCAGATAAAGATCGTAGTAAGAGGCGGTGCCGCGTTTTTTTCCTTGCAACACGAGATCTAACAATTCATCTACTTGCTGAGAGTCACCACCAAAAGCCCAACTAGTGTAAGGTGTCTCTTCAGGTAACTTGTTTTTTATAGTAAAATCCCGCCAAAATTCTTCAATGGATAATGAATTATTCAAATAAATTCCCCCCAGTTAAAAACGGATTTTCAATTAGTTCCGAACCAATCGTAGTATTTTCGCCGTGCCCTGGAAAAATCAAAGTCTCTTTTGGCAAAATACAAAGTTTTTCTGTGATGCTCTTAAGTAAAGTATTTTTGTCACCAGTAGGAAAATCAGTCCGGCCAATACTTTGTTTAAATAAAGTATCCCCCACAATTGCAAAGTCAGAAAACAATAAACTAACAGAACCAAAAGAATGTCCCGGTGTTTCTACCACTTGAAAAGAAAACTCACCTAACGCCATCATCGGCTGATAAGGATGCGTCGCCGCGCCACTAATGAAGGGCGCACCAAACATTTCCGATAAATTATAATAAGAATCTTGTAGCCATGCCGCTTCTTTACTACTTAAAAAAACGGGCACCGGATATTCATTTAATAAAAAATCTAAGGCGCCAAAATGATCAAAGTGGGCATGGGTTAATAAAATTGCCGCCACAATTTTGCCGGTATGTTTAATTTCTTCAACAATTTTTTCTCCGTCAGAACCGGGGTCGACGACTAACAATTCTTCTTGGCCAATAAGCAAATAACAATTTTCAGCCATCGGTCCAGTGACAATTTGCATAATACGCATAAATTCAGCTCCCATTTTCATTCCTTGTTGATTCATTATAACAATTTTTAAGGGTCAAGACTACTGACAATAGGGCTGAGGTACTTTGGCAGGCGGGTTATTTCATGGTATACTAAGGAAGTTCAAATAATGAATCAAGGAGGCTATGATGGATCAAGAAATCGAAAAAACCAATCGTCTGAATGCACTCTTTGAGTTTTATGCGACGCTACTTACCGAAAAACAAATGAATTATCTAGAGCTTTACTATGCTGACGATTACTCCTTGGGGGAAATTGCCGAGATGTATGGCGTTTCCCGCCAAGCCGTGTATGATAATATTAAACGTTCCAGTAAACTCCTAGAAAATTATGAAAAAAAACTCTCTCTCTATTCAAATTATTTAGTGCGGGATGAAATTTTCCAGGAACTTAAAAATTACGCCACCAAAAATTATCCTAACGATGAAATGCTCCAATTATTTGTCGACCGTCTAGAAGATTTAGAAGAAGAATAAAAAACTACATAAAATAAAGTGAGGAAATCAGATGGCTTTTGAAAGTTTAACCCAGCGTCTTCAAGGCGCCATGAGCAAATTACGCCGTAAAGGCAAAGTATCGGAATCTGACGTTAAAGAAATGATGCGGGAAATCCGCCTAGCTTTACTTGAAGCCGACGTCAATTACAAAGTGGTGAAAGATTTTACCAAACGAGTTTCAGATCGTGCAGTGGGTCAAGAAGTATTGGACTCTCTTTCGGCCGCCCAACAAATTGTCAAAATCGTTGACGAAGAACTTACGGCTACTTTAGGTAGCGAGGCCGTTCTTTTAAATAAAAATCCTAAAATTCCCACCGTCATTATGATGGTGGGTCTTCAAGGGGCCGGGAAAACGACTTTTGCCGGAAAACTTTCGCAGTTTCTAAAGAAAAATGAAAATGCCCGTCCACTTTTAATTGCCGGAGACGTTTATCGTCCAGCGGCCATTGATCAATTAAAAGTGATTGGTGAACAATTAGAGGTGCCGGTTTTTGATTTAGGAACTGATGTATCGCCTGTCGAAATTGTTCGTCAAGGGTTAAATCAAGCACACGAACAAAAAAATGATTACGTCATTATCGATACCGCCGGCCGTTTGCATATTGATGAAAAATTAATGGGCGAACTAAAAGATATTAAAGCTTTAGCCAACCCTAACGAAATCTTACTTGTTGTGGATGCCATGACAGGTCAAGATGCCGTCAATGTGGCGGAAAGTTTTAACGAACAACTTGATATTACCGGGGTTGTCTTAACGAAACTCGATGGGGATACGCGTGGTGGGGCGGCTCTGTCCATTCGCGCAGTTACCGGCAAACCAATTAAATTTTCTGGGACTGGTGAAAAATTAACTGATTTAGAAATTTTTTATCCAGACCGGATGTCTTCACGGATTTTAGGGATGGGGGATTTGCTCACCTTAATTGAAAAAGCGCAACTCGATTACGATGAACAAAAAACGCAAGACCTCGCTGAAAAAATGCGGGAAAATAGTTTTGACTTTAATGATTTTATTGAGCAATTAGATCAAGTCATGGGCATGGGTCCAATTGAAGATTTAATGAAAATGATTCCGGGGATGAGTAATATGCCCGGCATTGAAAATGTTAAAGTCGATCCTAAAGACATTGACCGCAAAAAAGCGATTGTCTTTTCCATGACACCCGCCGAAAGAGAAAATCCAGATTTATTGAATCCTTCTCGTCGTCGCCGAATCGCTGCTGGTTCCGGAAATTCAGTTATTGAAGTCAATCGGATGATTAAACAATTTAATGAATCGAAAAAAATGATGCAACAAATGACAAAAGGGAATTTCAATATGCCGGGAATGGATAATATGTTTGGCCAAGGAGTCAAAGGAAAATTATCTAAAATGGCGATGAAATCCTATATGAAAAAAACTGGTAAAGCTAAAAAGAAAAAGAAAAAATAAAATATCCCGATAAAAAACACAAAAATTTTTCACCCTGTAAAGAAAAAAGACTTTACACCCTTAAAAAAAGATGCTATACTAATTTTCGTTAAGAAATTATGATGGAGGTGCCAAATAATGGCAGTTAAAATTCGTTTAAAACGTATGGGTTCAAAGAAAGCTCCTTTTTACAGAATCGTTGTTGCTGATTCTCGTTCACCACGTGATGGTCGTTACATCGAAGTAGTTGGAACTTACAACCCTTTAAAAAATCCAGCTGAAGTGAAATTACAAGAAGGAGAAATTCTTGATTGGTTACAAAAAGGTGCACAACCTTCTGATACTGTTCGGAATTTACTTTCTACAGCCGGAATTATGAAGAAACATCACGAAGCAAAATACACTAAGTAAGGTGGTTTTTGATTTGTCAGATGTCAAAGAGCTGGTTTTAAATATCGCGCGTCCTTTGGTAAGTTTTCCTGATGAAGTGAGCTTAGAAGTTGTGGAGTCGGCTGATTTTTTAGAATATAATTTAGCAGTCAATCCTGAAGACTTGGGCCGCATTATCGGCAAACAAGGCCGAGTGGCTAAAGCCATTCGCACCATCGTTTACTCCGTGCGAGTAGACGGTCCAAAAAAAGTTCGCTTGAATATAATAGATCGGACCAGCAAATAAAAAGGGAGTGCAGGGAAAAACTGCACTCTTTTTTTTGTAAATGTTTTGTAAATGAAGGAGGAATTTATGGCTAACTTTTTAACAGTCGGCAATATTGTCAACACCCAAGGCCTAAAAGGCGAACTTCGCGTTATGAGCCAAACGGATTTTCCTGAGGAGCGCTTTAAAGTCGGCGCCAAACTTTTTATTGAGACGAAAACGGAAAAAATTCCTGTGACTATTAAAACCCATCGCCTGCATAAAAATTTTCAACTCGTTAGTTTTGTGGATTATCCTTCAATTAATGATGTGGAAAAATATAAAGGCACCCGCTTAGTGGTGGATGCTAGCGAATTATCTGATGATGATTTGGCTGAAGATGAATTTTACTATCACGAAATTATTGGTCTTGAAGTGATTGACGAAAATGGCCAAAATCTCGGTAAGGTTTCTGAAATTTTAGAAACAGGCGCCAATGATGTTTGGACCGTCAAAAAACCCGGCCGCAAAGATTGGTATTTACCTTACATTGATCAAGTCGTTAAAGAAATCGATCTTGATCATGGTGTAGTCAAGATTGAAATGATGGAGGGTTTAATCGATGAAGATTGACGTCTTAACCTTATTTCCCGGCATGTTTACCGGGCCCATGGGGGAGTCAATTATCGGTAAAGCACTGGAAAAAGATTTGCTCCAATTAAATTTAACGGATTTTCGCGCCTTTTCTGATAACAAACACCACACTGTCGATGATTATCCATATGGTGGCGGAGCGGGGATGTTATTAAAAGCACAACCGATTTTTGCCGCTTTAAAAGATATTGAAGAAAAAAATCCAGAAACAAAAAAACGAGTGATTTTACTAGATCCTGCTGGTGAACGTTTCGATCAAAAAATGGCTGAAGATTTTTCAAAAGAAGAACATTTAGTATTTATTTGTGGACATTACGAGGGTTACGACGAGCGGATTAAAACATTAGTCACTGACGAAGTTTCTCTCGGAGATTACGTATTAACGGGTGGGGAGCTGGGAGCTATGGTGATGATCGATGCCACGGTGCGCCTATTGCCAGATGTTTTAGGTAATCAAACGTCAGCGCCTAGTGATTCATTTTCCACCGGACTTTTGGAACATCCGCAATACACGCGGCCGCCTGAATTTAACGGCATGGAAGTGCCCTTTGTTTTACGAAATGGCAATCACGCTTTAATCGAAGAATGGCAACTAAAAGAATCTTTACGGAAAACGAAAACGCGCCGGCCAGATCTTTTAGAAAAAATTGAACTGACGAAACAAATGAAAAAATTATTACATGAAATTAAACGTGAAGAAGATTTAGAAAAGAATCCGGAAAAAGTTGATCCAGAAATGTAAATCTGCTTTACATCGGGCTTTACTTTATGATAAACTGAGAACTTGAGTGGGCGACACTCATCAATTACGATATTCCGCTGGAGTGCAAACTTTAATGAATGTTGGGAATAAAGGAGAGGATTAAATGAATCCATTAATCGCAGAATTAACAAAAGAACAATTACGCAGTGATCTACCAGCTTTTCGCCCAGGGGACACCGTACGCGTTCATGCAAAAGTAGTCGAAGGAACACGGGAACGGATCCAGTTGTTTGAAGGCGTAGTTATTAAACGTCGTGGCGCTGGTATCTCAGAAACTTACACAGTTCGTAAAATTTCTAACGGTGTTGGCGTGGAAAGAACTTTCCCACTACACACACCACGTGTTGCTAAATTAGAAGTTGTCCGTTTTGGTAAAGTTCGTCGTGCTAAATTGTACTACTTACGTGCCTTACACGGTAAAGCTGCCCGGATCAAAGAAGTCCGTCGTTAAGCTTTCATTATTTAAAAAGAGAAGAACCGCTGAGAAATCAGCGGTTCTTTTTTTGTCGTTGTTATTTTATTTTGAGAAAATCCTACATTGCAATATTAAATAGAACATCAATATTCATGGTACTTCGGGAGTCCCCCCTTAATAAATTGTAGCATATGCAATTGACCAACCAGAAGATGTAAATGTAAATGAATTTACAGTAGGACCAACGAATCAACCATGGTAAATTCATTTCAAGTAATAACTATTGTAAAAAATTTTATGGGCATTTCTAATTTTGAGCCAAAAAAAAGGAGTAGAAATTCTACTCCGAAAAATTAAATATTTGGTATGGAACGATAACGTTGATCTAAAAATTTAAATAATGGGGTGGCAAACGAAGTATAAGATAGCGCATCGGCAAAGTCGCCGCTAAACATGGCTGGATCATTATTTGTAGCTAATTTTAATGGCCAAGTTGGATCGAACAATAATTGTTGACCTACCGCTACAAATTCTGCGTCGGTTAAAACATTTTCTACATCAGTCCGGGTGCGGACGCCACCAACGCCAACTAGTGGCATCTTACCTTGAATTGCTTCATGAATATAGGCTAACATCGAATTTTCTTGATACGCTTTATCTTGCGCAAGGCGATCGTAAGTATTCAGGGATAAATGCAAGTAATCTAATTTAGTTTCCCGCAACTTGGTCATCAACCATAAAGTATCAGCAAAACGAATTCCCGGTGTTTCAAATTCTTCAGAGGAAAAACGGTAGCCGACGATAAATGGTTTTATTGCGTAATTTTTTACAGCCTCAAAAACACAATCCAATAATTCAGCGATAAATGTATATCTTTGTTCAAGATCGCCACCATATTTATCAGTCCGCCGATTCGAATGAGGAGAGAAAAATTGTTGAATCAAATACGTATTAGCACCGTGCAATTCAATGCCGTCGAAGCCTGCTTGAATCGCCCGCCGTGTAGCTTCACCGAAAGCCTTGATCGTGGCCTGAATTTCGTCAATGGTAAGAGCGCGAGGAATTTCAGCGTCTGGTCGTAGGGCGGCTATTGCACTTGCCGAAACGGGTTGAATACCCGATAAAGTTGCTGAGTGAGTCATTCGGCCACCGTGAAAAATTTGGATAATTGCTTTGGCGCCTTCAGCTTTGATAGCGCTGGCTAATAAAGTTAACTCTGGCAACATTTCATCATCAGCGATGCTGAGTTCCCCCGGCCAACCTTTACCGATTGCTTCCACATTGGCAGCGCCAGTAATTACTGCGCCCAATCCTTTTGAACGTTGGGCATAGTAGTTGATTTCATTTTCGGTAATGGTCCCATTATAAAAACTCTGGCTAGTAGTCATTGGTGCCATCATTAGTCGATTTTTCAGAGTAACGCCAGATGGTAAAGTTAAAGATTGATCAAATGAAATCATGAAATAGCCTCCATAAAATAAAATTTGCCTTACATATTGTAAGGTGCTATCTTTAACATACGCTGATGAAAATTTGATGTCAAACATCCTGTATCTGTTTTAATTTGGAGACAGGGAGATAAATAAAAATCGGTGACGGAGGATTAGAGATGGAAATTCGCTTATTAAAATATTTTTCTGTGATTGCTCAAGAAGGAACCATTTCTCAAGCAGCCGAAGTATTGCACATTACACAACCGACATTAAGCCGCCAATTAAAAGAATTGGAAGATGAATTGGGGACGGCATTATTTATCCGCGAAAAAAGGAAAATGGTCTTAACTGAAGCCGGGCGCTTTTTAAAAAGTCGTGCTGAAGAAATTTTGAGTTTAGCAGATCAAACACAACGAGAATTTGAAAATCGCCGGAAACAATTATTTAGCGGGCACTTTACAATTGGTTGTGTCGAAGCAGATAATTCCGACACGTTAGCTATGATGTTAGAAGAGATGGTTAGCGATTATCCGGAGGTGCATTTTCATATTCATAGCGGTACCGGCGATGATATTACGGATCGATTGGATAAAGGGCTGTTGGATTTGGCGATTTTACTGGAGCCGGTTTCCACAGATAAGTATGAAACAATTATTTTACCGCGGAAAGAAAAATGGGGCTTGTTAACTTCTGTTGATTCCTTTCTTTCTCAAAAAGATGAGTTGACGAAAGAAGATGTTCAAGGGATTCCCTTGTTAATTTCCAGAAGGCCTGAAGTTCAAGAATTATTTGGTGAGTGGTTAGGCGTTGATACTGAAAAACTGCCGATTGTCGGCACATTTTATTTAATTTTTAATGTCTTTTCGTTAGTTGAAAATAGAGTAGGATCGGCGCTGACAATTGAAGGCGCTGTTTCCAATCGAAATATTGAGACGATTAAGTTTATGCCCTTGGCACCAGAAATAGAAACCAATTGTGTATTAGTTTGGAAAAAGAATCGCGTCATGTCGCCCGTTGTTATGGAATTTATTAAGCGATTCAAGGAATCTTTTCCGGAAAATGAAAATAATAAATAAAATTCAGTTAAGCTGCCTCGTAGTTTTTTACCAGGCAGCTTTTTTGCGGTCTAAAATTGAAGTTGAATCGCCAGATAATATTTCATAAAAAAGTTAGTAAGCTTTAAAATAATGCCTTATAAGCATAGAGGGCGAATTGTTTAAGCATTATACATCAGTCACTGCACCGACTACAATAAGAAATATAGAAAAGCTAAGAAGGTGAAAAGATGACTGCTGTACTTTATTTTTCAAGGGCAGATGAAAATTTGATCAACGGGAAACCGGAAAAGTTAACAAAAGGAAATACGCAAATCGTAGCTGAAAAAATCGCCTTAAAATTAGGCTGTCAGTCCTATTGTATTGAACCCGCTGTGCCATATCCTAATAATTATCAGGATACGGTTGGTCGAGCCAAAAAAGAAAAAAACAGCCAATATTATCCTGAACTAAAAGAAATTTCTTTAGATTTAAGCCAGGAAAAAAATATTTTTTTAGGTTTTCCAAATTGGTGGGGGACTTATCCTCGGGTTATAGCAAGTTTTCTGCGGGATTATTCCATGGATGGAAAAATGATTTATCCATTTTGCACCCACGAAGGTTCGGCATTTGGTAATAGCTTAGCCGATTTGAAAAAAACTTGTCCTAAAAGTGTGATTCAAACCGGTTTATCGGTGCAAGGATCGCGAGTAGCGAAATCTGATGAAGCAGTGAAAAATTGGCTATGTCAGTATTATTGTAATCAAAAAGATATTTAGGGGAGGAAGATTATTATGGTAAAAAAACAAACAGCAGGTAGAGATAATTTAGGAGATTTCGCTCCGAAGTTCGCCCAATTAAATGATGATGTATTATTTGGTGAAGTGTGGTCACGGGAAAGTGAATTGCCTCTTCATCAAAGAAGTTTAGTTACAATTTCTGCTTTGATTTCAGGTGGAAATTTTGAACAATTACCAGCGCATTTAAAAATGGGGAAAGAAAATGGGATTACCGAAAAAGAAATTTCAGAAGTGATTACCCATTTGGCGTTTTATGTCGGTTGGCCAAAAGCTTGGTCGGCGTTTAATTTGGCAAAAGAAATTTATCAAACGGATGTCAATCAAGATTAATAGGAGGAAATGATTATGGCAAAATTTGAAGAAATAAAAAATGGTGTGATTTTTCCAGTTGGCGAAAAAAATGATGCTTTTGCAAAATATTTTAGCGGACAAAGTTATTTAGATATGTTAGTGGCCGATCCGGATATCAATGTTAGTGTCGGCAATGTGACCTTTGAACCCGGATGTCGCAATAATTGGCATATTCATCATGATGGCTATCAATTACTTCTGGTGACCGGTGGCGAAGGTTGGTACCAAGAAGCAGGCAAAGCGCCACAATTTTTAACAGCTGGTGATGTTGTGGTGATAAAAGATGGAGTGAAACATTGGCACGGTGCCACCAAAGACAGTTGGTTTGCTCACATTGCCATTACTGCAGGTTCTACGCAGTGGTGTGAAGAAGTAACCGACGAGAGTTACGATAAATTACAAAATAAATAAAATTGAGATACTCATACAATAGAAATTAAAAAAATGCCGAGGTTCAGTAGTTAAAATATTTAAATGTGCAGGAAAATAAAGGAGATAAAAAATGTTATTAGAAAAAATTCAAGGTCCAGAAGATGTAAAAAAATTATCAGATGAAGAGTTGCAAAATCTTGTGACAGAAGCAAGAGCCGCGCTCTTACAAAAAGTCAGCCATCATGGAGGACACAATGGACCTAATCTGGGCGTGGTGGAAATGACAGTAGCTATGCATTATGTATTTCATTCGCCTGTCGACAAATTTATTTTTGATGTTTCACATCAATCGTATATTCACAAAATGTTGACTGGTCGGGCCCAAGCTTTCCTCGATCCAGCGCATTATGACGATATTTCTGGTTATACAAATCCTAAAGAAAGCCAACATGATTTATTTACTGTGGGCCACACGTCAACCTCGATTGCTTTGGCAAATGGCGTGGCGAAAGCTCGTGATTTGAAAAATGGAAATTATAACGTGGTGGCGGTAATTGGCGATGGCTCGCTTTCTGGTGGCTTGGCTTATGAAGGTTTGAATAATGTGGTAGAACAAGGAACCAATACTATTGTGATCGTCAATGATAATAATCAATCGATTGCTAAAAATCATGGGGGACTGTATAAAAATCTCCGGGACTTAAGAGAATCCAATGGGCAAGCGGAAAATAATTTCTTTAAAGCAATTGGTTTTGAGTATCATTATTTAGATAACGGTAACGACTTAAAAGCTTTAATTCAATTATTTCAAGAAGTAAAAGACAGTGATCATCCTGTTTTGCTCCATATTCATACAATTAAAGGGAAAGGATTTAAATTTGCTGAGGAAAATCGCGAAGCCTTTCATGCTGGTGGTCCCTTTTGTTTAGAAACAGGGAAATATATTTCTGACGGAAATAATCAGGCAACCTATGATTCCATTACCGCAGAATTTATGCTAGAAAAAATGGCGCAAGATCCTAAAGTAGTTGCTGTCAATGCCGGGACGCCAATGATTTTATTTACCGAAGAACAAAGAGTGCAAGCGGGGAAACAATTTGTCGATGTAGGAATCGCTGAAGAGCAAGCTGCCACCATGACTGCCGGCTTAGCGAAAAATGGCGCCAAACCTGTTTGGGCAGTTTTTTCAACGTTCATGCAACGGAGCTATGATCAAATTTCTCATGATTTGGCTTTAAATGATTTGCCTGGAACAATTTTAGTTTATTTGGCCTCGGTAAATGGCATGAATGATGAAAGTCATTTAGGCATGTTTGATATTTCTTTTTTGAGTCATATTCCGAATTTAGTGTATTTGGCGCCAACCTCAAAAGAAGAATATTTGGCGATGTTGAATTGGTCCATCGACCAAACCGGTCATCCAGTGGCAATTCAAGTTCCCGTTGGCCCACTGAAAGAAACCGGCTTTAAAGACACCACCGATTATTCAAAATTATATCAAAATCAGGTGAGCCAAAAAGGTTCACAAGTAGCCTTAATGGGTGTTAGCAATTTTTACGGTTTGGCTGAAAAAGTCGCCGCTGCGCTTGAAAGTCAACACGGCATTAAAGCAACACTAATTAATCCTAAATTTATTTCTGGTCTAGACACGAACTTGCTTGATCAATTAAAAGCCGATCACCAATTAGTTGTGACTTTGGAAGATGGTATTGTCGATGGCGGTTATGGTCAAACTGTCGCTAGTTATTTTGGAAATTCAAATGTGAAAGTTCAAAATTACGGTCTGGAAAAAGCATTTCATGATCGTTATAACTCAGCTGAACTTTTAGCCCAAACTGGAATTACCGTTGAAAATATTGTTGATCAAATAATTAAAGCTTTATAAAACTGAAAAACTTTTGAAATTAAATTCTTAAAAAAAGACCGCCCCTGTGTAAAGGACAGGTGGCGGTCTTTTTAATAGCTAAATTTTTTTAAGTGAAGGAATCTTTTTGTTCCGGGGGTAGATGGTGTCTTTGTTTGAGATTTTTAATTTGATTGGGAATGACTAAGACAATTAAAGTAAGTAAAACTGAATACATCATAGCAGGTGGAAAAATAGTGAGTGCCAAAATCAAACCAATAATTTTAATCAAAACATCGATTTGAAGCCAGTGGTTTCTTGTTTTGATTAGTTCAGCGACAAATTTTTCCTCTTGATTGGCTTTGGACAAAGTGTGGTAAGTCAAAAGATTAGCTAGCGTGATAAAAAGAACAATCATGCCGTAAAATCCTTGGGCCGCCGTGTTATTAAAATTTTCCGAAACAAGTGACGTGGCATAGGGAAATAAAGAAGAAAAAAATAACATTACCATCGTAGCCCAGATCGTTTGTCCATTGATCCGTTTAATTTTGTACCACTCATTATGGAGATTGATCCACATTGTTCCTAACCAAAAAAAAGATAAAGTATAGGCGAAGAAATTTTCTTTCAAGGCCCAAAATCCTGCAAGCGTCACCGGGTCGGGCTTGTTTAATTCTAAAACTAAAATAGTCATAATGATAGCTAAGACAGCATCGATAAAAGTCGTTAAACGTTCTTTATTCATCTTCGGGCTCCAATCTATTTTTAATTGCTGGGTCGACGCATTTGTCGGCACTTTATTATAGCGCTTCTTTAAATGATTGTATAAGTTAAAGCGACGGTCTTGTTGAGTAAAAATGCTTTTTAGGCATAATTAGAAAGTTAGCTAAGGGATTATATTGTACAAATGAAGAAATCAAAATTAAAATACTTGCTATAGAGTCCACTCGAGGGTTTATGCTTAGTTTGTTAAGAAAAAAAGGAGGAAGAAAAATGAAAATTATGATTTTAGGAGCAGCTGGACAAATTGGCCGGATGGTGAGTGAAAATATGTTGGATCAAACCGATAACAAGCTCGTGTTATACGGACGAAATATCAGCAAACGTTTAGAAAATTTGGCAGGTCCGCGCGTTGAATTAGTCGACGGTACTTTTCAAGAAATTGAAAAAATCAAAAAAAATCTTGCCGGAGTCGATGCTGTTTATTTAAGTTTTGTAGCAGGCGACGATCTTATGGAACCACTAATTAAAGTTCTAGAAGAAACGGGTGTGCAACGATTTATTGCCGCTAGTGTTCCGGATTTGTATCAAGAAGTTGCTGGTAAATTTCAAAAATGGTATCGAGAAAATACTGGACTTGTTTGGCAAACGGCGTATAAAAAATCTGCTGATTTAATCGAAGCCAGTGCTTTAGATTATATTATTTTGCGGATTACTTGGTTGTATAATCAACCAGGCAACACTAAAATTCAAATTTCTAAAAAAGGCGAGCCATTTACGCAAGCGCAAGTCACTCGTCAAGCAGTCGCTCAATTTGTTGTCGATTTACTAACTGGTAAAGCCGATTATCATCGCGAAAGTTTAGGACTTGGCGAACCGAATACTGAATTTGCAAAACCTAGTTGGTATTAAAAATTTTTCTCAAGTGAAGTGGAGGAACTGATTGAAAAAGAAAATAATTTTATTGAGTTTGACTTGTTTAATCTTAGTGATTGGAGGAATCATGATCTTAAATTTTATGAAAAATAAATCAGAAAGCACCACCAACAATCAAATCACAACAGCAGGCGAAATAAACGGCGCGCCGATTACGGCTTTCCAACTTGGGAAAAGTGATGGTACTTGGCGTAATGGCGCAGGAACCGTTTCGGATGGGAAAGACACTAACGCCACCAATCAACCGACTAGAAAAATAACATCTGAAGCGCAAGAAATTATTATTTATTTTTCTCGCTCCGGCAGTACCGAGTTATTGGCTAGTATGGTGGCTGAAAAAACGGGGGCCGATATTTTAGAAATTGTGGTGGCAAGCCCTTATGCTGCTAATTATCAAAAAACGTTAGACCGAGCGAATAATGAACGGGAGCAGGAAAATTTTCCTACTTTAAACCTTGATTTGCCCAACTTAAATCAATATACGACCGTTTACTTAGGTTATCCGATTTGGGCGATGACTTTGCCGCATCCTATGACTTCTTTTTTGCAAACTTACGGCCAGTCACTGTCTGAAAAAAGGATTGCGCCTTTTTTATGACGCAAGGGGGTTATGGTCAAGGGGATAGCGTCAACTTTATTGAAGAAATTTTAAATAAACAAGGAGCACAGGGCAATGAATTTACCGAAGCGCTCGTGGTTGACGGCAATAAAGTGGATTTGGCTTCAGAGACAGTTGACCAGTGGCTAAAGGAAATTAAAAAATAAAGCGAATAACCAGAAAGGAAATGAGAAATGAACAGTAAAAAAGTTGCCGAAATTCTTGATATTTCGGTGGATACGCTACGCTATTACGAACGGGTGGGGGTGATTCCGCCAGTGGTTCGCGATGAGAATGGCTATCGCAATTACCAAGACAGAGATCTTAACTGGATTTTTTTAGCCAAAAGTTTGCGCAATGCGGGCATGTCCATTGAATCCATGATTGAATTTGCGACTTTGGCCCAGACAAAAGGCGATGTCAGCGTCGCTCAAAAGGAAGTGTTGCATGAACAACTGGAGCAGTTGAATCAAAAATTTGCTGAGTTAGAAAAAACGCGCAAACTATTGCAATATAAAATTGATACCTACGATGATCATTTGGCGAAATTTAAAAGTGGTGCCATGGCCGATCAAATGGATCAATTATGGAAGATGAGCCAGTTTCAATAATAAAAAATTAATTTAGGCTAAAGCCTGATAAAAAAAGGAGAAAAAAATCATGAATATTCCTACATTTACATTAAATAACGGGGTGGAAATTCCGGCAGCCGGTTTTGGCGTATTTCAAGTTGAAAATGGTCAAACAAAACAAGTTGTGCTTGAGGCACTTAAAGCGGGCTATCGTTTAATCGATACTGCTCAAGCTTACGGCAATGAAGCTGAAGTGGGTGAGGCGATAAAAGAGTCTGGTATTAAACGGGAAGAATTATTTATTACAACAAAAGTTTGGGTCAGCGACACCGGTTATGAAAAAACCAAAAAAGAATTTCAAGCAGCTCTTGATCGTTTGCAATTAGATTACTTGGATTTATTTTTAATTCACCAACCTTATGGCGATGTTTACGGCTCATGGCGCACGATGGAAGAATTACAAAAAGAAGGCAAAATTCGGGCGATTGGGATTTCTAATTTTAACGCCGATCGTTTTGTAGATTTGAATGCCCACAATGAAGTGACGCCTCAAGTCAACCAAATCGAAATTAATCCTTGGAATCAACAACATGAAGAGATTACTTGGCATGAAAAATTAAATATTCAAGCTGAAGCGTGGGCCCCATTTGCAGAAGGGAAACTCGATTTATTTACGAATGAAGTTCTTTCTAAAATTGGCGAAAATCATAAAAAGAGTGTTGGCCAAGTTGTCTTGCGTTGGCTTTATCAACGAGGAATTGTCAGCTTAGCAAAATCCGTCCGTCCAGAACGGATGAAAGAAAATATTGCTATTTTTGATTTTGAATTAACAGCTGAAGAAATGATAGAAATTACTGATCTTGATTTGAAAAAATCAGCTTTCTTTGACCACCGCGACCCAGAAATGGTGGAGCGTCTTGCTGGCGTTTAAAAGCAATTTACTTTTTAAAATAGCTAATTAAAAAATATGATAAAAGAGGAGCGTTAAAAATGAAAGCAGGAATTTTTATTGAACCAGGAAAAGTAGGGATTGAAGAAACAGCAAAGCCAACGATTGAAAAACCAACCGATGCCCTAATTCGCATTGTTAGAGCATGTGTTTGCGGTTCGGATTTATGGTGGTTTCGCGGAATTAGCCAACGAGAAAGTCATTCGTTTATCGGACATGAAGCGATTGGTGTCGTTGAAGAAGTTGGTTCGCAAGTGACGAATGTAAAAGCTGGTGATTTTGTGATTGTTCCTTTTACTCATGGTTGCGGACATTGTGCAGCTTGTCTAGCCGGTTTTGATGGGAATTGTTTGAATCAAGAAAGTGGCGGCAACGGCGGCTATCAAGGAGAATATTTACGTTTTACCAATGCTAACTGGGCGTTAGTAAAAATTCCTGGTCAACCTGAAGATTATTCTGATGAACAGTTGAACTCCCTTTTAACCTTAGCAGACGTTATGGCAACCGGGTATCATGCCGCAGCTACCGCTGAAGTAAAAGCTGGCGATACAGTAGTTGTCATTGGTGACGGTGCGGTTGGTTTATGTGGCGTCATTGCCGCTAAATTACGGGGAGCAAAACGAATTATTGCTCTAAGTCGCCATGAAGATCGTCAAAAGTTAGCTGTGGAATTTGGCGCCACCGATATTGTGGCGGAACGCGGGGACGAAGCAGTTGCCAAAGTTTTAGCATTAACTGGAAATATTGGAGCCGATGCGATTTTAGAATGTGTCGGGACGGAACAATCTGTCGATACCGCTATTAAAGTCGGCCGTCCAGGGGCTATCGTTGGTCGCGTGGGTGTTCCTCAAAAAGCGGAAATGAACACGAATAATTTATTTTGGAAAAATATTGGTTTACGTGGCGGCATTGCATCAGTGATAACTTATGATCGAGAAATTTTATTACAAGCTGTTTTAAGCGGAGAAATTAATCCAGGAAAAGTATTTACCAAACGTTTCACTCTGGATGAAATTCAACAAGCCTATGAAGCTATGGATAAACGTGAAGCTGTTAAGTCGCTGATCGTAATTGACTAGTTGTCATTAAAAATTGAAGAAAAAACCCCGCCACCGAATTTTTTTTCGGTGGCGGGGTTTTTTATGGTCGTTGCATGGAAAGCACGTGTTCAATTTCCACGCGATCGGGTTCTAAAAATTTTGGCAAATATAACGGAATTTTGGTAATATCGTCGATTTGCACGGCAAAAGCGGAAGGATCCAAAAATCCTGCATTAGTAGCAATTTCAAATAATAATAAATTCGGTTCCCTAAAATAAAGCGAGGTGAAAAATTCCCGCGGTAAAATTCCCGAGTTATTAAAACTGCGAGCATCAAGAACTTTACTGCGAGCAAAAAGTTCATCTTCATCTAAGACACCAAAAGCAACGTGTTGAATCCCGCCGATGCCCAGATTTGCCAAAGGATTTTTACGATCGGCAATCACATGGACTTCTTGATAAAAATCAGGGTAATCATTATGCATGATTTCCACATCAAATTCTGTTTCAAAAAACTTTGCTTGGCCAATTTTTTGCCAATTCAACAATTGAGTCAATTCTTTGATCGTAGCTTCTTGATATTGCACTCTCAGCTGAATGGCATCAAGCGCTAAAATGCGATGTTCTTCAGGGATATCACTTCCTGTATAAGGATAAAAAAGTTCGGATTTCTCAAAATCTCCTAAAGGAACGAGTCCGATTTGCGTTTGATCAGGAGCGTCAAAGCGTAAAATTGGACGACCGTTAAAATTTTCGATACCATAAGATAAAATCCCCGCTTTTTCCAAGCGCTCTTCCCAATAAGTCAGAGAAGCAGTACTTGGCACTTTTAAAAGAACGCGTTCAATATTATTAGTGCCAAATTGATGTTGCTCACCGATTAACACTTCAAAAAAAGTCAACTCGGTGCCGGGGCGATTGTGTTCATCGGAAAAAAAGAGATGAATCATTTCATGGTCGTCTTGGTTAATGGTTTTCATCAGTAATTTTAACCCTAGCACCCGATGATAAAAATCGTAGGTAGTCATATGATTACTGTTTAAAATGGAAACGTGGTGGATTTGTGCATGCATATAAAAAATTCCTTTCTGGAGGTTTATGATGGATTATTTTTTTCAACAAGGGGATGACGAAACATTAGTCGTCGGTTTTCACGGCATGGGCAACAACGAGTATCAACTGCTCACCATAATTGCCCAACTGTATCCCACAGCTAGTATTTTAACGTATTTAGGGCCGTTAGGAAATAAAAGTGCCCGCCGCTTTTTTTCGCCGCTTGAAAATGGCAAAGTGGATCGAGCGGCCTTTACTGCATCTGCCAGTGAATTTTTGGAAAATGATTGGCCGAAGTTTGCTGATCGTTTCAAAAAAGTCATCTTCATTGGCTATTCTAACGGGGCGAATTTTATTTTAGGATTATTAGAGCAACAACCAGAACTAGCCGAAAAAATTATTTTGTTACATCCAAGCTTTTTGAATTTTGAATTTCAACAAGGCGCCAACACTGAAATATGGCTAACAACAGGCTCGATGGATAGTGAAAGTTTACCTGGCGATGTTTTAAAACTGCAACAACAACTGCAAAAAACATTTCCTAATACTCAGCTGATCCTAGTTGATGGGATGCACGGTATCACCGATGATGAAATCGAAAAATTAAAAAAGAACATCTAACCAAAATTAAACCAGCGTCTGTGGATAGATTTCCTCCTGTATTAGACACTGTCATTTTTGAGTTGAAGTTTACTCGTTTTCTTGTGATTTAGCCACTGAGAAGACCCCCTTTCTTTGGTTAGGTTTTGGCGATTTAACCATAGCAGATTGGGGTTCTTTTTGTACACTCAAAAGGGATTAGATAACGAAACAAAAAACAGTGTTGAGTCGGCATTTGAATAGTATTTCAAAAGAACTGCGAATAATTTAGGTTATTATATAAATAAAATTAGTCGAATTACAAAAATTACGCGATACTATTTCTAAAAAAGGAGACTTCATATGTCTATAGACTTGACTGCCAGGCAATTTCTCGATGAATTAGAGGACCTTCAATCTGAGGAAGAGCTGGATAAATATCAGCGCTTTTTCACATTTGAAAAAGACAAACAGTCGGTGCAAGATTATTTTATCGGTGTACGGATGGGGGATGTCTTCAAATTAGCCAAGAAGTTCATTCAGCTTCCACTTTCAGAAATTGAAAAAGTCTTAGAAAGCCCAATTCATGAAGCACGTGTTGGAGCTGTGAGTGTTATGGATTGGCAGGCACGAAGCAGGAGAATTACTGAAGATCAGCGTAAGCAATTAGTAGAACTTTATTTGCGTCGTCATGATCGTATTAATAATTGGGATATTGTCGATCGCAGTGCACCATGGGTAGTGGGGAGATACTTAATCGATAAACCTCGGGATGTTCTTTATGATTTGGCAAAATCGCAAAATATTTGGGAACGACGAACTGCAATGGTCACTACAGGATTTTTTATTAAGCAAGGAGAAATAAAAGATACGTTTGAAATTGCGAAACTACTGATAAAAGATCCAGAAGATCTGATTCATAAAGCTTCCGGTTGGATGTTACGAGCAGCAGGTGATGCAGATGAAACACAATTACTCGCATTTCTTGAAAAATATGCGCATGATATGTCACGTGTTCAATTGAGATATGCAATGGAGCATTTGACCAAAGAGCAAAAGGAACACTTTCGCACTCTATAAAAAATAATTTTTGAAGTAGTCTTGCCAAAAGAGACAAGAAAAAACTGCCGTAAAAAGAAATTTCTTTTTACAGCAGTTTTTTTTGGCTCTATAATTTATTGGACTGATAGAATAAAAATTCTGTCGGTCCCTATTTGTATAAAAAAACAAGAAAACATACAAATTTTCCGTTAGAATAGAATCACCATCATCACATTCTGGGGAGGAAAATTTGTATGTTCGAATTCAATGATATCAAAAAATTGCTTAGAATAAAAGACTCAAATATTGAAATTCATAGTGTTGAGGAAGAAAGGGACAAAAAAGGTGGGCATCTCGTCGTCTATGCTTCCTTAACGAATCAAGTTTCACGCTGTCCTGAGTGTGGTCAGGCAGATGAAAAAACGATTGTTAAAAATGGCGGAAAACATTCTCGAATCCTTTTAAATTCTGCGGGCAACCAGAGGACTTATCTCAATCTCAAGAAACAAAGATATCTCTGCCGCAACTGCCATAGTTATTTTACCGCCAAAACGTACCTAGTGGATCGCTTTTGCTTTATTGCTAAACAAGTATTTTACAAGGCATTTGAGGAGCTCACTGAAAAAAATACGGCTAAAAATATTGCCAAACATTGTTTCGTTTCTAGTTCTACTTTACAAAAATCAATCGACTTATTAGGTCAGGAAATCAACATTAAAAAGAATTGGTTGCCCAAATGTTTACTATTTGATGAATTTCGTTCTTTAACCACTGACAAAGGAAAATTTGCTTTTTCTTGTATGGATGGTGATACGGGCAAACTGTTTGATATTCTTCCTAGCCGCAGAAAGAATGACCTTGTGGACTATTTTATGAGCTTCGATCGCCAGGCCCGGCACAGTGTTCGTTACGTGGTGTCGGATATGAATGCCCCGTATCTAAAAGTTGTTAAAATTTGTTTCCCTAACGCTAAGCTTATCATTGACCGATTTCATATTGTCCAGCACATGAACCGTTGCTTTGATAACCTGCGGGTCAGAGTAATGAAAAGCCTCAATCAAAACGATCCCTCACAGGCCAAACAATACCGGCAATTAAAAAAGCTCAATCGTCTTCTTTTAATGAGTCACGATAAATTAGATTTTCAAACATTTAAAAAAAGAGCGAATTTTAGTTGGAGCTACTTAACACAAACCGAAATCGTGGACCGACTTTTAACCATTTCTGAGGATCTTTCCCTGGGCTACAACTACTACCAAGATTTGATTTACGCCTTCAATCATAAGGATGGCGGCGAATTTTATCGTCTTTTAAATGAGATGCCTGAAGAAATTCCCGCCGAACTCCAAATATTAAAACGTACTTTCCGTAAACACGAAGCAGGCATTCGCCTGTCTTTAGAAAAATCCTATTCCAATGCAAAACTAGAAAATATCCACACCCATATAAAAGTCCTCAAAAGAGTCGCTTACGGGTATCGAAATTTCTCCAACATGCGCGCTCGAATCTTCTTAACCAACAACCTTATTTCTATTAAATAAAAAAACAGCCAAAGCAGAAAATAAATTCTGCCTTAACTGTTTTAAATAATCCTATCAGTCCGATTTGACATTGAGCCTTTTTTTTATGGTCGCGTATTTTGAAGTTGTCGGAAGGAATAATAATTTCTTGTTAAATCTTCTTTTAACTGTTCATCAGACTTATTGATAATGTCGGATAAAACATCGGATTGACCTTTTTCATCGATGTACTTTTTTAAAGATTTGAAGAGTTCAGGTTTTTCGCTGAGCAATTCAATAGCGGAGACATTAAAGATGTTGGCAACATATTCTCCAAAAAAGTTTTCGTAAAAAATATCAGCGAAAGTCAATTTTGGATGTTCCTCTAATAAATTATTTAAAGCATCAGCCACTAGTGCTACGACTTCGCTTGATTTTACGGCATCAATTTCCGGAAGATCATCGGCTGCTTGCAAAAAATTACCGGGAGCTACTAAGTCGAGATCTTGATCGGCGACTGCTTGAGTAAATAAATCAATAATACCAGCACCTTTAGCCATGACAGAAACAATTTCCACTGCGCCCACGTGTAATAGTTGCGTTTGGGCAGGATAATCATTTTCCATCGCGGCGGCTTTTCCAGCAATATCATTAGCAATTTTCCCTAAAATTTCTGGGCTTTCATGAATCTTTTCTAAAAAACTTGTGAGGTGATTGTTCAAAAGCATTTGAAATTGGGCACTACTTTCCATAGTTAACTCCTCTAAATTTTATTTTTGGCTTAAAAGTCCATCTTCCATCGTGTAAACAACATCGCAAAATTCGGTCATCCGCACATCATGAGTTACCATAATGGTCGCTTTATTTTGGCGGTGGGCCTCGTCGGCGAGTCTTTTGACTACCTCAAACGCATGCACGGTATCTAAGGCAGCAGTTGGTTCGTCGGCTAAAATTAATTCCGGATCATTATATAAAGCTTTAGCAATGGCGATGCGTTGGCGTTCACCACCAGAAAGATCGCGGGGCATTTTTTCTAATAAATCACTTGTATCAAGATCTTTCATTAGTTGATCTAATTTTTCAGCTTGAAAGGAGCGTTTCTCTAATTGATCAATAAAACGAAATTGATCTTTAACATTTAAAAAAGGAACAAGATTGGTTCCTTGTAAAATAAAGCCGATTTTTTTTAGTCGTAAAGCGGCGCGATTTTTTTCGGGAAATTTGGTCACATCTTCTCCAACCAGTAAAACTTGACCATCAGTGGGTTGTTGCAGCGTACCGGCAATGGTCAAAAAAGTTGACTTACCAGAACCGGAAGGACCAACAATGGCGGCAAATTCACCAGGAAAGATTTTAAAATGAATTCCTTTAAGTGCTTTTACGAGCGTGTGGTCGGCGCCAAAATTTTTAGTGACGTTAATCATTTCTAAACTAGGGGTTTGGTTGAGATTTTGCTTCGTTTTTTGCTTCATTTTTTGTTTCATCTTATCCTCCAATGGCCACAACCGGGTCGATTTTTAAAACACTCGGTAGACAGAACAAGCCGCCTAATGTGCCCATCACAATTAAAATTCCTCCGTAAAGCGTCCACTGAAGCAAATCAGCGGTAAATGGCATGCCCGCTGGGAAAAATAGGCTCAAGATCCAAGTGATTACAAAGGCCAATAAAGTTCCCACAAAAGTCATCAGTAAACTTTGAGCTAAAATTGATTTTCCTAAAACTGAAGTAGGAACACCTTGTGCTTTTAAAATACCGAATAATTGTTTTTTTTGTAAAGTTAAGACGTACATGAAGATTGCCACAATGGCTGCGGCAATTAAAATTAAAATATAAACCATCATACCAAGCGTTAAACGTTCGGCCGTGTAGCCTGGTAAATTATCGATAAAAGTATCATAACTTAATTTGCTTAACGGTGATTCTTTGGTTTGCGTTAATAAAACGTCAGATAAATCAGAGGCATCAAAGGCGATGGCGTTGATTTGCATCTGTGATTCATCTTCAGGAATTGCGCCATATTTTAATAATTGAAAAGTGGCTACGTTCGTGTAAACCACCGGCTCCACTGAATAGGTGGTCGCTTGACTAATGCCGACAATCGTTAGTTCTTGATCACTATTACCAATAGTGACAGTGTCATTGATTTTTAAATCTTGTTCGTCGGCTAAATTTTCACTGACAACAATTTCATTATTTTCTTGAAAGAGTCGGCCATCTTCTATTTTAGGAGCGATAAAACTTTCAGCGTCCAATCCAAAAACAGAAACATTATCTTTGGTGGCTTCTTTAACATCGCGGCTTAGTGCGCCGGAATAAAATCCTACCGCGGCTGTTTGATCCGCTTGGACCCGATTTAAATCGTCGACAGTTAAATTTGAAGCGGTGACGATTTGGTTGGCATTTTCATTTAAAACAAAGCCCGAGGCGTTAAAATCTGCGACGGCTTTTTTGTGGCCATCAGAAAGTCCGGCAGATAAACCGGCTAAAACAAAAACCACTAAGGCAATTAGAAAAACAATGCCCGTTAATAATCCGTAGCGCAGTTTGGCATCTTTAATTTCTTTTAGTGCTAAAAACATTTACTCAGTCCTTACGATTTAGATTGCTAGATTAGTCTAGCACAAATAGCCACGATTCCCTAAGTAAATTGGTTAGAGCATTTTTGTAGCAAATGCTTCAATGACCGTGTCGATCCATTCTTTTTTTTGTAACTGATCTAACCATTCAGCAGGAATTGATTCCAAGCCATAATAAATCCCGGCCAGTCCGCCACTTAATGAAGCAATAGTATCAGCGTCGCCACCAAGGTTAACAGCTTTTAACGTACAATCGGCATAATTGCGCCCAGAAAGAAAACTCCACAGGCTCGCTTCTAAAGTGTCTACAACATAGCCAGACGATTTTATTTCTTTGCGAGGTAACATGCCGAAATAAGTATTAAAAATGCGGGCAAAATACGCAGACTCTTGTTGGAAAGCCGGATTGCTTTGATAATAATCCCGCGCTTTTTTGAGTCCACTGGCCACCGCCGCTCCTTTAAAATGTTTTCCGCCATTTAATTTGGCAGTCATTAATTCATTAGCAATCACCAAATACAACCCACAAGCCATCAAATTACGAGGATGAGCATGGGTAATTCTAGCAAAATTATGAATCACATCATAGCTTTGAGGATCTGTGGCAAAATTGTCGCCAAATTTTTTCCGTAAATCAAATAATACGGGCATCATCCGCATCAAGGCACCATTTCCATTATCCGACTCGGCACTGCCACCGCAGCGTAAAGCGGTGAGTCCACCTTCGAAACGTGAAATAGCTCGCTCAGTACTAATACCAATATCAAAACAAATACCAAAAGGCGTGTACTCGCCTTGGCGCAACCAAGCTAAAAAGCGTGTCATCACATCATTAAAATCGTCATCATGTTCGGTCAAACTGACGATTGTAGCTAAACTCATGGATGAATCATCGGACCAAGTGCCCGCTGGTTGATTATGAGTACCAAAACTTCTTAAACCAGTCACCGGTTGCTTCGTTAAACGTTCTCGCGGCATAAATTCCACCGGCACACCCACGCTATCACCAAGAATACTTCCTAAAATCGCCGCTTGTAAAATATTTTTTTCCAATCATGCACCTTCTTTCTTGTCTACTTATTTATATTGTAGAAGATATTAGGTAGAAAGGCAAAAAGGAATGCCAAAAAAATGTGAATTCAATCTGGTGACAAAGGATTTATTTTTTTAAATGTCCAACTTTAGTCTGATGACCGAATTTTTTTCTTTAGGTATGATAAATCTATCAACCAACCAGTCATAAATTTGAAAGGACGAAAAATAATGGACAACACAAATCAAGGACACGGCTTTTTTTTGACCATGCTATTGGGTCTCCTGGCTCTTTCAATGAATTGGTACATGTTAAGCGCACTGTTTATTATTACGGGGGTCATTGTTCAAATTACCCTTTGGACCCAGCAGTTGGCAGCCAAAAAAGAAACAACGATTAAATAAGTAATAAATAGCGCGGCTCAAAATATCTGGTGGCAGTAATTATTTTTTGATTTCACTTTCAAAATCCAAATAACAACTCATTTTAAAAAAATTGAGAAACTTGTTTGGATTTTTTTACAAAAAAACGATAGCATATATTGAATGTTTTTGATATATATGCTATCATATATTTATGGAGAAACCACAATTTGAATTTTACACCCGCCAGAATGGACATAATGAATTTATTGAGTTTTTAAATAATCTTCCTGCAAAGGACCAACAAAAATTATTGGCAGTGATTAGCAACGTTCAAGAACATGGGCTATTAGTTGCACGTAGAATGAAATGGATAAAAAAATTGGAAGATAATTTATTTGAGTTACGGTCAGAATCCGGAAATAACATTCAACGAGGACTATACTTTCATGTGAAGGAAAATGAATTTGTTGTTACTCACGGTTTTACAAAAAAAACGCAAAAGACGCCGACAAGAGAAATAACTCATGCTTTAGAAATCAGAGATGAGTTTCAAAAAGGAGGGAATAACTGATGGCATCAATTAAATTTAATGATTATTTGTCTGAGCAGCTTAAGAATCCCGACTTTAAAAAGGGATTTGAAACAGAAGATTCTAAATTGAAAAGTGCTGTTGCTTTGTTCAAAGCAAGAGAAGAAGCTGGGTTATCTCAAAGAGAACTTGCTCAACTTGCTTCACTTCCTCAATCGACTATTGCACGAGTTGAAAGAGGCGATAATACTAGTTTTGATACGTTATCTAAAATTGCTTATGCCCTTGGAAAAAAATTAGAAGTGAATTTCATCTAGGTTATTTAAAAAAATTAGTGAGTATGAAGGCTGAAAATGTATAATACATTAGGCAAAATTGATGTATAAGAAAATAATTTTGTATAGAAAAGAGTAAAAGTCCAATGAGCAGCAAGTCAGACTTGTTGCTTTTTTTATGCATTTATTTTGGAAAATAAGGTGCAGACTAGCGACAAGTAAGTTATAATGGGCACAATGCATCACAATTTTTTTAAAGGAGCGTTTGACTATGCAAAAAGTTCGTAAAGCAATTATTCCAGCAGCAGGTTTGGGGACACGGTTTTTACCGGCCACTAAAGCCATTGCCAAAGAAATGTTACCGATTGTAGATAAACCAACGATTCAATTTATTGTCGAAGAAGCGATTGCTTCAGGAATTGAGGATATTTTAGTCATCACCGGTAAAGGAAAACGGCCAATTGAAGATCACTTTGACGCCAATTTAGAATTGGAACAAAATTTGCGGGCTAAAGGAAAAAAAGAATTGCTAGCTTTAGTTGAAGAAACGACGGCTATTAAATTGCATTTTATCCGCCAAAAACATCCGCGGGGCTTAGGCGATGCAGTATTGCAAGCAAAAGCTTTTGTGGGCAATGAACCATTTGTCGTGATGTTAGGCGATGACTTGATGGAAGACACGATCCCATTGACCAAACAATTAATGAATGATTTTGATGTGACTCAATCTTCGACTTTGGCAGTAATGAAAGTGCCTCACGAAGAAACATCTCGCTACGGCATTATTAATCCTTCCGGCAAAATCGAAAAAGGATTGTACAATGTGACCGACTTTGTGGAAAAACCAACGCCAGAAGAGGCGCCTAGTGATTTGGCAATTATTGGTCGTTATTTATTAAAACCTGAAATTTTTGAAATTTTGGAGCACCAAGCACCAGGCGCTGGTGGCGAAATTCAATTAACAGATGCGATTAATACTTTAAATAACACGCAGCGGGTTTTTGCGCGAGAATTTTTGGGACAACGCTATGATGTCGGGGACAAATTAGGGTTTGTGGAAACCAATATTTTATACGGATTGAAGCATCCAGAAATTAAAGATGATTTGAAAAAGTTTTTAATTTCATTAGTTGCTGAAATGGATACCGAAAAAAAATAAATAAAAAAGACGAAACTTAAAACGAGTTTCGTCTTTTTCTTGGCGGAAAGTCCTAATTTTAGTATAATTAAATTAAGGAGCTTAACAAAAATTTAAAAATTAATTAGAAAGTGGGAAGGACTATGCGAAGGCAGAGGCGCAGAAAAAAGCGAATTATATTTTATGGTATCGTAGCCGGACTTGTGGTATTTTTGGCGGCCTTTAGTCTGTATTTAGGTGTGTTCGCTACTAAGAATGTTAGTGGCGCCGAAGATTTGCACACTCGCTATGTTGCTTTAAGTGAAAAAGTCAGCCAGTTTTATGACACGGATCAAAAAGATTTTTTAGCTGAAAATCTCACCGCTCACCAATTAGAAAATGCCCAAAAATCGTTGCGGAATTTGAAAATAAAAGAAAATGAAATTGCTCAACTGACACTTAAAAATGATGATCGTGGATTTCTAACCCAATCAGAAGGTTTGCGAAGTAGCGTTTTGGAAGATTTGACTATGATTGAAAAGAAGTTCAATGCTCAATTGGATACGAATTTACTTTTTGAAGAAGTGGCGTTAACCGGGAGTCGTTTGACAAACGGTGTGCCTTTGATAGATATTATTACTGCCAAAGGTTTTTTGACGGTGACTGATGGTTTTGAAGCTAATTTTCAAGGAGTTAGTGATGGATGGACGGTGGCGATTCGCAGTTTATTTAAAGAAGGAGCCAATCAATTGGCGGCCATCACGCAGGCAAAAAGATTGTTGACAGCTTACAGTCAAGATCAAAATCCTGATAATCATGCCACAGCGAAAGCTCAGATTGAAAAAATTGCCAACGAAAAAGTTCGGGACAAATTATTAGCCGAATTAGGTGATCCAACTTCGATTGTAGCAGACGAAATCGCGACACCGGAAGAAGAAGCTGCGCTAGAAGACTTGCAAAAGCCAGCTGAAATTATACCGAATAGACCAATAGTTCCAGGTCCAATTGAAAATAATAGCGATAACTCTTCTTCGACAAATAATTCAGAATCGAATAGTTCAAGCTCCAATAGTTCAAGCTCAAATAATTCCGGTTCCAATAATTCAAGTTCAAACAATTCCGACTCAAGTAGTTCTGAATCGAACAACTCAAGTTCAGAGAATTCTACTACACCGCCAAGCACTTCGACTCCGCCAAGCACCACGCCAGAAGAATCATTGCCGCCAGTAACTGAACCTGATCCCGGAGAAAATCCAGAACCTAATCCAGATTCCGGTACAAATGGTTCCAGCACCAGTGAGGGCAGCTATGAATCATTGGTGGAAACTGGGGATTAAGTAAGCTAAAAAAATTGTGAACTCGTCTTAAAACAAATAATTGTTCCACGTAATATTTAGCGAAATTAAAGTTGTCAGACATTTTTTTAAACGAAAAATGTCTGGCAATTTTTTTTGAAAATTTTTCAAAGTGTTCTTCATTAAATTTATGGCAAAGTGAGACTTAAAAAAAGAAAAATTTCCCGGTTTTATAGCCTACAAGTAGTTTATTTTAGCTTTATACGGTATACTTTTGAAGTGAGGAATTTTAGTGAGAAAGTAGGAAAACAGATGATATTAATTACCGGTGGAAATGGTCAACTTGGGACCGAATTGCAACATTTATTAACAGAAAAAAATGAACGGTTCATCGCAACGGACGTTTCAGAATTAGATATTACTGATCGCGCGGCAACTTTTGAATATATTGAAAAATTGCGGCCAGAAGTTATCTATCATTGTGCGGCTTATACGGCAGTGGACAAAGCCGAAGACGAAGGAAAAGCGCTAGACGAAAAAATCAATGTCGATGGCACTTGCAATGTTTCAGAAGCAGCGGCAAAAGTTGGTGCTAAACTTGTTTACATTTCTACAGATTATGTTTTTGATGGCACGAAAAAAGATGACGAATATGAAGTTGATGACAAACCAAATCCATTAAATGAATATGGTCGTACTAAGTTAATGGGTGAAGTGGCGGTTCGCGCATCAGGGGCTTCTTATTATATTATTCGCACTAGCTGGGTCTTTGGTTTGTACGGGAAAAATTTTGTTTTCACTATGCAAAATCTAGCAAAAAACCACGATACTTTAACCGTGGTTGACGATCAAGTCGGCCGGCCAACTTGGACTCGAACGTTAGCTGAGTTTATGACATATGCAGTGGAAAAAGAAATTCCGCTTGGGATATATCATCTTTCAAATGACAATAGCTGTTCTTGGTATGAATTTGCTAAAGAAATTTTGAAAGACACTGATGTAACAGTGAAGCCAGTCATGAGCGCCGAATTTCCACAAAAAGCTCGTCGTCCCCAATATTCAGTCATGAGCTTAGAAAAAACAAAAAAAACCGGTTTTGTCATTCCAACATGGCAAGAAGCTTTAGCAAAAATGATTGCCTTGCAAAAATAAAAGATAAATCTTTAAAAAATGAACGTCATCTGATTTTTTAGATGACGTTCATTTTTTTTGGCGTAGTAATTGGTTTTCTAACTAGCAGCTTTTTTCAAATAAAAAAAAGACAAATTCTAGAAAAAATAAACATTTTTCGTAAAGTAAAAGTTTGTTATAACAGAATTTTCTCGAATCTCCTTGAAAAGACTAGCTTTTAAAAAAATTTAGCTCACGAATTCTAAAAAAAAGTGAAAACTTGATTTTTTTTTACTTGTTTTATCCCTTATGCTTAGCTTGTAAAAAATAAAGGAGGGATTCATCATGTCAAGCAAAAAATTATTGGGCAGCCTGTTGTTGTCCGCTATCGCATTAGGAAGTTTTGTTTCTGTTAGTCAAGCTGCAGGGAAATCAACGACTACTGGAGATATTACTTTTACTGAAGCCACGGGTCCAGTTGATCCATTAGATCCAACTGATCCAACGAAACCAATTGACCCAGAAGATCCAGGCAATCCTCCGACTGGCCAAGTTGGACCGTTGACATTGGACGTGGCACCAAACTTACCATTTGGCACTCATGAAATTACTGGTAATGCCATCAAAGCAACGGTTGATACTGAAAAAAATGATTCACCGTATATCCAAGTTTCTGACCGTCGTGGCGCTAACGCTGACGGAAAAGGTCAAGGTTGGCATTTGACGGTGGCCATCAGTGATTTCACAAATAGCACACAAACTTTGCAAGGAACACAATTAAGTTTTAATGGTACCGGAAATGTTTTACCACACACAAGCTCAGCCACTGCCGCCGAAGCTCCTCTTTCTAAAGAAATTAAGGGCTTGGATAAAACAGATGGAGAAGTTTTAATCTGGGATGCAGCTGTTGGACAAGGGATTGGCTCTTGGGTAGATGTTTACAGTCCAGAAAATATTACGTTAGACGTACCAAATCCTGCACTTGGGACTTATAATGCTACGTTAACCTGGAATTTAACAGCTGGGCCAGCAGCTTAATAATTGAAGGGGAGGAAATTTTCTCCCCTTTTTTTTCAAGGGGGAATTACCATGAAGAACAAAAAAATAAAATGGTTGTTGCTTATCGTCTTAGGCTTGATGAGTTGGAGTATTAGTTTGCCAGTATCAGCGGAGGAGAATGTTGCTAATTTTGGAGTGAAACCAATTTTACCTGATAATCAAATGGAAAATATTGGTGGCTATTTTGATTTAATTGTCACACCAGATCTGGAACAAACCTTACAAATTGAAATTTCCAATTCATCAGACGAAGATCGCGTTTTTGAAGTTCAAATCAATCCGGCCATGACAAGTGACGGCGGAACAATTGATTATAGTCAAACAGAACCACGCTTAGATGATTCACTGCCATTTGATATTCGCCAATTTTTGACTGTTACACAAAATGAAATCGAAATTCCAGCGCATCAGTCAATCGTTGTGCCGGTAAAATTAGTTATCCCGACAGAAAAATTTTCTGGGCGCGTATTAGCTGGGATTCATGTGCTGCCAAAAGATATTAGTACGACAAATAGCAAGGATGAAAATTCGCTGGAAATTAATAATCGGTTTGCTTATAACATTGCCGTGTCCTTAAGAGAAGAGCTAACAATAATTGAACCAGATTTAAAATTATTAGAAGGACAAGTTAGCGCAGTGAATGCCAGTCCTGCTGTTCAATTTCTTTTTCAAAATCCAATGGGAACAATTATTCCTAATCTTGTTTTTACTAGCACCGTTTATTATGATGATCAATTGTATATTGATAATACGTCAAAAGAATTTTTAGTTGCGCCAAATTCAAATTTTCATCTGAATCTTGATTTGGCTGGAGACAAGGCGAAAGCTGGCGATTATCACGCTGAAATTGTGGCCAAATCTGGTGACCAATACGAGTGGCATTTTACTTATGATTTTTCCATTGCCAAAAAGCAAGCCGATGAAGTGAATGAAAGTTCGATTTTTGCCGTGAAAGATAATCATTTTCCATGGTTGACTTTATTGTTGGTGGTGGCGATTGTGATTTTACTATTTTTGATTTTCTTCTTGATTTTCTGGAAGCGCCGGAAAAAAGAAGAGGATGAGGTGGAAACAGCAACCCATTAAGGAGGGCTTCCTCATGAAAAAAATTTTTAATGGTGGCAGGCCTTTGGTGTTGCTGGCAATAATCAGTCTCTGTTTATTCGGATTCGGGTCATTGGTTGCAGCTGTCGATACCGAATCGGGAATTACTTTTGTGGAAGGTTCAGAACCAAGCGAACCGACAGAACCAAGTGAACCCACAGAGCCAAGCGAACCAGGAAAGCCAACTGAGCCAACGACGCCAGGACAACCTACTACGCCAACAAAACCCGTCACGCCAGAAAAACCCAATCATCACTTGCCGCAAACCGGTAGTGTAGAACAAAATTTTTTGTGGTTAGTTTTAATTATTTTACTGGTCATTTTATTTATAATTTTGTGGAAACGGAAAAAGGAGGATGAAGACGATGAGAAAAATCATTCTTAAAAAAATGAACTTGCTTTCGATAGTCATCATCTTGAGTTCGCTGTTCACTGTCTTTTTTTCCATTCCGCAAAAAATTAGTGCTGTTGGATCATCTGTTCCCGATATTACTTACGATAAAGATACGTATGAAAATATTACGCCAACAAACGGAACGGCTGGGGGCATCACTGCTGGTAATTTTGATCAGCTAACTGGTGCTAACCAAACGCCTACTTTAGATGTTAATTATACTACCGATAGTTCTGATGATCCGTGGCAAGGTGGATTTTTAAATCTCACTTGGACGAACCACGTAAAATTGACTACCAGTTTTTGGGACCCATTAAATACAAACATAAGAAACTATGGATTTGCATTTGCCGGGATTATTAATTTGCCAAAAGAACTTTTGACGAGTGATGTGCTAAAAGCCCTTGACTGGTCCAGCGCGAAGCTCGCGATTAGTAATGCTAATATTTCTTTAGATAGCTCGAGTTTAATGTCTGCAGGAAATCATGCCTTGCGTTTTGGACTAGGAAATTGGGATTACGATAACAGTATGGGAATTTACAATAACATCTCTAACAAAAATGATATTGTTATGAAGTTAACTCTAAAAATCGATGTTACTAAGTTAACTGCCGATGGAAATAAATTTGATACGAGTCCCGGTAAAATTTTAAGTAAGGGGAAATTAACCCCAGCCTTATTGCGAAAAGAAGCATTTTCAGTCGCATTTTATGATGCCAGTAATGTGGTGCAAGATCGAAACGCACTAGTATTGCCTGGTGGTCGTTTCTATCCGAAGTTAACCAATGGCATACCAAGTCCAATCCCAGCTACAACCGCCACGAAAGATCTCCCCACTTGGAATAGTTATATTTCACCGTGGGATAACAATGGAAAATATAATAATTTAGCTGACACGGCCGAATATGTAGACGGAGTTAATAAAAATTTGGCCGGAACGACTAGTAATCGAACAGTGACTTTAGATTTATTAGAAGGAAGTTTTGCGCAACTTCCTGTTAATCGCTTCAATCGCGTGGTTAATTTTTTTACTGGGAAAAATGAAACTGCCGGCAGCACATTGACCCACGCACCACTTTCGACAACGGGTTTAAATCAAGGAACAAAAATTATTTATCGCGGTAGTGATCTTACCGGAACGCTACTATCACCGGTTGGACTGACCGTTTTAGAAAAATATTCTTTAGATGCAACAGTTACGCCGACTAATCTTACGCCGAACACGACCAATTTTGGCTTACTGATTCCTAGTAAAATTTTTGAAGTGAAAGCCGATTGGAAAGCTACCAGTTTGCGCCAAGGAGAAATTCGTTATCGCTTGTTTAATGCCGCCAGTCAATTGTTAGTTTCTGGTTTTACCGATCAATTATTTTCGGAAATTAAAAATCCGCTAGGCTCCAGCAATATATTTCCTGCCTCAACGCAAATGCCAGCACTGGCCACTGGACAATATTATTTTGATTACAAATTAGTTGACCCGGCATTAAACAGTGCCTATCCAGCAAGTGCGTATCAATGGGCCTCAAGTGCTGGGATAACCAAACTTCCGCTAATTACAGTAGCAGATTTTCCGCAAATTTCAGCGACAGCGCAAGTGACAAATTTACAAACGAACCAAACTGGAACGGCGATCACTGGTTATTTAGGGCAAACGGTTCGGCAAACGAATACGTTTACCTTAGATGTTCTTGGAAATCCCTTGGCCGATACAAAAGTAACGGTGACTTTGCCAGCGAATACGGAATTTGTTGCCGGTTCATTAAAAATTAACGGCAATGCGCGCACAGAAATTGTTACGGCAACGGGGACGAGTATTTCCGTTGGGGCGATGACAAAAGTGGGACAAACACACACCGTGACCTTTGATTATGTGGTGAAAAATAGTCCGACGAATGTTATCACGACGATTCCAGCTAAACACAGCGGCAATCTTGTGGTGCCAACCAATATTAAAGTTCCTCTGACGGATGTTCTTTCGCCAGTAAATACAATCACCACACCTAAAGATGTTTTAGAATTAATTAGCGTGCCGGATAAAATTAGTTTTGGCGTCCATGAGGTTCCAGCGACCAATGCTCAATATACTGGTGTTGGTCCCGGACAAATTAAAGTTTACAACTCAAGAAGTATCACAACGCCATGGCAAATTTCTGCAACTTTAACGAAAGAATTTCAAACAGCTAGCGGTCAAAAATTAGTCAACGCCTTGTCATATCAAATCGGTAATGTTTCAAAAAATTTAGTCTTGAATCAAACGACGCCACTTTATAGTAATGCCGGAGTTGATCAAGGCGAAATTACTTTAAATAGTAGCAATGCTGATCAATTTAAGATGAGTTTAAATCCTGGGGCCGCAGTTCAAGTCGGTGTTCCATACCAAGCGGAGATTACTTGGGAACTCACCGCCGGACCGACCCAATAAAAAAATGGCACCAACTTAATTTGTCCCCCTTAAAAAAATGAAGCCGTGAGCTTAGCCCACAGCTTCATTTTTATTTTGTTTTCATCAATATTATTCAGCTTTTCTTAATTTAGAAAATAAACATTTATTGAACGACGGCCAGATCACTAACAATCTGATCAAGGAAATCTGTTTCCCATAAAATAATTTCAATTTGTTTCTTAAAAGAATCCAAGACCCCCGTATGAAATGTTTTGGGAAGAGCGGCTGTAGATAGACCTAAATTTTCTAAAAAATTGCAACGTTCTTTTCTCGTTGATAAAATTTTTCCGGAAGTAAAGGCGGGGAAAAGTTTTTCGGGTCGTTTTAAGGCAAACGCGAGGGGAATCAGTTGTTTAACTTCGGCGGTAAAATTTTTTGGTCGGCAAAATAAAAATAAGCTTGATTCATTAGAAAACCTCCTTTTTGTAAATGATATCAGAAAACGATTTATTTTGCATGAAAATGAGGATTAAATTGTCGAAAAAACGAGATTCTAAAAGCTTTAATAAAGCAAGAAACATGCGAAATGAAATATCCAGTTGAAAAATCATTTCCACTAATGTTAAACTAAGGAAAAACAGGGTGATTTTTAGGGGGAAATAAGGATGGAACTTTTTCATTTGCTGGAAAAAAATGAGCAACGACAAATAAAAATTTTTCAGTTTCTACTAAAACAACCCCGTGTTTCGGAAAAGGAAATCTCTCAGCGCTTGAAAATTGATCGGTCAACAATTCGTGAAGATGTTGATGGATTGAGTGGACATTTAATGCCATTTGCCGATAAATTACAAGTATTTTATGATGATAATCAGCTGTTACTGCACCGTTTGGGAAATGTTTCGGCCTCTGATATTTATTATGAATACTTAAAAGAGTCGGTAAAATATATCATTTTAATGAATTTATTGGAACACGGCAGCTTCCAGCGCTAAAAATTATTGACGGAGTTAAATCTTTCGCAAGCGACCTTCACACGGCGGGTAAAAGAATTGAATGAAGATTTGGTTGAGTTTCATGTGCAAATTAAAAATGGACGAATGAAAGGTCCCGAACTTCAAGTGCGTTATTTTTATTTTCAGCTATTATTGTTTGGCCGGCCGTATTTAGTAAATCTTCAACAGTTTTCCCAGAATGCACATGATCAAATTTTGACTTTTTTAAACAAACAATTTAACTTTCCTTATACGCAAGATGGCAAAATCAAGTTTGAAATTTGGCTCTATATTTTACAAAAACGATTACGTTATGGACGTCATGAAACGTTAGATTATCGAGATTTACCAGTTCATTTGCTTCAAGAAAGTAATTTTATTTCTTTAATGCAAAATACATTGTTGCGCTTTGCGTTGCAGTCGGCTTTTGCTTGGAATCAGTATGAATCGTTGATTTTTTACTTGTTTATGATTAGTAGTTTCACGTTGGATACTACCAATCATTTTGTCCAGGACTTTTTGTTACAGGAAAAAAATAATGATACTTTGGTGAACGGTTTGACTGAGCAATTTGAAAATACGATGGCTCATTTTTTGCCTTTTTATACTTTTTCCAAAGATTTTAGTCGGAAAATTAACTTAAACGTTAGCCAAAATCATTTTCGGCTAGTGTATATGCGCGGGTGGATTTCAGTTTTTGGTCGGATTGGTCTCCAGGATCGCTTGGCGCATTTTGAAGATCAAAACTTGCTTAATCTTTGCCAAACATTGACGGATAATTCGTTAAATTATTTAAAATTATCCCAACAAGACCGCGATTTTTCTCAAGTGGAATTATTTGGTCGATATGCGTCGATTTTGCAATTAATTTTTAAAGAAGTCGAGCTGCGTTTGCAAATTGCTTGTGATTTTCCTTATGAGCGCTTGATGCAAGATATTGTCATTGAGATGGTGCGGGAGCGCTTGATCAATTCGGTGAAGTGGGATCTGATGAAATACGATGCCAGCAGTCGTTATGATGTGATTTTATCTTCGCAAATTAAAGAATATCCTAACGCCCATCAAGCTAAAATTTTTGTTATGTTAAGTAATGAATTTGATTTTGATTTTCCTTATTTAAATGAATTATTAAAAGCGACTTATTTAGAAAAAATGCAAGAACGGATGCGGCAAGTGCCCGAATTTCCACTGGAGGCACCACTTTCATAAAATAACGACGCCAAGATTTTCCTAAAGCAAAATTTATCCAGCGACTCGCTTAAAGTGGTATACTAGTTCTCGTGGCAATTTACGGGCTCTTTGTCAAATAGGACTGATTGACATCCATTTTAAAAACAGGCAATGAAAAGGCAAACTTTTCGTTGCCTGTTTTTCGTTATTTTATTTCTATTAAACCGTTCAGTAGAAAGATTCTAATTTTTGTGTTGGTATAAGATTTAAAGCCGTAGAGATTTCGTTTCAGTGTCTTAATGTGGGTGTTTTTGGCTTCGATCTTCCCGTTTGAATAGGGATATTTCATTGCGTTCCTAATACCTGTTTCGTAAGTCATTAAGTGTACCAAGATATGTCTAAAATCTTCATCAAGTTCAAGTGGAAGGTTCTGTAATATATCGAAAAATTCCGTATCATCTTTCCGCCTTATAGCATCAGTCAGGCTGTGGAAGCAATCATAAGCAAGCCTTAGGGCTGATGAATAAGAAAGCAGTCGATCAAGCATCATCTGTTCTGTTAGAAGTGGAAATCTTGGTGTTGGAAAGCTTCGCCAAGATTTATAAGTACTAATATCTATATTTTGACTATTTTTTAAGAAGCGTCTCCAGTTACTTTTAATTTTTCTGGCAGCTGATTTATTGCCATTAGTCATGAGATGTTTAAACTCTCGAACTCGAAACTCATTAAAAGCATCATTAAGTCGTTTGATAATATGAAACCGATCAATAATAAGTTCAGCATTCTTAAACACCTTAGGAATAAGCTGAAAATAGGCAGCATTCATGTCTGTGACGATAAATCTTACCCTTTCACAGTCGGGACTTTTCTTAAAATGGTCAACAAGATAATCTAGTTTTTTACTCGGTAGAATATCTACTAATTTTCCGCTTTCTCCGTCGGCACAGATAAATGTCATCTTATCTTCTACAGAAAGGTGAGATTTAAATTCATCGACCATTAATACCTTTGGAAGAGCAATACCTTCATCCCCAGGGATGTAGTCCTCTAGAGAACGCAAAAGTCGAAGTACTGTATTGACTGAAACACTACATAGTTTAGCGATTAAGGTAGCTGATATCTTTTCTTTTAACAGACTTAGAATTTTTAGTTTAACGTGGGTAGCAATAAAGCAAAATTCATCGACTAGCTGTGTTTGGAGTGTCCAAAAACTTTTGCAAGAACGACAAGCAAATCTTTGCTTTGCCAATCTCATTACCGTTGGAAGAAATTGATAGGGCTCGAACCTTAAGACACTTTTTTTAAAGCCATTTTTTACGATATTTCTTTTTTTCTCTTCGCCAATGGCGGAGCAACCACAGTTGAGACAACGATCAGGAGAATTAGTAAGCCGCGCCTCAATCACCATTGTATTAGTATGATTTATCATCTCTTGATGACTAGAAAGGATAGTTAAATCTTTCTCTGTAATTCTTAGTAAATCTTTGATATCATTAGTCATGGCATATCGTCCTCTTTTCTGGTTTTGTGTGGTAACTTTATCTTAACAGAGAACGATATGTTTTTTAATATAACCAAAAATTGGACTGGTAGAATTTTTTAAAATTCTATCAGTCCAATAAAGTATAGCGCCAAAATTTGCGTCAAAAGAAGACCTCGACAAAATCAATGCTGATTTTGTTGGGGTCTTTTTGTGTTATCTGGAGAACTATTAGTCGTAAACTTGTTGTTTTGATACAAAAATGATTTGGAGAACGTTGTCCTCCGTGTCAAAAATTTCAACGCTGTGAGCCAAGCCCTGAGCCAAGCCCTGAGCCAAGAAGGGCACTTGTCTCATGCCTTGTCAGTATTCTAAGCTCCACAAAGCGGTCGCTAATAATACTGTCACGGCGTTAAATTTTTTCCACGTCGGCCAACTTAAACCTCGCATACATCATTAATTTTGTTTGGAGAGGGTGACGAGTAAAGATAGTTTGGCAGTATTAATGTGACTACGTATAAATGTTGGCTAAATCGGCACAATTATTTGGCAAATTAACATTTTCCACAGGCTCGACTTGTAAAGGTTATCGTATTCATGAATGTACAAAAATAGTCAAAATGAATCAACCACAAAACAATCTTTATTCGTCACCATACCAAAAACAAAATGTTTCACCTTGTGTGATGTAGTAGACCGTGGTGATCATTAGGCGTTCCGTAGTGGTAGGATGCTTAGCGACCGTTTTTTGGAGCTTAGCATCCTAATGAAGCTGAGACAAAGTGATTTTCTTTGGCTCAGCTGAGGTCCATTACGGATAACGACGAAGAGCATCCGGGCTACGCTAACACCAACAAATCAACGATTTGGCTTTTATTGTTTTGACCTTTTTCATTTTGACCTTTCTTTTATTTTGATTTTTCTTTTTCCTTTTGACTTAAGATTCATTTTACATAACCTTTACAAACACCTGCTAACGGATTTTACAAACGTTGCTTATGATAAGGCTGTAACACAACGATGTAAAAAAATGGAGGAACACAGATGAAATGGAGAAAATTTTTACCACTAATAGCTGGAGCAGCGCTAATTTTGGGCGCTTGTGGCAATAAAAGTAAGGCCAGTGCGACGTCCGAAAAAGCTGACGGCGGCGCGATTTCCGTGGTGACCCGCGAAGAAGGTTCGGGGACGCGCGGGGCGTTTATCGAACTCTTTGGCCTTGAAGAAAAAAATGCGGCCGGGGAAAAAATCGACCACACGAGCACCAAAGCAGAAGTAACCAACAGCACTTCAGTGATGTTGACGACGGTTGCCGGCAACAAAAACGCGCTCGGTTACGTGTCGCTCGGTTCGTTGACCAAACAAGTGAAGGCGGTCAAAATTGACGGCGTTTTGCCAACAGTTGAAACAGTCAAAGATGGCAGCTACACCATTTCGCGGCCGTTTAATATCGTGCAAAAGAAAACCGATAACCCGGTAGCGCAAGAGTTCGTGGCGTTCATTTTAAGCAAAGAGGGCCAAGCGGTCGTTGAAAAAAATGGCTACATCTCAAAAGGTGCCGACAAGAATTTCATGAGCGTCGTGCCCGCAGGAAAAATTACCGTGGCCGGCTCGTCATCCATTACACCGGTGATGGAAAAATTGAAGGAAGCTTACCTCGAAATTAACGCCAAAGCGACCATCGACATTCAACAAAGCGACTCGTCAACTGGTGTGAGCGCCACGCAAGACGGCGTGGCCGACATCGGCATGGTTTCACGCGAGCTGAAAGACACTGAAAAAGGGTTGCAAGCAACTGTGATCGCTCTCGATGGCATTGCGGTTATCGTGAATCCTGACCAAGCCAAAGCAGCACTAACCAAAGACGACGTGAAAGCCATTTACAGCGGCGACACGACGGACTGGGGCAACATTAAATAAAGCACGACCGTTCACAATCAGGCGGGCAGCCCGGTAAGCGGTGAGTCTCTGTCCCAGTTGTCCGCCTACATAGCAGTAAAAATTGCGCCGAAATTGGCCAAAGAAAGAAGTTGAGTTCATGCGCGAAAAAAGTTTCAAGGCGATATTTTTTGCCAGCGCGTTAATCGCGGTTTTATCGCTGACCTTAATCAGCGTATTTCTCCTGATGAACGGCGTGCCGGCTGTCGAAAAAGTTGGGCTAACGAAAGTGTTGACCGGCGTTGACTGGCACCCGGCGCAAAATTTATACGGCATTTTGCCGATGATTTTGGGCACCTTGTACGTGACTGGCGGCGCGCTGTTACTCAGCGTGCCCACCGGCATTTTGGGCGCGGTGTTTCTAGCCTTTTTTTGCCCGCCGAAAATTTACCCGTTTTTCAAACAAATGGTGGCGCTGATGGCCGGCATTCCTTCCATTTTGTACGGTTTGTTCGGCTTAGTAGTGTTAGTGCCGCTCATCCAACCGTTTAACGGCAGCGGCAAAGGCCTGTTTACCGCCGCGCTTTTGCTTGGGCTGATGATTTTGCCGACGATTATGACCGTCAGTGAGGACGCCTTGCAAATGGTGCCGGAAAGTTATTACGAAGGCTCGATTGCTCTGGGCGCCAGTCACGAGCGCACCGTGTTTAGCGTGATGGTTCCAGCTGCCAAATCGGGCATCACGGCAGGGGTTGTTTTAGGTATGGGCCGTGGCATCGGCGAAACGATGGCGGTGGTCATGGTAGCCGGCAACCAAGCCATTTTACCAAGTGGATTATTTTCCGGCGTGCGCACGCTCACGACCAACATCGTGATGGAGATGGGGTATGCGACCGATTTACACCGGGCGATGCTGATCGCCACCGGATTTTTCCTCTTCTTCCTCATCTTGCTAATCAACGTCATCTTCACTTTGTTCAAAGAAAGGGGCCGTCAAAATGGATATTACTAGAGAGTTTGCGGCAGTGCCCACTAACACCACCACCGTGCGGCCAAAGAAAAAACGCAACCGGCGCGGCTTGTTAAAAGGTCTGGTCTACGCCAACGCCGCTGTGATTGGGGCGTTGATGGTGTGGCTCGTCGGTTATTTATTATGGACGGGCGTGCCGGCGATTAAAGTGAGCTTGTTTGCCATCACTTACACGTCAGAAAACGTCTCCCTTTTGCCCGCGCTCATCAACACGCTGACTTTTGTCGGGCTGACGTTAGCGCTCGCTTGTCCCATCGGTGTGTTTGCGGCGATTTATTTTGTAGAATACGCCGTGGCTGAAAGCCATTTTGTTAAAATGTTGCGCGTGGCCACCGAAACTTTAGCGGGCGTGCCTTCTATTGTGTTCGGCTTATTTGGTTACTTGTGCTTTGTGGTGACGCTCAAACTCGGCTACTCGGTTTTGGCCGGCAGCTTGACGCTGGCGATGATGGTGTTACCAGTCATCATCCGCACCGCTGAAGAAGCACTCCTCGCCGTCCCGGCCAGCTACCGCGAAGGCAGTTACGCGCTCGGCGCGGGCAAAGTGCGCACCATTTTTAAAGTGGTGTTGCCCGTGGCCGGCCCCGGCATCACGAGCGGTATTATTTTAAGCATCGGCCGCATCGTCGGCGAGACTGCCGCCTTGATTTACACGGCCGGCACCTTGGCCGAAGTCGCCGCCCCGCTGTCGTCGGGCCGCACGCTTTCTGTGCACATGTACGCCCTAATGTCAGAAGGCTTGCACGTCAAAGAAGCGCAGGGTACCGCCGTCATTTTGCTACTCATCGTCATTAGCCTCAACCTCTGCACCACCTTACTAACGAAAAAATTTCAGAAGGAGCACCGCGGATGACAGCTTTTACTATTGAAAATTTAAATTTGGCGTACGGCGAGCACGTGGCGCTGAAAAATATTAATTTGCTCATTCCCAAGCAACAAATTACCGCCTTTATTGGGCCGTCCGGCTGTGGCAAGTCGACGCTCATGAAGACGCTCAACCGCATGAACGATTTTGTGCCGTCGTGTACGATTACCGGCAGTGTGCTACTGGAAGGTGAAGATATTTATCAAATGAAAGACGTCGACAACTTGCGCAAAAAAGTAGGTATGGTGTTTCAAAAAGCCAACGCCTTTCAAATGTCGATTTTTGATAACATCGCTTACGGTATTAAGACCCACGAAAGTTTGAATCGCGACGAGATGAAACAACGCGTGGAAGAAGCACTGCGCCAAGCTGTCTTGTGGGATGAAGTGAAAGACCGGTTGCACAAGAGTGCGCTCAGTTTGTCTGGTGGTCAGCAGCAGCGCCTGTGCATCGCGCGGGCGCTAGCGGTCAAGCCTGACATTTTGCTCATGGACGAGTCAACCAGCTCGCTTGACCCCATCTCCACCGCCAAAATTGAAGAACTTGCGATGACGCTGAAAGCACGGTACACTATTGTCATGGTGACCCACAACATGCAACAAGCCGCCCGCGTCTCCGACCAAACCGCCTTTTTCTTAAACGGCAAACTGATTGAATGTCAGCCGACCGCCCAGCTTTTTTCGCTGCCGGAACAAGAAGAAACGGCCAATTATATTTCGGGCCGCTTCGGGTAAACGTTAAGCTGCAAGGTGCGCGTCACATGTGGCATGCAGGAAAATCATTTAGCAAAATACTTACAACACGCAGCCGTAATATTACGCCAAGGGGGTGGCCAGGTGATCTATATCGTTGAAGATGATGAAAACATTCGGGAGTTGGTTTGTTACACGCTGTCGAGCATGGTCTTGCCGACGCTCGGCTTTGCTGAAAGTGGCGCGCTTGAGCACGCTTTGGCCGAAAAATTACCGGAGCTGTTAATTTTGGATATCATGTTGCCGGGAAAAGATGGCTTGACCATCTTAAAAGAGTTGCGCGCCCAGGCCGCAACGGCGCAGTTGCCCGTGCTCATTTTGAGCGCTAAAGAGAGTGAGTTTGATAAAGTATCCGGCCTGAACTTGGGGGCCGATGATTATTTGGCGAAACCTTTTGGCGCGATGGAACTGGTGGCGCGCGTGAAGGCTTTGTTGCGGCGCGCAGGCTTTCAAACGGAGGATGCGAGCAAATCAACGCTGACGTTTGGAGCGATTGAATTTGACCAAGAGGCACACCGGATGACGCTAGCTGGCCAGCCGCTACCGCTGACCACCAAAGAATTTGAACTCTTCCGCTTATTTTTGGAAAATCCGCGACTGGCTTTTAGTCGCGAGCAGCTGCTCGATACGATTTGGGGCTATCACTACGACGGTGAGAGTCGCACGGTTGACGTGCACGTGGCTTCGCTGCGGCAAAAGTTAGGCGAGGCCGCCTACCAAATTGAAACCATTCGTGGCTTCGGCTATCGTTTTCAGCCTGGCCCCGCCGTTGTCCAGTAAACTAAGGCGAGGAGGCCGATGAGATGAAGAAAAAAATATTTAAACAGAGCCTGACGCTGACGGTCGTCGCGTTACTTTTAACGGTGTTACTTATGGGAGCGGTGATTTTCTCCCAGCTGCAACAGCGTTTTTTTGCTGACTTAAAAAATGAAGCTACCGCGCTGACTAAAGTGTGGGAAAAATCTGGCGCAACCGGCTTGGAACACGTCGTCTCAACCGACCGCCTGACGTTAGTGGCTGAAGATGGCACCGTCTTGATGGACAACCAAGCACCAATCGCGACGATGGCTAATCACAACGCGCGCCCAGAAATTATTGCTGCCAGAAAAAACGGAAGCGGGCAAAGTCAACGCGAGTCAGACACCTTGCTGTCGAAAAATTTTTACTACGCGGTGCGCCTGACAGGAGGGCACGTCTTACGCGTCTCCACGACTGAAGAAAGTTTTATGGCTCTTTATGTACGCTTCGCCTGGCCGTTGCTCGGCATTTTCATTATCGCGGCGGCGTTAGCTTACGTGTTTGCCCGGCGTGTGGCCAAACAATTGGTCGCCCCACTCAACGCGCTCAACCTCAACGACCCGCGCCAAACGAGCACGTATCCAGAATTGACGCCGCTGGTTGAACGTCTTGAGGCGCAAAATAATAAAATTGCCCAACAAATGCGCAACATTCAGGCCAAGGAGCGCCAGTTGACGCTCATTACCGACAACATGAAAGAAGGCATCTTGCTACTCGACGCTAAAAATACGCTCCTGGTCGCAAATCCGGTCGCGCGCGAAGTGTTGAGCCTACCTGCCGATCCGGCAACACTGCTCCCGGACCTTTTTAAAAATCAGCCGGAAATTTTAGCCGCTTTGGCACCGTCTGAAAAAAAACCAGCGCAGGAAGTAACGTTTAAAGAAGGCGGTCGTTTGTACCGGCTCTCGGTGAATGCTATTTTTGAGGGAGCAGAATTTGTGGGCACCGTCTTATTGCTGTTTGATATTACCGACAACGCGACCCAAGAAGCGCTGCGGCGCGAATTCACGGCCAACGTCACCCACGAATTGAAGACTCCTTTGACCAGTATTTCTGGCTATGCGGAAATTATTCATGCTGGCATTGTGAAAAAGGCGGATATTCCAAATTTTGCTCAGCGGATTTATGATGAGGCGCAGCGGTTAATTGCCTTGGTGAATGACATCTTGCACCTTTCAAAACTTGAGGGGCAAGAGACGCGCGTCCGCGCGGCCGTGAATTGGCCGGAACTCGTCGGCCAGATGCAAAAAACGCTCGCCTTGCCCTTAGCGGAAAAAAATCAGCAGTTGACTGTGCACTATCAGGGTGACACGAGTTATCAAGGCTATCCGTCCGTGCTGCAAGATAGCCTCTATAATTTGTTGGAAAATGCCCACAAATATAGCGGGCCGCACACGACCATTGAACTCGACATCGCAGCCCACCCCGGTGAAGTAACGCTCACGGTTAGTGATGCGGGGCCGGGAATTCCGTTAGCCGAAAGAGAGCGCATCTTTGAACGTTTTTATCGCATTGATAAAAGCCACAGCCCACAAATCCCGGGGACCGGCTTAGGCCTGGCTATCGTCAAGCACGGCGTCCAACTTCATCACGGTCGCATCGACATTACTACTAATCCAGCAGGGGGCACGACGTTTATCGTGCACTTGCCCATTGAAAATTAACATATAAAAAAAGCTGTTCAAGTAACGCCTCATCGCAAATGAAGGGCTCTTTGTCAAATCGGACTGATTGACATCCATTTTAAAAACAGGCAATGAAAAGGCAAACTTTTCGTTGCCTGTTTTTTGTTAGTTTATTTCTATTAAACCGTTCAGTAGAAAGATTCTAGTTTTTGTGTTGGTATAAGATTTAAAGCCGTAGAGATTTCGTTTCAGTGTCTTAATGTGGGTGTTTTTAGCTTCTATCTTCCCATTTGAATAAGGATACTTCATTGCGTTTCTAATACCTGTTTCGTAAGTTAGTAAGTGCACCAAGATATGGCTAAAATCTTCATCAAGTTCAAGTGGAAGGTTCTGTAATATATCGAAAAATTCTATATCATCCTTCCGCCTCATAGCATCAGTTAGGATGTGGAAGCAATCATAAGCAAGCCTTAGGGCTGGCGAATAAGAAAGCAGTCGATCAATCATCATCTGTTCAGTGAGAAGTGGAAATTTTGGTGTTGGAAAACTTCGCCAAGATTTATAAGTACTAATATCTATATTTTGACTATTTTTTAAGAAGCGCCGCCAGTTACTTTTAATTTTTCTGGCAGCTGATCTATTTCCGTTAGTCATAAGACGTTTAACCTCTCGAACTCGAAACTCATTAAAAGCATCATTTAGGCGTTTGATAATATGAAATCGATCAATGATAAGTTCAGCGTTTTTAAACACCTTAGGAATAAGTTGAAAGTAGGCAGCGTTCATGTCTGTGACGATAAATTTTACCTTTTCACAGTCTGGACTTTTCTTAAAATGGTCAACAAGATAATCTAATTTTTTACTAGGAAGAATATCTACTAATTTTCCGCTTTCTCCATCGGCACAGATAAATGTCATCTTATCTTCTACAGAAAGGTGAGATTTAAATTCGTCGACCATTAATACCTTTGGAAGAGCAATGCCTTCATCCCCAGGGATGTAGTCCTCTAGAGAACGCAAAAGCCGAAGGACTGTATTAACTGAGACACTACATAGTTTAGCGATTAAGGTAGCTGATATTTTTTCTTTTAACAGGCTCAGAATTTTTAGTTTAACGTGGGTAGCAATAAAACAAAATTCATCAACTAGCTGTGTTTGGATTGTCCAAAAACTTTTGCAAGAGCGACAAGCAAATCTTTGCTTTGCCAATCTCATCACCGTTGGAAGAAATTGATAGGGCTCAAACCTTATGACGCTTTTTTTTAAGCCGTTTTTTACGATATTTCTTTTTTTCCCTTCGCCAATGGCGGGACACCCACAGTTAAGACAACGATCAGGAGAATTAGTAAGTCGCGCCTCAATCACCATGGTATTAGCATGATTTATCATCTCCTGATGACTAGATAGAATAGTTAAATCTTTTTCTGTAATTCTTAGTAAATCTTTGATATCATTAGTCATGGCATATCGTCCTCTTTTCTGGTTTTGTGTGGTAACTTTATCTTAACAGAGAACGATATGTTTTTTAATATAAACAAAAATTGGGCTGGTAGAATTTTTTAAAATTCTATCAGTCCAATAAAGTATAGAGCCAATTTACGGGAAGTGGCTCAGCTTGGTAGAGCACCTGCTTCGGGAGTAGGGGGTCGCAGGTTCAAATCCTGTCTTCCCGATAATTATGAAAATAACCAAACCAAAATTTATTTTTTGGTCTGGTTATTTTTTTTCGTCTTTTTTTTCAATCCCGTTTACACTTAAAGTAACAGGAGGTGAGGGCGATGGCGAAAAATTTAAAAAATAAAATCGGCTGGCGGATGTTTTTGGGGATTTTGACTTTGTTGGTGGCAGTTTTTATTGCGATGGGTGTAAAAAATCAGCAAAATCAATTTTCCGGACAATTAGAAGATTTGAAACAAATAGTGGAACGGTTGGACACTTTAATGCTCGAGATAGAAGCAGGTTTTAGTGACGATGCAAATATTTTTTTGAGTCAAAATCTGACGCAAGAACAGTTGACAACATTCACCCGGGAACGCACCGCAATTTCTAGTGTAACATCTGACGTTCCTCACCTTAATCCGCAGATTGCCGCTTATCAAAAAGAAATTATTGAAAAAAAAGCCCAGATTGATGAACTTCTCCAAGTTTTGCAAGCAAAATTTCAGTGGCAAAGACGACTAAATGAAAGTTTTTCTCAACCTATCATCACAGAAAATCAAGTCAACGATCGACTTTTAACTCAGCCACAACGCTCCATCACTTATTATCAGGTGCTAGAAAATGATTTGACTGAACAATTTGTAACAGACAATTGGCAACAACTAATGAAAACTACTTTGGCTGATATTTTAGCAAGTTTTTCTGTTGAGGGAAAATAACTTGCAGTGGACAAGGCTTTTCGCTATAATCAAATGAATCTAACAGAAAGTAGGGATGATTTTGACATTTTATGGCCAACTATTTTCATACGCAGGGCGCTTGCGTCCGAGCTTCTAAAACGCATATTAAATTTTTAGGAGAAGATCATGGAAAATAATTTAAAAAAACATTGGCACCAGAATTTTTACTTTTTCTTGGGAGGCCAATTCTTATCAGGAATTACTAGTATGATTGTGCAGTACTCGATTATTTGGTATTTGTATAATGAAACAAAATCAGCCACGATTGTTAGTTTGGCAACGTTACTTGGGATGATTCCCATGGTTTTACTTTCGCCATTTGCCGGACCACTAATTGATCGGGTCAACAAGAAAAAATTACTCATCTTAACAGATTTTATTGTGGCACTTTTTGCCTTAATTCTCGCTATCGTGGGATTTTTAACAGCAGGCTTTCCAATCTGGCTAGTATTTGTTTCTCTTTTTGTCCGCTCAGTAGCTCAAACTTTTCAGATGCCTACCATTCAATCCGTCTTGCCAACTTTGGTGCCGGAAAGTCAATTAACTAAAGCCAATGGTCAGTTGGGAATGGTCCAATCGGCCAATTTTATTATTGCACCAGCATTAGGGGCGCAACTTTTTGCCACGTTTGATATGAATTATTTAATTTTATTAGATGTTGTCGGTGCGATTTTCGGGATTGGTTTATTACTTTTTGTGACCATTCCGAAAATAAATGCTGCTGGCGAAAAAATTCATTTTTTAAGCGACACAGTATTTGGTTTTAATCAGTTGGTGAAAAATCGCGGACTGTGGGCGATTACGATTATTGGCGCACTTTTCACGTTAATTTTTATGCCAGCAGCCAGTCTTTATCCAGTGATGACCATGGATTATTTTCAAGGAACGGTTCAACAAGCCGGATTGATCGAAACGATTTATGCAGTCGGGATGCTTGTAGGCGGTACGTTCATTGGCCTTTTTGGGAAATTTAAAAATCGGGTTAAACCAATTGTAGCCTCTTATCTTATTTTAGGCATAACAGTTGGCGGGTCCGGTTTATTACCTGGCAATCAGCGGGGATTTATTTTATTTATCCTCTTAAATGGCATCGCCGGACTGGCGACACCTTATTTCAATACGTTATTAATGGCCATGATTCAACAAAGTTATCCGCCACAAATTTTAGGGCGCGTGTTAGGTGTGTTAAATTCATTAATGAGTTTAACAGGACCCGTGGGCTTAATTTTTGCCGGGCCGTTAGCTGATTATCTCGGCGTGGAGAAAATTTTTCTCATTGCCGGAATTGGCACGTTACTTTGTGGCTTGGCCATGTTCCTGACGCCAAGTGCCCGCAATTATGATCTAGATTTACAAGCACGTTTGCATCAAGAAGGAGATTTAAAATGACAAAAGAAAAAATCGACCGCTATAAATTATTATTGGCACAAACGGAAGGGCTTTTGGAGATGGAGCAAGAAAAAATTGCCAGTCTAGCCAATATTAGTGCGGCGTTAAATGAAACGTTGGATCATTCGGTTTATACGGGATTTTATTTGTATGATAGCAGCGAACTTGTCTTAGGGCCATTTCAAGGACGAGTGAGCTGCACACGAATTCAACTTGGTAAAGGGGTTTGTGGTCAATCAGCTGCGGAAAATACAACGTTAATCGTTGATGATGTCACTAAGCATGAAAATTATATTTCTTGTGATTCAGCGGCCATGAGTGAAATTGTTGTGCCACTTTATAAAAATCAACAACTTTTAGGAGTCATTGATTTGGATAATGACCAAGTAGGTGCGTATGATCAAATTGATCAAGAGTATTTAGAAAAACTTGCCGCTCTGATGGTGGAAAAAATTCATTGGTAAAAATAAAAAAAGCAGTGACCAAAAAGATTTTTCTTTTTGGTCACTGCTTTTTTTACTACAATTCTTCTAACGTCAAACTTTTTTCTTCCCAAGCGTTGAGCACTTCTTGTTGTTTAATCGCTAATGCATCGAGTTGCGCGGCCATTTGGGTGAGTTTTTCGTGGTCTTGCGCATTTTCAGGTAAAGCCATCGTTTCTTTTAAAGTTTGTTCGTCTTCTTCTAATTGCGCTAATTGTTCTTCTAAGGCCGTGATTTCCCGGGTCAAAGTTCGAACTTGTTTTTGTCGTTCTTTTTCAATTACTGGTTTCGTTTTCGGCGCAATTTTTTCAATTTCCTGTTGGGCTTGGGCAGCAAGTTCTGCTTCTTCTTGTTTTTTTTCTAAGTAATAATCATAATCACCTAAATACATGCGGCTGCCATTTTCAGACAACTCCACGATTTTACTAGCGATCCGGTTAATAAAATACCGATCGTGTGAAACGAAAAAAAGTGTGCCGTCATAATCGATCAAAGCATTTTCCAACACTTCTTTAGCATCAATATCTAAATGATTGGTCGGTTCATCCAAAACTAAAAAGTTTTCTTTTTGCATCGCCAATTTAGCCAAAGCGAGCCGGGCTTTTTCGCCACCAGATAATAAAGCGACGGGTTTTTTCACATCATCGCCGAAAAAGAGAAAACTTCCGAGAACGGTGCGAATATTTTTTTCAGGTGTGGTGGGATGTTCGTCCCATAATTCAGCTAAGACCGTTTTATTGGAATGAAGTTGCGCTTGTTCTTGATCGTAATAGCCCAGATCCACATTGCTCCCAAGGCGAACGGATCCAGAAATTAGCGGATGATCATGAGTGATGGCTTTTAGTAAAGTGGATTTGCCAATCCCATTTGGACCAACGAGAGCCACCGCATCGTGACGTCTAATATCCAAATGAATAGGAGCGGAAATTACTTTTCCGTCATAACCAATCGCACCATTGTCGACTTGTAAAACAATATTTCCTGAAACAGTTTCAAAATTAAATAAAATTCTAGCCGAACGTTGATCACCTTGGGGACGATCCAGTCGATCCATTTTTTCTAATTGTTTTCGTCTACTTTGGGCTCGCTTTGTAGTCGAGGCGCGGACGAGATTTTTAGCAACAAAATCTTCCAGCTTAGCAATTTCTGTTTGTTGTTTATCATAAGCTTTTTGTTCAGTAGCTAACTGTTGGGCTTTTAAATCAAGATATTGCGAATAGTTTCCTCTGTAGCGGGTGATTTTGGCCCGCGATAATTCGTAAACATCTTCAGCAATTTTATCAAGAAAATAGCGGTCATGAGAAACAATCAACAAAGCACCACGATAGCCTTGCAAATAATTTTCTAACCAAGTCAACGTATCAATATCTAAATGGTTTGTCGGTTCATCCAAAACCAAAAGTTCAGGTTTTAATAAAAGTAGGCGGGCCAAAGCGAGCCGCGTTTTTTGACCACCAGAAAGTTCGGAAACTTTTTGTTCATAAAAACTTTCATCAAATTTAAACCCATGAAGCACCGAACGAATTTCAGCTTCGTAGCCGTAACCATTTTCTTCTTGAAAATCGTGTTGTAGTTGTTCATAGTCAGTTAATAATTTTTCGTAATCGCCATTGTGATCGGCTGTGGCGGCAATTTTTTCTTCTAACTGGCGTAAGCGACGCTCCATTTGCATCACCGGCTCAAAGACCATCAGCATTTCAGCATAAACGGTTTGATCACTTTCCAGCCCATTATCTTGAGCTAAATAACCAATCGTCAGATTTTTTTTAGTAATTACAGAACCGGCATCGGGACTTTCAATGCCGACTAGCATTTTTAATAAGGTACTTTTTCCGACGCCATTGCGGCCGACTAAAGCCACGCGGGCGTGATCTTGAATGTCCATTTGAATGTTTTCAAATAAAACATCAGCGCCAAATAAACGAGCCAAGGCGTTGGCTTGTAAAATAATCATCCGAAAACCTCCTTTTATTGAAGATGATTTGCTCTAAATAGTAGTCTACCATATGTTTGATTAAAAAAAATAGCTTGGCAAAAATTTTCTCACAAGTGCAAGACAAAATGATTGCCAAAGTGCATAGGTTACTGCTATAGTGTCTTATAAGGGATTGTGAATTTTTTTATAAGAAGGAGAAATGAACTTGAAAAACGCTGTAATTCCAAGAGCAACTGCAAAACGATTACCGTTATATTACCGTTATTTGCAAGTTTTGCATAATGCGGGTAAAGATAAAGTGTCATCTACTGAACTTTCAGAAGCCGTTCAAGTAGATAGCGCCACGATTCGTCGTGATTTTTCATATTTTGGCGAATTAGGCAAACGCGGTTATGGCTACGATGTGGAAAAATTAAATAATTTTTTTGCCAAAACATTGAGCGAAGATGAACTTACAAACGTCGCTTTAATTGGGGTGGGGAATTTGGGGAATGCGCTATTGAAGTATCGCTTCCACCAAAGTAATTCCATTCGCGTGTCATGTGCGTTTGATGTAAATGAAGATTTGGTTGGTCGGATTGTTGACGGGATTCCCGTTTATCCAATGACTGATATGGTGGAACAAATTTCCATTCAACAAATCGAAGTCGCTATTTTAACTGTGCCACAAGAAAGTGCGCAAGCTGTTACGGATAAATTAGTTGAAGCGGGTATTAAAGGAATCATGAACTTTACGCCAGTCCGCTTGGTGAAACCAGCCGCGGTCCAAGTGCAAAATGTTGATTTAACAAATGAACTCCAAACATTAATTTATTTTTTACATCACTATACAGATTAATAAATACTGAAACCCGCCGTAAATTTGTGGCGGGTATTTATTTTGATTTTATTCAGCTCTTAAAGCGATGGCGGCATCTTTTTTGGCGGCCATGCGCGCTGGGAGGTGTCCGCCTGCCATAGTGAGTAAGGTGGAGACGACGATTAAAAGAACGCCGTGAACAGGATTGAGTTGGGCTACATTTTTTAATTCGGTCATGTTGTACAAAATGGCATTAATTGGGAAAGTTAATAACCAAGCAATCACGACGCCTAATGTTCCAGAAGCGACACCTAAAATAAAAGTTTCAGCGTCAAAAACACGAGTAATATCTTTTTTCCGAGCACCTAATGCTTTTAAAACGCCAATTTCTTTTGTCCGTTCAATAACGGAAGTGTAGGTGATAATGCCAATCATGATCATGGAAGTGACAAGAGAAATTCCGGCAAAAGCAATCAAGACGTAAGTGATGGCATCCATCAAGCCGCCTGTTAATTGGGTCATAGTTCCGGCTAAATCAGAATAAATAATTTGATCAGCTTTATCTTTGCCTTCATTGAAATCATCAAGGTAATCTAAAATTTGATCTTTGTCTTTGTAATTATTTGGATAAATCATAATGGAATTAGGAATTGAATCGCCACCAAGATAAGCGATTAAACTTGTTTTAGTAGTGTCATCTAATTTTTCATTAGTCATCACATTGAGTTCACTGTCTCTTTGGGCGGCCACAATATCAGAATTTTCATTGTCAGTCACAATTTGACTAGTTAAATCATTGGAATAAGCAATCCCAGGTGCTAATAAATCCATCGTCGAACTTGTTTTCGTCCGAACGATGCCAGAAATTTTTAGCGTTTGATTGTTGCTTGCTTGATACACGCTAGCTAAATCTTGATTAGGAATGAAATTTCCAGTAGGTAGTTGTTGGTAGTAATCATTATTTTGGACAAGTTTAAATTCAGTATTTAAAATATCGTCAAAATTTAATTCAGTGTTATCTTCAAGATCAAAGCCGAGATTATTTAAAGCGGCGATGTTGGTATTATTATTCCCATCAACGACTAGTACCACATCAGTCACACTTGCCGGATAGCTCCCGCCAAGCAGCTCATAATTATCTTGTAAAAAATTCCCCTTAGATTCGTCCAGTGCAGTAGGGAAAGTGGAGACGCCAACGCCAGTCATACTAGAAACGGCCGAAGCCATCCCGCCGAAACTATCGGAAGATGAAGTGTTTGATAATTGAACAGTAGTCACTGTGCCATCAACATCCCGCAATAAATTCATCCCAGTGATGCGCGTGTAGCCAATATTATTAGTCAAATCTGGATCAATGTTAGCCAAGTAATCGAGATACTCTTGATTAATATTATTTGTATGTTGCAAGCGATCTTGATCAGAAATTTTAGCTGTTACTGTGTCAGTATCCGGGAAAGTTCCTTTATCGGTCCCTAACATTTCATCAGGGTTAGTTGTTTGGTCGGCGGTCACTTGAGAAATTGTAATAGGAAATTTTGACAAAGTTTCGGCTTGGGTTTGATCGATTTGATTTTGAAACCCAGTTGATAACGATAAAACAATTCCAATACTAATAATCCCGATAGAAGAGGCGAAAGCTGTTAAAAAAGTCCGACCTTTTTTAGTCCGTAAATTATTTGCGGAAAGTTTTAAGGCCGTCATAAATTTCATTTTGGTGCGTTTTAATTGAAATTGTTCCCCTTTTTGGCCTTCAGTGTGAGGATTTGAGTCGTTGACAACACGGCCATCGGAAAATTCAATAATTCGATCAGCATAATCTTTAGCTAGTTCCGGATTGTGAGTCACCATAATTACTAATTTTTCTTTGGATAAATCTTGAATCAAAGCCATAATTTGTTTACTAGTTTCAGTATCAAGGGCACCCGTTGGTTCATCACATAATAAAATATCAGGATTATTGGCTAAAGCACGAGCGATGGCCACCCGTTGCATTTGTCCGCCGGAAAGTTGATTTGGTTTTTTGTTCATATGGTCTTTTAAACCAACGCGCTCCAAAGCTTCTCTGGCTTGTTTAAGTTTTTGTTCTTTAGGAACACCGGACAAAGTCATGCCAAGTTCCACGTTATCAATAATTCCTAAGTGAGAAATTAAATTATAACTTTGAAAAACAAAGCCGATTGAATTATTTCTGTAGGCATCCCAGTCGGCGGGTTTAAAAGTTTTGGTGGATTTTCCGTCGATGATTAAATCTCCAGAATCGTAATTGTCCAAACCGCCGATGACATTTAACATCGTAGTTTTACCAGATCCGGACGCTCCTAAAATGGCGACAAATTCTTGGCGGCGAAAAGCAACCGACACGCCATCTAAGGCTTTTGTCGTTGTATCGCCAACTGTGTAATACTTTTTGATATCTTTTAATTCTAACAAATAGTTCATCCCTTTTTCGTTTATTTACTTGTGTTAAGTGCTCATGGTTTCCTGATGCAAACTGCTACTTATTATCTTAAAAAAATCTGCAGATTGCAAATGAATTGGATAGGAGCTTATAAAAATGATGAAAATTTATGATTTCTTTATCAATCGCTGTGAAATTAAGTTGGTAAAAAAAAAAATCCGGAGAAATTTTTCTCCAGATTTTCTAGTTTGCTAATTTTTTAAATTTTTTTTAAATGTCGTCGTTGTCTTCGTCATTTTTTCTGCGTTCCAAATATAATTTGTAATACAAAATCGCTAGCACAACGATAATCACCACAAATTTGATAGCTTCAACAATAAAATGGGTGGTGCTATTTTCAATACCTTTAATCAATAAGTTGGTGACTTCATTAAGAATTGCAGCCGCTAACCCCAGTAAAACAATGTGCCAATAGCGAGGTCCAGTTTTCATTATCTTTCCTCCTTAAAAATAGCGGGCCATCCAGATGGGAATTAAATTAATGAGAATAACTAAAGTGTTCATTCCAGCATGGGCAATGATTGAGGTGAGAATTTTCCCGGTGTTACGATAAATTAAAGCCAGCGTCATGCCCATTGTAAAATACAAAAGAAAATGACCATCTTGATGAGCTAAATAAAAAAGTAAACTGGAAGCAACTGCGCCAATCCAAAAATTAAAATGATTTCCTAAAAAACCAATCAAAGTGCGCCGGAAGAATATTTCTTCCATAATGGGTCCAGCGATACTCACCAGCAAGATAAAGGCAAAATTTTGTTGGATGACGTCTAAGATGCCTTGCGTATTTTCCGATCCTTGCAGTCCACCGGTTAAAGCCGCTTCAATTAAGTTAGCGCCGATTTGAACTGCCGTAACAATGGCAATACCGATAATGCCTTCGTAAATGGCTTTTGATGATTTTGTCTGGGTGGATTTTTTTTCAACGACCAAATCTTCATTGAGTTTGGGGACAAAATAAATCATTAATGCTGCGCCAATGACGTAAAAGATAATCGTTAAGGTGCTGGCTTGTCCGGCGTCTAATTTGAACATAACGGTGAGTAAACTTGGGGCAAAAAGAGCGACAAAATAAGTGACTAAATTTAATAGTGCATAAGGATTTAAAGTCATAAGTACCTCCTTAAAGTTTGAGATTAGTATAGCACGTAAAAAGTCAGCTGACAAAAGGCAGATGAGATAAAAGGCGCTGAAGGATAATTCTATTTTAGAAATTTTTTTAGTCATTAGCAAAAATCTTGCAATATCCATTAAACATGCTACAATAAATATTGTAGTTAGCACTCAAGGTAAAAGAGTGCTAAAAAATAGTTAACTGGAGGGATTTTCGTGTTACGACCATTAGGAGATCGAGTATTGATTGAAGTGGCAAAAGAAGAAGAAAAAACTATCGGCGGTATCGTCTTAGCTTCTTCAGCCAAAGAAAAACCACAAAACGGAACGGTCATTGCAGTAGGTTCTGGCTTAGTTTTAGACAACGGTGAAAAAGCACCAATGTCTGTTAAAGTAAATGACCGCGTGATGTTTGAAAAATACGCTGGTGCTGAAGTGAAATATGAAGGCCAAGAGTATTTAATTGTTCACGAAAAAGATATTGTCGCAATTGTTGAATAAAAAAAATTTATTTGAGGTGAAAAAATAATGGCAAAAGATATTAAATTTTCAGAAGATGCAAGAAGTGCGATGTTGCGCGGTGTCGATATTTTAGCGAATACCGTTAAAGTCACTTTAGGGCCAAAAGGACGCAATGTCGTTTTAGAAAAATCATATGGTTCTCCATTAATTACTAACGATGGTGTGACCATTGCAAAAGAAATCGAATTAGAAGATCATTTTGAAAATATGGGGGCAAAACTTGTTTCTGAAGTCGCTTCAAAAACAAATGATATTGCTGGTGACGGAACAACAACCGCCACTTTATTAACTCAAGCAATCGTTCGTGAAGGTTTGAAAAACGTGACAGCTGGTGCCAATCCAATGGGCATTCGTCGTGGGATTGAACTAGCTACGAAAAAAGCAGTGGAAGAACTTCATAAAATTTCGATCGTTGTGGATACAAAAGAAGCTATTGCTCAATTAGCATCTGTTTCTTCAGGTTCTGAAGAAGTTGGGAAATTAATTGCTGAAGCGATGGAAAAAGTTGGTAACGATGGTGTGATTACTATTGAAGAATCAAAAGGGATCGAAACTGAACTTGACGTGGTAGAAGGTATGCAATTTGACCGCGGCTATTTATCCCAATATATGGTGACTGATAATGATAAAATGGAAGCTGCTTTAGAGAATCCATACATTTTAATTACCGACAAAAAGATTTCTAACATTCAAGATGTTTTACCAATGTTGGAACAAATTTTACAACAAGGTCGCTCTTTGTTAATTATTGCTGACGACGTTGATGGCGAAGCATTACCAACCTTGGTTTTAAATAAATTACGTGGAACGTTCAATGTCGTTGCTGTTAAAGCACCAGGATTTGGCGATCGTCGTAAAGCTATGTTAGAAGACGTTGCTGTTTTAACTGGCGGGACGGTTATCACGGAAGATCTTGGCTTGGAATTAAAAGATACAACGTTAGAACAATTAGGAACAGCTGGTAAAGTGGTTGTTAATAAAGACACAACGACGATTGTTGAAGGCGCTGGTGGAAAAACTGCCGTAGCCGATCGTGTGAAATTAATTCGCAACCAAATTGCGGAAACAACTTCTGATTTTGATCGGGAAAAATTACAAGAACGTTTAGCTAAACTTGCTGGCGGTGTGGCTGTTGTTAAAGTTGGGGCAGCTACTGAAACTGAATTAAAAGAATTAAAATTAAGAATTGAAGATGCCTTAAACGCAACGCGCGCGGGTGTTGAAGAAGGGATGGTCTCCGGTGGGGGAACTGCTTTAGTCAATGTGATTGGCGCCGTTGCAGCTCTAGAAGCTGAAGGCGATGTAGCAACCGGCATTAAAATTGTTGTTCGGGCTTTAGAAGAACCAATTCGCCAAATTGCAGAAAATGCTGGGTATGAAGGTTCCGTTATCGTGGACAAATTAAAATCAGTTGAAATTGGAACGGGCTTTAATGCGGCCAACGGTGAATGGGTCAACATGGTAGAAGTCGGCATTGTTGATCCTACGAAAGTTACTCGTTCAGCTTTACAAAATGCAGCTAGTGTTGCAGCCTTGTTGTTAACAACAGAAGCAGTTGTTGCTGACAAACCTGAACCTGCTGCTCCTGCAATGCCTGCCATGGATCCAAGCATGGGCGGCATGATGTAAAAAAGATTTCAAAGACAAAAAAGTAAACAGAATTCACTTTAAGTGGATTTTGTTTACTTTTTTTTGTTGCAATAACTGATCTAAATTTTTTTAAATAAAAATAGATGAAACCGCTTGTTTTCAGGAGTGAATAAGCCTATAGTAAAGCTATACTTAATGGGGAAGTTAAAAATGGAGGAGAGATCTTTTTATTAAAAAGAAGGTAGGTGTGGTGTGTGGAAAAAATTTTCAGTTTTATTCTATGGTGTTTAATGGGTTTGGTTCTTTTTGGCTACAATTATTTTACAGCAAAGCAGATTAAAGCAGGAAAAAGTATCCGGTTTGAAAAATTATTAGTAAAAAATAATTTCTTTCAATACACACAAAAGATACGAAAAGAAACAGCACAGCGAACGACTATAAAAGGCGTGATCGTAGCTTTCTTATATGTACTTACGCTAAGTTATTTTTATCTGCCAAGCTTTGATTTCAAACAAAGTAATAATCAATTCGTTTTGGTACTTTTGCTTTTTACTTCTGTAGTGTATTTAATGCCCGTCAGTTATCTAAGCATCTGGTTTGCAAGAAGAAAGGACTTGAAAAAATAAACTTTAAATAAAAATCTAATCCTTTATTTCTCTCCTTTATTTTTCTCTCGTTCACTTTATCTTTAACTTTCTCCAAAATGAAAAGCAATCATCAGCTTTTCGTCAGACTTTATTCATAAAAAACAGAAAAACAAACTTCTTTTCTTTGGTAAATTGAATTTATCAAGGAGAGGAGTTTTTTTAATGGCAAAAATTAAATCAAGGCACAAGAAACGTTTCCGGCGTCAAAAGCAATTTATATTTTTATTATGTGTAGTGATTTTTGGTCTTTTTATGAAAAGTCGTTTTTCTAACGCTAGTACGCAAGGAGAATTTTTGGGTGTGTCAAGAAGTTTGTGTAAATTCATTTAAACCTTATTCAGTTTGATTTATATTTTTAAAACATTGAATCCAATGTGTCCTGGCATTGTTTAAAACCTTTATGGGCTCTACCAGTTTTTTTATTATTATAATCAACCATTTGGGTGACTAAAAAACGATCAAGAGCTTCTTCATTAGGAAATTGTTCTTTGATTTTTGTTTTTCTTTTCAACTGTTTATTGAAAGATTCAATAATGTTGGTGGAATAAATAGTACCTCGAATAGCTTTGGGAAATTGCGTGAAGGTCAGGAGATTTTCTGTGTTTTGAAGAGAGTGCGTCATTCTTGGATAACGTTTCTCCCATTTTTCTATAAAGGTTTGGATTTTTTCTTCACCCTCTTTAAAATTGATCGCATGATGAATTCCTAATTAAAGCAATGAATGACAGGAGCTGGTTGATATGAGCTTACACGTATACCACGACCGCAAGAAATTGAAATGGCAAGGATTCATGCTGTCCGAGCATAATGCCATGATGGCAAAAGATGAAAAAGAACGAAAATTTATTTGGCCGGCTAAAGAGCTTATGACCAAGGAAGAAATTGATCGTATACTATATGAAGCGAAATTAAAAAATAGAGCCGTTGCCATCCAAAAAGAAGAGATGAACGAAGAAGGTTTATACTCCCCTGACGTTACCGGAAAGATACAAGGATATGATGAACTAGGTGTGTTTATTAGCGGTCAGAAAGTCGATTATGATGAGATACGTAGCGTAGAATTTTTTGAGGAAAAGAAATGGTCTGATTTAAGCTGAGGTGATCTATATGTTAAAAAAATCTGGAGTCGTGACGAAAATCAAGATACTAAATACGACGAGCAAGACACCGCTCATCTATTTTAAGTTAGACGATTGCAACTGTCTGATTGCTGCACACTCCCTCTCGTTTCTAGCGGACGTGGCGGAGAATACTAAGATAGGCATTTCGGGACTATATAATAGTAGGAATCAGTTTGTAGTGAAAAAATATGCAGTGGTAGGCATGACGAAGATTATGATGGAGTTTGAAATGATGAGAATATAAATACCCACTCTCTAGTAGGATAAAGAGTGGGCAAAAGAAAGTGAGAGTGGACTACTCTCTAATTAGTAGTTTATCATTTTTAGGTTTCAACGCAATAAAAAAACAGGCACCTATCGCCAGGGTGCCTGCCCTCCCTAAAAGGGAGTAGAAATGGATAGTTTCTGAATGTCAGTTTAGCATAAAACGGTTTCAGCAACAAAAATCATACTATTTTAACACAAAAAGGGCTCCCGATTACTCGAATGCTCCTTGCAGAAAATAAAGATTTTCTTGGATTGGTTTTATTATACAACGTAACGCTTACATGTGCAATAGAAAAGATCCTAGCGTAGGTAGGCTAAGATCTTTTTTAATTTATTTATGTTGGTCGACTAATTGTTGGGACTTGTTCGTTATGTCTTTTACATCTTGGTTAGCTTTGTTTAATTTATCAATATACACTTTTAAATCAGAATTTTCTTTAGTTGCATTTGCTAACTGCTGTTTAGTAGAATCGAGCTCTGCTTGTAAAGAATTCTTTTCACTGTTTAATGTGTTGATTTGGTCATTTAGTGAATTAATGGTATTTCGCAGATCATTCGCTTGATTTAATGCTTCTTGCAGTTTAGAATTCCATTCTTGATTTTTCTGATTGATCTCTTGATTTTTTTGATCAATTTCTTTCAATTTGTCCGCAATTTCTTGCTGTTTAGATTGTAACTCTCCATTTTTACTATTTAATTGAGATTCTAAACTAGTTTTTTCTCCAGCTAGTTGATTATTTTCATTTTTTAAATTCTCTAACTGTTGCCGATAACCGTCAATATCTTTTTGAAACTGATTTAATTGGTTCTGTGTACTAGTTGATTCATTGGATAATTGTGCGATTTTCTGTTCCTTGACTGATAGTGAGTTACTCAACTTGTCTAAGTTACTATTGATGGTAGAAATATTATCTTCCCCACCCCATTTTAAAATGCTATCTGCATAACTTTTACTAGTTAAACCAATAAATATTAGTACAACGATGAGTGTTCCGATTACATATTTTTTCTTTTTCATTATTCAATTTTCTCCTTACATATATAAAAGCGACATAGCAACTCTTATATAATAGAGTTTTATCTAGGGTGTGTCAAGAAGTTTGTGTAAATTCATTTAAACCTTATTCAGTTTGATTTATATTTTTAAAACATTGAATCCAATGTGTCCTGGCATTGTTTAAAACCTTTATGGGCTCTACCAGTTTTTTTATTATTATAATCAACCATTTGGGTGACTAAAAAACGATCAAGAGCTTCTTCATTAGGAAATTGTTCTTTGATTTTTGTTTTTCTTTTCAACTGTTTATTGAAAGATTCAATAATGTTGGTGGAATAAATAGTACCTCGAATAGCTTTGGGAAATTGCGTGAAGGTCAGGAGATTTTCTGTGTTTTGAAGAGAGTGCGTCATTCTTGGATAACGTTTCTCCCATTTTTCTATAAAGGTTTGGATTTTTTCTTCACCCTCTTTAAAATTGATCGCATGATGAATTCCTTTGAAATCACTGGCTACTTCTTTACGATCAGAAACGCGAACCTTTCCCATAATGTTTCGGTTAATGTGCACAAGACATCGTTGAAATTTAGCTTGGGGATAATTTCTTTCGCAAGCATTTTGAATAGCGGTCATGCCATCGGCAACGATAAGTTGCACATCAGTTAGTCCTCTAGAAACAAGACTGCCTAATAAATCGGACCAAGCAGCATCTGATTCTTGTGGGGCAATAAGATAATCTAAAATTTCTTTTTCTCCAGAAGAAGTAATCCCTAAAGCAATATGTACCGCTTCTTTCTGGACAGCGTCACGTCTTAAGGGAATATATGTAGCATCTAGAAAAAGACAAACATATTGTGAATGAAAAATAGGACGGGAATGAAAAGCAGTCACTTGTTCATCAACCATTTTTGTAATGTTAGAAATGGTCGTAGGACTATAGTGTGAACCATACATCTTTTCAATTAAATCGGCAATTTCTCTAGTGGTAATGCCTTTTTCATAGAGTTGGATAATAGTCGTTTCTAAGCTGTCAATACGATGAGTATAAGGAGGAATTAAAGACTGATGAAATTCTCCTTTTCTGTCCCTAGGGACGCGCACATTAATTTGACCAAACTGTGTATCTAATCGTCTTGTGTAGTCACCATTTCGATAGTTACCGTTATTGAGTCGCGCGTAAGGATTATAGCCGAGAATAGCAGTTAATTCACTTTCTAAAAGAGTATTCATTGTGGTTTCAAGCTGATTGCGAAAAACTTCTGTTAAATTTGTATTTTCTAGTAGTGCTTGAGCGATTTCTTTGTTAAACTGATTCATGGGAAGACCTCTTTCGTTGATTTGGTTTAGTCGCTTTAATCATACGAATAAGGTCTTCCTTTTTCAATACCCTAATTTACACAAACTATTTTACGCTCTCGAATTTTTACCCCAGCAATTTACCGAAGAAATTAATGAGAATTTTGCCAGTCGTTATCAAACGACGTTACCCATGGTTTTACAAAAAGAGGAGCGGTGGGAAAATCTCCATTACGGTATTGGTTCAGAAAATAGTTTTGCCGACAATGCTTGTGCGATTGCTAGTCTGGCTATGATTGAAGGATATTTTCAACAAAGTCCAGCGCCGGTTGAAGAAATTTTGCAATGGGCTGGTGACACGTATTATGTGCCGGGAGCTGGGACTAGTTGGCAAATTTTTATTGAGTTTGCCCGGGCGAATCAATTAGGTTATGAAGATTTAGGGAGTGATTCTAACGCCTTAATGAATCATTTGGCGCAAAATCATCCGGTTGTTGTTTCGGTAGGTCCTGGAGAATTTACCACAACCGGACATATTATGGTCTTAACTAATGGCGGTAACGGTGAAATCCAAGTTTATGATCCTAATGACACGCCAGAAAAAAATCATTTTGCAAAAACTTTTGACGTGGGCATTTTTCAACAAGAGGCGCTTCATTATTGGGCGTTTTGGTCCTAGGCAGTCCCGATTAGATTCTGCTATAATGAAAAAAAAGGAGCAGATGACATGGTGACGATTGCTTTAGTGGAAGATGAAAAAGAAATTGCTGATTTATTGGCAACTTATTTAGAAAATGAAGGCTATACAGTAAAGGCTTTTTATGACGGGATTTCCGCTCATAATTATTTTTTAGAAAACCAACCGGATTTAGCACTGTTAGATGTGATGTTGCCGGATATTACGGGGCTTACTCTGCTCCAAGAAATTCGCCGAGAACATTTTTATCCAGTGATTTTTTTAACTGCCAAAGGGGAAGCGCTAGATAAAATAAACGGACTAACTTTAGGGGCGGATGATTATATTACGAAACCTTTCAATCCTTTAGAAGTAGTGGCGCGGGTCAAGACACAATTGCGCCGGGTCCAACGTTATAATCAATCAACAATAATTTCAACTGAAAAAAATGAAGCTAAAGATATGGAAGAAATCCAGGTGAAAGGCTATGACCGCCACGGTTTACGCTTAGAACCACAAGCCCATAAAGTTTTTTTATACGATAAAGAAATTTTTTTGACGCCGCTGGAATTTTCGATTTTATCTTTATTAATGGAGCAACAAGGAAATGTCGTCTCCTCAGAAAAGATTTTTGAAACAGTCTGGGGCGAAAAATTTTTAGACAATAACAATACGGTGATGGCCCATATTGCTCGATTAAGAGAAAAATTAAGCGACACACCGCAAAAACCGAAATTTATAAAAACCGTGTGGGGAGTGGGGTATACACTTGTCTAATAGAAATCAGCAAATAACTCGTAAGATATTTCGTCAATTTTTAATTACTTGGTTATTATTTATCGGAGTTACTCTTGGTTTAACGGCAATTATTCTTTTTTTGAGTAGCCAAACAACGTGGTATGGAACGGAAACTTTTTATCCAATTTTCTCTTTGATTCATGATTATTTAACGCCGTTCTTGCTTGTTTTTTTAGTTGTGGTGACAGCCGTTATTATCTACTATTATCTTCATAAAAGTTTATCTTTAGTCAATGAAGTAGTAGAAGGAGCGGAATCCATCATTAATGATCCGCAAAAAAATCTTGTTTTTTCGCCTGATTTAAAAGAGACGCAAGATCAACTAAATACGATTCGAACGGAAAATATTAAAAACCAACGAGCAGCAGTCGAAGCAGAATCTCGTAAAAATGATTTGATTGTTTATCTAGCTCACGATCTTCGGACGCCGTTAACTTCGGTAATAGGTTACTTAACCTTATTAAAAGACGATCCGGATTTATCAGCGGAAGCTAAGGCCCGCTACACAGAAATTTCTTTAGAAAAAGCGTTGCGTTTGGAAAATTTAATTGGTGATTTTTTTGAAATTACCCGCTTTAATTTGACCACCTTAACTTTGTCCAAAGAACCATTTTACTTAACTCGCGCCTTAGAACAAGTGACTTTTGAATTTTTGCCATTGATGGCTGAAAAAAATCTCACTTGGGATTTACAATTAGGCGACAATCTGGAAATTTCCGCCGATCCTGATAAATTAGCTCGGGTTTTTGATAACTTGATTAAAAATGCTTTAAACTATGCGCCGGCAAATTCTGTTCTAACTTTAAAAGTGACAGAACAATCGCAGTCGGTTGTTATCACTTTAAGCAATCAAGGCAAAACCATTCCGCCAGAAAAATTACCGCATTTGTTCGAACCATTTTATCGTTACGATGCCGCGCGGACAACGAGCACCGGCGGAACAGGGCTAGGATTATCGATTGCAAAAGAAATTGTCGAACTCCATCATGGCTTAATTTCAGCTGAAAGTGTGGATAGTGTAATTACTATGACCGTGGTTCTGCCCAAAAAATAAAAGTAAAAGTAAAATCGCTAGGATGTGCGACTTTACTTTTACTTTTTTCATTTTACGGTATACTAGAAAAAAGGAAGTGATCGATTTGTTTACAAGAGAAGATGATGATTTTATTTTACGCCAGGTCAAATCGCTAGCCCAAGGTTTAGGGAAATTTCTTGGCAAAAAAAGTTTCTATGAACTTTTATCGATGGAACAAAAACAACAAGTGCCAGAATCGCGCTACGATGATTTTTTGAAAGTTTTAGCTTTAGAAGAAAAAATGACCGCCGAACAAATTTCAGTGGAAACAGTGGCGACACTAACGAATTTTCCAAAAAGTGACTTGCAAGCAATATTGACAGCTCGTCGTTTGCCGACGCCAGCAGAAAGTGTTAAAATTGCCGCTTTTGTTGATGGGACGCTTCGTTAATTTTTTGCAAACGAATGAAAATTTGGTAAAATGAGGTCATGTCAAAAGGAGGTCAGTGGATGAATTTAGCTGTGGTGGTGCCATGTTTTAATGAAGCGGCAGCTTTGCCCTATTTTTTAAAAGAAATGGCAGAAGTTGAAAGTAGCTTGCCAGTTGACGTGGACTATTTTTTTGTTGACGATGGATCCACCGATGATACGTTAAATATCTTAAAAGAAGCAGCCACTAAAAATTCCCACCTTCAATATTTATCTTTATCCAGAAATTTTGGTAAAGAAGCGGCGCTATATGCCGGATTATCAGCGACAAATCACGATTATATTGCCGTGATGGATGCGGATTTGCAAGATCCGCCGGCATTATTAAAAGAAATGCTGCGTTTAGTCCAAGAAGAACATTACGATATGGTGGGCACCAAACGTCAAGATCGACGCGGGGAGCCGTGGCTACGGAGTTTTTTCTCCCGCTCTTTTTATTTTTTAATGAAAAAAATTTCCAACACACCGCTTGAACCTGGCGTTCGCGATTACCGACTCATGACCCGCCAAGTGGTTGAAGCGGTCTTATCGGTATCTGAGTATAATCGTTTTTCTAAAGGAATTTTTTCTTGGGTAGGTTTTAAAACTATTTATTTGCCTTATGAAAATCACGAACGAATCGCCGGGGAAACGTCTTGGTCTTTTTGGCAATTATTTTCTTATTCATTAGAAGCGATTGTCAATTTTTCTGATGTACCTTTGACCCTTGCTTCATTGGTAGGAGTGGTTGCTTGTTTGGCGGCGATTATTTCCACAATTGTGATTGTCGTCCGAACGCTAATGTTTGGCGATCCTACAAGCGGGTGGCCGTCACTTGCCACAATTATTTTATTTGTCGGCGGTCTGCAATTATTTTCCCTGGGAATTGTGGGCAAATACATCGGTAAAATCTTTCTTGAAACCAAAAATCGTCCCCGCTATTTATTAAAAGAGACGAATTTAAAAAAGGAGCACGAACATGAACATGTATCCAGATGATTCTTTAACCTTACACACGGACCTTTATCAAATAAATATGATGCAAACCTATTGGGAGCTTGGACGGGCGGATTTACATTCTGTTTTTGAAGTTTATTTTCGTGAATTACCTTTTCAAAATGGTTACGCCATTTTTGCCGGGTTGCAACGGGTAGTGAATTATTTAGAGCAATTAACTTTTTCTGAAACGGATTTGGCTTATTTAAAAGATCTTGGTTACTCCGCAGAATTTCTTGCTTATTTAAAAGATTTTAAATTTTCCTGTACCGTCCGCTCAGTGGTTGAAGGGGATTTGGTTTTCCATAATGAACCTTTGATGCAAGTGGAAGGTCCTTTAGCCCAATGTCAATTGGTGGAAACGGCCTTGTTAAATATTATTAATTATCAAACATTAATCGCCACGAAAGCCGCCCGGATTAAATCGGTCATCGGTCAAGATCCTTTATTAGAATTCGGGACTCGCAGAGCGCAAGAATTGGATGCCGCCATTTGGGGGACGCGCGCGGCTTTTATTGGCGGTGCTGATGCTACAAGTAATGTGCGGGCGGGGAAAATTTTTGGGATTGCTGTTTCAGGGACCCATGCGCATTCACTCGTTCAATCTTACGGCAATGATTACGATGCATTTATGGCTTATGGAAAAACCCATGTGGATTGTGTTTTTCTAGTAGATACATACGACACGCTGAAATCCGGTGTGCCAAACGCCATTAAAGTGGCCCGCGAACTTGGCGATAAAATTAATTTTCAAGGAGTGCGGATTGACTCAGGCGATATGGCGTATATTTCAAAACGGGTCCGAGAACAATTAGACGACGCTGGTTTTCCAGATGCAAAAATTTATGCTTCTAATGATTTGGATGAAAATACAATTTTGTCTTTGAAAATGCAAAAAGCAAAAATCGACGTCTGGGGTGTGGGGACAAAACTCATTACCGCCTACGATCAACCCGCTTTAGGTGCCGTTTATAAATTAGTTTCCATTGAAAACGAACAAGGAAAAATGATCGATACGATCAAATTATCTGGTAACGCCGAAAAAGTTTCCACCCCAGGAAAAAAACAAGTTTGGCGAATCACCCGAAAAGATGGCGGAAAATCAGAAGGCGACTATATCACTTTGATGGATGAAGATCCGCGAAAAGAAGAAGAACTTTATATGTTCCATCCGGTGCATACTTATATTCATAAACGGGTTCGGAATTTTTGCGCCCGACCATTGTTGCAAACAATTTATCAAGATGGGAAACGAATTTATGAGATGCCAACTCTGACTGAAATTAAAGAAAGTGCCCGCCAAAATCTGGATTCTTTATGGGATGAATACAAGCGCGATTTAAATCCGCAACCATATCCTGTCGACCTTTCTTCTGATCTTTGGAATCACAAAATGAAATTAATTGAGAGTGTCCGCCGGCAAGTTCAAGCGCTGGCACCAGAAAGGACCGATGATTAATGCGACCATTACAAGAAAAAATTATTCAAGAACTCAAAGTTCAACCAACGATTGATTCGGAAAAAGAAATTCGCCGCAGCATTGATTTTTTAAAAAGTTACGCTAAAAAAAATTCATTTTTAAAAAGTTTTGTTTTAGGAATTTCTGGTGGTCAAGATTCTACTTTAGCCGGCAAACTCGCCCAAATGGCTAGCAGCGAACTGCAAGCAGAAGGAATTGATTTTCAATTTATTGCCATTCGCCTGCCTTATGGTACGCAAAAAGATGAAATCGACGCTCAAAAAGCGCTGGCTTTTATTCAGCCAGATCAGTCGATGACTATCGATATTAAACCTGCCGTTGAAGCGCTGGTGGCCAGCATGCCTCAAGGTGTTGAAATCAGCGATTTTAACAAAGGAAATATTAAGGCGCGCCAGCGGATGGTGGCCCAATATGCAGTGGCTGGGCAATTGGCCGGTGCGGTAATTGGTACCGATCACGCGGCGGAAAATATTACTGGATTTTTCACTAAATTTGGTGATGGGGCTGCTGACTTAACGCCTTTATATCGTTTAAATAAACGCCAAGGAAAAATGTTACTGCAACATCTCGGTGCCGATTCTGCTCTTTATGAAAAAATTCCTACCGCCGACCTAGAGGATGACAAACCGCTAATCGCTGATGAAGTGGCGCTAGGTGTGACATATGCCAATATCGATGATTATTTAGAAGGCCGCGACATTGACACTAAGGCGGCTGAAAAAATTGAAAATTGGTTTTTAAAAACAGAACACAAGCGGCATTTGCCAATCACGGTATTTGATGATTTCTGGAAATAAGTTAAAAATATGAGTAAGAGATTTTTAAAGTTAGTCAGACGAATGAAGACGGTGGCCAAAAAGATTTTTCTTTTTGGTCATTGTCTTGTTAAGGAGCAATCATGAAAAAGAAATATTCCAATCAGCGCGGTGTAATTTATTTGCTGGTACTTTTGATCGTTAGTTATTTAGGAAATTTATATTTACAATTTATGCAAAATAATATGTCGCTAGATCTGGCGTTAAAATTTGCCCTGTCTTGGCACACGGAAAAATTTTTAATATCGACGGTCGTCCTATTTTTCGGAGCCCTTTTTTTAGCCAGTTTATTAGGTAGTTTAGCAGCTGGAATTGGTGTGTTTAGCGTGGCGACATTTCTAATCGGCGTAGCTACATATTTAAAAATGAAATACCGGATGGAGCCGGTTTACCCGGATGATTTAAAAATGATTACCGAATTTTCACTGTTAAAAGATATGGCAGGGTGGCCGCTCTTTATTTTGGCGATTGTTTTAATTATTCTGGTGGTGTTCTTAGCGTTATGGCAATTGAAAAAAAGTTTTCGTTTACCAAAACGTCGGCAAATTTGGCGGGTGGGACTACTTATTTTAAGCAGCTTATTTTTATTTTACGCCGCGCAATTTAACCGCACCGGCAATCTTTTGAAAAAAGCGTATGATCGAACTGCTTTGTGGATTCCGTATTCACAAAAAATGAATTATTACAATGTCGGCTTTGTCGGCGGCTTTTTATTTAATTTAAATGTGCCAGCCATGGACGAGCCAACTGATTATTCTAAAGAAACGATGACTGACTTAGCTGAAAAATACGCCCAAGAAGCGACAGAAAACAACTCGGCGGCAGAAAGTGCGCAACCAAACATTATTTTTGTAATGTCAGAAAGTTTTTCAGATGGTACCAAACTTAATGGCGTTGATTTGTCGGCTGATCCTTTGGCGGCATTTAAAGAATTACAAAACACAACTTATGCCGGACAAATGCTCTCGTCAGGATTTGGCGGCGGCACGGCTAATATTGAATTTGAAGCGCTGACCAGTTTTTCTATGGAATTATTTAATCCGCAAATGACCACACCTTATACGATGTTGGTGCCAAAAGTCGAAACTTTTCCAAGCGTGGTGGATTTATTAAAAACAGCAGGCTATGACGCAACGGCAATTCATCCATACAATACGAGTATGTACAAGCGCCAAGACGTTTATGAAACGTTAGGATTTGATAATTTTTTGTCGGAAAAAACTATGACCCACACCGATACTGTTGAAAATAATCCTTATATTAGTGATGCCAGTGCTTATGCTGAAATTTTGGATACTTTAAAAGAAACTGATACGCCGCAATTTATGCACTTGGTCACTATGCAAACCCATATGCCTTATGCCAATAAATATCCGCAACTGGATTACTTGACCACACCGCAAAATGCTACGATGGAAAATTATTACCAAGATGTCCATGTGGCTGCCGATGCTTTGGAAGATTTTTTGCAAGAATTGACAGATTTGCCGCAGCGGACACTGGTGGTTTTTTGGGGCGATCATTTGCCAAGTATTTATTCTGAGGAAATTCAAGCAGAAAATACGGCCGCCCAACTCCATTTAACAGAATTTTTATTTTACGATACGCAAGGTCAGTTGACTGAAAAAAATCAACATGATGCCATTGTGTCGCCGATTTATTTTGCGCCGGATTTATTTCAACAAGCCGGTCTAAAAGAATCACCGTTTTATGCTTTTTTGCACCAACTGCAAGCAGATATGCCAGCCTTTGAAAAAAATATGTACTATAACGGCCATGATTTTACTGAAACATTTGATTTTAGCCAACAAGCTGAAGAGTTATACCACGATTATCAATTAATTCAATACGACGCCACCAGTGGCGAACAATATTTAAGTGAGGAAGACTTTTTTACGGTATCTTAAAATCAAAAAAAATTAAAAGAGTTCAAAATCCATCGGTGATTTTGAACTCTTTTTTTATTTCTGAAAGTGAGTTTTTACGGCATTATTTTTTTGAAGAATTGTTTTTAATTTCTTAATAGGAAATGATTGTCGCCAAGACTTTTTTTAGGTATAATGAGTTAGTAATTATTTTCATAGGGGAGTAACTGGCAGTATGTCTGCGGCAACATCATCATCTTGGAACTTCGCGTTTCTGGTGTTGTCTTAAACGGTGAGACTTATGTATTGCCACACGGCGTACACGAGTCGTTTTTTTTTACTCGTGTTCGGCCAAATATTATTTAGGAGGCGCCAAATGTCCGAAGAGAAGAAGCAACAAGTGCAAGGAACTTTTTATACGATGTCCCAAGACGACACGTTAAAAGCCTTGCAATCATCAAAAGAAGGATTGAGCCAAAGTGAAGTCAGCAAACGCCTGGCGGAATATGGTCCCAATGCTTTAGATGAAGGGAAGAAAAAATCTTTATTAGTGAAATTTTTCGAGCAGTTCAAAGATTTCATGATTATTGTTTTATTAGTGGCGGCAGTTATCTCAGCTGTAATTGGTCACGAAATTACCGATGCGATTATTATTTTAGTCGTGGTTATCGTTAATGCGGTCTTCGGTGTATTCCAAGAAGCAAAAGCTGAACAAGCCATTGATGCACTAAAAGAAATGGCCTCACCATCAGCCAATGTGAAACGAGACGGACATATTGTTACGGTTAAAAGTGACGAACTTGTACCTGGCGATCTCGTTTTACTAGAAGCCGGCGATGTTGTGCCAGCGGATTTGCGAATTATTGAAGGCGCAAGTTTGAAAATTGAAGAAGCTGCTTTAACTGGTGAGTCTGTGCCGGTGGAAAAATCAGCAACGACTTTAACAGATGGCGAAACTGGAATTGGCGATCGGGTCAATATGGCTTTCATGACGTCAAACGTAACATATGGTCGGGCAACAGGTGTCGTTGTTGGCACCGGGATGAATACCGAAGTCGGAAAAATTGCCGGCATGTTGGCCCAAGCCGATGAAACACAAACACCATTAAAAGAAAACTTGAACTCATTAGGAAAAGTTTTAACGATTGCGATTTTAATTGTCGCCGCTGTAATGTTTGTTGTGGGAATTATTCAAGGCCGTGACGTCTTAGAAATGTTATTGACCGCTATTTCCTTAGCCGTAGCTGCAATTCCTGAAGGTTTACCAGCGATTGTAACGATTATTTTAGCTTTAGGTACGCAAAAAATGGCCAAACGGAATGCGATTGTACGTAAATTGCCAGCCGTTGAAACATTAGGTTCGACTGATATTATTTGTTCCGATAAAACAGGGACGTTAACTTTAAACCAAATGACCGTTGAAGGTTTGTACACGAACGGCAAAGTCATTCCAGCTAGCGAAAATGTACCAGAAGAAGATTTAGCTTTAAAAGTAATGACTTTTGCAAATGACACCAAAGTTTCCCAAGAAGGCGCCTTAATTGGTGACCCAACGGAAACCGCGATGGTTCAATTTGCTATGGATCGTAATTATCCTTTAAATGCTAAATTAAAAGCTGAACCACGGGTGGCTGAAGTTCCTTTTGATTCTGATCGGAAATTAATGTCAACGATTCATCAATTAGAAAATGGTAAATTTTTTGTTGCTACAAAAGGTGCGCCTGATGTTTTAATTTCTCTTTGTCGTTTAGTAGAAGAAAATGGCGCCCAAGTTCCGTTAACTGATGCTAAGAAAAAAGAAATTTTGACAAATAATACGAACATGGCAAAACAAGCATGGCGCGTCTTGGCGATGGCTTACAAAATCGTCGACACTATGCCTGCGGAAATGACTTCTGAAGTTGTTGAAAAAGATTTAATTTTTGCGGGCCTTGTTGGGATGATTGACCCTGAACGTAAAGAAGCTGCTGAAGCGGTAAAAGTTGCCAAATCTGCTGGCATTCGTCCAATCATGATTACCGGCGACCACAAAGATACTGCCGAAGCAATTGCTGGACGGTTAGGAATTATTAAACCTGGCGATGACGATGCTGTTTTAACTGGTGCCCAATTAAATGAAATGTCTGATGAAGAATTTGCTCAAAAAGCAAGTCAATATTCCGTTTATGCGCGGGTTTCTCCTGAACATAAAGTACGGATTGTCAAAGCTTGGCAAAAAGAAGGTAAAGTAGTTGCCATGACTGGTGACGGTGTGAACGACGCGCCAGCTTTAAAAGCTGCTGATATCGGAATTGGGATGGGGATTACCGGAACAGAAGTTTCTAAAGGCGCTTCTGATATGGTCTTAGCTGATGATAATTTCTCAACAATTGTTGTCGCTGTTGAAGAAGGTCGGAAAGTTTTCTCCAATATTCAAAAAACAATTCAATATTTACTTTCCGCTAACTTAGGTGAAGTATTGACCTTGTTTATCGCAACGATGCTTGGTTGGGACACATTGCTCCCAGTTCACTTATTGTGGATTAACTTAGTCACTGATACTTTCCCAGCAATTGCTTTAGGATTAGAACCAGCTGAAAAAGATGTGATGGATCATGCACCACGTGGTCGGGAATCGAACTTTTTCTCCGGCGGTGTCTTCTCTAGTGTGATTTATCAAGGATTGACACAAGGATTTTTAGCCCTCTTTATTTATCAAATGGCTTTATTGTTCCCAGCTCATCCTGGTAATGAAACTTTGATTCATGGCGATGCATTAACCATGACATTTGCAACGTTAGGTTTGATTCAATTGTTCCACGCCTTTAACGTTAAATCAATTCACCAATCATTATTCACAGTTGGATTATTCCGCAATAAAACATTCAACTGGGCGATTTTACTTTCCGCAGTTTTACTAGCTGCAACGATTGTTATTCCTGGATTTAACAATTTATTCCGGGTGTCGCATTTAGATACGTATCAATGGTTGAAAGTTTTTGCAACTAGTTTCGCGATTATTCCAATTGTAGAAATCGTGAAATTTATCCAACGAAAAATGGGCATTACAAATTAATTAAATAAATAAAAAATTGGCGTGAGGCATTGGCCTCGCGCCTTTTGTTAGGAGCGTTTTATTAATGAAGACGAATATGAAGGGCTATTTAGAAAAGTTAAATGAATTTGTTCAAGGGAGCGAAGGCGTAGCTGATAAAATGGATCCATTTTACCAACAAGCGGCCGAAAATTTAACAGAAAATAAATTAAGTGCTGAAAACTTAGCGGCAATTCACGAAAATTTTGCTAGTGGGGTTGCTGAATATCGGGTGATGTTAGAAAAACTGACCCAAATGAAGCCGCCAGCAAAAGCAATGGGTTTGCATTTGCGTTTGCAAAAAACATTTGCTCGCTACGTAGAAGAATGCCAAATGATGGTCGAAGCCGTTGATGGAAAGCTTGATGTTGAAAAATTTCAAGCAGCCGAAGCCGCTCAAGACAAATCGTCCAATGATATTGGCTATTGCGTGCAAAAAATTACCGCCATCTTAACTGGACGGTAAAAATAAAAAATCCTGTCGCAACTTTTGCGGCAGGATTTATTTTTTTAAGCTGGGAAATGAACACAAACAGCTTCCGGAGCGTAGCAAGAATTTTCTAGGAAGGTGAGCGTGCCATCAGAATTTTTTTCAAAAAGAGATAAGTGATCTGATTTTTGATGGGCGCAAATTAAAAATTGATCATTTTTCGAAAAGTTAAAATCACGCGGGAAATCACCATGACTATCGGTAATAGCAACGAGAGCAAGCATTGTTCCATTTTCATTTATGGCAAAAATAGCAATCGAATTATGTCCGCGGTTAGAAGCATAAAGGAAACGGCCATCTTGACTAATACGAATGGCGCCACCAGAATTTTCACCAGTGAAATCTGCTGGTAAAGTGGAAATTGTTTGCAAACTTTCAAAATGTCCATCAGAAAAATATTGTAAGACCGTTACCGTACCGGCAAGTTCACCGACAAGATAAGCGACGGATTGTTTCGGATGAAAAACCAAATGGCGAGGGCCGGTGCCAGGTAACTCATTAAAAACAGCAACTTCAGTTAATTTGCCATCTTCAGCTACATCATACGTATAAACGCCGTCAGTCCCAAGATCACAAGCAATCAGACGATTATCCGGTGCCAAGTCGGTATAGTGAACGTGTGGTTTTTCTTGATTGGCATGCGGACCGCTTCCTTCATGCAAGACTTCATCGGCAAGCTCTAAGCCACCATTTTTTAAAATCTTGTAACTCCGTAAGTCGCCTAGATGATAATTGGCCGAATAAACTAATTGACGCTTTTGATCGACAGCCACATAACAAGGGGAGTTGCCAGGTTTAGTTACCGCATTAATTAATTGGTAGTCGCCCGCACTTGTTTTTTCATAACTCATCAGCCCGCCACCGTCATCATTGGTGCCGACTGTGTACAAAATTTCGCCGTCTGTCGTTAAATAAGTAGGATTTTTTTCTTTTTGTACGAGTTGGACCGGTAGTAATGTTTTATTTTCAACATCCAACGTTCCTTCATAAATGCCTTGACTTTCTTTGCGGGTATAAGTGCCCAATAAAAATTTTTCCAAAATAAGTCCTCCTTGATTGTCTGAATTTATTTCAAGTATAGCATAAGTTTTTTTGGCTGTGGTATAATATGAGCAAAGGAATGCTTTAAGCAAACCAGAATAGAAGGCGGAGGAAATTATGCAAGCAGAAATTATTGAAATTGGCGATAAAGCATGGGATGAAAGCGAACCGATGTTGATTTTATTTGGAGAAAAAATTACGCCGGAACTAAAAGCCTATTCAGTGGTCCAAAGATTTCCAGAAAATGTCGTGCCAGCTACTTTAGTGGTGGGAGACACGCTAAAATTTGGCGATCAAAGTTATACAATTGAAAAAGTTGGACGTTTAGCTAATGCGAATTTGCAAGAGTTGGGCCATGTGACTTTAGTCTTCGGACCACTTCCAACTCACGATGAATTAGTTAATGCTCTTTATTTAAATCCCCACACTTTACCAAAAATGGCTGTCGGTGACAAGATTACTTATCCGGAAAATTAAGGAGTCGCCATGGAAAAAAAGAAGCGTCCCTCATGGTTTTGGAAATGGTTTTTAAATAATCAAGTGGTGGCTGGTTTATTAATTGTCTTACTAGTCTTACTTATTTTGCTGGCTTTTACGAAAGTCGCTTATTTATTTGAACCTATTATGCAATTTTTCACCATTGTCGGCTTGCCGATTTTAGTTAGCGTAGTGCTCTATTATTTTTTTGTACCAGTCGTTGATTTTCTAGAAAAGAAAAAAGTGCCGCGAGTCATTGGGATTATTTTACTTTTCTTAGTCATTATTGGACTTTTGATTTGGGGCGGGGCAGTGGCTGTGCCGAAAATTCGTGAGCAAACGTTGAGTTTTGCCGATAATTCACCTTATTATGTCGATACAATTTCGGCCCAAGCAGAAAAATTATTTGCCACCGAATGGATGAAACAACTCCAACCGCAGATCGAATCGATGATTGATCAAGCAATGGATTCTTTAAGTAATATTTTGCAAAATTTATCAAAAACAACGTTCCAAAGCATCGGAAATATTGTTGGAGCTGTGGCCAATACGGTCTTAGTCATTATCACAACACCATTTATCTTGTTTTATTTATTAAAAGACGGTAAAAAAATGCCTGCTTACTTGGTGCAATTTTTGCCCAATCGTTGGCGGAAAACGACAATGCAAGTTCTCCACGAGATGAATGATAAAGTGTCCAAATATATTCGCGGGCAACTAGTGGTGGCCGTTACGGTAGCGATTATGTTTATTATTGGCTTTTCAATTATTGGACTTGATTACGCGGTGACCTTTGGCGTTTTGGCGGGATTTTTAAATTTGATTCCTTATTTGGGATCATTTTTGGCAATGATTCCGGCAGTATTTTTAGCGTTAGTTGCCGGGCCATTTATGGTTTTAAAAGTGGCCATCGTTTTTGTTATTGAACAAACACTTGAAGGGCGCTTTGTTTCGCCACTTGTTTTAGGTAGCCAGTTGAACATTCATCCGGTGACGATTATTTTTGTTTTACTCACTTCAGGGAAAATTTTCGGATTAGCGGGTGTGGTATTAGGAATTCCGGCTTATGCGGCCTTAAAAGTACTCGTCACTTATATTTTTGAGTGGTATAAAAAAGTTTCCAAACTGTATAATGATCAACCACTTTTATTAGTGGAATCAGTGGAAAAAGAAGACCAAGAAGAAACACCAAATAAAAAAGAGGAAGAAAATTAAAAATTTTCTTCCTCTTTTTTGCATTTATACGAGATGATTTTGGAGGCTGTAGAGCCCGCCGATTAAAAATTGGGTATTCAACCCTTTTTTGGCAAAATGTTGAGCTAGCACTTGACTAGAACGACCATGTTTCGAAATAAAAAAGTAATTTTTTTCTTGATCCCAGTTAGTAAAATTAGGAGTAGCAGTGACGGGAATATCTTTGATTAAGAAATCGGGCGTCAACTCCTCAAGAGGCAGACCGGTTAAATTGATCAAAATATTTTGGGAGCTCGGCTGCAGTTGCAAAAATTCTTCGACTGTTAAACCGTACATCATATCCCTCCTTTCTTGACTTGGAAATTGTAGCGAGATTTCAAGTTAATTGCAACTATTTAGCTTTTATCTTAGAAAAATTTTCAGAAAAAGTTTTAATTTCGAATAAAAGTACTTGCTATCTGCTGAAAATTTTTTTATAATGACAAGGTGTCATATGACAATCTGTCACAAAACAGAAAGGAGAGGCCGATGCCTAAAGAAACTTTTTTTAATTTAGCCAAAGAAAAACAAGAGCGCATTTTGAGTGCGGCACGGATTGAGTTTTCCCGAGCCGATTTAAAAGATGCTTCAGTAAATCAAATTATTAAATTGGCTGATATCCCACGGGGAAGTTTTTACCAGTATTTTGAAGACAAAGAAGATTTATATTTTTATTATTTGTCGAATTTGGGAAAGCAAACGAAAATGAACTTTGAGACTGCATTTAAAGAAAGTCGTGGAGATTTTTTTGTAGCGGTGGAACTTTTTTCAACGACATTTATGACGATGATTTTAGAAGGGCCAGATAAAGAATTTTACGGACACGTGTTTACTGGCATGGATTTTCATTCCTCCGACAAGGCTTTGCCTTTTAATCATCCGCCTCATCCTCATCACGGTGGGCCAAAAGAATTACCAGAATTTTTAAAGACCGTTGATTTTGAAAAATTAAAACTGGAAAGTCCAGAAGAACTAATGATTTTATTTAAATTAGTGATGACGATTTTTGTCCACACCATCGCCGAAGCCTACAAACCTCAAGAAGATGGGACGCAATTGTCCAAAGAAGAAGTACTGCGCCGCTTTAATTTACGGCTAAATTGGCTGAAATATGGAGCCTATCAAAAACCTATTAGTGGCAAGGAGGAAAAATAAATGTGGAAAATGTTAAAACGGATGTCACCAGTTTCGTTAATTATGGCCATCTTTTTTATGGTTATTCAAGTAGTAGCAGATTTGTATTTGCCAACCTTAACGTCAAACATTATTAATGACGGGGTGGCAAAAGGAAATGTCGATTATATTTGGCAAATGGGCTTTATCATGTTGGGATTTTCTTTAATTTCAATTGTCGCCGCCCTAGGAAATACGTATTTTGCCACGCGAGAATCACAAAAAGTGGGGAAAAATTTACGTTCAGAAATTTATAGCAAGGTTGAACATTATTCCAATAATGAATTTGACAAATTCGGCACAGCTTCATTAATTACTAGAACCACCAATGACGTCAACCAAATTCAAATGGTTATCCAAATGGCGCTTCGCATGATGATCAACGCACCAATTACTTTAATCGGTGCCAGCTTCATGTCTTATCAAAAAAATTCTCAACTGACTAGAATTTTTATTGTCGTTTTACCAATTATGGCGGTCTTAATTTTAGTAGTTATGTATTTGGCTGTGCCATTATTCAAAAGTATGCAAGCTAAGACCGACCGTTTGAACTTAGTCTTTCGTGAAGGTTTAACTGGCGCTCGAGTGATTCGTGCTTTTGACAAAGGGGAATTTGAATCAGAACGATTTGATGTAGCCAATAAAGATTACACGCATGTTTCCATTAAAGTGCAAACAATTATGGCCGTCATGATGCCCATGATGACTTTAATTATGAGTGGAACTAATATTGCCATCACTTGGTTTGGTGGTCATTACATTGCCGATATGACGATGGAAGTCGGAGACATGGTGGCCTTTACTACTTATGCTATGCAAATTTTGATGAGCTTTATGATGTTAGCAATGATTTTCATTTTTATTCCGCGGGCCCAAGCTTCTGCTGAACGGATTAATGAAGTGTTAGACACGAAAAGTGATGTCCAAGATCTTGCATCTACTAAAGCTTTAACTTATGAAGGGGATAAAACTACTTTAGCTTTTGACAAAGTTGATTATCGTTACAAAGGCGCAGAATCACCAGCGCTGACGGATATCGATTTTAAAGCTCATTCAGGTGACGTTGTGGCCATTATCGGCGGAACTGGTTCTGGTAAATCGACTTTAGTCAATTTAATTCCGCGGTTTTATGATATAGAAAAAGGAAATATTTTGCTAAATGGTGTGGACATTGCGACAGTCGCTCAAGCAGATTTGCGCGACGATATTGGTTATGTTCCGCAAAAAGCGGTTCTCTTTTCAGGAACGATTCGTTCTAATTTACAATATGGCAATCCTAATGCGACAGATGAAGAAATTTGGAAGGCATTAGAAATTGCTCAAGCCAAAGATTTTGTCAGCGAGTTACCAGATCAACTGGATGCCATCGTCGAACAAGGCGGGGATAATTTCTCTGGTGGACAAAAGCAACGGCTAGCAATTGGTCGAGCTTTAATCAAAAAAACAGATGTCTATATTTTCGATGATTCATTTTCAGCATTAGATTTTAAAACCGATGCTAAATTGCGTGAAGCTTTGAAAGAAAATATTCAAGAAGCCATTTTGATTATTGTGGCTCAACGTGTGTCCACAGTTATGCAAGCTGATACGATTCTAGTAATTGACGAAGGTCGACAAGTGGGACGCGGCACGCATCAAGAGTTAATGAGCAATAATCAAACGTATCAAGAAATTGTTCATTCCCAATTAAAAGAGGAGGATTTGGACTAATGGAAAATAATAAAAAAACAAAAACAACTCCTACTGTTCAACGTCGTGGTCACGGTCCTGGTGGCGGTATGGGAATGAAACCTGAAAAAGCAAAAAATTTCGGTGGAACTTTGAAACGTCTTTTTGCTTACTTGTCTAAAAAAATCTATTTAATTATTTTTGTTTTAGTTTTAGCCATAGCTTCAACCATTTTCCAAATTGTAACTCCGAAAATTTTAGGCCGGGCGACTACTGAAATTTTTGCCGGCGTGCAAAAAGGGATGGATTTAATTGGTCAAGGGGAAACAATCACTGAATTGCCAATTGATTTTGAAAAAATTACCCAGATCATTTTACTAGTCATCATTTTGTATTTGGGATCGGCGCTCTTTAATTTTATTCAACAATTTGTAATGACCCGGGTTTCACAAAATACTGTTTATGAAATGCGGAAAGATTTAAAAGAAAAAATGAATCGCGTGCCGATTAAATATTACGATACGCATTCTAACGGGGACATTATGAGTCGGGCCATTAACGATATGGATAATGTGGCTGGAACTTTGCAACAAAGTCTGACTCAGTTAATCACGAGTGTCGTGCAATTTGTCGGAGTCTTAGTGATGATGCTGACTATTTCTTGGCAATTAACTTTAGTAGCAATTGCCACGGTGCCATTAAGTTTAGTTGTCGTAATGATTATTGCACCGAAATCACAAAAATATTTTGCCACTCAACAAAAAAGCTTAGGTTTGCTTAATAATCAAGTGGAAGAAACTTATGGCGGACATACCGTTGTGAAAAGTTTTAATCACCAAGAAGCCGATATTAAAGATTTTGAAGTAGAAAATGAAAATTTATATATATCTGGCTGGAAAGCTCAATTTATCTCAGCTTTGATTATGCCGATGATGAACTTTATTAAAAATCTCGGGTACGTTTTTGTTGCCGTTTTAGGTGGGATTAAAGTTGCCAATGGTCAAATGAATTTAGGGGATGTGCAAGCTTTCTTACAATACACGAACCAATTTTCCCAACCCATTACGCAAATCGCTTCTTTAATGAACACAATTCAAAGCACGGTAGCTTCCGCCGAACGAATTTTTGAAGTATTAGACGAAGAAGAAATGGTTAATAAACCTTCCGGACTTAGTGTCGAAGAAAATTCTCCTTACAAAGTCGCTTTTGAAAATGTTCAATTCGGATATAATGAACAGGCACCTTTGATGACTGACTTTAGCCTCAATGTTTCCTCTGGAGAAATGGTAGCCATTGTTGGACCAACTGGTGCTGGTAAGACGACGTTAATTAATTTGCTAGAAAGATTTTATGATGTGACTGGCGGATCAATTCGTTATGAAGGAAAAGACACGAGAGATATTGGCCAAAATGATTTGCGGAGTCATTTTTCTATGGTTTTACAAGATACATGGCTCTTTACTGGATCCATTTATGATAATATTTTGTACGGACGCCAAGAGGCAACCGAAGAAGAAGTTTACCAAGCAGCGCGCGCCGCTCACGTGGATGATTTTGTTCGGAAATTACCAAACGGCTATAAAACGGTCTTAAATGAAGAAGCGTCCAATATTTCTCAAGGTCAACGGCAATTGATTACCATTGCGCGAGCATTTTTAGCCAATCCAGATGTTTTAATTCTCGATGAAGCCACAAGCTCAGTTGATACACGGACAGAAATTCTGATTCAAAAAGCGATGGGGACTTTGTTGAAACACCGGACAAGTTTTGTCGTCGCTCACCGTTTGTCGACCATTCGTGATGCCGATAATATTATTGTGATGGATCACGGTTCGATTGTAGAAACCGGAACTCATGATAATTTAATGGCCAAAAATGGTTTCTACGCTGATTTATATAACTCACAATTCGCCAAAGGACCAGTAATCGAAGGTTGATTTTACAGCGAGTAATAATTTTAAATCTTTGCCCATCATTTTTTGATGGGCAATTTTTTTCAAAAAATTTTTCGGACATCCTAAATTCTTGAGGTTTTAAGCTCGGGAGCTTACAATTAAGTTTAAAGGGGGGGACAAACATGGATTTTCAATTAACGAATCCGGTGGTAGAATATTTAGCCATTCGCGTTCATGATTTGGAAAAAGCGGTGGAATTTTACCGATCGGTGCCAGGTTTAGTTTTGCTTTCTGAAGAAAATAACTTAGCCTTTTTTAGTTCCCACCATGAGCAAAATGCGTTTTTAATTCTTGAGGATTGGTCAGGGGAAGCAATGTCTGGATCCAGCAAGTTGGCCCGTCTTGCTTTGCGCGTGGCTGATGCCAGTTCTTTTTATTTGCTCCAGGAAATTTTTACTAAAAAAGATATTCCGCTAATTCACTTGGTGGATGAAAATATCAATAAAGCATTGAGCATCAAGGATCCAGAAGGTAATGTGGTGACTTTTTTTGTTGATGAAAAATCAACTTCACAAAAACATTTATATGAAATGGGTAAAATTCATCTGCAAGTAAATCAGCTGGATAAAGCGGAAGAATTTTTGGAAAATGTCTTAGGCTTGCCGGTTATTTTTGATCAGGGCCAGTATTTTACCTTAAATAGTTCCCAGTGGCTCGGTCTGCAAAAAATTGACACCGAGACCAAAAAAGAAGCAGCGGGATTAGATTTTATTGTCGTATCACTACCTAATCAAGAGGAATTACAAAACTTAGTGGATCAGTTACGGGCAAAAAAAATTGATTTTTTCAAAGACGCGAAATTAACAATTGTGACGATTTTTGACTTATCGGGGGTGGAATGGTGGTTTGTAGACCGGACGAATCGCAAAGTCCAGCATTAAACGAGCAAAAAAATAATTTGGAAAAAAATCAAGCTAACAAAAAAGCTTTGGACTTTTTATTTCAAGCCGTTGCTAATCATGATTTTCCAGGATTCGTAGTTTCTTTTTATGAAGATGGAAAATTTTCCACCACCGCTTTTGGTGACCGTCAAGTTGTGCCAGAACGTTTACCCATGAGAGAAAATTTTTATTTTGATTTAGCCTCGTTGACGAAGATGTTCACGGCGATTTTAACGATTAAAGTTTTTACTGAAAAAAACTTTTCTTTACATGACCCCGTGCAAAAATTTTTACCAGCATTTGAAAATAAACAAGCAACCGTGATGGACTTATTAACTCACACGGCCCAATTGACGGGATTCATTAAAAATCGCAACGAATTAGCCAAAGAAGAATTGCAGCACGCTTTATTGAAATTGCAACCAACAGCACCAATTGGCAGTAGCCCGGTGTATTCCGATCATCATTTTTTGATTTTAGGCTTTTTGTTAGCAGAAATTACCGGGGAAACTTTAGTAAAATTAGTCGACGAAAAAATTAACGACATCATTGGCAGCAAATTTACTTTTTATCCGCCTAGAGAACTGACGGTGCCCACTCGTCCGATAGATGGCGGTAACGGACAATTTCTTTATAATTTACAAGGAAATGTTCACGATCCTAAAGCGCAGATTTTTAACGGAGTAGCTGGTCACGCGGGTTTATTTGGACGGATGGAAGACTTACAACTTTTTTTGAAAAATTTATTAAATAATCCTCGTTTTTTCGAGGCAAATCAATTACAATTAATCAGTAAAGAGCAAACGCAAGGGTTTTCTCGCAGTGCCGGATTTAAATTAATCGGCAATTATTTTAGTCATACAGGTTATACAGGAACTTTTTTTATTGGGGAGCCGGATTTAAAAAAAGGGATGATTTTTTTGTGCAATCGACTCCAGTACGGCGACCAACTGGAAAATTATCTTAAAGTAAGAGATCAATTTATTAAAATCTATTGTAGAGGATGAATTTGATGGAGCCATTATTTTTACAACCAGTTTTTCAAGAAAAAATTTGGGGCGGAAAAAAATTAGCCGAAGTATTTCACTATGATTTACCTAGTGATACGGTGGGAGAATGCTGGGGAATTTCAGCTCATCCTCACGGTGTTTCGACGGTTTTAAACGGTCCATACAAAGGAAAAAAACTTAACGAATTGTGGCAAGAAGCGCCGCAATTATTTGGCCATCCTAAAGAAAAAATTTTTCCATTGCTCGTTAAAATTCTGGATGCTAAAGAAGCCTTGTCCGTCCAAGTGCATCCCGATGATGCTTATGGAGAAAAACATGCCGGAGAACTAGGAAAAACAGAATGCTGGTACATTATTGACGCCGATCCAGGTGCGGAAATTATTTATGGACATCATGCAAAAACCCGGGAACAATTGGCGGAAATGATTGAAAAAAAAGAATGGGCTGCCTTATTTACCCATGTACCAGTGAAAGCTGGCGATTTTTTCTACGTGCCAGCAGGAACCATTCATGCAATCGGCGCTGGGGTATTGATTTTGGAAACCCAACAATCATCTGACACCACTTATCGCGTGTATGATTATGATCGGAAAGATGCTGAGGGAAAATTGCGGGAATTACATTTGAAAGAATCCATTGATGTGACGACTGTTCCTCAGAAAAATCCCGTTTTACACACGGTGGAAAAAAATATCGGAAAAAGTTCCATCACAGAATTTGTCCATGCTGAATATTTTTCAGTTTACTTGTGGGAAGTGGAAGGGCAATTGAATTTACACGCCACCGCTCCTTATACGTTAGCGACAGTGATTAAAGGCTATGGTCAACTGGAAGTTTTAAATAATAACGGTCTAGTGGAAAAAACCTATCCTTTAGAACTAGGGCAACATTTTATTTTACCTAATGAAATTAAAAATTGGCGCATTTCTGGCAGTTTAAAAATTGTCGCCTCAACGCCAGCTGAATAAAAAAACAACCGACCAATTTTTTTGGTCGGTTGTTTTTTATCTATTGGTTGATGAATCGCTAAGTAAAACTTCATTACTTGGTAAGGTGATGCCGGGATATTTTTTTTGGAGCGCCGTTTTAATTAAACGTAACGCCAAAACCGGGTTCCGCGCTAGAATTGGCCCGTGAAAATAAGTACCGAAAACATTTTTATAAACAACGCCTTCTGAACCATCTTCTCCGTTATTTCCTTTTCCCATCACCACTTTGCCTAAAGGTTTTTCACCTTCACCTAGAAAAGTCCGACCGTTGTGATTTTCAAAACCATAATATGTTTCATTGAATTCTTGATTGTAAATTTCCGTATCACCAATAAAACGATTGTGATCTTGGCTTAAAGTGTAGTGATCTAACGCTGAGATGCCGGGAATTTTTTCGCCATGGGCCCCTAAATAATAATGACCCAACAATTGATAACCGCCACAAACTGCCAGCATCACACCATCGTCTTCGATAAATTCAGTGAGGGCTTCTTTTTTTGTTTGAATATCTTCTGAGACAATCAGCTGTTCAAAATCTTGACCGCCGCCAAAGAAAATCAAATCGAAATCTTCAGGATGAAATGCTTCATGAATCGAAATGACCGAAGAATGAAAGGCCACGTTCATTTTTTCTGTGTAATATTTCAAAAGTAACATATTACCATTATCGCCGTACGTATTCAGCAAGTTTCCGTAAAGGTGGCCAACTCTAAGTTCAAGATTTTCCATCTTACATCCCTCCTTTAATGATGCCGGCTTTAGCGAGCTCTTTTCTAAATTGCAGCACAGCCGTATAGGTCGCTAAAATATAAACATTTTTTGTGGGTAGTTGTTGAATTTTTTCAATGGCCGTTTTAAAATCACTGACTTCTGCCAAATCTTCTTTAGGGACACCAGCGACTTTTAAACGCAGCGCCATATCTTTATGGCGATCGCCACCGGCAATAAATTTAGGAATATTTAGTTGAGCTAATTTTTCATGCTCGCCATCCCAAATCCAAGAAACATCAATCCCATCAGCTGGATTGGAATTTAAAAAACTAACGAGAGAAAAGGGTGGCGGCGTTAAAGCAATCAGATCGATGACTTGATTTAAGCCCACCGGATTTTTTACTAAAATAAGCGTGCAAACTTTGTCCCCAATCTGAATCACTTCTTGGCGGCCAAATATTTTTTCATCGTAAGCAAGACCCTGAGCGATTTTTTCAGGAGTGACGCTATAATATTCTCCCACACTTGCTGCAGCTAACGCATTATAAACATTATACAAACCACCAACTTGTAGGTGATAATCGTGATTGTCAATTGTAAAATCAGAAGAAAGATTATCCATTTTAGAAATATTGGTGAGTTGATAATTTAATTGCGGGCGAGAGAAACCACAATGAGGACAATAATAATCGCCTAAATTTGCATAAGTAATCATTTTATAATGCAAAAGATGGTGACATTGCGGGCACAAAATGCCATCAGTATTATAATGAGGCATCTGCTCAAGTGGTTTTTGATGATTGAATCCATAATAAATTCGCTCGTTGACTGTTTCTAGTGAATTAAAAATCGGTGAGTCGCCATTGGCTAAAATTTTCGCCTCGGGGGCTTTTTTTGCGCCATCAACAATCATTTGATAAGTGGTATAAATTTCGCCGTAGCGGTCCATTTGATCACGAAAAATATTCGTGAAAACGAAAAGTTGTGGCTTAATATATTCGGTAATTTTAGAAAGGGAAGCTTCATCAATTTCTAAAACGGCAAATTTTTTGCCTTTATTTTTTTTCGCCGATAAAAAAGTTGAAACAATCCCTTGAACCATGTTGGCTCCAGTGGGATTAGTGAGGACATTATCGTATTGTTGTTTTAAAATATTAACAGTTAAAGCCGTCGTTAAAGTTTTTCCATTGGTACCAGTGATAACAACAACTTCATAATCGCGGGCTAAAGTATCAAGAATATTCGGTTGGATTTTTAAAGCAAGTTTTCCCGGATAGCTTGATCCGCCTTTTAAAAAGGTATGTAAAAACCATTGGGCAGTTTTGCCGGCAACAATGGCGGTTAAACTTTTCAAATTCATGAGATTCCTCCAAATTTCAAGCTAAAATCAATCCAAGTGTAACATAATTTTTTTTAAAAATTAAGCAGTGTTGCGTTCAGAGAAATATTTTAAGAAAAATTTGGGAAAAGCATTGATTAAAAAGTCATGATTAAAGTGAAGCCGTGAAGCACTTTACAAGCAGACTCTAGCAAATGATTTGTCAGAACTGCCAAGGCTTGTTACGCTTAAAGTAGGAATGAGATTGGAATGAGAAAGGGAGATTGCAATGGTTAAACTTTTAATTGCGTATTATAGTTCGACAGGTAATGGCACAAAGATGGCTCACTTTGCCCAAAAAGCCGCCGAAGATTTTGGCGCTGAAGTACGCTTGCGGCAAATTCCTGAACTGGCACCAGATGTTGCGATTGATGCCAATCCATTATGGCGAAAAAATGTGGAGGCCACTAAAGATATTCCAATAGCCAAAAGTGATGATTTGATTTGGGCGGATGCTTTCGTCTTTTCTTCTCCATCCCGCTTTGGTGTGATGGCAGCCCAAATGAAACAATTTATGGATATGCAAGGGGGCTTGTGGTTTGCTGGGAAACTGGCCAATAAAGCAATCACTGCTTTTTCTTCGGCGCAAAATGCCCACGGTGGACAAGAAGAAGTGATTCAAAGTATTTATACAGTAGCCCAACATTGGGGCTGTTTAATTGTGCCGCCTGGCTATGTTGATGAAAAAAGTTACGGCTCCGGTGGAAACCCTTATGGCACGTCAGCGACAATTACCCCAGAAGGAAAAATGGTCGCAGAAGACGAAGTAGACGGCGCGATTAATGCCCAAGTCAAACGACTTTTATCCATTACGACTATTTTAGCTGGAGAATAAAAATAAAAAAAATTGCCGAAAAAAATTCGGCAATTTTTTTGTTTTATGGCAAGAAAGAACGAAGAGGTCCTTAGTGGAAGAAGGCTAACAGTAAAGCCAACAGGAAAAGACCGAGTAACACAAACCAACCGATATTAGCCCAACCAGCAAGTTTTAAGCTGAATAAAGGATTGCCGAAGAAATAATCCCAACGCCGTTTGCGAAAGACACCGGCGTATTTATTTACTTTATTTTTTAAAGCGGGGACTTCTTTAAAGACTTTCAGCAAAGTTAAAGCATCTTTTTGGTTAAACATTTCTGTAAAGTAATGATCTTGACTTTCAAAATCTAGCATATAAAAATTCGTGGCCCCTTTTTTAGCCATTTCAATAACATTTTTATTATTATTAGGACCAAAAATGCCAATCTTGTAAGCTTCCAGGTGAATACTTTCAATCAATTCATAAGGGTAAGTATAATATTGACCTTCCTCTAAAAAATCCAAGACAACAAAAAAGATTATTTTTTTGGGAGTGAATAGCAGTAGACGATTGCTTCTCAAATCATAAAAAGTATTGACATATTGCCGCGCTTTTTCAGTTCTCGCGTAACTCATACCCATGATGCCAGTCGTAAAAATAGCCGAGTTTTCTTCATTAGTCATGGGCACCATCGCCAAAATCGGTTCATCTGGACCTAATTGATCTTTCCAAATTTTTTTTAACTCTTCAACTAAAATATACATTTGCGTTTGTTTAAATTTCTTTTTCGTATCAGACGGTAAAGTGCCGGCTTGAATTACGGATTTAAAAGCGTTATGTTGATTAAGCATGGAATTGCTCCTTTCCTAATACTCGCGCCAATTTTTTGCGGCCACGGGAGAGATGATTATAAATTTTTGCCGGACTCAACTTTAAATCAGCGCCAATTTCTTCGGCAGTTTCTTCATAAAAGTAATAGCGTAGAAAAATGGTTTGATCTAAAGATTTCAAACTTTGCAAGTGAGCCATGAAAAATTCTTGTGCTAATGCGGGATCTTGGATAGCGAAATCTTCTTGCCATTTTTCTAAAGAAATTTCTTTTTTGTGATTTTTTTCTTGCCGCAAAAAATCCAAGGTAGTATGCTTAGCCACTGCGGTTAACCACGTTTTAAGAAGTGATTTTTGTGGGTCGTACAGCTGACTTTTTTCCCAAATTTTAAAATAAACTTCATTTTCTAAATCTGGCAGTTGACTATGCAAAAAAGATGGCAAATGTTGTAAGATTTCTTGATGAATTGCTTGTTTATAGGTTTTAATCAAAAGCTCTAAACCAACAAAATCTCGCTGATTTAATAAGTCTATGATTTGTTGATCAACAGTCGATGAGGTTTCAGACATTTTTTCTCCTTTCGATATTTTTTTTGGTCATTATTTTTGTTCTACACTGCCTTATACGTGGGACAATCGGTTTTTCTATCATTTATCTTCAAGTATACCAGATTTAATTTATCTTTAGATTTCGGTGAAAATCTAGCTATTTTCCGCTTTTTTCTGTATAATATTTCCGATAAGCAAGGAGGAATTTGGGTGGCTCAATTATTTTTTAAATACGGCGCTATGAACTCGGGAAAAACCATCGAGATTTTAAAAGTGGCCCACAATTATGAAGAACAAAATAAATCGGTAGTGATTTTCACTTCCGGTCTAGATAACCGCGCGGGTGTGGGTTATGTGGCAAGTCGGATTGGTTTAAAACGCGAGGCGATTCCGATTTTTTCAGAGACAACTATTTTTGAAATTGTTGATGCTATTTCTCCGCGGCCGGCTTGTGTTTTAATTGACGAAGCCCAATTTTTAGAAAAACAACATGTCTTAGATCTAGCCAAAATTGTCGACGAACTACAAATTCCAGTAATGGCTTTTGGTTTGAAAAATGATTTCCGCAATGAATTATTTTCCGGCAGTAAATATTTATTTTTATACGCCGACAAAATTGAAGAACTGAAAACCATTTGTTGGTTCTGTCATAAAAAAGCCACGATGAATTTACATTTTGTCGACGGCAAGCCAACGTATACCGGCGATCAAATTCAAATTGGCGGCAATGAAAGTTTTTATCCGGTGTGTCGCTATCATTATTCCCACCCGCTCATTGAAAATTTGCCGAAATAACTACTAACTAAAACAACAACTATTGAAACAACTAAGAGTTCACAAGGAGGATATATGTACGATCAATTACAGTCTTTGGCCGATCGCTATGAAGAGTTAGGAGAATTGCTCTCTGACCCTGAGGTGATTTCTGACACAAAGCGTTTTTTACAATTATCAAAAGAAGAAGCCGGTTTGCGAGAAACGGTGGCTGTTTATCGCCGCTACAAAGAAGTCGAAAAAGAAATTTCTGAAACAGAAGAATTATTAAGCGAAAATCTAGACGGTGAAATGGCTGAAATGGCCAAAGAAGAACTGTCTACTTTGAAAAAAGAAAAAGAAGCGCTAGAAGAACGCGTGAAAATTCTTTTACTACCAAAAGATCCTAACGATGATAAAAATATTATTTTAGAAATTCGCGGCGCAGCAGGTGGCGATGAAGCGGCCTTATTTGCTGGGGATTTATTAACCATGTATCAAAGATATTCCGAAGCACAAGGCTGGCGCTTTGAAATTATGGAAGCCAATGTCACGGGAATCGGTGGTTATAAAGAAGTTGTCGCCATGATTTCTGGTGAAAATGTTTTCTCAAAATTAAAATACGAATCAGGCGCACACCGGGTGCAACGGGTGCCTTCTACCGAATCTCAAGGACGGATTCACACCTCAACTTCGACAGTCGTTATTATGCCAGAAGCTGAAGAAGTGGAACTCGATATGCCAGAAAAAGATATTCGGGTAGATATTTATCACGCTTCTGGAGCGGGTGGACAGCACGTCAACAAAACCGCCTCTGCTGTTCGTTTGACCCATTTACCTACAGGAATTGCTGTGGCGATGCAAGATGAACGTTCACAAATTAAAAACCGCGAAAAAGCGATGAAAATTTTGCGGGCAAGAGTGTATGATCATTATGCTCACGCCGCGCAAAGTGAATATGATGCCAATCGTAAATCAGCTGTGGGAACTGGCGATCGCTCCGAACGTATTCGGACGTATAATTTTCCGCAAAATCGCGTGACGGATCATCGGATTGGTTTAACGATTCAAAAATTAGATCAAATTCTTAACGGAAAACTTGATGAAATTATTGATGCGTTAATTATGTATGATCAAACAAAAAAACTAGAAGAGTTGCAAGAGAATGGCTATTAAAACTTACTTTGAAGCTCACAAACGAGCTTCTTTGTTTTTACAAAGTCGAAGCAAAGATCCCGACCAAATTTTATTTTTATTGTTGCAACAATTAGGTTGGAGTAAAACTATTTGGCTAATGAAAATGAATGAAGAAATTCCTGAAGATGTGGAAGAACTATTGGAAGATGATCTTGATTTATTACTGGCCGATCAGCCTGTCCAATACATTTTAGGTTTCACCGAATTTTTCGGCTTGCGTTTTTCTGTCAATGAAAATACCTTAATTCCTCGTGTGGAAACTGAAGAATTAGTCGAGCTTGTTTTGGCAAAAACACCAAAGACGGCGCTAAAAGTTTTAGATATTGGCACAGGCAGTGGGGCGATTGCGATTAGTCTGAAAAAAAATCGCCAAGATTGGCAAGTAGAAGCTTCCGATATTTCCACGGCCGCTTTGCAAGTGGCTAGGCACAACGCGCTAGATCTCGGTTGTGATGTGAATTTTATCAAAAGCGATGTCTTAAGCGATATTTCAGAGAGGTTCGATATTTTAGTTTCCAATCCGCCTTATATTGCTAGAAGTGAAGAGCATTTAATGGATGCTTCCGTTTTAAAATACGAACCGCACACCGCTCTTTTTGCTGAAAATGATGGCCTAGCCATTTACGAAAAAATTGCGAAAGAAGCGCCAAGAAAATTAAATCCAGGCGGGAAAATTTTTCTAGAAATTGGTTTTGCCCAAAAAGACGCCGTGGAAAAAATCTTTCGCCAATCATTTCCCGAAAAAAAAGTGCAAACTTTTAAAGATATGGCCGGTCGCGATCGGATGGTAGTCATTGAATAATTGAAAGATTCAATAAAAGAAAGAAAAGAAAGAAGAGAAACGATGGAAACAAAAATCTTAACTAAAAATGATTTAGACCAAGCCGTCTCTTTCATTCAAGCAGGCGAGCTAGTAGCGTTTCCCACCGAAACAGTTTATGGACTTGGTGCTGATTGTGAAAATGAACAAGCCGTCGCTAAAGTTTTTGCCGCAAAAGGTCGGCCTAGCGACAATCCGTTAATTGTCACAGTGGCCAGTCTTTCCCAAATTGAAAAATATGTCGGCAAACTGCCAGCTAATTTTAAAAAACTTGCTGAAAAATTTTGGCCAGGACCTTTAACGATGATTTTACCAATTTTACCCGATGCTTTATCTCCATTAGTCACCGGTGGCTTAAAAACTTGTGCCTTTCGGATGCCAGATAACGCCTTAACCCTTGAGCTAATTAAAAAAAGCAACCGCGCCTTAGTCGGTCCTTCTGCCAATACTTCAGGGAAACCATCGCCCACGAGTGCAGAGCATGTTTATCATGACTTAAAAGGAAAAATTGCCGGCATTTTAGACGATGGTCCAACAACTTTTGGAGTGGAATCAACCGTTTTAGATTTAAGTAGCGCGCCTTTAATTTTGCGGCCAGGATCGATTACCGCCGAACAGTTAAGTGACGCACTAGGTGTTGATGTTTCTTTAGATCAACATTTAGTTGGCAAAAGCGAAACACCCAAAGCACCCGGGATGAAATATAAACATTATTCTCCAAATGCTGAGGTAGTAATGATGCCAGTAAATGCCCACGTTGAAGTTTGGCAACGAGCACTGCTTGATTTTCCAGGAAAAAAAATTGGCCTTTTAGCACCAGATCATATTTTGCAAAAATTAGTTTCAGAAAAATTCACGGATTCATTTTCTTTAGGAGAAGATCATCCAGCAAGTTTTAATCATTTTCTTTTTGCGGGCCTCAGAGCGCTTGATGAAAGTTGCGAAGTCATTTTGGCGGCGACACTTTCAGGCGAAGGGGCAGGGGCGGCTTATATGAATCGTTTGAAAAAAGCTAGCGGCAATGTTTGGTGTCAAAGGAATAATTCCTAACATAAATATCTTTTCCTATGCTACACTATTTGTAATAAACGTAAGGAGTGGTGTCGATGTTTGAACAAGTAAAAGACTTTGATCCAGAAATTTTTGGAACAATTGAAAAAGAATTGGGTCGCCAACAAAGAAATATTGAATTAATTGCTTCTGAAAATTTTGTTTCGCCTCAAGTTTTAGCCGCTCAAGGAAGTATTTTAACGAACAAATACGCAGAAGGTTATCCTGGACATCGTTATTACGGGGGCTGTGAATATATTGATATTGTTGAAAATTTAGCTATTGACCGGGCCAAACAATTATTCGGCGCTAAATTTGCCAATGTCCAACCACATTCTGGCTCTCAAGCCAATGCTGCTGCTTATAAAGCGCTAGTGCAACCAGGAGATGTTATTTTAGGCATGGATCTTGTTGCCGGCGGTCATTTAACACATGGCTCTCCGGTGAATTTTTCTGGTCAAATGTATCATTTTGAAAGTTATGGCGTGGATCCGGTAACAGAAGTGATTGATTATAATGTTGTCCGAATTCAAGCGCGGAAATTTCAACCAAAATTAATCGTTGCCGGCGCCTCAGCTTACGGTCGAACGATTGATTTCAAAAAATTCCGGGAAATCGCTGATGAAGTTGGCGCTTATTTGATGGTGGACATGGCTCACATCGCAGGACTAGTAGCAGCGGGCCTTCATCCAAATCCAATGCCTTACGCCGACGTGGTGACGTCAACGACCCATAAAACATTGCGGGGTCCACGAGGCGGATTAATTTTAACTAACGATGAAACTTTGGCTAAAAAAATTAATTCAGCCATTTTCCCCGGCACACAAGGCGGCCCCTTGGAACACGTGATTGCAGCTAAAGCAGTGGCTTTTAAAGAAGCGTTGCAACCAGAATTTATCGAATACGCCCAACAAATTATTGATAACGCCAAAGCTATGGCTAAAGTTTTCAATCAAACACCAGAAATCCGCGTGATTTCCGGCGATGTGGACAATCATTTAATTTTACTAGATGTGACAGGTTTTGGTTTGACTGGAAAAGAAGCGGAACTTTTGCTGGATTCTGTGGGGATTACGGTCAATAAAAATAGTATTCCTTTTGAATCTCAAAAACCGACAGTCACTTCTGGCATTCGGGTGGGAACACCGGCGATTACCACTCGTGGCTTTAAAGAAGAGGAATCCATTGAAGTGGCAAAAATGATTGTTAAAGCTTTAAGTCATCCGCAAAATGAAGAAATTTTGCAACAAGTGCAAACGGATGCCGGAGAACTGACGGCTAAATTTCCATTACCATATAAATAAAGAAAAAGTGAGGGAAAATTTTAAAATTTTTTCTCACTTTTTTGTAGTTTAGACTAGCTATTTTTAGTTTTATACACTAGAATGAAAAGGATAAAAAAAAGGAGCTGACACAATGGGAAAATTTCAAGTGATTGATCATCCGTTAATTCAACACAAGTTAACAATTATTCGGGATAAAAATTGTGGGACCAAAGTATTTCGTGAGGTCGTGGATGAAATCGCCATGTTAATGGCTTTTGAAGTGTCGCGCGATATGCCGCTAGAAGACGTTGAGATCGAAACGCCAATCGGTAAATCCGTTCAGAAAACCTTAAGTGGGAAAAAAGTTGCTATTGTGCCAATTTTAAGAGCAGGTCTGGGCATGGTTGACGGGATTTTGGAATTAATTCCAGCGGCCAAAGTCGGACACATCGGGATGTACCGCGATCACGAAACATTGAAACCAGTAGAATATTTTGTTAAGTTACCTAGTGATATTGCTACTCGTCAATTGTTTGTTGTCGATCCAATGCTGGCTACCGGTGGATCAGCAATTATGGCCATCGATGCGTTGAAAGAACGTGGCGCGTCCAATATGAAATTTGTTTGCCTTGTCGCTGCTCCAGAAGGCGTCAAAGCTTTACAAGAAGCGCACCCAGATGTTGATATTTATGTGGCTGCTTTAGATGAAAAATTAAATGAAGATGGCTATATCGTTCCAGGTCTAGGCGATGCCGGTGACCGTTTGTTCGGAACAAAATAAAAAAAAGAAAAAGCGAAATCGTTATGATTTCGCTTTTTTATGGCTCAATGTCAAATCGGACTGATAGGATTATTTAAAACAGTTAAGGCAGAATTTATTTTCTGCTTTGGCTGTTTTTTTATTTAATAGAAATAAGGTTGTTGGTTAAGAAGATTCGAGCGCGCATGTTGGAGAAATTTCGATACCCGTAAGCGACTCTTTTGAGGACTTTTATATGGGTGTGGATATTTTCTAGTTTTGCATTGGAATAGGATTTTTCTAAAGACAGGCGAATGCCTGCTTCGTGTTTACGGAAAGTACGTTTTAATATTTGGAGTTCGGCGGGAATTTCTTCAGGCATCTCATTTAAAAGACGATAAAATTCGCCGCCATCCTTATGATTGAAGGCGTAAATCAAATCTTGGTAGTAGTTGTAGCCCAGGGAAAGATCCTCAGAAATGGTTAAAAGTCGGTCCACGATTTCGGTTTGTGTTAAGTAGCTCCAACTAAAATTCGCTCTTTTTTTAAATGTTTGAAAATCTAATTTATCGTGACTCATTAAAAGAAGACGATTGAGCTTTTTTAATTGCCGGTATTGTTTGGCCTGTGAGGGATCGTTTTGATTGAGGCTTTTCATTACTCTGACCCGCAGGTTATCAAAGCAACGGTTCATGTGCTGGACAATATGAAATCGGTCAATGATAAGCTTAGCGTTAGGGAAACAAATTTTAACAACTTTTAGATACGGGGCATTCATATCCGACACCACGTAACGAACACTGTGCCGGGCCTGGCGATCGAAGCTCATAAAATAGTCCACAAGGTCATTCTTTCTGCGGCTAGGAAGAATATCAAACAGTTTGCCCGTATCACCATCCATACAAGAAAAAGCAAATTTTCCTTTGTCAGTGGTTAAAGAACGAAATTCATCAAATAGTAAACATTTGGGCAACCAATTCTTTTTAATGTTGATTTCCTGACCTAATAAGTCGATTGATTTTTGTAAAGTAGAACTAGAAACGAAACAATGTTTGGCAATATTTTTAGCCGTATTTTTTTCAGTGAGCTCCTCAAATGCCTTGTAAAATACTTGTTTAGCAATAAAGCAAAAGCGATCCACTAGGTACGTTTTGGCGGTAAAATAACTATGGCAGTTGCGGCAGAGATATCTTTGTTTCTTGAGATTGAGATAAGTCCTCTGGTTGCCCGCAGAATTTAAAAGGATTCGAGACTGTTTTCCGCCATTTTTAACAATCGTTTTTTCATCTGCCTGACCACACTCAGGACAGCGTGAAACTTGATTCGTTAAGGAAGCATAGACGACGAGATGCCCACCTTTTTTGTCCCTTTCTTCCTCAACACTATGAATTTCAATATTTGAGTCTTTTATTCTAAGCAATTTTTTGATATCATTGAATTCGAACATACAAATTTTCCTCCCCAGAATGTGATGATGGTGATTCTATTCTAACGGAAAATTTGTATGTTTTCTTGTTTTTTTATACAAATAGGGACCGACAGAATTTTTATTCTATCAGTCCAATAAATTATAGAGCCTTTTTTATTTGGTCAAGTGATTATCAAAGATTCGTTTTGTTATGGAAAAGATTATTTTTAAAGTACCAAGTCAAGAGCAGTAAACTATAGGTGCATAAAATAATTGTTAAGGTATAATCAATGAGTCATCCTTAGTTTAGAGCTTTGAAAAACTTAAAATATTCCATCTTGATTTAATTTGGATTAATTTTTGTTAAAAAACAACAAAAAAATGAAGCATCCTAACACTCCCCAAACTTTAAAAGTTTATCCAATATAATCATCTGATAAAATTTGCAACATCGCTGTTCGTTTTTTTTATAACCTTGATTTAACGGTATAAAAAAAGCAGCGACTAGGCAAATAGATAAAATTTCCGGTGAATTAATGATTCATCCTCAATTTCCCTAATTTGCTACATCGCTACTCGCTTTTTTTATAACCTTGATTGACGGTATAAAAAAAGCAACTCCTATGAAAAAAGAAAAAATGTTTTCTGAGGCGTTGCCTCATACACCATTTTCCTATTTTTCTACGGAGCTACTCGCTTTTTTTATAGCCTTGATTGACGGTATAAAAAAGCAGCGATTAGGCAAATAGATAAAATTTCCGGTGAATTTATGATTCATCCTCAATTTTCCTAATTTGCTACATCGCTACTCGCTTTTTTTATAACCTTGATTGACGGTATAAAAAAAGCAGCTCCTATGAAAAAAGAAAAAATGTTTTCTGAGGCGTTGCCTCATACACCATTTTCCTATTTTTCTACATCGCTACTCGCTTTTTTTATAACCTTGATTTTAAACGCGTTCTAGTTTTTTGTAGTTAATGACGACAACGCCATTTGTTTGGAAGACAAACTTTTCATTTTCGGGCTTTTGATCAATTTCCACGACGGCGGAATTGGTCAATTGCTTGGTTACAGTGCCTGTGAGGTGACGGCCATTAATGACGAATGATACTTTGGCATCTTTGACAAAATTCTCGCCGAAATCAGAAGGTTCCGGGCGATGATTGTAACTGTTATTAAATCCTACCATCTAAAAAACCACCCTTTCTTAGTCATTATAACATAGATTAGTCAAACTTGTAAGGAAGAGGTCATAAAAAAAACGAGTGTTTTAGATTGAGTAAATATAAATGATAAAAAAACTTGTTTTACTTTGTGAAAAAAACTTTTTTGTCCGTAATTTGTTCATGTTAATTTACTTTTTAATATTTTATACAAAAAAAGAACCTCACTAAATGTTGATTTAGCAAGGTTTCTATTTAAAAAAAATTATTTTATTTTATCTTTTATGCCAGCTGCAGGATTCGAACCTGTGACCCCCGCGTTACGAGTGCGATGCTCTACCGACTGAGCTAAGCTGGCTCAACTTTTTTATTATAGCGAAGACTAGAAATTTTGTAAAGACCTAGCAGAAAAAAATTTAAGGTTAAATTTCTCTAAGGGGACTTTCCATTTTCGTCCTAGGGCTCTATAATAGGGTAAGACTTTTTACGGAAAAGGGGTCAATATGGACACAACGAAAAAAAATAATTTAGACAATCGAATTGATTATGGAATCATTTTGCCAGTTTTTATGCTGGCGGTTATTGGGCTATTGTCATTATATGTGGCGCTCGCTCAAGATGTGCGGCAGCCAGATATTATGGGCGATGTGCTAAAGCAAGGATTATGGTACATTCTTGGTGGCGTGGCGATTATCATTTTAATGCAATTTTCCAGCAAAATTTTATGGCGCTTGACGCCGATTTTTTATGCTCTTGGTTTAGGACTTATGGTCGCTTTATTACAATTTTACGATCCAAACTTAGCCGCATTAACAGGTTCAAAGAACTGGTTTGTCCTTGGACCGTTATCTTTTCAACCAGCTGAGTTAATGAAAATTGCTTATATTTTGATGATGGCCTTTGTAGTGACGCGCCACAATTTACATCACAAGCCCCGCAGTGTGCGGAGCGATTTTTTATTGTTAGGAAAAATGATTTTAGTTTCTGCGCCAGTCATTGGACTTGTTTTAATGCAAAAAGATTTCGGGACGATGTTAGTTTTCTTGGCGATTTTTGCCGGCGTCTTTTTAATGTCGGGAATTACTTGGAAAATCGAATTGCCATTAATTGTTTTTGTCGTAGTCGTTGCCGCTGGGACAATTTATTTAGTAACGACAGATTCTGGGCGGGAATTGCTTTACAAAGTTGGATTCCATTCGTATCAGTTTGATCGGATTGACTCTTGGCTTGATCCATTTCATGATACGACCGGGAAAAGTTACCAACCGGCTCAAGCGCTGATGGCGATTGGATCTGGCGGGATTTTTGGTAAAGGATTTAATGTCAGTGAAGTTTACGTGCCAGTTCGAGAAAGTGATATGATTTTTTCGGTCATTGGCGAAAACTTTGGTTTTGTCGGCGGAACAGTCGTGATTTTGCTTTATTTTTATTTGATTTATCGGATGGTGCTCGTTTGTTTTGCTACGAATAATGAATTTTACGCCTACATTTCAACGGGAATCATTATGATGATTTTATTTCACGTCTTTGAAAACATCGGCGCAAATATTGGCCTCTTGCCGTTAACTGGGATTCCACTTCCTTTTATTTCTCAAGGGGGATCGGCTTTATTAAGTAATTTAATTGGCGTCGGGCTCTTGCTGTCGATGCGATTTCAAGCAGAAAAAGATACGGGGGTGCTTCATTGATGCTGACATTTTTTTGGTATGAAAAATGTTCCACTTGTCAAAAGGCGAAAGCTTGGTTAGATGAAAATAATATTTCTTATGAATTAAAAGATTTGATGACACAAACTCCAAGTGCTGAAAATTTCCAACAATATTTAACCGAAAGCAAATTACCAACTCGGCGATTTTTCAACACGTCAGGAGCTTTATATCGAAAAAAAAATTTAAAAACACAAGTGGAAGATTTCTCGATTCAGCAAGCAGCTGAACTTTTAGCTAGTGACGGTTATTTAGTGCGGCGACCACTTTTGATTTTAGACGGGCATTTTTTTGCCAATGGTTTTGTTGAAGAAAAATATGAGGAGTTAAAAAAATGAAAACAACTGCTGATGGTTTATTATTTATCCAAACGCTCGATAACAAAGTGCGGATTGGTTTAACCGCGCAAGCCCAAGAAGATTTAGGGAAAGTCACTTTTGTAAATTTGCCAAAAATTGGCGCGGAATTTAAAAAAGGGGATTCATTGGTCGAAGTGGAAGCTGAAAAAGCAGTCAATGAATTTGTCGCACCGATTGCCGGCACAATTACCGCTGTTCACCAAGAAGCTAGCGATCAACCTGAGCTGTTAGATAATCCTGAAGCGTTCAGTGCCTGGCTTGTAGAAATGATTCCAGCCGCCCAATAATTTATAAAGAAATGAAGATCGGCCAGCTGTGAAAATAATTTTCAAAAAATTTTTTTAAAAAGTGTTGACAGAATTTAAAAGAGTTGGTATGATTCATTCAGTTCTTAAATTAAATAAAAAAAAGCTTTGAAAAGAAGAGTAAGTTTCCGGAAACTTTGTAAAGAGAGTCCCGTTTGGTGAAAAGGGATAAGGGAAAAGAAACTGAAGATGGTCTTGGAGCAGAGTAGGCAAGTGTATTCAGCTTATTCCGGTAACGCCCGATAATGCGTCACAGTATGCGGCAACAAGTACTGGGTGAGGCAAAACTTGCAAAAGTTTTGTAAAAAAAGGTGGTAACACGAAGCTAAATTCGTCCTTTCTTTATCTATATTTATAGATAAGGAGAGGGCGATTTTTTTTATGGAGAAAGGGGTAATTATGTCAATCATTCAATTAAAAGGCGTGGAAAAAACATTCCACGATAAGACCGAAGAAGTATTTGCCGTTCAAGAAGTTGATTTAACTGTTGAAGCTGGTGATATTTACGGTATTGTTGGTTATTCTGGTGCCGGCAAATCTACTTTGGTTCGTTTACTCAATGGACTGGAGCAGCCGACCAAAGGCATTGTTAAAGTTCACGATCAAGATATTACGCAATTATCAACAAAAGATTTACGCAATTTTCGTCGGAAAATCGGGATGATTTTTCAACATTTTAATTTATTATGGTCAAAAACAGTTTTAGAAAATATTCAATTGCCACTAAAAATTGCCGGTGTACCAAAAGCTCAACGTAAAGAACGGGCGGAAGAATTATTAGCCCTCGTTGGTTTAACCGGTCGCGGCGATCATTATCCAGCTCAGTTATCCGGCGGCCAAAAGCAAAGAGTCGGAATTGCTAGAGCACTTGCTAATCGGCCAGAAATTTTACTTTGTGACGAGGCAACTAGTGCCTTAGATCCACAAACGACCGATGAAGTTTTGGATTTACTGATGGACATTAACAAAAAGCTTGGCTTAACGATTGTTTTAATTACTCACGAAATGCACGTCATTCGCAAAATTTGTAATAAAGTCGCGGTGATGGAAAAAGGGCGCATCGTTGAACGTGGCGATACATTGGAAATTTTCCGTAATCCCCAACAAGAAGTGACGAAACGATTTGTTAAAAAAGAAACGGCTGAAGATGATACTGAACAAATTCTGCAAGCTTTTCGCAATGAAAATCCTGATGGGCTAATTGTTAATCTTCATTTTACAAAAGATTCCGCCAATGAGCCGGTGATTTCTCAAGCCATTCGAAAATATCCGATTGATATTAGCGTCATTCACGGCGGGATTCAAAAAACAATTGATGGTCGCTTCGGTAATTTGACCGTCATGATTTCAGGAAATGAATTGCACCAACAACAAGCGCTAGTTTTTTTCAAAGGGCAAGGCGTGGAAGTGGAGGTGTTGAAAGGTGAATGAAGAAACTTTTGTTGAAAAATATTTAAATTTTAGCGAAGTAGACTGGCCGAAAGTTTGGGAAGCCACTCGCGATACGATTACTTTAACTCTTGTCGCCACCGTGATTATTTTCGTTGTAGGATTAATTTTGGGAGTTTTGCTTTACAGTTTATCTCGCAATAAAAGTGGGTTGGGCCGAGTGGGATACGGTATAGTAACTGTTATCACTAATGTTTTACGAGCGATTCCTTTTATGATTTTACTGATTTTATTGATGCCTTTTACAAAACAAGTGATGGGTACCATGATTGGTGTCATTGCCGCTTATCCGGCCTTGATTTTATCTTCCGCCCCATTTTTTGCGCGGATGGTAGAGTTGGCTTTGCGGGAAGTGGATGGCGGCGTATTAGAAGCGGCCAATGCGATGGGCGCGACTAAAGCACAAATTTTGTTTAAAGTATTATTGCCAGAAAGTTTGCCGGCTTTAGTTTCCGGTTTAACTGTGACGACTGTTTCCATGATTGGTTTTACCGCCATGGCTGGGGTCATCGGCGCAGGTGGGCTAGGGCAGTTGGCTTGGAATTCAGGATTTCAAAGAAATAATTTCACTGTCATTGTCGTTGCGACAATTATTATTACCTTGTTCGTTTTCTTAGTGCAAGGATTGGGCGATTTTATCGTCAAAAAAATTGATAAACGTTAAATAAAAAAAAGAAAAGAAGGAATTTATTTATGAAAAAGAAATTATTAACGATCGCTACTTTAGGAATTGCCGCACTTACTTTGGCTGCTTGTGGATCAAGCAATGATACTGATACAGCTTCAACTGGTTCATCAGCTTCTGGAGAATTAGAAACTTTAATCGTTGGTGCTTCACCAAGTCCTCATGCTGAAATTTTGGAACATGTCATGCCTCTTTTGGAAGAAAAAGGGATCAAGTTAGAAATTAAAGAATTTACCGATTATGTGTTACCAGATACGACCTTGGTTGCTGGCGATATTGATGCGAACTATTTTGCTCACACACCATTTATTAATGCTTTCAATGCTGAAAACAACGATGCTTTAGGGATTGCTGGTGCCGTTCATGTGGAACCTTTAGGCGCTTATTCCAAACGCTACGATGATATTGCCGATTTGCCAGATGGCGCGACGGTCTTAACTTCTACGAATACACCAGATTATGGCCGAATCTTAACTATTTTAATTGCTGCTGATTTAGTGACGGTAAAAGATGGCGTGGATTTGGAAACAGCAACTTTTGATGATATTGATGAAAATCCTAAAAATTTAACTTTCAAAACAGATATTGCCCCAGAATTATTAACTTCAGCTTATGATAATGACGAAGGCGACTTGATTTTCATTAACGCCAACTTCGCTTATCAATCGGGCTTAAACCCAGTGGAAGATTCCATCTTACTTGAAGGCGACGATTCCTTGTACGCCAACGTGATTGCCGTTCGTAAAGGGGAAGAAGAAGATTCTCGGATTGTCAAATTACTTGAAGTGCTTCATGAAAAAGAAGTTCAAGATTGGATTTTAGAAAAATGGGACGGTTCAGTAAAACCTGTCAGTGAATAATAAATAAAAAAATTCTCCGCAAATTTAATTTTGCGGAGAATTTTTTTATGGACGCGGTAGATAAATCTCGTCAGCTAGCGTTGCGTAATTTGGTCCAGCTAATCGAGCGACTGGTTTTAAAGCATCCAGTTTTAAATAATTTTTTTCAGCGTCAAATATTTCATCAGCAAAATGAAATATTTTCGCTTCTAAAATAAATAAATCAGTCACTATTTGCCCGTTGCGGTCTTTAATTTCAATATGCTGGTATAAAGTCGATTCCATTCTTACACTCGCTAGCGCAATCGCTGGCGTGGAAATTACTGTGGAATCAATGAGGGGAATATTGAGTTCAGCCGTTTCAGAAATAGTATCGGGATATTTTTTAGATGTCGCATTCATCAGAGCCAAATTTTTTTCTTCGACTAAATGAACCACCGCTTCTTTTTGCTGTAATAAATTTTTAGCACTATCTTTCATTTTCCCATCGACGCGTAAAATAGCTACCGAAAAAAGTGGGAGCTGGTTACTGACGCCAGAAAAAAAACTAAAAGGCGCAGCATTGACCAGATCGTCTTGGTTACAAGTAGTCAACCAAGCGATCGCTCGGGGAATGATTAATCCGGATAAAAATTTATAATTTTCCGCCGGACTTAAGTCTTCACAACGAAATTGATTCATAGGCTAGGTCCGTGGTTTGTTATGCGCTGTCGTGTCAAATGGTCGAACCATGGCTTCAATTTCAGCACGTTTGCCTTCTAAAAATGGTGGCAAGGACAAGATTTCACCGGCTGTTTCATAATTTTCATCTTGCAAGAAACCAGGACCATCAGTAGCAAGTTCAAATAAAACGCCAGGAGCGGCCATAAAATATTCGCTAGCAAAATAAAAACGATCGACAAATCCTGAGTTTGGAAATTCTAATTCATCAATTTTTTTAATCCAATAACGCAAGGCATCTTGATCGGCCACCCGTAAAGCCAGGTGATGGACTGAGCCATACCCTTGAATAGCATCGGCCAAATCATTGCGGTGTTCGATAATTAAGGAAGCCCCATTGCCGCCTTCGCCGATTTCAAACAGATGAAATTGTCCATCCGTTGCCACATAGTTAAAGCCTAACACTTCTTCTAAAAGTAATTTCATATGATCATAATTAGAAACAGTAACAACAGTTGGTCCTAAGCCGACAACCGTATTTTCTTTTTCAACGGGAGAATTTTTCCAAGGGGTACCAGGAGCGACACCGTGGTCATTTTCATCAGAAACAAGTTGATATTGTTGGCCATCAAAATCTTCAAAATGTAAGATTTTTTTGCCGAATTGTTCAAAAATTTGACCATGTTTAATTTCTAAGGCGCTGAAACGTTCCGCCCAAAAAGATAAAGCAAGGTCACTTTGTACCCGGAAACCAGTCCGTGAAATAGAGTTCGTTCCGCGACGACCTTTTTGAATGCCAGGAAAATCAAAGAAAGTTACATCCGTACCAGCTGAGCCCATATCATCGGTGAAATATAAATGATACGTTTGGATATCATCTTGGTTGACCGTTTTTTTAATTAAGCGCAAGCCTAAGACGTTGGTGAAAAAATCGTAAATTTTAGGGGAGCTTGAAGTAATTGCTGTTACATGGTGGAGTCCGCGAATTTGTGTATCAATTGTTTTTTCCATAAAAAAAATCTCCTTCAAAAAAATATTTTTCTTACTAAAAGTAAGCATAACATTTTTTGAAGAAGATGCAATTTATTTGTCTTGGAGAACTTTTCTCAATTAACATTATTGACAATCGAAAGCTTTTCTACTTTAATTTCTGGAATCGTAATGTCCGATCCATTTAGAGTCGTATAATCGGTTAAACCGTTGTAAAGTCCGGTGAAGGTCACTTGGTCAAACATTAAAAGACGGGGTTCAGCAATAATATCAGTCACATGCATCAAAAGCTGAGAATTATTATCCACCGCAATATAAATATCCAACAGCTGACCGGTGCCAAAAATTCTAATATTTTTCCTGAAAAACTGACCTGCTGCCCAGCATAATAAATCGGATTGCGAAGGATTTGATCGTAAGTGGGAGTGCTTGTCGAGCTAGGATTATCAGCGACTTGAACGGCGCTAGTGTCCGTTTGACTAGCATTTGTAGTGGAGACCTCACTAGTGGAAGTTGGCGCGTTAGTATCGATTGTTGGAAGGGCTTGGACTTTCTTTTCTATTAGTTGATCAATTCGTCCTTCTAAATGGAAATTTTCTTGTTGAATTGCAACAACATAAAATAGCAGCAAAATAAAACCAATCCAAACAAAAAATCCTGAGCTCAAGAAAAGTTTGTGATTTCTAGTCAGGTCGCCTCGGGCTTTGATAACGGCGATTAATCCTAGGGGCCAAAAAAAGATTAATAATAAATAAAGGCGCGAAGGAGTTGAAAAAAAATTAAAAAAGCGGTTACTCGAGTTACCCAAATAAATTTCCTCCCAGAAATCATTATAATTAGCTTGATTTTACCAAATAATTAAGAGAAATTCAATCAAAAAATGGTCTATACTAAATTTTTTTTCAGCAGAGAAGTCTTGAGTCTTTGTTAAAAAAACGGTACACTAAAAAATGACAGAACAAAGGAGGAAATATTTTTGACAAATACAATTTTAACCGGCGATCGGCCCACTGGAAAGCTTCATTTAGGACATTATGTAGGGAGTTTAAAAAATCGGGTCGCTCTTCAAGAAGATCCTGAAAATAAAATGTTCATTATGGTCGCTGACCAACAAGCTTTAACCGATAATGCCCGCAATCCGCAAAAAGTGGCGGATAATATTATGGAAGTGGCGTTAGATTATTTGGCAGCCGGACTTGATCCTAGTAAGTCGACTATTTTTATTCAATCACAAATTCCCCAACTTGCTGAACTGACTTTATATTTTATGAATTTAGTAACCGTTTCGCGGGTGAAAAGAAATCCGACTGTGAAAGCTGAAATTTTGCAAAAAGAATTTGGTGAAAGTATTCCTACTGGCTTTTTTGTTTATCCAATTGCCCAAGCAGCCGACATTACCGCCTTTAAAGCGAATTTGGTGCCAGTCGGAGACGATCAACAACCGATGCTAGAACAAACTCGCGAAATTGTGCGGGACTTTAACAATATTTATGCGCCAGTTTTAGTTGAACCAGTGGCTGTGTTACCACCAAAAGGAAGCGGGCGTTTGCCAGGAATCGATGGTCAAGGCAAAATGAGTAAATCGTTGAATAACGGTATTTATTTGGCTGATTCCATGGATGTCGTCAAGAAAAAAGTGATGCAAATGTATACTGATCCGCAACATATTCATGTGGCCGATCCTGGACGAGTGGAAGGAAATATGGTTTTCACTTATTTGGATGTATTTGGCACAGACTCAGAAAAAATTGCCGACTTGAAAGCTCAATATCAAAAAGGTGGATTAGGGGACGTGGCGATCAAACGATATTTAATTGACGTTTTAGATAATCAACTGACGCCCATGAGAGAGCGCCGAGAAATGTTTGCCAAAGATCCAGCGGCCATTTATGAAATGTTACAAAAAGGCTCTGAAGCAGCTGAAAAAGTGGCTGCCCAAACTTTATCTGAAGTAAAAACTGCGATGGGAATTAATTATTTTAAATAAAAAAATGGACACGCCAAAATGTATGGCGTGTCTTTTTTGGCAGTTTCTTTTTCAGCAGTGGCGTTGAAAATCAAATTAAAAAAAAGAAAACCAATTGCAAAAACAAAAACGCCCATCACTATAATGAAGAACAATAGTGACAAAAATGGGAATCCCTTCGTTATAAAAACTAGCCATCATCAAGCCACCTCGAAACCGCTATTTTTATTAGTGTAGTGCAGTAAGAGGCCGTTGATAAGTGATTTTAAAAAGTCGGAGCGGCAATTTTGCTAAATTATTTTCGGGAATTTCTCTTGACACAACTTTAAAAATCAGTTATTCTATTTTTTGTGTTCAATAACATTTTTTTAATGAAAATAGCTTCAATTTTTGCCGCCTTAGCTCAGCAGGTAGAGCGCTTCCATGGTAAGGAAGAGGTCGTCGGTTCGAATCCGACAGGTGGCTCTTTGTGTACCGTTAAATCAAGGTTTCTTAGCCGCTTGACCAAAATTTGACCAAAATAATCGAGACTTTTTACTTTAAAAAAGCCAAATTTAAATTTTTTATTTTTAATTTTTTGTTCACACATTTTATTGGTCTAAAATTCGCTTAATTCTTTTTTGAAATTCGTCGACGGTGTTTTTTTACTAAGCAAAGAAAAGAGTTTAAAAATGATGATTACATTTAGAAAAGCTGAGTTGAAAGATTTACCTGCTATCACGGAAATTTATAATCACGCGGTGATTGCTGGAGAAATTACCGCCACCTTAAAACCGGTGACCATAGAAGAACAAGCGATTTGGTTTGCTAAACATTCGGAAATCCGTCCACTTTTAGTAGCTTGCCAGCAAGGGAAAATAATCGGATGGGCTTCACTATCTGATTTTTACGGACGAGTGGCTTATGAAAAAACGGTAGAAGTGAGCATTTATTTAGCCAAAGATGCGCAAGGGTTAGGTCTTGGCGCTCAATGTTTAAGTGAGTTAGAAAAAATCGGTGAAGAAATTGGTTTAACTACTTTTTTGGCTTTTATTTTTTCTACTAATCAGGCTAGTTGCCATTTATTTGAAAAATTTGGCTATCAGAGATACGGATTTTTGCCGCAAGTCGCCGATACTGGGGATAAGTTATTAGATTTAATTATTTTCGGGAAAAGATTTAAAAAGTGACATGCATTTCGATTATTAAAATCAAAAAACCTGTCTGAACTTAATCAGACAGGTTTTTTTGATTTATTTAGTGAATTGACTCGTTAATTCTTCGGCTAATTTTTTAGTGTCGGCACTATTTTTACTGGCAAAATAATAAATTGTATTTTTGGTGGAGATTTTTAAAATAGGTTGACTAGGTTGGTAAATATAAAGTTTCGCAGAACTACCGGCTATTTGAAATTTTCCAGTTAAATAATGATTGGTGGCTGTTCCAGCAATGCGTAGCCGATTTTTGGGAAGCTCAGAAATTTCTTCAACTCGTTCAATCTCAGAAAATTTAATATGGGCATCTGCGGCAAGTGGCGCTTTTAGTAAAACCACTTGATCTTGAATTTCCCCCACGAAAGCATCATCACTAAAGTCCGCTTTTAGCATGGGCACCGTGACAAAGACGACCAACGCAACTAAGAAAACTCCCAGTAAACTATAAATCAATTTACCGAAAGGACGACCGAAATTTACCGAAATATTCATCCCAATGCGGTCCGGGACATTCAACCGTTTGTCGGCAGGGTTATTATAAATGCCAAAGCGCCAAAATGGATCCTCATCCCGATAAATGATCTGACTTTTCGCGAGCAAATTATCTTGTTTTTTGCGCGTATTAAAAAGCAACCAGAAAGTCCAGCCAATGTAGGCAATTACGGCTATGATTAAGACGCTAAACAAAATAGTATCAAAAGGAGGGATAGCGTTCAGAGACAAAGGAATAAAAAACGGAATCACAGCAAGAACCAGACTGGAGACCCCAGTTAAAAGCGACCAGTCATGGACAAATAAATCGTTGAACTGCTGATTAATTGAGGCATCTTTTGTGTTAGCCTTCACTGGCAAATGTTTAATAATTTGATACAGACCAACAAATAAGAACGTCAGGGCCATTGATCCAATCAAGGTCCACCAAAAAGCAGCGCCGGTTTTAAAAATAGTATAAATCAGCCAACTGGCGATAATATTTAAGAGCAGGCTCAGCATAAACCACCAGGGAGAAATAATTTTTTGATTTTTTTGTTGAATCGTTTTCGTGTCGACAATTATTTTTTCAGCGGTGGGGACTTGCCAATTTTGGGCGACTTTTAAATGATACAAGCGGCCGATAGAAATAACTTGAAGAGCATAAAAAACGCCAATTTCAGCGAACATGCCGACAAAAAAATAAAGAATCAGCAAGGAATCGTAAGAAATAAAAAGTAAAGGCAAATAAAAAATAATTGAAAAAAGAGCGACGAATAAATTTTTCTGGCGATGTTTTTTGATGAAATCAGCAAGTTCCTCGCTGTGTAACGCCTCATTCGGTAAAGTATTTTCTAATAAAATATTTTTGTGCGGGCGGCTTTGCAGAATGCTCATGCCATAAAAAATACCGCTAATCATAATCATAATTAAATAAAAAATAAAATTCATCATTGATGTTCCTTTCTAAATGTTTCCAAAATATTTGCAGCAAGTGTCAGGCATTCTTCAGCTGATTTTCCATGGTTAAACCAATCCGCTAAAAGTAACGAGAGCTCTTGGGTAAAATGATCGACAAAATCATTGGCTTCCGGAATGCTTTCGGCAATTTTCGTACCGGTCCGGCGATCAGTCACCAGATAGCCGTCTTCTTTTAAAGCAGTGTAAGCTTTAGAAACGGTCATCATGTTGACGCCAATTTCATCAGCTAAAGCCCGCACTGAAGGGAGCTGCTCACCAAAAGCCAACTGACCATGGGCCAAGCCTAAAATAATTTGCCGCTTCATTTGTAAATATAACGGCTCGTTACTTTGTGGATCTATTTCTAAAATCATTTTGCTAACCTCCTTTGATATCTTGTATTATACACGCTAATACAGATAAGACAAGAAGAAAGTTTATCAATTATTTTTTTTGAAAATTTTCATGAATTTTCATTCAGCCCTTGAACTTCATTTTTAAAAAGAGTAGAATGGCTTAGAAATTAAAATTTGCTAAGGAGTGATTCAATGTCACACGAAATTACAGCGGAACAAACGCAAAACTTTCGCGAAAAATTTGTTCAAGATGGCAAAAAATTAGCCGTTCAACGGGCCGTTACTAAAAACGGAATCTTAAGCTCTGCTGAAAGCCAATTAGGCCATGTCAATAATACACCGGTTTTTTCTATCGATCTGACAACAGGTCCGGTAGCTAACCAAAAACAATCTGGCCGTTGCTGGATGTTTGCAGCTTTAAATACTTTCCGTCATAAATTATTAGGACAATTTCAATTAAAAGATTTCGAATTGTCCCAAAGTTATACTTTTTTCTGGGATAAATATGAAAAAGCCAATTGGTTTTACGAAAATATTCTCGGGACAGCTGAAGAAGATTTAACTAGCCGCAAAGTGGCTTTTCTTTTACAAACACCACAACAAGACGGCGGCCAATGGGATATGATTGTTTCTTTATTCCAAAAATATGGCGTCGTACCAAAAACGGTATTTCCCGAATCAGCTGCAAGTTCTAACTCACGGGAATTAAATTCTTTACTTAACAAAAAATTGCGTAAAGATGCTCAAATTTTACGGGAATTGGTTGCTTCTGATGCAGCCGTTGAAGAAATTGCTGATGTTAAAGAAGGCATGTTAGCTGAAATTTATAATTTCTTATCCGCTTCTTTAGGCACACCACCTGCTACTTTTGATTTTGAATATCGCAATGGTGATGGCGATTATCATATTGCCCAAAATTTAACACCAAAATCATTTTACGATGAATATGTTGGCGTTGACCTTGACGAATATGTAAGTATTATCAATGCACCAACAAAAGACAAACCTTATGATAAATCTTATACTGTGGAATTATTAGGGAATGTCGTTGATGGCAAACAAGTGAAATATTTGAATGTCGATATGTCTACTTTCAAAAAATTAGCCATCGCTCAACTTGAACAAGGCGAATCTGTTTGGTTTGGCTGTGATGTTGGTCAATCTTCCCAACGTCAATCAGGAATTATGGCTAATGATATTTATGATTTAAATGGTACTTTTGATTTTGATTTAAATACGACTAAAGCTCAACGCCTTGATTATGGCGAAAGCTTAATGACGCACGCTATGGTCTTAACTGGTGTGGATCTTGTCAATGGTCAATCAACAAAATGGAAAGTCGAAAATTCATGGGGCGATAAAGTTGGCGAAAAAGGATTTTTCGTTGCTAGCGACGCTTGGATGGATGAATACACTTATCAAATCGTTGTTCGCAAAGAATTTTTATCTGAAGATCAACTAAAAGCTTTTGAAGCTGAACCAAAAGTTCTTGCACCTTGGGATCCAATGGGCGCCCTTGCGTAGCAAGGACTACAGACGTTTTTTCGTCTGAGGGGGCAGTAAGGGGGCAGACTTATTAAAAACTATTCAGGGTTTTTAGTAAGTCTGTTTTTTGTTTTTTTGTGACGTGCATATAAATTTTTTCAGTTGTCTCTCGGTCCTCGTGTCCAACACGTTCCATAATTACCTGCAGTGGGACTTTTTTTTCAGCCAGCAAACTGATATGTGTATGTCTAAAAACATGGGTGCTCGCTTTTGTGGTAATCCCAAATTCTTGCTGATGTGCATTAAGAAAACCATTTAAAGTTCCTAGGTCGTACGGCTTACCATGGCGAGTAACAAATAGAAAATTTGTCTTTTTATCTTTGATAAATTGGTTATGGTAAATGCGGCTCTTAATGATTTCAACTGCTTTGTCTCCAAGTTCAATTGTTCGGAATGATTTTTTGGTTTTTGGTGGTACTTTTTTTCGACGCGTCTTGCTTCTGACTGCGTTGTCAAAAGTTCCGTGAATGTCTAATAAGAATCCTTCACGAAAATTTTTTTCCTCCAGCGCCATGACTTCGCCAAATCGCATGCCCGTTAAATATTGAAGTTCAAAAACTTGAGTATATAGAGGGTTGTAGCTATTACATATTTCAAAAATTTTTTTGACCTCGTCCTTTTCAAAGTAGCGGGGGATTTGCCTTTTCTCCATGTCTTGAATTGTTTTTAGCGGCTCCTTGATTCGCGAGAAGTGGATTTGGTCCAGATTTCGTACATATCTTTTCTTATAGGCAAGGGTGAATGCTCCACGGATGATTGCTCTGAATCGTTTGACGTAAGATTTTTGATAACCTATGTCAAAGGTCATACGGTCGTAAAAAGCTTGTACATCATCAAATGTGACGTCCTGGACCCGCATATTTATTTCAAGGATCATTAACTTATTTTTAAGAGCGTCAATGCCGTAGCTATACCCAGACAAAGTCGAACCCTTAACTGGCCGGATAGACCTAGGATCATTAATTTCTAGGAACCATTCATCTATCATATCCCCAAGTGTCTTATCATTTGGGATAATTCCATTTTCTTGCGACTTGGCTTTAACCTTGTCTGTTTCTTCGGCAATCATGCGATTAAGTTCTTTTTGGGCAAAATTCCAGACCTGGCGATTATTTTTTTCAAGCGTGATGGATTTTTTTATAAGTTTTTTTGTTTCTGGATTTTCAAATCTTTCTATGTACTTATAAGTAGTTTTACCTTTTTTATCCGTTCTTTCTTCTACCCACATTTTGATTTTCTCCTTTTTGTGCTAAAATAGGGTACAGAAAAGAGACCTATTTCAGGTTTATTTTTGCTATGACACATCCACGTTCTTGCCGGGCGGGGGATGTGTCTTTTTTTGTTTAAAATTCTATTCTTCTATTTGCCACCAAGACCTCGCAAAGTCAGCGACATTTTTATTCTGCGTAATTTTAGCTTTTTCAGAATTGATAAATGCGGGGTCCCAATCTGATTTGACAACAAAACCTAGCTCGTTGTCCGACAATATCGTTTTAACACTGATTCCGACGTTTGAGAACTGAGACAAATCTGTATCACTTAACAACCTAACTGCTTGCGCCACTTGGTTAATGGCGCTTTTCAGCGACCCCGCACTTTCCAAAGTAATTTGAGTTGTGTAGTTGCCGTCTTCAATATAGATGCCATTTACTTCCAAAACCTGTAAATTACTTAAATGATTGATGAAAGCTTCGTTTGTATCCATTGCTAAATTTTCTGTGATATTACGGGGCTCTTCAGCTGTTGATGAACTAATAGTTTCGCTAGATTCTTTCGTTTCCGAAGAGTTGTCTTTTTGTCTACTGCCATCATAGTCGTGATCAGTATATCCGATGATAATATTTGAACCCTCATCTGCGTAAAAACCATATTTTTCACCGACTTCTTTATCTCCGTAATACGTAACATTTGGTTGATCTGCATCAAGTTGATCACAGTCGCCTATTTTGATTGCTCTTTGATTCGTATCTGCTTTTTTATCAAAGTTTACTACTACAAAATCAGCAGTCAAATCCGCTTGTTGGAATAAATTTTCGACTTCTTCTTTTGATTTAAAGTAGGGATCTGGGATTTCAACTTTCCCTGCTAGAACTTTATCAGCATTTTTAGTTGCTTCAGCGACAACTTTATCTTGTCTGTTGTTTTCAAATTGTGATTTAATCTCAGAACCACCAACTAAAATTACTAGAACAATAACAACCCAAACCCACTTTCTTTGCAACAATGGCTTCTTCATTTTTTCTCCTCCAAAAAAGTATTTAGCTCCCACTTAGCGGCAGGCAGTGGTAGTCGCCAGATTTCTACATAGCTTTAAAACAGTAGCCCAGGAACCAAAGTTTAATATTTGTTTCCATTTTTGCATCTTTTTTGTTTTTGAGTTAATTCGTAGCTCCCGATGCAAATACCCTACTCGTATTATTTGAAAAGGAATTTGGAAGTGTTTGAAGTCTTTTTTCTTGTTCCTCCTTTTCATCTTCCCAGCTTTTAAGAAGTCGCTGATAGTAGAAAGATGTTATACCTCCACAAAAAGGGCAGAAGCGAGCATCTCCGGAGAGACCATACTGTCCTTGTCCACAGCCACCTGATGACTGGATAGTTTCTGATGGCGTCATGGGGTATTCGGGCATTTCTCCTAAACACCGATTCATAATGTTTGTGCCACAAACTTGACAGGCATTTTGTGTTTCTGTTAGTTGCTCGTTTCCACATTTTGGACACGTAGTCGCGCGATAGAACTCATTTAATTTAAAACCTGAATATTTCATTTCGTTAGTCCTTTCCAAATAGAATGAAGTGTAAGTCTTATAAGCTGATTCAAGGAAATTTTTCCCAGAACAAATCTTACAAAATTTTTCTTTTGTTGGCTGTAGTGTTTTGCAAGTTAAACAAAGTTTAGTTTGGGAATCACGATTTATAAAATCAATAAAATTGTTCACCATAGGGTGGTGCTCTCGAACGATGTTCGAATTTCTATACCTCTTGTCAATATCGTTAATAATATGAAGTGCAACAGTATAAGAGGTATCAAATGCAAATTCAATGCACTCCGCTGTAATAGTTTCCCAATTGACTAGATATGTATCCACAAGAGGGATTGGGGCTAATAAGCGCTTCGCAAAATAGTTTGCTTCTTTTTCAAAGATATCATATTCGGATTCGGACAGAGAATATCGGGATAAATTTGTTTTTTTTGTCAATTCATTGTGCTTAAGTAAATAGTGTCCTAATTCATGCGCAATTGTGAATCGAGAGCGACCTATGTTGCTAACGGTATCATTATAAAAAATGATAAACTGCCCGTCTTTTCGCATCCATAAACATCCTTCCTCTGAGTCAAGTTCTTCATAAACTTCGTCGAGAGTGAGGTCGTTTTTTTTTGCAAAACTAGTGTATTTCTGTATGTGCAGATTCGGAATATCACGAATAATCTTCTTTACCGAGATTGGTAGATTTTTCTGGTTACATGTTAAAACAGTATCATATGCAATACTTTGTGCGTATGCATAATCAGGGCTATTTGTAATACTCCTACAGGTCGTCATCATCGTTATCTTCTTTAAAACTGCCATTGTCTATATCATCAAAGGTGGCTTCCATTATTTTCAAAAGTCTTTTTTGATCCTTCTGATTGAGCTTTTTTGACTTCCGTTGAATTTGAAAAAATTCCGGAGTATCTCCCACCTCTATTGAAGGCGATTCCTCATATCCCTCATATATACCAAATTCGATATAGTCATCCATGACCTCTTCAGAAACAATATCGGTTAAGAAAAATTCGGTCTGGATATTAAAAACTTTTGCCAGCTTCTTCAAATTGTCTTTTGATGGCTCTCGGTCACCATTCATATAATAGCTTATCTGTTGTGGAGATATTTTTGATTGTCTTGATAATTCTGCCTGAGACCAGCCTCGCAGACTTGTTAGTTTTTGAAGTCTTACTTTAAATGGTACCATTTTCATTCCTCCTGCATAAGTATTTAATTTAATAATATTGTATCACTACCTGTTTATAAAATCAAATTTTTTATCACTACTAGTTGACATCAACAAATAGTGATGATATATTGTTGTCAAGGAGGTGATATAAATGAAAGAACGCATCTGGCTAAGAAAAAAACGAGAGAAGGCAGGATTAACTATTTTGGAGGCTTCTAGACTGACAGAGCTATCCAAGCAAGGATATTGGTTTATTGAATCCGGTCGTAGAGATCCAAGTGTGCACACCGCAATGCGAATAGCAAAAGCGTTTAGCTTTGAATGGACTATTTTTTTTGATAAAAATATCAACAAATGTTGATATTTTAAGAGAGGAGGTATGAGCCCATGCCCAAACCAATTCAGATTGATTTGGAGGAAGTAGCGATGGATCCCGAACGAGCCGAAATTAAATACGGTAGCAAGGACGTTGTAATTAAAATGTACTCTATTTCGAAGGCAAGTCTTAACAAATGGATCAGTCAAATGTCCGAAATTCCGGAATTTGCATCTGGCGTTATTCATCCCACGCACAAAATTGTTTTGATTGAGTTAGACACCTTCGATTTGTTTGTGCGATGGATGGATAAAAATCGTTACCGTCGAAAAAAATAATTTAGGGGGCAGAACAAATGAAAAAAAGAGGGTTAGCAGCAATTCATCCGGTAACTGGTGTTATCAAATTACGGCGTACACAGGCGATAGCATACTTAAGTTTACTAACTAATGCTGTTGCTGTGACAGTCATTATTATTATGTGGATGACAAGATAAGGAGGAAACAGACATGCGAAATAAATATCCGGGTCGCTGTTATCGATGTGGTCGCCTTGTCAAAACCGGCGAAGGTCATTTTGAGCGGATTGCTGGTGAAGGGTGGCGCGTACAGCACGCAGACTGCGCTATTAAATATCGCGGGACAGATGTTGGATTAACAGCCACAAACACAAAAAATGAACAGAAGATAAAAAAAGAGCCTTTATCAGCAGCAACTGACAAAGGCCTGAAATAAATAATCTACAGCTACATTGTAGCAGAAAGGAACGATTTTAAGAAGTGGATAAAATCGATATCTTACAAAAGCATTATTCGACTTTCAAGGAGTTGAAAGCCAAAAAGGCTCCCAAAGAACCCAAAAAGCCAGCAGAACCAGAGTTAGAAAAAGAAAAAGAGAGCTTATCTTATAAGAAAAAGTATTCCGCCTGGGTTAAAAGATTGGAAGATTTCAGAACAAAATATGAGCAGTGGGAAAAAATAGAGCAGCGAACAAGCAATATCCGGCAAATCAAAATTTCATCTTATGGTTTTGCCCAAGCGGGAAGTGCGCATCGGCTTGTTCGGCTTGGTGGAATCTTAAATGAGGTAGAAGATGATTATTTTTTGGGAACTGACGGGAAGAGCTATCCCGACTTCGATCGTATTGTAGATTCACTGCAGGTGGCAAAAAGTTCTTTATTTTTAGATGTAAGTGACTTTAAAAAATCAACGATGATTTTAGAAAAGGCTTGTGAAACAGCTACTTTTGAATATATTACTAAGGACGATGAGTCTTATATCGAATTCATTCCTCTTCATGAAATAAAAGAGCCCCTGGAAAAAGCCACGGTCAAGATTAATAACTGGCAGGATGCCGAACCTCTTAAGTTTGGAATCAACACAAGATATTTAAATGATGTTTTTAAACTGGCTTCTAGCTTAAACATTCAAATGATTGAATTGCAGTTCATTTCAAGCGTGATGCCTGTCCGATTTGTTGCGAAAGATTTTTATTATTTGGTTACACCAATACGAATTTCATAAGGAGGAAAAATTAATGTCAATTACACTAACAATCAGCGCAGAAACGGTGGAAGAACTAATGAATCACGTTTATGCATTTTCAAACAACCCAGTACCAGTTCTGGAAAAGGCAGTCGCTGAGGTCAAAGGAAAAAAAGAAGTAACGGAAGCAGAAAAACAAAAGAAAAAGGTGTCCACACCGAAAAAAGAAGTGGACTCTACGGACTTGATCTCAGACACCGAACCATCAAAAACTGACGAAGCAGTAGAGCGTACTAAAGAAGAGGATTCATCCGAGATAGTAGATGAAAATGACGACGAGAACGAAAAATCAGCAACAAAAGGAAAGTACCCAAACGCCAAAAAAACTGATGTTCAAAAAGCAATGAAGGATGCCATCAGTGCTGGCCACCGCGATGCAGTAAAGATTGCTTTTAGTCGGATGAATGTTGAAAAGTTAAGTGACCTGCAAGAAGCAGATTATTCCGTATTCTTGACGGACTTAGAAGTGCTGGTAGGTGAAAAATAATGCCGGTTAATGGACATGCCATGTTAGGAGCCAGTAGCGCCCATCGGTGGCTCATTTGCCCGCCGATTGCACGACTAGAAGAACAGTTCAAAGATAGTAGCAGTGTTTTTGCGGAAGAAGGTACCGCAGCCCACAGCTTGGCTGAAATCAAGCTGCAATATGAAACAGGGAAGATATCTAAACGGGCTTACTCCATACGCTTCAATAAATTCAAAGCCATGAACAGCTATTTCAGTCAATCAATGGATGACTATGTGAATGATCATGTGGGAATGGTGATGGAACATGTCAACTCTTACGAAAATGCGGATGTTGATCTAGAAGTCCGGGTGGATTTTAGTCCTTGGGTGCCTGATGGATTTGGTACTAGCGACGTTGTTATTTTAGCTGATGGGGTCGTGGAAATTATTGACCTCAAATACGGCAAAGGCGTTCCCGTTGATGCTTATCAAAATGTCCAACTTATGCTTTACGCACTGGGTGTTGTGAATATTTACGATTTAGCTTATGAATTTGACAAGGTAAAAATGACCATCGTTCAGCCGCGGCTAGATAATGTCTCCACGTTTGAAATAGAAAAGGATGAATTACTTTACTGGGCGGATAACTATGTAGCTCCTCGCGCTGTTCAAGCATATGAGGGTATCGGAGAATGGACCATTACAGACGACGTAGTGAAGTTTTCCAAAGTTCGTGCCCAACTTCGTCCAAGAGCCGAAAAGAACTTTCAACTGGTTGATAAATATGAGTTGAAAGAGGCACCTTTGCTAGAACCCAGCGAAATCGCTGAAATTCTTGAACGGTCATCGGAAATCAAAAAATGGCTGGAGCACGTTGAGCAATATGCGTTAGGTCAAGCACTTAAAGGCGAAGACAACTACCCGGGTTGGAAACTTGTTGCTGGTCGTAGCAATCGAAAAATAGCTGATGAAGAAACAGTACTGTATCTATTAGAAGCCGAGGGTTTTGAAGATGAACAAATCTTAAAGCCAAGATCACTTCAAACCATCACTTCATTAGAAAAATTAGTTGGCAAAAAGCAATTTGAAGAACTGGCATCCCCTTATATTATGAAGCCCGAGGGCAAACCCGTTCTAGTGCCGGAAAAGGATAAACGTCCAGCGCTCAATAGTTTAGATCAAGCAATAGATGATTTTGATGGAATCAACGAATAAAAAAAAACAACTAAAAATAGAAAGCAGGAATTTAAAATGGCAAAAGCAAACGGAACGAAAGTAATTACAAACAAGGTGCGTTTAAGCTATGCAAATGTATTACAACCAAAGGCGTTTGAAGGGCAAGAAGCTAAATATTCGACAATGCTTATCATCGATAAAAGCGATAAAGAAACACTTGACGCGATGAAAAAAGCTATTAAAGCTGCGTATGAAGCTGCAAAAGATAATAAGTTAAAAGGTGTAAAACCCGGAAATCTTAAAACGACCTTACGGGATGCGGACGAAGAAATGGACACAGATGAACAACCAGAATTCGCAAATAAAATGTTTATCAATGTCTCTAGTAAAACGAAACCCCAAGTTGTGAAACGTGAGGGAGGTATGTTGGTTAAAACTGATAGCCCAGATGATGTCTACAGTGGTGTTTATGCGATTGCATCCATCAATTTTTATGCGTATGCAACGGCAGGAAATAAAGGAATCAGTGCGGGTCTTAACAACATTTTAACCACAGGGAAAGGCGATTTCTTAGGTGGACGCGCCAATGCTGAATCTGATTTTTCGGATGTTGATTGGGAAGATGACAGTGACGACGACATGTTTGCATAAATCTAATAGCTGGGGGCGGAAACGCCCCTTTTCTTTTAGTAGAAAGGATCAAAAAAAATGAAACCAACAAAAAAACGTTTAGAAAAACAGGTACAAATAACTCGCTCAAAGGTATTAAATAATTTACGAGAAGATCGAAATTCCGTATTACTAGATCACGTATCGAGCTGGTGGGAACAGAATGATTCCGATTTTGAAATCTTAAAATCCCACTTCCAGAAAGTACAGGATTTTCTCATATCAAATAATGTTTTAGTGGAGTTTACAAACTCCCTTGGCACATATTTCTATGGTAGCTCCTCTAGACATCAAGTTAAAGATTTTAAAGAATATAAGCAACACTTTTTTGAAAACTTGAAAACTGATTCAATCCCTGGTTACGGAAAAGTGCAAGTTCCCTTTGATAAAAAAAGGGAAGTGATTAATGAACAATACGATGCAATTCTGGCTAATTTAGATAAGTTGACTGCTAAAAAAGGTGTGGAATATCTAGCTGAATTGGGCTTTGATATCGATGTATTTAAGGAGGAAGAAGTACAACTACCCATGGTCTTAGTTGACAAGTCAAAGCTTGGTCTGCCAATAAAAAAGGCTGAGAATGTATGAAAACTTTAAATATAGATATTGAAACGTATTCTGCCGTGGATTTACCGAAAGTGGGTGTTTATAAATACGCTGACAGTCCGAATTTTGAGATTTTGCTATTCGCTTATTCTGTTGATGGCGGGGACGTCGAAATCATAGACACGACGAAAAACCAAATACCCGATGAAATTTTAAGAGCCTTGTCTGACGATGAGGTTTTAAAAATTGCTTTTAACGCACAATTTGAACGGGTCTGCTTATCTTATTATTACTTTGGTGGCAACTTTTTAAATCCAGCTGCCTGGCATTGTACCATGGTCCATGCAAATGAATTAGGCTTACCCGCATCTTTGGGACAATGCGCGAAGTATCTCAATATTGAACAGCAAAAGGACACAAGAGGCACACAGTTAATCAATTTCTTTTCGAAGCCTTGTAAGCCGACAAAGGCAAATGGGCAACGGGCAAGAAATTTACCCGAACACGATCCAGAAAAATGGGCAACTTTTACTGATTATTGCGTACAGGACGTGAATGTTGAAATGGCCATTGCCAAAAAGCTCAATCGTTTTCCAGTAAAAGAAAGTGAATGGGAACTATACAGCTTAGATCAGCGAATCAATGATAGAGGGGCTGAAATAGATCATGAATTGGCAGCTGCGGCGATTGACATCATGGCGGAACTGACAGAAAGAAATACAGAAAAACTAAAAGAAGTAACGGGACTAGAAAATCCCAATTCTTTGAAGCAATTCAAAGAATGGTTAGCAGTGCAAGGGACACCTTTTGAAACATTAGGTAAAGATGCCGTGCAACTAGCATTGAAAGTAAGTCCGATGTCCGACATTGTTCGTCGAGCTTTAGAAATAAGATTACAGTTATCCAACTCAAGTACAAAAAAGTACATCATGATGGATGGCGCACGTTGTAGGGACAGACGTATTCATGGCATTTTACAGTTTTATGGTGCTAACCGTACCGGACGCTGGGCGGGTCGTTTGCTACAAGTACAGAATCTCCCAAGAAACTATCTCAATGAGATTGGTTTTGCCCGGGAGCTGGTCAAAGCGAAAGACACCGAATCCATCGAGATGATGTATGACGGGGTATCAGATACCTTGAAGCAATTGATCCGCACGGGGCTTGTCGCAAAAGAGGGACATCGGTTTATTATCTCTGACTTTTCAGCTATCGAGGCACGAGTAATCGCCTGGTACGCCAATCAAGAATGGGTGCTTGATGTTTTCCGCACTCACGGAAAAATCTATGAAGCGACTGCCGCGCAAATGTTCCATCTTGGCGAAGTGACCGAGTATAACTGGAAAAGCCCTGAGGGCAAGGCGATGCGACAACGTGGAAAAGTAGCCACTCTCGCATTGGGCTACCAAGGCGGACCCGGCGCCTTAAAAGCAATGGGGGCTTTGGAAAACGGCATTAAAGAAAATGAATTACAAGATATTGTAGATCGTTGGAGAGACACCAATAAACGCATTAAGAATTTTTGGTTCAGCACGCAAAAAGCAGTCATTGATTGCCTTCAAAATGGTGGTGTGAGAAAAGGACCTAGAGGGCTGAAATTCTTCAAAAAAGGCGGTTTTCTTTTCATTCAGCTGCCAAGTGGCAGAAAGTTAGCTTACGCCAAAGCGCATTTAGAAGAAGGTGATTATGGTCCTGCTGTTTTTTATGAGGGTCAGGGTGATAAAGTGATGTTCACAAAACAGCAAACTTATGGCGGAAAACTGGTGGAAAATATTGTCCAGGCGACTGCAAGAGATGTTCTGGCTGAGGCGATGCTCAGGTTAGAGAATGAAGGCTATCCAATTGTTTTCCATATCCATGATGAGGCAGTGGCGGAGGTGCCAGATGCTGAAAAGTCCATCGATGAAATGAATGAGATTTTAGCTGTCGTACCTGATTGGGCAGAAGGGTTACCCCTAGCCGCTGCCGGATTTGAAACGAAATATTATATGAAGGATTAGGTGGAAAAATGATTGTTTATCAAGCAATTGGGTTAAAAACCGGCATTGTGTATTGTGAGGGTGATCAAGCTTTCGTTTTGCGTTCCCTGCAAGACAGATATCCATCCATGGACAAATCTGTTGGCGGGCAAGTTCCGGGTTCATCAAGAAAGCAGCGGCCAAGAAATGTAAAAAGTGTTTATCCCGAACCATTACACATTTGCAGAATAGGAGTTGTCCAATAAATACTCCGCAACATTAATGGGGAAGCGAATGACATCGACAATTTGCCCAGGAAGGTGAAAAAGTGAAAATTTTAGATGCTTGTTGTGGTTCAAAATTATTTTGGTTTGACAAAGAGAATAGTTTTACCACCTATATGGAATTCGAGAAGAAAACTATGAAATTTGTGGCAAAAAAATAAATGTGAAGCCAGACGTAGTAGCGGATTTCAGAAATATGCCTTTTGATGACAGCACATACGACTTAGTTGTATTTGATCCACCTCATTTAAAATGGGCCGGTCAGAAGTCAATTATGAAAGCTCAGTATGGTCAACTGGATAAGAACAGCTGGCCAGAAGACATTAGACAGGGAATGGCTGAATGTCTACGAGTTTTGAAACCTAGTGGGACATTAATTTTTAAATGGAATGAGAACCAAGTAAAGTTAAGAGAAGTATTAAAAGCAATTGAACCCGTATCGCCATTATTCGGGAATCGTAGGGCAGAGACTCACTGGTTAGTTTTTATGAAGTCTGAGATTTAAAAAATGAGAGAGAAAGGAGACAGAGATTTGGAACAGCCTAGAAAGTTAGAAAAAATAAAATACGATGGCAAACTAAATCTTGCGATTGGCAGCTCCAAAACCGAGAAACGTTGGAAGAATCGGGAGTGGTCGTGGTCTGAGTTCTTACAACGGCTGAAGACACCGACCATCACGCAAGAAACGGTTGAAGACTACAAGAAGATGCCAAAGTCGCGTCAAGACGACGTAAAAGACGTTGGCGGCTTTGTGGGTGGTTGGCTGAAAGAAGGTAAGCGAAAGAAAGGTTACGCCCAACAGCGTAGCCTTGTGACTCTTGACGCTGATAGCACCACTCTAGAATTTTGGGATGATGTGAAAATGCTGTTTGATCATGCAGCAGCCGTTTATACGACCCACAGTCATTTGGTGAAAGGTCCTCGTTACCGTTTAATTATTCCCTTAAGTCGGTCTGTCACTGCAGAAGAATACGAGCCATTAGCTAGAAAATTGGCTGAGATGTTTGGCATGGATAATTTCGATGATACCACCTACCAAGCGGAACGGCTGATGTATTTTCCCAGTCATTCGATTGATGGCGAATATGTTAGTAGCTTTCTTGATTTACCCTGGATAGACCCCGATGCCGTTTTAGCGGAGTATGCCGATTGGCGGGACTCAAGTTTTTGGCCTGAGAGCAGTCGAGGTCGCAGCATCCGAGAAACACAAGCGAAAAAAGCAGGAGATCCATTAGCTAAAAAAGGAATTGTCGGGGCGTTTTGTCGAACCTACGACATTGTGTCGGCGATTGAAACATTCTTGCCAGATATTTATGGGCAAACGGGGCATGATGACCGATGGACGTTCTTAGGCGGAACCACCAGTGGTGGACTAGTCATTTACGAGGATAAATTCGCTTTTAGTCATCATGGGACTGATCCCGTGGGAGACCAACTAGTCAATGCTTTTGACCTCGTTCGGATTCATAAATTCGGGGATTTAGACGATGATGTAAAACCTACGACAAGAATTGACAGCTACCCATCTTATAAGGCCATGCGTGAAATGGCGATGGACGATAGGGCAGTTACCAAGTTGATTCAGTCTGATAAATTAAGCCAGGCACTGGAAGACTTTGAAGGTGATCTAGAAGAACTAGATGCTGATGAGGAAAACTGGTTTGAAAATCTGAATCTTGAAGTTGATGAGTATGGTCAAATTGCAGCCTCCGCCAAAAATTTAGAAATTATTATGCTAAACGATCCGAATTTAAAAAAGAAAATCTACATGAACGCTTTTTCAAATCGGATTGAGATTAAGGCAAATCTGCCTTGGCGAAAAGTTGAACGAGATAAAACCTGGAAAGATAGCGATGACTCTGGGTTACGAGTTTATATTGAAAAGATTTATGGCATTGTGAACCGTGGAAAAATTGACGACATGTTGGCGCAGGAAATCGAAAGAAATTCATATGATCCTGTAAAAGATTATTTAGATGGCTTGAATTGGGATGGCTCCTCTCGTGTCGAAACAATTTTAATGGATTATCTGGGTGCGCAAGACTTGCTATTTAATCGCGTAGTCATGCGAAAATTTTTAGCTGCTGCGGTGGCACGAATCTATATTCCGGGTTTCAAGTTTGACTACATGTTAGTGACTAGTGGGCCGCAAGGAATAGGTAAGACGCTACTGCCCTCGGTTCTTGCAGGGGATTGGTTTTCCAATAGCCTGGAGGGTGTCACCGGAAAAGATGCCTATGAGGCTTTACAGGGTGTTTGGATTATGGAAATGGGCGAACTGTCAGCCACGAAAAAAGCAGACATCGAAGCGACCAAACATTTCATCAGCAAGCAAGAAGACATCTTTCGTGTCGCCTATGGTCGTCACAAATCTTATTTTAAGCGGAGATGTGTTTTTTGGGGAACCACGAATGACACTGAATTTTTGAGGGACAGAACCGGAAACCGTCGTTTTTGGCCGGTAGATGTGGGTCTCGAACCGATAAAAAATAAGGTGTGGGAAATGCCTGACGAAACCCGAGATCAGATTTGGGCAGAAGCTGTTATTATTTGGAAGTCTGGTGAGCAGCTTTATTTGACGGACGAACAGGAACAAATGGCATTGGAACAACAAGAATTTCATACTGAAAATTCTAGTATGGAAGGCGAAATTATGGAATTTTTGGATATTCCTATTACCGAAGATTGGTATGAACTGAGTAGGCAAGAACGTCGTGAATTTATCCAGGGGCAGGGAACTGAGATCCAGGAAGATGGTAAGGTGCGACGTGACAAAGTATGTATCTTAGAGATTTGGAATGAACTTTATAATGGAGATTCCAAAAATATTCACCCAGCAAAAGCTGCCGAAATCAGACAAATTTTGAACCATTCAAGCGGGTGGAAAAAGTATCATTTAAGTCGCGGGAGATTACGTTTTGGAAAAGGGTATGGACTACAAACAGCCTTTATACGATCCGAATAATGGATACGGGTGTGGATACACCCAAAACCGAGAATGTTGATTTGACGGCTTTTTAGCCGTATCCATCTTTTTTTCAGAATGGATACGGCTTACAGAACAAACGTTCGTACCCTGTATCCAGTGTATCCATTAATTTTTGACATGGATACGGGGGTGGATACGGGCAAACACTTAGAGCTGTAAGGGATTAGATAGCAAAGTATCCATTGTATCCATAAATAACTCTTATTTGTAGAAAAGGGTAATACACATATATAAGGGGTATAGATATATATGTGAAACAGGGGTATACACCTATACGCGCGAGAGCAGGATACATTGGATACGCAGGAGGGCAGAAATGGAATTAGAAAAAGACGTGGAGAGTTACTTGAAAAGAGAAATCAAAAAACGAGGCGGGCAAAGTTTCAAATGGACTTCCACAATCCGAGGAGTGCCTGATCAAATTGTCTGCTTGCCAAACGGTGATACGATTTTTGTAGAATTGAAAAAAGCTGATGGTAAAACCCGCAAAATTCAAGACAAAGTCATCAAGGATTTACGAGATTTAAAACAAGCTGTTTTCGTGTGCCATTCAAGAACCGAAGTTTCCGCTTTGGTACAAAATTTAGAAATGATTGGGTGTTTTGAACATGCCTAGAAAATACGATAGGAATAGAATTTGTGATTTATGCGGAGCGACTTTTGAGGGTTATCCCGGAAAGCCCCGAGGCAAAAATACTTATTGCAGCAAAGATTGTCGACTGAAAGCTATGAGTATTCGAAATAGAACAACTCAAAGAGTGAATAAACCCGGCGGTCTGACATTTGAGGAGAGAACAAAAATAAGAAATGAACGGTTAGGCAAAGGTGCAGGCGAAAGCTATACCAAATACTATGGCAGGCATGAACATCGGGTCGTAGCTGAAGAAATGATTGGTAGGCCCCTTAGAGCAGGAGAGGTGGTTCATCACATTGACCATAATCGGAGAAACAATAATCCAGAAAACTTGATGGTTTTTCCCAGCCAGGCAGACCACATGTTTTGGGAGCATCACTGCGAATAAAAGGGAGGGATCAAAATGAAAGTAAAATTACACCCATATCAAGAGTATTCAAAAGGTTGGATTTTAGACCACCCCTACTGCGCCCTACTCTTAGATATGGGACTTTAACTGGGCAAAACCTTGGCAAGTTTAACCGCAATCGATGAGTTGTTAAATACATTTGAAGTGATTCAGAATGTTTTAGTTATTGCCCCTTTATCTGTGGCAGAGAAGACCTGGACAGATGAAATCGAGAAGTGGGACCAATTGAACCACCTAACATTTTCTAAAATCCTCGGACCACAAAAAAAACGACTAGAGGCCTTACAGAAAAAAGCGGATGTTTATTTAATCAATCGGGAAAATGTTGTGTGGTTGGTAGAACACTTTAAACGGGATTGGCCTTTTAAAACTGTCATCATTGACGAGCTTTCCAGTTTTAAGGATCCAAGCGCTAAACGTTTCAAGGCTTTGCGAAAGGTCCGACCTTTTATGGAACGTGTCATTGGGTTGACGGGTACCCCAGCACCGAACAGCCTTTTAGACTTGTGGCCACAAATCTATTTGCTTGACCAGGGGGAGCGTTTAGGAAAAACGATCACGGAATACCGCAGCAAGTATTTCACCCCGGGTCAAAAAAACGGGCATATCGTTTACAGTTGGGAACTGGTCCCAGGAGCAGAAAAAGCAATTCATGAGAAAATTGGCGATATTTGCGTCAGCATGAAAGCAAAAGATTACCTGCAGTTGCCGCCAAGAACCAATAACATCGTGAACGTAGAACTTTCAGCAACTGACTGGAAAAAATACAAAGAGCTTGAACGGGATTATGTGTTAGAATTGCCCGATTCTGATGTGGTTGCTTTAAATGCAGCAACCCTTTCGAATAAATTGTTGCAACTAGCCAATGGCTGCATCTATGATGAAAACAGAGAGCCGCAAATTATCCACGAGAAAAAGCTAGATGCTTTACAACAAATCATCGAGGAGGCACAGGGTCAGCCCGTACTGGTCTTTTATCAATATAAGCATGACTTGTCACGAATCCAAAACAAATTCAAACAGGCACGGCTTTTGGACGTCTCCACCGGCGATATTCAAAAGTGGAATGAGGGAAAGATTCCAATCCTTTTAGCCCATCCACAATCTGCCGGTCATGGACTAAATCTTCAAGCAGGTGGGCATATCATTGTCTGGTTTGGACTAACATGGTCTTTGGAGTTTTACCAACAAGCCAACGCCAGACTCGACAGGCAAGGACAGAAAGAGCCTGTCATCGTCCACCATCTCGTTGCAAAAGGAACCATCGATGAGGACGTTATGAAAGCTTTGCAAAATAAAGAATTGGGACAAGAGGCTTTGATGCAGGCCGTCAAAGCACGAATCAAAGAATATGGAGGAAATTTTGATGACAAGTAGTGGATTGACGAAACATCAGCTTGAGATTATCGCTGGGGCAGTTTTGAAGGAACACGAAAAAAATTTTGGAAAACAAGTCGAAATTAAAAAAGACTGGCGGCTACGAAATACAAAACTTTTGCTAAAAAATTATACTTGGTTAAAAAAGCATTGCGAAGAAATTATTGAAACAATGGACGACTATGAAGAGGTCATTTTTGATCCACAAGAATTAAGCCTAAAAGCCTTGATGAAATACAAAGCGAAAACAAAGCGCATGCTTGATTATTTTGATGCAACATGGGGATCTTATAAAGCATATTGCGCGTCAAAAGGTGATGCCAATTTGCGGCGTTGTCAAGTCCTGGAAAAGCTTTATATTTTGCCAGAAACAACCAAAAAAGTGGCTCTGGCCGAAAGTTTAGGACTTGACGAAAGGACGGTTAGACGCGATGAAAACAAGGCTACACAAGAGCTTTCCATCTTTCTTTTTGGCATTGACAGTCTGACCGACCTCGAACAAATGATGTATTAAGTAAATGTCCAAAGCATGGTATTGAAAGCGCCGATTTTAAATGTTAAGATGATAGCGTGAAATAAAAGTAGTATTTCAAAAAGGCATCAGGCTAACAAGGCTTGATGCCTTTTATCGTGTAAAAAAAGGAGATGAATAGACATGGCGATTACCGCCAAACAGCAAATTTTTGCGGATGAATACCTAAAAGATTTAAATGGCACGAGAGCTTATAAAGTTGCTTATCCGAACGTGAAAAAGGATCAAGTAGCAGCGACTGCTGCAGGAAGATTGTTGAGAAATGTTGAGGTTAAAGCATATATAGACGAGCAACTTGAAAAAATGCATAACGAACGCACCGCAGATGCGCAAGAAGTTTTAGAGTATTTGACGTCAGTGATGCGCGGAAAAGAGACAGAAGAAACCTTGATTAATCGTGGCGAAGGTGTCCAGGGTGTCACTGATTTAGAAGTTAGCGCTAAAGACCGCTTAAAAGCTGCTGAGCTTTTAGGTAAGCGCCATGCCTTATTTACCGACAAAACAGAATTATCCATTGTTGACCCGCCAACTTTTGTTGACGATTATGCTGCTGCAGGTGATGCGGATGGCAATTAAAAAAATCTCCGATTTTATTCCACCAGCTTTTTCACCGATGTGGCGAGCAGCAAACGACCCCAAAAAACTTCATGTAGTTTGCGAGGGGGGTCGGGGTTCTGGCAAGTCATCAGACCTGGCCCACACGATTGTGCAGCTAATCATGCGATACCCGGTTAATGCGGTTGTTGTTCGATATATCTTTGATAACATCGAATTATCGGTTTATGAGCAAATTAAATGGGCTATATCCGAGCAGGATCTCGATGGCTATTTTAAAATTAGTAAAAGTCCAATGCGGATTTTGTATAAGCCGCGCGGCAATTACATTGCTTTTCGTGGGGGCCAAAACCCCGAGCGGATAAAATCCCTAAAAGACAGCAAATTCCCCTTTGCAATAGCGTGGGTTGAAGAATTAGCCGAATTTAAGCTAGAGGAAGATGTCACGACCATCACAAACTCTTTGTTACGAGGAGAGTTGCCAGATGGTCTTTTTTATAAATTTTTTTATAGCTACAACCCGCCAAAGCGAAAGCAGTCATGGGTCAATAAAAAATACGGGACTAGTTTTCAGCCAGCAAATACTTTTGTACACCACTCGACCTATTTGGATAATCCTTATATTTCAAAAGCCTTTACCGAGGAAGCTGAAACCACCAAAGAGCGCAACGAACGGCGATATGAATGGGAATATATGGGCAAGGCCATTGGCTCAGGCGTTGTGCCTTTTGATAATTTACGAGTCAAAGCTGACAGCATCACCGATAAAATGGTGGCTAATTTTGACAACATCAGAAATGGTCTAGATTTTGGTTATGCTACTGATCCCGTCGCTTTCGTTCGTTGGCATTATGATAAAAAGCGAAATGGCATCTACGCCGTCGATGAAATTTACGGCGTAAAAGTCAGTAACCGTGAACTGGCCAAAAAGTTAGACAAAAAAGGCTATCAAAACGACGAAATTAAGGGCGATTCCGCTGAGCCAAAATCAATTGACGAATTAAAAGTGCAACATGGCATCACAAAAATAAAGGGTGTTAAAAAAGGTCCCGATTCCGTCGAGTATGGCGAGCGCTGGTTAGATGACCTAGACTTTATTTGTATTGACCCCAATCGAACGCCAAACATCGCCCGGGAATTTGAAAATATTGATTATGAGGTGGATCGTGATGGTAATCCTAAAGCGCGGCTGGAAGATAAAGATAATCACACAATCGATGCAACGCGATATGCTTTTGCGGACGATATGAAACAAAGAAAGGCAGGTGTATCTGTATGGAAATAGAAACAGTAAAAAAGCTCATTCGTAAGATTATGCGTCAACGATCATCAGACGTTGGAAGAACGCGAAAATCAGAGCTTTACTACGAAAACAGGAATGATATTTTGCGACAACGTAACCCCTTAGCAGAAAAGCTTGAGAAGCAGCAGGATCCGGCGAATCCGATGCGCAATGCAGACAATCGAATTAGCCATCCCTGGCATCAACTGTTGCTGGACCAAAAGGCTGCGTATACCATGACGGTGCCGCCACTTTTTGATGTTGACGACGAAAAAATGAACGATGAAATTGTTAAACTTTTGGGGGATCGCTATGCCAACATCGCCAAAGATTTATGCGTAAAAGCTGGCAATGCTGGCGTTGCATGGTTACATGTTTGGATTGACGAAAAGACCCGATTTTTTAAGTATGCGATTGTCGACAGTAAGCAGATTATCCCCATTTACTCAAAGCGCTTGGATAAAGAGCTCATTGGTGTCATGCGGGTTTACGAGGAGTATGACGAGGCTGGTGATACCTTGCAGGTTTACGAGATTTGGAATGAGAGGGAATGCCAAACTTACAGCAAAAAAAAAGCTGCTATTTTTGACGAGATCAAAGAACATCAAATGTTCTCAGAAATCGATTTGTCCACCGGCGAAATTGTCGGCGCCTCAAATGCTTTTAAACACGATTGGGGAAAAGTGCCATTTATTCCATTCCGCAACAATCCGTCAGAAATGCGGGACCTGACAAGATATAAAAAGCTGATTGATGTTTATGACAAAGTCTATTCCGGTTTTGTTAATGATTTAGATGATGTGCAAGAAATCATTTTTGTACTCACGAATTATGGTGGTCAGGATAAAGAGACTTTTTTATCAGATCTCAAAAAGTACAAAATGGTAAAAGTTGATGATGATGGCGATGCAAAAAGTGGCGTAAATACTTTAGCTATCGACATTCCTATTGAGGCACGAGCCAAAATTTTGGAAATTACACGAGAAGCCATTTTTACTCACGGTCAAGGTGTGGATCCTCAAAAAAATATTGGCCAAAATAATTCTGGTGCTGCATTGAAATATATGTATTCATTGTTGGAATTAAAAGCCTCGATGTTGGAAACCGAATTTCGCGCGGGTTTTGCGGAGCTTATCCGCTTTATCCTTAAGTACGAAAATCACGATGCAGATGTGACTGTAAAACAGACGTGGACCCGATCAGCGATTAATAATGATTTGGAGCTTGCGGACATTGTCGCTAAGCTTGCCCCAAATACTTCCCAAGAAAATATTGCCAAATCTAATCCATTGGTGGAGGACTGGGAAACCGAAATCGCCAATCTGGAAAAAGAAAAGGCTCAAGATTTTAGGGCTCAGGACGATTACAGAACGGATGAAAAGCTTAACTTAAACGGGGATGAGGCTGATGAGTAAGCTACCGTATTGGAAACGGCGCATGCTGCAAGTCTCTCAGCTGCAAGATGAAAAGACCCAAACTTATATCGCACAAATGACCAAAGATTACGAACGATTGTCTAAGAGCATCAGCAGCGAGATTAAAACATGGGTGGAAAGATATGCCGATAATGACCAAATTTCAGCGGCAGAAGTCCGCCAGCAGCTTTCAAAAAAAGAACGGCAAAGCTGGTCTATGAGACTGGATGAATTTCGTGAGAAGGCAATTGACGGCGGCTACGATCAAGAGCTAAATCGGGAATATTTTAAATCACGTATTACACGATTAGAGCAGCTGCAAAGTCAGCTTTATTTCGAGTTGGCGGAAGAGGGAAAAAAGCAAAATGCTAATCTCGAAAAATATTTAAGTGAGATGTTGGACGACTCATACATGCGCTACATTTACGAATTTACTGATCGCGGTGCTTTTGCAATCAATTTTGGCCACTACTCGAATCGTGCTTTAAAAATCGCCATCATGAAGCCATGGAAAGGAGGCAACTTTTCCCAGCGCGTTTGGGGCAACCATTTAGACAGGTTACCGGACAAATTACAAAAAACCATGACCTTGGCCATCACGCAGGGCTGGGGCGTAAATCGTACAGTAGAGGCTATGATGGAAGGCGTTGATAAAACGCTAAAAACAAGAATGGTGACTTTAGTCCAAACAGAATCGGCGCATCTAGCGGAGGTGGCCAACGAGAAAGCCATGGAAGAAACTGGCGTCGAAAAATGGGAATGGTTGGCGACACTGGAAAGCCACACATGTGAACGCTGCGCAGGATTAGATGGTCAAGAATTCGATTTAGGCGATGAGACTGCGCCAGAATGCCCGGACCATCCAAATTGCCGCTGTACGCGCGTTCCTGCGCTAGCCGGGTGGAAATCAGCATCTCGCTGGCAAAGAGACCCAGAAACGGGAAAAGGTGATGTCAGTAAAAATCAAACTTTTGACGAGTGGAAAGAGTCACAAAATACTCCGGCATCACTTCAAAATGTGGCGGATGGTATTAATTTGGAAACGGCTAATAGCAGTGATATAATTAAGCTAGGCAAAATGTTCGAAGAGAAATATAAAGTTTCCGAGGCCATTGGGAACAAAGCTAAGCTGAAAAACATTTTTAGTAACTACCGTGAAATGGGCGGTAAAGTCCCCGGCGCAGCGTGGTTTAGCAAGTCAAATAGTAAGACAAAAAGTCAGCTGCAAGAGGCATTTAGCTTTTATCCAAAGCAATGGGCAAATTATATTGCTGATAATGACAAGAAAATTTTCGCAGGTAAAAGCACTCGTGGTTTCTTTTCACACGAAATGGTAACTGCTAAGGCCAATTTTCTCTCTGGCACTAAGCGCGGCGACGGTATAAGCATTTATTCGTCGGGAACACGAAAAACAACAGCTTACCACGAGATTGGCCATATGGTAGACCATTTTAATTCTAATTTGATACGAATTGAAAAAGATTTTATTGCTAAAAGAACTGCTGCCGAAAATTTCACGCGGCTAAATGTAATATTCCCATATAATGGGTATGGGAATAACGAAGTCACAAAAAAAGATAATTTTATAAGCCCTTATATTGGCAAGGACTATGGCAACCGTGCCACTGAAGTTTTTAGCATGGGATTGGAAAGTATCTTTGAGCCAGAGGACGGTTTTGTTAAAGGCATCGAAAATGGGGAAGCAATTTACGCAAAAATTACTGACGACATGGAATACCTGCATTTAATTATCGGATTAATTTTGAAGGGGTGATGATGATGGACAAAAAAATACAAAAGTTATTTGACAAAGTCGATGCTTTGAAAGCAATGTACACGAACCATTTTGGTCAAACATTACCCGATAAAATAATTGGATGGTGGGACCCGACAAATATTTCTAACTATCCCGATGAGCTGTCAAACGGAGTCGATCAGATGGAAAAAGATATTTTAAATGCCATTAAGTCAAATACACCAATCGGAGAGATACCTGCAGATAAGTGGAAAAAATTGATATTTTAGCACTTAGTCAATAAAAGGCTGAGTGCTATTTTTGCACACAAAAGTAAGGGGGAACAGAATGGATTTCAAAGAATTAAAGCGTAAAAAAGAGCGTGGGGTTTCCAACGAAGAATTTATGGACCAGTCAAAAGAATTTTTTGTTGACGCTGATACGATTATCATAGTTGGTATCAATCCAGATGGAATCATTAGCACATTTTACACGCAAGCTACTTCACTGACTGCTATCGGCATGATGGAAGTGGCTAAATCACAACTTATTTCAGAAATGGAAGTCTAGCAATTGTTAGGCTTTTTTATTTTGAATTAATTCGACCGGAACGTCGTTAAACTACCAAGTCCGTCGGTGTCGTTGCACCGTCAAAACTCGAAAGGATGAATGGAATGAAAAGAGAAGATTTGAAGAAGTTAGGATTGACCGATGAACAGATTGAGGCAGTTATCACCTCGCATGGTCAAACAGTGCAGTCGCTTAATAGTCAAATTGCTACGTTGCAACAGTCAGAAACAGAAATAAAAAGCCAGTTATCAGATCGTGACAAAGATTTGAAAAAGCTACAAAAAGATAATGGTGATAACGAGGCATTCAAAACTCAAATCACCGATTTGCAGCAACAATACAAAGACTTGGAAAAATCTAGTGCAGAGAAGTTAACGTCTATTCAACGCAACGCTGCACTTGACCAAGTACTTTCTGGTTCCAAAGCTAAAAATCCGAAAGCTGTCACTGCCCTGTTGGACCAAGAAAAAATCGTCTTTAAAGATGGCGAACTATCCGGTGTCAAAGAACAAATTGAAGCCTTACAAAAATCAGATGCCTATTTATTTGATATGGGTAGGAAGCAAGGCGGATATGACCCAACTGGTGGCAAAGAAGTTACAAATTATGCTTCTTTTGAAGAGGCAATGGAAAAAGGAGACGTTGATAGTTTCCTAAAACAACAAATCGAAAGCGAGGAAAATGAATAATGGCAAATGAAATGACAAAGATTCTGGACACGATTACGCCAGAACAATTTACCAAATATACAAACTGGTACGCTGAGCAAAATTCGGCTTTTATCCAAAGCGGCATCTTAGTACAAACACCAACTTTAGACCAAATGATTACAGCTGGGGGCTTATTAGTCACCATGCCGGAATGGGGAAAAACTGTTTTAACTGATCAAGTGTTGGCAGAAGATACTTCCCTTGAAACTGGTAAAGTTGCTGCTAAAAAACAAGTAGCTCCAGTGCTTTATCGGGGGACTGGCGCAGCTTATACGGACTTGTCCGCAATCGTAGCGGGTTCTAATCCAGCTACACAAATCTTAAATGACTTTGGTGTTTACACAATTGAATCCGATCAAGAGATTTTACAATCTATTATCAAAGCTTTGTTTGCAAAAGGTACAGGAGCCAGCAAAGGCGCTTTGGCCGATTCTCATGTTTCTGATCAATCTGGTAATGCTAATCCAGTCATCAGCCCAGAAATGGTAATTGATGCACGTTCGATTTTAGGTACTTCTCGAAACAAATTAGTCGCAATCGCGATGCATTCGAAAGTGAAAGCTGAACTGGAAAAACAAAATACACAAACGAGACACTATATTCCTGCCAGCGAATCTAAAGCCGGCTTTGATACGTATTTAGGGATGCGAGTTGTTGAAGATGATGCTTTGTTGCCAGATGTGAACAATGTTTATGACACGTATTTATATGCCAATGGTGCTTTTGGACGTAACACCGCGACACCTGCGGATATGGTGACATATGAACCAGACCGTGACAAAGCAAAAGGCAATAATATGCTTTATGTACGTCGGGCACGCGTCATTCATCCTTTTGGTTTGTCGTTTGTAAACAAAACTGTATCTGGCTTAACACCAACAAATGCTGATTTAGCTTTACCAGCGAACTGGTCTAAAGTTCGCGATGATAAAAAAATCGGTTTGATTTGCCTGCGTCATAAAATTAGTGCCGATATTCCGGTACAAGCTACTCCCGAGGTTTAAGGTGGTGATGACTGATGAAAGAATTGGCTGATCGTTTGCTTGAAAAACTTAAAAAGCTAAAAGGCATCGCTGAGTCAACATCATCAGACGAGGTCTTTATTTTTGCAGTGGAAACAGCGATTTTAGACATCTTAAATTACTGCCATCTCGGAGTTGATGAGTGGCCGGATACTTTAGATAATACGGCAATTTTGATGAGTATTGATCTTATCAATGAGACGGCCATGACTTTAAATCCAGATGATGTTGCCGGCGTTAAGTCATTGACTGAGGGCGATTTTTCCATCACAACAGAAACTAAAGCGGAGGTGATGCAAAAGCTTTTAAGTGCACCATCTTTTGCCCGCAAGTACACCCGCAATTTAAACGCGTTTAGAAAGTTGGCGCTGTGATGGATATCTACACATTTGCCAAAAAAGAATTTGAAAAGCAGTACGACTCAAAAATGACCATTTTAATTAATGAGCCGGTAAAAGTCGGGGCGATAACTAAAAATCAGTGGGTTGCAAAAATTACTGATCGGCCTTGTCGCATTGCACAGAAGCGGGTAACTAATCCAGCTGCTGGTGAAACAGCACCGCAAATCGCTTATGTTACTACGCTTTACTGCGACCCAGGGATTAAGATTTTGCCAGGTAGCCGCGTGACAGTAACAGATCCCCATGGCGTTGCCCGCGATTATAAAAGGTCATCGGAGGGCTTTAGTAGCTATCTCACCCACCAAGAAATTGTGATGATGCGGGAGGTTACGGCTTGAGCGATGACGGCTTTAATTTTGACGAGTTTTTAAAATTTGCCAATGACTTTAATAAGACTTTGCAAGAAGAAAATTTTATTATGGATGTCATGAATTATCTGGGTAATGTGATGATTCGCGATGTTAAAATGCGTACACCTGTTGGCCAGTACAGCAACAAAGTCTTTTTTGTAAAAGGTGGTAAATTGTTGGTATTTGAGGCGGATAAAGGCTCAGGCCGAGCTGGTGGCGAATTGCGGCGTAATTGGATTTTAAATGGTGTGCAAAAAGTTGGCGATGAATTTGTGGTAACCATCAGCAATAACACCGAGTATGCATCATATGTGGAAAACGGTCACCGCACCGCTGATCATAGTGGGTGGGTGGAAGGCCAATTTTTCTTGAAAATTACAATGGATGAAATCCAAGAAAAGTTGCCGTCAATCGTCGGGCCAGCTTACAAATCTTATCTTGGGGCATTTGGATTTAAGGAGTGATGGCATGGATATTACTTTAGCAATTGCAAATCAGTTGGCCGTGATTATGCCGGATGCAACGATTTATCGGGAGCAACAGGAACAAAGTTTTGACGAACCGTCCTTTTACATTTATGAGATCTCAGCAAGCTCAAAAGGCGAATTGATGTCTTATGAGGCAAGAAAGCATCTTTATTGTGTGATGTGGTTTCCAGACAGTAAGCAAGATGACCCTGGAATAAAAGAACAGTGTGAAAACATGCGTAGTAAGCTCTTAGACGAGTTTCAACGATTAGATGAAGTATCGCTCACACCGTTTGAAAAAGAAGCTAAAATCGTTGATGGCGCATTGCAGTTTATATTTAAGTTGCGGTACCGGGTTGGTCTAGAAAACAAGGCAACCAAAATTGAAAGCTTAGAACAACAAGGAGGTTTGAAACGTGGCTAAAACTACGAAAAAAGAACTAAAAATAATCGAACCATCTGATCCGAAATATCCAAAAAAAGATATTTTGGCATCGGAACAATTTACAAAAATCGAACGAGATTTTCTTTCAGCATTTCTTCCTGATGGCGAAAATACTATTGAAGAAGCTAAGCAAACTCTCGAAAAAATTAGAAAAGGAGCTGTTAAATAATGGCAGGTGGAACATGGACAGCACAAAATAAAGTGCGCCCGGGCGCATATGTAAATGTTAAATCGAATGGCAATGTCGGGACTTCGGGAACTACAAACGGGATTATGACATTACCTTTAGTTTTGGACTTTGGTCCAGAGGGAACGATTGTGGAGGTCAGTGGCACGTCTGATTTAACCGCATTTGGTTACGATTTAGGAAATGAAAAAATGTTGCTTTTACGTGAAGCTTTGAAACAAGCTGCGACAGTTTTGTTATATCGTATCGGTACTGGTGTGAAAGCGACTGTGACGGAAGGAACAGTTTCTGTTACTGCTCTTTTTGGCGGTGTACGAGGCAATGATATCAATGTGGCATCAAAAGCTAATGTAAATGCGCCGGGGTCATTTGACGTAGAAACTTATGTCGCAGGACGGCTAGTTGATGCGCAAACGGTAAAGACAGCGGAAGAGCTAAAAGCCAATCGCGTTGTAGAGTTTTCTGGTACTGGTGAAATGACTGCTTTTTCCGTATCTTTGGAAGGTGGCACGAATACGGCTGCAACAGTCGACGACTATATGACATATTTTAGTAAGATCCAGGTCTTTGATTTCAACACTATGGCTTTACCGATTTCTGATGAAGCAATTAAAGCTGCTGGTGCATCGTTTATTAAACGGATGCGCGATGAAGAAGGCAAGAAATGCCAGTTAGTCGTTGCGGGATATTCAGCTGACAGTGAAGCAATTATCAGTGTTAAAAATGGCGTCATTTTATCTGACGGCACAACGATTTCAGCTGAACAAGCGACAGCTTGGGTTGCTGCTGTTTCTGCTGCAGCTGGTGTCGCCACGTCTCTGACTTATAAGAAATATGATGGCGCCATTGATGTCACGCAACGTTTCGTGAATTCGGAAATCATTTCTGCTTTGCAAAAAGGAGAATTTTTATTTACTGAAAAACGTGGCGAAGCAGTGATTGAGCAAGACATCAATAGCCTATCAACATTTACGAGTGAAAAGGGTCAGGACTTCAGCAAAAATCGTGTCTTACGAGTGCTCGATGATATTGCCAATAACTCGAAAAAAACTTTTGAGGATAACTATATTGGCAAAGTCAATAATGATCAAGATGGCCGCGAATTGTTCAAAGCAAATCGGATTACTTACTTTGATTCATTACAAGCTGCTGGAGCTATTGCTAATTTTGTGGCTGATGATATTTCTGTTGAGTCAGGCGAGGCTAAAGATTCCGTTGTTTTGATGGTCGCAGTGCAACCAATCGATGCAATGGAAAAACTATATATGACGGTTCAAGTCGTCTAAGAGGAGGAATAAGTAATGGGATTTTTAAAAGCAGGAGATGTTATTTCTGGTCGTGAGGGTACAGCCTTCATGACCATTGATGGTCGGAATGTACCGATGTTTTTCTTGAAAAATATTGAAGCCTCCATCGAGTTAGTAAAAACCGAAGTGCCTGTTTTAGGCAAACGAATGAATCAACAAAAAGTAACTGGGGCAAATGGCACTGGCTCCATGAACATTCATAAGGTGACGAGCGAATTTATGATGATTGGGATCAATTATCTAAAGACTGGGATTATCCCGGAAGTCACTATCAAAGTAACCAATGATGACCCCAATTCAAAAATTGGCCGGCAAACAGTTCTTTTGAAAGAGGTCCTGCTGGATTCAATCATGATTGCGAAATTGGATGTAGAGTCAGAAACACTCGATGAGGACGTCGACTTTACATTTAGCGATGCAGACCCACTAGAAACATTTGCAGAACCGATTTTAGGATAAATGGGGGGAAATGAATTTGAGTAAAGTAGTTGACATTAAAAGCTTTTTAATCACCAACGAAAATGAAACAAAAGAAGTGAAAATTGAACGATTTCCGGAACCTTTTGTCATCTCATCTCTTGGTGAAACGGAAAATGACCGGCTGAAAAAAGCAAACACCTCAACGCGCCGAAGCAAATCTGGCAGTCTTGTAAAAGATTTAGACACCGACAAATATGGCGATGCCTTGTTGGCGCGATGTGTGGTAGGTCCTGATCTAAAAGATGCGGAACTACAAGCATTTTTTAAAACACCAGGCGACGAAATTGCCACGCTAAAAGCTATGCTACGTGCGGGTGAGTATGCCTCTTTAGTCAAAGAAGTCCTAGAATTTAACGGATTCAATGAAGATGAAGAGGAAATTAAAGACGAAGTAAAAAACTAATAAATGACGGTAACGCCGATTTTGTGTACGCCTATCATGCGTACCACGCAAATGGGATGTTGCCGTCTGTTTTTTCTGATTTACCTCGTCGGGAACAATTAATGATTATGGCTTTTATCGATGTGAAAATTGAAGCAGAAGAAAAGGCATCAAAAAAAATGAAATCAAAAAGCAGGTGAGTGAATGGCAACGTCTTTAGAAGCAAGTCTAAAGTTGCGCGATCAGTTTACCTCAACTCTGCAAAAAGTCGATTCGTCCATGCAAAAAGCCACGAAATCCATGACTGGCTTTAAAGAGAAAGTTGCTGGCCCAGTACAAGCCTTGAAAAAGATGACTAACGCAGCAGCTGAAAGTTTTAGCAAGCTGCAGTCAAATGTAAAAAGTGGTATGTCAACAGCCGGCGAAGTAGTCAAGACTGGCACGGAAAGAATCATCACACTGTTTGGGAGTTTTGGGAATCGTATTTCGTCACGGCTAAATTTATCGGGAATTAAAGATAAATTTAGCGAAGCTTTTAATAAGGTACAATCAGATACAACGGCGGGAGTTTCCGCGGTTGGAAGTGCAGCATCAGCTTTGAAATCTAAGCTCTCAGGACCAATGGATTCCGCGGTTGCGGTTGTCAAAACGGGCGCCGCAAAAATCAAAAACTTTTTAAAAGATTCTGGCGATGCGTTTAAAATTTTTGGTGCGGATGCAAAAACAGGCTTAAGTAAAATTGAGAGTGCTTTTACGCCACTTGGTAATTTTCTTAAGGCAGGTGCAGTGGCGGGTACTGCTGCGCTTGTCGGATTAGGCAAAAAAATCTATGACGTGGCCGGCGGGTTTGATACTCAGATGTCGAGAGTTCAAGCCATCTCAGGGGCAACAGGCGACTCATTTCAACAAATGCGTGACCAAGCGATTGAACTTGGTGCTAAGACTGCATTCAGTGCAACAGAATCAGCGGCGGGTATGGAAAACTTGGCTTCTGCCGGTTTTAATGCACAAGAAGTTATTGCAGCTATGCCGGGACTTTTAGACTTGGCCGCAGTATCTGGCGGTGATGTGGCGCTTGCTTCTGAAAATGCCGCAACAGCATTACGAGGATTTGGACTTGATGCTGGCCAGGCAGGACACGTAGCCGATGTTTTCGCAAGAGCTGCTGCAGATACAAACGCTGAAGTTGGAGATATGGGCGAGGCGATGAAATATGTTGCTCCAGTAGCTAGCTCGATGGGGCTATCTATTGAAGAAGTCGCTGCATCTATCGGAATCATGAGTGATGCTGGTGTCAAAGGCTCCCAAGCCGGAACGGCGTTGCGCGGTGCTTTATCGCGTTTAGCTAAGCCCACCGACGCAATGCAAGAAACAATGGGTCAACTCGGACTCAATTTTTATGATGCAAATGGCCAGATGAAGCCTCTTACTGACCAAGTGGGCATGTTACAGGGTGCTTTTAAAGGATTAACACCGGAACAACAACAGAACGCATTGGTGACTCTGTACGGCCAAGAATCACTATCTGGGATGATGGCATTAGTTGCCAAAGGTCCCGAAGCTCTTGGTAAATTAACAAATTCCTTAAAGGATAGTTCAGGCGCTGCTGCTGAAATGGCTGAAATTATGCAAAATAATCTCCAGTCGAAGTTAGAACAACTTGGAGGCGCGTTTGAATCTGGCTTAATCAACATTGGTGACCGGATTTTTCCAATCATTAAACCTGTCATTGAAGAGTTTACTACCTTCATTGAAAAAACTTTATCAGCGGATAGCATCGGAAAATTTTTCGATAAGCTTGCAAAATATGGGGCTGTTTTAAAATCAGCTTTTGATGATGTTAAAGGTCCGGTTTCTGATGCGTTCGGCGCAATCAAGGATAGCTTAAATGAACTCAATGGCGGATTTGGCAGTGAAAAGAGCGTCGGAAACTTTAAAGATTTTGTTAGTGGAATTACTGAAGGAATTAAAAAACTTGCAGACTTCGCTGAAAAGCACGCTGACTCAATCGCCAAAATAATTGATATGCTACCAAAAATTGCTGGAGCATTCTTGGCTTTCAAAATAGGCAAAGGGATTTTAACTCCATTCTTGAATTTCGGTTCGGGAATCCTGACTTTAACAAAAGGATTTGGGAAACTCGGCGGCGGATTAGGAAAAGCCATTGGCGGTATTTTTAAGAAATTACCGGGTAAAGATGCAACAGGGGGAGGCAGCGGTGATTTAGGTGCCACTGCTGCAGTTAGTCCTTTGCAGACGTTCCTCGGAACCATGAACGGATTTGCCAAAGGTGCAACTACTCTTGTACTAATTTTTGGTGTGATTAAGTTGATTGAGGAATTAGCTCAAGCACTGAAAGATATTAATGACAAAGTGCCAAGTGACCTTTCGAAACTCGCGCCTAAGTTCTTGAATATGGGAATTGCGCTGGTAGGTATGGGGGCATTTGTTAAGATTGCAGAACGCTTCTCTAAAGATACAAAAGGCGCTGTTCGAGGTCTAGCAGTCGTTGCTGGTATCAGTGGGAATCTAATTTTAGCGGCAATCGCCATGAAAGAAATCAACGACAAGGTGCCGGATGATATCGGTAATTTTGCTAGTAAAATGGCAAATATGGGGATTGCTTTAGCTGGTATGGGTATTTTGGTTTTAGCTGCTGGAAAACTAACGTCAATGAATCCTACAGGAGCTATCGCAGGTCTAGCTGTTATCGCTGGAATATCTTTGGAACTTATGTTAGCTGCAGAAGCAATGCAACAAGTTGACGAGAAAGTGCCGGACGATATAGGTAGCTTTGCTTCTAAAATCGCGAATATAGCGATTGCTATTGGTGGCATGGGAATCCTAGTCGGAGTTGTTGGAGCATTGATGGCAACAGGAATTGGCGCTCTCATCGGCGGAGCTGGCCTTTTGGCTGTGGCCGCCTTAGCTGGCGAGATCATGCTAGTGGCCGAGGCTATCGCTCAGATGGATGCCAAGGTGCCGGATGACCTTTCTTCGGTTAAGACAAAAATCGACAATATTGCTGAAACAATTGGTTACTTTACTGCGGCTAATTTAGGTGGGGTTTTAGATCTATTTTCAAATGCTGTTGGTGTTTTAAATGTTAGTGTGGTTACTACTGGAATCAATAAGTTTATCGACCTGGCAGAATCATTGCAACAGTTTGATAATATTGTGGTTTCTAATACAGCAGGTACAAAGATTGAGCAAATTCAAGCTGTCATCGAATCAATTGCTAAATCTGATTTAGGTGATTTGATTTCAAGCGGGTTTACAGCAATTGATACTGCAATCGTAAATACTACACTGCAAAAATTAGTTGAAATTGGAACGATTCTAACCCAATTTGAGTCACTAGAGTTTAATGCTGGAACAGTCACTAGCAAAATCGATAGCATTCAATCAGTTATTGATTCGTTAAGCAGCGGAGGAATTTTATCAAAAATTTCTTCAATTTTTGGCGGAGGGCTGGATACAGCCAAATTTGCAATTGCGAAAGATGCTTTTCATCAATTAGTTGATATTGGTAATAGTATTTCTACTTTGCAAGGAATTACGGTTAATGCAGAAGATGCAAAATCGAAGGTAAAAGCAATTAATTCGGTTGTTGAAGCATTAGGCTCATCAAACTTAATTGAATTAATTGGAACGATGATTAAATCAGCTCAATTGACTGAGGTGATAAGCACACTTGATGCCATGTTCAATTTGATTGCGCCAATTAATCAAATCGCGGATGCTGATGTCAAAGCTCTTATTGCATCGCAAAAAATTGAACGCATTGGAACAATGATTGAAGCATTGGGTACCGCGAATTTAACAGATTATTTTGGAACAATGATTAAGGCTGCGCAACTGGGAGAAGTAAAAAGCTCTCTGACCGCAATGTTTAATTTAATCACTCCAATTAATCAGATTGCTGATGCCGATATTCAAGCGGCCGCTGCTGTTTCAAAAATCAATCAAATAAGTGATATTATTCAGGCGGTTGGAACAGGAAATATAGGTACTTTAATTGGCGGAATGGTCAAAAATGGACAACTCGAAGAAGCTAAAAATTCTTTGGCTATGCTATTTGACTTAGTTTCATCTGTCAATCAGATTGCAACGGCAGAAATTCAGTCTGCGGCCGCAATCGCGAAGATTAATGAGATTAAAACTGTTTTATCAGCATTGAATGGTATCGGTAGTGAAACTGGCGATGTCGGATCAGTTGCTACTGGTTTCTTGATGTTGAGTTCTGCGTTTAGCAGCGTTGCAACTACTTCTGCGGTGGCTGCTGCGGGATTGAATTCAGTTGCTACAGCTTTTCAAACCATGAATAGTGCGACAACTGCAGGTATGGCTGCATTTAATGTGACAGTTTCTAGCGGAATGAACAAAGCAATAGCTACGGTAAAAGCTGGTAATGCATCAATTGTTTCTGCTTTTTCTGGATTGCGTGGACAATTGCAATCTGCCGGTGCTTATGCAATGTCTGGTTTATCGGCCGGTATTCAATCCGGCGCTGGGTCTGCAATTACGGCGGCCCAATCCGTGGCTAATCAAGTTTCGGCAACGATTAGATCAGCATTGAAAATTCATTCTCCTTCGCGCGTTATGATGGAGATTGGCGGATTTGTTGGTGCGGGTTTAGCAAATGGAATCTCGGCTACTAAAGACCTTGTCGCAAGTGCAAGTAATGCATTGGCTTTTGCATCGGTCCCAGAACCATTAGGAGACCTCAGTGCGAACGGCACAATCACTAATAGCGTGCAACTTGATGACAGCGAAATTTCAAGGTTGAAAGCTTCAGCAAGTCAACAAATTGTTGTGAATCAAAAACAAGTGACGCCACAAGTTACAATCAATATTGAGAACAAAGATGGACAGCCAATTGACCATGAAGCTTTACTAAAAGAGTTAGAAGATAAAGTTTTAGAGATGGCCGAAGCTGATTTGAGTTAAAAGGAGGGATAAACTTTGGCAATACGTTTTTATTTAGAAATTGGAGGGAAACGTTATATTTTGCCGGTCAATCCAGGCTCGGTTAAAATGGCTATTCCTTCAAATAACCAATCGGCCGAAGTCGTTAAATTAGGCGAAATCACACAATTAGCAAAAAATGGGTTGAAGTCATTAAGCTTCAGCTCGTTTTTTGCTGTTGATAAAAAGTTTGGTTATGTGAATCAAGACGCCACATTTCTTGAGCCTAAGAAATATGTTGAGTTGATTGAGTCAGCAATGAATAATTTAAAGCCAATCCGTTTCATTGTCACGGATACAAACATCAATATGTTAGTTTCCATTGATTCGTTTGATTGGTCAATAAATGATGCAACAAATGATTATGACTACTCGATCACTCTTAAAGAGTACAAAGAATATGGCGCGAAGTTTGTTAAAAATGTTGATAAGCCAAAGCCTAAACCGAAGCCCGCACCGCGCCCTGCCACAACTCAAGCCATTACGGTTGGCTGTAAGGTTCGCGTAAATGGCAGATTACATCGTGATTCATATGGTTCTGCGCCTGGTCAAACCGAGGTTAATGCGGAGCGATTAGTTTCAATCATCGTTTCAAATCCTAAAGGTGGCCAGAATTATCCGTACCACGTCACTACTCTTAACGGTGGATGGCGCGGTTGGGTTACAAAGGGTTCGGTGACGCGCATATGAATTTGAAAATCTTGGGTACCAGCGTTACGTATTACACTCAATACGATTTATCGGAAATTGTTTCAAGCCCTGTCTGGTACACGTCGATGGACTCACAACCGGGGAAATTTAGTTTTTCGATTACTGAAGATAAGGCAGTGTTTTATCGTTCAGGTGATATCATTGAGGCTTTCGCTGATGACAAACAATTTTTTAAAGGGAAAATTTTTATCCGGCGAAAACAAAAAGATGGCTTGTGGAAAATAGTTGCGTACGACAATCTTCGGTATTTACAAAATGAAGATACAATCGTTTTTGGTGCATCAACTGCTTCAGAAAGGTTCAAAAAAATATGTGAGATACAAGGCCTGAGCTACAAAATTAGTCAGGCCTCATCATATAAATGTGCCGGGGTTATTGAAGATGCTAAAACTTATTTTTCCATGTTATCGGATGCGCTTGATGAAACAAGAACGGCTACAACTTATCGTTATTTTGTCTATGATGATTCGGGTACATTGAAATTTGCTGATGTTGATTATTTAATGACAAATTTGCTTTTGGGCGATGAGTCGTTGATAACCGATTACAGTTACGAAAGCAGTATTGATGAAGCGTACAACTCTATTAAAGTAATTCGCGAGGATGAAAAAACTAAGTCAAGGCAAGTCTTTACTGCAACCAGCGATAAAACAATTGCCGTGTGGGGAAAGCTCCAGAAAGTTGAAAAGGCGACTGATGCAGATATGAATGCCAACCAATTACAAAAACAGGCGAATGATGCGCTTAAGCAAAATAATGCTGAAGCAACATCCTTATCACTTGAATCAATTGGCAATATGGCGATTAGAGCTGGTAACAGCTTTACATTGCTTCTCTCTGACCTGAAGCGGGAATGGGGCAAAGATACTCGGAAGGTTTTAGTTAGATCGTGTACCCACACTTTTAGCCCTGTTCATACGCAGTCAATGGAAGTTGAGGTGATTGGATAATGGCCGGGGAAAAACTTGCAAGGCTTATCAAAGACCAAAGAATTCCGCATAGTGATTTAGCAGATGTTTTATTTGGTGCAGTTACTAGTACCTCACCTCTCAAAATTAGAGTGAATCCACAGCTTGAAATTGGAGCTGACAATATTATTTTGTCGGAGCTTGTAAAAGAAAAAATTATTACTATTACGATTGATGGAAAATCAGGTAGTGCAACAGTATTTGAAGCGCTGAAATCTGGCGATAGAGTTGTGATGCTTCGGTTTTCTAAGGGCCAAAAATATTATGTATTAGAAAGGGGATGAGAAGATGGATGAAATTATTTCAATTGAACCCTCTCGAACTTACCGGATTTTAAATGGTCGCGTGAGTGGATGGATTGATGAAATGGATGCAATTCGGCAAAGTGTCGAAAAGATTTTACAGACGGAACGGTTTCGGTTTGAAATCTATTCAGATGAATATGGAATTGAATTGGAAAATTTGTTTGGCCAATCTTTTGATTTAGTTGCTGCCGAATGTGAACGAGTTGTGAAAGAATCGCTGTTGTCTGATGAGCGAATTGTTAGTATTGATGATTTTGAAATTGTTCAGCAATCGAAATCTTCCGCCTTGATCGCCTTTCAAGTGGTTAGTGTTTTTGGCGCTTTTAAAGTAGAGCAGGAGGTGACATTATGAATCCAGAAGACATTGGTAAATTTCTAGAAAAATATACCTATGACTACTACATTGAAGAAGCTCTTTCGCAAGTCCCTGATACGATTGATAAACGTGAGGGATCAATTATTTATGATGCCCTTGCGCCCGCATGTTATCAACTTGCACTATTCAGCATGGATCTAAAAAATATCATGCTCGATTCTTTCGTGCAAACAGCCACTGAAGGTTATCTGGACTTAAGAGCTGAAGAACATGGACTAAAAAGAATAGTTGCAACTAAATCTATTGTCACCGGCGTTTTTACAGATCCCGATGGCAAGCCCTATAAGCAACTGGTTGAGGGTAATCGGTTTTCCAGTATTGGTGAAAACCCTGCTTATTATTCTGTGATTCAGCAAGTTACTGATGGAAATTACACGCTCATGAGTGAATCGTTTGGAACGGTTGGAAATCAGTATATTGGGCAATTACTTCCCATCGACCATTTCAATGGACTGGGTGAAGGCAACTTAACTGAGGTCACTATTCCGGCCAGAGATGTTGAAACAGATGATGATCTGCGTGCTCGCATTTTGAAAACCTATGAGGTCAATCAGTATGGTGGAAATATCGAAGATTATATTCAATTTACCTCGAAAATTGATGGCGTTGGTGCAGTCCAGGTTTACCCTATCTGGAAAGGGGGTGGGACGGTTCGCATTGTCATTTTGAGTAATTCTTTAGATTTGCCAACCAATGCGTTACTGACCAATGTACAAACAGTAATTGACCCAACTGGCGATCAAAAAGGATACGGCATTGCGCCAATCGGACACGAGGTAACTATCGCAGCGCCAGCTGTCAAAACTATCAATGTCGCGCTTCACATTGACACAGAAGTTGGCGTTACGTTGGACTCAATAAAAAACAGTATTGATGCCGCGCTAAAAGAACACTTTTTAACCATTCGGAAAACATGGGGCAATCATGATGAGCTTTACAAGTACCAGCAAACTATCTATCGGTCGCAGCTGATGGCAACACTCTTAAAAATTACAGGCGTGGCCAATGTCAGCAATGTAAAATTAAATGGCGCTGAAAAAGACCTGGTCTTAGTTTTGGATAACGGTTTGCAAGAATGCGCCTTTTTGGGGACGGTGAGCTATCAATGATAGAGGCTCAAGACCTAAAAAAAATGCTGCCGAACTGGTACGAAAATATTTTTGAAACCAAGTTATTGATGGAAATAGAACAAGAATTATTTGATGAGCTGGCTTTGCAAATCAAACAAACGCAAAGTAATCAATACGTTTCTACAGCAGATTCTGAAACTTTGGCCGTGTATGAAAATATGCTGCGGATAGTCCGCCAAAGTGGAGACACATTAGAGATGCGTCGCTTTAGAATTTTATCCCGGCTATCTACTCAAAAGCCATATACAAAAAGGTACTTGGAGGAGGTGCTGCTTAGCTTTGGCAGCTCTGTAACAATCACTAGTATTTTTGATGAGTATCGCGTAATTATTGAGAGTTACTTTGAGCATCAAGGCCAAATGAGCGATTTGGACTACATGATTCGCACAATTATCCCGGCCAATCTGGTGGCGGATGTCAATAATCATCTAGCTCTAGGCGATTTGATAGAGCAGATTTTTTTAGGTGCTGCTTTATCAGCCGGCGAGTTTGTAACGATCACGCAAGATTTTAAGCAAACAAGTCAAACCGGGCAAAGTGTTTTGGCTGGAACGGGTGTTACGGCCGGTCATTTTAATGGGGTAACTGCTGATTTTAAAGCAAATACTGCCGCCACACAAAGCCAAAAAATTGCGGTGGCCAGCACACTTTTAGCGCAGAGCGATTTGACTCACGACTATCAAGCAGCGCTAGCAACAAAGCAAAAAGCGATTCAATCGGCCGGCGCAGTGTCTGCTGATTTTATTACTTTGGACTAAAAAAAGGAGAGTGAAAACTTTTGGAATTTAATCAATCTGTTATTACCACAAAGGGCCGTACGTTGATGGCCAAATTGTTATCCGGGCGCACGACTGCAGCTTTTACAAAAATTGTAACTAGCTCAACGGTCTACGCCGTTTCCGCGCTCGAGGGGCTGACTGGTGTCACTAGCATCAAGCAGACAACAACTTGTCAAGCCAAGCCTAATAACGGCGCGACCGTATCTGTAGAGGGTGCTTTTGACAATAAAGGTTTGGCCGCAGGTTACGATGTAAATACGATTGGACTTTACGCCAGCGATCCCGACGAGGGCGAAATTTTATATGCAGTGGCCACTGCCAAAACCAAAGGCTTTATGCCGGCAGATACAGGCGTGTCTAGCACAGGTTTAGTTGTTCGTTTTTACACTGAAGTGGGCAACGCCAGTCAAGTCACGATGACCGTCGACAGCGCAGCTTTTGCCACAAAGGGTGACATCAAAGAGATAAAAAGTGATGTCGAGGACCTGCAAGGTTTTGTCGGCTATAACGACGCTGAGATTTTCGGCACGGAAGTCGATATGACTAACAAGACTTTTAAACGGTTGGCTGGGTCAATTAACCGCTCGCCAGTGGAAGGATTTGACACCATCAACACTTTTGGTGGTCGTAAGCGATGCATCTTAACCGACGATGGGAAAGTGCTAGCATACTTTGGCGAAACTGGCTACACGGAAACAGGGGCACTTTTACAAGCCATCACAAAAAATGAAGTGGTCTATCCAATCGGTACTAAAGTGCAAGTCATGGTGGAACAACCACTTTTTTATTACCGGGTAACACCGCTGGTGATGGACCCGATTACAGATGGCAAAGGTTTCCATCTGCGAAAAGCCCGCTATTATGTATCAGACAAACCTAAAACCGGCTTTAAAGTACATCCGGCCTTCATCGTAAATGGTGCCGTAAAGGAAAAAATTTATTTATCTGCTTTTGAAGGTTCTATCTATGATACTTCAACGGCTGCTTATATTTTAAACGATGAACAGATTGCTGATTTTTCTGCAGACACTTTTGCATCGATTGCAGGAGCTAAGCCTGCATCAGGTCTTACGCAAGATTTGACCCGTGCAAATCTCCGTTTACTAGCTCAAAAGCGCGGCGCGGGATGGCAACAAGCTTATGCGGCGACAGTGGCCATGACGCAGCTGTTATTTTTGATTGAGTACAACACATTTAACTGGCAAAGTATTTTGGGATTGGGTGCCACCCTTAAAACTGATGACCCGGCAAGTAACATGGCGGAAGTCAGCGGCGGAACGGCAACACTTGGAAATAAGAGTGGTCAGGTCGCAAACCAAAACCAAATCAACATTACAAGCTATCGTGGTGAAGAAAATTTTTACGGCAACATCTGGAAAAACGTGGATGGCATGAACATCATGGCAAATGGCGTGCATTCCATGTTTATCGCGGACCATGATTTTGTGGAAAGCTCTTCTGCCGGAGCCTATCAGGATTGCGGCTTTACACCAGCAAAGGCAAATGGCTATACGTCTGCTTTTGGATATGGGGGCGGTGATTTTGATTGGCTCTTCATTTCCAGTGAGGTCGCCGGCAATTCGAGTGTGCCAGTCGGAGATTATTTTTATCAAAACTATACTGCTACGGATGGCAGCGGCTGGCGTTCTGCTCGGCTTGGCGGGCGTTGGACTGATTCTTCTAATGCGGGCGGTTTCTATTGGAATCTGGGCGATTGGTCGGCGGCTCGGGATCGTGGTATCGGCGGGCGCCTGGTGTATGTCGCTTAGGATTTAAAAGCTTTTTTGGCAATGTTGCGTTGATTTATCATCCGCCCTTTTATCCCCAGCGGGAATTGGAATAATTCTTCTAATACGGGCAGTTTCTATTGGAATCTGAACAATTGGTCGGCGAATCGGAATCGTAATATCAGCGGGCACCTAGTAAATGCAAATTAAAGTACCACCGTGAAACAGCATTGCCATGCCACTTGGCAAAATATAAAAAATGAGTGATGCCCGGTGAGTAGGTTGACTCTCGAAAGTCGGGCTTGAACTTGCATACAATAGGAGAAAAAACTATTGAAAAGAATCGGTAACCTGTATGAAAAAATCTATGATATGGATAATTTAAAATTGGCTCATATACATGCCCGAAAAGGTAAAGGCTGGTATGAAGAAGTAAAAGCCATGAATAAAGACCCAGATAAATATTTAAATCTATTGCAGGAAATGCTTATTAATCATACTTATCAGACATCAGAGTATAAGACCTTTATCAAAAAAGAAAAGGCCAAAGAGCGCCTGATTTATAAGCTTCCATATTTTCCTGATCGTATTTGTCAGTGGGCAATTTTGCAGGCAGTTGAGCCATATCTGCTTAAGTTTTTAACGGCAGATACCTATTCAGCTATACCTAAAAAAGGCATTCATGACTGTCTTAAAAGGGTGCAAAGAGCGGTCAATAGTGAGAGCCCTGGCACAAAATATTGTCTCAAGATTGATGCCAAGAAATTTTATCCGTCAATTAATCACGACATCTTAAAAGCAAAGTACCGGCGACTTTTTAAAGACCAGGAGTTGCTTTGGCTGTTGGATGAGATAATTGATTCTACGCCAGGAGATACAGGAATTCCCATTGGTAATTACTTATCGCAATACAGCGGTAATTTTTATCTGGGCGCTTTTGATCACTGGGCAAAAGAGGTTTTGCGGGTCAAATACTACTATAGATATATGGATGACATAGTCATTTTTGACGAGTCTAAAGAGATACTACACAATCAGCGTAAGCAAATAGATCAGTATTTTGTTGAGACGCTTAAGCTCACTGTAAAAGACAATTGGCAGGTCTTTCCGACAAATGTCAGAGGTGTTGACTTTGTCGGCTATCGCGTTTTTAAGGGTTATACGTTGCTGCGGAAATCCACCGCAACAAATATGAAGCGGCAACTGCGAAAAATTCGCAGAAGGCATGAGGCTGGAGAGGAGATTAGTTTTACTGATTTTTGCTCGGTCCAGTCCTATAAAGGCTGGATAAAGCACTGCAACAGCTATCGGCTTTACAAAAAGTATTTTGAGCCAATAGAGCCAGCCATTAAAGAATATTATGATAAAAATTTGAAAGGTGGAAGAGCATGAAAAATCATGGGTTAGTGAAAAGCACCGTAGAGCCACAAGCACTTGTGGTGGATGATGAAAGTGTCTGGGTGGCAGAAAACGTCACACCCGTAAAAGAAGAGGCAGCAGAAGGCGAACAGGCCTTTGAGGGCTACGAGTATCAGCTGCATCAGTACTCAAAAGATGAGTACATTTTGCTGCTGGATCAGCGTGACAAAAACAAATCAGATGCGATTTTGGAGCTGTCCGAAATCGTGGCAGGAATGATGGAGGGGGCGTAAAAATGGTAAATTTTTTTGTGGGTGAAATCCAAATCGGGCGTATCACCGTTGAGGCAGTACCATCGCTTTGGCGCAAAAAGGTACAAGCTAAAATTACGGAATTGACGGAAAAAGAAAGCGCGGAAGAGGCCGAAAAATAGGCCTCTATTTTTTTTGAAAAGAAGGAATGGGGATTGAGTGAAACAATTATCGTGTCGGTCATCAGCTTGGTTGGCACACTTGGTGGAGCTTTTGGCGGGATTGTGGTTGCTAATAAGCTGACCACATATCGAATTGAGCAACTTGAAAAAAAAGTAGAAAAACACAACAACATCGTCGAACGCACTTTTGAGCTCGAGGGTAAAATGCGGGAAGCGGAACACGACATTATGGAAATGAAAGGGAAGAAATAATATGAACAACATTTTAGCAGCAGCAAGCGTAATTGGTGTAATCGTAATGGCGGTCACCCAGCTGGTTAAGTCCAGCGTGCCAGATAACAAGTGGTTGCCTGTAATCAATGTCTTTATCGGTCTTTTGCTAGGGGTCGCTTATGCGGCCTCTTTTGCATCAGGAGAGATTGTTTTATATGCCTGGGGCGGAGCTATCGCAGGACTAGCTGCGGGTGGCTTTTATGACCTTGGCGCGGGCTTAATTAAAAAGGAGGAAAAATAATGTTGCCTATTCAAAAGCGCATCTCAGCGTATAATTTTAATAATAGCAATAGCGTAAAATATATTGTGGTGCATGATGTTGGCGCGCAATCTACTGCAAAAAATAACGTGGATTACTTTTTTGGCGGCAATCGAAACGCCTCCGCGCATTATTTTGTTGATGATTCCAGCATTTGGCAAAGTGTAGAAGAAAGTCATGGGGCTTGGCATTGCGGGGATGGTCATGGTAAATATGGTATTACTAACTCAAATAGCATTGGGATTGAGATGTGCTTACCCAGTGGCGCGGTAACGGAAAAAACAGAAGCTAATACCTTAGAACTCGTCAAACATTTGCAATCAAAATATGGGGTGGATAATGCGCATGTTGTGCGCCACTATGATGCCAGCCGTAAAAATTGCCCGGCGCAATTTAATTTGGATGGCAAATGGACGCGATGGAATGCCTTTAAAGCTAAGCTTGCGGGCACGCCCAGTAAACCCGCTGCTGACGTTCCTGCACCATCTAAGCCAGCTGCCGGTGGAGGATATGTTGTAAAAGCATGGAACAAAAAACAAGTAGTTGATATCGACGTTTTAAACGTCCGGACGACTGCCACAAGTCAGTCTACACTAGTGCGGCAGCTTAAAAAGGGACAAACATTTACCGCCACGCGAATCATCACCAACGGCGAACAAGTTGGCCAATATAAGTCATGGTTTGAGGCGGATGGCTGGGGTTGGGTTTCTGGGGCGTATGTGACAGAGATTAAAGCAAGCACGCCAAAGTTAAAAGGCTCGGATTTACCAAATTCCGGCCGATACACTTTTACCGCGAATACAAATATCAGATCTAATGCTTCGACTGGCTCATCTGTTGTTGGACTATATTCAAAAGGTCAATCAGTCATCTATGACAGCAAAGTGACCGCTGGTGGTTACGTGTGGCTATCCTACATTGGAGCCTCTGGCAATCGGAGATATGTTGCTGTAGTTTAATAATAGAAGAAACCCCACATTCATTCGCGAGCGTGGGGTTATTTTTTTTATTCTTATGAATTTTTAAGGGGGCAAAAAGGGGGCAAAAGTAATAATACTTTGTCTGTTTTTCGTCATTTTTGACTGAAAGTTTTATCTTAATGTAACCTTAAAATGCCGGTATTATCGCATTTTACTACTTCTGGAAAATTATTGGCAAAACCTTGGGATCCCATGGGCGCCCTTGCTTAAAAATTCTCCAATTGCTTTTCTTCTCAGTAGGATAGCGGCAGACTTACTCAAAACTATTTAAGTTTTGAGTAAGTCTTTTTTTGCGTTAAAAAAAGGTTTGGAATTTATATTAAAAGGATAAAAGAACCAATTACGACCAAAAACAGACCATTTACGACAAGAGTATTGATTAAAAAAAGAACTAAGATATACTCAGTGTAGAAAGCAAAAGTGAGTCAGATAAGTCATCAAGAAATGAAAGGATGTCGTTTGGTTTTAAAATTTTTTTTCTAAAAATGAAGTTTGTCTAACAAAAAATATTATGAAGTGGTAGGTGTAATCTATGTCGGTCAAACCCAAGTTAAAGGTTAGGTTGATTCTAAGAATTCTAAATGGTTTAGTCATCTTAAGTTTGCTTGTCGGTATCGTCTATCTTTTGATTGAGAAAAAACAAACGGCAGATGTTTTTCAGCGCTCCATCCTTACTTCTGAATATCTTGCTAAAGATATCCCAGCCGATTTTTGGCAAAATGATGGTGGAAATGCAGTCCAAATAATGCCCAATTATGAAAAGAAAAATTATGTTCAATTTGTATCTAGTGATCAAACTGATCGCAAAATTATCTGGGAAACGAAATATGAATTGATTGGTAATGGCGTTTTTCAATTAGGTGAGAATGAAGGATTTTTAGTGACCTCGCCAACGGGTCTTCTTCAAGTTAAATTAAAGAAAGTCCATCCTTTGATTTTTGAAGAATATATGGTCAAAAAATGATTACAACTTAAAAAAAGGAAGCTACCCTTCAAAATAAGGGATAGCTTCCTTTTTTATTTCAAGCCAAATGACCACGTCTGATTAAACAAAATAATAGAAAGAAAAAAATGCCCATCAAAAATTAGTCGGCAGACTAAACTTTGACGGGCATTTATCGATGGTGCTGGATGATAATTATTAACGGTCTTCTGGAAATGGTCCTTGGGTTTGATCAGGGGTGACATAAAAATCTTTATTTAAGGCGTCGATATCTTCAGGATTTTTATCCTCAAGATTTTCTAACTTCGCTTTTTTTCGATCCGCCTGAGCAAGTTTTTCCTCTAATTCTTCTTTGGTAGGCTTTTTTTTGTCTGTCATAAATAATCCCTCCTTGTAGTTTAAGCATACAAGAGATTTTATTATTTGAAAAAGATATGCACCTAGAAAAAATTTTTTTGAAAATTGTATCCGGCGCGTGTTATACTAATTTGAATCTAAAAGTGAGGTTGAACAATGTAAATAGAAAATTTAAATCAAAATGACCACTTAAAAAAGGAGCAACTATGAAAAACGAACACTTAAAACAAGAGGTGGATTCTCGCCGCACCTTTGCGATTATTTCTCACCCGGATGCCGGGAAAACAACAATTACTGAACAACTTTTACTATTCGGTGGCGCGATTCGCCAAGCTGGAACAGTTAAAGGGAAAAAAACTGGGAATTTTGCTAAGTCTGACTGGATGGAAATTGAAAAACAGCGGGGGATATCTGTTACTAGTTCCGTCATGCAATTTGATTACGATGGCAAGCGTGTGAATATTTTAGACACTCCCGGCCATGAAGATTTTTCTGAAGATACGTATCGAACCTTAATGGCTGTTGACGCTGCTGTGATGGTAATTGACTCGGCTAAAGGGATCGAAGCCCAGACAAAAAAACTATTTAAAGTTGTCAAAGCTCGGGGCATTCCAATTTTTACTTTCATTAATAAATTAGACCGGGACGGCCGTGAACCTTTAGATCTGTTAGAAGAATTAGAAGATTTACTGCAAATTGAATCTTATCCGATGAATTGGCCCATTGGCATGGGGAAAGGTTTGATTGGCCTTTATGATTTATATCATCATCGCCTAGAAACGTATCGGCCAAAAGTCGATAGCGAACGATTTATTCCGCTGGATTCTCAAGGAAAAATCCCCGCCAATCATCCGTTAAATCAAGATAATATTTACACCCAAGCGTTAGAGGATGTTGAACTTTTAACTGGCGCCGGTGATAGTTTCGATATGGAAAAAGTCGCCCACGGAAAACAAACGTTAGTCTTTTTTGGTTCGGCTTTAACGAATTTTGGCGTGCAAACTTTCTTAGAGACTTTTCTAAAATTTGCCCCTAAACCACATGCCCACGATACAGAAGAAGGTGTTGAAGTTTCACCATATAATGAAAACTTTTCTGGTTTTATTTTTAAAATTCAAGCCAATATGAATCCTGCTCATCGAGACCGGATTGCTTTTTTACGGATTTGTTCGGGGACTTTTGAACGTGGGATGGATGTTTTTTTACAACGCACCGGCAAAAAAATGAAGCTAGCCAACTCGACACAATTTATGGCCGACACGCGGGAAACACTTGAGTCAGCCGTGGCCGGAGACATTATCGGTTTATATGACACTGGGAATTTTCAAATTGGCGACACTTTAACAGAAACTAAAGAACCATTACAATATGAAAAATTGCCACAATTTACCCCAGAATTATTTATGAAAGTTTCCGCTAAAAATGTTATGAAGCAAAAATCATTTCATAAAGGAATCAATCAACTGGTGCAAGAAGGGGCCATTCAGCTTTATAAAACGTATTTATCTGATGAATATATTTTAGGAGCAGTCGGGCAATTGCAATTTGAAGTTTTCCAATACCGGATGCAAAATGAATACAACACCGAAGTAAACTTAACGCCAATGGGAACGAAACAAGCCCGCTGGATTGAAGCGGAAGATTTAGATGAGTCCATGTCTAGTTCACGGAATATTTTAGCCAAAGATCGCTTCGGCCAACCACTTTTCCTTTTTGAAAATGAATTCGCTATGCGCTGGTTTAAAGAAAAATATCCTAAAGTCACTTTAAAAAGTTTACTATAAAAAAGTCTTGCAAATAAAAAAAGACTTACAAAAAAAGCCTCGCAAATATAAATTTGCGGGGCAATTTTTTAAGCTGCTGGCAAGCGTTTGATGGATAATTCCACCACGCCTTTCAAATGAATGACTTCGATATCTTTGCGATCAAAAACAAGATGTTGATTCCGTTTGTAATAATCTAGAACAAATTCAACTTCAGTACTTTGGACATTTCTAACCTTATTAATCAGTAAAATTTCAATATGAGTTGCTGCTTCAGTGTAAACTACCGTTGTTTGTCCGAGTGAATACACGCGAACGAAATTTGCATCGGTATTTTCTAATTGTTTTTGCACAAGGCGCCCGTGCGAATTGGTGACGTCAATCATTTTCATGCCGTACACATCCTTTGAAAGTGTCTTTTCTTTAGTATAGTTTTTTTAAATAGAAAACACAAAGTTTTTTTCTGAAAAACTGCCTAAATTTCCGTTAAGTTTTCGAGCATTATAGAAATTTTTGAGAAAAAAAGCACCGCAAAACTTTGCAGTGCTCATTTTTTTTATTCTTCTTTTTTGTCTTTAAGATCGTCTTTTGTTTTTGTTTCGGTTTTAGCTTTCGGTTTTCTCTTCGCTGGTGCTTTTTTTGGCTTTTCTGGCAAATCTTCAACGACTTGAATTTGGTCATCTAATAAAACAGCTTTTAAATTTTGGACTTTAGGATGATTGAGATAAAAGTCGGCAATTCCATCTTCCAAATGATCTTGAATTGTTCGACGCAAAGGACGAGCGCCCATGGCCGGATCATATCCTAAATCGACTAATTTTTCTTTAACTGTTTCATCAACAGCTAAATGTAAATTCTGTTCAGCCAACATGACATTGACTTGGTCGATCATCAAGCTAACAATTTTCAAGAGGTTTTCTTTAGTTAATGATTTAAATTCCACAATCGCATCAAAACGATTTAGAAATTCTGGTTTGAAATAATCTTTTAATTGTCCTAAAACAGAATGGGTTTGCCCGCTTAAAATCGCTCCAAAGCCTACATTGGCTTCCGCATTTCCCGTGCCAGCATTACTCGTCATAATAATTAAAGTATCTTTAAAGCTGACGGTTCGTCCTTGGGCATCGGTGAGGCGGCCGTCATCTAGAATTTGTAAAAACATATGCATCACATCAGGATGGGCTTTTTCAATTTCGTCCAGTAAAACTAATGAGTAAGGATTGCGGCGAACTTTTTCAGTTAATTGACCCGCTTCATCGTAGCCAACATAACCGGGAGGTGAACCAATCAGTTTTGAGACCGAGTGTTTTTCCATATATTCACTCATATCAAAACGAATCATCGCATCTTCTGAGCCAAACATTTCTAAAGCTAGTTGTCGTGCCAGTTCAGTTTTCCCGACACCAGTTGGTCCGACAAATAAAAATGAACCGATTGGCCGATTTTTTTGACCTAAACCAACGCGATTACGGCGAATAGCTTTAGCCACTTTTTCGACGGCTTCGTCTTGACCAATAACGCGTCCTTCTAAATCTTGGGCCAAATTCTTCAGTTGAGTTTGTTCTTTTTCTTTTAAATCACCAACTGGAATACCGGTTTTTTCTTCAACAATTTTTTCCATTTCTTTTTCAGTAATGACGGGTGTTTTTTCATCTGAAACTTGTTTTTCTTGCATTTTTTTCAATTTATTTATTTGATCACGGTAGTAGGCTGCTTTTTCGTAATCTTCTTCTTGTGAGGCGACTTGTTTTTGATCTTCTGCTTCTTTTAATTTGCTTTCAATGACTGCTGGATCCAAACTTTGAATCGTTAAATTTAATTTTGATCCAGATTCATCTAACAAATCAATAGCTTTATCAGGTAAGAAGCGATCTTGAATGTAGCGATTGGATAAAGTAGCTGCAGCGACAATGGCCGCATCAGTGTATTTTACATGATGATAATCTTCATAACGCGGTTTCAACCCTTTTAAAATTTCGATTGTTTCTTCCACAGAAGGTTCATCCACGCGGACGGGTTGCATCCGGCGTTCCAAGGCGGCGTCTTTTTCAATAATGCGATATTCTGAAAGAGTGGTGGCCCCAACTAATTGCAACTCGCCACGAGCAAGCGCTGGTTTTAAAATATTTCCAGCATCCATATTGCCATCGCCAGCAGAACCGGCGCCTACAATTTCATGGACTTCATCAATAAATAAAATAACGCGTTTATCGGCGGTAACTTCACTAATCAGCTGTTGCATCCGTTCTTCAAATTGACCACGAATGCCAGTTCCTTGAACTAAAGAAGCAACATCTAAACGAATGACCTCTTTATCAAGTAATTTTTGGGGCACTTCACCGTCAACAATTTTTTGGGCTAATCCTTCGACGACAGCTGTTTTACCAACACCAGGTTCGCCAATTAAAACAGGATTATTTTTCGTCCGGCGATTTAAAATCTCAATGACGCGATTAATTTCTTCATCCCGTCCAACGACAGGATCAATTTCCCGATTCCGTGCTTGTTGGGTAATATTAATCCCATATTGACCTAGCAGGCTATCGTCTTGTTGCGGATTGGGACTCTTTCTAGAAGGTCGACCACTGCCGCCGCCAGATCCACCAGGGAAGTTAGGACCGCCAAAGAAATTATTGCCGCCATTTCCACCACCAGTTTGTGTTGGCGGGGTAGGATCGTCTTGATTTTGTGAACGTTCTTGTAATGATCTAAATAAATCATCCAAAGTTCCAAAGCCAAATGGATCACTGGCAGACATTTGCGGATTATTGCCACCGTTTGTATTTTGCATTTTTTTAATTTTTTGATAGCAACTTTGACAATAATCTAATTGTTTACGTTGACCATTTACATTGGCATATAAATGGATTGTTGCTTCGTTTTTACCACAGTTTTGACAGAGCATAAGTGCACGTCCTTTCGTTAGGAAAGTTAAAGTCAAAAAGTTATTTGACCTTTATTGACCTTTGAAATTAATTATAGTCACTCGCTAAATAATTGGCAAGTAAAGTGCAATGGGCGGGATTTTTTTTTTTATTTTTCGATTATTTTAAAAAAAAAGCAGTAAAAACCTAAAAAGCAGTAAAAAAGCGATTATATTAGTTGTATCTCGGTTTAAAAAATGGTAATCTTGATAATTGAAGAGGGCTTTCTTTTAAAAAAGTAACCCCTCACAAATACTATTTTTACACACAAAGGAGACCGATTTATTATGGAAAAAAGAGATTTTCACATTGTAGCTGAAACAGGGATTCACGCTCGTCCAGCAACTTTATTAGTACAAACTGCTTCAAAATTTAATGCCGATATTAACCTTGAATATAAAGGTAAATCTGTTAATTTGAAATCAATCATGGGTGTAATGAGCTTAGGCGTTGGCCAAGGTTCTGACGTGACTATTTCAGTTGAAGGTTCTGACGAAGCTGATGCTATCGTTGCTATCGAAGAAACAATGAAAAAGGAAGGACTATCCGAATAATGTCTGATACGTTGAAAGGGATCGCAGCTTCCGACGGCGTTGCCGTTGCTAAAGCCTACATGCTCGTTCAACCGGATTTGTCTTTTAACAAAAAAAGCGTCACAGATACTGACTCTGAGCTAAAGAGACTAGATGATGCCTTGACACAATCCGTAAGCGAACTGCAAGTGATTCGCAATAAGGCCGCTGAGAATTTAGGTGAAGAAGAAGCCCAAGTTTTTGACGCCCATATGATGGTTTTGTCTGATCCTGAGCTCATTGGCCAAATTAAAGAAAATATTAAAACCAAAGCTGTAAATGCCGAATCTGCTTTAAAAGAAGTAACGGATTCATTTATCGTTATTTTTGAAGGTATGGAAGACAATCCTTATATGCAAGAACGAGCTGCGGATATTAAAGATGTAACTAAGCGCGTTTTGGCTCATCTTTTAGGTGTTACTTTACCGAACCCGGCCATGATTAACGAACAAGTTATCGTGGTGGCTCATGATTTAACGCCAAGTGATACAGCGCAATTAGATGGCAAATTTGTTCAAGCTTTCGTAACAGATGTCGGTGGGCGCACTTCGCATTCAGCGATTATGGCGCGTTCTTTAGAAATTCCAGCAATTGTTGGGACTCGGGAAATCACCCAAAAAGTTACTGCCGGACAAATGCTTGCAGTCGACGGCGCTGCAGGTGTGGTTATTATTGAACCTACAGAAGATGAAATTTCATCTTTTAAGGAAAAGAAATCTGTATTTGTTGCTCAAAAAATAGAACTTGAAAAGTTGAAAAATACTGAAACCTTGACTCAAGATGGTGTGCATTTTGAATTGGCTGCTAATATTGGAACGCCTAAAGATTTAGATGGCGTTATTAATAATGGCGCTGAAGCCATTGGTTTATATCGGACAGAATTTTTATATATGGATTCTCCTGATTTTCCAACTGAAGAAGCACAATTTAAAGCATATAAAGCTGTTCTTGAAGGCATGGAAGGTAAACCTGTTGTCGTCCGGACGATGGATATTGGTGGCGACAAAAAGTTGCCATATTTAACTTTACCTGAAGAAATGAATCCTTTCTTAGGGTATCGGGCGTTGCGCATTAGTTTATCTGACTTAGGTGAAGGGATGTTCCGCACGCAATTGCGGGCACTTTTACGGGCTTCTGTTTTTGGTCATTTACGAATCATGTTTCCAATGGTAGCGACAGTTGGCGAATTTAAAAATGCTAAAGCTATTTTTGATGAAGAAAAAGCGAAATTAGTCGCTGAAAAAATTGATGTAGCCGATGATATTCAATTAGGAATTATGATTGAAATTCCAGCCGCAGCTGTTTTAGCTGATAAGTTTGCAAAACATGTCGACTTTTTCAGTATTGGAACCAATGATTTGATCCAATACACAATGGCTGCTGACCGGATGAATGAAGAAGTTTCTTATTTATATCAACCGTATAATCCTTCGATTTTGCGATTAATTAAACACGTCATTGACTCAGCACACGCTGAAGGAAAATGGGCTGGTATGTGTGGTGAAATGGCGGGCGATCAAATGGCGGTTCCAATTTTAGTTGGACTTGGTTTGGACGAATTCTCCATGAGCGCAACTAGCGTATTGAAAACACGGAGCTTAATGAGTCGATTAGACACGAAAAAAATGGCTGAATTAGCTAACAAAGCAGTTAACGATTGCGACACACTTGAAGAAGTAGTGGCACTTGTTAATGAGTATGTAAAATAATTTTAAAAAAATTAAACCGAAATGTCGTGAGATGTTTCGGTTTTTTTAATTTATCAAAAAGGAGTTATTGAATATGCAATTTAAAGATTTTCCTTATACGCGACCTGATTATAAAACTTACGAGAAAAATTTTAAACAAGCACTGGAGACTTTAACAAAAGCACAATCACCTGAAGAAGCCGTTCATGCGATAACGACGATCAATGTTTTGCGGAGTCAAGTAGATACGATGGCCAATATTGCCTTAATTCGTTATTCAGTCAATACAGAAGATAAATTTTATGAAGGAGAAGACACGTATTGGAATGAATATTCGCCGTTATTTGACGCATTAGATGCAACGTATTACAGTGAACTTTTAGCTAGTTCTTTTCAAGAAGAATTGCGGGCTGTTTTTCCAGCAACGATTTTTCTAATTGCTGAAGGCAAAAAACGTTTATTCGATGAAGCAATTATTCCTTTACAACAAAAAGAAAATCAATTAGTTTCCGCCTATAGTAAATTGGTGGCCTCAGCGCAAATTTCTTTTCAAGAAGGAATTTATACGTTAAGTCAATTAATTCCATTTTTGCAAAGTAGCGACCGCAGTGTGCGGAAAGCAGCTGAAGCGGCGCGTTTTGGTTATTTTGCAGAACATGAAGATAAATTTGATGATATTTATGATCAAATGGTCCATGTCCGCACGGAAATTGCCCATAAGTTGGGATTTAAAGATTATGTAGATTATTCTTATGTTGCGATGAATCGTTGGGGTTATGATCGAACGATGGTAGAAACGTATCGGAAAAATATTTTGCAAGATGTTGTCCCGGTAGTGGATAAATTAGACGCCCGCCAAAAAGAGCGTTTAGGTCTTGATAATTTGTATTCTTATGATTTGGATTTCACTTTTCCTAGTGGCAATCCAAAACCTCAAGGCACACCAGAAGAATTAGTGGAAAATGCCCGCCAAATGTATCATCAATTGTCTAAAGAAACGGGAGAATTTTTTGATTTCATGGTGGAAAATGGTTTGCTAGATTTATTAAGTAAACGTGGCAAACAATCTGGTGGTTATTGTACGTACATTATGAATGAAGAAGCGCCGTTTATTTTTGCTAACTTTAATGGTACTTCTGGAGATGTGGATGTTTTAACCCACGAAGCTGGCCACGCGTTTCAATGTTATCAATCGCGCTGGATTAAAGAGCCGGAAATTATTTTTCCTAATAATGAGGCCGCTGAAATTCATTCCATGTCGATGGAATTTATTACTTATCCTTATATGGATAAATTTTTCGGCGATGAAACAAATAAACATAAATTCAATCACTTAAGTAGTGCAGTGAAATTTTTACCATATGGTGTTTTAGTGGATCATTTTCAACAAGTGGTTTATGAAAATCCCGACTGGTCTCCTAAAGAGCGGAAAGATGCTTGGCGTAAATTAGAAAAAATGTATCAACCAGGAAAAGATTACAGCGAGAATCCAGATTTGGAACGTGGTTTATTTTGGATGAAACAAGGTCATATTTTTGAATCACCTTTTTATTATATTGACTACACGTTGGCTCAAGTTTGTGCTTTCCAATTTTGGCAACGATTCAATGTTTCTAAAGACGAAAATGCTTGGAAAGATTACATGGCAATTTGTCAGGTAGGTGGCAGCCAAACATTTATGGAAATTTTAGAAACTGGACATTTAACATCGCCTTTTGAAGACGGGGCAATGACTGGCATTATCGAAAATATTTCCAATTATCTATCCAGTATTTCTGAAGATCAATTAAAATAAAAAGTAAAATGTAAGACGCCGGCCAAAAAAATGGTCGGTGTTTTTATTTTGCCATCTATAATTCAGACTTAAGGAGGAAGTTTCTCTTAAGAGTTATGCTATAATTGGAAATAGTTTAGGAGGGGTATGTTTGAAAGTATTGCTTTATTTTGAAAGTGAAAAAATGTTGTCGAAATCCGGAATTGGTCGGGCTTTGGAGCATCAAAAAAAGGCCTTGAAGAGTGTCGGAATTGATTACACTTTGGATCCGGATGATACATATGATATTTTACATATCAATACGTACGGGGTGAACAGTCGAAATATGGTGAACAAGGCCCGTAAAGCAGGCAAAAAAGTGATTTATCACGCCCATTCCACCGAAGAAGATTTTCGCAATTCATTTATTGGTTCTAATCAATTATCGCCGATTGTTAAAAAATATTTGATTTCTTTATATGAAAAAGCCGATTGCCTAATCACCCCGACGCCTTATTCAAAAGAACTATTAGAAGGCTACGGAATTAATTTACCAATTCATGCGATCTCAAACGGAATTAATTTAAAAAGATTTGCTCCTAGTCCAACAAAAGAAGCTGCTTTTTACGATTATTTTCATTTGACACCGCAAGATAAAGTAGTAATTTGCGTCGGATTATTTTTTGAGCGCAAAGGAATTATTGATTTTGTCGATATTGCCCGCCGGATGCCAGAGTATACTTTTATTTGGTTTGGTCATGCGCCGCTTTTATCGATTCCTAAAAATATTCGCCAAATCGTTAAAGAGGATCACCCGGAAAATGTTATTTTTCCAGGCTATATTAAAGGGAAAATTATTGAAGGAGCTTATTCGGCAGCTGATTTATTTTTCTTTCCTTCTTATGAAGAAACAGAAGGGATTGTCGTTTTAGAAGCGCTCGCTAGTCGGCAAAATGTACTCGTTCGAGATATTCCTGTTTATACGCCTTGGCTTAAAAATAATGAAAATTGTTATATGGCAAATAGTAATGAACAATTTCAAGAAAAAATTTCAGGTATTGTCGAAGGGCTTTTGCCTGATTTAAAAGAGGCCGGCTTTAAAGTTGCCAAAGAGCGAAGTATTGAACAAATTGGGCTCCAATTAAAAGAAGTATACGAATCAGTTTTAGATCAAACCAACCAGCTGGAAAGTGAGGCATAATAATGAAGATTGGTTTATTCACCGATACCTATTTCCCCCAAGTGAGTGGGGTGGCTACTAGTATTAAAACGTTAAAAGAAGCCTTAGAGAGTCGCGGACATCAAGTGTATATTTTTACAACGACAGATCCTAATGTCCTGGAGCAAGAAAAAGATATTATTCGCATGCCGTCAGTGCCATTTGTTTCATTTAAAGATCGGCGGATTGTGGTGCGGGGGATGTTGTCGGCTTATTATATTGCCAAAGAGTTAGGTCTAGAAATGATTCATACTCAAACAGAATTTGGCTGCGGGATTTTAGGAAAAATGGTCGCTCACCAAATGAAAATTCCTTGTGTCCATACGTATCACACCATGTATGAAGATTATTTGCATTACATTGCTAAAGGAAAAATTTTCCGGCCAAGTCATGTAAAATTATTGTCACGTTTTTTCTCTCATCATTTGTCCGGTCTAGTTTGTCCGTCGATGCGGGTAGTTGAAACGTTACAAAAATACGGCGTCTCCACGCCACTACGGGTGATTCCAACCGGGATTAATTTGCAAAAATTTTCTAAAGATCAAGTGGAAGAAGCAGCAATTGTTGAATTGCGACAACGTTACGGCTACACGAAAGATACGATTTTATTGTTGTCTTTAAGCCGCTTGTCTTACGAAAAAAACATTCAAGAAGTATTGCACGGCTTTACTGAAATCATTAAAGAAATTCCTGAAGCGCGCTTATTAATTGCCGGAAACGGTCCGTATGTGGAAGAACTCAATGAACTTACCCAAAAACTTGGGCTAGAAGATGTCGTAACTTTTGCTGGAGAAGTCAATCAAGAAATCGTTCCTGTGTATTATCGGGCGGCGGATTATTTTGTTTCTTGTTCTACTTCTGAATCGCAAGGGTTGACCTATACTGAGGCGATGGCCAGCAGCACGCAATGTGTAGTTTGTGGAAATGAATATATCGATTCTTTATTTGATCATCCTTCCTTTGGTCAGACTTTTAAACAGCCGGAAGAATTTGCTGAAAGTTTTTTGAGTTATTATCAGAGCAAACAAATTAAAGATTCACAATTATTGGCAGAAAAATTGTATAGTTTGTCCTCAGAAAAATTTGCCGAAGATATTTTGGAATTTTATGATGCAGCCCAAAATTATTTTGATATGACCTTGGCGACTGAAGAATCGTATCCAACGCGGATTTTAAAAACAAGGAAAATTTTACGACGAAAAGAACAGTAAGAAGGAGTACAATGTTGATGAAAAAAATTGGTTTTATAGGTCTTGGCGTCATGGGTGGAGCAATTGTCACTCATTTGCTTCAAGCAGGTTTTGAATTACATGTTTATAACCGGACGCAAGCTAAGATGCAACCTTATGTGGCACTTGGGGCGATTTCTGAAAATAGTCCGCAAGAAGTTGCAGCACATGCAGAAATTATTTTTACAATGGTGGGTTTTCCCCAAGATGTTAAATACGTTTATTTTGGAGAAAATGGTATTTTTAAAAGTGATATTGCCGGAAAATATTTGGTAGATCTGACGACGAGTACGCCAACGCTTGCTAAAGAAATTTTTCAAGAAGCAACACTACGCGGTGCTCACGCCATGGATGCGCCAGTTTCCGGCGGCGACTTAGGAGCTAAAAATGGGACGCTGACCATGATGGTGGGGGGAAATTTAGCAGATTTTGAAATATTGACGCCAATTTTTGAAATATTTACGAGTACTTTGAATTTGCAAGGACCTGCTGGAAGTGGTCAACATACAAAAATGGCCAATCAAATTATGATTGCCGGCACGATGACTGGACTGACGGAATTATTAGTTTATGCCTATGCAGCTGGACTTGATCTTGAAAAAGTATTGGCAACAGTAGGTGGCGGTAGTGCAGCCAATTGGTCGTTAACTAATTATGCACCACGGATTTTGGCGCAAGATTTTACCCCTGGATTTTTTGTTAAACATTTTGTCAAAGATTTAAAAATCGCTTTAGATGAAGCGGAAAAAATGAATCTGCAATTGCCAGCAACGCAACAAGCCTTGAAGATGTATGAAGAATTGGCAAAAGACTATCCTAATAGTGGCACGCAAAGTTTGATAAAACTTTTTTGGCCAGAGGGAACGCCAAAAAAATAATTTAAAAATTACTTTTTTTTACTGCAATCTCGGTTTCTTTTTGATACAATGAACAAGTAGAAAAGCAGATGAAATAAAGGGGGCAAGAGCCATGCATTCACAACTAGTGGCCATCATTAAACGATTAGAAGCCATGACTGAATCAAACGATGGAGACCAACAAGTCCGCCGTTTTGAAAAAGAAGGCGTTGAAAAATGTGTCGTAACTTATGATAAAGCAACGGCTACATTTGAACTATTGGAATCTTCTACTAATCAAAGTTATCAATTTGACAACATTGACTTGGTGGCAATCGAAATTTATGATTTAATCTCTGAATAAAAAAAATACGTTAAAGAATTTACTAAGGTGAATTTTTTGACGTATTTTTTTATGCATTGGGCTTTCTCTATGTTAGAATTAAATTAGAGAATAATGATAAAATATTTTTTAATGAAAGAAGGTGCCCAGATGGTGGAGATTCCATTTCCTTTAAAACGAGAACGTTATTTAGATTTAGGCCAAGAAGCGATGAATAGCGGAAAAATCCAGCAAGCGAGTGATTATTTTAAAGAAGCCTATGCTTGTCAAAAAGATTTCCCGCTCAATTTTTTATTGGTATCCACGTTACTAGAATTAAAAAAATGTGACGAAGCCTTAGCGGTGGCCGAAGAATTTTTACCCGATTATGAGAAACATCTCGACTTTTTGGGCCTTTATTTGCAATGCCTATTAGAAACGGAAAATTTCCGGCGCCCATCAAATAGTCAACCAAAAACTATTAAGCACCTCAGGCATTCAGCAAAAAAAAATTATGGCTTATAAACAAGTAGTCCAACAAAAAGAATTAATGCATCAACAGCTCACCCAAGAAGCTCAAGCAAAGTTAAAAGAAAAATTAGCGCAATTGCCAAGTGTAAGTCCAGTCCAACAATTAGCGGCGGTTAAAGATTGTATTGCGTTAAATCAAGATGATTTTCTAGAAGTCAGCAAACAATTGTTGATAGATCCAAAAGTTCATTACTTAGTGAAAGCTTTATTATTAGAAGAAGTAGCTAGTTTACAAGGTGTCGGGACGGTGAAAATTTTATATCGCAATCAAAATATGCGCCAAGTTTCTTTAAATAAAATTCGTTCCATTCCAGAATCGCCACTTTTTGAACGACTACAAACAATTTTAGAAGTAAAGTTGCGGCATAAAGATCCTATTTTGCAGATGAATTTGCTGGAAGAAATGCGTTTATCTTATGCGTTACTTTATCCATTTAACCAGGAATATATTACTGACCCCCAAGCTTGGGTGGACGCGCTGATTTACCAATACAATCCTGAATATGTTAGCTGTCAAAATAATTTGCAAAATATACTCCAACTCGTCGCCATCCAAGAAGAACTAAAACACGACCTAAACCAATTCCAACCGATATAGAGGTTCACTTTTCTGCGCTCTGCAGTGTAGAGAATTAGGAAAATAAATAGAAATCCCGGTTTTGGATTTCAAATTATTTTATCTATTCTCCTAACTGCAGCAAAAAAGTGACCGTCCAAAAAAGGTTCACTTTTAGGTGTTCAGTCGCGTAGAGAATTAGGAAAAAGAGTTTAAATCCCGGTTTTGGATTTGAAGTCTTTTTATCTATTCACCTAGCGATTGCCTAAAAGTGACCGTCCAAAAAAGGTTCACTTTTCTGCGTTCTGCAGTGCAGAGAATTAGGAAAATAAATAGAAATCCCGGTTTTGGATTTGAAGTCATTTCATCTATTCTTCTAACAACGGCGTCAAAGTGACCGTCCAAAAAAGGTTCACTTTGACGCGTTTAGTTGTGTAAAGAATTAGGGAAATGACAAAAAATCCCGCATTTGGATTTGAAGTCATTTCATCTATTCTTCTAACAACGGCGTCAAAGTGACCGTCCATAACGTTCACGCAAACGCCTTTAGAAATCCTGACAAAAATAATTTGTCGGGATTTTTTTTGGCAAAAGGCACTCTACTGTTTACAAAACCGTGCCTTTCGTGTACTATTTAAAGGTATGTAAAACCGTCTCACATTGAGATTACGACACGGAGGGAAACAAATGACAGCGAAGTGGGAAAAAACCGCCACTAACGAAGGCATTTTAACATTTACAATTGAACAAGAAAAAATCCAAGCCGGACTTTCTAAAGCTTTTAATAAAGTGAAGAAAAACTTGAACGTACCGGGCTTTAGAAAAGGGAAAGTTTCACGGCAAGTTTTTGACCGGATGTACGGGGAAGCTTCATTATATGAAGATACCTTAAATGATCTATTGCCTGAAGCCTACTCAAAAGCTTTGGAAGAAACAGCTATTGAACCAGTTGCTCAACCAAAAATTGATGTAGAAAAAATGGAAAAAGGTGAAGCTTGGGTAATTAAAGCCAACGTCACTGTGAAACCAGAAGTAAAATTAGGCCAATATAAAGATTTAGTTGTTCCTAAACAAAATCGTGAAGTGACTGAAGAAGACGTTAACGATCGTTTGACTCAAGAACAAAATAAATTAGCTGAATTAACTTTAAAAGAAACACCTGCTGAAAATGGCGACACTGTTGTCATCGACTATGAAGGATTTAAAGATGGTGTTGCTTTTGAAGGCGGCAAAGGTGAAAATCATTCCTTAGAATTAGGATCTAATTCCTTTATTCCAGGTTTTGAAGAACAATTAGTTGGTCATGCAGCCGATGAAGAGGTGGAAGTGAAAGTTACTTTCCCTGAAGATTACCAAGCTGAAGATTTAGCTGGTGCCGAAGCTGTATTCAACGTGAAAATTCATGAAGTTAAAACAAAAGAACTTCCTGCTTTAGATGATGAATTTGCTAAAGATGTTGATGAAGAAGTTGAAACTCTTGCTCAATTGAAAGAAAAAATTCAAGCTGAATTAGTAGAAAATCGCACCCAACAAGCCGACGATGCTAAAGATGAAGCAGCAATTAAACAAGCGGTTGAAAATGCAGAAATCGTTGAATTACCTCATGAAATGGTTCATGAAGAAGTTCACCGTGCTATGGAAGAATTCTTAGGCAATATGCAACGTCAAGGAATCGCTCCAGAAATGTATTACCAATTAACAGGTACTACTGAAGATGATTTGCATCATCAATTTGAAGGCGACGCTGAAGTGCGCACCAAAACGAATTTAGTAGTCGAAGAAATTGCTAAAGCTGAAAAATTAGAAGCATCTGATGAAGATGTGGAAAATGAAATCAAAGAATTAGCTGGCCAATACAATATGGATGAAGCGCAAGTCCGCAAAGTCTTGACTCCTTCTATGTTAAAACATGACATCGTTATGAAAAAAGCGGTTGAACTTATTACTGAAACAGCTAAAGAAGAAGCATAAAAAAGATTAGATTAATCTTCTGTTTTGAAAAATTTTAAATGCTCAAAAAAATGGATAAGAAAAGTCATTTCGACTTTTCCTATCCATTTTTCGTTTCTTTTACAATGTCAAACTAGGCCAAAAGCTTTATATTTGCCCATACTTATGCTATGATACAAATTGACTTTGAATGTCAAAAACAAAAAAGGGGTGTATCCTATGTACGATGGAAATAGCACGAATGGCGCGGTTCGCTGTTCATTTTGTGGAAAATCCCAAGAAGAAGTACGCAAGATCGTCGCCGGCCCCGGCGTATATATTTGTAATGAATGTATTGATTTGTGTAAAGAAATTATCGATGAAGAATTCCAAGAAGAAGCGATTCGTGAATTTACCGATGTGCCAAAACCATTAGAAATTTTAAAAGTATTGAACGATTATGTTGTGGGGCAAGATCAAGCCAAAAAAACTTTGGCCGTAGCGGTTTATAATCACTACAAACGGATCAATCAGATGGCTGTGGAAACTGACGAAGTGGAACTGGCCAAAAGTAATATTTGTTTGATTGGACCAACAGGCTCTGGGAAAACTTTTCTCGCTCAAACGCTAGCCAAAACATTAAATGTCCCATTTGCCATTGCTGATGCGACTAGTTTAACTGAAGCAGGTTATGTAGGGGAAGATGTTGAAAATATTTTGCTGAAATTACTGCAAGCGGCTGACTTTAACGTGGAAGCTGCTGAACGGGGCATTATTTATATTGATGAAATCGATAAAATTGCCAAAAAATCAGAAAATGTTTCAATTACCCGTGATGTTTCTGGTGAAGGTGTCCAACAAGCATTGCTGAAAATTCTTGAAGGAACGACCGCTTCCGTGCCACCACAAGGCGGGCGCAAACATCCGCATCAAGAATTTATCCAAATCAACACTGGCAATATTTTATTTATCGTAGGTGGTGCCTTTGATGGGATCGAAACGATTGTTAAAAATCGCCTCGGTGAAAAAGTAATCGGTTTTGGATCAAATAATAAAAAAGTCGACGAAGAAAAATCGGTGATGCAACAAATTATTCCAGAAGACTTACTTAAATTTGGTTTGATTCCTGAATTTATTGGTCGCTTGCCGGTTATGGCAGCTTTGGAAAAATTAACCAATGAAGATTTGGTTCGGATTTTAACTGAGCCGAAAAATGCTTTAGTCAAACAATATCAAAAATTATTATCACTTGATGATACGGAATTGGTCTTTGAAGATGATGCTTTAAAAGCCATCGCCGCTAAAGCCATCGCTAGAAATACTGGCGCTCGGGGATTGCGTTCCATTATTGAAGACATTACGATGGATATTATGTTTGAAATTCCAAGTAATCCTGAAATTAGTAAAGTGATTATTACCAAAGCCGCGGCTGAAAAAACGGATCAACCGACAATTATCTTAAAAGATGATGAAAAGATGGCCGGCTAAACATTTTTTCTAGCCAAAACAGCAATAAAATAGTAAATAAAAGCGAAAGCAGCTAAGTCACTTAGGGCTTTCGTTTTTTTGTGAATGGAGGTTTTTTTTTGGATGTACATCAAGCAAAAATTGTTATCTCGGCCGTGAGACCTAATCAATATCCAGCAGATGGATTGGAAGAAATTGCTTTAGCGGGACGCTCTAATGTGGGGAAATCTAGCTTTATCAATACGTTGATCAAACGACGGAATTTGGCTCGGACTTCAAGTAAACCAGGGAAGACGCAGACGCTTAATTTTTATTTGATTGAAGAGAAATTTTATTTTGTCGACGTTCCCGGGTATGGTTATGCCAAAGTTTCCAAAACAGAGCGGGCTAAATGGGGCCAGATGATTGAAGAATATATGACTGACCGCCAAAAATTAAAAGCAGTAGTCGTTGTGGTTGATTTTCGCCACGAACCAACTATTGATGATAAACAAATGGTGGAATTTCTAAAATATTACCAATTGCCGATTGTGATTGTGGCTACCAAAGTGGATAAAATAACGCGCGGACGCCGCGATGGACAAAAACAAATGATTCGTAAAGCTCTTCAGTTAGATAAGGAAGATCCTATGGTGTTATTTTCCGCCGTGGACAAAACCGGATTTGATGAAGCTTGGGAAGTATTAGAAAGTTATTTAGAACTTTAAAAGTAAAAAGAAAAGACAAACACGAAGTCGCGGGACTTTAGTGTTTGTCTTTTTGCTTATTTTTGTTCTTGTTTTTGTTTTTCGTCAAATTTTTCCATTGCTTTTTTTAATGCTTCGTCTTCTTTTTTTTCAGGGACGGCATCAACACGTGCGAATTCTTCAAACATCCGATCTAGATTATTTTCCCGTTCAAATTTTACAGCCATAATTTTCGCCTCTTTCTGTATTTTTAAATTTCTCTAGTTTTAGTAGTATTACTTGCCGAAGTTCGGCTAACATTTTTTAGATTGCCTGGTGAACTGTTTTTTAAATCTGTTTTTTACAGCTCATTATTTTGCTAGTTCTTCGTATATTATCGACGAATTTCATCAGAAAGTAAAGTCAATGATTGTCGCAGATGGGTGAGATTTGGTATAATTAGATTAAGATGAGAGAGAAGGTGAAGTCATGGCTCCTAAAAGAATTATCATGTGTCACACCGTTTGGGCCGATAAATTAACGCAAAGGGCCGAAGTTATTTTTGATGCGGCTACTTTGTTGCGACTATTAGGAGGAGAACTTTGGACCGTCTCACCTGAAATAAATAGTGAAAAGGACCAACCATGCAATCTTTTAGCAAATATAAAAGAAAACTTAGCAGATGAAAAAAATTATTTTTCCTTTGTGGCGCCCGGTTGTCAGTTAACAATTGAAATCAAGCTGCAGCAAGTCGAATTGCAGTTTTTAATGATTGCTGAGTTATTTGAAAAATACCAAGCGTTAATTATTGACTATGCCGATAGATTACAAAAAGAGCGGGGCATTTTTGGCGTCGTGCGAGCGGAAACGGAATATTTGCAACACAATGAGCGGGACCTGGGTAAGCGCTTAGCAATCAATACGCCAGCAGAAATTGCTGAATTACCGAAGCGACTCAATCAAAAGCGTCAAGAAGTAGTAGATGTCCAGAAATTTTCTGGTTATGACTTTTTTATTGAAGGATTTCTTTTCACTTCTTGTTGGTTAATGTATGTCTCAAAAAGTTATGAAAATATTGTACCGCGGGAGATTTTTTTAGAAGCGCAACAAGTGGATGAAATTATTTTTTTCAAAGACAGTCCGCAAAAAATAATTCGCACTAAACTTTTTAATGATCCATTTTCTTGGGATCATCCAGCCAATCGCGCGTTCCAAACTTTATATGCTCAGCAAATTGGCATCCAATATTTATCAGTGGAAAATGGTGTCGGGATGTTGACGGAACCAAGAGTGGAATACGTTCGGCGGCCGAATTTTTTTCAGTCGATGCAATATTTCGACAAAAATTTCCAACCGGCCAAAAAATCAGCGGCGCATTATTTTTTATCCCGAACAATGAATTATCAAACGGGAGAAAAGACTGCCCATTTGATTGAAGGCCAGCTCAATGTCAAAGCCTATTTCCCTTTTGTTGATGAGCGGAAGTCTTCTTTAGTGAATTACCAAGTCATTCAGCCGGAAAAAACCCTTGATCAAGGGATTAGCGGTATTAGTTATTATATTAATCTTCATTTTAATTTGGAGTTGGTGAAAGATTATCACCACTATCAAAAAGTGTTGATGATTTTTGTCCCCAAGTATTATTTGGATAAATTACCAACGGAGGAGATTGCCGCCCAATTTCCAGAAGTTAAAATTAAAAAACGGCGCCACAAAACATATACTAGTTTGAACTTAAAAAAAAGCGACCAAGAATTATCCGTCCTTTTTGCAGCAGTAGAAGAATTTTCTCATTTTAAAGCATTTAAAAAGGAGCTGTGACAAGATTAAGTCACAGCTCCTTAATAATATTTAAATTTAAACCACTTGAAAATCGGGATTTGATTTTTGCGGCTGCGGGTCGTCAATAACTAACGTCAATTCATCAACGAAAGTCAAAGTTAAATCGGTATAGGTCAAAATAGCGTCCAAAAGATGCATGGTATCATAAGTTTCATGAAGCATTTCAATTCGCTCGGGGGTAAATTCTTCTATCGGTTCAGCGGAAAATTCGGCAATCAATTGTTCTTTAAAAGAAAACGGATCGTCTTTCATATCTTCTACTAGTTGATCAAAATCAGCTTTGTTCATTTTTAAAACAAAATTAGTAGCCGTAGCTTCCACCATCTGATGATCGCTATCAGAAAACTCCTGATTTTTGCGATTCCAAGTAAAACTAGTTCCTTCTAAACTAAAAGTCACATCGGCATTAGCCAGCTGGTCATTATTTTTCAAGCCGTGTTCTAACATTTCAATTAGAAAACCGACGCCCCATTTAAAGCGAAAACTTGTTTCGTAATAGTCCATTTCTTCACTCCTTTTTCTTTAATTATGGACAACTTGAAAACATTTGTCTACTGAAAAATGATTTTGTCTTTTTTTCGTCGTCTTTTTTTTTCGTTCAATGGTATAATTAGTTCAACAAGAGTGAAAGTAGGCAGTGAAGTGTTAGATAAGTTAAAAGGTTATTTTTCAGGAACAGATTTAAGTTACAAAGATGTGACCGCTTTATTGATTCCCGTCATTATTGATCAATTTTTTCTCGTAAGTTTTAATTTTATCAATACCGCCATGATTTCCTCATCGGGTACAGCGGCAATTTCAGCGGTGAATATGGTAGGGACGCTAAATGTTTTTATGGTGCAGCTTTTTGCGGCCATGGGTCTTGGAGGAACCGTGTTAATTTCTCAAGCATATGGGCGAAAAGCTTGGCGAAAAATTTCGGAAAATTGTCTTGGGGCCATTTACGGGGCGTTTTTTATTGCTAGTTTATTGACGATTGTTGTTTTGGTTTTTCATAAACAAGTGTTAGGGTTATTGTTTGGCGATGCGGAACAAGCGGTGTTAAATAATGCAGAAATTTATTTGACAGGGATTTTGATTTCTTATCCAATGCAAGCAATTGTTGAAGGGACAAATGGGAGTCTGCGAGGGGTCGGCCGAACCCGCTCGTCTTTAAAATTATCACTACTAATGAATTCTATTTACATTGTCATGAATTTTATTTTTGTTTTCGGCTTACAACAAGGGGTTTTAGGTTTAGTTATTTCGCTAAATATTTCTCGATTTGCGGCGATGATTTTCGCTTTTGTGATGATTTACTTACATCGGGATATTTTTCATCTGCGCCTTCCCGATTTTCTCCACGTAAAATTACAAAATATTCTTCATGTTATTACCGTCAGTATTCCTTTTGCCGCCGAGACAATGTTTTTTAACGGCGGGAAAATTATCGTTCAAACGCTGATTGTTTCACTAGGGACTAATGTGATTGCCACCAATGCCATCGGGACTAGCTGGGTCCAAATGTCAGAAATTATTCCAGCGGCGATGCAAACCGCTCTTGTGCCAATTGTCGGCCAATGTATCGGGCGTAAAAATATTCAAGATGCGCGTAAATTAACAAAATCTTTTGTAATTGCCGGATCAGTTAGCTTACTAGCCACCGATTTACTAATGTTGCCATTTTTCCATTTAGGAATGAAATTATTTAATCCGCCAGCTGAGATTTTACCAAATATTTTTCAAATCATTTTAATTGCGCTAGTTATGCATCCAATTACTTGGAGTATTAGTTTTATTTTGCCAAGTGCCTTGCGGGCGGCTGGAGATGCCAAATTTACAACCACGGTCAGTCTGATTTCTATGTGGGTCGTTCGAGTGGGAATTGGTTATTTAGTTGGGATTGTTTTAGGATTTGGCTTGCCGGGCATCTTTTTTGTTATGACTGTTGAGTGGGGCTTTAGAGGTTCGATTTTTCTCCTTCGTTACCGAGGGGATAAATGGCATCAAAAAGAGGTTTTGTAAATCCTTTTGTCAAGATATTAAAAATCGTCAATTTTTACTGACGGTTTTTTTATTTGCCACTCATTTTTACCCCAAACACGCTCTAGCATAACTTTTACTGTTCCTTCCGCTGTTTTTCAGCTATAATAGGAACGAAGTGCGACTAGATGCACATTATTTTTTTTAAGGAGTGGCTCATGTTTTCAAAATATCGCCCAACGTGGACGGTGGATGCTTTATATCATTTAGACACGGAAGAATTAGCACAACAGAAGATTAAAGGCGTTTTAGTTGATTTAGATAATACATTAATCGCTTGGAATAATCCTGACGGCACGCCAGAACTACTCGCGTGGATTGCCGCGATGAAAGAAGCCGGGATTCCGGTGGTGGTCGTTAGCAATAATTCAGCGAAACGAGTGGATCATGCCATTGCACCATTTGGCTTAATGTATGTTTCTAGAGCGATGAAACCTTTTACCCGTGGACTAAAAAAAGCCCAACAAAAACTAAATATCCCTAATGAGAATCTCGTCATGGTGGGAGATCAATTGATGACCGATATTAAAGCGGCCAATAGTTTTGGTATTCGTTCGATTTTAGTGAAACCATTAGTGGAAAGTGATGCTTGGAATACTAAAATCAATCGCGCCCGCGAAAAAGTTGTCAAAAAAAATATTTTTCCAACAGGGATTACCTGGGAGAGGAAACTAATTAATGATTGAAAATGAAGTAAATGAAATGGAAGAGGATTTATATTGTATCGGCTGTGGCGCTAAAATCCAAACAGAGGATAAAGAAGCATTAGGTTATACACCAAAAGCCGCGCTAGAAAAAGGATTAGAAAGTGGACAAATTTATTGCCAACGCTGTTTTCGCTTGCGCCATTACAATGAAATTGCCGACGTCGCTTTAACTGATGATGATTTTTTGAATTTATTAAATGCTTTAAATCAAACCGAGTCCTTAATTGTTAATGTGGTGGATATTTTTGATTTTAACGGATCAATTATTCCTGGTCTGCAACGCTTTGCCGGAAAAAATCCGATTCTTCTCGTGGGAAATAAAGTCGATCTTTTGCCAAAATCGACGAATTTAAATAAACTAAAATCTTGGCTCCTACAACAAGCACACGCTGCCGGATTGCGACCAGTGGATGTTTTATTAACGTCTAGTAAAAATGCTGAGACTATTACAAGCTTACTGAAAAAAATCGAACAATTGCGCCAGAAAAAAGATGTCTATGTGGTTGGTGTGACGAATGTCGGTAAATCCAGTTTGATTAATGCAATTATTTCTCAAACAGCTGGCGAAGAGAATGTGATTACTACTTCTCGTTTCCCGGGAACGACATTAGATAAAATTGAAATTCCGCTAGCAGATGGGCATTATCTCATTGACACGCCGGGAATTATTCACCGTCATCAAATGGCCCATTTACTTGATGCTTCCGGGCTAAAAATGATTACACCACAAAAAGAAATTAAACCACGGACTTTCCAATTAAATGATGGGCAAACATTATTTTTTGCTGGACTGGCGCGTTTAGATATTTCTAGTAAAGAAAAAACCAATGCTACCGTTTATTTAGCTAATGATTTGTTAATTCATCGCCGGAAAACAGAAGGCGCAGATGAATTTTACCAACAACATAAAGGTGGCTTGTTAACACCACCTATGACAGAAGATTTTCCAAAATTAGTTAGTCATGATTTTAAAGTTACGGAAAAAAGTGATATCGTCTTTAGCGGACTTGGTTTTGTCACCATTCATGAACCATGTTTAGTTCGCGCATTTGGTCCTGCGGGGATCGATGTTGTGATGCGAAAAGCGATTATTTAAGGAGGATATTATGGAATTAACTGGAAAACAAAAGCGGTATTTAAAAAGTGCCGCCCACCATTTGACGCCGATTTTTCAAGTGGGAAAAGCTGGCGTGAATGACGATATGCTAAAAAATATCGATGAAGCACTCGTTAAAAGAGAATTATTTAAAATTTCCCTCTTGCAAAATACAGCCTTGACTACCGATGAAGTTGCCGAGATTATTACTAAAGAAATCGATGCAACCGTGGTCCAAAAAATTGGTCGGGTCTTAGTTTTATTTAAAGTATCGCCACAAGAAAAATTTCGCAAAATTTCTAATGAAATTAAAAATTTGTAACCAGTAGCAGGCCAGACAAAAAAGGGGGGGCTTAAATGTACACAGAAACGAAATTAAAAACGACCGTAGCCCTTGAAAAGCCGAGGCATCAAGTGGGGCTTTTGGGTGGGAATTTTAATCCAGTCCATAATGGTCATTTAGTAGTAGCTCAAGCTGTTTTAGAAACATTGGGCTTGGAGCGAATTGATTTTTTGCCGAGTTTTTTACCCCCGCATGTGGATGTGAAAAAAACCATCGCCGCCACAAATCGTCTGGAAATGTTGGATTTGGCCACTAGAGACAATCCGAATTTTACCATTGAAGATGTTGAGATTCAGCGTCTTGGAAAATCTTACACGATTGATACGATGCGCCAGTTAAATGCCAGCCATCCTGATACGGATTATTATTTTATTATCGGTGGCGATATGGTGGAATATTTGCCCAAATGGAAAGATATTGATGAGTTAATGACAATTGTTCGTTTCGTTGGTGTGAATCGTCCCCATTATGAACGATTGTCGCCTTATCCGATTATTTATGTGGATGTGCCGCAATTGGAAATTTCTTCTTCATTGATCCGAAAAAAAATTCAATTGGGCCAGTCCATTCGCTACTTGTTGCCTGATTCTGTGGTACACTATATTCAGAAAGAAGAGCTATATAAAGATGACCGAAATTTCTTATAAACGATTCGGACTGGATCGGACAGAACTTTTAAAAAAAATTCAACAAGCCATGTCGGAAAAAAGATTTCAACATGTGTTAGGCGTGGAACAAGCTTGCATTGAGCTTGCGGAGCGTTTTGATGGCGATGTTGAAAAATCTGGACTAGCTGGTTTGACCCATGATTATGCTAAGGAACGACCCGATAGTGATTTTATTAAAATCATTGGACAAAAAAATTTAGATCCCCAGCTTTTAAACTGGGGAAACGCCATCTGGCACGGAGTAGTGGGTGCTTACATTGTTGAAGATGAATTAGGCATAACCGATGCCGAAATTTTAGAAGCGATTCAGCTACATACTTCAGGAAAAGCCCAGATGTCAAAACTCGCTAAAATTTTATATGTGGGTGATTATATTGAAGCGGGGCGAAATTTTCCCGGAGTCCATGAGGCTAGAGAAGCTGCTAAAAAATCATTAGATGATGGCGTGGCTTTTGAAGCACTACATGTTTTAACTTATTTAACGCAACAACGAAAAAAAATCTATCCACTTAGTTTAGAAACGTATAACAACTATGTGGGACAATAATTTTTAGGAGGATTTATGACCGAGATTTCTAGTGAACAAATTTTACAAACAGCTGTTAAGGCAATTGATGATAAACGTGGGGAAGATATTGTGGCCCTTGATGTGCGGGACGTGTCCTTATTGGCGGATTATTTTTTAATTGCCAATGGTTCTTCGGAACGACAAATGAACGCCATTGCTGAAAATGTGGTTGACCAAGTGGGTGAATTAGGCCACACAGTTAAACGCGTAGAAGGTAAAGCTGGCGGCAAATGGATTTTAATTGATTTAGGCGATGTTATCGTCCATATTTTCTCAAAAGCCGAACGCGAATTTTATAATTTAGAAAAATTATGGTCCGATGCGCCCATGGTCAATATTGATGCGTATTTAGGAGTGGAATAAATGAATTACGAAACCTTTGCGGCCGTTTATGATTCTGTGATGGACGATAGTTTGTATCCGCAATGGCTCGATTTTACGAAAAGACATTTAAATGAAAATGTCCAGACGATTTTAGAATTGGCCTGTGGAACCGGAGATTTGGCCATCTTACTGGCGCAAAATAATTATCAAGTGACAGGTTTAGACTTATCCAATGAAATGTTAACGATAGCTGACCGGAAAGCTTTTGACGCAGATTGCCAAATGCAATTTTTGCAAGGGGATATGCGGGATTTAAAAGACGTTGGCGCTTTTGATGCGGTGACGTGCTTTTCTGATTCTCTTTGTTATTTGTCGGATGAACCAGATATGCAGTTAACTTTTGATGAAGTATTTTCCGTTTTAAATGACGGCGGAACCTTTATCTTTGACGTCCATTCAGTTAAGCAAATCGAAGAAGGATTTAAAGATTATAGTTTCCACGATCAAACAGAGGAATTTGCTTTTTTATGGGATAGTTATCCCGGACTTGTCCCTCATTCAGTGGAACATTTTCTGACTTTTTTTGTGCAAGAAAATGGCGAAACTTTTATTCGTCATGATGAATTGCATCAAGAACGGACGTATCCGGTGGCAGATTTTCTGCGGATGTTAGAAAATGCTGGATTTACTAAAGTGGAAGTATTTGGCGATTTTACCGATGAGGCGCCAACAAAAGAATGCAAACGAGTCTTTTTCGTGGCTCACAAAGATTAGACGGCAACGTCTTTTTTTTGTAGAAAGGATAAAAATGAAAGCAGTGGGCGTAATAGGTGAGTATAACCCATTTCATTTAGGACATGAATACCAATTGCAAGAGGCAAAAAAATTAGCCCAAGCCGATGTGGTCGTTGGGGTGATGAGTGGGAATTGGCTCCAACGAGGTGAACCGGCCATCATTGATAAATGGACGCGGGCAGAAATTGCTTTAGCTCATGGTTGTGATTTAGTAATTGAACTGCCGGTTCATTATGCCGTTCAGAGCGCCGATTTTTTTGCCAAAGGAGCGATCACTTTAATGAATGCTCTGCAAGTGGATGCTTTGAGTTTTGGCAGCGATTTGCCTAATTTTGATTATCAAGCGTTTGGTGCCAAATATTTAGTGCTTGAAGATAAGTTAGCTATTGAATTTCAAAAAGCAGGTCAAACCGGCGTAAATTATCCGACCCAGATGCGGCAAATTTATGAAAAATTTGATTTGGCTTATTTTGATGCCAATACCCCCAATCATTTACTCGCTTTAAGTTATGCTAAAGAAGTCGCTAAGCAAAATCCCAAGATGGATTTGATTGCAGTCAATCGAGTCGGGCAAGGATATCACGAAATAGAAATGAAAAAAATTTTTGCTTCGGCGACGGCGATTAGAGCTAGTGCGCTTGCTGAAAATTACGAGGCCATAAAGTCATTTGTGCCAAAAGAAACGGCGGATCAATTAAAGAAAAATCAAAATCTTAGTTGGGAGGATTTTTTCCCGCTTTTACAATATCAGTTAACGGCAAGTTCGCCAGAACAATTGACTAAAATTTATCAAATGACTGAAGGACTGGAACATTATGTAAAAAAAGGACGGGCAGTAAAAAGTTTTGCAGAATTAATGGCGATACTTAAAACGAAGCGTTATAGTTATGGCCGCTTGTCGCGCTTGCTTTGTGCTGTGTTACTACAAATAACGAAAGAAGATATTTTACAACAAGAAGATTTTTTGCAAGTCTTAGCTTTTAACAAAACAGGACAAAGTTACCTCAAACAAATAAAAAAAGAGTTGACTTTGCCACTAATCGTTAAACCATCTAAGCAGCAAAAAAATCTATTGGCGCTAAATCAGCGCTCGGATGCTATTTATCAACTGCAAAATGGTCATGAGCAAGTTGCCGGAAGATTTCCTGTGCAAAAATAGTTGGAAAATTGGCAAGAAAATTTAAAAAAACTTTGCAAACAAGTGGGCAATCTGTATAATCAAAGGTGGATTTAATTTGAAAGGGAAGTGAAATTGTGGGACGTAAGTGGTTCAATATTAAAGATAAAAAAGCAGCTAAAGATAAAAGTAATTCGCGAGTTTACGCAAAATTCGGCGTGGAAATTTATATGGCGGCTAAATCAGGGGATCCAGATCCTACGACGAATCAAAAACTTCATTTTGTGATTGAAAAGGCCAAAACGTATAATGTGCCGAAACATATTATTGATCGGGCGATTGAAAAAGCAAAGGGCGCTGGCGATGAGCAGTTCCAAGAATTGCGTTATGAAGGATTTGGGCCGAATGGTTCCATGATTATTGTTGATGCAGTGACGAATAATGTCAATCGTACGGCAAGTGATATTCGTGCAGCTTACAGTAAAAATGGCGGCAATATGGGTGTGACGGGTTCGGTGAGCTACTTGTTTGATAATACGGCAATTATCGGTTTACCTAATGGCGATCCAGATGAAATTTTAGAAATTTTAATGGAAGCAGATCTGGATGTTAAAGATGTGCTAGAAGAAGACGGCCACGTAATTATTTACGGCGAGCCTAATGAATTTTATGCGTTACAAGAAGCATTGAAAGAAAAAGGCTATACGGAATTTACTTTAGGGGAAATTCAAATGATTCCGCAAAATGAAGTGACTTTAACCGGCGATGATCTAGAAAAATTCGAAAAATTAATTGATGTTTTAGAAGACAACGAAGATGTACAAGAAATTTATCATAACGTCAATTTAGACGAAGAATAAACAATAATTAAAAAAAGCTAAGCGGCTGCTTAGCTTTTTTGTGTTTTATCGCCAGTGGCGCAATTTTTTCCAGCACCACAGCCGCAATCTTTTTTCTTAAAACGAAATTTCAACGCTAGCGTGATAGCGACAATGATGACGATTGCTAAAATTATTGTGGACACGAATTTCCTTCTTTCTTGATTTCATTTTTAGTGTAACATAAAAAACTTTTTGGCGATTTTTTTTCTTTGCTAATACACAAAACAGGTGACAAGACAACAAGTGAAAAAAATCATTAGAATAAATAGTACAGATTAAAAACAGATGGCGCTAAAAAATATTATTTTTCAAGAGGAAAACTCTTGCTTTTTTGTCGAAAGAAAGGCACAATGGTAACGAAATAGAAATTATACAAAAAAGAATAAACGAAAATAAATAAATGGAAAACAAAGACAGAAGGAGTGGCTGTTACAATGTATTTTTATCGTTTGCCTAGTCGAGATATTCGAGTCAACTTAGCAACGGAACAATATTTGATGAACAATAAAGATTTCGATGAACCACTGGTGCTTTTTTATATTCAAGAGCCGTGTATTATTATTGGCCGCAATCAAAATCCGCTGGAGGAAATGAATCTTGAATTTGTTAAAAAACAAGGAATTACTTTAACGCGGCGTCTTTCGGGTGGTGGTGCGGTTTATGATGATCTGGGAAATGTTAGCTTTAGCTTTGTAGTTAAAAAAAATGATCAAACATTTGGCGATTTTAAATCTTTTACAGCACCCATTGTCACAGCGATTCAAGAAATGGGGGCAGTCGGTGCCAATGTTTCTGGGCGTAATGATTTAATGATTGATGGCAAGAAATTTTCCGGTAACGCTATGTACACAAAAGAAGGTAAAACATTTTCCCACGGCACGTTGATGTTTGATGTCAATCTAGATGTTTTACCGCAAGCTTTAACTGTCGCTCAAGATAAAATTCTTTCAAAAGGAACCAAATCAGTTCGCAGTCATGTGACGAATTTGCGCCCTTATTTATCAGCAGAATTCCAAAAATTTTCCACCGAAGAGTTTCGTGATGCGTTACTGATGCGCTTGTTAGCAGTTGATGATTTAAAAAAAGCAGCCCACAAAGAACTCGTCTTAAATGCCGATGATGAAAAAGCAATTGCTCAATTAGTTGAAGAAATTTATGGCAACGATCAATGGATTTACGGCGCGGCTCCTGAATTTACGATAAAAAAACGCCGGCGGATTCCCGCAGTGGGAATTATTGATGCCCGCTTAGAAATCGTTCATGGAAAAATTGAACAAATGCAATTTTTTGGTGATTTCTTTGGCGAAAAGCCCGTCGAACAACTAGCGGAATTATTAAAAGGAACTACTTTTAGTCGTCAGGCTATTAAGGAACGGATAGAGGCAGTTGACGTGGGAGATTATTTCACCCACTTAACCAATGAGCAACTGGTGGAAATTTTAGGTGAGGATTTACATGATTGAATTACGAAATGTTAGTAAAATTTTTACCGAAAAAACTGAAGTTACCTCAGCTGTAAAAAATATATCTTTAAATATTACCCAAGGAGAAATTCTTGGTGTGGTGGGCATTAGCGGCTCGGGCAAATCAACTTTACTAAAATTATTAAACTTAGTGGAAAAGCCAACTTCAGGGGATATTTTACTAGATGGAAAAAATACTAACCTTTTTTCAAAAAAAGAAATACGCCAACAAAAAGCTGCCACAGCAATGATTTTTCAACAATTTAATTTATTGCATAATTTAACGGTGGAAGAAAATGTCGCGCTGCCTTTATCGCTCCAAGGAAAAAAAGATCCACACAAAATCTCCGAACTTTTAGCCTTTGCTGGACTAACAGAACTAGCGAAACGTTATCCCATCCAACTTTCAGGCGGGCAAAAACAAAGAGTCGCCATTGCCAGAGCGCTAGTTTTAAATCCGCAATTATTATTGGCCGATGAAGCCACCAGTGCTCTTGATGCTAATAGCACGCAAGAAATTTTAGCTTTACTAAAAAAAGTCCACGAAAAATTTCAGCCGACGATTATTGTGGTCAGTCATGAACTTGAAGTCGTAAAAAATATTTGCCAACGTGCCATTATTTTAGAAAATGGACAGCAAGTAGGAGAGACGACAGTAGTAAATTCACCAGAACAAGCCAGCGCTGAAAATTATGCCCAGCTAGCATTAAGGAGGCTGAGTTCATGAAAGGCGCCTTAAATACTTATTTTGAAACTTTAAATTATTATGCTCCTGAACTTTTAAAAAGTTTACAAGAAACCGGAATAATGTTGGGAATTGCCGCCGTCATTGGTGGTATTGGCGGCTTATTCATTGGTACAGCGATTTTTTTTGTAGGGAAAAATCGCCTAAAACCGCATCGTGTAATTTCTGCTGTGCTGAATTTTTATGTTAATGTGACGCGATCTTTTCCATTTTTACTTTTTGTCGTGGCGCTAATTCCTTTGACCCGTTTTTTACTTGGATCGGCTTTTGGACCACTAGCAGCAAGTTTTCCTTTAAGTTTAGTTTCCCTGGCGATTTTTAGTCGCTTAGTGGAGCAAGTTTTACTAGATGTTCCGACAGAAGTTTTTGTTTTAGCAGATTCGCTAGGGGCCACTTCGATAAAATTTATTTGGAAAATGCTGTTTGTCGAAGCACGTTCGGGTTTAATTTTAAGTTTCACCTCGACGATGATTTCACTAGTTTCATATTCAACCGTTATGGGGGTAGTTGGTGGCGGTGGAATTGGGGATTTTGCGCTGAGGTACGGCTATCAACGGTATGAATATGGCATTATGTATACCGCAATTGTGATCATGATTTTATTTGTTTTTGCGCTACAATTTTTAGGGACCCATTTGGCAGTTAAATTAGATAAAAGAAAGTAGGAAATCAGATGAAAAAATTATTTATTACCGTATTAGCACTAGCTAGCATTACCTTATTGGCCGCTTGTGGCAGTCAAGAAAAAGCGGGAGATTCCGCCGACAAAACAATAAAAGTCGCTTCCCAAACTTCACCTATGACGGATGTTGTCAAATTAGCTGGCGAAGTTGCCAAAAAAGATGGCTGGACCATTGAACTTGTGACCGTGGCCGATAATATTCAATATAATGAATTATTGAAAAATAAAGAAGTCGATGCAAACTTTGCCCAACACCAACCATTTATGGAAAAATTTAATCAAGAAAAAGATGCTAATTTAACTGTTATTTCTAAAATTTATAACGCCAAAGTTGGTTTTTACTCAAAAGATTATCAAGATGTCAATGATATTCCAGACGGTAGCACCGTGGCATTGCCCAATGATGTTTCTAACGAAGGGCGGGCGTTGGCCATTTTGGCTGAAGAAGGATTGATAACGTTAAAAGAAGGCGTTGGAGCAGAAGGAACGATTAAAGATGTTACTGAAAATCCCCACGATTTACAATGGCTTTCAGTGGACCTTTTAAATTTAGCGGAAGCTTACAGTGAACCTAATGTGGCGTTAGTTTATAATTATCCGACGTACATTGCTAAAATCGGCTTGAAACCAAGTGACGCGCTATTTTTAGAAAAAACAATTGATGATCGCTTCGCCATTTCACTAGTAGCTAGAGAAGACAATCAAGATTCTGAAAAAATCAAAGAACTGAAAAAAGTCATGACCTCAGATGAGGTGCGGGACTATTTAGAAACAGAACACGGCGATACATTGTTACCGGCCTTTTAAAAATTTTAAATCACTGCCAATCGATTCTGAGTTGGTGGTGATTTTTTTTTTGCCATTTTGAATATTATCTGAGGATGGCCCTGAAAAGTTGGAAAAGCCTTATTTAACAATTTAAAGTCATTTTTTATAAAGAAATCTTTGTAATTTGACTTATGAAATCATTTTCGTTAGAATTAAGTTAGCAATAAATGCAGAGGGGGAAAATTATTATGGATTTAGCCTTTCATCTCGTATCTAACTTGAACATTTTTAACTTGGCATTTGTCTCAATGACAGAAACTCTAAAGGATATTAAAGAAGAACAAGTCAGCAAACATCAAGAACGGGTACTCTGTGATTCTCTGCAGCGTTCAATGGAACGAAATACCCAAAAATTAATTAGTAAAGTAGAAACAGTTGGCAAAGCCTGTGATGTGCAGACCGACCCTCTTGATAAGGAAATGACCACCTTATTGCTGAAAAAACTGCATCCTTACATCAAAAATGTAAAATTAATCCAAAAAATAATGAATCAGCCTATTGATTCGCAAACGTATCAAAAGTGTTTACCCATTTTTGAGCTGATGAATCAACAAATGTCTGAGATGATCGAGACCATTCAAAAAGATTTGAAAATTACTACGAAAGCTATTTTTAAATAAGCAAAGACTAAAAATTCTCGGCAAGAAATTGCGGCTCAATGTCAAATCGGACTGATAGGATTATTTAAAACAGTTAAGGCAGAATTTATTTTCTGCTTTGGCTGTTTTTTTATTTAATAGAAATAAGGTTGTTGGTTAAGAAGATTCGAGCGCGCATGTTGGAGAAATTTCGATACCCGTAAGCGACTCTTTTGAGGACTTTTATATGGGTGTGGATATTTTCTAATTTTGCATTGGAATAGGATTTCTCTAAAGACAGGCGAATGCCTGCTTCGTGTTTACGGAAAGTACGTTTTAATATTTGTAGTTCGGCGGGAATTTCTTCAGGCATCTCACTTAAAAGACGATAAAATTCGCCGCCATCCTTATGATTGAAGGCGTAAATCAAATCTTGGTAGTAGTTGTAGCCCAGGGAAAGATCCTCAGAAATGGTTAAAAGTCGGTCCACGATTTCGGTTTGTGTTAAGTAGCTCCAACTAAAATTGGCTCTTTTTTTAAATGTTTGAAAATCTAATTTATCGTGACTCATTAAAAGAAGACGATTGAGCTTTTTTAATTGCCGGTATTGTTTGGCCTGTTCGGGATCGTTTTGATTGAGGCTTTTCATCACTCTGACCCGCAGGTTATCAAAGCAACGGTTCATGTGCTGGACAATATGAAATCGGTCAATGATAAGCTTAGCGTTAGGGAAACAGATTTTAACAACTTTTAGATACGGGGCATTCATATCCGACACCACGTAACGAACACTGTGCCGGGCCTGGCGATCGAAGCTCATAAAATAATCCACAAGGTCATTCTTTCTGCGGCTAGGAAGAATATCAAACAGTTTGCCCGTATCACCATCCATACAAGAAAAAGCAAATTTTCCTTTGTCAGTGGTTAAAGAACGAAATTCATCAAATAGTAAACATTTGGGCAACCAATTCTTTTTAATGTTGATTTCCTGACCTAATAAGTCGATTGATTTTTGTAAAGTAGAACTAGAAACGAAACAATGTTTGGCAATATTTTTAGCCGTATTTTTTTCAGTGAGCTCCTCAAATGCCTTGTAAAATACTTGTTTAGCAATAAAGCAAAAGCGATCCACTAGGTACGTTTTGGCGGTAAAATAACTATGGCAGTTGCGGCAGAGATATCTTTGTTTCTTGAGATTGAGATAAGTCCTCTGGTTGCCCGCAGAATTTAAAAGGATTCGAGACTGTTTTCCGCCATTTTTAACAATCGTTTTTTCATCTGCCTGACCACACTCAGGACAGCGTGAAACTTGATTCGTTAAGGAAGCATAGACGACGAGATGCCCACCTTTTTTGTCCCTTTCTTCCTCAACACTATGAATTTCAATATTTGAGTCTTTTATTCTAAGCAATTTTTTGATATCATTGAATTCGAACATACAAATTTTCCTCCCCAGAATGTGATGATGGTGATTCTATTCTAACGGAAAATTTGTATGTTTTCTTGTTTTTTTATACAAATAGGGACCGACAGAATTTTTATTCTATCAGTCCAATAAATTATAGAGCCGAAATTGCTGGCGGATTTTTAGTCTTTTTTTGTGTTAAAATAAATTGTTCATAGAAAGAAAGTAGGGTTAGCGTGGATATTTATTTAAAAAAAGCAGTTTTAGAAATTGTTGACCGCAATTCAGGAACCGTGGTAACTTCCAGTAATGAGCTGGATTTGACCAATAGTTTTGTGCGGGAATTTTTAGAAAAGAAAATTAGTGCGTTGCATTCGTCAAAAACAAAAGTCGGTACTTTAAGTCCGGGAGCGCCATTTACGAATTATTTTCAGCAACTCCCAGAAAATTTTATTGAAAGTGCTGGTGCTTTGACCAAATTATGGGACGATGTGTACCAAGAAAGCGAAGAAGCGCCTAGTTGCGACTTATTTATCGTTTCATATGAAGAAGATGCCAAGTTACATGGGGCTTTTTTGAAAGTGAATTATCAAGAAAGTTACACGCATTTTTTGGATAGTGTGGATGGGCAAATTAGTAATGAATTGATTTTGCACAAGGCACTTTTAGGGAGCAAAAGTCAAAAAGCTGACGAAGGCTTAACGGTGAATTTAGAAACGTTAGCTTATCAACTGCAAGAAAAAAAATATGTATTTTCCGGCGAGAAAATCTATTATTTTTCTCAGCAAGTAATCGGCACCGTGCCAGCGCCCTCCTTAGAAGAAAATATTCGGGTGATTAAAAAAGCGGCTGAAAAAGTCGGCGCCCAATTTTCAGCAGAAAAATACGATACCGCAGCTACCGTCAAAGAAGCAGTAGTAGAAAATATTCAAGAAGTCGGCGCTATTGCCCCAGAAAAAATCGCCCAAAAGATTTTCCATGACAATCCAGCGGCGCAAAATGCTTTTCAAGAAAGCTTGGCTGATTATGGATTTGAAACAGCAGCACCACTTATTTCCGAGGTGAAAGAAATCACCGAAAAAAAATATGGCAAGCAAAAACTAAAATTATCCAATGGCATTGAACTGATTGTTCCTTTAGAAATTTACAAAGATCCAGAAAAAATTGAATTTGTGAACAATCCAGATGGAACGATTTCAGTAATTTTAAAAAATATCGATGAAGTCGTCAATAAATTTTAAGCAAAAAAGCCCGCGAGTCTATCGCGGGCTTTTTGTCTACCAAAATTTAAAAAGTTAAACGTAAACCAACTTGATCTTTTAAGACGAGTCCATTTTCAATAATTTGCTCTGGATAATGAGTTAAAAAATAATCAGGCACGATTTTCCACATTCTAAAGCCAAGTTTTTGATAAAGATAGAGCTGGAGCAGGCCAGTCGATCCGGTGGCAATTTCGATTTGCTGAAAATGTCGCGCCTTACTCCAATTAATGGCTTCTTTAAGCATTTGTTGGGCGAAGTGTTGCTCGCGATAATTTTCATCAACGCAAAGATTCATAATTTCAACAACTTTTGGCGTTTTAGCAACTAAGGCCAAAACAGCGACCACGTGACCATCAACTGTTCCTTGGAAAAAGGTGGCTTGTCCTAAGTAAGATTCAATCAACTTTTGATTGGGATCGGCTTCAAGTAAAAGTTGCCAATAGTCACTAGAAAGCGGTGGGGTGATGATTTCAATTTTCATCATGATTTTTGGGCGTCATTATTTTTTTCTCAGCGGAAATAATTAACATCATAGGGCGTCGTAATTCATTTTCCCAGTGAAATTGTTGAATTACTTCGCTAGTAGGAACAGGTTCTACCAAGTGACGCAAGCTAAAGCCATTTTCCAGTAACGGTTCAATGAAATCTTCCACCGTCCGATGAAATTTTTCAACGGGACTGCCAAGAAAATGCGTTTGGCGCGCGCCAGTTTTAAAATAATTATCTACCGGAAAAAAGAGGGCTTGACCGTTGGCATCGTAAATAAAATCTTGCTCTTTTCTCGAAGTATAGATCGGGTGCTCCACCGAAAATAAAAATTGACCACTAGGACGAAGGATTCGCCGGACATCTTGAACCAATTTTGGAAAATCCGCCAAGTAATGAATCGTTAATGAACTAAAAACTAAATCAAATTGTTCTGATGGAAAATCAAATTGTTCTGATGGAAAATCGAGATTTTCCATCGAACCTACGACATAAGTAATGTTTTGATGGTTATTTTTTTGACGAGCTTGGGCAATCATTTTTTCAGAAGCGTCTAGGCCGATGACCTCAGCGCCATTTTCGGCAAAATATTGACAATGCCAACCATAACCGCAACCGAGATCTAACACTTTTTTTCCTTTTAAATCAGGAATCAGGCGCTTCAATGCCGGCCATTCGCCAGCAACTTTTAGACCATCTAAGCTGCGGGGGAGTTTGCCGTATGCTTTAAAAAAGGTCTGATCATCATAAATTTCACTCAATCGTCATTTCCTCCTAAAAAAAACAGAATCCGTCAGTGGACAGATTCTGTTTTCAGACTATTTTAATTTCTTTAAATCTTTGTCAACAGTATCCATCACATGGCGATTATTATTGAAGGCAGCAATTTTTTTAGCATCTTCATAAAATTCAATAGCCCGATTGTCATCAAGTTTTTGCAAGTTGAAGGCTTTTTCATAAAGAAGAAAATCTAATAATTTAGTAGAGGCATATTGTTTGTTAATAGCAATCCCACGATCACATAATTCAACGGCAAAAGCATATTTTTCAATTAAGCTATAAAATTTCGCCGCGTTAAACAAGACCCGATTTAAGAGCAGTGGTTGTGGACGCATAGTAATTTCAATGCCGTCAATTGCTTTTTGGTAGTAGATTTCTGCAAAGTTGTATTGTTTTTTCAATTCATACGTTACAGCGATCCCTGTATTTGCCAAAATACCATAAACATCTTCATCAGCGGTTACGGCTAATACTTGATTAAAATGGAATAGGGCGGAATCAAAATCATGTTTCCCTAAAAGTAGGCAATTCCCGAAGTTATAATAGTAGCGGTTGATAATTTTTTTGTCATGAATGCCTTCAATGGACATTTTTTCTAAAATTTCAAGACCTTCATCATGTTTTGACAAAGCGGCCAACCGTTCAACTTCATCCAAACGATCATCCAACCAATCTTCAGGAGAGGATTGAACAACTTCTGCTAAAGTTAAATCTAAGCGGCGGCAAACTTTAGATAAAATTTCAATATCTTTACAAAAGTTTTTCCGTTCAATATTACTGATCGTCGCTTGTTTACAAATACCTTCAGCTAATTCCGTTTGACTCATTTTTCTTTTCTTACGTTCTGATTTAATAATTTCTCCATGTACTAAAGCCATTTTTGTTCCTCCTAAATAAAATTATTTAATAGTAAGCTAACTTTGATCCAGAAACTTCTCTGTTAAAATCGCTCTAACCATTATTATAGTTATATTTCAAATAAAGGCAAGAGGAAAATACGAGATTTTCACATTTATAAAATGTTTTTTTGACTTTTTTCCTATATGGAAATTATATAGGCTATTAGCGTTCCATCAAGGTTAAAAGTTTCCGAAACTTAATTAGAAAAATTTCCCTAAAAAAATTTCAGCTCACTTTTTTAAGAAAAAATCGGATAAGTTCCGGCATAATATTCTATAATTGTTCACTAGTAATATAGCATATTTTTAAGAAAATAACAATATATACTTACTAAAAGTAAAAAAAATGCAAAAAAATCAAGATTTCTTCACAATTTTTTAGTAAAAAGTTTTATTTCAATGTTCAGTAGCTTTTTCTATTAGAAAAATAGCTGAGCTATTAAAAGAATAATACGCAACTAAGAGTAAACAAAAAACTTCTGCCCATTTGAAATGGACGGAAGTTTTTATTTTATCTAGCGTGAGGGCCGTTAATTTTTACTTTCCTTCACTAATGACGTTGACTTTTTCGATTTTGACTTCTTCCGTTGGTTTATCAGAATCATCGGTTTCTACTTCAGCGATAGCGTCCACTGTTTCCATGCCGGAAATAACTTGCCCAAAAACGGTGTAGCTGCCATCAAGGGAAGGAACGCCACCATTTTTATAAGCTTCAACGATAGCTTCAGGATAATCATCGTATAAAAGGCCATCAGAAACATTGTCCGTATTTTGAACAATATAAAATTGTGAACCATTAGTATCAGCCCCAGCATTAGCCATGGCTAGCGCGCCGCGGACGTTATACAATTGATTTGAGATTTCATTTTCAAAAGCCTCGCCCCAAATACTTTCCCCGCCAGCACCAGTACCTTCTGGATCGCCAGATTGAATCATAAACTCATTGATCACCCGGTGGAAAGTCAAGCCATCGTAATAGCCTTCTTTAGCGTGAGTTAAGAAGTTTTCAACTGCTTTAGGTGCTAATTTTGGAAAAAGTTTCAACATGATAGTCCCTTTAGAAGTGACCATTTCTACTTGCGCCTCATCAGCGGCCACGGTCAGATCAAGTTGGGGAAGAGCAAGACTATTCAAATCAACTGTAGAAGTACTTTCAGTAGTAGTTGATGAATTAGTAGTGGCACTTTCGCTGTTATTGCTCCCGTCAGTTGTGTTTGACGACGAGCAAGCACCTAAACTTAAAAGTAAAACGGACATTAATGGAAATAAAATAATTTTTTTCATAGCGACTCCTTTTTCAAATGAATGTTGACTCAGTTGAATCACAAGATTAATCTTAACAAAGCTTTTCCAAAAAGAGAAGTGAATTTTTTGTGAAGATGAGGAAATACGTGGCATCTGTCTAGACCTTTTTTATTTTTTTTGATATGATAGAAGAGTAATTAAAACGTTTTATTCAACTAGGAGGCTTACACATGGGAAAATTGGGTATTTCAGTTTATCCAGAACGATCAACGTTTGAAAAAGATGCAGCATATTTAGATTTGGCGCATCAATATGGTTTCAAACGAGTTTTTACCAGTTTGTTGCAAATCAAAGATGACCAAGAAAAAGTATTGGCCGGGTTTAAGAAAGTTGTCGATTACGCCAACAGCTTAGACATGGAAGTAATGGTAGATATTAATCCTGATTTGTTTGGACAATTGGGTATCACTTATGATGATCTATCGTTTTTCCATAAGTTAGGCGCTTATGGCGTGCGACTTGACCTTGGATTCACCGGCGCTGAAGAAGCGCGGATGACTCGTAACCCTTATGGCATCAAAATTGAAATCAATATGAGCCAAGGCACCAACTATGTAGATAACATTATGTCTTATTCACCTAATACGAATAATCTATTAGGATCACATAATTTTTATCCTCATCGTTATTCAGGCTTAGGGTATGACCATTTTGTTTATTGTTCTGAGAAATTCCGCAAATATAATTTAAATACGATGGCTTTTGTTAATTCACATGCCGCAACTTTTGGACCTTGGCCCACACAAGATGGATTATGTACATTAGAAGAACATCGCGAATTAGAATTAGCTACGCAAGTGAAACATTTGATGTTAACGGGTTTAATTGATGATATTTCGATTGGAAATGCTTATGCTTCAGAAGAAGAACTGCAAGCTATGAGTGAAGCCTTCAATGCAGCTTATCCTTCATTGAAAGTTGTACCAGCTGAAGATATCACTGAAGACGAACGGATTTGTTTATTTGAAAATATGCACGCTTATCGTGGCGATCGCTCCGATTATTTATTGCGTTCATCAAGCACGCGAGTAATTTACGCCGACAAACCATTTCCAGCGCATAACACAGTCGATATGACCCGCGGCGATGTTTTAATTGATAATGTCAAGTTCGGTCAATACAAAGGTGAAACCCAAATCGCCTTACTACCAATGAAAAATGACGGCCGTGTCAATGTCGTAGGAAGAGTTGCCGACGACGAACTTTTCTTATTAGGATTCCTAAAACCATGGTCCAACTTCAAAATGATCGAAGCATAAGGTTGTCTTTTGAACGTACTGCTGTGTAGGAAAATAGGAAAATTTTTCGAAATCCCGGTTCTGGATTTTAAAAATTTTATCTTTTTCCCAACAGCAGTTCAAAAGACACCGTCAATAAGGTTGTCTTTTGTGCGATAAGTGGTGTAGAGAATTAGGAAAATTTTTCAAAAATCCCGGTTCTGGATTTTAAAAATTTTATCTATTCTCCTAATCGCTGCACAAAAAATACTGTCAAATAAGGTTGTCTTTTGAACGTTTAACAAAATAACAAAAACAAAAAAGTCACGCCGCGGCGTGACTTTTTCTTTATTCATTTAAATTTTATTTTACAAATTTGCAAATGTTTCTAATAAACGAATCATTTGGCAAGTAAAACCGTATTCGTTATCGTACCAAGCAACAGTTTTAACTAATTGAACGTCACCAGCATCAGTAATTTCAGTTTGTGTTGGGTCAAAAATTGAACCAAATGTTGTACCAATTACGTCGCTAGAAACGATTTCGCGATCATTGTAACCAAATGATGGGTTATCAACGGTATGTTTTTTCATAACTTCATTTACTTGTTCAGCAGTCACTTTTTCATTTAAAACAGTAACTAATTCTGTTAATGAACCATCAACTACAGGGACACGTTGCGCATGACCTTGAAGTTTGCCAACTAAATCAGGAATAACTAAACCAATTGCTTTAGCAGCGCCAGTTGAATGAGGGATAATATTGGCAGCAGCTGAACGAGCAGCCCGCAAATTACCACCACGAACAGGTCCATCTAAAAGCATTTGTGTTGAAGTGTAAGCATGGACGGTGGTCATTGTTCCGCCTTTAATGCCAAATTCTTCATTTAAGAAATAAGCCATTGGTGCTAAGCAGTTGGTTGTACATGAGCCGGCAGAAATAATTTTATCATCTTTGTCTAAAATATCATGGTTCACGTTGTAAACAACTGTTTTCATTTTACCAGCAGGTGCAGAAATTACGACACGTTTAACACCAGCATTTAAATGGGCTTGCGCTTTTTCTTCAGAAGTATAAAAACCAGTACATTCTAAAACAATATCTACGCCGTTTTCTTTTACCCAAGGAATTTTGCTAGCATCAGGTTCTGCGTAAACGCGTGTTTCTTTGCCGTCAACAACGATACTGTTATCATTGGCGGTAACTTCACCTGGATACGTACCATGTGTGGAGTCATATTGAAGAAGTTGAGCCAACATCACAGGACTAGTAAGGTCGTTAATTGCTACTACTTCAATATCATCTGAAACTTCCATAATCCGCCGAAAAGCGAGACGCCCAATCCGGCCGAACCCGTTAATACCTACTTTGACTGTCATGAAAAAATCCTCCTTTGTTCGGCTTTTGCCGAAACATTTTAAAATGGTTTTATATTTTGGAACCATTTACATCTAAATTTTCGTTTATTTTCATTTTTTTGTCAAAAAATTTGTCTCGGCCAGAAGACTTTGCCGAATCTATTAGACTTTTTGCCCGTTAGCAAGTACAATAAACAAGACAAAAGTTCCAGTAAGTGCGAAATTATGATAAAGTTGCTGGGTTAACGTTAACAGTGTTTTGAGATGAGGAGAAAAATTTATGTCCATGTTTTTAGATCAAGTAACAATCGAAGTGAAAGCTGGTAAAGGCGGCGACGGCATGGTAGCCTTTCGTCGGGAGAAATATATTCCAGATGGCGGACCCGCTGGTGGCGATGGCGGACGTGGCGGCGATGTGATTTTTATCGTTGATGAAGGGTTACGGACACTTTTAGATTTCCGTTACAACCGTCATTTTAAAGCCCAACCAGGTCAAAACGGAATGAACAAAGGGATGCACGGCCGTGGAGCTGAAGATTTATATGTGAAAGTACCTGCCGGAACAACGGTCAAAGATGCCGAAACAGGAAAAGTTTTAGGTGACTTAGTTGAGCAAGGGGAAACTTTAGTTATTGCTCACGGTGGTCGTGGCGGTCGTGGCAATACACGATTTGCAACACCAAAAAATCCAGCGCCTGAAGTAGCTGAAAATGGTGAACCAGGACAAGAACGTCAATTAGAAATGGAATTAAAAGTTTTGGCTGATGTTGGTCTTGTTGGTTTTCCTTCTGTAGGTAAATCTACTTTACTTTCGATTATTTCAGCCGCCCGTCCAAAAATTGGTGCCTATCCTTTTACAACGCTAGTACCTAATTTAGGAATGGTAAATGTTACTGACGGTCAAAGTTTTGTCGCCGCCGATATGCCAGGACTAATTGAAGGTGCTTCACAAGGTGTCGGTCTTGGGACACAATTTTTGCGCCATATTGAACGGACGCGGGTTTTGTGGCATGTTCTTGACATGTCTGGCACTGAAGGGCGCGACGCCTATGAAGATTATGTAACCATTAATTCCGAACTAGAAACGTACAATTTGCGTTTATTAGAACGGCCGCAAATTATTGTAGCTAATAAAATGGATATGCCAGAAGCCCAAGAAAATTTAGCTGCCTTTAGAGAAAAAATGAATGCTGGTCGCGATGAATTTGCTGACCCATTGCCAATTTTCCCGATTTCTGGAATTACTAAAACAGGGATTCAACCTTTATTGGAAAAAACAGTGGAGCTGTTAGATGTCACACCAGAGTTTCCTTTATATGAAATTGAAGATGCATCTGATACAGTCGTTTATAAATTCTCAGATGAAGAACCTGAATTTACGATTACTCGTGATCCTGACCGGACATTTGTTCTGGGCGGCGAGAAAATCGAAAAATTATTTAAAATGAGTAATCTTGATCACGATGAATCGGTTCGCCGTTTTGCTCGCCAATTGCGGAGCTTCGGGGTGGATGATGCCTTACGTGCCCGTGGTGCTGTAGATGGCGACCTCGTTCGAATTGGTGATTTTGTTTTTGAATTTGTCGACTAATTTTGAATTAAATATGAACAAAAAAAGACGAAATCTAGTATTTTACTAGGTTTCGTCTTTTTTTAAGCTTCATTTATGCTAGCTTCGTTATGCTCATTACGAGGTGAGGAACATGAAATTAAAAAATAGATTTCAACGGAAAGAAAAAAAATATTTATTAACCGAAGAACAATACGCCTATTTGCAACAACATTTTTCTCTAATGCAAATGGATCAATACGGGAAACATACCATTTTGTCTTTGTATTATGACGACAGTGATTTCACTTTAATTAAACGGTCAATCGCCAAACCGAATTACAAAGAAAAATTTCGCGTCCGTTCTTATGGCTGCCAAGAACAAAATGGTCCGATATTTTTAGAAATTAAGAAAAAAGTCAACGGCATTGTTTATAAACGTCGGCTGCAAATTGAAGACCAGCAGTTAGCAACGTTTAATCAACAGCCAAAAAGAATTGCAGTTGATCCATCTGATCAACAAGTGAAAAGTGAAATTGATTATTTGGTGGAACGGATGCATTTGTATCCGCAAGTATTGATTGCTTATGATCGGGAAGCTTTTTTTGGAGTTGACGATGAAGATTTTCGAATTACTTTTGATCATCAGATCCGTTTTCGGACCGATCAATTAGACTTTCATCACGGCAGCTCAGGAGAAAAAGTAACGAGTGAGTTTGCCATTTTAATGGAGGTCAAAGCGTTAGGTGCTTATCCATTATGGTTTTCGCAATTATTATCGCAGGCTAAAATTTATCCCGGGTCTTTTTCGAAATACAAAGATGTTTATCAACATCATTTAAGTACAACGAACAATATTCAACGAAAAGAGGAGATGCATTATGCTAGCTAGTTTATTTTCTACGGCCACCACGACAGTTACTTTTTCTATGGTGGATTTATTATTATCTATGGGAGCCTCATTGCTCTTAGGCTGCGTTGTAGCAGCAAGTTATATGTATAAAAATTTCTACACGAAAAATTTTGTGGTGACATTAGCCATTTTACCATTACTAGTACAGCTAGTCATTATGTTGGTCAATGGCAATCTTGGAGCTGGGGTAGCCGTCTTAGGTGCTTTTAGTCTGATTCGTTTTCGTTCCGTGCCCGGCGGCAGTAAAGAAATTGTTAGTATTTTTTGGTCGATGGGCATTGGCCTAGCTACTGGGATGGGCTATATCGGGTATGCGGCGCTATTTTCAGTCGTTACTTTTGTTTTTTATTTCCTACTGAATACGTCACACTTTGGCAAAATGAGACCAAGTCCATACAAACATTTAAAAGTGACTTTAGCTGAGGATCTTGATTTTCCAGAAATTTTTGATGATCTATTAAAAAAATATACGGTCTCAAATGAATTACAACAAGTGAAAACAACTGAAATGGGTAGTTTGTTTGAACTCAATTATTTAGTTGAGTTGAAAGATTTAAGCCAACAAAAACAATTTATCGACGAACTGCGGGTGCGCAACGGGAATTTGCCAATTTCTTTAAACCGAGTGGGCACCCAAAAAGAAGAATTATAGGAGGAATCCATCATGAGAAAGAGAAAAATAATTTCAATCTTACTAGTCAGTACAAGTATCTTATTAGCCGCTTGTCAAAGTTCAGCTGACGCCACAGATTCAAGCACAACGACTGACAGCACAACTGCAGCTGTTGATACAAGTGATGTGACGATGACGGCTTTAGCTTTAGAAAAAGAAGATGACTTGTACGGAGATTATAAAGAAGAAGATTACAATGACGATGAAACAACAGTCGATACAACAATTACTTTAGCAGATGATACGGCCACCATTGACGGTTCCGGAGCGAGTCTAAAAGGCACAACTCTTTCGATTACTAAAGGCGGCAATTATTTAATTAGTGGTACATTTACCGGAACAATTGAGGTCAATACCACCGAAGAAGTTCATTTTATTTTAGACGGAGTGACTTTAACTAATGAAACGGGTCCAGCTATTAATATTATTGAAGCCGAAAAAGTAATTGTCACTTTAGCTAAAGATAGCGAAAATACCATTTCTGATGGCGCTGATTATGCCGCTGTCGGGTCAGATGATCCTAATGCGGCGATTTATTCTAAGACCGATTTAACTTTTAACGGCAGTGGTGAACTCACGGTAGAAGGAAATTACGATAATGCCATTCAGTCTAAAGATGATTTAACTTTTATTGCTGGCACTTATCAAATAACTGCCGTCAACAATGCTATAAAAGGAAAAGATAAAGTCGCTATTTTGGACGGGGACTTTACTTTAACAACGACATCAGGCGATGCGATTCAAGCTAGCAATGCTGATGAAACAGATAAAGGATTTGTCGCCATTGACGGTGGAACTTTAGTCGTTGATTCCGGATCGGATGGTATTCAAGCCGAAACCGCCCTTTATGTTCAAAATGCAACAGTGGATATTACTACGGACACCACCGATGAAACTCTCAGTGCAAAAGGGTTAAAAGCTGGAAATAATTTAGTTGTCGACTCTGGTACAATAAAAATTTCAACCGTTGATGACGGCTTGCATTCTGATGGCGATGTTACGGTGAACGGTGGTGATTTTACCATTGCTTCTGGCGATGATGGTATTCATGCTGAGGTGAATTTAACGATTAATGCCGGCACGATTGATGTGACAGATTCAGTGGAAGGAATCGAAGGCGAAAATATTGTCATCAACGATGGTGTTGTAAATATTGTTGCCAGTGACGATGGAGTCAATGCTGCTGCAGCCTCTACTACTACAACGACCGGGGCGACTGAAAATACCGAACAGACTGTTCCAGAAGATGCCCAAGGTCAAGCGCCTAGTGATTTACCAGCAACAGACGACCAGACGGCGATAACTGAAGGGGATGCACCAACCGATTCTGAAGTTCCAACTGAAAATGGAGGAACGCCCCCTGAAAGACCCGACCGAGATGAGAGTGCAACTGGAGAAAATGCTGATGCTACAAGTGGACAACAACCAACTGGCGGCCAAATGGGCGGCGGAGGCGGCGGTGGCATGATGGAAGACGATGGATCAACTTTAACGATTAATGGCGGCACACTCACGGTGGATGCTCAAGGGGATGGTCTGGATAGTAATGGCGACATCATCATGACCGGTGGCACCGTAACTGTTAATGGTCCAACGAATTCTGGCAATGGCACTTTAGATTATGGTGGGACTTTTGAAATTAGCGGGGGCACTTTGCTTGCCGCCGGATCTTCTGGCATGGCCCAGACTGTTTCGGAAGATTCCACTCAAGTCAGTCTTGCTTTTTATCTCGATCAAGCCACAACAGCAAAATCAGTTGCTTTAACGCAAAATGGAAAAACTTTGGCTGAATTTTCGCCAACTAAATCATTTCAACAACTTGTTTTTTCTACAAGTGAACTTGCGACAGGCGATGTCACAGTCACTATTGACGGAACTGATTATCAAGTGACGTTAAGTGATACTTTAAATAGCATCAGTCAAGACGGTTCTGCCTATACCGCAACTGGCATGGGTGGCATGCCATCTGGTGGCGGATTTATGCAACAATAATAAGCTAAAAAAAATAAAAAAAGCGATAGTGGCAAAAGGAGTCTCCTTAACGCCGCTGTCGCTTTTTTCATGGTAAAATAAAACCAAATAATAAGGAGGAAGGACTATGATGTTTCGCTTTTTAGTTGTGGAAGATGATGAAAAATTAGCCGCTTCGGTGGCAGAATTTTTAAGTGATTTAGCTGACATAACTGTCGTTTATGATGGGTTAAGCGGATTGGACGAGGCGCTAACTGATTTATACGATGTCATTATTTTAGATTTAATGTTGCCTAAATTAGACGGCCTCAGTCTTTTAGCCAAATTGCGCAAAGAACAAATTTTCACCCCGGTGCTCTTGTTAACCGCCAAAGATCAACTAGCCGATAAAGTGGCAGGGTACGAATCCGGAGCTGATGATTATTTAACGAAGCCATTTTTCCGAGAAGAACTTGTTCTGAGAATTAAAGCTATTTTAAAACGAACAAAAGGATTAACCGAAGAAAAAAATTTAGTAGCGGGGACACTTCAATTAAATTTAGTTACGCACCAAATTTTAGTCGGAGAAGAAAGTTTAGAATTATTAGGAAAAGAATTTGATTTGCTCGTGTATCTAATGCAAAATCAAAAACAAATTTTAACTAAAGAACAGATTTTCGATCGCATCTGGGGCTTTCAATCGTTAACGACTCTTTCAGTAGTGGAAGTGTATATGTCTAATTTGCGTAAAAAATTACGACTCGCCGGATTTTCTGGGACGATAAAAACTTTGCGCAATGTTGGCTATCAATTTATCCCAGGATCTGGTGATTAATATGGAAGAACAACTGATCCATAAACAAAAGCGCCGTCTTTTTTTTGGTTTTTTACTTGCTTTTGCGCTGATTTTTTCCTTATTAGGTGTTTTGGTCTTTCAAGCAATTAATTTTAATTTATATGCCTCAACGGACGAGCGGCTAAATGAAGCGGTCCAAAGTGAAACAACGATAACAAGAGAAATTTCTTTTTCAAATGACTCACAAAATGATTTGCCTGAAGAAATGCCTAATCTCGGACCTAGCGCGCAAGAGAAACCCGCTGATAATCAAAAACCTGGGGACTTTCAACAAATTGTGATTTTGCGCACCGCTACGGGAACGATTTTAAATGAAGAAGCGTTAGGTGTGCGGTATAATGAGTTGCAACAAGTTCAATTTGATCCGCAAAATCTTGATGAAATTACGAGTGTCACCGTCTAAAATCAAGATGGAACGACGCATCATTTTCATCAATTAACGGTGGAAAAAACCAACAGTCAAGTTTCAGAACTTGCCTATTTGCAAGTATTAATTAACACCGATCAATTGCAAGAAAGCATGAATTCTTTTAAAATAACTTTACTGATTGCTATGGCGATTGCCTTTTTGGTTTCGGTTTTCTTAAGTCTGGCCTTAACAAATCGGGCCTTAAAACCAGTCTTGAAAAGTTGGGACAAACAACAAGCCTTTGTCGCCAATGCTTCTCATGAATTACGAACGCCGCTAGCTGTGATGCAATCTCAACTGGAAGCTTTATTTTTAACGCCAGAAAAAACAGTAGTGGAAGCTTCTGAGCCCATTGCCACTACTTTAAGTGAAATTCGCCGGCTGACCAAATTATCTAATGACCTATTGCTTTTGGCGCGCTTTGACGCTAAGCAATCTTTCAGCCAAAAAAAATCAGTCGATATCGCTGATTTTTTAGAAAATATTACCGAACCGTATACAGAGCTTGCGGCAAGTTTGGGCAAACAATTGGTGATTGATAATTCGGCTTTTGAAAAAGTTCTCGTTGACCCTGAACAAATGCAACAAGTCTTGCTAATTTTATTAGATAACGCGTTGAAATTTACTGGTACAGATGGGAAAATTGTCATTACTTCTCGAGTGACGGATAAATATTGGCAGCTGTCTGTTGCCGATAACGGCGTTGGTTTTGATGAAAAAGATCAAGAGAAGATTTTCGAACGCTTTTACCGGGAAGATACTGCTCGGACGACTAAAGGAAGCGGTTTGGGATTGTCGATTGCCAAGATGATTATTGAAAGTCACGGCGGAAAATTAGTGGCTAAAAAAAATCAGGGAAAAGGGGCCATTTTTTCATGGCAAATTCCCCTAAGATTTTAAAAAATGTGGTATGGTTAGTGTATAGTTCGCTTATTAAACAATAACGTCAATAGAAAGTAGAGATTTATGGAGATTCAATTTTTAGGAACGGGATCCGGGGTGCCGGCCAAGCAACGCAATGTAAGTAGTATCGCTTTAAAATTATTAGATGAACGCAATACCATTTGGCTTTTTGATTGTGGTGAAGGGACGCAAATGCAAATTTTGCACACGACTATCAAGCCTAGAAAAATAGAAAAAATTTTTATTACTCATTTACATGGCGATCATATTTTTGGTTTGCCGGGTTTATTGAGTTCTCGTTCTTTTCAAGGAGGAACTGAACCGATAGAAATTATTGGGCCTAAAGGAATTAAAGAATATGTCCAGACTAGTCTGAGACTTACGGGAACTCATTTGACTTATCCGCTGCAGTTTCAAGAATTAACGGCAGGCGGCGTGGTGGTAGATGATGCAACGTTTAAAGTCACCGCCGCACCATTAGATCACGGGATAAAATGTTTTGGTTATCGGATGGAAGAAGCCAGCCATGTCGGTGAATTGCAAGTGGAAAAATTGCGGGCTGAAAAAATTCCTGCCGGACCAATTTATGGTCAATTAAAAGCGGGAAAAACCGTTAATTTGCCAGATGGCAGACAAATTTTTGGCGCTGATTATATTGGCAAAGATCGACCAGGGCGCATTGTGACTATTTTAGGAGACACGCGGATTAGTCAAAATGGCGAACAATTAGCTGTTGGCGCTGATCTTTTAGTTCATGAAAGTACTTTTGCATTTGGCCAAGAAAAAATGGCCCGCGCTTATTTTCATTCGACTAATGTCCAAGCTGCTCAAATGGCCAAACGCGTTGGCGTGAAAAAATTATTACTAACCCATATTTCTGCGCGATTTTTAGCAAAAGATGCTTTGCTTTTACAAAGTCAAGCGCAAGAAATTTTTCCAGATACAACCGTTGTGAAAGATTTTGATCAATTTGAAATTCCAATGAAGGAGTGAATCAAACGAAAAATTTAACAGATAAAGTAATTTTGATTACTGGGGGATCGTCAGGAATGGGCGAACAGATTGCCTATGAAGCTGCTAAACGCGGCGCTGTTGTGGTAGTAAGTGCTCGGCGGGCAGAATTATTAGCCGATGTCGTTGAACGCTGCCAAATTTTATCCGGTAAACAAGCTTACGGTTTTCCTTGTGATGTTTCTGATCCAGATAGTTGCGATGAGCTGATTGAAAAAGTAGATCGGACAGTAGGCGCAGTCGATGTCTTAGCCAATGTGGCGGGTTTTGGTATTTTTGAAAATTATTTAGATATTGATTTTAAAGATGTTCGCTCGATGTTTGCTGTTAACGTTTTAGGTTTAATGTATTTAACGCAACATTATGCGGCTAAAATGGTGACGCGCGGCCACGGTCAAATTGTCAACTTTTCCTCGCAAGCTGGAAAAATTGCCACTCCTAAGTCTAGTGTCTATTCCGCAACTAAATTTGCGATTGTTGGTTTTTCAAATGCGCTACGCTTAGAATTAAAACCATTTGGCGTGCAGGTGTTGACCATTTGTCCAGGACCAATTACGACCTCTTTTTTTTCCAAAGCGGATCCTTCCGGCGATTATATTGAAAAAGTAAAACAATTCGCCCTAGAACCTGAAGCGCTGGCTAAAAAAATTGTCGATGCTTTCTTAACGAACAAACGGGAAATTAATGCACCGTGGTATATGGAGGCAGCTGGCAGATTTTATGTTTTATTCCCCCATGTAGGAGACGTATTAGCAGGATCTATTTTTAATCAAAAATAAATAGGAGGGTCATGATGAAACGTTCATGGCAAGTCATTTTAGGGTTTATCTTGGTTTTTTTAGTAGTTTTATTTGCAGTAGTCAATGTTAAATCGGTGCCGGTAAATTTAGGCATCGTCCAATTAAATGCGCCGTTAATTTTAGTGATTTTAGCGTCCGCATTTGTCGGAGCGATTGTAGTTTTTTTAACCAGTTCCGCTAGTTTGCTACAAAAAAATCGCCAAATAAAAAAATTGAAACAAACAGCTACTAATAATCAAGCCGAACAAGAAAAACAAATCGCAACAGTAAAAGAAGAACAACAAAGAGAATTTGAACGGCAAGTAGCAGAATTAAAAGCAGATTATGAAACACAGTTAAAAGTCGCCAATCAACCAATTGCGCCCGTAACAGAAGAACAATTACCTAAATCTGGAAATATTGATTATTTTGGCTAAAAAATGGCATTAGCCATTTTTTTTTGCCGGAATTAAGAATACTTTCAACCATCATTCAATAAGGCAGAGTGCGAGTGCTTATTCATTTAGGCCAAGTATCGAGCCAATTTTTATGAAATCAACTCGTGAACAACTCGAGGAGGAAAATTCATGGAGATACCACTAATAAAAACCATAGATTTAGGATATGAAGTAGATGGTAAAACTATTTTAAAAGGGATTAATCTAGCGATTGAACCAGGAGAATTTTTAACGATTACAGGTCCATCTGGAAGTGGTAAAAGTACGTTATTAAAAATTATGGCCACAATGTTGTCGTCGACTGAAGGTCAGTTATTTTATCAAAATAAATCCATTGAAGAGTATGAACCGACTGCTTACCGAAAAGAAGTTTCGTACTGTTTTCAAACGGCAACTCTTTTTGGAGAAACAGTAAAAGATAATTTAGCATTTCCTTTTGAAATTAGAGACCAGACTTTCAACCAAGAAAAAGCTTTTTCTGCTTTAAAAAGCGTTGGCCTAGAAAAAGAGTATCTCACGAAATCGGTCAATTCATTATCTGGCGGGGAAAAACAAAGAGTAGCATTGATTCGTAATATGTTGTTTATGCCTAAAGTATTATTGCTCGATGAAGTGACCAGCGCCCTGGATGAAGAAAATCAGATAATTATTCGTTCTTTAATCCATCAATTAAATCAAAAGCAAGGACTCACTATAGTTTGGGTCACCCATAATGCGCAAGAGATTCAATCTTCAAATCGTATGATTCGCTTAATTAATGGAGTAGTGGAGGAAGCAAAATGAACTTAGCTATTAATAATGTATCTTTATTATTTGCAACGGCTCTGGTGGGAATAGCACTTATTGTTGTTTATAAAGAGAAATTAGGCTTAGGTAAAGATATTTTAATTAGTGTCGTTCGCGCAGTGGTTCAATTAGTGGCGGTCGGTTATTTATTAGGCTACGTTTTTAAATTAAATAATGTCGTTTTGACCTTAGCACTTGTTTTAGTTATTATTTTTAACGCGTCATATACGGCCGGTAAGAAAAGCAATGGCATAGCAAATGCTTTTAAAATATCATTTATTGCTATATTATCAGCAACTAGTCTTACGTTAGTTGTGTTGATCTTATCGGGATCGGTTTTATTTATTCCTTCACAAGTTATTCCAGTATCCGGCATGATTGCCAGTAATTCAATGATTGCTATTGGAATTTGTTATCGAAACTTAAATGCAAAATTCAAAGATCAGCGGCAACAAGTACTAGAAATGTTATCTTTAGGAGCAAATTTAAAACAAGCCTCGATTAGCATTGTTCGTGACAGTATTCGCTCAGGGATGTTGCCCACAATTGAGTCTGCAAAAACAATCGGAATTGTTAGTTTGCCTGGGATGATGTCTGGCTTAATGTTTGCAGGTGTTGATCCGACAGATGCCATAAAGTATCAAATTATGGTTACCTTTATGTTATTATCAACAACGAGTATTGCTTCTGTAATTGCAAGTTATATGGCGTATAAAGAATTTTACACAGCAAGTAAACAATTAAAAAACTGAAAGACAATCTTTTTTTTGCGTGAAACAAGTTTACTGAATTGAAAAAATTAAAATAAATATCCGGAGGTGGAGCCGTGAAAGAGACAAAGTATCAGTGGGAGCTACTGGAAAAAGAAACTATTCCTGAAAACTATGAAAAACAATTAGCGCCATTTGGGGTTAGTGCAGAATTTGCTCAATATGCTTGGCAAATCGGTTTGAAAACAGACGAAGACTTACGGATTTTTTTTCAGCCGACGTTAGCTGATTTATTAGATCCCTATTTATTATTTGATATGGAAAAAGCGGTGAATCGGATTCGTCAAGCCATTGAAAATCAAGAAAAAATATTAATTTATGGAGATTACGACGCCGACGGAATTACTAGTACGACTGTTTTAAAAGAAGCCATTGAAACATTAGGTGGCGATGTCGTTTATTATTTGCCCAATCGTTTTAAAGATGGTTACGGACCGAATCTTCGGGTTTACCAAGAATTTATTAATTTTGGTGTCGGCTTAATTATCACTGTTGATAATGGTGTGGCCGGTCACGAAGCGATTGCCTATGCAAAAAATGCCGGAGTCGATGTAGTAGTAACCGATCACCATGAATTGCCAGAAGTTTTACCAGATGCTTTGGCGATTGTTCATCCTAGACATCCAAGTGGGGCGTATCCATTTGGCCAACTAGCCGGCGTGGGCGTTAGTTTTAAATTGGCTTGTGCGCTGTTAGAAGAAATTCCAACTGAATTATTAGAACTAGTGGCGATTGGGACGATTGCTGACTTGGTACCAATGACCGGAGAAAATCGCACCTTAGTTCAATTAGGATTAGCGCAAATGAAATATTCTGATCGGGTGGGGTTACTAGCCCTTTTTCAAGTGGCGAAATTAGACGCCGAAAAAGTGAATGAAGAAGATATTGGTTTTCAAATTGCGCCCCGCTTAAATGCTTTAGGTCGCTTGGACGATGCAAGTTTAGGCGTTGAGCTATTATCGACGTTTGATTTTGACGAAGCCAAGGCGATGGCTTTAAAAATTGATGAAACAAATAATCAACGCAAAGAACTAGTAGCCTCTTTGACCCAAACTGCGCTAGGACAATTAACGCCTGACGATTCAATTGCCTTTGCCGCTGGAGACAATTGGCATGAAGGAATTTTAGGCATTGTCGCGGGAAAATTATTACAAGAAAAAAATGCGCCGGCCTTTGTTCTAACGTTGAATTTAGAAACGGGAATAGCAAAAGGATCAGCCCGCAGTGTGGATCAATTTAATGTTTATGAAGCGTTAAGGCAGCACGAATCATTATTTAGTGCCTTTGGTGGACATCATGCGGCAGCTGGTTTTTCATTGCCAGTGGAAAATTTGGCAGCTTTTAAGTCGGCGATGATTGAAGCTTTTTCTCAAGTGAAAAGGCAAGAAGTGAAAGAAGTAGTTAAAGTCGCTTTTTTAGAGCCAATCGATAAAATTTCTAAAAGTTTTTACCAAACATTAACTCTTTTTGGTCCATTTGGCACAGAACATAAGCGCCCGTTCGTTCAGTTGAATAATCAAACGGTAGAAAATGCTAAAACAATTGGCGATGGGACGCATTTGAAATTTCAATTAGCTAATTTATCAGGTGACCCGGTGGATGTGTTAGGTTTTGGCAAAGGCGATCAAGTGCTAGAATTTACCAACAATCAGCCGGTGGATCTCTTAGTAAATATTAGCCTTAATGAGTGGAATGGAACGAGCAAAATTCAACTTATGTTAGTCGACTTTGGTATTTCTGGTGAGCAAATCTTTGATTACCGCAGTCAAAAAAATCGCCTGCCACATGTAACAGGCAAGACGCGTTATTTGATTTTTAATGCTAAAAACAAAAAACGTTTGCAACTAGAAGACCAATCGGTGATTGATCTTAATCATATTACGCCAATTGCTGCTGCTGATAATTTAGTAATGGCCGACTGTCCGGCTGATTTACAACTAGCGCAAGAAATTTTAAAAAAATTAGCACCCACCCGAATTTTTCTTTGGTTATACAGTTTTGAAGAAGCTTATTTAAATGGTTTACCAACGCGGACTGTTTTTTCGCAAGTCTTTAAATTTTTGCAACAACAAAAAAATTTGGACGTGCGTCATAAGGTGCCGCAAGTGGCTCAATTTTTAAAAATTTCTGAAAAAAATTTAATTTTAATTATTCAGGTGTTTTTTGAATTAAATTTTGTTACAATAGAGGACGGCTTGTTAAATCCGGTGGCTAATCCAGTAGCGCATGATTTAACAACGAGCCCAAGTTATCAAAAATATCAACAACAAATGAAAACAGAAGAATTTTTACTTTATGCTCCAGTAGCGGCGATTGCCGACTGGCTGAAGTGAAGGAGGACTTTATGAATTTAAAAGATTATGTAGCGAGCATTCCAGATTATCCAGAACCCGGGATTATTTTCCGCGATATTTCCCCATTAATGGCTGACGGTGCGGCGTATCGTGAAGCGACGAAACAAATCGTTGATTATGCCAAAGAAAAAAATATCGATATGGTTGTTGGACCGGAAGCACGCGGATTTATTGTGGGCTGTCCAGTGGCTTATGAGTTAGGGGTCGGTTTTGCTCCTGCTCGTAAAAAAGGAAAATTACCTCGTAAAACTGTCGAAGTAGACTATGCTTTGGAATATGGTCATGCCACGTTGACTTTACACGAAGACGCGATTAAACCTGGCCAACGGGTTTTAATTTGTGATGATCTTCTAGCTACCGGTGGAACCATTGCAGCTACGATTGAACTTGTTGAAAAACTGGGTGGGATTGTAGTCGGTTGTGCTTTCTTGATTGCTTTAAAAGATCTCCACGGGAAAAATAAAATCAACCAAGATAAATATGAAGTTCTAACTTTAATGGAATTTTAAAAAAAAAAAGAGCACACTCATCAGCGAGTGCGCTCTTTTTTTTATTTAGCAGGTTCTAAAACTAGTTCATCGACGTCTTCATCGGCATCTGAAGCTTTAAAAATAATATTTTTTCCGTCTTTTTTCATAGTAAAATCGTCATCTAAGTCAAGATCTTCACTTTCTAAATGAATCTTATTGCCGTCGATTTTATAGTCGATTTCAAAGACCATCATGGCCAACAATTCTTGCGCAAAATCTTCGCCCAATTCGCCTAAATCTCCTAAATCTTCGGTATCCATTTCGTCAAGTTCTGGGGTCATGGTCATGGTTGAATCAGTGAAACTAGTTTTCATAGTCAGTTGGGTGTCGTCTTCTTCCATTACGGTTTGCCAATCATTTTTTTGCAAATCTTTTTGGGTAATCTTTGAACCACAACCGCCTAGAGCCAATAAACTCAAACCTAAAACTGTAAAAGCTAATATTTTTTTCATTTTAACTCCTCCTTGCTTTGTAGTATAACAATTGTTTCTTTATTTTAAAAGGGGAAAACTGGGGGAATTGGCCGTGTTTTTGGATTTTTTAGGGTAGAAAATTAATATTTTTTTCGGATTTTCTGAATTTCATCAATTTTTGTAGGTTTTCTGGTACGATATTGTTATAATATGAATGAATTGTCAAGAAGAAGGGGGAAACAAGATGTTTCGCATTTTCCCACAGAAGGAAAAATATTTGCACGCGCACCAACATGATTTTGATGCTCAAGGTGTGATTCCAAAACATGTGGCGATTATTATGGACGGCAATGGTCGCTGGGCGCAGAATCGACGGCTTCCAAGAGTGGCCGGCCATAAAGAGGGCATGGAAAATGTTAAAAGTATTACTAAAGTAGCCAGTCATCTTGGCGTTAAAGTTTTGACTTTATATGCTTTTTCGACAGAAAATTGGAAACGGCCCACCGATGAAGTAAATTATTTAATGCAGCTGCCGGTAGATTTTTTTGATGTCTTTGTGCCCGAACTGATTAAAGAAAATGTCCGGGTAACAGTGATGGGTTATACAGAATTTTTACCAGAAGCGACCCAACAAGCAGTTTTTAACGCCATTGAACAGACGAAAAATAATAGCGGCATGATTTTGAATTTTGCCCTAAATTATGGAAGTCGCGCTGAAATTGTAACCGCAGTTCAAGAAATTGCCCAACAAGCAAAAGACGACCAATTACAAATCGACGAAATTAATGAAGACGTTATTAGTCAACATTTAATGACGGCTATTTTACCAGTGGAGTTTCAAGATCCTGAACTGGTGATTCGCACTAGTGGAGAAGAACGGATTAGTAATTTTTTATTGTGGCAATTAGCCTACAGTGAATTATTTTTTACTAAAGCGTATTGGCCTGATTTTGATCAAGAACATTTGCAAGAAGCCATCGGTGCTTTTCAAAATCGCAATCGGCGCTTTGGCGGATTGAAGGAGGAGAAAAAATGAAACAACGTGTGATTACAGCAGTAGTCGCTCTGGCTATTTTTATTCCTGTCATTATTTTAGGCGGCCTTTATATGGAACTGATGGGGGCTTTATTAGCTGGGGTCGGTTTGTACGAACTTTTTAAAATGAAAGGTTTAACTTTATGGAGCTTTGAAGGAATCGTGGCACTTTTGGCGACGTTAACTTTGGTCTTACCTTTAAGTGATTGGCTGACATTCTTACCAAATGAAGTGGTGAATTACAGCTTATTTTACTTTTTTGTGATGGTTCTTTTAGCCGCCCAAGTGATTTCAAAAAATTTATATACACTTGATGAAGCAGCGTTTCCTGTATTAGCCAGTCTTTATGTGGGCACCGGGTTTCATTATCTTGTCCAAGCCCGTCAAGAAAGTTTGCATGTTTTACTTTTTGCCTTATTTATTGTTTGGGCGACGGATATTGGAGCTTATATGATTGGTCGAAAAATGGGAAAAAACAAATTGTGGCCAGAAATTTCACCTAATAAAACGGTGGAAGGGGCAATTGGCGGTGTAGTCAGTGCCTTAGTAGTTGCTTTTATTTACTTGTTGATTTATCCAGGGAAAGAATTTTTTGGCATGCCAAGTACTTATTTATTTTTATTGACGATTGTCTTTTCAGTTGTCGGTCAGTTTGGTGATTTAGTGGAATCAGCGATTAAACGCCATTACAACGAAAAAGATTCTGGAAATATTTTACCAGGACACGGCGGCATTTTGGATCGCTTTGATTCACTGCTGTTTGTATTTCCCATGATGCATCTTTTTCAATTATTTTAAAATGAATGTAAGCGACGGCTATCGTTTCGTCGCTTTTTCATAAGTTTTATTAATTTTTAGGAGGTTTTTATGAATATTGCAAGTACCATTGTGACGTTTATTTTTGTCTTTGGCGTTTTAGTCATTTTTCATGAGTTCGGTCATTTTTATTTTGCGAAAAAATCCGGCATTTTAGTGCGGGAGTTTTCTGTAGGAATGGGACCTAAAATTTTTTCTCGCCAAAAAAATGGCACCACTTACACGATTCGTTGGCTTCCTTTAGGCGGGTATGTGCGAATGGCCGGCTGGGGTGAAGATGAAAATACTTTACCGGCGGGCTCTAATGTGGGGCTAGTGTTAAAAGATGAAAAAGTGCAACGGATTAATTTATCCGATAAAATTCAACTCACCGACGCGCTGCCACTAGAAGTGACGAATGCGGATTTAGAAAAAGATTTAAAAATATCTGGTTTTGTTTATGGACAAGGAGAACAAGTATTTACTTATCCAGTCGCTCATGACGCGACGATTATTGAACAAGATGGGACGGAAATTCGGATTGCGCCGATTGATGTGCAAATGCAAAGTGCAAAAGTGTGGCAACGAATTTTAGTGAATTTTGCTGGACCTTTAAATAATTTTATTTTGTCGCTCGTCTTATTTATCGCTTTGGTCTTTATCCAAGGGGGCGTGCAAGTCACGAATACAAATTTAGTTGGCGAAATTCAAGCCAATTCCGCCGCTGAAGTAGCGGGTCTAAAGGAAAATGATGCCATCACAGCAATCGATGGAACAAAAATTACCGATTGGCAAGATTTAACGGCCATCGTCTCGCAATCTCCTGATACCCCATTACAGCTAACTGTCCAGCGCAATGGTCAAACACAAGAAGTCACGCTAATTCCAGAACCAGTGGAACAAGATGGCGTCGTGGTTGGCAAAATGGGTGTCGCCGCTCCTTTGAAAACAGATCTTACGAGTAAATTATCGGGGGGTTTTCATTTATTTATTGACAATTCCTTGGCCATTTTTAAAGTACTAGGATCGCTTTTGACTGATTTTTCTTTAGATAAATTAGGCGGACCGGTAATGATGTTCCAATATTCCTCTCAAGCCGCGCAAAGTGGGTTCACAACAATTTTAGCGTTGATGGCGATTTTATCAGTGAATCTCGGCATTATGAATTTATTGCCAATTCCAGCATTAGATGGTGGAAAAATTGTGTTAAATGTCATTGAAGGCATTAGAGGCAAACCTTTAAGCCCTGAAAAAGAAGGCATTGTCACGTTAATTGGTTTTGTTTTTATGTTTGGATTGATGATTTTAGTCACCTTCAACGACATTAGTCGCTACTTTATGAAATAGTGAGGGAAATTATGCGCCAAAGTGAATTATTTATTCCGACCTTACGCCAAACCCCAAAGGATATTACAACCGATGCTCATCAGCTCTTGATTCAATCGGGTTTTATCCGGCAAGTGGCTGCAGGCGTTTATGCTTACTTACCATTGGCCTTTCTTGTTTTAGAAAAAATAAAAAAAATTATCCGGGAAAATTTTTCTAAAGAGCAAGCCGGAGAAGTGGATTTTCCTTATTTAATGCCGGCTGATATTTTAGAAAAAAGTGGTCAATTAGACACCTTATCGCCAGAATTATTTATGATTAATGATCGCGCCCAGCGACAATTTGTACTAAGTCCTAGTGCTGAAGCCTTGTTTGCCAGTGTCGTTTTCGGTGAAGGATTATCTTATAAACGTTTTCCATTGACTTTATTTCATGTGCAAACAAAATTTCGCGACGACCAAAAAGTGCGCCACGGTTTGTTTCAAGCGCGGGAATTTTTGGTGGCAGCAGCTTATTCATTTCAAGCAACGTCTGAGTCTTTACAAACGGTCTTCAATCATTTTGAAGGAAGTTTTAATCATATTTTTCAAAGTTGCGGAATTACTGCTTTGTCCGTTCTTTCAGAAAATAGTATTTTAAAAGGTGGACTGGCCAAACAATTTGTCGCTTTAACAGATATTGGATCTGTGGAAATTGCCCGCTCCAGTGTAGGCGATTATTTAGTAAATCGACAGCTGGCCACGAATTATTTTTCAGAAAAAATAACGCATGTTAAAGAAGAAGAACTGCAAGTTGTCACAACCAGTGAATTACCAAAAGAGCTCACGCCGATTGTAGCTTGGCCGTACCAAATAGACGACCAAAAAGTATTGATTTTGCTCCCGGCTCACCGCACGCTTAATGAAAGTAAATTAAAAAACTTTTTTCTAGGCCAAACAGTTAGCAAAATCCCTGCTGAAAATTTACCATGTCCGCAAGCTTTTTTAGGGCCAATTGACCAAACTGATTTTGTTATCTACGCCGATCGGACAATTGCTCAGCAAACCAATGGCATTTATGGAGCTAATCAAGAGGATCGTTATTATCTTCATGGGAATGCCCCAAGAGATTTCATGATGCAAGCGGTGGCGGATTTTCTTTTAGTCGAAGATGGCGATACGGCTCCTGATGGCGTCGGTCAAATAGAAATTTTACGAGGCATTGATATTGCGGATTTATTAAAGCTTGATGATTTTTACGCCCAGACGCTCAATGGTTTTTACACCGATGAAAATGCTGAAAAGCAGCCGATTTTAATGAATTGTTTTGAAATTGGTATTTCCAAAATGCTCCAAGTCATCGCCCAACAACATCATGATGAAAAAGGACTCCTGTGGCCCAAAGCGGTCGCTCCTTTTGATGTCCATATTTTATTAGTAAATTTGGCTGAAAAAGTGCAAGGGGAGTTATTAACTTTTGTCGAAGAACAATTAACAGGTAGTGATTATTCTTATTTAGTAGACGACCGGCCGGAACATATTGGGGTGAAATTTGCTGATAGCGAGTTGATTGGTTGTCCGATTCGGATTGTAATTGGTAAAAAAGCTAGCGAAGGGATTTTAGAAATTACTTTGCGCCAAAGTGGCGAAAAAGTCGAAGTGAAAAAGGAAGATTTAATGGAAATTTTACCCATTTTATCAGCCTCTCAATTTTAATTCGGCTTTTTGACCCATTGCTAATTTGGCAAAAAAAGTTATAATAAACATAACGAAACACAAGTGGGCATTTTTATTTGATGCCCGCTTTTTTATGCAAAGGAGCCGATTATGGAATTAACCAATGGACAATTATTTACCAAATTGTTGGAACAAATTCAACTGGTCATCCCAACCAGTGAGGAAGTTTTTTTTCAAGAGGCGCTCTTAACTAAAGTTCAAGTCCATCGCCAAAGCCAGACGTATCATTTTACAATTGAAGTGGCGGAAATTTTGCCGGTGAATTTGTTTCAGAATTTTAAGCAACAATTAGAATTAGGTTTTAAAGATATCGCTAAAGTAAAAATCACCATTACACCTCGAAAGCAACAATTTAGCCAAGAATTATTAGTCGACTACTGGCTGCTGGCCGTCAATGGTGAGGCTTGTGACACGCCAGTTTTGCGAGAAACTTTAAAAAATGCTACCCCGATGTTAGAAAATAGCAAAGTAAAATTAGCCATCGATAATTCCGGGATGTTGGCTTACATTAAAGAACAATATTTACCGCTAATTGAACAACATTACCAAGACTTTGGATTTCCAAAATTTACCATTCAACCTTTTGTCGATGAAGAAGAAGCGCAGCGGATGCTGGCTTTATTTGAAGAACAAAAGCAAGAAAAAGAAGAACAGTTGCAAAAAGATGCTCAAGTTGTCTTTGAAATGCATCAACAAAAATCAGCGGCAAAAAAAGAAATTTCTCCGCTAAAAGGTCCGATTCAATTAGGTAAAGAAATTCCCGCCAGTGAAATAGTTACTTCTATGAAAGATATTGTAGAAGAAGAAAAACGAGTGACGATTGAAGGGGTTATTTTTGCCATTGAGGTCAAAGAGTTGCGTTCCAAACGGAAACTGATGACTTTAAAAATGACGGATTATACTTCGAGTTTTTCAGTGAAAAAATTCTCCAACAATGAAAATGATGAAGCCGTATTTGCCGCACTTAAAGAAAATATGTGGATTAAAGTCCGGGGATCCGTCCAAGAAGATACATATATGCGCGACCTTGTCGTCAATGCCTTTGATTTACAAACAGTAAAACACAAAGAACGGATGGATACTTTTGACGGTGACAAACGAGTGGAACTGCATCTTCATTCTAATATGTCACAGATGGATGCCACCAATCCGATTGGTGATTATGTAGCACAAGCAGCCAAATGGGGACAAACGGCTATTGCCATTACGGATCACGGTGGAGCACAAAGTTTTCCTGATGCCCATTCCGCTGGAAAAAAACATGGCGTGAAAATTTTGTACGGGGTCGAGGCCAATTTAGTAGATGACGGGGTGCCCATTGCTTATAATCTCGAACATTTAAATTTGTCTGATGCAACGTATGTCGTTTTCGACGTGGAAACCACTGGACTATCGGCAGTTTACGATACAATTATTGAACTGGCCGCCGTAAAAATGCACAAAGGGAACGTTATTGATACGTTTGAACAATTTATCGACCCTGGACATCGTTTGTCTAATACGACAATTAATCTAACCGGAATTACCGATGAAATGGTTCACGGATCAAAACCGGAAAAAGAAGTGTTGCAGCTTTTTGCCGAATTTTCTAAAGATTCGATTTTAGTGGCCCACAACGCGACTTTTGATATGGGTTTTTTAAATACGTCATACGGACGCCATCAAATGCCAGAAGCGTTAAATCCAGTAGTAGATACGTTAGAATTGTCGCGGTTTTTACACCCGCAATTAAAATCTCATCGTCTAAACACGTTAGCTAAAAAATATGGCATTAATTTGGAACAACATCACCGGGCCGTCTTTGACTCAGAAACTACCGGACATTTGGCTTGGCTCTTTTTAAAAGAAGCCCAAGAGGAACACGGCATTATTTTCCACGATCAGTTAAATGATTATATCGGCCAAAGTGATGCTTACAAAAGGGCTCGGCCATTTCATGCGATTATTATGGCTAAAACTCAAGCCGGCTTGAAAAATTTATTTAAATTAATTTCGGCCTCTAATATTGATTATTTTTTCCGCGTGCCACGGATTCCGCGCTCGCTTTTAACTGAGTTGCGGGAAGGCTTGTTAGTCGGGTCTGCTTGTAGTGACGGCGAAATTTTTGAAGCCATGATGCAAAAAGGAAAAGAAGAAGCTTCTAAACGCGCTGCTTTTTACGATTATATTGAAATTCAACCAAAAGCGGCCTATCAACCATTGATTGAACAAGAGCTGGTGAAAAATGAAGCCGATCTTGAAGAAATTATGGAAAATATGATTGCCATTGGAAAAGAATTAAATAAACCGGTCGTTGTCACAGGCGACGTTCATTATTTAAATCCAGAAGATGCGATTTATCGCCAAATTTTAGTTGGTTCCATGGGAGGCGCTAATCCTTTGAATCGTCATAGCTTGCCGGAAGTGTATTTCAAATCGACGTCAGAGTTAATGAAAGAATTCGATTTTCTTGATCCAGCAACGGCTAAAGAAATCATTGTGGACAATACGCAACTTGTAGCTAGTTGGACCGATGAAATTACGCCAGTTAAAGATCAATTGTATACGCCAAAAATTCCCGGCTCAGAAGAAGAAATTACCGAATTGTCTTATGTGCGGGCCAAAGAATTATATGGCGATCCTTTACCAGATATTGTGCAAAAGCGTTTAGAACGAGAATTAAAATCAATTATCGGCAATGGTTTTTCGGTGATTTATTTAATTGCCCAAAAACTTGTTCATAAATCTTTAAGTGATGGTTATTTAGTTGGTTCGCGGGGATCGGTCGGTTCTAGTTTTGTAGCGACTATGACTGGAATTACCGAGGTCAATCCACTGCCACCTCATTACCATTGTATTCATTGTCAATATTCGGAATTTTTCACTGATGGATCGTATGGCTCAGGCTTTGATATGCCAGAAAAAAAATGTCCTAATTGTGGCGCTCGGCTCTTTAAAGACGGCCATGATATTCCATTTGAAACATTCTTAGGTTTTCACGGCGATAAAGTACCGGATATTGATTTGAACTTTTCCGGTGACTATCAAGCAGAAGCCCATAATTATACAAAAGTTTTATTTGGTGAAGATTATGTCTATCGCGCCGGAACGATAGGCACGGTAGCTGAAAAAACAGCGTACGGGTTTGTCAAAGGGTACGAACGGGACCATGATTTGCAATTTCGCCAAGCAGAAACAGATCGCTTAGTGAAAGGCGCCACTGGAGTCAAGCGAACGACAGGGCAACATCCCGGCGGTATTATTGTTATTCCTGATTATATGGATGTCTATGATTTTACGCCGATTCAATATCCCGCCGATGATCGCAATGCTGAATGGAAAACGACCCACTTTGATTTCCACTCGATTCACGATAATATTTTGAAACTCGATATTTTAGGTCATGATGATCCTACCGTTATTCGGATGCTGCAAGATTTATCCGGCATCGATCCTAAAACAATTCCGACTGATGATCCCACGGTGATGAAAATTTTTGCCGGTTCTGATGTTTTAGGGGTCACCGAAGAGCAAATTTTTTCTCGCACCGGCACACTAGGTATTCCTGAATTTGGGACGCGGTTTGTTCGGGGGATGTTAGAAGAAACGCATCCGTCAACTTTTGCCGAGCTTTTGCAAATTTCCGGACTTTCTCACGGAACCGATGTCTGGTTAGGCAACGCGGAGGAATTAATTTCTAAAAAAGTAACTACTTTGGATAAAGTAATTGGTTGTCGGGACGATATTATGGTGTATTTAATGCATGCCGGTTTGGATAATGGTTTGTCCTTTAAAATTATGGAGTCCGTCCGTAAAGGAAAAGGTATTCCTGATGAATGGCAAGCCGAAATGCGCCAGCAAAATGTACCGGAATGGTATATTACTTCTTGTCTAAAAATTAAATATATGTTCCCCAAAGCCCATGCGGCAGCTTATGTCTTGATGGCTTTGCGGGTAGCGTACTTTAAAGTTTATTATCCCGTTTTATATTATTGTGCCTTTTTCTCTGTGCGAGCCGACGATTTTGATCTCGTGGCTATGTGTAAAGGCAAAGATGCGGTCAAAGAAAAAATGAAAGAAATTAATGACAAAGGTCTAGAAGCTTCCACAAAAGAGAAAAATTTATTGACCGTCTTAGAAATCGCCAATGAAATGTTGGAACGTGGCTTTAAATTTGGGATGATTGATTTGTACAAATCCGACGCCCAAAACTTTGTTATTGAAGGTGACACCTTAATTGCTCCATTTCGGGCTGTACCGTCTTTAGGAACAAACGTAGCCAATCAAATTTGTGAAGCACGCAAAGACGGGCCGTTTTTATCTAAAGAAGATTTGGCCACTCGAGGAAAAGTTTCCAAAACTTTAATTGATTATATGACTGAACAAGGGGTAGTCAGTGATTTACCCGATGAAAATCAATTGTCGTTATTTGATTTTTAAAATTTCCTGCTGTTTTGTTACTTATATTTTTTAATTTTAAATTTTTAGTTAAGCGTAAAAGCGCCAAAACAGCGCCTTTGGTTGCATTTTTCAAATTTTTATGCTAGTATGATGAAAGAAATGATACTGTTAAGGGAGTGAGCAAAATTTTGCTCACTCTTTTTAATGGAAAAACAAATTTTATTAAAGGGGGGACATCCTTGAGTAGTGTTATTGAAACTGTCACGGAGTTAGTCACGCCATTTCTAGTAGAAAAAAATTTTTATTTAACCGACTTAGAATTTGTCAAAGAAGGAAAAAATTGGTTTTTGCGGGTCTTTATTGATAAAGAAGGCGGCATCGACATTGAAGAATGTGTCGAGGTCAGCGAATTTTTGTCAGAAAAACTCGATCAAATGGATCCAGATCCCATCCCACAAGCTTATTTTCTCGAAGTTTCTTCTCCGGGAGCCGAACGTCCACTTAAAAAAACAGCCGATTTTGAACAATCCATCGGTGAATTTATTCATGTGGCCTTGTATGAAGCAATGGATGGTCAAAAGCAATGGGATGGAATTTTGCAATCCTACAGCGCTGATCAATTAGTCTTAAGCGTCAAACAAAAAACCCGCACCAAAGACCTAACCATTCCCAATAAAAATATTGCCAAAGCACGACTAGCGATTCAGTTTTAATAAGTAGGAGGAAACATCATGTCAAAAGAAATGTTAAATGCCCTAGATCAACTGGAACAAGAAAAAGGGATTTCTAAAGAATTTGTAATTGAATCTTTGGAAGCCGCCTTAGTTGCAGCTTACAAACGTCACTATGGGCAAGCGCAAAATGTGGCCGTAGAATTCGATCAAAAAAAAGGCAATATCCATATTTATTCCGTTAAAGAAGTGACTGAAGAAGTCATGGACTCTCAACTTGAAGTGAGTCTAGCAGATGCTTTAAAAATTAATGCCGCTTATGAAATTGGCGACACGATTCGTTTTGAAGTGACGCCAAAAGATTTCGGACGCATCGCGGCTCAAACCGCTAAACAAGTTATTTTACAACGGGTTCGTGAAGCGGAACGGAGCATTATTTATAATGAATTTTCACAATATGAAAATGACATTATGTCGGGGATTGTTGAACGTTTAGACAATCGGTATATTTATGTGAACTTAGGCAAAATTGAAGCTGTTTTATCTAAACAAGATCAAATGCCAAACGAACATTATCGCCCCCATGATCGGATTAAAGTTTATGTCACAAAAGTAGAAAATACATCAAAAGGCCCGCAAGTTTTTGTGAGTCGCTCACATCCTGATTTGTTGAAACGTTTGTTTGAACAAGAAGTGCCTGAAGTTTACGATGGCACGGTAGAAATTGTTTCCATTGCTCGAGAAGCTGGCGACCGTTCTAAAGTGGCGGTAAAATCAAACGATTCTAACGTTGATCCAGTGGGGACTTGTGTGGGACCAAAAGGACAACGGGTGCAAGCCATTGTGAATGAATTAAAAGGGGAAAATATGGATATCGTAGAATATAGCGATGAACCAGCCCAATTTATTTCAAATGCCTTAAATCCAGCCCAAGTACTCGATGTCATTTTTGATCTTAAAAATCCTAAAGCTTGCACAGTAGTCGTTCCTGATTATCAACTGTCGCTAGCTATTGGTAAAAAAGGTCAAAATGCCCGTCTGGCTGCTAAATTAACTAATCATAAAATCGATATTAAACCAGAATCTGAAATGGGTGATTTTTATGCCCAAATCGAAGCCGAAGAAGCAGCGGTCCAAGAAGTTACTGAAGAAGTTGCTAATGAAGAATTAGTAGCCGATGAATTAGTTGCTGAAAATTTAGTTGAAAATGAAATTGTTGAAGATCAAGTAGCTGCAGTTACTGAAGCTATTGAATCTCAAGAAACAAACGAAGAAGAATAATTTTTTTAAAGGAGTGTCCACATGAAACCACGAAAAATTCCTATGCGCAAAGATATTGTTACCGGTGAAATGTTTCCTAAAAAAGAATTAGTTCGCATCGTTAAAAATCAAGAAAACCAAGTGGAAATTGATCCTACAGGTAAAATAAATGGTCGTGGCGCTTATGTCTCTTTGAACCCAGAGCTAGTAAAAAAAGCTCGGGATAAGCAAATTCTTGATAAAGCATTAGAAACGAAAGTCAGCGCTGATTTTTATCAAGAATTATTGGCCTACGTGGAACATCAAAAAGCGCGCAAAGAGTTGTTAGGCAAATGAATTTAGGATTAAATTTATTAGGCCTAGCTCAACGCGCAGGAAAATTAGCCAGTGGCGAACAAACGGTCTTGCAAAATATTCGCAATCAAAACGCAAAACTCGTCCTCCTTTGTTCGGACGCTTCTGACAATACGCAAAAAAATATTCGGGACAAGTGCAATTTTTATCACATAGAGCTGCGGGTGGTTTATACTTCTGACCAACTGAGTGCCGCTCTTGGGAAAAAACGCTTTGTCTGTGCCTTACTTGATTCCGGATTTAGTAAACGAATGGACGAAATAATACAAGGTTAGGATGGTGATTGCATGGGTAAAAAACGTATTTACGAATTTGCCAAAGAAATCAATCAAGAAAGTAAAGTGGTCGTTGAAAAAGCGAAGGGACTCGGCATGGATGTTAAAAATCACATGGGCTCTATTAGTGACGCCGAAGAACAAAAATTACGAGCCGCGTTGACACCAAAACTTGCCAAAAACCCCACCGAAACCAACGCAAAAAATCCGGGTAATTCTGGACATCAAAAAGCACAACAAAGGAGTCAAATGAAAGAAATTAAAGATAATAATGAAGAAAAAGTAACAGGAACTAGCACACAATCAACTGATAAAGTTACGGACAAAGCCGCTGATAAAACATCAGGTACCGTCCACCGTCGTTTCCAACCCAAACCAAGCAATGCTTATTCCACTACGCGGCCAAATCAAAAACAAAGTCGTCCTAGCAATAAACCTGTTAGTGAACAAAGTGGAAGTAGTGTAAAACCAGTTGTTAAGACAGCTGAAAAATCAACAGTTAAATCCGTTGAAAAAACGCCTACTCAAGCAACAACTACACCGCGCTCAACAAGCCAAAGCACTCAAACAAAGCCAACTTCTGACAATCGAACGAACCGTTCTAATAGCAATCAATCAGGAAGAAGCGATCACCGATCTAATCAAACAAGTCAAAATAAAACGCAAAATCGTCCGGCAACTTCTGGAAATACAAGCACAACTTCAACAAATTCCAGCAACCAGGCTAACCGTCCGCAACGCACGAATGATAATCGTTCAAACCAAGGAACAACGAGCAATCGTTCAAACCAAGGAACAACTCGGACGAATGATAACCGTTCAAACCAAGGGACTCGTTCAAATCAAAGTTCTAACACCAATCAAGGGGCAAGAACAAACCAAGGAACGAATACCAATCAAGCACCGCGCACCAATCAACCAACTAGAAGTAGCGACAATCGCACTAGTCAATCTAGTAGCCAACAAAATACCCGCAACCAAAATCAAAATCAAAGTGCTAACCGCGGCGGTGGTAGTGGGAATTCTTACAACTCTCGCAATAACCGAGGCAATAATCCTTACAACAAAAATAATAAATTTAACAAAAAAGGCAAACGGAATCGTCAAAAAGAATCCGATAAACCAGCAGTTCCAGCACGTAAATTCTGGGAACTTCCTGAAGTATTGGAATATACAGAAGGCATGAACGTTGCTGATATTGCTAAGAAAATCCGTCGCGAACCAGCAGAAATCATTAAAAAATTATTCTTAATGGGTGTGATGGTTAACCAAAACCAACCATTGGATAAAGATACGATTGAACTGTTAGCAGCTGATTATGGCATTAACGCTCAAGAGAAAATTCAAGAAGATATTGCCGATATTGATAAATTCTTTGAAAATGATGATTTGAATCCTGAAAAAATGGTAACTCGTCCACCAGTAGTTACTATTATGGGACACGTCGATCATGGTAAAACAACTTTACTAGATAATTTGCGTCATACCCACGTGACTCAAGGTGAAGCCGGGGGAATTACCCAACATATTGGTGCTTATCAAATTGAAATTGATGGCAAACCAATTACGTTCTTGGATACTCCAGGACATGCTGCCTTTACTTCTATGCGGGCACGGGGCGCAAGTATTACTGATATTACGATTCTCGTTGTCGCAGCCGATGATGGTGTGATGCCACAAACTATTGAAGCAATTAATCACGCCAAAGCCGCTGAAGTGCCAATTATCGTCGCTGTCAATAAAATCGATAAACCAGGAGCTAATCCTGATCATGTGATGCAAGAGTTGTCCGAACATGGATTAATTCCAGAAGCATGGGGTGGCGACACAATTTTTGTGAATATCTCTGCTAAATTTGGTCAAAACATTGACGAATTATTAGAAATGATTCTCCTTGTAGCCGAAGTGGAAGATATGAAAGCCGATCCTACCGCGCGTCCAATCGGAACCGTTATTGAAGCACGTCTTGATAAAGGAAAAGGAACAGTAGCAACTTTACTTGTTCAAGAAGGTACTTTAAAAGTCGGTGATCCAATTGTTGTAGGTAGCACTTTTGGTCGGGTTCGGGTAATGACCAATGCTTCCGGTCGCCGGGAAAAAGTAGCTGGACCAGCTACACCAGTAGAAATTACTGGACTAAATGATGTGCCACAAGCAGGCGATCATTTTGCCGTCTTTGAAGATGAAAAAACAGCGCGGGCTGCTGGTGAAGAACGGGCAAAACGTTCCTTATTAGAACATCGTGCCGTTACGAGTCGCGTTACACTTGATAATTTATTTGAAAGTCTTAAAGAAGGCGAATTAAAAGAAGTGAACGTCATTATTAAAGCTGACGTTCAAGGTTCCGCCGAAGCTTTAAGTGCTTCTCTGCAAAAAATTGATGTGGAAGGCGTTCGGGTGAAAATTGTTCACTCCGCAGTGGGTGCCATTAATGAATCTGATGTTACCTTAGCTGCAGCCAGCAATGCGATTATTGTCGGCTTTAACGTTCGCCCAACCCCACAAGCAAAAGCGCAAGCTGACCTTGAAGAAGTGGATATTCGTTTACACAAAATTATTTATAATGTGATTGACGAAATTGAAACAGCTATGAAAGGGATGCTTGATCCTGAGTACGAAGAAAAAATCACGGGACAAATGCTTGTTCGCGAATTATATAAAGTGTCTAAAGTCGGCACCATCGCCGGTTGCTATGTCACTGACGGCGTAATTAAACGCGATTCAGGTGTGCGAGTGATTCGTAATTCCATCGTTATTTTTGAAGGGAAACTTGCCAGCTTGAAACGTTTCAAAGATGATGTCAAAGAAGTGAAACTTGGCTTTGAATGTGGTGCGATGATTGAAAACTACAACGAGCTTCAAGTGGATGATGTGATTGAAGGTTTCGAAATGGTAGAAATTAAAAAAGCTTAGGAGGAAATATTATGGCTCAATATCGTGATCGTCGGGTAGCTCAAGAAATTCATCGTGAACTGACCGATATTTTACGGAAAAATGTCAAAGACCCCCGGGTAGCTGATTTAAACATTACTGATGTTCAAGTCACTGGCGACCTGCAACAAGCAACGATTTATTATAGTTTGTTGTCTGATTTAGCAAGTGATGATCAACGTGTACAAGCCGGTCTTAAAAAAGCTAGCGGGATTATTCGTAAAGAACTCGGCAGTCGTTTGACTATTTATAAAACACCAGAATTAATTTTTAAAAGAGATAGTTCGGTGGCTTACGGTGAAAAAATTGACGATTTGCTCCGGAATTTGAATAAAGAATAATCAAATAAAAAACCAAGGAAATCCTCCTTGGTTTTTTATTTTTTTTGTGCTAGATTTAATGGATGAAATAAAAAGGGTGGTTCAATTGATGGCAGAAAGTCTTGAAGAAGTGCAAAAAGCTGGGAAATATTTAGTTACATGGATTTTTTTAGGTAGTCTTGTTGGTGTGGTGATGGGATTTTTATCTTATTTCTTCTTAACAAGTTTACAATTTGTCACCCAAATACGTTCCGGCTCTCCTTGGCTCTTATTGGGCTTACCAGTTGTGGGCTTTATTTTTAGTTTTTTGTACGTTAGATTTGGCAAAAATGCCATCGGTGGCAATAATTTAGTAATTCGTCAAGCCAATGGTGGAAATGAAAAAATTCCGTTGCGTCTGATTCCTTTAACTTTATTTGGCACCTTAGCGACTCATTTATTTGGTGGATCTGTTGGTCGAGAAGGAACAGCTGTGCAAATGGGCGGCAGTGTCGCTGATTTTTTTAGCGGTCTTTTTCATGTGACCGGCATTAAGCGTGAGGTGTTAATTGCCAGTGGCATGGCGGCGGGTTTTAGTTCGGTTTTTGGTACGCCGCTTGCGGGAACGATTTTTGCTTTAGAAGTATTAGTTGTAGGAAAAATTCGCAGCGAGGCTTTACTACCGGCGCTGATTGCCAGTCTGGTAGCTAATTATGTTACTTTATCATTAGGAGCAAACCATGTGCATTACGCTATGGGGCAAGCACCGGATTTTTCACTCTTGTTAATGGGAAAATTATTTTTAGCGGCGCTTTGTTTTGGTTTGATGGCGCGAGTTTTTGCTAAAAGCATTGGCTATTTGAAAAAATTCTATACTAAAATTTGGCCAAATCCTGTTTTACGCCAAACTTTAGGAGCGGTTATTGTCGTTTTATTTTTTCTTTTGTTGTCAGGACAACGCTACGAAGGATTGTCCACTGAATTATTATCGGATGCATTTTCTGGCCAGCAACATGCAATAGATTTTGTCGGCAAACTTTTTTATACCGTCTTATCATTAGGGGCGGGCTTTCAAGGCGGAGAAGTGACGCCGTTATTTGAAATCGGGGCAACGTTAGGCGCAAATCTGGCGCCGATTTTGGCAATCAGCGTGCCATTTTTAGCTGGACTTGGTTTTATTGGCGTTTTTGCTGGAGCTACTAATGCACCAGTCGCCTGCTTTTTAATGGGAATTGAATTATTTGGTGGCGATTATGCCTTGTATTTTATGTGGGTAGCCGTGATTGCTGTTTTCGCTTCCGGAAAAGCGGGTATTTATAGCGCCCAGATTTTTCCTGGTGAAGAATCTTTATAAAATAGCAAAAAAAAAGCTAAGATTAATATCTCAGCTAAAGTAAGTATTCAATAAAAAAATTAAAATCGTTAGCACAATAAGAAAAGCCACCACAATTAGGTGGTTTTTTTTATTTTTAAGAATAACGGCGGCAAATTCCCGCAAGAAAGCATTTGGTAAAAAATAAAAGGCTGTTTTAGCTCCTAGGCCATCCGCTTTTAATTCCACCGCTCTAGCGTCAAGGGCAGCTCGGAAAATATGATAGTTGCTAGAAGTAAAAATAACGCGGACTGGTTCAGGATGCTTTTGTAAAATAATTTTTTTAGAAAAGGTCATATTTTGCAAAGTATTGACCGCTTGATCTTCAAGCAAAATCAAATCGGCTGGAATCCCTTTAGATAGCGCATAATTTTTCATAGCAGCAGCTTCTGAAATTTGTTCGTCATTTCCTTTTCCGCCAGACATAATGAGTGTCGGCGCCTGGCCCGTTTTATTTAATTGTTTAAAATAAAAATTGACCGCTCGATCCACTCGAGCAGCTAAAAGGGGCGAGACCGTTTGTCCATTGATTAGTCCGGCACCTAAGACAATAATGAAATCTTGATTGAGACGCGGACGATTGAACTGGTAAAGAACGTTGACGGTAAAATAATTGGCAAAAACAAATAAAAAATAGGCGCCAATCACATTGACTAATTGAAAACTAGATTCAATAATAGCAGGATACTTTATTGGTAGATTTTGAATGATTAAAAATAAAATGAGTCCCAAGCCTAAAAATAAAGTTAACATATTCCCTAAAGAGCGAGATTCTCGGCGCCAGACTTGCCGCGCGTTCCATAAGAGGAAAACAATAAGGCCATAAACACCAAAAATCGCGGCGATAATAATGAGCAATCCAACAGAGGCAACTAATATAAAAAACAGATTGTTTTGGCTAGTCAGAGCATATGCGCCGATACCAATTGCCAAGCTTGCTAGAAACAGATTGAATAATAAACCGTTAATGATTCGTCGTTTTTCAATCCGCCAATTCCAAAAGAATAATAAGAAAAAAAACAAAGGAATCAATAAAAATGCCGGACCAGAAACAAAATTTTCCATAAATGCACCTCGTGTGTTTAGTATAGCAAAAAAAACGTCCAGACTAAAAGAAAAATCTTTTAATCTGGACGCCTGTAAACAATCAGATGGCTATTTTCTAAAAGCGTAAAATGGCAACTAGAGATTTTTCGTCGGGGGCATCTTTTTGATCTAGAAGATGAACCTCGCCGCCATTGATTGCTACTTGATAGGCGATTTGATTAAGGACTTGTCGACGATCGTATTCAGTATCAGGATCTGATCCGAAACCATTTTGCAATAAATTGGTGGCGATAAATAAATGAGAAACTTTTCCTAAGCCAGTTGCTTGTTGAATATCGACTAATTGATCAGAAAATTTACGATCCAATAGTTGATTGTAATCCTTGACTTCTTTTTGCGTTAATTGTGTTTCTAGTTTTGGTAATTGTTCAATAATTTCTTTTTTAGTTAAAGCAGATGGTGCAATGGTTAATGCGGGTTCTTTTAGTTGATCTAGTTTGGAAACTTTTTTGTAGACAAATTGATTTTCTGGTAAAGCCATCAGATAAAGTGGGATTTTTTTATCAGGTAAAAATCCTTTTAAGAAGGTATCGACTGCTAAATAATAATTAGTATGATCAATTTCTTCTTCTTCATCTTTGGAAGAAACGCCGTGAAAAGCTAATCCTTCTTTGCCACGTCCACCGGCAGATCCTTGGGTGGAGTAATTAATATTTCCACCAGTAAGTTCTGTTCCTAGTGCTGTTTCTAAATCTTTTGGCGCACCGTCTGGTAATTCAAGTTCAGTTAATTTCTTTTCGTGATATTCGTAAACTTTCATGGAGTCACGATTTAGCGCTAATAAATAGTAATGATAGTTAAACTGAGCATTTTTCACTAAAGCTAGTAAATAAGGCCGTTCCGATACATAATATTGATTATCGACAGAAATTGTTAAAGGATAAACAAAACTTTTTTCCGGGGTGAAAATTAAAGCGACGGCTGTGTAACCATTACGGAAAAAATTCTGATCGTTTAAAAGAGTGTCGATCTGTTTTTGAAATGGTTCAAAGGAGTGGTCGGGGAATTTTTTGGCAAAGCGATTCTGGGCATCTTTAGCCAAATTTTTAAGCTGGAGAACATCTTGATCGACGGCGGAATGTCCCACATGTGTATTCAACATAATGGTTACAAACGGGCCTTCCACCTCATTTAATTCTTTAAAGTCAAACGCTGTCATAAAAAAACCTCCTTAACAAATTTATTACAACTTCAGTGTAGCACAACAGTCGTTTTTTTTGAAAAATTGTCTTCTTTTTGGGTAGACAGCTAAAAAATTATTAAAAATCTTAAAAATCAAAAAAAGGCTAGCGAAATATAGTATAATATCCAAGAGTGAAAGGAGGGATTCGGTGGAACCAATTTATGCAGTAGTAGATTTAGAAACAACGGGCACAGACCTTGAGCATGATCGAATTATTCAAGTAGGCGCGGTGTTGTTACAAAATGGTCAAATTGTGAGTCGATTTGCCACCGATGTCAATCCTGAACGGAAAATTCCTAAAAATATTGAAACATTAACCGGTATTAGTAATAAACAAGTTCGCCAGGCACCGATTTTTACTGATATTGCTGGCATGTTGCATCAATATTTGGAGGGGACTATTTTTGTGGCCCATAATATTGGCTTTGATTATCGCTTTTTAAATGCGGCGATGCAAAAAGAAGGTTTGCCGCCTTTAAAACTTGCGGGAATTGATACCGTCGTCCTTGCCCAAATTTTTTTCCCAACTGAAATTAGTTTTCGTTTAAAAGATTTAGCAGATTCTTTTGGGTTAACGCATGAACGGCCTCACCATGCCGATTCCGATGCTGAAGTAACAGCGCAACTACTTTTGAAAATTCAAGAAAAAATGCGCGCCATGCCAAAAATAACACTAGAAAAAATTGCCCAATTGGCTACAGTTTTGCCTTTTCAAACGGGAAATTTCATTCAAAGAATAGAACAAAAGCAAACAAGCAACCAATTGCCAGCTGAATTAATGGTCGTTGAAAATTTAGTTTTACGGAAAAAAACTTTGTCAAAAGAACAAGTGACTGTTCAAGCGTCTTATCCAAAAAAGAAAAAAGATAAAGAAAAAATTTTGCCGCCTGATTTTCAATTTCGTAATGTTCAAGCGCGGATGATGAATTTAGTGGCTGACTTTTTTATGAATGAACAAGAGCAGTCCACCTACTTTTTGGAAGCTCCGTCAGGCATTGGCAAATCAGTCGGTTATTTATTCCCGTTGAGTTTTGTTGCGACACCTGAAAAACCAGTCGTTATTGCCACGTCCACTTTATTATTGCAACAGCAATTGCTAAAAGATATTGATCAATTAAATCAAACTTTACCTAAAAAATTAAAACCAATGATCATTAAAAGTCCTCGTCATTATTTGGATTTGGCTAGATTTTCCAAAAGTTTGCAAACTTTTGAAACGAAACAAATTACCCTCTATCAAATGATGATTCTCGTCTGGCTTACAGAAACTATGACGGGCGATTTTTCAGAGCTGAATTTATTGAAAATCTCAGATCCTTATTTCAAAAGTATTGCTTCAACTGGGCACAAACAAGCGACTGCTTTTTCGGCGGTTGATTTTTACTTTTGGGTCAAGCAACAAGCCCTTAGCGCCAATGTCTTAATTACCAATCATGCGTATTTACTACAAGAAAATCTGCGAAAAGTTTACGCCTTACCGAAAACGCCATTTTTAGTCATTGATGAAGCCCATCATTTACCAAATGCGATTTTACAGCAACAAACGCAACATTTTGATTTTGATTTTGTGCAACGAAAATTGCGTTATTTAAGTTTTATAGCCAATGATCCGCCAGAAAATCTGGTGATGCCAGCGGGAAATTATTTTATTGAATTAACTAATGAATTGGCGACAGATTTGGAAGCTTTAAATCATTATTTTGTTGGCAAATATCCTTTAGATTATCCATTGCTTTGGGGACGGCATTTTCAGGAGAATTTAGAAAAGCCAGTGGCCGTCTTAGTCGATCAAGTGGAACAATTATTAAAAGACGTCGCCCAATGGAGCCAAGAGTTACTAGTCGAAGTGGAAAAAGAACCTACCGGACTTGCCCAACTGTTGTCAACTTTAGAACAGGTGATTTTATTGTGGCCCATCTTCCGCCAATTTTTTAATGCCCATAATCAACACGTCAAATGGTTGACTAAAGAAGAACATGTGGAAGACTTGGTGTTAAATATGACCCAAGTCAAAGCACTGGATTTAGAAAAAGCCGCTTGGTTTACTCGCTATGAAAAAGTATTACTGGTGGGCGCGACTTTTCAAATTGGCCGAAAAAAAATCATTCAAGAACAACTACAATTGCCAAATGCCAAATCTAGCCGGCTCCATGCCGCTTACGATTATCAAAAGCAATTAAAATTTTACGTTCCTGAAGCAGATTCGGCAGTCAATCCTTTTGACCAACTCGTTCTATCTGTGGAACAATATATGAAAGAGGTTAAACAACCACTTTTAGTTTTATTTTCTTCTCACCAAAGTTTAGCCAACTGTTATGCCCGTATTCAAAAAACGGCGCTGGATGCTGGCCGTGAATTATTAGCCCAAGGAGTTAATGGGACGAAAGAAAAATTATTGAAACGATTTTTATTAAGCAATGATGCGATTATGTTAGGGAATGAAACATTTTGGGAAGGCATTGATTTGCCAGGAAAAAATTTACCGGTGATTTTTGTAGCGAAACTTCCTTTTGAAAATCCCAATCAACCACTGGTGCAAGTTAAATTTTCTACCATTGAACAAGCAGGCGGAAATGCTTTTTACCAAGAAGCTTTGCCTCATTGTTCCATGCGTTTGCAACAAGCGATTGGTCGACTTTTGCGGACGCCAGAAGATCGCGGCGTGTTGGTTTTATTTGATCAACGGATGGTCGCTTCGTCCTATGCACCTTCTTTACAAAAAAACTTGCCTAAAGGATTGCTAGTGGAGACCATCATTTCAGAAAAATTAATTACAGCTATTGAGTCGTTTAATCAAAAAGGAGAAGTTCATGAAAACTAAAAGTCGCTTTGGCACAAAAGAAAAAGTGCTAGTAATTATTTTGGCGGTGCTAGTTACAGTCATTGTTTTTACAAGTATTTTTCTCGTGCGAGGCACCCGTCGCTACAATTGGGCCCGACAAGAAGCCGAAGAATTGGCTCGGCAATATGGAAAAATTACTACCGTGGATCAATTTTATTATTTTAACCGGGAAGAACAATATTTCGCGGTCCTAGGAGAAACGGCCCAAGGGAAATCTGTTTATGCCTTAATTCCAGAAGATGGAAAAGAAATTACGATTTTGCCAGCGGGGGAAGGAATTTCTGAAAATCAAGCCTTAACCGTAGTCCAAGAAGCACATCCAGAATTAACGTCTTTAAAAGTCGGCCTTGGTAAAAAAAATGAGGACGTTGTTTGGGAAGTTTCCGGAAAAAAAGGTGATACATGGACGTATATTTTATTATCTTTTAATGACGGAACTGTTTTGTCAACGATTGAAAATATTTAAAAAATAACTAGAAATATTTCTATTTAAGGAGGGGAACCAATGAAATTATCGACACGGGCACAACAAATTAGCCCTAGTGCAACCTTGCAGGCGGCTGCCATGGCCCGCAAATTAAAAGCGAGCGGGCGTGATGTGATTAGTTTGACAGTAGGAGAGCCAGATTTTTTCACGCCGAAAAATATTCAAGAAAAAGCAATTGAAAGTATTCGTGATGGCTCGGCTAGTTTTTATACACCGACAGACGGCTTGCCAGCGCTAAAAAAAGCGGTGCAAGAATATTTTCACACGAGTTATCATTTGAACTACGAATTAAAAGAAATTATGATTAATCCTGGTGCAAAATTTGGTTTGTACGCTGCTTTTATGGCTCTTTTAAATACTGGCGATGAAGTGTTAATCCCGACGCCTTACTGGGTGAGTTACAGCGAACAAGTAAAATTAGCTGATGGCGTGCCAATTTTTGTGGAACCATTTGATCAAAAAAGCTGCAAAGTCACCCCAGCTGATTTGGAAAAATATCGGACGGACAAAACAAAAGTGCTCTTAATGAATTCGCCAGCGAATCCCACGGGTATGATTTATACAAAAGAAGAATTAACGGCACTGGCTGATTATTGCTTAGCGCACGATTTATTTGTAGTGACCGATGATATTTACTCCCAATTGGTCTATCACGGGGCTGAATTTGCCTCGATGGTGAATATGCGCCCGGCAATGAAAGAAAATACTTTAGTCATTACTGGCGTTTCTAAAACTTACGCCATGACTGGTTGGCGAATTGGATTTGCGGCAGGTCCTGTGAAATTAATTCATGCCATGAGTGAAATTCAATCGCACTCCACTAGTAATCCGGCAGCCGTCAGTCAATATGCAGCGATTGAAGCGTTAAACGGGTCCCAAAAAGAAGCAGAAAAGATGCAAGAAACTTTTTCCAAACGATTAGATGCCGCTTATGATTTAGTAGTTGTTCTGCCTGGTTTTTCGTTAGTGAAACCGCAAGGCGCTTTTTATTTATTTCCTGACGTCACAGAAGCTATGGAAAAACTTGGTTACACCGACGTAGAAAAATTTGTCGCTGATATTTTAGAAGAAACTGGCGTGGCGTTAGTGGCCGGCACAGGTTTTGGTTCTAATAGACATTTGCGCTTGAGTTATGCCGTTAGCCAGGAAGCTTTTGCTAAAGCGATCGGACTGATTTTAGAATTTTTAACTTTAAAAAAATAAAACTTACCGTCAAAAAAATTCGCCTTTGCGCGATTTTTTTGGTTAGAGCAAGGAATAGTCTTGCTTTTTTACTAAAGAATAGCTTAAAATAAGACCATTGAAAGAAAAAGGAGCGAAAAAGTGTGAAACGTATTTCCATCATTGATGCTAAAAATTACGTGGGTCAAACTGTTGAAATTGGCGCCTGGGTTGCCAATAAACGCTCGTCTGGTAAAATTGCCTTTTTGGAATTAAGAGACGGCACTGCTTATTTTCAAGGTGTAGCAGTAAAAAATGAAGTAGGCGAAGAAATTTTTGATATCGCTAAATCCTTAAATCAAGAAACATCCATTATTTTAACTGGAGAAATTCGCGAAGATGCTCGCAGCCACTTCGGTTATGAAATCGGCATTAAAACGTTAGAAGTAGTGGGAAGTTCAGAAGATTATCCCATTACGCCTAAAGAACATGGAACGGACTTTTTAATGGATCATCGCCATTTATGGTTGCGTAGTTCTAAACAGCATGCCATTATGCAAATCCGTAATGAAATGATTCGGGCAACTTACGAATTTTTCAACGATAACGGATTTATTAAAATTGACCCACCAATTTTAACTGGGTCTGCTCCAGAAGGGACGACGGAACTTTTTGAAACGGATTATTTCGATCAAAAAGCTTACTTGTCACAATCTGGTCAACTTTATATGGAAGCTGCGGCAATGGCTTTTGGTAAAGTATTTTCATTTGGCCCCACTTTCCGGGCTGAAAAATCAAAAACCCGCCGTCATCTGATTGAATTTTGGATGATTGAACCAGAAATGGCTTTTATGCACCAAGAAGAAAGCTTAGAAATTCAAGAACAATATATTGCTTATCTTGTTCAAGGTGTTTTGGACAATTGTGATTATGCCTTGACTGTTTTAGAACGGGATAAAGGAATTTTGGAACGTTATACGCAACTGCCTTATCCACGGATTAGCTATGATGATGCGGTTGAATTATTAATTAAAAATGGTTTTGAAGATATTCAATGGGGAGACGATTTTGGTTCTCCGCACGAAACATTTATTGCGAATTCTTTTGAAAAACCAGTTTTTATTTTAAATTATCCAAAACAAATCAAACCATTTTATATGAAGCCACATCCAACGCGTGAAGATGTTGTCATTTGTGCTGATTTAATTGCTCCAGAAGGTTATGGCGAAATTATTGGCGGATCCGAACGGGAAACGGATTACGATCAACTTTTAGCTGAAATTAAAAAATTCGGCTTAAGTCCTGAAGAATACAAGTGGTATTTGGATTTGCGCAAATACGGCAGCGTTCCTCATGCCGGTTTTGGTTTAGGTTTAGAACGAGCCATTACTTGGGTTGCCGGGATTGAACATATTAGAGAGGCCATTCCGTTTCCACGTTTGATCAACCGTATTTATCCATAAAATGAAACTAGAAAACGATAAAAACATGAAAAGAGGAGCTTATGCAAATTTATCCTAATGATCGTATTGTTTTTTTCGGCGATAGTATCACCGATGCCGACCGTCAAAAAGAAAATTTAGACGATCTCGGACATGGATTTCCTTTATTTATTGCCAGCCAATTTGGTGCAAGATATCCAGAAATGAATTTATCATTTTATAATCGCGGCGTTTCTGGTGATAAAGTTGCCGATTTGAATGAACGTTTGCAAGAAGATGTGATTAGTTTAATGCCAGATGTGGTATCGATTATGGTAGGGATTAACGACACGTGGCACAATGTGGAAAGTCCTGACTTTGGGACCAAAAAGGCGGCTGATTATTTCGAGGCTGAATACCGCAAAATGTTAATGACCTTAAAAAATGCCGGTATTACCCGACTTGTTTTAATGGAACCTTTTGTTTTACCCATTCCTAAAAATCGGACCACTTGGCGGGTTGATTTGGATCAAAAAATTCAAATTATTCGCCTATTAGCTGCTGAATTTCATGCGGAATTTATTTCGCTTGATGGCTTAATGAATGCAGCGGGCATTCGTCACGGATTTGAACTGTATACTAAAGATGGCGTTCATCCTACACCAACTGGTTACGGGCTAATTACTGAAGAATGGATGCGCCATGTCCATCCAACTTTAGAACTTAAGTAATTTTTTAAAAATTGATGTCTCTTCTAAGAGGTGTCAATTTTTTTATTTTGAAAGGGTTTGTCAGACTTCGTGTCATTTGATTTTAATGTAAAACGAGACGATGACAGGTTTAGGCGTGAATTCTCTGTTTTTTCTGTTATACTAATATTAGTAAAAAATATTTTCCAATTGGCGTCAAGAAAGTAGGATATGTATGTCTAACATTAAAATAGTTACTGATTCTTCTTGTACCATGGATCCAAAACTTATCTCCGATTTAGATATTACCGTAGTACCTTTATCAGTCATGCTGGATGGCGTGATGTACACGGCAGATGAAAATTTTGATAATGTGCAATTTATGAAACTTATGGCCGAATCTAACGCACTACCTAAAACAAGTCAACCACCGATTGGCGTCTTTGCTGAAACGTATGAAAAGTTAACCGCCGATGGTTCCACTGTTATTTCCATTCATTTAACTGAAAAATTATCAGGCACTGTAGAAGCTGCCCGCCAAGCAAGTCACTTGGTAAAAGGTAAAGTCATTATTGTTGATTCCAATTTTATTGACCAAAGTTTGGCCCAACAAGTCATTATGGCCGCCCAACTGGCGCAACAAGGGCGCGATGAAGCAGAAATTGTTGCCGCTACAAAATCTATTGCTCAACGTTCAAAACTTTTTATTGGCATTTCTAATTTAGAAAATCTCATTAAAGGTGGCCGGATTTCTAAAGCAAAAGGCGTGGTGACCACTTTATTTAACATCAAATTAGTTTTAGAATTAAAAGATGGTAATTTTGAACCGGTGGCAAAAGGTCGCGGTAGTAAAACTTTTTTCAAATGGCTCCAAGAATTAAAACGAGAATTACAAAATCAAACGGTAGAAAAAATGGGAATTTCCTATGCCGGTGATGCCTCATTGGCTAAAGAAATAGCCGGAGAACTGCAAGAACTTTTCCCTAATTTAGAAATTCCCGTGTTCCATACCAATCCTGTCGTGGCTACCCACGCTGGAGATGGCGCGTTTGCCATTATGTATTACACAAAATAATTAGCAAACGATTCATCGCAAAGTTGTGGTGAATCGTTTGTTTGCATTTTTCACAACCTAATTTTTAAAAGGACTGATTTTATGAAAGTTTGGCAAAAAATAATTAGTTATACGGTCGTGATTCTAATTGGTTTTGTGGCGAGTTTTTTTATTTTCTCGCTGTTTTTACAACCGAAAGAGGGCGTCTTAGTCAATGCGCAACCGGTGAGAAAAGAAGATTCCAAATCGGCGGTTTCTTTAGTGGCGCTGGGGGACTCTTTGACCCAAGGCATTGGCGACACCACTAATCGTGGAGGATTTGTCCCACTAGCTGTCAGTGATGTGAAAAATTATTTTGATTTGGCGGCTTTTGATGCTGATAATTTCGGCAAATCAGGCGATCGCTCCGATCAAGTCTTAAAGCGACTTACCGAATCCACTGAGCAACAAGATGCCTTGAAAAAAGCCGACATCGTAACTTTGACAGTCGGTGGCAATGATTTGATGAGTACAATTAAAAAAGAATTATTTAATAAAATTAGTTTAGACACTTTTGAAAAACCGGCCGCGAAATATCAAACGAATTTAAAAAATTTGCTAGCTGAAATTCGCAAGTATGCTCCAGATGCGCCGATTTATCTTTTTGGTATTTATAATCCATTTTACGTTTATTTCCCCCAAATTACTGAACTGCAAGATGTGGTTTCGTTTTGGAATGAGCAAAGTGAAAAAATTATTGCTGATACGAAGCGGAGTTACTTTATTCCCATCAACGATTTATTATATAATGGGTCGGACGGTGCCACGGTCGTTGCCGAAAGTGACACCACCAGCACGCAAGAAGAAAATACAACCCAAAACAGTTCTAACCAAAGCGATTCGTCCCAAGATAGTTCTGAAATTGCTGATGCTACGACGGATAGTACGATTTCCGATGAAGAGCTGGCCGGGTTAGTTGAAGCGGTGAATAATGATTTGATTTTTGAGGAGGATCATTTTCATCCCAATAATTTAGGCTACCAAAAAATGGCGACGGCCTTACGCGATCAATTGATTTCTACGCAAGGACTTTGGTTGAAAGAAGGTCAAACAAGTGGAGAATAATCCAGAAGAAAAAACACCTGAAAAAACAGCACGAAGTAAAACAAAATCTAAGATGACCTTAAAAAGAAAAATTAATGGTTGGAAAATTGCTACGTTATTAATGATTGGCTTAATTTTAGGCAGTGGATTTTATCTTTTTTCGATTATTAACACCGATCGCGAGGACGATTATAAGCCGGCAGCAGTAGAAACAGTCGAATCTTCCACGCAGATTTTGGAATTATCGACTGATAAAACGCGAGTCAATGAACTGATTGATCATTATTTGGTGGAGTATTTATCTAATGAAGATATTAAATATGAATTTTATTTGGAGAACCAGGCCCTTTTAAAAGGAACTTTTGAACTGTTAGGTTATCCGTTAAATTTTTATTTGTATTTTGAGCCGTATGTAATGGAAAATGGCAATGTCCAATTAAAAGCCAAATCCGTTTCCATTGGGGCCTTGGGTATTCCGGTAAAAGAAGTGTTGCGCTATGTCCGTTCTAATTTTGAATTACCAGAATGGATTGAAATTAATTTGGACGAAGAGACGATGATTTTACATTTGGATCAATTTAAATTAGCGGCGGATTTAAAAATCGCAGCTGAAAAAATTGATTTAGTGGATGATGATATTCGGTTTACTTTAAATTTAGCAACTTCAGAAAGCGAGGCTGAAAAATAATGACAACACAAAATCTACAACCAACATTTGAAAAGGCAATTTTTGCTGGGGGCTGTTTTTGGTGCATGGTAGAACCATTTGATTCCTTACCCGGTATTGAAAAAGTGATTTCCGGTTATACAGGCGGTCACGTGGAAAATCCTACTTATGAACAAGTGTTAACCCATAACACAGGACATACTGAAGCAGTGGAAATTACTTATGATCCAAAAATTTTTCCTTACGAAAAATTAGTCGAGATTTATTGGCAAGTCACTGATCCAACCGATGCATTCGGACAATTTCAAGATCGTGGCGACAATTATCGACCGGTGATTTTTTATACGACACCAGAACAGAAAATAATCGCCCAAAAAGCCAAAAAAGAAATGCAAGACTCCGGTAGATTTGATCAACAAATTGTCACGCAAATTGAATCGGCGCAACCTTTTTATCCGGCGGAAGACTATCATCAAGATTTTTACAAAAAAGATCCAGCTCGCTATGCATTAGAACAAGGCGCGCGAAAAGAATTTCAAGAAGAACATTGGGAGGAATAACGTGTATCGATCGTTTTATCATTATTTAATGACTTTACGGGCACCGCATAGTAACCCGCAGGCTGACTTTGCGGATCATGCTTTTTATGATGCGAGTTTTCCTAAGCAAGCCCAAGATTATCAAACCTTGAGTCAGTATTTAGAATTTGTAGATTATTTGCCGAATATGGATATCTTTGATGAGGTTTTTACGATGTATGAAGAAAATAATCGTTAGAAAGGAATTGGTGGCATGAAGAAAAAATTTGCGACTTGGCAATTGGTCGTTAGCTTGATTTTAGTGGCCCTTTTGACAAGTGGGGGAAGCTATATTTATTTTAATCATCAATATCAAATCAATCGAAAAGAAGTCGCCGGGACAAATGATGACTTGGCGCCGATTTCTGATTTGTACGCACGAATTTTAAAAGATTATGTTGGCAATGTCGAAAGTAAAACTTTAATCGATGGCGCACTTTCTGGCATGACTCAAGCAATCGGAGATCCTTATTCGACTTATTTGCCAGAAGATCAAGCACAAGATTTAGAGGACTCATTAGCTTCTAGTATCGAAGGGATTGGAGCCAGCTTAACGATTATCGATGAAAAGCCGCAAATTGCTCAAGCGCCGATTAAAGGCACGCCCGCTGAAAAAGCAGGTTTAAAAGCAGGGGATCTGATTTTAAAAGTTGATGGCACAGACGTTACCAAAAAAACCTTGGATGAAATTGTTGCTTTAGTCCGCGGAGAAAAAGGGAGCGAAGTAACGCTGGATTTAGAGCGAGACGGGAAGGCATTTTCTGTCACAGTAACGAGAGATACTATTCCAGTGGCCTCAGTCAATGCCAAAATGCAAACCGATGATGTGGGTTATCTTAATATTACAAGTTTTTCAGAAAATACCGCCGCTGAATTTCAAGAACAAATTAGTTTTTTACGTGAAAGTGGCGCTATGAAATTTATTTTCGATGTCCGCCAAAATCCAGGTGGTCTACTAGATCAAGTCGTCCAAATGGGTTCCATGGTTTTAACAGATGGAGAAACCATTGTGAAATGGGAAAATAAAGACGGCGAAAAATTTCAAAATACAGCTAGTAGCGATCTGGATAATGGATTTAAAGTGACGGAACCGGTGACTGTTTTAGTCGATTCCGGTTCTGCATCGGCTGCTGAAATTTTTGCCGGCGCCATTAAAGACAATCAACGAGGAAAAATTATCGGCACTACCACGTATGGTAAAGGGACGATGCAAGATGTGGAAGGTCTCGGCGATGAAAAATTAAAACTAACGACAGGAAAATGGTATACCCCTAACGGCACGTGGGTTAATGAAGTGGGACTGGCGCCAGACGAAGAAATTTCCTATCCGGATTACGCCTATATGGCTCCTCTTACTGGTGAACAAGAATTAACCATTGGCAGCACGGAATCTTCAGTAAAAGCAATTAAAGTTCTAATGAACGGCTTAGGTTATTCTTTAGAAGAAACAGAAACTTTTGACGCGCCGCTAGAAGATGCTTTAAAAGATTTTCAAGAAAAAAATAATTTAACTGTCAGTGGTACTTGGAACGTTGAAACGGCTAATTCCTTACAAACCCAGTTGATTGAACAACTCAATAGCCATGATCCTTTTATGGAAAAAGCGCTAGAAATTTTAGGTGAATAACATGAGAGACCGCTTTTGGTTATTATTCAAACAACTTTTAGTAGCGGCGGCCATTGTTTTATTTCTCCGCGGATTTGTTTTGATTCCTGTTCAAGTAACTGGAAATTCCATGAAAAATTTATTGCATCAAGATGACACGGTCATTATGGAAAAAATTTCAAAAATTCAACGTTTCGATATTGTTGTTTTTACCCAAGCGGATGGCTCGACCTTAGTTAAAAGAGTGATTGGTCTACCTGGAGAAACAGTCGCAGTAAAAAATGATGCTTTATATATTAACGATGAAAAAATAACTGAGCCTTTTTTAAGTGGCTTGAAAAAAAAGGATCAAGCGTTAATTCAATTTACCGCTGATTTTTCACTATCTGATTTAACTGGCCAAGAAGAACTTGGGAGTACTCAATATTTTGTGATGGGGGACAATCGGCGGATGTCAAAAGATTCGCGAGATTTTGGCCCGATTGACCAAACAACAATTATTGGTAAAGCGCGCCTTGTTTATTATCCGCTCAAACATTTTAATTGGTTGCAATAAATGAGTGCGCCAAATATTAGTCCAATAAGAAAAGTTAAAGTTGCCTGCTTTTTATAAAAAATATTTGCCTTTCTCGGCAACTTATGGCAAACTTTTTAAAGTAAGTTTTTGATGACGGAATGTAAAGGATTGTTGTATGAAAAAATCGCAGAAAATTATTTTGAGTTTAGTCAGTATTGTAGTCCTTGGTGCTGGTGTTGTGTTTGCTTATGCTATTAAACTAGCTGAAGACGCCAAACAAACGGTGGCTAATATTGAAGGTAGTATCGATCGTGAAGTTCGTCCCGTGAATTATGAAGCGCAAGATCCGGTTTCGATTTTGTTAATGGGTGTTGATGAAGGGACAGTCACTGGAGAATTGGACCGCACAACAGATTATGTTGGCCGCAGTGATTCACTGATGTATGTCACTTTAAATCCAAAAAATAAACAAACAACAATTGTTTCCATGGATCGCGATTTATATGTGCAAATTACCGGCAAAACTAGAGATAGTGGCGCGCCGCTTTATGCTAAATTAAACGAATCGTATTCATACGGAGCAGGTGACGGGGCTGGCGAAATAGGTTCGGCTGAAACCACCATTGCCACTGTGGAAAATATGTTGGATGTGCCAGTAGATCATTACGTTTCAATTAATATGCAAGGTATGGAAGATTTAATTGATGCCGTGGGCGGAATTACCGTTGATAACCAATACCATTTTGAATTAGATGGTGTTGAATTGTATCCCGGTGTTCAAGAACTTGACGGCAAATCAGGGCTTGCTTATGCGCGATTTAGAAAATATGATGCCGCCACTGGCATGGGCGATCCTGAAGGGGATGTCGGTCGTCAAAAACGACAACGAGAAGTAGTTGAACTAATTGTCCGTAAAATTTTGAGTTTAAATTCAGTAACGAATTATCAAAAAATATTTACCGCAATTGAGGACAATGTCGTGACCGATTTAACTTGGGATCAAATGTTAAATATCGCTCAAGGATATACAAGTGTGTTAGATAATATTGTTCCGCTACAACTACAAGGGCAATATCATTGGTTTGACGGCTATTATCAACTGTTACCAATTAACGAGCTGTTAGATATTCAAAATGCGCTGAAGACCCAACTAGACCTTCCTAATGTGGATAGTCTGGCTGCTATGGAAAGTTTTGATAATCAAGAATATTATTTTGATGACACTAATCTTGATGCTGATGCCGGTGAACGCGAGGGCATTGATGACAATCTTTACTTTGACGGACAAATTTTGCGCCCTTATCAAAGTATTTGGACGCGGGATAGTTATCCGGAAAATGCTTTGACCCAATCGACAACGGAATCAAGTGGATCTGCTACTGAAACGACAGCCACTTCCGAGATTGCTCAAGTAGAATAAAATAAAACATAAATGGAAAATCCAGCCGTTAATGGTTGGATTTTTCTTTTGGGAAAAAATGCCGAAACTTTTTGTAAAAAAATTCTCGCTGATTTTCGCCAAATTTTAAAATAAATATGATACACTCAAAAAAAGGACGTGAAGAAATGACAATTCAATGGTTTCCCGGCCACATGAACAAGGCCAAACGGGAAGTGAGCGAAAAATTAAAATATGTTGACTTGGTGTTGGAATTAGTAGACGCCCGCTTGCCCCAATCCTCAAGAAATCCCTTATTGGATAAAATTATTCAAAATAAACCAAGACTGATGATCTTAAATAAAATTGATTTAGCAGATCCTGTGGCCACTAAGCAATGGTTGGCCGAATTTGAACGTCAAGGCATTCCGGCAATTGGGATTAACGCCAAAGAAGATCATGCTAAGAAAAAAATTATGACTGGCGCTAATGAAGTTTTAAAAGAAAAAAAAGCCAGAGACGCCTCCCGAGGCATTAAACCACGGGCAATTCGCGCTATGGTTATCGGTATTCCTAATGTGGGAAAATCCACCCTTTTAAATCGCTTAGTAGGTAAAAAAATTGCCGCTACTGGTAATAAACCCGGCGTAACTAAAGGGCAACAATGGTTAAAAATTAGTGGGTCTTTGGAATTATTAGACACCCCAGGAATTTTGTGGCCAAAATTTGAAGATGAGCGGGTGGCCAAAAAACTCGCCGTCACTGGTGCCATTAAAGATCAGTTGCTTCATTTAGATGATTTGGCGATTTATGCGCTAGATTTTTTGAGTGAGCATTATCCAGACTCTTTAGTGAAACGATATGGTTTTACTAAAGAGGATTTAACGGTCGGCGGCGTTGAACAGTTATTACTAATTAGTAAAAAACGCGGCTTTAAAGATGATTATGAAAAAGGCGCCACGCTATTTCTGACGGAGCTTAGAAACGGGATGCTTGGCGGAATTACTTTTGATATTGTTCCTGAGCAAAATTAAATAAATCAAAACGGGAGGATGGAAGTGTATTCCACAGCTGAAATAAAAAATTTGTTACAAAATAAAGTTTCTCCTGAACTTTTTGAAGAATTAAAAATCGATTCTCGTAAAGGTGTTCAGCAGCTTCTTGTTTCATATGAAAAGCGCCAGCAAACGATAGAACTGGCAAAAAATAATTTTTACGATCGTTTGTCTTTTGAACGCCAACTTTCTGCAGAAGGTTTTTCGGCGGTGGCTGGCATTGACGAAGTTGGTCGAGGGCCATTAGCAGGTCCCGTTGTGGCAGCAGCAGTAATTTTGCCGGCGGATTTTTTTCAGCCAGAGGTGAATGATTCTAAACAAGTTTCTGAGAAAAAAAGAAATACTTTATATGAAATCATTCTTGAAAAAGCAGTCGCTGTGGGTATTGGAGTGATTTCTGAAAAAGTCATCGATCAAGTCAATATTTATCAAGCGACCAAACTTGCTATGATTGATGCGGTGAAAAATTTAGAAGTGCCAGCCGACTTTTTACTTTTGGATGCTATGAAGTTAGACTTGGCGATTCCTCAAGAAAGTCTGATTAAAGGGGATGCCCGTTCGGTGTCCATTGCGGCGGCCTCAATCGTGGCCAAAGTCACTCGGGATTCGCTAATGACAGCTTACGATGAAGAATTTCCCGGCTATGATTTTACTCATAATGCCGGTTACGGCACGAAAAATCATTTGGCAGGTTTGTCAGAGTTTGGTCCATCGCCCATTCATCGCCGAACATTTGCCCCAGTAAAAGATTATTTTAAATAATAAAAACCGGTAAACACCATTTTTTCTTTGGTGTTTACCTTTTTTTGCGTATCTTCTAGTAAAGGGGTGTCGCCATGAGTAAAAAAAGATTGCTACAACAATTATATTTAACCCGAGGAGTCGGCAACAAGACGATTCAAAAAATACTCGCCCAAATTCCTGATGACAGCGCGGTTAGTCAATTAACAGCTAATGATTTAATAAAACTAGGAGAAATTTCTCGCCGGCAAGATTTTGCAAAAAATTTTCAAGAAGTGCTAGATCATCCGGAATGGTTGAAGTATTTAAATACTTTGCCGCATTTTACCACGCTTGATGCGTTATATCCGCCGCTGCTAAAAGAAATGTATCAATTTCCTTCGTTGTTATTTTTTCAAGGAAATACCGAACTTTTAGCAAAACCGTCTCTGGCTGTCGTGGGTACTCGTGATCCATTGCCACATTTAAAGCCGGTTTTAGAAAAAGTTTTGCCACCACTTTTAAATGAACTAGTGATTGTTTCCGGACTCGCTGAAGGGACGGACGCACTGGCCCACCAATTGACCCTAGAAAATAACGGCGCAACCATTGCTGTTTTAGGAAATGGTTTAAATATTTTTTACCCGAGAAAAAATCGCCAACTACAAGAAACTATCGCCAAACGTGGCCTTTTATTAAGTGAATATCTCCCACAAGCAGAGCCTCGGCGTCATCATTTTCCCATGCGCAATCGGATTATTGCCGGACTTACTTTAGGAACGGTAGTCGTGGCCGCTAAAGAACGGTCGGGCTCTTTAATTACCGCGCAAATGGCTTTGGAAAATAATCGGGAAGTTTTTGCGATTCCCGGCAGTATTCTCGATAAGAAATTTTCCGGCTGTTTATCCTTAATTCAAGAAGGCGCCAAGTGTGTTCAAAATGCAACTGATATAATAGAAGAAATTCGTTTTTCCTAAATCATTTTTAAAAATATTTCTCAATCGATTTTTCCAAGTCGACCGCGGGTTTCTCGCGGTTTTTTTGCGCATTTTTACGCAGCTGGCCAAAAAATGATTACCCCTCGTCCTTGACAAAACAATTCTTTCTAACATATGATAATATCCGAATTCAAATGTGTGTTATTACACAAATTTTTTTAAAATTTACTATTAAAATACAGATAAATACACAAAAGGAGAATTGTTTTGGCATTTAAATACTTAGTTATCGTCGAATCACCTGCAAAAGCAAAAACAATCGAAAAATATTTAGGGCGCAATTATAAAGTCATGGCTTCCGTGGGCCATGTGCGTGATTTACCGAAAAGTAAAATGGGAATTGATTTTGAAAATAATTTTGAACCTCATTATATTAATATCCGCGGAAAAGGCGACGTCATTAAAAGTTTGCGGACCCAAGCCAAAAAAGCTGAAAAAGTTTACCTAGCAAGTGACCCGGATAGAGAAGGGGAAGCTATTGCTTGGCATTTAGCCCATATTCTTGGGTTGGATATTAAAGATGAAAATCGCGTCGTCTTTAACGAAATCACCAAAGATGCTGTTAAAGAAGCTTTTAAACATCCGCGGACGATTGATTTAAATTTAGTCGATGCCCAACAAGCGCGCCGGGTGCTAGATCGGATTGTGGGTTACTCCATTTCACCTATATTATGGAAGAAAGTTAAAAAAGGTTTGTCCGCTGGTCGTGTGCAATCCATCGCTTTAAAAATTATTATCGACCGGGAAAAAGAAATTCGCGCCTTTATTCCAGAAGAATATTGGACAATTGACGGGAATTTTAAAAAGGGTGCTAAAAAATTCAAAGCGGGCTTTTATGGCATCAACGGAAAAAAAATGAAGTTAAAAAATGCTGAAGACGTTAAAGAAATTTCTAAACTTTTAAAAACCAAAGATTATTTAGTAGAAAAAGTCGAGAAAAAAGAACGGAAAAGAAATGCACCACTACCTTTTACTACGAGTTCTTTGCAACAAGAAAGTGCTAACCGAATTAATTTTCGGACTAGAAAAACCATGATGGTCGCTCAACAACTTTACGAAGGAATTTCTCTTGGTAAAGAGGGCACAGTCGGGTTGATTACTTATATGCGTACAGACTCCACCCGGATTGCTGATTCCGCTAAAACCGATGCTGCTAAATATATTACTGAAACTTTTGGCGAAAAATATTCTACTCATTCCGTTCGGACCATTAAAAATGCCAAGGGCGCTCAAGATGCCCATGAAGCGATTCGTCCGTCTAGTGTTTTTTACACGCCAGAAAAAATTGCCAAACATTTAGATAAAGATCAATTAAAATTATATACGTTAATTTGGAATCGATTTGTGGCAAGTTTAATGACCCCAGCGGTGATGGATACGGTCAAAGCGACTTTAACGCAAAATACTGTGACCTTTATTGCCAATGGTTCCGTCGTGAAATTCCCTGGTTATTTAAAAGTTTATCCAGAAACGACGAAAGACCAAGAAAAAAATCTTCCCGCATTAACGGAAGGTGAAACCGTTCAAGCAGTAGATATCGAAAACAATCAACATTTCACCCAACCACCGGCTCGCTATTCTGAAGCCACGCTAATTAAATCGTTAGAAGAAAATGGTGTCGGCCGCCCTTCAACTTATGCGCCGACTTTAGAAACGATTCAACGCCGTTATTATGTTAAATTAGCGAATAAACGCTTTGAACCAACGGAACTTGGAGAAATTGTTAATTCACTAATTGTAGAATTTTTCCCACAAATTATTGATATTACTTTTACTGCCGATATGGAAAATGATTTGGACCGAGTGGAAGATGGCACGGAAGAATGGAAAAAAATTCTCGAACGTTTTTATGGACCATTTACTAAAGAATTAACCGACGCCGAAGAAAAAATCGAAAAAATTCAAATCAAAGATGAACCAGCTGGCTTTGATTGTGATCTTTGCGGACATCCTATGGTAATTAAATTGGGGCGCTATGGTAAATTTTACGCTTGTTCTAATTTCCCTGATTGCCGCAATACAAAACCAATTGTTAAAGAAATTGGCGTGATTTGTCCTGTCTGTCATGAAGGTCAAGTCATTGAGCGCAAATCGAAGAAAAATCGGATTTTTTATGGCTGCTCTCGTTATCCAGAGTGTGATTACACTTCATGGGATAAACCAATCGGACGCCTTTGTCCCGTTGATGGCGGTCAACTAGTGGAGAAAAAAAAAATCAAAGGTGGCGGCAAGCAAGTGGTGTGTGCCAATGGTGATTACGAAGAGGCCGTGCAAAAATAATTTAAAAATAAAACATACGGAGAAATTATGGAAAAAATTCAAGTAATTGGGGCCGGATTAGCCGGTAGTGAAGCAGCGTATCAAATTGCCCAAGCCGGGATACCGGTAGAACTTTATGAAATGCGAGGAAAAAAATCAACCCCAGCGCATCACACAGAAAATTTTGCTGAGTTGGTTTGTACTAATTCTTTGCGGGCCAATCAATTAACGAATGCAGTGGGTGTTTTAAAAGAAGAAATGCGCCAACTGAATTCTTTAATTATGGAAGCCGCCGATGCCACCGCCGTTCCAGCTGGCGGTGCTTTAGCAGTGGATCGGGATTTATTTTCCGAATATGTCACCGAAAAAATTAAAAATCATCCACTAATTACGGTTATCACTGATGAAGTAGAAAAAATTCCTGAAGGCATTACCGTTGTTGCGTCAGGTCCTCTAACGAGTGATCATTTAGCTGCCGATATTCAAGCGTTTAATGATTCCGATGGGTTTTATTTTTATGATGCAGCAGCGCCGATTTTAGAAAAAGACAGTATCGATTTTGATAAAGTGTATTTAAAATCCCGCTACGACAAAGGGGAAGCGGCTTACTTAAATTGCCCTATGACAAAAGAAGAGTTCGACGTTTTCTACGAAGCTTTAATTACTGCTGAAGTGGCGCCATTGAAATCCTTTGAAAAAGAAAAATTTTTCGAAGGCTGCATGCCGATTGAAGTGATGGCTAAGCGCGGGGAAAAAACAATGCGCTTTGGTCCGTTGAAACCCGTGGGCTTAGAAGATCCGAAAACGGGTCGTCGTCCTTATGCGGTGATTCAATTGCGCCAAGATAATGCTGCAGGATCACTTTACAATATTGTTGGCTTTCAAACTCATTTAAAATGGGGCGAACAAAAACGCGTTTTCCGTTTGATTCCGGGTTTGGAAAATGCTGAATTTGTGCGTTACGGTGTGATGCACCGGAATTCATTTATGGATAGTCCTAATTTATTAGAACCGACGTATCAAACGAAAAAACGGCCTGATTTATTTTTTGCCGGGCAAATGACTGGTGTGGAAGGTTATGTAGAAAGTGCCGCTTCTGGACTTTTAGCCGGACTGAATGCCGCTCGCTTGGCGCAAGAAAAAGAACCAATTGTCATGCCGGAAGAAACCGTGATGGGGGCGATGGCCCACTATATTACTCATGCGGCCAGCAAACATTTTCAACCAATGAATGCCAATTTCGGGATTTTAAAAGAGTTAGACACACCAATTCGCGACAAAAAATTGCGCTACGAAGCGTTAGCTAATCGCGCACTGGCAGATATTGCTAGCACTAAAGAAGCACTTTAAAAATATAAAATAGTAAAAAGAATTTGGAAAACTTTCCAGATTCTTTTTACTTTTTCAGCGTTGAAACTAACAATTGGCTTTGTTTTGCGTGAAAATGTTGAGAAAAGATTAAAATTTTTGCAATAAATCATTTAATTCTGACAATTAAATTGTAGAAAAAGCTTTTTTTTGTTACAGTTAACATGTTTGGAGGTGCACAATGACTGAAAAAAATTGGCCCGAACTTTTTTTTAAATATCTCCATACCCAACGTGGCTATTCTCCTTTAACCATTGATATTTATCATGATGATTTGCGGGATTATTTAGCTTTTTTAAAAACATCAGGAGATGCCAATTACTTGGAAGTAGAGCCCTTAGATGTCCGGAGTTATTTGGGCTTTTTGTATGAAAAAAAATATGCTAGAAATACGGTGAGCCGCAAAATTTCTGCGTTGCGTTCCTTTTACCAATTTTTGTTAAAAAATGAAGTTTTGGACGAGAATCCTTTTTCTTATTTGCACCTTAGAAAAGGACCGAGTCGTTTGCCGAAATTTTTTTACGAAGAGGAGATGAATGTGCTCTTTGAAACGGCTAGTGGCAGTCAGCCGCTGGATTATCGGAACACGGCGCTCTTAGAAGTTTTTTATGCTACGGGTTTGCGGGTTAGTGAAGCTTGCCAACTGCAAATTTTCGATGTGGATTTTCAATTAGGCGTTGTCTTGCTCCATGGAAAAGGCAATAAAGAGCGTTACGTGCCCATTGGAAGCTTTGCTCAAGATGCTTTAAAAATTTATTTTGAAAAATCTCGGACACCGCTAATGACTAAATACCATAAAGAGCACCAATTTGTCTTTGTTAATCGCCTAGGCGAACCGATTACTGATCGCGGCATTCGTTATGTTTTTACCCAACTAGTGAAAAAATCCAGTTTAACCACGACGATTCATCCCCATATGTTCCGCCATACGTTTGCCACTCATTTACTTAATAATGGGGCCGACATGCGGACCGTTCAAGAACTTTTGGGGCACGTCAATCTTAGCTCCACTCAAATTTATACACATGTCACTACCGATCGCCTGCAAGAAAGTTACGATAAATTTTTCCCGCGGGCTTAATGTTTGATGATTCAATTTTAAAAAATTTAGGAGGTTTTTAAATGTCAGTAAAAAGTCCATTTCATTCCACTACTATTTGTGCCGTGCAAAAAGACGGGCACATCGCCATGGCCGGTGACGGGCAAGTCACCATGGGAGAACAAGTGGTGATGAAAGGTACGGCCAAAAAAGTGCGGCGAATTTTTAATAATGAAGTAATTGTCGGTTTTGCCGGCAGTGTCGCGGATGCTTTTACTTTAGAAGAAAAATTCGAAGGAAAACTCAATGAATATAATGGCAACTTAACCCGAGCAGCTGTTGAGCTGGCTAAAGAATGGCGGACCCAACAATCGATGCAAAAATTAGAGGCAATGCTTCTAGTCACCAATGGCAAAGAAATGTTATTAGTTTCAGGAACGGGTGAAGTTATTACACCAGACGAAGATGGTGTATTAGCCATCGGTTCAGGTGGGAATTTTGCCTTAGCAGCAGCGCGGGCGATGAAAAAATTTGGCGCCCCAGATCTTTCGGCCCGAGAAATTGCTGAAGGTGCGTTAAATATCGCTGCGGATATTTGTATTTTTACCAATCACAATATTATCGTGGAGGAAATTTAAATGTCTGAACAAACACCAAAAGAAATTGTCGTTGAACTTGATCACTATATTGTTGGTCAAAATGAAGCGAAACGTGCGGTAGCTGTAGCTCTGCGCAATCGTTATCGTCGTTTACAATTAGATACGGAAATGCAAAAAGATGTGACGCCGAAAAATATTTTAATGATTGGACCAACTGGAGTGGGAAAAACCGAAATCGCCCGCCGGCTTGCTTCTGTTGTGGGCGCGCCATTTGTTAAAGTGGAAGCAACTAAATACACCGAAGTCGGCTACGTAGGTCGTGATGTGGAATCTATGGTGCGCGATTTGGTAGAAAATGCGTTGCAAATTGTCAAAAAGCAAAAATATTCTCAAGTCTACGCAAAAGCGCTCCGTCTAGCAAATGAACGGCTAGTTAAAGCCCTCGTTCCTGGGATTAAAAAAGAAAAACGCCAAAGTGGCAATCAATTTGAAAACATGATGAATATGTTTAATCAAATGCAAAAAACAGAAGAACCAGAAGAAATCAACGATTCCATTCGCACCAGTCGCGAAAGTGTGATGGACCAGTTAGAAAAAGGTTTACTAGAAACGCGTGAAGTCACTATTGAAGTGCAAGAAATAAAACCAAAAACTAATATGATGAACAATGGCTTAGAACAAATGGGCATTGATTTAGGCGATACTTTGTCGGCTTTAAATCCCCCTAAAAAAACCAAGCGAACACTGCCGGTCAAAGAGGCGCGGGAAGCATTAATTGTTGAAGAGCAAGATCGTTTAGTCAATACAGCGGACATTAATGCCGCTGCCGTTGAACTGGCGGAAAACTCAGGCATTATTTTCATCGATGAAATTGATAAAATCACCGCCAAAACTCAACAATCTGGCGAAGTTTCTCGGGAAGGTGTTCAGCGGGATATTTTACCCATTGTGGAAGGATCAACCGTCAATACAAAATACGGCACGATTGAAACAGACCATGTTTTATTTATTGCTAGTGGGGCTTTCCACGTGTCCAAACCATCTGATTTGATTCCTGAATTGCAAGGGCGTTTTCCTATTCGCGTCGAGTTAGATGATTTAACAAAAGATGATTTTGTGCGGATTTTAACTGAGCCAAAAAATTCTTTGATTCGTCAATATACCGCGCTATTAGCTACGGAAAATGTTAAAATTAAATTTACTAAAGAAGCAATTGATAAAATGGCTGAAATTGCCTTTACCGTCAATGCCCATACTGAAAATATTGGTGCCAGACGTTTGCATACGATTTTGGAAAAATTGCTGGAAGAATTATTGTTTGAAGCTAGCGACATGCAAATGGGTGAAATTTTAATTACCGAAAATTATGTCAACGAAAAATTAGCGACCATCGTCCAAGATGAAGACTTAAGTCGCTTTATTTTATAAAATTACTTTGGAGGAAAATAATGACTTTACTAGACAAAATGCGTCAAATGAATGAACTGCTGCAAAAAAATGATAACTTGGAAGTTCATACGGCACTTCCTTACAATCATATGGCTCAAGTTTCTGGCGATCTTTTAGATGCCAATTGTTACATTATTGATCAACAAGGTTTGCTCCTCGGGCTCAATGAAGTGCATGATATTAATAATCAACGGACTAAACAAATGATGGCCACCGGTCAATTTGAAAAAACCTATACGTATGATGTGGATCGCCTGCAAGTAACGCGGGAAAATATTCCCATTGATTCTGACTTGACCGCTTTTCCGGTTGAATGGCGGAGTCATTATCCATTTGGCGTGACAACGATTGTGCCTATTTTTGGAGCTGGTCGTCGTTTAGGAACCATTATTTTAGCTCGGATGCAAGATCGTTTTTCTGAAGATGATTTGGTTTTAGCAGAATATACAGCAACGGTTATCGGGATGCAAATTTTGTATCAACAATCTAAAGTAATTGAAGCTGATATTCGTCAACAAACCCAAGTCCAAATGGCCCTTTCTACTTTATCTTATAGTGAAATGAAGGCCGTTAAAGCGATTTTTAAAGCTTTAGATGGTAATGAAGGTCGTTTGACCGCGTCATCGATTGCCGATTCCATTGGGATTACGCGCTCGGTAATCGTCAATGCTTTGCGAAAATTAGAATCAGCTGGCGTGATTGAATCTCGTTCATTAGGGATGAAAGGGACTTATTTGAAAGTCTTAAATGATCGCTTTATTGCGGAATTAGACAAACAATTTTAATTTAATTATTTTATGGATTCAATCGTTTTACAAGAAGAACTTTATAAAAATAGTTTTACCGGGAAAGATTTAAAAAGGAGTGATTTGGTGATTGTTTTAGAAAATGAGTGGTTGAAAGTTGGCGTAAAGCCAGCCGGTGGGGAACTGACGGAAATTTTCCACAAAAAAAATCAGCTGAACTATTTATTTGACGGCAATCCGTCATTTTGGTCACGGCAAGCGCCGGTGTTGTTTCCTTTTGTAGGACGCCTAAAAAATGATCAATACCATTATCAAGGGAAAACATATCCCATGGGGCAACATGGTTTTGCCCGCGATAAAGTTTTTCAAGTGCAATCACAAACGCAAGAGTCAGTGACTTTGGTTTTAACTGATTCTAAAGAGTCGCAACAAGTCTATCCCTTTGCTTTTTTTCTAGCGGTCACTTACACCCTTAAAGACGATACGCTAACTGTTGCTTATCAAGTGGCTAATCCAGCCGAAACACCGCTCTATTTTTCCCTTGGTGCCCATCCGGCTTTTCGGTTGCCACTAGAAGAGAATTTAAGTTTTGAAGATTATTATTTGCAATTTACACCGGCTAAAAGTCGGCTGGCACTTCCTTTAAATGGTCCTTTTATTGATTATAATCAGCGGACCATTGCCGCCACCAATACGAATATGGCGTTAACTTATGATCTTTTTAAAAATGATGCCTTAATTTTTGAAACGAATGGGCCGCAAATGTTTGCGATTGTTAGTGAAAAAAGTGAACATGGGGTCAGTCTCAGTTACGATGGGTTTGATTATGTGGGCTTTTGGACGCCATATGGCAAAGATGCACCATTTTTATGTATTGAACCATGGTCTGGATTAGCTGACACTGTTGATACGACTGGTGAGCTGACGGAAAAATTGGACATTCAAACGTTAGGTGCCAAAGAAACATTTGAAAAATCATTTACACTTCATCTTTTTTAAGCGGCTAAATTAAATAAAAAGAACTGTGACAAAAAGATTTCTCTTTTTTATCACAGTTCTTTATTTTATTTTTTTTTTGGAAATAAACCAAACGGCACTCGATTTTCAGTTCCATTTTTAATACGGGCGATATTGTCCTTGTGGCGAATAATAATAAAAAGGGCGATAAGGAAAATCACACCGGTTAAAAACCAATCTTGTTGGGGCAAAATCACCGGCGCGATTAAAGGTAAAATCATCGTGGAAACAAAGACTAGGACAGCGGTAATCATACTAGATAAAGAAACAGTAGAAGTTAAAAATAAAATGATTATAAACAGCAGCAAGGAAAAAAAGAAAAATGGTGGATAATAACCTAGCAAAATTCCGCCAGAAGTGGCGACGGCTTTGCCACCTTTAAAGCCGGCAAAAATCGGAAAAGTATGACCTAAAATAGCGGCCAGCCCAAACCATAAAGGATTAATAGCCAGCCCGAAGTAAATGGGAATCATCGTCGCAACCGTTCCTTTTAAGATATCCAAAATAAAAACGACGATGCCAGCTTTTTTTCCTAAGACGCGAAAAGTATTGGTGGTCCCCATATTGCCAGAACCAAAGTCTCGCAAATCCTTTTTAAAAAAAAGTTTGCCAATCCAGACGCCATTTGGAATCGATCCGATTAAATAAGCGACAATCAATAAAATAAAAATTTTCATTATGCACCTTCAAAGTTTAAATTTATCACTTTCTAAGTGTACCATAGCAGACTACCGAGAACGCAATTTTTTTTATTTTCGCGGTCTTTTTTGCTAGAATTATTTGACTAACGATTAAAAAACCGCTATTGTCTTAAAAGATACAATGTTCATTTTTGTTGGTTTTATTTAACAAAAATCATACATAAAGGAGTAGAGTTCGTGGTAAAAAAGCAAACATATAATGATGATTCCATTCAAGTACTAGAAGGACTAACGGCAGTCAGAAAACGGCCGGGTATGTATATCGGTTCCACCGATTCAAAAGGACTCCACCATCTTGTTTATGAAATTGTCGACAATGCTGTCGATGAAGCACTTTCTGGGTTTGGGGATAAAATTGCGGTCACAATTTATCCAGACGGTTCTTTAGGCGTGCAAGATTTTGGCCGGGGAATGCCCACAGGAATGCACGCTTCCGGGATTCCTACTGTCGAAGTCATTTTTACCATTTTACATGCGGGGGGCAAATTTGGCCAAGGCGGCTATAAAACTTCCGGTGGACTGCATGGCGTTGGTGCCAGTGTCGTCAATGCTTTATCTAGCTGGTTAAAAGTAAAAATTGTTCGTGATGGCACTTTATATGAAGAAAATTTTGTTAATGGTGGCAAGCCAAAAGGAACCTTAAAAAAAATTGGCAAAACAAAAAATCCTGAAGGTACTGAAGTTATTTTCATGCCGGATAAAGAAATTTTTTCTACTACCAAATTTTCCTTTGAAACGTTAACGGAACGTTTGCGGGAGTCGGCCTTTTTACTGAAAGGCGTGACGATTACTTTAACGGATTTAAGAGGCGAGGAAAAAGTCGAAGAAGTTTTTCATTTTGATGAAGGCTTAAAAGAATTTGTCGCTTATTTAAATGAAGAAAAAGATGCGTTAACGCCGGTGATTTATTTTGACGGGGAAAAAGATGGCATTGAAGTAGAGTGTGCCCTTGAATATAATGATGGCTACTCGGAAACGGTTTTGAGTTTTGTTAATAATGTGCGCACTAAAGATGGCGGGACTCATGAAGCTGGGATGAAGACGGCTTTGACGCGATCTTTTAATGACTACGCCCGGAAATCTAATTTACTTAAAGAAAAAGATAAAAATCTTGAAGGTAGCGATTTTCGTGAAGGACTCACCGGTGTCTTATCGATTCGTGTGCCAGAGCAATTATTACAATTTGAAGGGCAAACGAAAGAAAAACTAGGCACTCCTATTGCCCGGTCTGTAGTGGATAATGTTTTAGGGGAGCAATTGAGTTTTTATTTGCAAGAAAATGGCGATGTTGCCCAAATGCTAGTCAAAAAAGCCTTGAAAGCACGAGAAGCACGAGTAGCGGCTCGTAAAGCGCGGGAAGAAAGCCGCAGTGGGAAAAAGCGCAACAAAGGAGAATCCCTCCTTTCGGGAAAATTAACACCCGCTCAATCAAAAAATCCGAAACGCAATGAACTCTTTTTAGTGGAAGGAGATTCCGCCGGCGGTTCAGCTAAACAAGGACGCGATCGGAAATTCCAAGCCATTTTACCTTTACGAGGAAAAGTTATTAACACGGAAAAAGCGAAACTTGCCGATATTTTAAAAAATGAAGAAATCAATACAATGATTTACACGATTGGCGCAGGTGTCGGGGCAGAATTTTCGGCTGACGATTCTAATTACGATAAAGTGATTATTATGACCGATGCCGATACCGATGGCGCTCATATTCAAGTTTTGCTGCTGACTTTTTTCTATCGTTATATGAAACCACTCATTGAAGCTGGAAAAATTTATATTGCGCTGCCGCCTTTATACAAAGTGCAAAAAGGCACCGGGAAAAAATCAGTCATTGAATATGCTTGGACCGATGAAGAATTAGCTAAGATTACCGAAAAACTCGGCACAAATTATATGTTGCAACGTTACAAAGGTTTAGGGGAAATGAATGCTGACCAACTGTGGGAAACCACGATGGACCCTGAGACGAGAACTTTAATTCGCGTTCGGATTGACGATGCTGCCAAAGCCGAGCGCCGAGTGACCACCTTAATGGGTGACAAAGTTGAACCTCGCCGTAAATGGATTGAAAGTCATGTCGCTTTTACGTTGGAAGAGGAAGGTTCTATTTTAGAAAACCAAGAAGAGCTTGCTTACACAGATGAAGAAGAGATTGTTGAGACAGCTTTAGAACATCAAGAAGACGTTAAAGAGCAAGCAGCATTAGTTGACGAAGAAAAAATAGTTGAAAAAAAAGCCGAAATTCTAATTGAAAAAAGCGATCATCAATTGGATTTTTCAACAACTAAAAAAGAAAACAAAAATAAAAAACAAGCACCAAAAATAACGACAACCAAAAAAGATCCGGAAAAAGCAGCGCAAAATAAAAATGTCGCCCCAAGTGATTTTGAATCTTTTTCTTTATTTGATTTTGAAGGGGAGGAATAAATGTGGCACATCCGATTAAAGAATTAACTTTAGAAGATGTTATGGGAGATCGCTTCGGGCGGTACTCTAAATATATTATTCAAGAACGGGCTTTACCTGACATTCGTGACGGTTTAAAACCGGTGCAACGTCGGATTTTATTTGCCATGCACCAAGATGGAAACACTCATGATAAAGCATTTCGTAAATCCGCTAAATCCGTGGGAAATATTATGGGGAATTTTCATCCCCATGGTGACTCCTCGATTTATGAGGCGATGGTTCGGATGAGTCAAGATTGGAAGTTGCGGGAAACTTTAATTGAAATGCACGGTAATAACGGATCAATGGATGGCGATTCTCCAGCGGCGATGCGTTACACAGAAGCGCGTTTATCAAAACTTGCCGATGAACTGTTAAATGATATCGACAAAGAAACAGTGGAACTTGTTTGGAACTTTGATGACACGGAAAAAGAACCGACTGTTTTACCAGCGGCTTTTCCTAATTTATTAGTCAATGGTTCAACAGGAATTTCAGCCGGTTACGCCACTGAAATTCCCACTCACAATTTAGGTGAAGTAATCGATGGCACGGTTTATTTATTAGATCATCCCGATGCTTCTTTAGAAAAATTATTGCAATTTATTCCTGGTCCCGATTTTCCAACCGGGGGTATTTTGCAAGGGAAAAAAGAATTACAACAGGCTTATGAAACAGGACGAGGCAAAGCCATTTTGCGTTCAGTAACCGCCATTGAAAGTATTAAAGGCGCCAAAGAGCAAATTGTCATTACTGAAATTCCTTATGAAGTAAATAAAGCCCAACTAGTTAAGAAGATGGATGAAGTCCGCCTCAATAAAAAAGTTGAAGGTATTGCTGAAGTTCGTGACGAAAGTGACCGGACCGGCTTACGGATTGTTGTGGAGCTGAAAAAAGAAGCCAATGCTAACGGCATTCTTAATTTTTTATTGAAGAATACCGATTTGCAAATTAATTATAATTTCAATATGGTAGCTATCGATGAAAAAGCACCAAAACAAGTGGGCTTGCAAAAAATGTTGGCCAGTTACATCAAGCATCGCCGAGAGGTCATTAAACGCCGCAGTCAATTTGATTTGGAAAAATATCAAAAACGGCAACATATTGTAGCAGGGTTAATGAAGGCCTTGTCGATTTTAGATGAAGTGATTGCTATAATTCGTAATTCTAATGACAAAAAAAATGCCAAAGAGAATTTAATTAGCGAATTTCAATTTACAGAAGCGCAAGCTGAAGCAATTGTTACTATGATGCTGTATCGTTTAACTAATACCGATATCACGATGCTGCAACAAGAAGACCATCAATTGCAGGAAAATATTTCGGCTTTGCAATTAATTTTAAACGACCAAAGTCAATTGGATAGTGTCTTGAAAAAAGAATTGAAACAATTGAAAAAAAATTATGCGACTCCTCGCTTAACTAAAATCGAAGCTGAAATTTCCGAAATTAAAATTGAAACGGAAGTCTTAATCCCGTCTGAAAAAGTGATGGTAGTAGTAAGTAGAGAAGGGTACATCAAACGCAGCTCCTTGCGCAGTTATGCCGCTTCAAAATTAAGTGAACTAGGATTAAAAGAAGGCGACAGTTTATTATTTAGCCAAGTGGCAAATACCCGTGATCATTTACTTTTATTTACGACTCACGGCAATGTAATTTATCGCCCAGTCTTTGAACTGCCAGACCTTAAATGGAAAGACTTAGGAGAACATATTTCCCAAACGATTAATGGCCTTTCCCTGGACGAAAAAATTATTGCTAGTTTCGTCTACGAAACGATAAGCGATCAATCTTTTGTCTTCTTTACTAAAAATGGAATGATTAAACAAACATTACTCAGTGAGTTTGCCCCTTGGCGCGGGTACAAGTCAAAAAGTACCATGGGTATGAAGCTAAAAGGAAAAGATGAGCTGATCAATGTTTTACTGACCCCAACAGATTTGTCCGATGTCTTTTTAATTAGTCACCGTGGATTTGCATTACGCTACAGTCTTAGTGAAGTTCCGGTGGTCGGTGCCAAAGCTGCCGGTGTGAAATCAATGAATTTAAAAGAAGAAGATCAAGTAATCAATGGACAGTTGGTAGATCACGAAGGGGACACGCCCATTTTTCTAGTCACCCAACGTGGATCAGTTAAAAAATTCCTGGCACAAATTCTTGAACCGTTAACCCGAGCTAAACGCGGGGTAATGATTCTAAAAGAACTGAAAGGAAATCCCCATCGAGTAGTTTACTTTAACCGTTTAGATAGCAATCAAGTGCAACAAACGTTTGTTTTAACTTCTGCTAAAGGGACGCAAGTAGAAGTTGTTGCCCAAGAGTTAATCTTCTCTGATCGCTTAAGTAACGGCAGCTTTGTCATGGATGAAAAACAAGTCGGTCCGGTGATTAATGTCGAAGAAATCATGACCATCCAAAACTTAAATGAAGCTAATTCTGGCGATGATTCACTAAAAGAATAATAGAATTTTAACGGAACCACCTAAATTTAGGTGGTTCTTTTTAATTAAGTAACAAACTTAGTGAAGGAATTCGCCATTTTTCACCAACTGTACTCTTAAAACTAATACAGTTATCTAAAAAATGAGTACAATTGATTTAAATGACTCACTTTAGTGGACGTATTTTTCAAAAAAAACGATCTGTTGTAGAAAAATCAGTAAAAAATGCTCTGTTTTAGTACAACAAATCGAAAATTCGGCTTGCCAAAATCTTAAGAAATTGCTAAAAGTTTAATAATGTTCACAGACTTCACAATAGTAAATCGTTGATACAACAAGGTTTAACAAAAATTAATAGCCGAACTTGAAAAAAAATTTACAAACTGAACGACTTTAGCTTGCATTCCTTTTCGGTTGTGTTATACTTTATTCGTAAACCTGTTACATATGAGTGATCATAATTATTTGAGGAGGTCTCATGAATGGGAGCAACTAAAGAATTAGAAGAATTGAAAAATGTAGAGAAATCTGCATGGGATGGATTTAAAGGTCATCTTTGGAGAACAGAGATCAATACCCGCGAATTTATCCAAAATAACTACACACCGTTTGAAGGCGACGCTTCATTTTTAGCTGGACCAACGGAAGCTACAAACAAACTTTGGAAAACTTTACAAGGTTTGCAAAAACAAGAACGTCAAAATGGCGGCGTATTAGACATGGAAGCTGATGTTGTATCATCTGCTGATGCTTACGGCTCTGGCTATATTGAAGAAGATTTAAAAGACTTAGAACAAATCGTTGGTTTGCAAACTGACAAACCTTTGAAACGTGCCTTCATGCCTTATGGTGGGATTAAAATGGCTGAAGAAGCTCTTGAAAGCTATGGCTACAAAACCAACCCTGAATTGCACACAATCTTTACTAAATATCACAAAACACATAACCAAGGTGTTTTCGATGTTTACACACCAGAAATTCGGGCAGCTCGCCGGAATAAAATCATCACTGGTCTTCCTGATACTTACGGTCGTGGCCGGATTGTTGGTGACTATCGTCGGATCGCTTTATATGGTATCGACTACTTGATGGAACAAAAATTCAAAGATCATGAAAATTGTGGTCACGGTCAATTCACTGACGAAGATATTCGTTTACGTGAAGAAATTACTGATCAATACAATGCTTTAAAACGGATGAAAACAATGGCTTCAGCTTATGGTTTTGATATTTCCGTTCCAGCTGAAAATGCTAAAGAAGCTGTACAATGGTTATACTTTGGTTATTTAGCAGCTATTAAAGAACAAAACGGGGCTGCTATGTCAATCGGCCGTGTTTCAACTTTCTTAGATGTTTATATCCAACGTGACTTAAACCGCGGTTTGTTAACTGAAGAATCTGCTCAAGAATTAATTGACCACTTAGTTATGAAATTAAGAATGGTTAAATTCGCACGGATTCCTTCATACAACGAATTGTTCTCAGGAGATCCAATCTGGGCAACATTATCAATCGCTGGTATGGGTCTTGACGGTCGGACTCTTGTTACTAAAAATGATTTCCGTTTCTTACGGACATTAGAAAACATGGGACCTTCTCCAGAACCAAACTTGACTGTTCTTTATTCTTCTCGTTTACCTGAAGGATTTAAAGAATATGCAACGAAGATTTCTATTGAAACTTCTTCTATCCAATACGAAAATGACGATGTAATGCGTCCAGTATGGTTAGATGACTACGCTATTTGCTGCTGTGTATCAGCTACGCAAACTGGTAAAGAAATGCAATTCTTCGGTGCCCGCGCTAACTTAGCTAAAGCTTTACTTTATGCTATTAACGGTGGTGTTGATGAAAAATCTAAAACTCAAGTTGGACCTGCATACCAACCAATTACTTCTGATCTTTTAGACTTTGATGAAGTTATGGCTAAATATGACGACATGATGGAATGGTTAGCTGGAATGTATGTCAATACATTGAACGCTATTCATTACATGCATGACAAATATTTCTATGAAGCAGCTGAACTTGCTTTGATGGATACAAACTTGAAACGGACTTTCGCAACTGGGATCGCTGGTTTCTCTCACGTGGTTGACTCCTTGTCAGCTATTAAATATGCTAAAGTAACAGCAATTCGTGACGAAGACGGCTTAGTTGTTGATTATAAAGTTGAAGGCGAATTTCCTAAATACGGAAATGACGATAACCGCGCCGATGATTTGGCTGTTTGGTTATTGAAGAAATTCTTGGAAAAATTGGAACACTACCATACTTACCGTGATTCCGAACCAACAACTTCAATCTTAACAATTACTTCTAACGTAGTTTACGGTAAAGCAACTGGTAATTTGCCAGATGGCCGCCGTGCTGGTACTCCATTATCACCAGGTGCTAACCCATCTTATGGTGCTGAACAATCTGGTTTATTAGCTTCTCTTAACTCTTTGACGAAATTACCTTATGAATATGCTTTAGATGGTATCTCTAATACACAAAGTATTAACCCTGATGCATTAGGTCATGACGAAGAAGAACAAGTAGAAAACCTTGTTTCTGTATTGAACGGTTACTTTGATAAAGGCGCTCACCATTTGAACGTGAATGTCTTTGGTAAAGAAAAACTTGTTGATGCTATGGAACATCCAGAAAAAGAAGAGTACGCAAACTTCACCATTCGCGTTTCTGGTTATGCCGTTAAATTTATCGACTTAACTCATGAACAACAATTAGATGTTATTGCTCGTACTTTCCACGATCATATGTAATTTCTGCTTAATCTCGAAGCGGACGGACGTTTGTCACGCCCGTTCGCTTCTTTTGTTTTTTTAATTAGAAAGGGGAAGGAATTATGTCCACCCAAACTGAAGTTACCGAATCAAAAGAAATTTTAGGCAATGTCCACTCCATTGAAAGTTTCGGGAGTGTTGATGGTCCTGGCGTTAGATTTATTGTCTTTATGCAAGGCTGTCAAATGCGTTGTCAATTTTGTCACAACCCTGATACTTGGAAATTAAAAAATCCCAAAGCAAAATTCCGTAATGCAGACGATGTTTTAGATGAAGCATTGAATTATAAGAGCTATTGGGGCAAAAAAGGTGGTCTAACTGTTTCAGGCGGCGAACCTTTATTGCAAATTGATTTTTTAATTGATTTATTTAAAAAAGCGAAAGCCCGCGGTGTCAATACAACAATTGATACGTGTGGCCAACCATTTACTCGTGAAGAACCCTTCTTTTCTAAATTTGAGGAGTTAATGAAATATACTGACCTTTTATTGTTTGATATTAAACATATCGATGCAGAAGGTCACAAACGGTTAACCGGTCACAGCAATGAAAATATTTTGGCTATGTCTCAATATTTATCTGAAATCGGCAAACCCGTTTGGATCCGCCACGTCCTTGTTCCTGAACGTTCTGATTATGATGAATTTTTAGTTCGTTTAGATGCATTTATTAAAACCTTGAAAAATGTTGATAAAGTAGAAATCTTACCATATCACACGATGGGTAAATATAAATGGGAACAATTAGGCATCGATTATCCTTTAGAAGGTATCGATCCGCCGACTAAAGAACGGGTCTTAAATGCACAAAAATTATTACACACCAGTGATTATCAAGGATATCGGACACGGGTTTTTGATTAATTATTGAAAAAAGTAAACTGCAACTTTGCGTGTTGCAGTTTATTTTTGTTCTTTTCATTTGCAGGTATTTTTGCTATGATGAGTAAAGATGAATTACAATGAATTACGAAAAAGGAGTGCAAAATACATGGGAAAATCTTTAGTTTTTGGACATTTAAATCCTGATACCGATGCGATTGGGGCAGCGATTGCGTATAGTTATTTATTAAATCAAACAGGTCACGATACCGAAGCGGTAGCTCTAGGCGAACCGAATGAAGAAACACAATTTGCCTTAGACACATTTGGCTTAAAAGCGCCACGGGTCGTTACAACTGTGGCCAACGAGGTAGACAATGTCGTTTTAGTAGATCATAACGAAGCTCAACAATCTGTCGCTGATCGCAGTGAAGTATTTGTTGCACGTGTGGTAGATCACCACCGGATTGCAAATTTCGAAACACCTTATCCCCTTTATTATCGGGCGGAACCTGTGGGATGTACGTCAACAATTTTATATAAAATGTTTAAAGAAGCGGGCGTGACTTATCCTAAAGAAATCGCCGGTATAATGCTTTCAGCAATTATTTCTGACACTTTATTGTTCAAATCTCCAACGACGACACCCGACGATGAATTGGCCGCCAAAGCATTAGCTGGTTATGCTGATGTCGACTTGGAAGAGTACGGCTTGGAATTATTAAAAGCTGGGACGAATTTAGCTAGTAAATCCGTTCATGACTTATTAGAAATGGATGCTAAAAGTTTTCCATTAAATGGCGTCAATGTCCGTATTGGTCAAGTAAATACGGTAGATCTTGATGAAATCAAAGCCCGTAAAACAGATCTTTTAGCTGAAATGGCTATCGAAAATGTAAAATACCAATATGATTTATATCTTTTTGTAGCCACTAATATTTTAACGAGCAATTCCTTGTTGCTAGCAGTAGGGGCTCATCTTGATAAAGTGGAGCAAGCTTTTAACATTAAACTTGTCGAAAATGAGGCCGAACTTGCTGGCGTTGTTTCGCGGAAAAAACAAGTGGTGCCACCATTAACTATGGCTTTTGACGAATAATATTTAAGAAAAGCTTGCATCAGACTTCGGTTTGAGACAAGCTTTTTTAGCAAAATATAATTTATTGACAGACGAATTATAAATTGCTAAAAATGCCGCTAGTTTTTTTGGCAAGAAAGGAGGAGGAGTTATGGAAGAAGTTGCAGTTAAACAATGGGTGGCGGACTTTTTTTCCGACGATCATTCCGGACATGACCTGGACCATATTGAACGAGTGGTAAAAACGGCTACTTATTTAGCCAAGGAAGAAAGGCTGTCAGCTGAAGAAATCACCAACATTCGCTTGCTCGCTTATTTACACGAAATGTTAGATCATAAATTCTTTCCTGATCAAAATGCTGCTGAAAAAAATCTGGAAACTTTTTTGAATGAACAAGGTGTTGGTTTAGTTTCCCAGATGGTTTGGGCCGAAGCAATCAGTCAGATTTCTTTTAGTAAGCGTGGTGACAATAACGATGTGCCGTTTTGGGTGAAAATTGTCCAGGATGCGGATTTATTGGATGCCATTGGCGCTATTGGTATTGCTCGAACCTTTATGTATGGCGCTACTCGAGGCAGTAAAATGTATGATCCTATAAGCGCTGGAGTCAAAGATAGTTCTATTATTCAGCATTTTTATGATAAATTACTGACGATTATTGATTTACTAGAAACCGATGCGGCCAAAAAGCTTGGTGCCAAACGTCAAATGATGATGGAAGACTTTTTACAAGCATTCTATGAAGAGTGGGAGGGACATTGATGCTATTTATCCCTGAAAAACCAAGATCAAATGATGTCTTAAATCATTCAGCTAGTTGTTCTTTCAACGATCCTTTGTACGAATCGTTGATTACTTTTTTGCAAAAAAATCCCCGAGAAATTTTGCGAAACTTGAAAAAAAATTTCCCTCAAGCAGACTTTGAGCAAAAATTAGAAAAAGCGATTCAAGCAGGTCTAATACGACGCGTTGATCGCCGCTATGAAGTACAAGTGACGATTTTTCCAGAGGAGCTGGCGTGGCAAGATATCGTTAAAGAGCAAGGGCAAATTGTCTTAGCTGAAATTTTAGCGCACCCTAAACTAAATTTTAAACAACTGTGGCAATCTTTAACTGTGGATCAGCGGACTTTGCCGCTATTTGTAAGTGATGTAAATCATCTTGAAAAGATGAGACCGTGGCTAGTGGAAACTAAGACATTTTATGGGAAATTTCGTCTAGAAGAATTTCAAAATGGCGTACCACAAACGACGCTAACGAATTATTTTAATCGTCGTTACTGGACGGACAATTTACAAGCGATTCAACAACTGCTAGGGGAAGTTGACGCGCAATATTTTCTGGACCAAGCTATTCCCAAACTCCTCCGAGGACAAGAAAAACCGCTAAGAGAAAGCAGGCGCGATATTTTTACCGAAGCGTTGCAATTATTTGGCTTACTAGATTCAGAAAAAAGAGCGACAGTAATAGTCAACAGCTCAAATAGCGCATCAAGTGATTCATCAGCGGTAAAATTATTTTTAGAGCCGGTTTTTTTCACAAGTTTTTCTAAGGCTTGCGATAATTTTCAAAAATATCCGCCGGCTGTAGCGGAGCATCTTCAATTGCTATTACAAGGATATATTCTAGAACAACTGGCGCTGAAAAATTATTTTCCTACAATCCAAGTCGCCGATGAAGAGCTCTGGCATTGTCTAATCATTGAAAAACAAGCATGAACACGTGAATTTTGGATAAATAGGCGTATAATAAAGATGAGGTGAAAAAAATGGAACATAATTGTGTGACGCTCGTTCCTTTATTTAATCATTTAGAAACTAATGAACAGGAAACGATTAATCAATTAACCCATCACGAAAAATTTCAAAAAGGGGAGACCATTCTCTCCCCTTTAGAAGAGGATAAATTGGTGATTGTCGCCCGCGGACAGGTGAAACTTTATCAGTTGAATGCCAACGGGAAAGAACAATTGCTACGGGTCATGGAGCCAGGGGATTTTGAAGGGGACAAAGAGTTATTTGGCGCGGTCAATAATAGTTTATATGGTGAAGCTATGCAAGAAACGACTATTTGCATGATTAATCAAAAAGATTTTCAACAAATGCTGTTGGAAAAACCAGAAATTGCCCTGAGACTTTTACAACTTAATGCCCAAAAAATGGTTCAAGTGGAAAAACAAGCACAATTTTTAACGAGTGATTCAATTGAGGAACGCTTGGCTAGCTATTTAATTGACCTCAGCAAAGCCGAGGGCAGTTTAAAATTCACTTTACCATTTAAAATGAAAGAGTTAGCCGCATTTATCGGCACCACTCCGGAAACGCTTTCTAGAAAAATGCGTCAAATGGAAGACGATGAATTGTTTCAACGTCGTGGTCGAATGATTCAACTGAATAATCTCGAAGATTTGGAAGATTTGTAAACCTTTCTGATATTAAATAAACACAGAGTGCATCAGCAGTTCTTAGCCGCCTGAATTAAGTTCAGGTCTGGTTGCCAATTCGTGCTGAGAACTTTGTGTTTTTGTTTTTTTTAGAAAATGAACTGATTAGAAATGAAAAATAAAAAATCAATGAATGGTTGCAGATGTAAATATAATTGATCAGTAAAATAAAATTCAAAAGTGAGTTGCAGAAAATATAATTTATCCCAAAATTACTTAAGGCAAAACGAAAAACTTGTCCTGAAAAATGATTGAATGAAGTTTAATTAACTAATATAGAACGAATGAACCGATAGAAGTAAATTACTCATATAAATCCTGGTGAAAGAGCATCAGGAAATGTATTCTCTTTTTATAGACTGGATTCTTCCACAAATATATATTATGTTAACTAGAATTCAAAAAAAGAATTTCTAACAGAACTAAATCTCTTTTGCTAAGATTTTAGGCGTTAAAACTTAACTTGTTCAATAATCCTGTATCCTTTAAATAAAAAGAATAAGCTGTCGTTTTTTAAGTATGATTTTTGAGAAACGTCGTTACACGGTTCTTTAGAACATCAAAATCACCATTGTCAGTGGCAATTTCCAAAATAAAAGTAAGAAGTTCTTCCTGATCTACTTGTAATTCTTTTCCGTTAGCCAACAGAAATACATCCATTGCCACCAGTGCCGTTCGTTTGTTTCCGTTATAAAAAGGATGACGTTTAATGAGATTGATTACTAAAACTGCTGCTTTATCAAATATTGTGGGATATAATTCCCGACCGAAAACTATTTGTTTGGGCTGCATTGCTGACATTTGTAAGGCTGCTGAGTCTTTAACACCAACATCTTCTTGCATCGTTGAGCGGGTAATTTCTAAGACGTTAATCCGAATAAGTTGCTCTTCAGTTAAATATTTCATAAATGAGCCAGTTTATCCAATGTATTTCGATGTTTCTCCACAACTTGTGTAATCAGATCATCAACATTTTCAATATCGTCCGCTTTTTCAATTTCAACTTTGCCATTTTCTTTTACGATATAAGTAACTTCGTCGCCCAATTGGATATTCAAGGCATCTCGGGCTTCTTTAGGGATATTTACGACATGACTGTTCCCCACTAAACGTAGCTTAAAATGTTTTGAATGAAATATTTTTTCTTGTTCCATAAAAATACCTCCTTAATAACTATGTATATCTATTGTATCACGGGATATACATTTTTGAATAGGATATCTATCTGAAAAGATTTTAAGAAAATTTTTTGGAGGGGATTTGTATGAACATTTGTTTATCACGTATAATAAAGTTGAATCATGATTGGAGAATATAATGACGGATAAAAATATGACGGATCAAAAAATATCTGACGATGAACTCGTTCGGTTTTGGAATGAATTCGCCCCTGAGTATTTTGAAGTTCAAGAAAACTCATCTTTAAATATTGCTTCAGAGCTGCAACAATATTTGTTAGCTCAACAGTTGCTACCGGCAATTTCATTACTTGATTTAGCTGGCGGCGCTGGGCGTTATTTATCAGCTTTGGAGCCTTTTGTTGATCAATATGTATTAGTGGATCTTTCTGAAAAAATGTTAGACTACGCTAAAACGAAAAGTAAAAAAGCTACCACAAGATTTCTTCAATTAAGTCAGGAAGAATTTTTCAAGCAAAATCAGGAAAAATTTTCGGTAGTTTTTTCGGCTATGAACCCGGCGTTAGTAACTAAAAAAGATTTGCAAAAATTATTATTATTAGGTGATGTGCGCTTGATTTTACGGCAAAAAAGTTATCGTGACACCCTCTTCTGCCCTTATGAACCTGAAGATGATGATCAACTTTTAAGACTCTATCAAGACTGGCTCACAGAACTTCAGTTGCCTTATGAAGTTCATTCATTTACTTTACAGACAAATGAAGAAGTTTCTCGTGAATTTTTTCAAGAATACTTTGAAAATCCAGCGTTGACCCAAGAAATTTTTGAAGATAAGTTGGTGTTGAACAATCAGCAAACAACAATTTTTCAGCTCTTACAATTTTAAATAGTTGACCTAGAGCGGTTTTTCTGCTAAATTAACAGTAATAAAACAAAAGGAGGAGCCAGCCATTGAAATAATCAGCCACCCAATTTTAGAAAAGTTAGACACGTTTGTCGAGACTTTTTTTGGTGTGGATTGATTTCAACTGGCTGACTCTTAGTCTCCCTGTGAAGGACACCGGTCTCGTTATGGACTGGTGTCTTTTTGTGAGGAGGAATTTTATGACAATCGAGATAAAAAATTTAACATTTGGCTATGATAGCCAAGGCAATCTTCTATTTGATCAGGCTAACGTTACCATTGATGAATCGTGGAAATTGGCTTTGATTGGACGGAATGGTCGTGGAAAAACGACTTTATTGCAACTACTGCTAAATAACTTGCCTTTTGCTGGCACAATTACCCATCAGCTGAACTTTACTTATTTTCCCCAGACAGTTGCTGATGCAAGTCAGCTAACCTATCAAGTCTTACAAGATTTGGGGGTTTTTGAAGATTGGCAATTGGAAAAAGAATTAAATCTATTGAAAGTCGACTTAGAATGTTTGTGGCGCCCCTTTGAGCAATTGTCTGGTGGCGAACAAACAAAAGTCTTATTAGCATTGCTCTTTTTAGACGAAGGCGATTTTCCTTTGATTGATGAACCAACCAATCACTTGGATATGGCTAGCCGCCAATTAGTCGCTGAATATTTGCAAAAGAAACGTCAAGGATTTATTTTGGTGAGCCACGACCGTTCTTTTGTTGATCAAGTGACCGATCATGTGCTGGCGATTGATAAAAGTCAGCTGAGTCAGTACCAAGGAAACTTTTCGACTTACGAGGCACAAAAAGCGCGGGTCGATGAATTTGAGCTTGCTGAAAATCAAAAATTACAAGGTGAAATTAAACGACTTCAGCAAACCAGTCGGGAAAAAGCCAATTGGTCTATGAGTCGGGAAAGTGATAATCACGGAAATCCACATGTCAAAGGCAGCGGCGGCACTGGTCATGATGGTTTTACTTCAGCCAAAGCTGCTAAAATGATGAAGCGCTCAAAAGCAATCGAAACTCGCTTAGGAACTTCTGTAACAGAAAAACAAAAACTCCTGAAAAACTTGGAGTTTGTTGATGAGTTGACTATGAATTACCAAGCGAATTACCACGACATCTTGCTCACTGCAGAAAATGTACAGTTATTCTTTCCAAATACCCCACCGTTGTTTCAACAAATAAATTTCCAGTTAAAAAAAGGAGAACGACTTGCTTTAATAGCGCCTAATGGTTCTGGAAAGTCTTCCTTAATTAAAGCATTGTTAGACGATTTTCCTGGTGAAATAAGTGGAACGTTATCGATAATTCGTCCGTTAAAAATTTCTTATGTCCGACAAAATTATGAAGACAATCGTGGGACTCTAGTGGACTTTGCAGATAGTCGGGGCCTTGATTATCAAATATTTTTGAGTAATTTAAAAAAACTAGGTATGGAGCGGAATGTATTTTCCAATCGTATTGAAGAAATGTCCATGGGTCAACGGAAAAAAGTTGAAATTGCCCAATCGTTGGCGCAACCAGCGGAGATTTATCTTTGGGATGAGCCGTTAAATTACTTGGATGTTTTCAATCAAAAACAGCTGACGGAATTAATTTTAACTAGCCAGCCGACCATGATTATTATCGAGCATGAAGCCGACTTTATTGAAAAAATCGGTGCAAAAAAAATTGAATTGATTCCATAAAAAAAGCCGTTGTATCTTGAGAGATACAACGGCTTTTGACGATTTTTTTAACGATCTAGACGAGCAGCGGAACCTGCTGACATAGCTTTTTTAATTTCCTCTTCGGAAACGAGATTTAAATCTCCAGTGATTGTTAGTTTTAAAACAGAAGCAGCTAGTGCAAAGCGCACCGTTTCATCAGGCGTGTAATCATGTAAGAGTGCATGCATGAAGCCAGCTCCAAAGGCATCTCCAGCAGCGACACCTTCCATCACGTGCATTGGATACGTATCTGTTTCGTAAAATTTTCCATCATGTAGCAGTAGTGCAGTCCAAGAACTATTTTCTACAGAATGAATATCCCGCAAAATGCTAGCAACTGTATGGCAATTTGGAAATTGCTCAGTAACTTCTTTCATGGCAGCTTTGAAACTTTTAGCTTGTTCAATGCCACGAGTAGAATCTCCATCAAAAGCTTTGATGCCTAAAGTAGCTTCAAAATCTTCATCATGGGCGATACAAACATTGACATATTCCATTATCTTAGACATGACGCCCCGCGCTTTTTCAGGAGACCACATTTTCCCACGATAATTCATGTCGCAGACCACGGGAATATTGTTTTGTTGACAATATTGGCAAGCTTCAAGGACTGCTTCTTTTAAATCATCAGAGATTGCCGGAGTAATTCCGGAAAAATAAAAATAAGAGACATCTGCAAAAATTTCAGGCCAATTAAATTCGCTTGCTTTAGCCTGCGAAAAAGCGCTGTAAGCTCGGTCGTAAACGACGTTAGTTGAACGAACGCTAGCCCCTTTTTCAAAGAAATAAATACCTAAACGTCCTGGTCCTGTTTGAACTTTTGATGTATCAACGCCATATTTTCGTAAAGTTGAAGTGGCACTTTGGCCTAACAGATTGTCAGGGAATTTTGATAAATAAGCCACAGGATTGCCTAAAAGAGCCAAAGAAACAGCGACGTTAGCTTCTGCACCGCCATAAGTTGCTTCAAAATTATTTGTTTGTAAAATGCGTTCATTTGCTGGCGGTTTTAATCGTAACATCATTTCGCCAAAAGAAAGTACTTTTTTCATGTTCATCATCCTTATTTGCTTATTTTTTACTTCTTTATTATTGTAGCACGCAAGAAAAAATTTGGCGGAACTTTTTAAAATTTTTTCTTCTTTTTTGCGTGGGGATCGGCGATTTGCATGACGACTATTTTTTCATCTGGTAAATAGACATATTCCACGTAGTCCCCGACTGCAGCTTCGAGTAGTTTTAAAACATGATCGGGAATGGTGACGATTGTCGAATTACCTGATTTTCTTAAGCGAAAGGCCGAAATTGCCTCTTTTCCTATGGCCGTTGAGGTGAGACGATTACCTTTTAATTCATTTTTAGTTTTAGTCGGTTGTTGTTGCTCTTGTTTCTTTTTTAAAAAAGGAACATCAGTAAAATCCATAAAAGCCTCCAATTCAACAGTATATACTGTTTGTTTTTCTATATTTTAACAGTATATACTGTTAAAAAGCAAATGAAACTTTTTGAATCAGACTATCTACAAGATGATAATTTAATTATGTCAACTAATCTCTGAGATTATTGAGGTCTTGGATAATTTGAGGTACTAGTTCTTTAGCAGTTGCTTTTTGATCAATCATTTTTTCTTGAGGAACGTTTAAATAATCTTTAGGTAAATACCATCGTTTCAATAAGTCATCTCCAAATTCTTGGGCTTTTAGGCGATTGGCATGACGCTTTTTCGTTTCTTCTAAACTTAAGTCGTAATAATACACGAGTGTCTCTTTAGCATGATCAGCTAAAAATTGTTGGAAAAATGGTCCATAAACTTGATTACTGTAAATCCCTTCAATAATCACTACCGGAAAATATTTCGAACCGAAAGTAATTAAATCTGGCAGTAGTTTTAAAGTTAAATTTTCAGGTCGATCTTTAACTCCGAGGATTTCTCGGCGCAGAGTATCTTGACCTAAGATTATTGTTGATTCTTGTAGTTGTTCTCTTAAAAGTTTAGCAACGGTAGATTTTCCACTGCCGGAATTTCCGCGAATAATTATATATTTGGTCATCGAGCTCTCCCCTTTTCAAAAAAACCAACCGCTTCAAGTAAGCGGCTGGCTGCATGCATGTTTAAGTAAAAGATTTTATTGGCTAACTTTACCTAAGAAATATTTTTTCTTACCACGACGAATGACTACAAATTGACCATCGAAATGATCTTTGGGATCAATCATTGTGGCCACTTCAGTCACGCGAATCCCGTTAATAGTAATGGCACCATTTGAGACATCCTCTCGTGCTTGGCGTTTAGAAGGAGAAATTTTCGTGCCAACTAGTAGCTCAACGACATTAATTGGCTCCGGACTTAACTCCACTGTTGGCATTTTACCAAAAGCCTGGCTAATTTCTTGAGCATTTAAATCTTGCAAATCACCACTAAATAAAGCCTCAGTAATCTTTTGTGCTTCTTTTAGTTCTGCTGGTCCATGAACAAAGGTAGTCACCTCTTCCGCTAAACGTTTTTGCGCACTGCGTTTTTCAGGTTGAGTCGCTACTTCTTGGGCTAAAAGTTCAATTTCATTTTCATCTAAGAAGGTAAAGTATTTCAAATATTTTACAACATCACGATCATCTTGATTCAACCAAAATTGGTAAAATTCGTAAGGGGAAGTTTTTTCAGGATTTAACCAAACAGCGCCACCGGCTGATTTACCAAATTTTGTTCCATCAGCTTTTAACATTAAAGGAATTGTCAAACCATAAACTTCCGCTTGGTTGCCTTTCATTCGGTGAATCAAATCAATTCCGGCGGTGATATTGCCCCATTGATCGCCACCGCCGATTTGCAGTTGGACGCCATGTTTTTCAAATAAATGTAGAAAATCGATTGATTGCAAAATTTGATAAGTGAATTCGGTAAAAGAAATCCCGACTTCTAAACGAGAAGCCACTACATCTTTAGCTAGCATCGTATTTAAATTAAAGTTTTTCCCAAAATCTCGTAAAAATTCCAATAATGAAATTTGGCTCAACCAGTCGTAGTTATTCACCATGGTCACTTCAGCATCGGCGCCAAATAATTTTGTCATTTGCGCAGCTAAAGCTTCAGCGTTGGCATCGACTTGCTCCATTGTTTGTAAAACGCGTTCTGAGTTGCGCCCAGATGGATCACCAATCGCCCCAGTGGCACCGCCAATTAAAATATATGGATGATGGCCGGCTAATTGGAATCTTTTCATCATCATAAAAGGAATTAAATGACCAATATGCATGGAATCTCCCGTGGGATCGACTCCGCAGTATAAAGAAATCTTTTTATCAGTGACTAGTTTATTTAATCCTTCTGCATCCGTTTGCTGATTTAGCGCACCTCGCCAAGTTAATTCATCAATAATATTCATTTTCATATTCCTCCTTAAATTTTTGCATAAAAAAAGCCCCTGAGTTTTCACTCAGGGACGAATTATCGTGGTACCACCCATGTTCGCAGTCAATATTTATGATCAACTGCCTCCAAATCGTTAACGCCGATCAGACGCATTGCTAGTAAAATTATGGCTAAATTTTTTTGAAAATGTAATTCGACAGCCGACATTTGTTACTTTCCACCAACCAGTAACTCGCTAAAAAAGAGGTCGCCTCTCTACTGCGTTTTCACAATGTATGTCTAGTTTATAAGCTTCATTTGGATTTGTCAAGGTCAGTTTCAGTCTTTGAACGGTTTGGTTCATCAGACATTTTAAAAAGCTGAGTGGCCGTTACAGCTTGCTTCCAGCCGGCATATAATTTTTCTCTAGTTTCTTCGTTCATTTCTGGTTTGAAAATTTTTCCAACCTGGGTCAATTGTTTCACTTCGGCTAGTTCTTTCCACCAACCTAAACCAAGTCCCGCCAAAATGGCTGCTCCTAGCGCCGTGGTTTCGATATTTTCTGGCCGCTGTACAGTTAAATTTAATAAATCAGCTTGAAATTGAAGTAAGTAATCGTTTCGAGCCGCACCGCCATCGACTTTTAAAATTTTCAGTGGCAAATGAGTATCTTTTTCCATGGTGGTCAAAATATCTTTCACTTGGTAAGCAACAGCTTGTAAAGTCGCTTTTACCAAATCTTCTTTAGTAGTGCTGCGGGTGATGCCAAACATGGCACCGCGGGCTTCAGGGTCCCAATACGGCGCTCCTAGTCCTGTAAAAGCTGGCACGACATAAAGATTATCGTTATCGCTTGCCTTTAGCGCCAGTGCTTGCGTTTCTTCAGCTTTTTCAAAAAGTTGGAGGCCATCGCGCAACCATTGAATCGCTGAACCGGCCACAAAAATACTTCCTTCTAAGGCATAACACACTTCGCCATTGATATGATAGGCCACGGTGGATAATAATTGATGATCGGACCGTTTCAAACTATGGCCGGTATTCATAACAATAAAAGCACCAGTGCCGTATGTACTTTTTGTTTCTCCTTTTTCAAAAGCCATTTGTCCAATAAGCGCGGCTTGTTGATCGCCGGCCATCCCACAAATCGGTACTTTTTGGCCAAAAAAGTGAAATGGTTTTGTTGCGCCGAATTTTCCGGCATTGCTACAAACTTCTGGCAACATTTTTTTAGGGATATTTAATTTGGCTAAAATATCTTCATCCCACGCTAATTTTTCGCAATTAAAAAGCATCGTGCGAGAAGCGTTGGTGTAGTCAGTTTTATGTTGCTCCCCGTCCGTTAATTTCCACAAGAGCCAAGTATCGATCGTTCCAAAAAGTAATTCGCCATTTTCAGCCCGCTCTTGCGCGCCTTCTACTTGGTCTAAAATAAAACGAATTTTAGTAGCGGAAAAATAAGCATCAATGACTAGACCAGTTTTTTCTTGAATCCAAGAACCGAGTCCTTCATCTTGTAGTTTTTTAGCGTAAGGCGCACTTTGCCGTGACTGCCAAACAATAGCTGGATAAATGGCTTGGCCACTCTTTTTGTCCCAGACGACAGTGGTTTCTCTTTGATTAGTAATTCCAATGGCTTTAATTTCGTCGGGGCGAATATTACTAGTAATCAAACTATCGGCCATCACCGACTGCACTGATTGCCAAATTTCGTTAGGATCATGCTCCACCCAGCCGCTTTGGGGAAATGATTGCTGGATTTCTTTTTGAGCGCTGGCCATGACTTGAAGTTCTTGATCATAAATGACCGCCCGTGAGCTAGTAGTTCCTTGATCAATGGCTAATAAATACAAGCTATCCCCTCCTTTTTTACTTTAATTATAACAAAAAGCGAGGAAAAAGTTCCCCGCTTTTTTTAAATTTATAAATTATTTCTTCACCCAACCGAATCCTAAAGATTGATCGCCTAAATGCAAACCAATGACTGGTGAAAAATAGGCAATTTCTAAATCCATTTGCGGATGTTTACTTAATAATTGCTGTTGCTCTTCTTTGGTTTGCGCCAAATTATTGGCATGAATAATAAAATAACGATATTCAGGATGATGTTCCCATTCTTGGCTGAGTAGCTCTCGGGTCCGTAAAAATGCTTTTTTACTCGTTCTAATTTTTTCAGCGACAACAATGTGTCCTTCTTCAAAAGTTAGAACAGGCTTAATTTTTAAAAGCCCGCCAATAATTGCCGCGCCGTTATTCAATCGACCACCCCGAACCAAATGTTGCAGATCATCGACAATCATAAAGGCCCGCGTATTTTCTCGCATCTCACTAAGCGTTTCGATAATATTTTGCGGACTAGTTTGTAAATCCACTAGAGACAACGCTCTTTGAACCATCGCCCCCATGGGAACGCTAGTGATTTTGGAGTCAAAAGGCCAAATAGTTAAACCAGGAACTTCCTCTTTTAAGGTGTAAAGTGTATTAAAATAGCCAGAAATACCGCTTGATAAAGTGATTACCACTACATCGGTGTAACCTAATGCCCGCAAATTTTCCATTTTCAAAAGAACTTCACCAATAACTGGTTGACTCGTCTTAGGGAAAGTTTGGGCCTGATTTAAAACAGCCGTATAATTCGTTTCATCAAGATCAAGACCTTCGTTGTAAATTTTTTCATCAACGATAATGGGAATCGGAATAATAGTCAAATCCGGATGGGAAATATCACTGGGGCTTAAATAAGCGGATGAATCGGTGATGATAGCTGTCTTCATTTATCTTCCTCCTTTCCACCAATAATTTTACCATAGATTTACTCGTTAAAAAAAGTAGTGATTGCTTGTTGGTTTTGCGCCAAATCGATTTCTAACACGCTGCCGGCATCCGCATAGGATCCATAACTCCAAGAATTATCGACAGGAATGGACAAGCGGTCAACACCTGTTGCTCCTTTGACTAAATAATTAAGTCCTTGGAAAGCGACAAAAGTTGTCGGTAAATCAGTTGAGGTATAAGTCATGGCAGCTCCCGTAGCTTTTGGCAAATGGATAAGGGTCGCTGGACTTTTGGCTTGTTGGATAATGCCATCAATCACTTGTTGTTGACGACGAATTCGACCGAAGTCCCCTTCTTCATCTTTTCGGAAACGGGCATATTGTAATAAAACATGGCCGGTCATCTTTTGCTTGCCTGCTTGAATGGTGACGCCGTCTAAATCTAAATCTTTTTCAGCGTTCAGTTCAATACCTTTTGGATACAAAATATCAATCACTTGTTCAAAGGATTCAAAATCAGTTCGAACATAGTAACGCAAATCCAGTTGGAAATTTTCTTTTATAGTTTGTCGCAATAATTCTGCGCCACCAAAAGCATAAGCGGCATTGATTTTATTGGCGCCGTATCCAGGTATAGTGACGTACGTGTCCCGCATAATTGAAATAAGTTTCGGTTGTTTTTGGCCACTTTCCAAATGAAGAATCATAATCGTATCCGCGCGGGAAGCTTGATTTTCATTAGGTCGTTGATCAGATCCAATTAGCAAAATATTGGTGGAGCCATCCGCCGATTTCACCCCATTAAAGGTTTCTGTCGGTGCCGCTTGCCCACCCATAGTATCTTTGGCGATCTTAACTCCGGCAAAATATTGCCAAGTAATTAACCCTAAAATAATGAGAATGAAAATAAATAAGTTTCTTAAAAAATGATGGCGTTTTTGACGTTTAGGGGGTACTCCTTGGGTTGATTTTGCTTGGGTAGCTGGTCTTTTTTGTGAAGATAGTCCTTGTGATGGTGATTTTTGGTTCGATTGATTTTGTCGTTTATTATTAGAATTTTGGTAATCATAATGGGTTTTTACTGGTTGATTAAAGCTAGATTTTTTTTGGCGCCGGGATTTTTTTTGTTTTTTAGCGGGGCGCTTCGTTTGCGTCTGATTATTTTCAGCAAAATCTTGATTAGTTTCCCAGTTATTTTCTTGCCAATTTTCGCTTTCAGATTGATAATTGTCCCGATTTTTTGGTCGATAATCATTTCTTTGGGTATTTTTCGGGCGCAGTGGTTCTTCATTTGCTTCAGATTCATGCTGCTGACGGTAATCTTTGCGACTTAAAAATTCATCTTCTTTAGACATATTTTTCACTCCTTCACAAAAGCATAGCAAAAAAAAGTAGTTTTGATTCATTCTGGAAAAAATTTATAAAATTATTAGAGCTTTTTAAGAACTGATAAAATTTCTTCAGCAATTTCTGCCGGTGTTTTATTCGTGGTGATAATCACCACATCAGCCCACTCTTGATAAACTTTTTGGCGAGCGGCAAAACGAGTTTCCAGTTGATTAGCTAAAGGGCGCGCTGTTTGTTGGCTTAGTTCTAGGCGTTTGATAATAGTTTCAAAAGGAGTCTCTAAAAAAATAATCGGTGAAAATTTTTTGAGGTAAGAAAGATTTTCAGTTCGTTCCACGACGCCACCGCCAGTTGCTACAATTTCGGTTTTTGGTAGTTGTTTTAATAATTCACTTTCTTTTTTTCGAAATGCTTCTTCACCAAATTGGTCAAAAAATTGATTAATCTGTCCATAATTTTCGCAAAATAAAGCATCGAGATCACAAAAATTACTTCCCATTTGGGTTGCTAAAATTTGCCCGACTGTTGTTTTTCCGCTAGCCATAAAGCCAATAAGAATCATGACTTTTCCTCCAGACGATTGAAATCAGAGAAGAAATCAGGATAACTGACGGTGGCAGCTTCGCTATTTGTTAGGTGAGTAATTCCGGTAGCGATTTTTCCAGCAATAAAAAGCATCATGGCCAGGCGGTGATCGCCATAACTATCCACCTCAGCGCCGTGAAGCGGTGTGGGACCTGTAATTTGCCAACCGTCAGAGGTCTCTGTGATTTGTGCTCCCATTTTATTTAAAGTTGTGGCGACTAAATGCAGTCGATTGGATTCTTTATGCTTTAGTTCTGAAGCACCAGAAACAATGGTGCTTCCTTGTGCTTGTGTGGCAGCCAGTGCTACTAAAGGCAATTCATCTAAAGCATCAACAGTCAGTTGGCCAGAAATGTGACTGCCTTTTAAGTGACTGGCTTTGACAATTAAAGTGCCACTTAGCTTGTCAGAATTTTGTTCAATTTCTATAAGTCCGTTCATTTGTTTTAAAATCCGTAAAAATCCGGAGCGTCGTTTTGATAAACCAACGTTTGGTAGAACAAGTTGGCTTTGGGGAATGACACTGGCGGCACAAAGAAAAAAAGCCGCGGCTGAAAAATCATTAGGAATTTTAACTCTGGTTCCTGATAATTTATTGCCACCAACAACAGTGATTTTTTGATCCTCAACGGTCAGATCTCCGCCAAATTGTTTAACCATTTCTTCCGTGTGATTACGACTTTTAATTTTTTCGGTAATAGTGGTTTTCCCTGGGGTTTGTAAAGCAGCCAAAATAATAGCGGACTTGACTTGTGCTGAGGCGATGGGCATTAAATAATCAATCGGCTGCAAACTTTTCACTGGCAAAATTGTTAATGGCGGCGTGTCCCCGGTGATATTAGCGCCCATTTGACTTAGCGGGTCCACAATGCGTTTCATGGGCCGTTTTATTAAAGAACGGTCCCCTGTTAGCTGACTAGAAAATGGTTGGCCCACTAAAATACCAGCTAATAAGCGCAAGCCAGTTCCGGCATTTTTTAAATCTAACGGATGTTTGGATTTTGTCAGTTGCCAATCTTGTCCAGAAATGGTTATTGTGCGTCCCTTTTGTGTCATGGGCACGCCAAGACTTTCTAAGGCAGTCTTTGTAGCCAGCGTGTCATCGGCTAATAAAAAATTTTCCAAGACCGTTTCACCGCGACTCACTGCGCCTAACAATAATCCGCGGTGAGAAATGGATTTATCCCCGGGAACTGTCAGCGTTCCTTTAATCGAATTTCCGCGAACAATTTTCATCAAGATACCCCCTAAGATGCTAAAATGCTAAAATGCTAAAGTACTAAAATGCTAAATTAAAATTCCTTGGTTCGTTTTTGGTAACGGAGAAATGTTTCTTGTAAAAATGGAAAATCAAAACTTGGAAAAGTTTCGAGAATTTCTTGGCAAAGGGTGCGAGCAATTACTTGTTCTAAAGCCACGCTGGCCGCTTCTACTGCCATCACATCGGCGCGCTCTTTTTGAGCGGTGGTTTTTTGTTTCGTAGTAATATCAACAGTTTGCAAAGATTTTTTCAGCGTGGGAATGGGCTTCATAGCGCCTCTAATAATGAGCGTTTCGCCATTAGTCATCCCTGCTTCAAATCCGCCTAAATGATTACTGGCACGTTGATATTTATTTTCATAAATAATTTCATCTTGCACTTCAGAACCTAATTTTCCAGCTAAGGCAAAGCCTTCGCCAAATTCCACCGCTTTAAAAGCATTGATGGCCATAATACTTTGTGCCAAAGTTCCATCCAACTTGCTATCCGCTTGTATGTAATCCCCAAGACCAACGGGTAAGCCAAAGACGTGGGCTTCAATCACGCCGCCTAATGTGTCTCCGCTGTTAGAAACCTTATTCACCATTTGAATAATTTCGGCATCTTTTTTGGCATCTAACGTTAAAAATTGGCTGTCGTTTTTTAAAGAAGTAATTTTATCCAAGGTTAAATCTTTTGGCGTAGAAATTTTTACATCACCAATTTGCGTAATAAAACTAACAATTTCAATTCCTAGAGCCGATAATAGCTGGCGACAAATATTGCCAATCGCTACTTGCATCGCCGTTTCTCTAGCGGAAGCTCGTTCTAAAACATTGCGCAAATCTGAAAAATTTCTTTTTTGACCACCGACTAAATCTCCATGTCCAGGGCGCGGCGTGGTGACTTTTTTTAGTTCATCTTGTTTTTCATCAGCAGAAAAGGCCGACATTGCTCCTTGCCAATGTTTAGAATCACGATTCGTAATTTCTAAAGCAATGGGACTGCCTAAAGTCATACCGTGACGAACGCCAGCAGTAATAATCACTTGATCTTTTTCAATTTTCATCCGTCCGCCCCGACCGTATCCTTGTTGCCGTAAAGAAAGTGCTTGATTTATTTTTTCTTCAGAAAGAGAAAAATTGGCCGGAAATCCTTCCAGAATTCCGGTAAGTTTAGGCCCGTGGGATTCCCCAGCTGTTAAATAGCGCATAATATCCTCCTAAAACCACATAGAAAAAGCATCAAAGGAAACTGGAAAAATTTCGGCGATGCCGATTTCTTTTAAAATCACCAATTGAATTGTGTCGCCTCGTCCTTTTTTATCAAAACGTAAAGTATCCATGATCTCTTCCATATCTACTTCCGGCCAAGTGGTTGGTAAATTGAATTTTTCTAAAATCGCTATTAATTGTTGGGTCGTTCCGGCCTTCGTTAAGCCGCGACGTTCACTTTCTTTAGTGATCGCCACCATGCCAAGAGCCACCGCTTCACCGTGAGAATAAGTAAATTCAGAATTTTTTTCTAATGCGTGGCCTAATGTGTGACCGAAATTTAATTTTAGGCGCTGGCCGTTATCAAACACATCGCCTTCAATAGCGTGTTGTTTAATCGTTAGGGCTTTTTCAATGATTTCTAGTCGTTCGTCTTCCCAATTTTCTTTTAAAAAATGATTTAATTGCGCAAAAAAATCCGCATCAAAACCGGCGGCCATTTTAATAATTTCTGAAAAACCTTCTGCCATTCTTAGTTCAGGCAACGTTTCTAAATAATAAGGATCAATAAAGACGGCTTCTGGTTGATAAAAAGTCCCGACTAGATTTTTCCCTTCCGCTAAATTAACCGCCGTTTTTCCGCCAATGGAGGCATCGACTTGGGCAAGTAAGCTGGTGGGAATGTTGTAAAAAGGAAGTCCTCTTAAATAAGTACTAGCGACAAAGCCTGACAAGTCTCCTACCACGCCACCGCCTAATGCGACAATACCATCACTTTTGGTAAAATGTTCCCCTAATAAGACGTGATACATTTTTTCAGCACCAATTAAGGATTTAGATGCTTCACCAGGATGAATAACAAAAGTAGTCACTTCTAGACCTTGTGTTTGGAAATAATCTTTAATCGGCGCTAAATAAATTTTACCGACATTTTCGTCAGTAACTAGTAAAATTTTATCCATTGAGCCTTTTTTAAAATGTTTTAAAGGATGATCTTCTAAGTAAACAGGATAATTTTTTTGACTCGTTTTAATTTCCATTAGCGTCTCCTTTTGCTAAAGCATTTTTGAGATAATCAAGTTGTTGCATCATGTCGTTAAAATGTTTGAAATTTAAAGATTGCGGCCCGTCAGATAATGCCTCAGCAGGATTTGGATGAACTTCCACCATTAAGCCGTCGCTACCACAAGCCATTCCAGCCATAGCCATGGGAGCTACCAAATCAAAGCGACCTGTCCCGTGGGCTGGATCAATTAGTACTGGAAAATGAGTTAATTTTTTCATTAAAGGAATGGCCGCCACGTCTAACGTATTGCGGGTTTGAGTTTCGAAAGTCCGAATCCCTCGTTCCATAAACATGACTTGTTGATTGCCACTCGTCGTTAAATATTCAGCAGCATTCAGCCACTCATCAATCGTCGCAGCCATGCCACGTTTTAAGACAGTCGGGCGATTTAATTTGCCGACAGCTTTAAGCAAAGAAAAATTTTGCATATTGCGAGCACCAATTTGGAAAATGTCGGTGTATTGTCCTACGACGTCAAGATGTTCTTGATCCATAACTTCCGTTACTACTAATAAATCAAAAGCATCGGCGGCTTGTTTTAATAATTCTAAGCCTTCTTCTTCTAAACCTTGAAAGGCGTAGGGACTTGTTCTTGGTTTATAAGCTCCGCCGCGTAAAATTTGTCCGCCGGCTTTTTTGACAGTTTCGGCCGTAGCCATGATTTGGTCATAACTTTCCACGGAGCAAGGACCCGCCATAGTGGTGAAAGTCCCGCCGCCAATGGTGACATCTTTTATTTGAATAATCGTGTCTTGTGGATGAAAAATGCGCGAGGTTAATTTATAAGTAAGATTGACATGTTGGGCAAGTTTTACACCGGCAAGATTATTAAAAAAATCTTCGGGAAAATTTTGCGGTACATTAATCAGGCCAATCGTTATTTGTTTTCCTTCGTTAATTTGCGGAATAAATCCTTGTTTTTTAGCGGCAGTCACTACTTCAGCCAAATTTTCGGTGGTGCTATTTTCTTTCATAACAATAATCATTGTAAACTTCCTTCCAATAAGTGATACGCTTGAATTTTTAAATCGGCGGGTATATGAAGCCCCGTCCAAAAGGTAAAAGATAAGACGCCTTGTTCTACTAGCATGCCGAGGCCATTTTGGTAATAAGCGCCGTCGTTTTTAGCAGCCTGTAAAAAAGGCGTTAAGTTTCCGGCATAAATTAAATCAAATACTTTTTGATTTGAGCGGAAATGAAAATCTGGCGGTAAAAAATTTTCGCCTTTCAGACCTTGTGTGGTGGCTTGAACGAGATACTCCTGTTGCAAAAAAAGTTGTAAATTCGCAGTGGTCCAAGGCACTAAGGTAATTTTTAGACGAGCATTTTTTTCTAACTGTTTTACTTTTTGTTCTAGGGTAAAAAAGCGTTGATTTTTTCTTTGTAAAATAAAAATATGATGGACACCAAATGTATTGGCGGCATTAATAATTGCTAAAGTAGCTCCCCCGCCACCTAAAAAATAAAGTTCTTTAGCCGGAAAATTTTTAAGCCAACTATTAAAAAAACCTTCCCCATCTGTGGTGGTGGCTTTTAAAAGACCCTCTTGATAAACAATCGTATTGATACTTTGGGCACTTTTAGCAATTGGGGTCATTTCATCGACTAAAGGAATGATCGCTTGCTTTAAAGGATGAGATAAATTCCCGCCCAAAAAGTTTTCGGATTTTAATTGTTGAATGGTCTCTTCTAGTAAATTGATTGGTGTTTGTTGTAGAGAATATTCAGCTGGAAAAGCCATTTTTTTCAGCAAAAAATTTTGCAATAAGTGGGAAAGAGATTTATTCACCGGATCGGCTAATAGCACTATTTTTTTTTGTATCATAAAACCTCCAAAAAAAAGTTGTAGCGCAAGCTACAACTCAACTGTAAATTGTAAATTGTTTTTCACGCGATTTGACTCAAAGAAAGTATACCGATGGAAAAATTCCTTGTCAAATCAAGGTTGAAAAATTAGTGTTTTGGGCCGTAGAAAATTAGGAAAAACAAGGTGAATTGAAAATTCGCCGAAGATTTTATCGTTACTTAATAAAAATAAGAAAACAAGTCTTCTTTTGTTAATTGATCTTTTTCACTTTTTGAAAAATCAGCAGCGATTTTGCCGGCTTTTAAAACTACTAAGCGATCACCAAAAGTCAGCGCATCTTCTAGGTCATGGGTAATCATTAGACAAGTAAGATTTTTTTCGGTGACGATTTGTTGGGTTAAAGCCATAATTTTTTTAGCTGACAAAACATCTAGTGCGGCAGTGTGTTCATCTAGTAGTAATAATTCTGGCGTTTGGCTAGTAGCCATAAATAAGCTTAAGGCTTGTCGCTGCCCTCCTGACAAAAGTTCGGTGGGATTATTTAAGACGTCTTCTAAACCGTTTTGACTTTGGGCGACGATTTCTTTTAGTCGAGCCATTTCTTTTTTCACCCGCACAAAAGTATGGATATTCACGTGGCCAACATTTTCAGCAAGTAATAAATTTTCGGCTACGGTCATTCGAGGAGCCGTTCCTTGTTTAGGATCTTGATAAACGCGGGCGATTTTCAGCGCTCTTTTTTTCAGTGACAAACTCTTAATGTCTTCATCGTTTAATTCAACGACGCCACTGGTTGGCTGCAAGGTACCGTCTAGGACATTGAAAAATGTTGATTTACCGGCACCATTTCCGCCTAAAATCACTACAAATTCTCCTTGTGCCACTGATAAGTTCAGCTCTTGTAAAATATTTTTCGGCTCCCCGGCACTAATCACTGAAAATCCGACATTCTTAAGCGTTAAATAACTCATTTTTTGGCGCCTCCTTTAACAAAATGTGGCAACATTAAAAATCCGGCTAAAATAATGGCGGTGATTCCTTTTAAATAAGTAGTATCTAATCCTAATTGAATAATTAAAACTAATAATAATTGATACAAAACAGCCCCAACGACGGTCCCCCATAAACGTTTGCCTAAAGTTAATTGACCAAAAAGGACTTCTCCTAAAATAATGGCCGAAAGCCCTATAACAATGACGCCAAATCCTTTATTGACATCGGCATAGCCGTCGCTTTGTGCTAAAAGCGCACCGGATAAGCTAATCAAACCATTGCCGCAAATCAAACCTAAACGCTCCATTTTTTTGGCATCAATTCCTAAATTTTTTGTCATGGCCGGATTGTCCCCTGAAGCAATAAATGCTTGGCCGAGAGTTGTTTTAGTAAAACCAAATAATAAAAAGCCGAACAAAAGACAAATAAACAATCCTAAAATAACTTCTCTTAAGTTTTCTGGAAAAATCTGTAAAAGAAATCCGTCTACAAGTTTGGGAAAATTAAGAAGCGATAAATTCGCCGATTGCATAATTAAAAGCATGACTGAATTCATACCAGACATCACTAAAATTCCAGCCAGTAACAAGGGCACTTGACCTTTCGTGTGTAACAAGCCAGTTAATAGACCGGTGAGACATCCGGCAATCATAGCGGCAAGTGTGGCCACTAGTGGTGAAACTCCAGCGCGAATTAAAACCACCACCACAGCGCCACCTAATGGAAAACTACCTTCTGCGGTCATATCGGGAAAATTTAAAATCCGAAAAGTCATAAACAAACCTAACGCCATCACGCCCCAAAATAATCCTTGCGAAATACCTGAAATAATCATGGTTGAACCTCCCCTACTAGTTGTGCATCTTTTTTAATTTCTGCTGTCAATGGAATGCCTAATTCTGCAGCGACTTTTTCGTTAATGATTTTTTCTCCATGATCAAAAACATAAACGGGCAGGTCAGCAACTTTTTTTCCTTGCAAGATTTCTGCAGCCATTCTGCCTGTTTCAATGCCTAATTGTTTTTGATTAATGCCCATAGTAGCCAGACCGCCTAATGTCACTTGCTGACTCACCGATGGAAAAATTGGTTTTTGCGCTTGTTTGGCATTGGCCACGACAGTTTCAAAACCAGAAGCAATTGTATTATCTGTTGGTAAATATAACGCATCATTTTCACTCAGCGCTTTTTGACTCACCACTTTAATATCGTTCGTACTTGAAACGACGTAACTTGAAACTACAAATCCGCGACTTTCAGCAATTTCCGTCATCTCTTGCGCTTGGGCTTTGGCGTTATCTTCATTAGAAGAAAATAATAAGCCGATTTTTTTAAGTTGCGGCATTAGTTGAGTCATTAAATCTAGTTGTGCGGCTACTGGCGAGCGGTCAGAAACGCCGGTAATATTGCTATCGGGTTGTGTTTCGTCTTTTACTAAGCCGGCTTTTTCCGGATATGAAATTGCCCCCATCACAATTGGAATTTTGGTTGTTTGGTTGGCTAATCCTTGCGCTGCTGGAGTGGCGATGCCGATTAAGACATCGGATCTTTGGATGAGTTGTTGGCCCATCGTTTGAATTTTATTTTGTTCTCCTTGGGCATTTAGTAATAAGATTTCTGAATTTTCTTCGTTGTAATCAGACTCTGCTAATCCTTCTTTAATGCCATCAGCGATTTCATCTAAAGATGGGTGGCTAACATATTGCAAAATACCAATCACCGGTTTTTCATTTTCAGTCGGTTTATTTTCAGTTAAGCTGGCAAAAATCAGTAAAGCAAATAATAAAAAAGTTGTGACGTATAACGTTTTTTCACGCATTATTTTCTCCTCCAAATAAATAAAATGATTAGAAAAACAAAAGGACTTCCCGAAAGCGACGGGAAGTCTTAAAAAGAAAACCCGCATAGTTTACCTATGCGGACTTGAATTCACTAAGAATCAATTCGACATAGATACGTTTTTAGAAAATCTCTAAAAAGTCGTATCTAGGCCCTGTGTCAGGAACATAAATACAACTATCTACGCCAGCTTTGCCAAGAAATATTGGATTGAGTGATAGTCATGTTTGTTCCTCCTTGTTGTTTTTTTAAATCATAAGCCAAAAATAACGCGCCGTCAAGCCAAGAATTTTATTTTATTCCAAAGTTTTGATATTTTCCATGGATAAATCATTAAGTTTAGCAACAAAATTTTGAAATTGGCCGGGTTCTTTTAAGACTAAACGATTTTCTTCTTTCCCTTTTTCAAAAAAGATCACCGTTGTATAGCGATAATCAATGGCAAATTTTTCCGCTTCTTCATGGGTGTTATAGACCATTGGATATAAATAAACCGTATGATTTAGTGCTTGAAGATTTTTATCGTCAGCTAAAAGATCTGAAACCTCATGTGCATAAAGGCCATTTGTCGGAACAAAAATAATCGTCGCTGTTTCCTGTTGGCTAATTTTTTTAATATTAGGATATTCGACTAAGGTTACTTTTTTAGCCATTTTTTCTGGATAAACGACGGAAGCTAGTTGCTGGGTGCGAATCGTTTGCTGTAAATGTGGTGTTACACTAAGTAAAACAATTAAAATAATTACAGCGACACCGCCTGTGATGCCTAAAATTTTCCAATGTTTGCCATCGATATCGTGAAGTTCATCTATAAATTGCTGCCATTTTTCTTGGAGCCAGTTTTTCAAAGCAAGCGCCCCTTCTTATTCATTATTAATTTCTATTCATCTATCCTACCAACAAAAACCATCTTTGACAAGGGAATAAAAAAAGCGGAAAAAACCGCGAATTTCTTTCATTTAAAGCCTTTACATGTTAAAATAAATGGGAATTAGCAATAAAAATTTTAGGAGGCTTTTGTATGACGACTGTCGGAAAATTTGCTTTAGCGGATTTAGAAAAAACGAACCACTTACTTTCCAATATCAAAGTAACAGTGGAAAGTGCTTTTTATGGAAACAACGTCAAAATGATTCCTGATCTTGCCTTTGCCTACAATTTGGCAAAACAATCACCTAACGTGACGGTGACTGATTTACCAGTAGCCCACACCGAAGATTTAGGCTTGCCAGCCGATGCTCGCGTTCTAGTGAGTAATGACGGAAAAGTTTTTGGTCGAACGGCTCAAGCGCGCCGTATTTTAGGACAACCGGGAATTGATAATAATTATTATGCCGGGATTTTGCGAGAAGCGGTTTTTACCGGTCAAAAGAAAACTTTTTATCATGGGCAAGCAGTTGTCGGCCTTTCTAAAGATTTTAGCGTTAAAGCCCATTTGCTGCTAGCTGAAGGGTATGAAAATAATTTATATTCTTGGCTATTAAATTTCCAAATTTTTACACCGGAAGCCAAAGAATTATACGAACAAAGTCCCGCCTTAAATGAAGATGATTTATATATTTATGCTAATCCTGATTGGTCCCATCCTGATTTTCCTAATGGGCTAGCGTTATTTGATCCCGTCCATAATGTGGCGGCGATTTTAGGCTTGCGTTATTTCGGCGAATTAAAAAAAGCGACTTTAACTTTAGCTTGGGCCACAGCGCATCGCAACGGATTTGTTGCTTGCCATGGCGGCATGAAGCAATATGATTTAGGCGATAAGAAATTCACTATGGCGGCATTTGGTTTATCCGGTTCAGGAAAATCAACAATTACTTTAGCAGAATCAAAACAAGATTTCCCGGTAAAAATTCTTCATGATGATGCTTTTATTATTTCTGAAAAAACTGGCGCCACCACTGCACTTGAACCAAGTTATTTTGATAAAACGCAAGATTATCCAGCCACAAGTTCAGCTATTGATTACTTTTTAACGGTGCAAAATGTCGGCGTCACGCTAGATGACACGGGTCGCAAAGTAATTGTCACCGAAGATATTCGTAATGGCAATGGGCGGACGGTCAAATCGCGTTACTTAACGCCAAATCGCGTTGATTTCTTACCAGAAAAAATTGATGCTGTTTTTTGGATTATGAAAGACGATGCTCTGCCACCAGTTGTAAAAATTAATGATCCGGATTTAGCCACTGTTTTCGGGGTAACTTTAGCGACAAAACGTTCCACCGCTGAAAATGTTATTGGGCAAAATCTTGATCAATTAGTAATGGAACCTTTTGCCAATCCTTTCCGCTCCTATCCATTGGGAGAAGATTATCAAACATTTAAAGAACTTTTTGCTCAAGGAGTGGATTGTTATATTTTAAATACTGGATTTTTCAATGGCAATAAAGTCACCCCGCAACACACATTAGGTGCGATTGATTTAATTATTCAAGGAAAAGCTGACTTTGTTGATTTCGGTCCGATTGAAAAACTGGAATATTTGCCAATTGAAGGCCATCCCGTCGATTTTTCTGATAAAGAATATTTAAATAAAATCAAACAGCGTCTCGTTGACCGCCTCGCTTTTATTAATGAAAAGTCCACCGAAAAAGAAGGATACGACGCTCTTCCTAAAGAAGTCAACGAACAAATGGAAAATCTTATTTTAGACTTAGCGCAAAAATTAGCTGATTAAAAAAACTTTTAACCTGCAAGAATTTTTTGCAGGTTTTTTTGTTGTTTTGGCTATTTTTCGTTATAATTAATAAAGAATCAAATTGGAGGAAAAAATATGTCATTTGATGGCGTTTTTACCCACGTTTTAGTCAAAGAATTACAAGAGCAACTGTTAGGCGGTCGTGTTGCTAAAATTCAACAGCCTTACGCCATGGAAGTTGTTATGACCATCAGAGCTCGCGGTCGCAATCACAAATTACTCTTGTCGGCTCACCCAAGCTATGCCCGGGTCCAACTGACCCAATTGCCTTTTGAAAATCCAGCGACGGCACCGAATTTTGCTATGATGCTTAGAAAATATTTAGATGGCGCAATTCTTGAAAAAATTTCTCAAGTGGACAATGATCGGGTTTTGCATTTTTCTTTTAGTCGTCGAAATGAATTAGGCGATTTGGAAGATTTGCGTTTAGTAGTGGAATTAATGGGGCGTCACTCGACTATTTTATTATTAAATGCGCAAAGTGAAAAAATTATTGATGCGATTAAACATGTCGGTCCAAGCCAAAATACATATCGCCTTTTGCTGCCAGGAATTCCGTACATTGCCCCGCCGCTTCAATATGTGGAAAATCCTTTTACGGTTACCGAGAAAAAAGTTTTTGAAATTTTACATGCTGAAGAACTGACGCCTAAATATTTGCAAACTTCTTTTCAAGGTTTGGGGACCGATACGGCCACAGAATTGTGTTATCGACTCAATCGAAATCCGCAAGATAAATTAAAAACTTGGCAGAAGTTTTTCGAAAGTTTAGAAACGCCAAAGCCGACGATTTCGCAAAAAAATAATAAGGAATTTTTTACACCGATTTCTTATTTTCATTTGTTAAATATAGCTAGTTACTCAAGTTTATCAGAAATGTTAGATGCCTTTTACGGAGAAAAAGCGCAAAAAGATCGCGTCAAGCAATTGGGTGCTAATTTGCAAGTGAAAATGCAAAATGAATTCAAAAAAAATCAAAAAAAATTAGCCAAATTGGAGCAAACTTTGGCCGACACCGAAAATGCCGAATCATATCGCAGAAATGGCGAACTGCTGACGACATTTTTAAATCAAGTCCCTCGTGGTGCCACGAAAGTTACTTTAGCTAATTATTATGACGAGGATAAACCCCTAGACATTGCTTTGCGGGTGGATTTAACGCCTAATCAAAATGCGCAAAAATATTTCCAAAAATATCAAAAAGCCAAAAATGCCGTCAAAATTGTTCAAGGACAAATTGAAGAAACCAAGCAAGAACTAGCCTATTTAGAGTCAGTCATCGATCAAATCGAACTGGCCTCCCCTTTAGAATTAAATGGGATTCAAGAAGAATTGCAAACTACTGGCTATTTAAAAGCGCCTAAGAAAAAAATGCGGACAAATAAAGCCAAACCGCAATTTCAAAAATTTATTGCCACTAGTGGCGATGAAATTCTAGTCGGTCGAAATAATTTGCAAAATGATTTGTTAACTTTAAAAACGGCTAAAAAAACCGATATTTGGTTGCATGTCAAAAATATTCCCGGCTCGCATGTGATTATTAAAAATCCGCAACCGACCATTCCGACGATTATGGAAGCTGCCAAACTTGCCGCTTACTTTTCTAAGTTCCGCCTTTCTAGTAATGTGCCGGTAGATTATGTCGCTTGTAAATATGTCCATAAGCCAAATGGCGCCAAACCTGGTTTCGTGATTTATGAAAATCAAAGCACGGTTTATGTAACACCGGAAGAATCTTTAGTGAAAAGTTTAGCCGAATAAAAAAAGAAGTGTTGCCAAAAAATAGGCAGCACTTCTTTTTTACAATTTTTCTTTTTCGGATAAAAATTTTTCTAATTCCGTTTCGATATCCACGTCTAATCTATTCGCTAGTTCCATTAACCACCAAATGTTTTCCGCTAATTTTTGTTCCAAATTATATGGCGTTTCGTCGTAATATCGACCAGCACGGGTCATGGCAAGTCGGTTTAAGTTGCCAATATCATTAGACAAAGCTAATAAATCTTCTTCGACACTCCAGATACTGCCGTGATTTTTTAATTCCAATTCGTGATAGCGCGCTCTGATTTTATTGCTTCGGGCAATTAATTCTTTGACGTCCATATTTTAATTCTCCTTTTTAAATGTAGCTTGAACAATGTTGATAAGACGCAAAAAAAGCTTAGAGAGTAGATAAAAAAATCTATTCTCTAGGCTACAAATTTTTATGCTTTTTCATTTCTTAGCTGTTCAAGTGTTTTTTGAAAAATTTCTGGTGGATCCACTTCAAAAACCATTTTTTCCCCAGTTGTGGGATGAGTAAATCCTAACAGTTGCGCATGCAAAAATTGACCATTTCCTGCTAAAGTTTTTCTCGGTCCGTAAAGAAGATCGCCGGCCACCGGATGCTTAATATATTGCATATGGACGCGAATTTGGTGCGTTCGGCCAGTTTCTAATTGCAATTGTAAAAGCGAATAATCGTCAAATGTTTCTAATACTTTAAAATGAGTGACCGCTTCTTTTCCATCGGCAATCACCGCTTGTTTTTTCCGATCTTGTTTACTGCGGCCAACTGGTGCGTCAATGGTGCCATTATCATGCGAAAAAGTCCCGTGAACAATGGCTAAATATTTTCGTTGACTCGTTTTATTTTTTAATTGCGCGGCTAGATTTTCATGGGCAAAATCATTTTTGGCAATCATCAGTAAGCCGGAAGTATCTTTATCAATCCGGTGGACAATCCCTGGACGAATCACATCATTAATCGTCGAAAGATTTTTCATATGAAATAAAAGCGCATTGACCAAAGTACCAGTTGGATGTCCGGCAGATGGATGAACGACCATGCCTTGGGGTTTATTCACGACTGCAAGATCATCGTCTTCATAAATAATTTCTAACGGAATATTTTCTGGTAAAAGATCTAATACTTCGGGAATTTTTTCTTCAACCGCAACAACTTCCCCTTTTTTTGCTTTGTAATTGGCGCGAACAACTTGATTATTAATCGTCACCAACTCTTCTTTTAGCCATTGTTGTACTTGCGAGCGGCTAACGGCCATCGTTTGAGCCAAAATGGAATCCAAACGGCCGTCCTCTTCTAAAATATAAGTTTTCATTTTTTTCCTCTCTTAAAAAAATCATCATCTATGCGCAAGATAAAAATAAAAACAACGGCGACACCGACTGTTAAACACATGTCAGCAACATTAAAAATAGGAAAATTAAAAAAGTCCAACCGAATCATATCCACGACATACCCTAAACGCATCCGATCGATAAAATTCCCTAAAGCTCCAGCAATCATTAAGCTTAAGCCTAACGAAAACCAAATGCTATTTTTCCCGTAAATAACTAGAAAATAAATCATAGCCACTAAAGCAATGGTAGTAACAATGGCAAAGAAAATCATTTTTCCTTCTAGTAAGCTCCAAGCCGCACCGGAATTTTGCAAATGGGTCAACGAAACGATACCTGGCCATAATTCTTTAGTACCACCGATAGTAATATTTTGGACGACTAAATATTTTGTCCATTGATCAATCGCCACTAGAACGGCGCTAATTGCTAAGTAAATTAAAAACACGTGATCCTCCTTGTTTAATCGGAATAATTCAAGTCGCGGGGCCGAATAATTCCCAATAATTGTCCATCTGGATTGCCATCTTTAGTAATTAAGACGGCTTCTAATAATTGGACTTCTTGAAACCAATTTTCCACCTCAGAAACGGGCGTATCTTGGCGACAAAAACGATAATTTGGTTGTTTAAATGAAATATTTAATAAATCTTGAGCTGTTCGTTTCCGAAAATCCACTGGACCTTTTTGACTTTCCACCGCTAGCCAAAAACCAATCCCCCGAATCGTTACTAGTCCTAAAAAATGACCATGGTCATAAATGGGAAATTGCGAATAATGTTTTTCGGCAATTTTTTTTAAAATATCTTGAATCGGAATATTTTTTTCAAAACCGGTGACGTGCTTTTTAAAGCGGGGGTAAACGGTCGCCGGTTCAATCAATTCTGATTCAATCAACTGCATCCGTTTAATCGCCCAATCATTCGGTTCGGCAATGACAAAGTCTTCCGATATTTTTTCATGAATAATCGCGTTACGCAGTTGAGCCATTTGCAATAAATCATTTTCATACTTCTTTAAAATCGGATTTTTTTGGCGACTCCCCCGACGAACCGCCTCAGAAAACCCCATATTGTTGGGAGCTTTCATAAGTACTTTAACATATTTTTCCACCCGATTAAAACTTGTCAAAAAAATTTCTGCATTATCAGCCATAATCATCCTTTCTACGACAAACCGTGGACGGTGCCGTCATCATCAATGGTCATCTTTAAGGCGTTAGGTTCTTTAGGCAGTCCGGGCATTGTTAAAATGCTGCCGGCTAAGGCCACAATAAATCCGGCGCCGATTTTGGCTTGGAGTTCCCGAATTTCAATCGTGAAATTTTCTGGTCGTCCTAATCTTGTTGGATTATCTGATAAAGAGTTTGGCGTTTTGGCCATACAAATTGGTAACCGTCCCCAGCCATTTTCGGCAAATTGACGGAGTTGTTTTTGAACTTTTTTAGTAAAAGTAACTCGTTGGGCGCCGTAAATTTTCTCGGCAATCGTCGTAATTTTTTTCTCTAGCGTTGCTGTAGATTCATAAAGTTTGACCACGGGTTCTTTTTGTTGTGCCAAAATGTCTTGCAATTTTTCAGCTAATTCAACAGCCCCTTTTCCCCCTTTAGCCCAGACGTCTGTTAAGATACAAGAAATATTTTTTTCGGCGCATAATTTTTTAACTAGTGCAATTTCAGCATCGGTGTCACTTGTAAAACGATTTAAAGCGACGACTTGTGGCAAATGAAATGCGGCAATATTTTCTAAATGTTTGGCTAAATTAGAAAAACCAGCTTCAAGTGCCGCTAGATTTTCAGTGTCCAAATCATTTAGCGGCAAACCACCGTGCATTTTTAATGCGCGAATCGTGGCTACCATCACTACAGCATCAGGATATTTCCCAAGCACTGGCGCTTTAATATCGAGAAATTTTTCCGCACCCAAATCACTCCCAAAGCCAGCTTCTGTTACAGTGATGTCAGCCGTTTGTAAAGCAAGGCGCGTAGCCATCACTGAGTTACAACCGTGGGCAATATTAGCAAATGGTCCGCCGTGAACAAAAGCCGGCGTGCCTGCTAAAGTTTGCACCAAATTTGGTTTTAAAGCTTCTTTTAATAAAATCGTTAGCGCATCTGTTGCCTGAAGATCAGCGACGGTAATAATTTTACCGGATGTATTTTCCGCTACTACAATGCTAGCAATGCGATTTTTTAAATCGGCAATATTTTTAGCTAAACATAAAACAGCCATCAGTTCTGAAGCGACTGTAATTTGAAAATGATCTTCCCGCGGCCAACCATTTAAAGGTCCACCTAGTCCAATGGTGATATTTCGCAGCGTGCGGTCATTTATATCTAAAACGCGATTCCAATAAATTTTTCTAGAATCAATATTAAGCGCATTGCCTTGTTGCAAATGATTATCTAGCAAAGCCGATAGTAAATTATTGGCTTGCGTTAAGGCGTGCATATCGCCAGTAAAATGTAAATTAATTTCTTCCATCGGCACCACTTGGGCTAAACCGCCACCAGTAGCGCCCCCTTTGCGACCGAAAACAGGACCGGCGGATGGTTCCCGCAAAGCAATCGCTACTTTTTTATTTAAAAGGGCAAAAGCATCGGCTAAGCCCACCGTGACGGTTGATTTTCCTTCACCGGCGGCCGTTGGGGTCATGGAAGTCACCAAAACTAATTGGCCAAAATTATTTTCCTCCCGCGCATTCATTGCCTCATAAGAAATTTTTCCTTTAAAATGGCCAAAAGGTTCAATTTCTGCCGGGGAAAAATGTAATTTCGCACCAATTTCTTCAATCGGCTCTAGGCGCGCTTGTTGTGCAATGGTTAAGTCGTCCATAAAAACTCCTTTCTAACAAAAAAGCAGACGAGAATCATCTGCCAAATAAAATATGTTGATTTTTTTTAAAGCATTTTTTTCAGTTTAACTTAAAGTAATATTGATTTTTTCCACTGCTTTTAACTTTTCTTTGAGGACGCTGTTTTCTTGTTGTTGTTTTAAAAATCGGGCACTATTTTTCCGTCCTAACAGACAGTGAAAACTTTTTTCGGCAGTAGAAATAATAAGTAAGCCGTTTTTGGCTACTTGGACTTCTTTGATTTCCTTTAGAAAAAAGGTTTTGCGGTTCACTTTTAATAAACTTTTGACAAAAATTTTTTCTTGATCAACCTGAATGACTCGTTGTAGTCCTAACCAGACAAAAAACAAGAAGACTGCGGCAATAAATAGTGAGAGCCAATAAATATACGTGTTTTCTAAGGTGACGATGACACCAGTAAAAAATATCACGAAAGTCATGGACCAATATATGAGACTCGTCGCCAATTCGGGTTGAAATCGGTATGAATTTATGACGTATCCCCTCCTTACACATGGTATAATCATAGCATAATTCTGTTATTTAAAAAAGAAATGTGGTGAAACTTATGTTGAAAATTTATGTCGATGCAGCAACGAAAAATCAATCAGGACCTAGTGCGGCCGGGATTTTTTTTAAGGCTGAAAAAAAGACCCACACTTATGGCGTAACGCTTGGAGAAATGACCAATCACGAGGCTGAATTTCTGGCGGTAATTCACGGCTTGAAAATTTTACTGGAACAACATTTAGAAAAAGAAACTATTTTTATGTATAGTGACTCAAAAGTAGTCGTGGAAACGTGGCAAAAAAAAGCCAGCGCCAATCCCTTGTTTCAACCACTCTGGCAACGTTTATCCTTTTTACTGGAAAAATTTCCGGATTTTACCCTTACTTGGCAAAGTGATAAAAAAAATGCCGGAGCCCATACAATCGCTCAGCAAACATTGCGAAAAATGCGCTCTTGAAATTGCTAAGAATCATGCACATTTTATTAAATTTTCATTACAACTTGACAAGAATTTTTAAAGTTGCTATCTTTAGGCAATCCATCTTTTAAAACCTAGTGATGAAAGGAGTTTTCATATGAAAAGATTTTGGAATATTTGGCAAAAAATTAGTTTAATTCAAAAAATTTTAGTAGGTATTGTAATTGGTATTATTTTAGGACTAACCGTTCCTAATTGGGCTTTTATTGGTGTCTTGGGCGATTTATTTGTTGGTTCGCTGAAGGCGATTGCCCCCTTATTGGTCTTTTTTATTATTTTAACCTCTTTAGCCAAGCATGAAAAAGGAAGCAAAACGCATCTCACCTCAATTGTAGTTTTATATTTAATGGCTACGTTTGTGGCAGCGGTGGCGGCAGTCGGAGCCTTTTATTTATTCCCAGTGGCCATTGTCTTACCCCGAGTCGGCGAAATCGCCCAAAGCGCCCCGCAAGATATCGGCACCGTGCTTAAAGAAATTTTGCTAAATGGAATTGCCAATCCGATTGAAGCTTTGGCAAATGGAAATTATTTAGCGCTACTTTTTTGGGGTGCTTTATTAGGATTGGCTTTGCGAAGTTTTTCAACCACGACAAAAAATGTTTTAGAAGATATTTCTGGCGCCATTTCTTCAGTGATTCAATTGCTTATTCAATTGGCACCCATTGGAATTATCGGATTAGTTTATAACTCAATTGTCGCCACCGGACTTTCTGGCATGTTAGAATATGGAAAATTAATTCTTCTAGTAGTAGGCACGATGTTTTTTGTTTCTTTTGTTGTTTATCCATTGATGGTCTTTTTTATGATCAAAGAAAATCCTTATCCACTAACTTTTTATTGTTTCAAAGAAAGTGGCATCCCCGCCTTTTTCACCCGCAGTTCGGCCGTCAATATTCCCATTAATATGCGTTTAGCTGAAAAATTAGGACTCAATGAAAAAACGTATGCCCTCTCCATTCCTTTGGGAGCGGCAGCTAATTCTGGTGGCGCGGCAATTACGATTTCCATTATGACTTTAGCCGCTTGTTATACTTTAGGCATTGAAACGAGTTTTCCTTTAGCATTATTATTATGTTTCCTCACCGCTATTGCTTCGACGGGCGCTTCCGGGATTGCTGGTGGATCGCTACTTTTGATTCCGTTAGCTTGTAGTTTATTTGGAATTAGTAATGATATTGCCATGCAAGTTGTGGGCGTTGGTTTTATTATTGGCGTCATTCAAGATTCAGTTGAAACGGCTGTTAATTCTGCTTCTGATTTATTATTTACCGCTACAGCCGAATTCCATGACTTGAAAAAAGTTGGCGAAAAAATTTCCGTTAAAGATTATGTAAAACGTGCTCAATTAAACGATTAAAAAAAGAGCCGCCTCAAAAATTATTTTTTTGAGGCAACTCTTTTTTTATTGAACATTTATTTCGGGGCGATTTTGCTCTTCAGCTAAAATATTTAATTGTCGGACTGCTTTGACATATGATGGAATTAAAACTAAAAGTGAACCTAACCAAGCAAGTGGATTGGCACTAGCGGCTCCCGGATAGCCAAATGCTTGCGCTAGGAAAATCGCCGCTAAGGTTCGCATTAAAAGTTCAGCGATCCCAGCGAGTGTCGGGATCATTCCTTTGCCTAAACCTTGCAACGTGTAGCGAATAATAAATAAAACCGCCAAAAGTAAATACATGGAGCCATTAATAATGAAATAAGTTCTAGATAAATGTAAAATTTCTGGATTTGGCACTTTTAAAAACAAGCTTACTAACTGATTGGCAAAAATAATAATTAAAGCCCCGGCCACAATGGAAAAAGCGCCTGACATAATTAAACATTCTTTCACCCCTTGAATAATTCGGCGATATTTTTTAGCGCCAAGATTTTGCGCGGTGAAAGTCGCCATAGCAATCCCAAATGAAGCCATGGGTTGGGTGGCAAATTGGTCAATTCGCCCGGCAGCAGTATTAGCGGCCACCACTTGTGTCCCTAAATTATTCAATGCCGTTTGTAGCGCAATGGAACCAATGGCAATAATTGACGATTGAAACGCCATCGGAAATCCCACCGCTAAATGAGCTTGCCATTCTTTTTTGACCAATGTAAAATCTTTTTTCCGAACGTGGAGTAAAGGTACTTTTTTATAAATATAATACGCACAACACAGACTAGCGACGATTTGGGCGGTGACAGTAGCTACTCCAGCACCAGCCACCCCCATTTGAAATTGGGTAATTAACACGAGATCCAAAACAATATTTACAACAGAAGCAATTACTAGAAAAAAGAGCGGCGTTCGAGAATCCCCCAGTGCCCGCAACATATTGGACAATAAATTAAAAGTAATCGAAGCCGGAATTCCCATAAAAATGATTTTAATAAATTGCTCGGCTTGATTAATAATATCTGTCGGCGTTTGCATTAGTTCCAAAATTTGCCGGACAAAAAGTACTGAAAAAATAGTCAGCACAATAGCTACAATTCCGGAAATAATAATACTAGTGGCAAAACTTTTCCGGACACCGCGACTATCTTTTGCCCCAAATCGCTGGGCGGTAATAATGGAAAGTCCGGCGGTTAATCCTTGGGCAAAACCAATAATTAAAAAATTTATGGAACCGGTGGAACCCACGGCCGCTAGCGCATTTTCTCCTAACGTCCGCCCGACGATGAGTGTGTCGGCGATATTGTAGAATTGCTGAAACAAATTTCCAATAAATAATGGAATGGTAAAAGCGAAAATTAATTTATACGGGCGTCCTTGCGTCATATCTTGCATTTTTCTATCCTCACAATTTTTTATTCTCTAGTTATCATAGTGATTTCAACTGCAAAATGCAATCGGTTCAGCAAAAAAATTTTTTAAGGGTTCGACCTTGTCACTTATCTTAAAATCTTATAAAATAGAAACCAATTACATGAGAATTATCTCATAAAATTACGGAGGAAAATGGAATGGATGAATTACTAGCCTATAAAAAAATACAACAGCTGAAAAATCAATTAGCGCAAGTTATTTTAGGGAAAGAAGAGGTGCTGACTTTAACCATCACGGCTTTAATTGCCGATGGACATTTATTATTTGAAGATGTTCCGGGCGTTGGAAAAACGACTTTAATTAAAGCGCTGGCCCAAAGTATTGGCGGAGAATTTTCCCGGATTCAATTTACACCTGACCTATTACCTGCCGATATTTTAGGCACGACGATTTTTAATAGCCAAAAACAAGATTTTGAATTCAAACCAGGCCCTGTGTTTACTACCGTTCTTTTGGCTGATGAAATTAATCGCGCCACGCCCCGCGCTCAAGCCGCCCTTTTAGAAGTTATGAATGAAAAACAAGTGACCCTCGATGGCACAACTTATCCTTTAGCGGAAAATTTTTTCGTTTTGGCCACGCAAAATCCTTTAGAATATGAAGGAACTTATCCTTTACCCGAAGCCCAATTGGATCGCTTTTTATTTCGTTTGAATATTGGTTATCCCGATGCTGAAAGTGAGCTTGCATTACTGAAAAATCAAGGCCCGTTACGCATTGGCAAAACATTAGCGCCGGTCATTTCCTTAGATGAATTATCAGAAATAAAAAAATTAGTCCAACAAGTTAACATGGACGATTCTTTATATGCGTACGGCTTAGCTTTAGTCAAAGCCACCCGCAATCATCCGGAGATTTTTTTAGGCGTTTCACCGCGGGGAGCGATGGCATTTATTCAAGGCGCGAAAGCTTATGCCGTCGTTTCTGGGCGAAATTATTGCCTCCCCGATGATTTAAAAGCTGTATTTTTACCGGCCTGCGCCCATCGAATTTATTTAAATGCTGGCGATTTTTTACGGGAGAAAAATGAAGCTGTCTTAGCTGAAATCTTAAATAAAACCGCCGTCCCTCGCTGAACAGAAAAAGATAAGGAGATTTGATGCATAAATTAAAAATAATAATTAAATGGCTGGCAGTTTCCATTGTTTTTTTCGGCAGTTTTTTATACGCCGCTGTTTTTAATACGAATAGTGGCTGGTTTATTTGGTATCTCAGCGTGCTGACTCTTTTATTTTTGCTTTTTCTCGCTCTTTTGCCGTTAAGACGGATTCAAGCAAATATTATTGGCCAAGCAGTTTTTAATCGTCAAACGAAGGAAAAATTATTGGTTCAATTGAAGAGTCCGCCCTTTTTTATTTATCCTTTAATTGAAATATCTTTGTTAACCAATCACCGCAGCACTCCTCGTTTTAGTCTTTGGCGGGCTAAAAAAGTTTATTTCGACCTTACTGATTTACCACGGGGTGTCTATTCTCAGCCTATTTTAAAGGTCACCAGTTATGATTTTTTAGGTCTTTTCAATAAAAAAAAGCAAATTCGTCTTTTAGATCAACTAATTATTTTACCGAATGAAAATATAAAATTAGCCCAACTGTTAGAGCAACAACTTTTTTTCAAAAATGTTGCTGTACAGGCCCGTGGCGATAAAAGTTTTGATTTGAAAAATGTGCGGGCTTATGAGTCGCGGGATCCATTACATGAGATTGATTGGAAAATGTCGGCCCACCAACAAGAACTTGTCGTTAAAGTTTTTGAAAATGAACCAAAAAAAGAAATCACCATTCTTTTAGTAGCTAAAGAAAGTCCCAACTTTGAGCATTTATTGAGCGGTTATTTTAGTTTGCATCAGCGATTACAACATAGCTTTCAACGACTGAATCAACCAAAACAATTTATAATTGCTGGAAATACAATTCGTTCTGCTGTAAAGATCCCTGATGAAATATTCGCTAATATTTTAGCGACTGAAAATCCTAATTTGCCAACTATATCCGGTCAACAGGTCTATATTTTTGTTGAAAAAAAAGCATTTTTAGAAGAAACTTGGCTGAAGGTCCTGCAAAAAAATAATCAAGTGACGCTAATTACCTTAGATAAATCCCAATGGTCAATGACGATAAATCAGCGGGTGACGACGATAAATTCGGGGGTGCTTACTAATGACTAAAAAAAGAATCACCCAAGAAAAAATTCAAAATATATTAGCCACCCTCTTCTTATTTTTAGCGTTGAATATTTTTGTAGATCCCCTATTTCAAGCTAGTAAAATCACTGGTGCAAATTATTTTCGTTGGTATTTATTAGCGGTATGCCTACTCGCTCTATTTACGCGCTTTGTTTTTTTACAAGTATTTTTGAGTGTTGTATTTGGCAGTCTGATGCTCGGTTTAATTTTTGACCTTCAAGATTATGTTGAATTTTTCCGGCAATTTTTGCCGCAACTAGTCAGACAACTTCAAGCTTTTTTTAATGGAACTGCCCAACAACTCCCAGCCTCTTTTAGTGTTGTTATTTTAATGATTTTATTTTTAGTCCTGATTTTTACTTTTGTCAAAGAGCGTTATTTTTGGCCCGTCATCGTACTAGCCGTTGGTCTCTTATTTTTCTTTGAAACATTTGCCAATCAAGAAATTAGCAATCGCTTGCTTTTATTTTTAATTTTTTCATTGGCCGCGGGATTTTTTCAAAAAAATCGTCGTTTCAAAGGACTGCCGATTTTACTTTTTATTATCTTGTCATTTGGAATTTTAGCTGTCGCCAATCTTATTCAAAGTCCAACTCAGCCACTAACCCAACAGCTGATTGAAAAAACGGCTCGTATTAGAGATTATTTTAATCAGCAAGGTCTGTATGCTCGTCTTGATGAGTTGCAAGGCAATCAGACGGCCGCACGCCAAGGATTTTCTGAAGATGATCAAAAGTTAGGCGGTCCTTTACTAGCGAATAATGAAATTGTTTTTGAAGTAGAAGAAGCCCAAGATCATTATTGGCGCGTCGATGCCAAAAAAATTTACACCGGTGAAGGTTGGGCGGATAATGAGTTGCAAGATGCCCGCAACTTATCGTTTTTTACTAATGATTTTCAAACCGAAATGTCAGCGGATGCTATTGAAAATAGCCAAGAAGTGACTATAACTTTTCCAAAAGAACCAGCATATTTACCTTTACCATATGGGACAATCGATTTTTCTGCCACGACACCGCCTGTCAATGACCAGCGAGTGATTTATAATTTGGAGGCGCAGCGATATTATTTATATCAATATCCTGCCCAAAGCAGTTTTACTTATACTTACGTGCCGGCTGATTTTTCTCCTGAAATTTTGGAAACTATTACGAAAGAAAGCTCTTCGATAGAATTACGCTTAGCAAGTGATTTTAATCAGGAATTTACAGCGCTACCGGAAATTCCCCAGCGCGTCACGGATCTGGCACAAGAAATAACCACAGTAGCTCCTAGTTATTACCAACAAGTTTTGGCAGTGGAAAATTATTTGAAAAATGAAGCACCCTTACGCTACTCCAAAATAGATGCCGAAATCTTGCCTGCTGGCGCTGATTATGTGGATTTTTTCTTATTTGATAGTCAAGTCGGTTATTGTGATAATTTTTCTACTAGTATGGTGGTTTTGTTGCGGACACTGGAAATTCCCGCACGTTTTGTGAAAGGTTTTTCTGGCGGTTTATTAATTGGTCAAAGTGAAAATGGAGTCAATCAATATCGAGTCACTAATAATCAAGCCCACTCTTGGGTGGAAGTTTATTTTGAAGGTATGGGCTGGGTTCCTTTTGAGCCGACGAAAACATTTACCGGCCAACAAGCTTTGGAAGAAAGTCCGGAAAGTTTACCTGAGGACGCTGTTACTCCAAATGAAAATTCCGCTGAATCTCCTACTCAAAGTCAAAGCATGCCGCAAGAGACGGAAGCTGAAATTCCATCAGAAAATTCTTCCTCAGAAAATAATGCAGCACCTTTACCAACAATTTCTTGGACTCGAGTTGCTTGGATTATTTTAACGGTCGTCCTTGTTACTTGTGGTGTAATTCTTTATGTTGGGCGCTATCGCTTAGAAATTTTTTGGTTTTCATTAAATTATCACGATGATCAAACGGCATTTTTAAAAGTTGTCCAAAAGTTACAAAAAAAATATCCGACAAGTTCGGCGGTTACTTTACGGGAATATGAAGCAATTTTACAAAAAGAAAATCCTGGTCTTGCTGAAAAATTTGAGAAGCTCCAACGACTTTACGAAGGCCAACGCTATGGGCAACAAGAAATTTCCCATGAAGACTTTAAGGGTCATTTAATAGCCTTTTTAAAAGAGCTCCAACAAATGTCCAACAAAAAAATCTCCTAATGATTTAGGAGATTTTTTTTTGATAGGTGAAAAAAGTGCCAGTAATTTTTGATTTTTCATCGGAAAACTTTTCTTCAGTTATTTTCTCGAATTTTTCAAAGGAAACTTCCGGAAAAAACGTATCTCCCACAAATGTTTCGTGAAAAATTGTCAGCTCTAAAAGATCAGCTTCAGGCAAAAATAATTGATAAATTTCTCGCCCACCACAAATATAAATATCTTGTGTTTTGGCTAGCTCTAGGACCTCTTCTTTCGTATGAACAACCACGACACCATCAGAGTGATAATCACGATTACGAGTGAAAATAATTGTCTGACGCCCCGGCAGCAACCGTTGCTTCATGCCGTCAAAGGTTTTGCGACCAAATAAAATTGTATGGTCCATGGTTTTTTCTTTAAAATGTTTAAAGTCAGTTGGCACATGCCAGGGCAATGTATTATTAAGGCCAATCACGCCATTTTCATCTTGGGCCCAAATCAGAATTAACATTCTCCACCTCGCTTGTCTTTAAACGGCAATCGGCGCTTTAATGGCCGGAGCACTTTGATAATTTTCTAAAGTAATATCTTGGACATCAAAATCAAAAATATCCGTTTTTTCAGGGTTTAAAATTAATTTAGGCATCTCAAGAACCGGACGCGATAATTGAAGTTCAATTTGCTCCAGGTGATTGAGATATAAATGGGCGTCTCCTAATGTATGAATAAATTCTCCCACTTCAAGGCCTGTTTGGCGGGCAATTAAATGGGTTAACAAAGCATAGGAGGCAATATTAAACGGCACACCTAAGAAAACATCGCCACTCCGTTGATAAAGTTGGCAAGATAATTTCCCGTCAGCTACATAAAACTGAAATAAACTATGACACGGCGGCAAAGCCATAGTCGGTACATCTTCTGGATTCCAAGCAGAAACAATCAAACGCCGCGAGTCGGGATTTTTTTTGATTTGTTCAATCACATCTTGAATTTGATCAATAAAGCTCCCGTCTCTTGTTTGCCAATGACGCCACTGGGCCCCGTAAATATTTCCTAACTCACCATAAATTTTAGCAAAATCTTCATCGGCTATGATTTGGTCGGTGAATTTTTTCATTTCTTCTTTGTAAATTTTAGCAAATGCAGTATCGGTTGTACTACGAATACCAAAGTCGGTCATATCCGGTCCCGTATAATTCTCAGAGACGATATATTTTTCAAAAGCCCATTCATCCCAAATATGATTATTGTGCTGGAGTAAATAACGAATATTCGTGTCCCCTTTTAAAAACCACAGAAGTTCTGATTTAATCAAACCAAAAGGAACTTTTTTTGTTGTTAATAAAGGAAAACCTTGTGAAAGATCAAAGCGCATTTGATACCCAAAAATTGATTTTGTGCCCGTGCCTGTGCGATCGGTTTTAACCGTTCCTTGGTCCAAAATTTTTCGTGCTAAGTTCAAGTATTGTTCTTCCATTATTTTCTCCTATACGAATTGGCCTAAGTAGTCCCAGCGTTCCATTTTTTCATCTAGTTGTTGCTGGGTGGCGGAAAGTTCATCTTGTAAATTTTGTAAAGCAGTAAAATCAGATCCTTGTTGGGTCATATCTTTTTCTAGTTGCGTTGCTTTTTGTTCTAGTTTGTCAATTTCTGACTCAATAGTCGCCCATTCTTTTTCTTCTAAGTAGGTCAACTTCGTTTTTTCGGTAGATTTTTTTGGTTCAGGCGCTGTTGTTTTCACTGTTTCTTTTTTAACTGATTTTTTTTCAGCTATTTTTTCTTGAGCCAAATATTCAGAAATGGTCCCAAAGTAAGTTTCATATTTTCCAGATCCTTGCATCAAAATTAATTTGTGACAAGTTTTATCCAAAAAATACCGATCGTGACTCACTACGATGACGGCACCTTTAAAGTCTTGTAAATAATCTTCTAAGACCGTTAAGGTGGCGATATCTAAATCATTAGTAGGTTCATCTAGTAACAAGACATTTGGTGAGCTCATAAGTAACTTCAATAAAAATAAACGCCGCTTTTCTCCACCTGATAATTGTCTTACTAAAGTGCCGTGCATAAAGCGCGGAAATAAAAAGCGTTCCAATAATTCTGGTACGGAAATTTTTTCGCCATTTTTATTTTCAACTACTTCGGCGGTTTCTTGCAAATAAGCAATCATTCGCAAATCTTCAGGTAAGTCTGGCATAATTTGCGTGTAATAAGCTAGACGAACGGTTTCACCTTGCTCAAAGACGCCAGAAGTTAACGGGATTTTTCCGGCTAAAAGATTTAAGAGCGTTGTTTTTCCTACCCCATTGTCGCCGACAATCCCTACCCGGTCGCCTGCTTGAATCAAAAGATTAAAGTCATCTAAAATAAGATGATCTTGCACTTTAAGCGCAGCGTCTTTTAAGCGCAAAACTTTTTTTCCTAAACGCGTGCTCCCCATATCCATGGTGACTTGTCCATCTTTGCTGGACGTATTAAGACTCTCTTTTAAATTTTCAAATCGTTTCACCCGCGCATCTTGTTTGGTGCCCCGCCCTTGTACTCCGGCGCGCATCCAGTCTAGTTCTTTTTTATAAAGTTGTTGGGCTTTTTCAGCTTGCAGTTGATTGGTTTCATCCAAAACTTCTTTTTGCAAAACGTAACTTTCGTAATTACCGGCAATTTCTAAAAGTTTTCCTTGATTTAATTCAAAAATCCGTTGGGTGACTCGATCTAAAAAATACCGATCATGAGTGACCATTAATAGCGCACCGCGATAATTTTGTAAAAAATTTTCCAACCAAGTAATTGCCTTAATATCCAAGTGGTTGGTAGGTTCATCTAGGAGTAATAAATCATAATCTTCCACTAAAACTTGCGCTAAGGCCACGCGCTTTTTTTGTCCGCCCGAAAGTTCGCCAATTTTTCTGGACCCTTGTGGCACCGAAAGTTGAGTTAAAATCCCTTTTACTTTCGTTTCTAGCTGCCAAACATCTTTGGCATTCATTTCTTCTTGGATTTGTAAAAATTGTTTTTGCAAATCTGCATCAGTCGGATTTTCTTCTAAAGCTAATAATAAAGATTCATACTGGCGCAGTAATTTAATTTTAGGACTATCCCCCGTTAAGACGGCTTCTAAAACTGTCGCATCATTAGGTAGAGCGTCGGTTTGCGGCAACAGACCAATTTTATAATCTGACGAATGTTCCACTTGACCATTTTTTTCCGAAGTATCAAGACCTGCCAAAATTTTTAAAAGAGTGGATTTTCCGGTGCCGTTAGTTCCAATCAAACCAATCCGATCTTTTTCGTGAATAATAAACTCTACATCGTCAAGAAGGATTTTCGCCCCGTATGTTTTATGTAAATGTTGCACTTTTAACTCTTGCATCCAACCCCTCCTTTTTTATCCAGTTTAGCATAATTAAAGCCACAAAAAAAGAAGCACAGACTTTTCAGTCGGCTCCTTTTTTATGGAAATTTAAATTATAGATTTTTGCTGTAAACATCTTCGACAGATTGTTTAGGATCAATCACAATATATAAAGCCCCGTTTTGCTCAGAAACTTTTGTTGATTGATATTCATTATCTAGACCTTCTTGGAATGGTGTTTCTTGATCTTTATATGGGAAATAAATCAAGTCAGGCACGCCATGGGAATAAAGAATTTCCATTTTTTCAATATCTTGATATTTCAAAGCCCGAGAAAACATCCCCAACTCCAAGCCACCTAAATTAATATCTTCTGTCGTCACATGATCGGCTTCAGGGAAAATTTCAATTTTAAATCCTTGTGCTGGATGAATTTCTTTAAAATCGCTGCCACCAATTCGGCCAAAGCTAGTAGATACTTGTTTAATCCATAAATCTCCAATAAAGCGACGGTTAACAGTCCATGTTTCGCCGTTGCGGAAATAAAATTTTAAACTAGTCATTGCTTTTGTCATATCTCATTCTCCTTTGTTTTTCGATCTTACTACATCATTTTAGCACAAAAGACTTATTTTTTCACAAAATTAGCGGTTTTTTTCTAGCGTTTCCATAAATGTTTCAGCCGTTACCTTAACACGGACATGTTGGCCGCGGGCGATGCATTTTTCACCTTCATAAACGACAAAGGAAAAGGAAAAACTTTTTTTACCGGTTTTTTCTAAAGTCGTCACCACTTTAATCGTCGCCCCCACGCCACTAGGAAGCAAATGGTCAATAGTCATTTGTACGCCAACGGTTGTTTGACCTTCTGTTAGTTGAGTGGCACATTCTTTTAAGCAAGTATTTTCCACCATCGCCACTACTTTGGGCGTGGCTAAAACTTCTAAAGTACCTGAGAGTAAGTGCGCTGCAGTATCATTTGTGGTTACTTTAAATATTTGTTCCATGGAAATTCCTCCGCCATTTTTTCAAGTAAACTGTTTTTTTCGTTAGGCCAGCGATGGATCACTACATTCTTTTCCGCCAGCGCAAGAGCCGCTCCTACCCAAAGTCCTGCTGGGTACTGAAAGTTTTTTAACAAATCATCGCCGGAAAGATCAAGTTCACTTTTATTTTTAATCGGCAATTGTTCAAAAACTTCCGTAACGCCAGCCAAATCGACTTCTTCTTGATAATAAATCATCAGCATTTCTAACTGTTGACTTAATGAGTTTCCTAATTGATAAACTTCCCAAGTATTTAACATTCGTGTTTTGCGGACTGGTAAAAAGGCGGTCAATTTTTTAACATCGTTCATTAAATTTTTCGACAGTTTCCAAGCTCTTAAAAAAGTTTCAATTCCAACTTTTTTACTGGTGAAATCATAAAGTAAAGTCCACGCCAAGACTGGATTTTCTAGCGTTTGTTTTTGCAAAGCATGGAGTAACGTTTTTAATGCTTTGTCTTCGCCTAATAAATGCGGCGTGCAGCGATAAAGTTCGCTGTCTAAAAAAGCTTGCAAGCCACTTGTAGCAAAGTCGCCTAATAATAATTTTTCAAATTCAACTCGGATCCGCTCCACCGCAATTTTTTCTAAAAGATCATGACGTTTTTTCATCGCAGCAAATGTTTTTTCTTCAATGGAAAAGCCAAGTTGCCCGGCAAAACGCACTCCCCGCATCATCCGCAAAGCATCTTCTGAAAAGCGTTCTTCAGGTTCGCCCACTGCGCGAATAATTTTTTCTTCTAAATCTTTTAGACCGTCAAATAAATCAATTAAATTTCCGTTAGTGTCTACCGCTAAAGCATTCATCGTAAAATCTCGCCGCTTTAAATCTTCTTTTAACGAGCGGACAAAAGTCACTTGTGAAGGCCGGCGGAAATCTTCGTAGCCTTGTTCGGTCCTAAAAGTCGTAATTTCATAAGTTTCTCCCCGCTCCAAAACAGCAATTGTTCCGTGTTCAATCCCCAGGTCAAAATATTTCGGAAACAACTGGGCAATTTCATGGGGCGTGGCGTTTGTCGCAATATCCACATCATGAATCAAATGATGCAATAAAAAATCCCGCACACAGCCCCCTACAAAATACGCTTCAAATCCGGCGGCGGTAATTTTTTCTAAAACTGGCAGTGCCGTTTCAAATTCTGGTGGAAAATGTTCAATTTTCATCCTCATCCTCCTTTCTTTCAAAACGTTTGGCATCTCGATTATAAAATTTAGTCATATTTTCATTGAACGCTGTAGTTAAATCAATGTCTAAAGAATTGGCCATCATCATCGTAACAATGAAGACATCTCCTAATTCTTCAGCGACCGTTTTAGCCGGTTCACTGGCTTTTTTTTGTTTCGGTCCATAGTAGTGGTTGATCTCTCGGGCCAACTCACCTACTTCTTCAGTGAGGCGAGCCATTTGCGCTAAAGGTTCAAAATAGCCCACTTTAAATTGTTGAATGTAATCATCGACTTCTTTTTGTAGGTCGGTTAGGTTTTTTTCCAAAATCTTCCCTCCAGTTTTTCTCCAACTCATCTCTCTTATCTTACCAAAAAAACCGCCAATCATTCAATCAAACTTCTTTTAAGTCCAATTTTTTTACTGATTGAAACAATAGTTGGCTCTTGTTGTTTGTTTTTGACAATGCTAAGATAAATGCAGAAGATTTTTTGGCCAGGAGGGAAATGAATGAAAGTACGGATTTTGTTAAAAGACATTTTGATGATTTTATTTGGTACAGGACTTTATGCGTTTGGTTTAGTTTATTTTAATATGGCCAATCAGTTAGCTGAAGGTGGCGTCACTGGGATTAGTTTAATTTTATTAAATTTATTAAAAATTGATCCCGCCATTTCTACTTTAGTTATTAATATTCCGCTAATTTTAATTGGCGGGAAAATTTTAGGGAAACGGTCTTTTTTTTACACGATTATTGGTACTGTCGCCCTTTCATTTTTCTTATTTGTTTGGCAAAGGATTGAAATAAATATTAATATCGATCACGATTTGCTAATTGCGGCTCTTTTGGCGGGATTTTTTGGCGGTCTTGGTTCTGGATTTGTTTATCGCGTCGGGGGTACAACAGGTGGCGCGGATATTGTGGCTCGCATATTGGAGCGCAAGTTTGGCATTTCCATGGGTAAATCCCTTCTAGGTTTTGATGTTTTTGTTTTGTTATTATCGTTAACTTATATTGATTTGAAACATATGATGTACACCTTGATTATTTCTTATATGTTCTCGCAAATTGTCGATTTTGTTCAAGATGGTTCATATAAAGCTCGTGGCGTGCTGGTGATTTCTGATTTTAGTGAAGAAATCGGTGCTCAAGTGATGACTAGTTTAACCCGAGGTGTCAGTTTTCTAGAAGGTCAAGGTGGTTTTTCTAAAGCCGAGAAAAAAATTCTTTACGTAGTCGTCTCGCCAGTAGAATTAGTCAATGTCAAACGGATTATTGAAGAAATCGATCCAAAAGCTTTTGTTTCGGTCATAAATGTCCACGAAGCAATCGGGGAAGGTTTCACTTATCAAAAGCCGCGCCGCTTTTCACTACGCCGGCACTCTTCATAAAACAAAAAAACTTGGACTGCTTATTAAAAGCGATCCAAGTTTTTTAATTGTTGAGCTAATAGTTGAAATTGTGTTTGATTACCCTCTTCTAATGCTTGATCAATGGCTTGTAACAACCTGGCTTTTTCTTCGGCTAAAGAAATTTGCGTCAAAGTTTTTTCCACCGCCATTTGGGTCTCGGAATCAATTTCTTCATTCCACGAAAAAAATGGATTATCTTCTAAAACGCCTAAATAAAAATGATTTTCCCAGGCATTTGGAAATTTAATTTCCATAAAAAGTTTTGATCCCGCATGAAAACGAATCTCATGGAAAATCTGCTCAGCATCCTCAATCATTTGTTCATCAATTTGTAAAAAATAATCGCCATTTTCGTCAATCACTAACCCTCGTGGCGTTTGATCGGCCCGTTCAACAAAATGAATTGACGTCAATATTTCCGGATTTTTCAATAAAAAATGCAAAAGCCAAGCAATTTCTGGTCGTTTAAAGGCAAGATTTTTTAGACACCAACGAATAAAATGTTGTTTTTCAGTAATCAGCGGTGTGTTCATTGGGCAAAATGGTCCAATGCAGCCACTAATGATTGAATTTCTAAATCTTCAGGCTCATGGGCTAAATAATGTTGCAAAATATCTCTTGCTTCTTTTAAGCGACCTTCTTCTCGTAAAAACAAGCCATATTCTTTTAAAAATTCTGGTTCGTGATTTAAATCAGCAGCTGCTAAATCAAAAAATTTGCCAGCCGATACAAAATCTTCTAACTGATTAAAAGCTGTCGCTTGTTGCCAGTAAGCGCGTGGCGTTTCTAATGGATGGTCTTGATATAATTTCAAAACAACGTCGAAATTTTCCTGCTGCAAATATAAATTCGCCAAAGCCGAAACAACTTCTTCTTCTTTATCACCAATAGCTAGCGCCTCAGTTAAAATATCCACTGCTCGCGTGCTTTCTTTTAAGCGATAGGCGTTTTGGGCACCCGCTAAAAATAAATCCACATTGAATGGATTTTGTTTCATCCCTTGCGTGAAGACAGCATCCGCTTCTTCGATCCGTTCTTCTTTTTGTAATAAATTTCCTAATGGGCCGTAAACACTTTGGTACTCGTCATTTAAGCTGAGCAACTGTTGATACAACTCGATAGCTTTTTCTCCTTCATCTAGCATTTCGTAAGTGTATCCTAGATAAAATAAGCGATCATCGGTGACTTCTTTTTCTAAAGCTTTTTGCAAATAGTCAACCGCCTCTTCAAATTTTCCGCTCATAGCGTAACTAACGCCGAGGCGTTCGGCGATATTTTGACCGGCTATTTCTTCATTTTGATCTAAAATTAAGACTAAATAATACGTAGCGGCTTTTTGATACTGTTGCAGCGAAAAATATAATTCGGCTAAAGCAAAATTAATCAAAGGCTCATCAGGTAAGATTTTTTCAGCTTGTAATAATTTTTGTTCTGCCGCTTCAGGAATATCTATCAACTGGTACAAATCCGCTTGATCCAACAATGATGCCGGATAGTCTGGTGAACTAGCTGGAATATCGTCAAAATATTGAAACGCTTTATCATAATCATCTTCTTCAATGGCCAGTTCCCCCAAACTCAAAAGATAGCTGGTCTGGTAATTTTTAGCTAATAATTGCTCGTAAAGCGTTACTGCTTGTTCGATAAAACCTAGTTGGTACAATTCTTCGCCGAGTTCCGCTAAGACCGGCTCAGGGTCTTTTTTTAAAGCTTCAGCAAAAGCCAATTCGGCTGCGACAAAATCATTATTTTCTAGCGCTTGTAACATTTCTTCACTTTTAGTCATCGTATTCTCCTTTTATAAATTGTTGCCAATATTTTTGTAGCTCTAATTCATCGTGGCCGCCGCTGATTTGTTTGAAATCCGCAATTAAAACAATGGGCTCTTCAAAGTCATAAAAATCAACGGGAGTAAATTTTTCTGGTAACTCAACTGAGAGTCCGACATATTTCAACCAATTTTTTAATTTTACCAAAGAAATAGAAAAATGGGTGCTTTTTTTGCTCAAAAAAATAATAAATATTAGTGCCTGCACTAATGAAGATTCTGTCGACATCGTTTTAGCAAAAAAACGACTCAAGGCTCGCCACGATTGCAAAAATAAATTCGTCTCAGCTTGTTCTAAGCTAGCTAAAATATCCGGCAAATAAATTCCTGGCGAATTTTTCAAAAACGCCGCGGAATTTGGATAGAATCTCGCTAAATCCCCTAAAAATTCTCGATCATTTAAAAAACTAATCACCACTAAAAATAACAAATCTGCAGCACTTGAGCGATCCGTTTGTGGGGCGAAAAAAATAAATTCTGCTTTAATATCAGTATTTCCTTTTAAAAAATTTTCCCCAGATGATTTGATCACGGAACCAATACCCGCTCGTGCTTGCCAAACGCCAAAAAAATCAGTCGGAATCAACCATAACTTTTCCACGGAAGAAGCTAAACTTGCAGTCATTTGCGCTAAACTCACCGCCTGATGAGATCCGATTCCTAAGCAATATTTGAACGCTTCCCCTTGTTCCAGATATTCTAATAATTCCTCAAAAATTTGCAAAGAAACGCCTTGATAACTATCAGAAACAATATACCAACTGACTTGCGTTTTAAAAATCCGCGCCAAAACTTCGGCTAAAGATTCATAATGTTCCTTTGAACCAATGATTAGCATTTTTTCATCACGAGGAATTGTTTTAATCACTTCAAAAAAATTCTCCCCATAAATCCAACTAACTTGCTCAATTTCTTGACGCATTTTTTCACCTCATTTATCCCTTTTGTTAAGTGTAGCACAGAAAGAGAACACAAAAAAATTTAGGTAAAAAAATTTGCTGGAGCACGGATGGCTTTCGGATTTTTGGCTTTGGAACTAGCAATTAATTAATCTTATGCAACACAGAATTGAATAGATATTAACTCGTCCACACTGATGTTTCTAAACATTCATCTTGATAGTTAATTTTTCCCTTTCGTTTCTGACTGCTGCAACGACACCTGCGAATTTGTTAGTTTAATGACATTCCATTCAGATGTAATCACTTCTTGCGCACCCAATTTTGGATACAAAAATAGCACTTAACCATTTTGGCTCTATAATTTATTGGACTGATAGAATAAAAATTCTATCGGTCCATATTTGTATTAAAAATAAAAAAAACCGCTAAGACCTAGGTCTTAACGGGTTTTTAACAGTTATTATTTAACTGCATCTTTCAATGCTTTCCCTGGTTTGAATGCAGGTACTTTGCTTGCTGGGATTTCGATTTCTGCGCCAGTTTGTGGGTTGCGACCTTTGCGGGCTGCGCGTTCACGAACTTCGAAGTTACCAAATCCGATCAATTGAACTTTTTCGCCTTCGGATAAAGATTCTTGAATGCTTGCAAAAACAGCATCTACTGCAGCAGTAGCATCTTTTTTAGTGAAGCCAGTAGCTGTAGCAACTTTTTCGATTAATTCAGCTTTGTTTGCCATAATTTTTTTTCACCTCCACATAATGTGTTCATGTTTGTGACTGCTGAGTGGTCCAGCAATCTGAAATATTGACGAGCAATATTCTGTTATCAAGATACCATAGGAAAGCTTTAATGGCAAGGTTTTTCGTGCTTTTATGTTAAATTTCCGCTAAAAATAATCTATAAGGGTTTTTTCTTGAAAAAACGCCTTTCGTCTGCTAAAATGTCGTATTTTACTTACGTTTACGGGTGATAATGCGAATCGGTGTCCCGACAAAACCAAATGCTTGGCGAATTTGATTTTCCAAAAATCGTTTATAAGAAAAATGCATCATTTCTTCCTCGTTAACAAAAACAACAAAAGTTGGTGGTTTGATCGCAACTTGCGTCGTATAGAAAATTTTCAGCCGCTTGCCTTTATCTGTTGGTGTTGGATTAATGGCAATCGCATCTAAAATGACTTCATTTAAGACAGAAGAGGAAATCCGTAAATTTTGATTTTCTGAAACTTCAGCGATCATTTCTGGCAAATTAGCAAGTCGTTGTTTTGTTTTAGCTGAGACAAAAATAATGGGCGCATAATCCAAATACAAAAATTCATTACGAATATCATCGGTAAATTTTTGCATACTGTGATCATCTTTATCAATTAAATCCCATTTATTAACGACAATAATAACGCCTTTACCTGCTTCATGCGCATAGCCGGCAACTTTTTTATCTTGTTCAATAATGCCTTCTTCAGCATTTAAAACCATCAAAACCACATCAGAGCGTTCAATGGCCCGCATTGCCCGTAAGACAGAATATTTTTCAGTACTTTCATAAACTTTTCCTCGTTTACGAATCCCTGCTGTATCAATCATCATATATTTTTGGCCATCTGCTTCAAAACGCGTATCAATGGCATCACGAGTTGTTCCGGCAATATCTGAAACAATGACGCGATTTTCGCCTAATAGCGCATTAATTAGTGAAGATTTACCAACATTTGGTCGACCAATAAAACTAAATTTGAGGAGACCTTCTTCTTCAGGCTCGTCATCTTCTTTAAAATAACTAATCGCTTTATCTAAAACATCCCCAAGTCCGGTCCCGTGAGCTCCAGAAATTGGATATGGATCGCCTAAACCAAGAGAATAAAATTCATAAATCTCATTTCGCAATCCGGGATTATCTATTTTGTTGACTACTAAGATAATTGGTTTTTTGGAACGATGTAATATTTTTGCGACTAAATCGTCAGCATCAGTAATGCCTTCTTGGACACTCACCACCATTAAAATAACATCAGCTTCTTCAATGGCAATTTCTGCTTGTTGTTTAATTTGTTCCATAAATGGTGCATCGGAAAGTTCAATCCCACCAGTATCAATAATACTAAATTCTTTGCCTAACCATTCACCGGTGGCATAAATTCGGTCGCGCGTCACGCCGGCAATATCTTCCACAATGGAAATTCGTTCGCCAGCAATCCGATTAAAGACGGTGGATTTTCCCACGTTGGGTCGGCCAACGATGGCTAAAGTTGGTTGGGTCATCTGCCCACCTCCTATTTTAATTTTTCATCTTGTTCAGTGTAGCGATATTTTCTTTAAATTGCAATAAAAAACCGAAGCAGCAAGGCTGCCTCGGCCTAGATGTCGCTAATTATTTGTTGTCAGTGTCAAGATCTTTTAATTGATCTCCTAACAGATCTCCTAGAGAAAAGCCAGAGCTTTCTTCAGGCATTTCATATTTTTCTTCAGCTGGTTTTTTTTCACGAGCTGGTTTTTTAGCTTCTTTTAATTCTTCAGGTTGTTCTTCCAAAGCTTTAATAGAAAGAGAAATCCGGTGGTCTTCAGGTTTTACATCTAACACTTTCACTTGCACTTCATCACCTTCATGCAACACTTCTTGTGGTGTTGCAATCCGTTTGTGTGAAATTTGTGAAATATGAACTAAACCTTCAACTTCAGGGAATAATTCAACGAAAGCGCCGAAGCTAGTCAAGCGTTTGATTTTCCCAGTCAGGACTGAGCCAACAGGTGCTTGTTCTAAAATACTATCCCAAGGTCCAGGTTGAGTGGCTTTAATAGAAAGAGAAATCCGTTCTTTTTCACTATCAAGTCCTTGAATACGAACAGAAACTTTTTGACCAACTTCTAGAGCGTCACTTGGTTTACTAATGTGAGCGTGAGAGATTTCAGAAATATGCACTAAACCATCCACGCCACCAAGGTCAACAAAAGCACCAAAGTTCGTTAAACGAGCCACAGTTCCTTCCACAACGTCGCCAACATGTAATGTATCAAAAATTTCAGCCATTTTTTCAGAACGTTCAGCTTCTAAAACAGCTTTATGAGATAAAATTAAACGATTTTCTTTAGGATCGATTTCGATAATTTTGAATTTCAAAGTTTGACCTTTGTATTGTGAAAAGTCAGTAACAAAATGCGTGCTGACCATTGACGCTGGAACGAATCCACGAATGCCAAGATCAACAATTAAACCACCGCGAACGGCGTTAATTACTGTACCTTCAACTAAATGATCGGCTTTAAATTCTTCTTCTACTTCGCTCCAAATTTTTCGTTCTTCTAACCGGCGTTTGGATAAAAGATATGAACCATTTTCTTTATCTTGTCCGATAGGTTGAATAACAACTAAATCTAAAATGTCGCCAACACTAACGATATCAGACATATTTTCAACATCTTCACTTGTTAATTCTTTAACCGGAACAACTCCTTCAACACCGGAGCCAACAATTCCAACAACGATTTGGCGATCTTCTAAAACTAAAACTTCAGCTTTAACAACATCACCGATTGTTACTTCTTGCACATTTTTCAATGCTTGTTCCATGGATTCAGATCCATTTTCTACTTTTTTTTCTTCAAATTCTGACATACTAATCCTCCTTGTGACAATTGCACAACTTAATTATAAGCTATCCTTAATTCTAAATGAAAAACCAACAAAAATAAAGCAATTTCCCTTTAAAAGTAAAATCTTTCTTAAAAATTTGGAAAAAAAACAAAAATACCGCTGAAAAAATTCTAAAGCGCCGTCTGTTTCTGATAAATTGCCAAGATTTCAGCTACTACTTCTTCAATGCTTAATCCTGTCGTATCAAGTTCTATGGCATCATCTGCTTTTGTTAACGGTGAAATTTCACGATGAGAATCTAAATAATCGCGATTTTCGATACTTTTAGTAATTTCAGTCAAATCAGCCGGCAATCCTTTTTCGATATTTTCGTTATATCGACGTTGTGCCCGCTCTTTGACTGAAGCGATTAAGAAAATTTTTACTTGCGCGTTGGGTAAAACTTGGGTGCCAATATCGCGCCCGTCCATTACTACATTTTGATTTGCGGCAATTTCTCGTTGCAAAAAAACGAGTTTTTCACGAATTTTTTCTAAAGCGGAAACTGGTGATACAAAATTATTTACTTGATCTGAACGAATTTCTTCAGTGACCTCAAGAGAACCTAGAAAAACTTTTTGACCAGAAGAACTGGCAGCAAAAGAAATCGGTTCTTTTTCTAAAGCGCTCAGCAATTGCTGGGCATTTTCTAGATCCAGATGATTTTTGATTCCTAGATAAGTCACGGCTCGATACATGGCGCCGGTATCCACATAAATAAAATGAAGACGGCTGGCGATAATTTTTGCCACGGTACTTTTTCCTGCTGAAGCTGGACCATCGATGGCAATTTGTATATTTTTCAAACAAACAACACCCTTTTTCATTTTTTCAAGAAATAAGCTGTGCCCAAAATATCAGGCACAGCTGAAAAAAATTTATTTTATTTTGACAACTTGTCCAGGTTGAATCGTTGTTCCATCAGCAAAACCATTTAACGATAATAATTCGTCTAAAGTCATACCATTGTTGACGGCAATTCGGTAAAGGCTATCGCCAGCGACAACAGTATAAGTAGAACCTGTTTCTGTAGCTGGTGGTGTTTCTACGACGGGCGTTTCCGGAACAACCGGCGTTTCTTCCACTGGTGTTTCTGGAACTACGGGCGTTTCTTCAGCAACTGACGAACTAGAACTTTCGATCGTGCTTGAAACGGTGGTGGAACTTTCAGTCTCAGAAGAACTAGTGGTTGAACTAATTTCTGTTGTAGTTTGGCTAGTGGTGGATTCAGTTGTGTTAGCCGGCGCTTTATCGCTTGGATGCATAATCCAAAAATAAGTGAAAAAGGCCATTACAACAAGTAATACGAGTAGAGCCACAAGTAAGGTGACAAATAAACTATTTCCTTTTTTTGTTTTGCGTTGTTGACTCCGGGAAAGATTTTCATCGTACTCGGTGTCATAAATGGGTTGGTCCCATGGTTCGTTTTGTTCGAAATCGTCTTTTTTACTCAAAAATATTCCCTCCTAAAGCTGTTCTTGGCTATTATAGCATGCTGTTTGGTAAAGGAAAAGTCTTGACAAGAAAAAAAGTTAGAAAAAACTTTTTCTTAACTTTTTTATTGCACTTTTGGAAATAAATTGGCCAGTCGTTGTTGCCAATTGGCGGGATTTTCTTTAAGAGTTGGCCTTTGATTACTTGGATAATCCTCCGTTTTTAGTCCATGAAAAGAACAGCATTTTTCCACTTGCTCTGGTTTTGGATCATGAAAATAATTAGCGATTTGTTGCCGCAGACAATTTTTTTCGGCAATGAAATCTTGCATCAAGTCTTGTTGTTGCGTTTTAAAATCGGCTTTTTGATTTAAAAATGCTAGCGTCTGACTAGAATTATTTTGGCGCGTGATTGTTTGGGCCAGTTCTGGAATATTTTCTTTGCGCCTTTTAGCAAAATGTTGATGAATGGCCTCATCCCCGGTGACAACATACATTAAGGCAAATCCCGGCTGACCATCGCGACTGCAGCGGCCTGTTTCTTGCACATATTCTTCCAAAGTGGCCGGCTGCTCATAATGAATTACAAAACGAATATCCGGCTTATCGATTCCCATGCCAAATGCGTTAGTGGCAATCATCACTTGTAATTGCCCAGCCTGAAATTGCGCTTGTAATTTTTTTCGTTCTAGACTCGTCAATCCACCGTGATAAAAACTACATAAAAGACCTTGTTGCTGCAAGCTTTTAGTCAGGGTTTCAGTTTTTTTGCGGGTATTGCAATAAATAATCCCGGCAGCATGTTGCGTTTTTAATAATTGGCTAAGTTTTTCAAACCGATTTTGTTCATCAAGACATTGCTCAATAATATAGCCGATATTTTTTCGTTCAACAGGGAATTTTTCAGTCATAAAATTTCCAGAAAATAAAAACGTTCCAATATCTTTTTTGACCATCGGAGTCACGGTGGCGGACAAGGCCAAAATCTGCGGTTGATTTATTTTTTGGAGATTTTCTTTGAGAAATAAATATTCCGGTCGAAAGTCAAATCCCCATTGAGAAATGCAGTGGGCTTCATCAATCACCGCTAATTGGACTGGCAAATGGGCTAAGCGGTGCAAAATTTGTGGTTTCTGGAACATTTCTGGTGACAATAATAAAAATTTAAACTGAGAAAGATGTTGAATAATAGCTGTTTGTTCGGCAAGATTTTCTTGCGAATTTAAAAATACCGCGCAATTTTTTTGAATTTTATTTAGCCGTTGCACTTGATCTTCCATTAAAGAAATCAACGGCGAAATCACAAGAGTGAGTCCTGGGCGCATCAGAGCAGGCAAAGCATACGTTAATGTTTTCCCTGATCCGGTAGGTAAAATGCCTAAAACATTTTCACCCGCTAATAAATGTCTCACAATTTCTTCTTGTCCAGGTCGGAAAGTTTGGAAACCAAAAAATTGATTTAAACTTGTTTGCAAGTCATTCATTTATTTTTGGCGCCTCCCCTACTTTTTTTGTTTTCTCTATGGCGATTTGTTGGATTTGATAAAGCCGATAAGTCAAAAAATCAGCGGTATTTTCAGGGAAAATTTCTTTAAACCGCCAATCGCGCAAATTTTCTAGTGCTAGTTTTTCAACTTGTAAAAGTGTTTTATTTTCATAAAAGTGGGGAAATGGAAATTCCGCTGGATTGAAAATAGCTAATTCTAATAAATGATCCCGCAAAGTCGACGGTTTTAACGCTGGACGTTGGCTTAAAATTTCAGAAAAACTAGCTCCGTTTGCTACAAGCGTCCCCGTTTGTTCCACTGAAGTTGCTGGGTAGACGAGTAATTGTTGCCAAATTGGATACGGTCCGACTTTTAATATTGTAAAAAAAGCATGGAGATCGTTTTTATATTGTAATTTCCCACTAAATTGCGCTGCATAGATTTGGGCGTTGATTTGACCATTCACTTGATGGCCATGCCAGAATAAACTAAGACGCTGACTGGTTTCTTCTGGGAGTTTTTCCATAATTTGTTGTAATTCAGTTTGGGCTTTGGGCCATTGCTCTTTTCCTACAACTTTAAGCCAAAACTTAATTTTTTGGCCGCTTAAAAATTGATCCGACAATACTTGATAATCACGATTGGCAAAACTCAATTCAGAAAAAACTTGCAAGCCAAACAAAAAAAGATGCCAGTTCCCTTCATCGTCAATACTATACGGATAGCCTTTTAAAGCCGGGTATGTCGTCTTTAAAGAAATAGGATTTTTATTTTGGCGCTTTAAGTAGCCATTTTCTATAATAATTTTTTTCTCACTAACTAAATGTCTAATCATTTGTTCATATTGTTCTCTCGTTAAATTTTTTGCTAAACCAAAATACGGCAATAAGTCATTAAAGTAGCCGTAAACTAAAACTGAGCTCGTTTTTTTGCCAACTAAGACAAAATACAAAGTTGATTTTTTTAAGTTGTTAAATTCTTGAATCAAGGCTAAAATAAAGCCAGACAAAAGCGCCACCTACTTTCTGGGAGGAATTAAAATGGAATGTGAAATTATACAAGAAAAGTGTATCGCTTGTGGGCTCTGCCAAGTGACGGCCCCACACTTTTTTGATTACGATCGCGAAGGTCTAGTGATTTTTAAAGACGAAGAAATAAATCTTCGAAAAAAATCATTTGACGAAGATGACCAAAAAATTATTGCCGCCATCAAAAAATGTCCCACCGCAGCTCTAATTGCTGGCCGCTAATTGATTATATTTTACCACAAAAAAATCCCGTCGGACATTGAGGTCCTGACGGGATTTTTGATTTTATAAGCGACTTTTTGGTTGAAGATGCAAAGCTTTTCTGGATAACCAAGGAAGCAATTTTGCATAAACGACTAGGAACACAGCGGAAACAATAATTCCTTTAGCAATATTAAATGGTACGATACCAATTGCCACATAACGCGCTAAGCTCATTCCTAAAAAGTTGTTGGCATCTACATTGAAGAAATATAAATAAAGCGGCGTAATCACAAAATAATTTGCCACCGACATGACTATTGTCATCGCAACAGTGCCGGAGATAATGCCGAGAAATTTGTTCTTCTTGATTTTGGTTAATTGACTTTCTTTGGTGAAAAAATAATACAGCGGCAATGTATACACGCTAGAAGCGACAAAGCTTGCAATATCTCCTACCATATTGGCCGGATCAAAACCCGTCAATAGCAAATGAAGTACCGAACGTAAGCCAGCCGTTAAAATCCCGGCTAACGGTCCGAATAGAAACATCGAGACCATTACTGGTAAATCAGAGAAATCGATTTTTAAAAAACTGAACAGTGGAAATGGAATTGCGATAAATTGTAACCCCATCCCCATCGCGGCCATTAAAGAAATGACCACCATTTTTTGAACTTTGCTGCTTTTCATGAAAATCCTCCTAGAAGGAAACATCTCCGGAAACTTTTTTGCGACAAAAAAAGCCAATGACTCCACACAGAGACACCAGCTTTTGTGAGTACACAAAAAAGCCGATCTTCTTTATCCAGACTTTACTGTCGGCTACGGAATTACACCGTATCGGCTGAGCGCAAGACTCAGTTCGTGGACTATTACCACCGGTCGGGAATTTCACCCTGCCCCTGAAGACGAACCTATATATTTTTTTAACGTGTTCATTATATCCGATATTTATTTTTTTGACAAGGAGTTTGTTTCGGCCAAACGTAATAAATCAGTCACTTCTTTTTTAAATAGTCGGCGAGATTGGCCAGGATTTAATTTGTCCAAAGTTAACATGCCAAATTTTTCGCGTTTTAGTTTTAAAACAGGAAAGCCAACTTTTTCTAACATATTTTTTACTTGATGATGATGGCCTTCGTGAATCGTTAAAGAAACAATGGCAGTTCCTTTTTTGGCATCACTAGAAATAATACTTACTTTAGCCGGCGCTGTTTTGTAATGTTCAATCCGAACGCCTTTTTCTAATATTTTTAATTGTGAATAATTGGGAACCCCTTTGACCTTGGCCACATACACTTTTTCAATTTCATGGGAAGGATGGGTTAATTTTTGAGCAAAATCACCATCGTTAGTAAGCAGCAGTAAGCCGGTCGTATCATAATCAAGCCGACCGACTGGAAAAATCCGTTCTTTTACTTCTGGAAAATAATCCAAAACCACCGGCCGTTTTTTGTCATCAGTAACGGCAGTAATCACGCCTTTTGGTTTGTAAAATAAATAATAAACGGGCTCTTCTTTAGCTAACGGGATTCCTTTGACTTCAATTCGATCACTGGCTTTTACTTTCGTTCCTAGTTCAACCACCGTTTGACCATTGACGGTGACCATGCCTGCTTTAATTAATTCTTCAGCTTTACGCCGGGAAGCAACGCCCGCTTGAGCGATAACTTTTTGTAGTCGTTCCATCTTAATTTTCCTCAGTTTCTGACCAAGAGTTTTCCTGATCGTTTGTTTGTCGTGCAAATAAATCATTGACTTGTGGGATATTACTTTCCATTTCCGTAATATCTGGCAGATCGGTTAATTTCTTCAATCCAAAATAATCAAGAAAGTAACTCGTAGTGCCATATAAAATCGCCCGCCCCACTGTTTCGGCGCGCCCTTTTTCTTCTACTAGACGTTTAATGACTAGCGTTTGTAAGGCGCCAGAACTTTGAACCCCGCGAATGTCATCAATCTCACCGCGGGTCATTGGCTGTTTATAAGCAACAATTGCCAAAGTTTCTAAAGCAGCCTTACTTAACCGATTGGCAATAGGAGCTTTAGCGTAATTGACAATCAGTGGTTGGAATTTAGGTTTGGTGACTAATTTAAAAACTTCACCGGTTTGAATGATGGTTAGCCCACGATTTTTATCTGCTTCATATTGACTTTGTAATTGTTCTAATTGTTGGAACAGTGCGCTGGAGTCTTTATTTAAAACGCTGGCGGCTTCTTTTACTTGCAATCCTTTTTCCCCCGCCACAAAAAGCAAGGCTTCTAATTGGGGTCCAAAATTTTTAACCACGGGACTCCTCCCTTTGTTCAAAATAAATATCGGCAAAATTTTCCGCCTGCATGGCAGTCATAAAACCTTCTTTTAACAATTCTAACACAGCTAAAAAGGTATTGACTAATTCATTTTTTTCATAGTTGACAAACATATCTGAAAATGAAACTTGCCGAGTATGAATAAATAAATGTCGTTTAAACCAAGAAACTTTTTGACTAACAGAAAGATCTTCTTTGGCCACTGTCGCTTGTTGGCCGGTTTGCTCTTGTTTTTTTTGCAAAACGTCATGAAAGGCTAAAAATAAATCAATCGTTGTTACTTGATTTTTTTCTAACGGTAAATCTTTCGTGTACATAGAAAGATCACTCGGTTCTTTTTCAAAAAATAATTGGCGCTGACCTTCTAAATCTTGTAATTCTTGGCCGGCGTATTTAAATTTTCGATAAACGAGTAGTTGTTGCAATAATTCTTCTTTAGGATCAAGTCCAGTATCTTCTTCCCACAGCTCGTCGATATTTTCATTTTCGATTTGTGGCAATAATTGGCGGGATTTTATAGCTAGTAGCGTTGCAGCTACGACTAAATATTCAGCTGCCACTTCCAGTTGTAGGGCATGCATGGTGTGGACGTAATTTAAATACTGGTCGCACACTTCAGCCAGCGGCACTTCATAAATATCCACTTCATATTGTTGAATCAGATGTAATAATAAATCCATCGGTCCTTCAAAACCTTCAATTTTTACATTTAAATCAGTCATAAAAAACTCCTATGCGCGGGGAAAATATTTTTGATAAACATCAGCCATCCGAGCTTTCGTGATGTGGGTGTAAATTTGCGTGGTGGAAATATCGGCGTGTCCTAGTAATTCTTGAACAATTCTTAAATCGGCGCCATTTTCTAATAAATGAGTAGCAAAACTGTGGCGCAACGTATGTGGCGTAACGGATTTTGTAATGCCAGCGGTTTGAACGATTTGTTGTAAATTTTTCCAAATCCCTTGGCGCGATAATTGATTGCCATGAAAATTCACAAAAACAAAAGGCACATCGTCTTTTGCTAGTTGCGGACGAACTTCATCTAAGTAGCGATTGAGCCACAATAAAGCAACACTGCCTAAAGGAATAATCCGCTCCTTGTCCCCTTTACCGATTGTTTTGAGCAAACTAATATTTAAATGAAGCATGCTCATGGTCAAGTTCACCACTTCAGACACGCGCATCCCAGTAGCGTACATCACTTCTAAAATCGCCCGATTGCGTAAGCCGAGCTTTGTAGTTGTATCTGGTGTATTTAAAAGCAAATCTACTTCTTGGGTGCTTAAAATTTTGGGCAAAGTCTGGCCTTTTTTCGGCGTGTCAATGTGTTGCATCGGATCCGTTTCAGTATAGCGTTCTTGGCGCAAAAATTGATGGAATCGGCGCAAACTTGAACACATCCGAATAATCGTAGCTTGGGCGTGATCTTTTTGTAACATTTCCAAAAAGTCCATCACCACAAAGCGATCCACTTGATCTAAATCCGTAATTTGTCGACTTGCTAGAAATTTTAAATATTGAGTCAAATCACGGCGATAAGACTGACGAGAATTTTCCGCTAGCCCGCGTTCAATTTGTAAATAAGATAAATATTCATCTAAAAGTGATTGCAAATGTGGATCAATCTCTGACATTTTCTCCCTCATTTCTTATGTATCATAACAGAAACGCGCCCAAACGTAAAAACAACTCCCAAAATTTTTGGCAGTTGTTTTTGGCTAGCGTTTTTAAAGCTGATTTTTTTCCGCCCGACAATTCCGACAAATACCATGAAAAGTTAAGCGATGATCTTTGACTAGAAAACCATATTGTTTGTCTACTACTTTTTCAACTTCTAACAATAAATCATCTTCAATTTCTTCAATTTGTCCGCACTCCAAGCACAAGAGATGGTGATGAAAATGTTTCGCCCCGTCTTTGCGCAAATCATAACGAGAAAGCCCGTCGTTAAAGCTCACTTTATTAACTACTTTTAATTCTGTCAAAATTTCTAACGTCCGATAGACTGTCGCCAAGCCAATCTCAGGCGCTTTTTCTTTGACCCGAACGTAAATTTCTTCGGCGGCCAAATGATCTTTTTCATTTTCCAGTAAGACTAATAAAGTGGATTCTCGTTGAGGCGTTAGTTTAAAACCTGATTCATGTAATTGTTTTTTGATTTTTTTTAGTTGCGTGATGGTATCCATGATTTAGCCCTCTACTTACAAAATTTTCAAATTTGACTTTCATCAAATGTATTTTGCATTTTTTTATATTCGTTCTTTAGACAAATTATAAACTAGTCAACGGACTTTTTCAATGGATTCTCAATTAGATTCTATTTCAGTATCAAGTAAAACGGTCCAACCATCTACTTGCTTAATTTTTTTAGCTTTCAACAAATGACCAATCGCCCGTTTAAACTGCGCTTTACTAATGCCAAATTGTTGCTGAATGCTTTCAGGCGTTGATTTATCAGTGAAAGGAATTTTATTTTCTTCGGCTCTTTCTAGAAAAGTCAGAAGCATTTGCGCATCGTCATCAATAATTTCAAACGCCCGTGGTTTCAAAGATAAATTTAAATAACCATGAGGTGAAACGCCGATGACCCGCGCTTTTAGTTGTTCACCTAAGCGAGGTTCTTTGAAGCGTTCATTCGGATGAATAAATCCTTGATGAAAATCACTCGTTAAAACAAACGTTCCGGCTAATTTCAAACGATAAGCAACGCCTTCGACTTCTTTATTTTGCCAATTATCTTCAGCGCGTAATTTTTTAAACAAGCTAAGGAAAATATTTTCATCGGCTAATAAGCCCCAGATGCGATCTTTTTGATCGACAGTAATAGTTAAATACAGAACGTCGCCGGGTTTAGGCCACAGCTCTTTCATTTCTGGCAAAAAATCTAGGGAGACGACGACATCTTTATCCGGTAAACCGATATCGACAAAAACGCCTAAGTCCCGCCGCGCTTTCACAACAATCCCAAATCCGTAATGTCCCTGACGAATATTAGGAATTTCTGTTGTGAAGCTTAATTTTTGATCAGCATTGATGTAAAAGAACCCTTCAATACTGTCTCCTAATGCATGCTCACCTTCTGTTTTTAACAATTGAAACGTCTGACCATTTTTTTGTACGAAAAAATGAGTATCATTTTCGTCAGTAATAATTCCTGTTGTCAATGTTCCTAGCAATTCTTCCATAATTTCCTCCTTGAAAAAAAGAGAAGACCTGCTGTCTTCTCTTTTATTTTTTATATTTAGATTGTGTTTTGGCCAACAGTTAGGAAAATAGATAAAACTTCACACAAATATTCTATTTGTCTTCAGTTTTCCTAATTTTCTACACTGTTATTCGGCCAAAACACATCCTTATTCTAAAAAGTCTTTTAGTTGTTTTGAGCGGGATGGGTGGCGGAGTTTCCGTAGGGCTTTGGCTTCGATTTGGCGAATACGTTCGCGGGTTACGCCGAAAACTTTACCTACTTCTTCTAGAGTCCGTGTGCGGCCGTCATCTAGACCAAAACGCAAGCGCAAAACATTTTCCTCGCGATCAGTTAAAGTATCTAGCACATCTTCTAGTTGTTCTTTTAATAATTCGTAAGCGGCATGTTCAGCCGGGCTAGTTGCTTCTTGGTCTTCAATGAAATCACCTAAATGAGAATCATCTTCTTCACCGATTGGTGTTTCCAATGAAACTGGTTCTTGAGCAATTTTCAAAATTTCCCGAACTTTTTCAGTTGGTAAATCCATTTCAGCACCAATTTCTTCTGGTGTTGGTTCCCGACCTAAATCTTGTAATAATTGTCGTTGAATACGAATTAATTTGTTAATGGTTTCCACCATATGCACTGGAATCCGAATGGTCCGTGCTTGATCGGCGATGGCCCGGGTGATTGCTTGACGAATCCACCAAGTAGCGTAAGTAGAAAATTTAAATCCTTTACGGTAATCAAATTTTTCTACGGCTTTCATTAAGCCCATATTTCCTTCTTGAATTAAATCAAGAAATTGCATGCCACGCCCGACATAACGTTTAGCAATAGAAACTACTAAGCGCAAGTTGGCTTCAGCTAAGCGTTGTTTAGCTTCTTGGTCGCCTTCTTCAATTTTTAGAGCAAGTTCTACTTCTTGCGGTGCCGTTAATAAAGAAACGCGGCCGATTTCTTTTAAGTACATCCGCACGGGGTCGTTAATTTTCACACCCGTTGGCGCCGATAAATCTTCCATTTCTTTTTTTGTAACGGTTGCTTTTTTCAAACTAGCTGCGGTAGGTTCACCTTTTTCATCAACTACAGAAATACCGGCATCTTCCACTTTTTGAATCAATTGATCCATCGCGTCTGCTTCAAGCTCATAAGGAGTAGCCAATTTTTCAGTCAGTAAATCAATTTTCACTGTACCTGCTTTTTTGTTTGCTTTAATAAATTTTTGTAAGGCTTCTTCGTAAGGAATTTTATTTTCTTCAGCCACTTTTTTTTCTTCAGCCATTATAGACCCTCCTAAATAATTTCTGCCGTTTTCATTTTTTTGGTCAATTGTAAGATATCGATGGTCAGTTGTAACTCCATCTCCGAATTTTCTAAGCGTTTGGCTTCTTGTTGGAGTTGCCTTTTTTCAGCAATTTCTCTTTTCAAACGTTCTAACGCTAAACTATGGAGTAAATCGAAAATCTCGTTATTAGATTCTTTTGGGGCGGCTTCTAGCATGAAAATTGTTGCTGCCAAGTTACGTAAGCTGTCGTCTTTTACATAATCAAGAAAAACATCATCAGACATTTCTCCGCCAGACATAGCAAAACTTTCCATCACCAAATATAATTCTTGATACATGTCGTGAATAAAAATCGGTGGATGTTGGCGTAAAAATTGTCGCACTTCATCGTCATAAAACATCCGATGTAACAACAAGCGTTCTGCTTTTTCGCCTTGCGTTAACTTTTCCCGGGTCTGTTTGACTGCTTGAGACAAGTCAACCACTTGCTGGAGTTGATTTTGCTGGCGCGATTTGCTCACTGCTAACAATTGATTTTTTAAAATATCGTAGCTCACCTGATAAGTTTCAGCCATTTGATGCAAAATAATATCGCGCTCCATGACGGAAGGATTATCAGCTAATTCTACCACGAGTTCCTTTAAAAAATCACCTTTGCCTTGCTCATTTTCCAAATCGTAATTTTTTTGCAAAAACATTTCCTTAAATTGAAAAGGCGTTTTTTGATTTTTCGTTAAAAAATTAAAAAATTCAGTTGCACCATGTTGCCTTAAAAATTCATCTGGATCTAATTTTTCTGGCAGCATAACAATTCTTAGACGTAAATGCGACATTTGTTTTAATTGTTGCAGACTTTTAAAAATCGCATTTTGTCCAGGATCATCTCCATCAAAACAAAGGACTAATTCCTTAGTGGTGCGCTCTAACAGCTGAACTTGCTCTTTAGTAAAGCTCGTCCCCATGCTGGCGACACCATTTTTTATCCCTCCTTGAAAAGCGGCGATTACATCCATAAATCCTTCAAATAAAAAACACGATTGTGCTTTTCGCATATCACCTTTTGCCTGATTAAAATTATACAACATAAAACGCTTCTCAAACAATGGTGTTTCAGGGGAATTTAAATATTTTGGTTGATTTTTATTTTTTTCTTGTCCGGTTAGTCGCCCAGAAAAGCCGACAATCGATCCGTTGGCATTTTTTAAAGGAAACATAATTCGCCCTTGAAAGCGATCAAAGAACTGTCCATCCTCACTTTGAGCAAATAATCCCGACAATTTTAATTCTTCATCTGAATAACCATCACGCGATAAAATTTCTTTTAAAAATTTCCCGGTGCTTGGAGCAAAACCAATCCCAAATGTTTTTAAAGTTTCTTCGTCTAGTCCCCGCTTTGTTAAATAATCTAGCGGTTCAACTCCTAATTGCGTATTTAATAAGACATGTTGAAACGCCGTTTGCGCTTGTTCATGCATCTTAATTAAACGTTGATTTTTTTTGGTGACGGGTGCTGTTTCTGCGACTTCAATTTCAAGTGGCACGTGGGCATAGTCGGCCACTTTTTTTACCGCTTCAACAAAGCTGACGCCTTCAATTTCTTGAACAAACTGAAAGACATTGCCGCCTTTACCACAACCAAAACATTTGAAAATTTGTTTTTCTTCAGTAACCGAAAAGGAAGGTGTTTTTTCTTCGTGAAATGGACAAAGACCGGAATAATTTCGCCCAGCTTTTTTTAGCTGAACATATTCGCCAACAATGTCGACGATATTCACTTTTTGCCGAATTTCATCAATTTGTACTTGGGGAATCCGTTGCATTGTTCTCACACCTTTCACTTTGAAATGGAAAAAATTCGCATCAATTTTCATTAATGCGAATCAAGACACACTCATACATTCTTATCATACCAAAGTTTTGGAAAACTACAAGAAAAGTGCCCATAATATGTATAAATTTTAACTTCTGTCAAATAAAAAAAGAAGCAGCCAAACTTTTTTGGTTGCTTCTTTAATAATGCATTATAAAATTTAACCTTCGATTTCAGTAACCATACCAGATCCAACCGTTTTGCCACCTTCACGAATGGAGAAAGTTGTTCCTTTTTCAATGGCAACTGGATGAATTAATTCGACATCAATTGTAACATTGTCTCCTGGCATAACCATTTCAACGCCTTCTGGAAGTTCGATAACCCCAGTAACGTCTGTCGTCCGGAAATAAAATTGTGGACGATAGTTAGTAAAGAATGGCGTGTGACGTCCGCCTTCTTCTTTCGTTAAGATATAGACTTCGCCGATAAATTTCGTATGTGGAGTAATAGAACCAGGTTTAGCAATCACTTGACCACGGGTAACATCATCACGTTGAATCCCACGTAACAAGACACCAACGTTATCGCCGGCTTCACCGTAATCCAAAGTTTTTCTAAACATTTCCACCCCAGTAACAACAGCTTTTTTAATATCGGGATGAATTCCGACGATTTCAACTTCATCGCCGACCCGCAATGTTCCGCGATCAATCCGACCAGAAGCTACTGTGCCTCGACCAGTAATGGTGAAGACATCTTCCACTGGAATCAACAAAGGTTTATCCAATTCACGAACAGGTGTTGGAATATAAGTATCAACAGTATCCATTAATTCTAAAATTGCTTCTTCAGCCGCAGGATCGCCTTCCAAAGCTTTTAAAGCTGAACCTTTAATGACTGGAATATCGTCGCCTGGAAAATCGTATTCGTTTAATAATTCCCGAACTTCCATCTCGACTAAATCAATTAATTCTTCGTCATCTACTTGGTCAATTTTATTAATAAAGACGATTAAATATTTTACACCTACTTGGCGAGAGAGCAAAATATGTTCACGCGTTTGAGGCATCGGACCATCAGTAGCGGAAACAACAAGAATTGCCCCATCCATTTGAGCGGCACCGGTAATCATATTTTTAACATAGTCTGCGTGCCCTGGAGCATCGATATGGGCGTAATGCCGTGCTTCAGTTTCGTATTCAACGTGGGCTGTGTTAATGGTAATCCCGCGTTCACGTTCTTCAGGTGCAGCATCAATTGACGCATAATCTTGCGCGTCGGCCAAACCTTTCTTTGATAATACTTTGGTAATTGCCGCCGTTAATGTTGTTTTACCATGATCGACGTGACCAATCGTACCAATATTAACATGTGGTTTTGAGCGGTCATAATGTTTCTTTGCCATTTTTCACAAACCTCCTAAAATTCATTTTGAAAAAAGATTGCGATTTCTTTTGCTTTCTTTATTCACTGTCTTAATTATAATCTTTTTACATTAAATGACAAAAATTTTGTCTCGAAAATGATGTTTCTTAAATCTATTTCTGGAGGCAAAAAAAGTCAGAGGAAAATTCATCCCCTGACCTAACAACTATCAATTGAAAAAAATGAAAATTTTTCTTTTGTTTATCGTCGCTTTTTTGAAAAATTGTTTTTTTGATTAAAAAACAGATTTAGCCAATTTTAAAGACGATTTTTTTAACAGAAACAACGGATTCTTCTTGAACGCCTGTCCGGTGAGCTTCGTGTGGGAACAAAAGTAAAAAATTATTTTTTTCATCTAAGCGAATCGTATCGGTTGGTTCACCAAAAAGTTCGTACATTTCTTTTTCTGGTTGGTAGACATCTTTTTTCAACGTGTCGTCAAAATTTAAATCCACCAGCTCAGAGCCTTCAAGAATATAATGGACGTCTACCATTTTTTCGTGCGCTTCCCAGAAACCTGCTGCCCGAGATTTTGTGTCATAAGAAATCAAGTTGGCTTTAATATTGTCGGCTACTTGAATCGAAGTGCCGGCAACAAAATCGCTCGCTTTAAATGAAGCCAAAAAGTCTTGGACCTTCTTTAATTCTGGTAAAATTTCGCTCACTTTTGTTAAATCTTTTGTACTTGAAAATAACATGAATCTTCCCCCTTAGTCATAATAACAGTATTTACTTTAGGTCAAAAAAATTGCTTTGTCAAAAAAAATTTAAGGCCATAAAAAAAAAGGACCATCAAAATGGATGATCCTTTTTTTTAAAATATTACAAAGATTTTTTTACAGACGTTCGTTCAATTCTTTAGCTAAATCTTCAAAGCCAGGTTTGCCTAAAAGGGCGAACATGTTCTTCTTATACATTTCTACACCTGGTTGGTCAAATGGATTCACAGCATTTAAATAACCAGAAACGCCAATGGCAATTTCAAAGAAATAAATCATGTAGCCTAATGTGTAGGCATCCATCTTCGGAATTTTAACTAATAAGTTCGGTACGCCACCATCTGTATGAGCTAAAAGAGTTCCTTCAAATGCTTTTGTATTTACAAAATCCATTTCTTTTCCTTGCAAATAACCAAGTCCATCTAAGTCTTCAGCAGTTTCAGGAATTTTTACGCTCTTTCTAGGTTCCTCTACTTTAATCACCGTTTCAAAAATATTGCGGCGGCCTTCTTGAATGTATTGGCCTAAAGAATGTAAATCGGTAGAAAAATTCGCTGAGGAAGGATAAATTCCTTTTTGGTCTTTTCCTTCAGATTCTCCGCACAATTGTTTCCACCATTCAGAGAAATATTGCATGCCTGGTTCGTAATTAATTAATAACTCAGTCACTTTCCCTTTACGGTATAAAATATTACGATATGCTGCATATTGATACGCTTCATTTTTTGACAAATCGTCATCCGCATATTCAACACTAGCATCAAGAGCTCCTTGCATTAAGGCATCTACGTCAGCTCCAGAAGCGGCAATTGGTAAAAGACCCACTGCAGTCAATACGGAATAACGGCCACCAACATCATCAGGAATAACAAAAGTTTCCCAACCTTGTGCGTCAGCTTCTACTTTTACAGCGCCACGTTCTTTATCTGTTGTGGCATAAATCCGTCCGTTCGCTTCTTTTTCGCCATATTTTTTTACTAGTAATTCTTTGAAAACGCGAAAAGCAATCGCTGGTTCAGTAGTTGTCCCTGATTTTGAAATTACATTGACAGAAAAATCTTTTTCGCCAATTACTTCAATCAAGTCGGCTAAATAAGTGGAAGAAATCGAATTGCCGGCAAAGAAAATTTGCGGCGCATTTCTTTTTTCACTTGGTAATAAATTATTAAAAGTATGATTTAAAAAGTCAATCGCAGCTCTAGCACCTAAATAAGATCCACCAATTCCGATTACAACGAGCACTTCGGAATCTGATTTAATTTTAGCAGCTGCTTGTTTAATCCGTGCAAATTCTTCTTTGTCATAATTTTTAGGTAAATCTACCCAACCGATATAATCGCTCCCGGCACCAGTACCTTGACGCAAAGTATTGTGAGCACTTGTTACTTGGTCTTGCATGTAGCTTAATTCGTGTTCTTTAACAAACGGAGCCACGGCTGAATAATCAAATTTAATATGAGACATTTTTTTCCTCCTCAAAATTATTTCTTACATTCCTTACATTAAAGTTTTTCGACTTATTTGACAAGCTAAAAGTCATTATTTCTACTAAAATCTTTTGCCTTTTTAAACGATTCCTTGTGAATCCATGGCAAAAGCAACTTTTTCTAGGCTGGCTAAGTTAGAGCCCATCAAAAAATTATTCGGGCAATCGTATGCGTTAGCCGTGTCACGACAAGTTTGATAAATGTTTTTCATAATCGCTGAAAGTTCTTGATCGACTTTTTCAATATTCCAAATCATGCGTTGACTATCTTGGGCCATCTCTAGTGCCGAAACTGCCACACCACCTGCATTGGCCGCTTTGCCGGGACAATAATAAATATTTTCTTGGGCAAAAAATGCGACAGCCGAGATTGCTGTTGGCATATTGGCGCCTTCTACGATAATTTTTAGGCCGTGATCGACCATGTTTTGAGCTTGCGATAAACTAATTTCATTTTGCGTAGCGCAAGGTAAAGCAATGGTAAAGTCAAAAGGTAAATCCCAAACTGATTTTTTTGAAAAATATTGAGCGTCTGGGCGATTTTTTTGATAAGCCGTTAATCGTTGGCGTTTGATTTCTTTGATTTCTTTTAAAAGGGTGACATCAATGCCGGCCGGATCATAAATTACACCATCAGAATCCGAGCAAGTTAAGACTTTCGCTCCTAGTGCCAATGCTTTTTCAATGGCATAAATTGCCACATTGCCAGAACCGGAAACGTGAACAGTATGTTGGGAGAAATCTTCGTGTAAATCTTTTAATAAATTTTCTACAAAATACACCAAACCGTAACCCGTCGCCTCTGTGCGCCCAGGAGAGCCACCATATAAAAGAGGTTTGCCGGTTAAGACACCAAAGTCCATCCCATTTAATTTTTTGTACATTCCAAATAAATAACCAATTTCTCGCGCGCCAACACCAATATCTCCGGCTGGCACATCAAAATTTTCTCCAATATGTCGTTGCAGCTCTAACATAAAGCTCTGACAAAAACGCATGATTTCCCCATCAGATTTCCCTTTAGGATCAAAATCTGCGCCCCCTTTGCCGCCGCCAATCATTAGTTGGGTTAAACTATTTTTAAAAATTTGTTCAAAAGCGAGAAATTTTAAGACAGACGCATTAACCGTTGGATGAAACCGCAAGCCGCCTTTATAAGGCCCTAATGCCGAGTTAAATTGCACGCGATATCCGCGGTTGACTTGGACTTGCTGCTGGTCATCCACCCAAGGAACCCGAAAAGAAATTAAACGCTCCGGCTCAACTAATTGACCGAAAATATTTTTTTCCAGTAAGTGTGGGTTTTTAGCGAAAAAAAGTTTGGCTGCTGGTAAAAATTCTTCGACCGCTTGCAAAAATTCTGTTTCGTTGGGATTTTGGACTTGTAATTTTTGAAAAACTTCATCAACGTACTGATTAGCTTCTTGTTTAATTTCTTGACTGACTTTCATGGTGGACACATCCTTTTATGAAATGATTTTAGGTTACTGGCTTTTTGTTTTTGGCACGACAGTGGATTGGCGGATTTTTTGAATCGTTGCTAACGTTAACTGACCGGGGGCTGCTGCTGTATTTCCAGCGACAAAAGTTGCACTTGAGGCAAATGTTTCTGGATAAATGCGACTGACCCAGCCACCATTTCCCATACCAATTATAATTTGTGGGGGATTTTTTTCTTGGCTATTTTCTGTTGCAAATATTTTTAGAGTCACCAAATCTTCTGGCTGTTGAATGGTGACGGCAAATTTTTCCACATCTGGCAGCACGGGTAAGGCGCGCATTCGTTGGCGAATCTCTTTTAAAATTACAAGTGACGGCGTGTAATCTACTTGATGAAAACTAGTAATCAATTTAACTGGAAATTTTCGGATAATCTCAATCAGTTGCGGCGCATCGACGCGATTTATTTCTAGATCAACAGATGAAAATATTCCGCTAGCTAAATATTTTTTCAAAAGCTTCTGATATATTGCAGCGCTGCCGACAAATTGGCCCCCTTCTATTTTCGTGCGGATGGTCAAAATAATTGGCATTTTCACAGGAGAAAAAATTTCCGCAAGCTCTTGTGAAGAGATTTCTTCTAAAAAACAATCGGCCCGCCACTCCACCATGGAAATTTCATTTTCACAATCTTCAGTGTTAGAAACTTGATTTTTAGAAATTTCTTCTGAAAGTTGGGCAATTTCAGCAGCTAACGCACTACAATCGGCGCCAACGAAAGAACGAATCCAAATCATAAGATGGAAACCACTACGACTTTAAGATAATTTTCTTCTGGCATTTCTTTAGGTGCTGGAAAATCAGCGGGCAAACGGAAAACTTCTTGGATCGCATACGCTTGTTTTTGGTCTTTCAACGTTGTTTCAATCATTTTTCTAAAATTCCCGTAACTAATATTGCTGGCATTTGTTGAACAAATCAGCAGCCCTTTTTTCATCACTTTCAAACTGGCTTCAATTAATTCGTTGTAATTTTTAGCCACAGAAAAAGTTTGCTTTTTATTGCGGGCAAAACTTGGCGGATCCAAAATAATACAATCGTAGTTTAATTTCTTTTTAGCCGCATAATCAAAGAAATGAAAAACACCCATGGCGTACATTTTTTCCTTGGAATCATCCAGTTCATTTACTTCAAATTGTTCTTTAGTCAAAGGCAAACTCCGCTTAGCTAGATCCACACTAGTCGTACTCTTTGCGCCGCCGACTTTGGCGGCCACGGAAAAAGCACCGGTATAACTAAAAGTATTTAGCACGCGACAATCTTTTGCCAACCCTTCTTTTAATGACTTGCGAACTTCCCGTTGATCAAGAAAAATTCCAGTCATCCAACCATCTTGCAAGTGAACATGATATTTCAAGCCATTTTCTAAAACGATAACATCTTCTGGAATCGTCCCGTCGAGAATTTCACTTTCACTGGCGGCGCCTTGATAACGATTTTTAGCGACAATTCCGACTAACTCTTCGCGAAAAGAACTAGCAAATGCTTCTTTAAATCCACGAATAATTTCTTTTTTCCAATTAGCAATCGTTTCGTTATACCAAGAAAAAACAGCATAGCCACCATAATAGTCAATAGTTAGCCCACCAAATCCATCGCCGGCACCATTAAATAATCGAAAAGCGGTAGTTTGCGCATCTCGGACTAAAAATTTTCGTTTCCCAATCGCTTCTAAAAATAAATTTGTAAAAAAAGTAGCGTCAGGCTTTTGTTGAGCGTTAGGAATCAGCCAACCGACGCCTTTATTTTGGACACCTAAGTAGCCTGCCCCAATTATTTTTCCGGCCACAGAAAATTCATGCCAGCCAGCCGAATCCGCTGAATCTTTTATACCGGCCAGATCATTTGCTTGGAGCAAAAAGCTGGTAGGTCTTTTTTTTAATTGAATTGTCAAAATATCTCCTCCTGAATCTTATTTTTACTTGGTTTCAGTATAGCAAACTTAAGGCATAAATTAAAACGTAATTTTTTCTAAACTACTAGTGAAAACAGCCATGAAAAGATGATTTACGTTGACATTTCTTGGAATGAACCGTAAAATTACTGTGACCATGAAAAAATACAGCCAAAAATTATGAATAGAAATCATTGAATAAAAGAAAGGGTGTTGATGCCTTGAAACACTTAACACAATGGGTCAATAAACGAATGGGGTTTTTCGCCTTACTCGTCGGTCTAATTTGGGCCAAATCAATTTTAGCTTATCTTGTTGATTTTAATTTAGGAATTGAAAATACTTTCCAATATTTTATTTTGTTCCTTAATCCATTTGCTACGACAATTTTATTATTATCCATCGCTTTGTACGTCCGCAAACCACTCCATTCTTATCTGACAATGCTGGTGATTTATATCGGACTTTCCGTTTTAATCTATGCAAATGCTAGTTATTACCGTGAGTTTACCGATTTTATTACTATAAATACGATGCTTGGTGCCGGCGCCGTTTCTTCTGGCTTAGGCGAATCGGCTCTGCGTTTATTACGACCTCATGATATTTTATACTTTTTAGATGTCGTGCTTATTCCTGTCTTGTTGATTTTAAAAAAAATCAAAATCGATCCAAAGCCGCTCCGCGCTCGCGTGGCCCTCGCTTTTTCGGTTTTAGGCGCTTTGTTATTTTCGGCCAACTTATCTTTAGCTGAAGCCGATCGCCCACAATTATTAGGACGAACATTTTCTAGAGATTATATGGTTAAATATCTCGGCTTGAATTTTTTCACCGCCTACGATGGCTACCAAACGTATCAAACCAATCAAGTCCGAGCAGAAGCAAGTCCGAATGATTTATTAGATGTTGAAAATTACGTCGACGATCATTACGCGGCTCCTGACGAAAATTTATTTGGCCTAGCTGAAGGAAAGAATGTTATTTACATTCATCTAGAAAGTTTCCAACAATTTTTAATTGATTATCAACTGACCGATGAAAATGGTGTCGCCCACACAGTAACGCCATTTATAAATTCTTTATATCACGACAATCAAACTTTTGCTTTTGATAATTTCTTCCATCAAGTAAAAGCTGGTAAAACTTCTGATGCTGAAACCTTAATGGAAAATTCCCTCTTTGGTTTAGCGCAAGGTTCGTTATTTACTCAACTCGGTGGGAAAAATACTTTCGAAGCAGCTCCAAATATTTTAAAACAAGAAGCTGGTTATACTTCGGCTGTTTTTCATGGTAATGCCGGAACATTTTGGAACCGGAATGAAACGTATAAAAATTTAGGCTTTGATTACTTCTTTGATGCTTCCTATTATGATGTCACTTCGGAAAATTCTTTCCAATATGGCTTGCATGATAAACCATTTTTTGATCAATCTGTTCAATATTTAGAACACTTGCAACAACCTTTTTACTCAAAATTTATTGCCGTTTCTAATCACTATCCTTACTCCACTTTTGAAAATGATGACGCCGGATTTCCAATCGCTGATACGGGCGATGAAACAATTAACGGATATTTTGCAACTGCTAATTATCTCGACACGGCCGTTGAAGAATTTTTCAATTATTTAAAGGCTTCCGGTTTATACGAGAATTCCGTAATTGTTTTATATGGTGATCACTATGGTATTTCTGATTCCCGTAATGCCTCACTTGCTGAATTATTAGGTCAAAGTGCGGAGACTTGGGATAATTATGACAATGCTAACTTGCAACGAGTGCCTTACATGATTCATATTCCTGGCCAAACTGGTGGTGGCATTAGTCACACTTATGGCGGTCAAGTAGATGCACTGCCAACGTTACTTCATTTGCTAGGCGTTGAAACGGATGATTATATTCAACTTGGTCAAGATATGCTTTCACCAGAACATGATCAAATTGTTGCCTTCCGTGATCGTAATGGCTTTATGACGGAAAAATATGTTTACTACCATAACACACTTTATTACACGGCTGATGGTTCATTAGTTCCTGAAGAAGAAGCCAACAGTGAACAAGTGCAAAAGATCCACGATGCAGTTGATCAACAATTAGCGGTCTCCGATAAAATCAATAACGGTGATCTCTTCCGTTTCTATACCGATTCAGGTTTAGAGCCAATTGAAGCGAGCGATTTTAATTATCAAAATCAATTGGAACAAATGGAAACCATCGAAAGTGATTTAGGGAGTGAATCGACTAGTCTCTATAGTCAAAATGGCGGACAGTCGACTATGGATTTGTATCAAACAAAAAGTTATCAAGAATATTTAGCACCAACGACACCAGAACAATAAGAAATATAGCATTGAATGAACGCCTTCCAGCAATGGAAGGCTTTTATTTATCCTTAAATTTTCATAAAAAGTTCACGACTTCTTTTTATAATAGACTTGAGGTGATTTTATAGTGCACATTTCTTCGACTTTAAAAAAACACTGGGCATTTTTTAGCGGCCTCAGTTTATTATTAGCTAGCCTGGCTTTTCTATTTAGTAGTCTAGTCGTCCTCCCTAAATTTTTATTGTCTCTAAGCCATTCTTATCAGCGGGAAATGAGTCAGTTTACTAGTACGACTGGCAAAATGGCTCCAGAGACATTTTTAAATTTCTTACAAGACTTGGAAAAATCGACGCAACACTTTTGGTGGTATCAACTGATTGTGATCGCCCTCTTAATTATTGGCTTAACTTTTTTTATTACCTATTACTATCACTGGCAGCGCCCTACGAAATCTTTTTGGGTAAAAAGTTGGCCAATCAATCGCTTTTTGTTATTTGTCGGACTTTTTTTATTTTGCTTATTAGTTTTAAGTCAAGAACAAATAAATACTTTTTTCAAAGACCAAATTGCCACAAATGTAGCTGAAAAAATTAATCAAACGTTACCGGCTAGTTTCACCCATGCCAATACAAATTCTGCTATGCTCCTGCCTTTTTCTTCTAAAAATTTCTTAACTCTCAATGAGTATTTACAATCAACACGACTCTCTTTGTTGCAACCTTTCGCCTTGATTTATTGTGGGGGTGTTGCCTATAGCAATCTTCTTTTATTTTTCCTACAACAAAAAAAAACCAGTGGAGCAATTTAAATTTGCTCTACTGGTTTTTTTGATTCTTGTAAATCATGGTCGGGTAAATCAATCGTAAAGGTCGTGCCTTCCCCTAGTTTTGAGTTGACGGAGATTTTTCCGTTATGCAATGTTACGAGTTGTTGAACAATCGGCAAGCCTAAACCTGATTCGCCAAATTTAGTATTTTTCCGAGACGGATCTACTTTAAAATAACGATCCCAAATATTTTTTTGCTGCTCTTCACTCATGCCAATTCCAGTGTCGCTAATAGATACTCGCGCCCCACCAGAAATATTTTCCAGCCGAATCGTAATCAGACCATCTGTTGTAAATTGAATCGCATTTTGAATAATGTTAACTAGCATTTGAATAAAGCGATCATAATCGGCATACACCGTTACGTCTTCTTGTGGTTCAAAAATAATTTGATTTCCGGCAGCTTTAGCTTTGGCTTGCATTTGCGTCACGATTGAATCCACGGCATTATTTCCGTCAAAAGCTTTAATGACCATAGAAATCTGATTGGTGCGAATTTTTTCATAGTCGAGATTTTCATTGACGAGTCGAATTAGTCGCTTCGTTTCATTTTCCATAAGATGAAGTGCTTTTTCTTTTCGCTCTTCCGGAATTGCGTTATGAGATAATCCTTCCAGCAAGCCATTAATAGTTGTCAGTGGCGTCCGCATTTCGTGACTAGCGTCGGCCATAAATTGAATCCGCCGCTCCTCTTGCTCTTCTACTTCATTGCGATAATCTGCAAGCGATTGGGCCATATGATTAAAATCATTTGCCAATTCTTCAAACTCATCGCGACGTTTCGGATTCACTTGGACATTCACTTCAAAATTTCCCGCCGCAATTTCATTGGTCGCTTTTTTCAAACGATTGATCCGCCGCACTTGCGCGGTAGCCAGCCAATAAGAAATTAGTAAAGCTACGATACTAGAAATAATAAAGGCCTTGAATAAATTTTCCGTCAAAGGCGCCAATGTATTTTCAATATTTTGCGCCGGCTGACTAACGATTAAAGCCCCCGCAAAGGCATCGTTTCCTTGTGTGTAAAATGGCTTCATAATGTAAGACGTTTCATTCCCCCGCCCAAATAAATCCGTTTTAGTGGTGGCGGCGATTTGCCCTTTAAAGTCAGCATCGGAAATTTTCGCCCAATCTTCAGCGTTAATTTGTAAAGTACTCGTTTCTTGCATCGGATAAATTACTTGTTGATCCGCATTTACAAAATAAAATTGCACATTTTGATAAGCTAAGACCGATTCGGTTAAAGAAAGGGAATCCAAAAGCGCTTCTTGCGGTGAGGAGTATCCATTTTGAGGAGCATATAAATTGATATAATTTTCTTGCATCCCCACAGCATAGCCAAAAAGCTGCGAATAATTATTTTCTTCTAGCGAGCGCCTAGTAAATTGAACAAAAGAAATCCCCACGATCAAAAGAACGACGACAATTAGTGACCAGAACGCCAAGAGCTGTTGATACAAATATTTCATGCACCGGCCTCGGAGTCGTCAAATTTATAACCAACACCCCACACTGTTTGAATGACTTGGGGTCCTACTTTCTCGATTTTTTGGCGTAATTTTTTAATGTGGGCGTCCACTGTTCGTTCATCGCCAAAATATTGATAATCCCACACGAGTTCTAGTAATTGTTCACGTGAGAAAACTTGTTTTGGTTTTTTAGCTAAGGTCAACAATAGGTCAAATTCTTTAGGCGTTAAGCCATCAATTAATTGATTATTTAAAAAAGCTTCGCGGGTTTTTAAGGAGATTTTAAAATGAGCCGTCTCCACATCAAATTCGCCAGGCTCACTTTGTTCAACGACTTGTTCCACTTGTTCAGCCCGGCGATGCAAAGCCTTCATTCTAGCAATTAAAGTTAACGGTGAAAATGGTTTCGTCACATAATCATCCGCGCCAATTTCTAAACCTAGCACTTGATCAGATTCAGAATCACGAGCGGTCAACATAATTAGCGGCACCGTTTTTGAAACTTCGCGAATTTTTCGGGCAACACTCATCCCGTCAAGCCCTGGTAAATTTAAATCCAAAGTAATCATATCCCATTTTTCTGGATCTTCTAAAAATGCAGCCAGCCCAGTCGTCCCATCGTATTTAAAAGTAGCCTCCCAACCTTCATTTAAAAAAAACATTTCCATCATTTCAGAAACTGATTCATTATCTTCAACCATTAAAATATTCATAAAAAACTCCTCCTTGTTTGTTCTAGTATACTCTATTTTCAAACATTCGGGCTAGTCAAAGCCCGCAAAGTTTGCTAGTATCAAGTAGATGACTTGATTTGATAATACGTGAAAACTTTTTTGAAAAGATGAATAAAAGGAGAATTTTTTGTGAAGCCAAAAGCAATTACTTTTTTTGATTTAGATGGAACTCTTTTAAATAAACAGTCGCAGGTCGATCCTGATGTGGCACAAGCCATGCAGACGTTGCGAAAAAATAATATTTTGCCGGTAATCGCCACCGGACGCACCAATCCAGAAATTATCGATATCGCCAAAGCCGCCGGGATCGACTCGTTTATTACGATGAACGGTCAATATGTAGAAATCGCGGGCAAAGAAGTTTATTCCGATATTCTTGATGTGGGTGTCGTGGAGCGGATGCTTCATTTTGCTCAAAGTCGCGGCGACGAGTTGGGATTTTATAATCACAAAAAAATCCGCGTCACTACCCACACAGCTCTGATGAAAAAAGCTTATGATTTTATCCATTCAGATTTGCCAGAAATTGATCCGGAATTTTTCCAAAAAGAAGAACTGAATATGTTATTGGTTCTAGGAACGGATGGCGATGACGAATATATCAAAAATTTCCCAGAGTTGAAATTTTTCCGCAACGGTCCTTTTTCTATCGATACGATTGATAAAGATGGCTCCAAAGGTCATGGCGTGCGGAAATTATTAGAGAATATGAATTATTTGGATGTGCCAACTTATGGTTTCGGCGATGGCCCTAACGATATGGAGCTTCTAGGTGCCTGCAAGTATAAAATCGCCATGGGCAATGCCCGCGATACGCTAAAAGAGCAAGCCGACTTTGTAACGAAAAAAAATACAGACGGCGGCATTGTCTATGCGCTACGTCATTTTGATTTGATTTAAATTAACAAAATTGATATAAAAAATAGCCAACAAACGAGCGTAAATAATTTTCTGGAGGAAAAAAGATGAAGAAATTTCTAGTTTTAGGATTGTTAGTTTTTTCCTTAACTGCATGCAGTAACGCCGGCGAAACTGCAGAATCAAAAAATTATGATGAAGAAAACACTGAAGCGAAAGAAACGGACGATACAGAAAATTCACGAGCGACTGCAATTGTTGAAAACGTGCTGGAAGAACATTACATGATTGATGATTTTGAAGTTAATTTTACGAATGATTCTTTTAAAGTCATTCAGATGCCCGATGACAAAAATGCAGAAACTGGCGAAGAATACAAAAATCTTTACAGCGCAATTGGCGACTATACTTACCAAGAAAAAACTTATCAGTTTGTCGCACTATACAGTTTAAAAGACGAGTCCGATTATTCAGTCCTCTATTTTTACACTCCACTTGATGAAGAAAAAAGTATTTCTGTGCCACTAGAAAGCGAAAAATAAAAAAAGATGAAACGAAACCAATAAAAAGGTTTCTGTTTCATCTTTTTTTTGAGTATTTTTCTGTAGTAGACGATGACATTGAGGCCTTTTTTTTCGGGTTAAACCAAAACTACCGAAAACAAAAAATGCTATAAAACCTATCAAAACAGGTCTTACAGCACTTAGAGCAATCTGGGAAAAACTTATTATGGAGATGGCGAGAGTCGAACTCGCGTCCAAATACGTTGCTACCACCACTTCTACGTCTATAGTTATTGATTTAAATTTCGCTAAAGGATTCGCTCAACAACCGGCATTCCCTTTAACTAGTCAAAAGGTTTCACTAATTTTGTTTGACGTGAAAATTAGCTAAGTCTGCTAAATTTGAGACCCTATCCTGCCCGCAGACAAAGAAAGACCGGATCTACGCAACTGTTTTTAGGCAGCTAAAGCGTAAGTGTTATTATTGTTTTTAGCAGTTATATTTAACTGGTAACGTTTTTTAAGAAGACGTAACCTTCTAGACGCCATGACAGCTCAACCATACCTGTCGAATCCGTAACATCCCCAGATTGGTATACATTAATTATAGCAGAATTATAGGCTTTTTTCAAGTTCCAAGTCTACTTAACGCAACGGTATTAATCTTGACGATAACGCATCGTAATTCCTTTTAGAAAATTGCGGGCATAACGGTCGCCACAAACCATATAATTTCTTTGGCCTTCTTTACGCAAAATGGCACTGATTTCACTGGGTGAAGCGTAAACTCCCGCCAAATGTAAAACGTCTAAAATATCATCACTAGTCATGGACAAAGCAATGCGCACTTTTTTAAGCAACACATTATTCACACTATCCTGATTCGTGATTTGAAAAGGTTTAGGCGGAGTCGTGCCAGGTTTTATTTCTTGTTTCCCACGTTTAAAAATGATCAGTCCATTTAAAAATGTTTCTAACGTTTTTGCATCACAAAACGCATCTCGCATCAGATCTTTGTCATCAGGTTGCTTAGTTAAAAGTTCTCCTAATTTAAGTGGATCAATTTTCATACCACCTAAATCAAAAATTTCAATCATTTCCTGATTTTTTAAATCTAAGGCATAACGTAAACGTATCAGTATATTGTTGTTGTTCATCTTTCCTCCTATTTAACTTTCTCACTTGTTTATTCAAATTAAATTTGAATATCTCATTTTCATACTATCCATGTCAATCATACATAACAAAAAAATATTTTGCAATTCAAATTTAGTTTAAGAAAATTGTATTCTAATCTATGGATAAAAAAATCTGACGCTGAAAATTCAACAAATAAATTTTAAAAAATCGCAGAGAAAAGGGATAAGTCCCTGACTCTGCGATTTTTTCATAGTTAACTCTTAAAAAGTTTTAGCTACTTCTTTGGCTTCTTTTTCGGCAGCTGCGATAATATCTTTTGCTTGGTCTGGGAAATGATCCATCCCTTCAACATTAATTTTAGCAACTCGTTTAGTTCCTAAAGATTCTAAGATAGCATGAACATACACACTGCCAGGATCTTTACCATCATATTTGCCACCTGCAGCTTGAATATGAACCATTTTTTTACCAGGTAATAAAGCAATATGACCGGTCTCAGTATAGCGGAAGGTTTCGCCCACTACAGTTATTGAATCAAACCACGATTTTAATTTACTTGGAATATTAAGATTCCACATAGGATTAGCAATAACAACTTTGTCAGCTTTTTTATATTGAGCTAAAGAAGCATTGAATTGATTTAAGTTTTTTTGAACTTGTTCAGAGAAGTCAGTAAATGCTGCTCCATTTGCCAATGCACCCCAAGCTTCAATCATTGGTCCATCAAGATCTGGAAATTCTTCGGCAAATAAATCAATTACTTCGATTTGATCGTCTTTATGTTCTGCTCTGTAGGCATCCATGAAGACATCTAAAATGTGAATCGTCCGTGATTTGTCTGCCCCGAAAGGATGGGCTTTTACTACTAATACATTACTCATAAGTTTTCTCCCTTTTAATAAATTATTTATTTGAAAAATTTCTACTTTTTTATTTTATGGTGTGTAGTCCCTATTGGCAAATATTATGATTAACTCAAAAAAGAAAATTTTTTATGTTTCTTCGTTATTTAAATACTTCTTGCACCCGTCCCACTTGCCCATCTGTCAGCATTACCTTTATCCCATGAGGATGGGTGCTACTGTTAGTGAGTAGTTTTGCAACTTGTCCTTCAGTACGTTTCCCGGTACGTTGGTCGGCTTTTAGTACAATGCTAACCTTGTCTCCGATGGCAATATTACTTCTCTTTTTACCGTCCATTAGTCACATCCTTTCAATTTTGTAGAAAAAATTATCAATTATGATGGTCCCCAACCATAAAAATTTGGATTATTTAATAATTTTGGTAAGGTTTCATCACGAACTAACTTAGTGTAAACAGCACTCATATTCCAAAGTTCCAAAGCATTTTCTTTATGATAAGAAAGCTCGGAAAATTCAATGGCCTCTGTGCTTCGGTCATAGTAATTTCCAGAAATATTCCCATAAGCATTTTCTGTCATAAGTTTAGCTAAAGCTGTTGAAGAATCTGATAGTGAACCGTTACGATCCATTAGCTTCACAAAAAATGACACTGGAATATTTGGCATAAAATTGGTATCTGTCATATAGCCTGGATTAAAAGCATTCACAGTAATGGTTGACTCAATATATTCCAACCTGTGGGCCAATTCGTAAGTAAAATAAAGATTACACAACTTAGAATAAGAATACCGCATTCCTTTATCAGCTAATTTTTCATCTGGCTTAGCTAACGCCGGCGTCCCTGTCCAACTAAGCTGTCGGCCGGGGGGATTATGCATATCACTACTGATTACCATAATCCGCGCAGACTCTGACATACATGGCAGAAGTAATGTCGTCAGCAAATAATGTCCTAAATGATTGGTTTCAAAAATAATATCAAAACCATCAGACGTTAATCCAGTATGACTGCCACTAATTCCAGCATTACAAATCAAACCATCGATCTGTGGCAATCCTAATTCTTGATATTGTTTTACAAAATTTCTTACGGATTTTATAGAAGATGTGTCTAAATCTAGATCAATAATATTTCGATTCCCCGTGCGCTCTATCAAATCATTTTTGGCTTTTTCAGCCTTTTCTTTATTACGGCACGCCAGGATTACTTGATAGTCTTCGGTCTGTTCAGCAATCTTTTCAGCTGTTGCAAATCCCAATCCGGAATTAGCGCCAGTGATAATGATTGTTTTCATTTCAGCCATAGATAAGCCCCCCTTTCCATGCGTTTAAAACGACAGTGAAATAGTTGAAATCAGCGAAACTATTTGAGTGCTACTTGACTGCTATATTACTTCTTTGACTTCACATTTTTTCATAACGACCGTTTTCTGGACAAAGCCATAGAAGTTTCCTAAAATAGTCACCTTGCTACCGATTTTTACATTTGCGTATTCTGGTTCAGCCAGGACACATAATATATTTGCACCGTCGTTCTTTGATGTTCCAAACTCGATAGACGGCAAGCCATACATATCTGGTCCGAGATATGTGGCGATTCCTTCTACTAAAATTTTTTCAGCAGATTGAGATTTTGCATCCGGACCATCTTTATAGCGATTGTAAAGTTCAGAACTCGTGATTTTTTCAAGCATCGTATTTATCTCCTTTATTTTTTTAAAATTATCATTGGTCAACATTTTTTAATAATTAGATTTCAGCGATTAATCGGTTCATTATTCTGCGTAAACTTTTTTGATCTTCTACGTCCAAGACGCTGAGTAATTTTTCTTCACTGACGTCTGGGATATAGGCATATTTTTCAACTATTTTTTTTCCAGCAGGTGTTAGAGAAAGTGCATAAGCACGACGATCATTTTCAGAAGGCTCTCTGGTGGCCAGCCCCTTTTTTTCTAATTTATCAATTACTTGTACCATCAATGTCTTATCTTTTTGCATTTTTTTAGCCAGCTCATTTTGGTTGATTCCCGAATTGGATTCAATCAATTGCATCATACTAAAATTTTTTACCGTTAAGCCCTCGGGACGTAAGGCAACTTGTAACGATTCAATCAACTTAAAATGTAATTTCAAAAATTGATAAGCCAAAATGTGATCAGCATCCCTCATCGAATCCCTCCTTGTTTAGTTCATTTTATAAACAGTTTATATACTACACTATGTATCCTATGCTGATTTTTCATCCTTGTCAACGATAAGCAATTGCTGCAATTTTTTTTATGATTTGCTGAAAAAAAATATCCTGTGCGATTGGACTTGTTTAGAATTGGAAAACGAAAAATTTATTCCTTTTACAAAACAGAAAAATTTCCCTACTCAAATTAAAAATTTTTGTCACATAATTTTTACAAATTTCCTTTAAAGCATCCTTATCAAATTTCTCACTTTGTTCAACTAGAAATTTTAATCCTTGACAGAAATTCGGATAGCGTATACAGTTTAGTTAACCGGTAAACGTAATTGGCTCACTAAAATTTAGGAGGCTATTTTTATGTATGAAGCAGCAGGTAAAAGATACGACACAATGACCTATCGCAGAGCGGGTGACACTGGTTTACAACTTCCCGCCGTTTCTTTGGGCTTGTGGCGCGGCCACGGCGATGAGGGTGTTCTAGCGAATACGAGAAATATGATTAGAACGGCTTTTGACAAAGGAATTATTCATTTTGATTTGGCAAATAACTACGGTCCTTCTGCCGGAAGCGCGGAGTCGGCTTTTGGACAAATTATGAAATTAGACATGATGCCGTATCGCGATGAAATGATTATCGCTTCCAAGGCTGGATTTGATATGTGGGATGGCCCTTATGGTTTTATGAGTTCAAAAAAACATTTAATTGCGAGTCTGGATCAAAGTTTGAAACGGACGAATCTAGATTACTTTGATATTTTTTATACCCATCGACCAGATCCGAAAACTAGTTTTGAAGAAACAGCCGAAACTTTAGACTTGATGGTTAGACAAGGAAAAGCACTTTATATTGGAATTTCCAATTATTCAGTTGCAGAAACTAAGAAAATGATTGACCTCTTCCAGAAAAAAGGTACACCATTTGTTATTCATCAAGTTTCTTACAATATGTTAAATCGGGAACCAGAAGATGGACTGCTAGAATTGCTAGCTGAAAATAATTTGGGCACAATTGCTTATGGTCCTTTAGCTGAAGGTTTGTTAACTGACGCCAGCAGCAAAAAAATTCCTGACAGTTTTCAAGCGCACCGAACGAATGCTTCCCTATTAACTCCTGCTGAAAAACCCCACACCCAAGAAAAACTACAAAGTTTGCAAAAAATTGCCGCCGAGCGTGGTCAATCCCTTTCACAAATGGCTTTAGCTTGGTTATTGCGCAATGAAGTTGTTACTAGCGTTGTTGTGGGAGCTCTCCAAGTCAAACACTTGGAAGATAATATTCAAGCTTTAGATAATTTGGCATTTTCAAAAGAAGAACTTCAGTCAATCAATCAAATTTTAAATTAAATATTACCAAAAAATCTGGAGAACAATATGCTCTCCAGATTTTTGTACACAATGATTAGACTTGGGCGGTTAAATTATTTCAAGTGACTGTTAATGAGAAAAATGTTCGTCACCAAAAACGTTACTTAAACTTTTTTTGACAAAACAGAACCCCTTCTCAGAGATAAAAATTACCTGATCAAGGGGAATTTTTCAAAAACTCGAGAGATTTTAAAATTTCCAGAGTTTCTGGTCGAAATATTTTTCGCTAATTATTCAACATTTACATGGGCTTTTAGCGCGGACTCTTTAGATACTTGATCACGTTGGGCAATTTTTTGAATCTGGGTGTCCAAAGTAATATGAACCGTTTGATCGAAAAGTGTGGAAAGCAATTGGCTTGATTGAATGCCGCTGCCGGTTTTTGTTGCTCCTGGAACGATAATGACTTGATTGGCTAATTGGGCTAGCGGTGATTTTGCCTCACTGGTGAAAACAACAATGTCTAAACCAATTTTTTGAGCAGCTTGGGTATCGGCGACAATTCCTTTGGTAGTCCCAGAGCCCGAAACAGCTACCCAAGTGTCCCCTTTTTCAATAGCCGGCGTAATGGTTTCACCCATGACATAGACTTGGTAGCCAATGTGCATTAATCTCATGGCAAATCCCTTCGCCTGAAATCCGCTGCGACCTGCACCAATTACAAAAATTCGTTTGTCCTTTTTAAAATAAGGTAATGCTTGATCTAATTGATTTTCATCTACTAATTTCATTACTTGATTGATTTCTTCCATAATACTTTCGATCGTGCTCATTTGTGGACCTCCTGGATAAATTTATCTAAGGCAATTTCAATATGGTCAGCTTTAGTAATACTGGAGCCAACGATGACAATTTCAACAATTTTTTGAGCGGCCAAAGATTTTGTCGTTTCTAAATCAATCCCGCCAGCAACCGCTAGATGCTTAATTTGTGGAAACGCGTGGTGAAAATAAGCCACCGTTTTGACTGCATCTTGATGATCCACTCGATCAATGGAATGATGAATACAAAAAATGGCCTCCTCAAATGCCAGCAGTGACGCAATCTTTTTTTCGTCAACTTCAAGTAAGTCAATCATCATGGTCTTTCCAGATTGCTGAGTAACGTCATAACAAATTTTCAGAGTGTCTAGTGAAGCGGCCCCCATGACCGTCAAAATATCTCCACCGTAGCGAAAACCTTGTTTAAATTCATAGCCGCCTTCGTCAATTGTTTTCATATCAACTAATAATTCAGATTCAGTTAAAACTTCTCGCAACTGTTCAATGGCAATTGTTCCGTAATCTTTAATTAAAGAGGTGCCCATTTCAAAAATATCTGTTTTCCCGTTGATTTTTTTAGCAATCATCAGCGCCTCTTCTAAGGTCACTCTGTCGATTGCCGTCTGCAATTTCAAAATTTTATCCCTCCGATTTTTTCAAAAATTAAGTTAGCATCTCATCTGTTAAAAATAATTCAGAAATTTCTTTAAGAATCAGATTTCTAAGCTCATGGTAAATCGGTTCACTAAATTTGTCAAGAATCTCATCAGCGGAAATTAATCCGCTAAACTCCTCATTAAATAAACCTTTTTAAATTTTACTTTACAAAACCTAGTCCATCAGATAAATTGAACACAATAGTTAAAATGGAGGTTTCCACCATGAAAAAAACAGTTACAATTTCCCGCGTGGCTGAAGAAGCCGGTGTTTCTAAGACGACCATTTCCCGGTATTTAAATGGAAAATACGAAAATATGTCGCAAGAAACAAAAGAACGAATCGCCGCCACCATTGAACAACTCGATTATCATCCCAATCGGCAAGCGCAATCGTTGAAATCAAAAAGAAGTTATCTCATTGGCGTCGTCGTTGCAGATATTTCTAATATATATTCCTCATTTTTGTTGAAAGGAATCGGCGATGTCTTGAAACAAAGTGATTATCAAATGATTATTATCGATGCTGGAAATTCCATTGAACAAGAAAATAGATTACTCCGGAAGCTGTTAGATCAAGGGATTGAAGGAATTATTTTGCAACCTTCCTGTCCAAGGACGAGCCAGTATGATTTTTTGATTCAACAAAATATTCCTTTGATTTTAGTTGATCGAGAAACTGAGCCGAATCAATGGCCGGTGATTACTATGAACAATGTTGAGGCCACTTCAAAGATTACCAATTATATTTTAGAGAAAAATTATGAAAAAATAGCTGTGGTGACTGAACCTTTAGAGGACGTCTTAACGCGGCAAATTCGTTATCAAACGATTCGGGAAAATATACAGTCCAAAAATAAAAAAGTTCAGTTAATCGAAACTCGACTAGACTCCACTTTTAAAGAAAGTATTTTAGCCGCCATTAGTAGCGAAGAAAAAACAGCTTTATTTGCCTTAAACGGAAAAGTCTTGTTAGAACTGCTAAAAGTTTTATATGAAGAAAAAATAAAATTTCCAGAAGATGTCGGGATTGCCGGCTACGATGATTGGAATTTCGCCTCTTTAATTGGACCAGGTGTGACAAGCGTTGTCCAACAATCAGAAGAAATCGGAATAGTTGCCGGTGAAAAAATGCTGGGACTTCTCACCGAAAATCTACCAATAGAATCTGAGATGATTATTCCTGCTAAAATTCATTTGCGGAATTCACTTTAATTGAATAGACCTTAAACGTTAGATCTAGACACTAACTTTTAAGGTCTATTTTTTAGGTGTATAACAAAAAAATTAAAATCCCATCGCAGTTAACTTTCTGCGATGGGGTTTCGTGGTGTAAATTATTTTTATTGATAGTCTTAAAAAATCTTCACTTTTTTTCTGACTAAGAAACATCCTCTCGTTTTCTTGAAATAAGAAACGAAATTCCCAAAAATACCACCCCGTACGAGATCATAATCAACACGGAATTTAGTGGCACCAAGCCATTTTCGATATAGCCCACAGCCAACTCTCGGAAATGATAAGTCGGAGTCAACTTGGAAATCGTTTGTAACCAACCGGGAAATTGGTCTGTCGGAAACCATAAACCACCTAACATCGCCAATCCTAAAAATAAAATATTGGCAAAGACAGAAACTGTTTTTTCATCTTTAAAGTTGCTCAGAAGAGTCCCTAGACTTAGAAAAATCGTTGCCCCAAACAACAGCAACAAAGCAGAAATGATCCATTGTTGAGCAGTCATCTCAACTTTTCTCACTAGAAATCCCGTCAGAAAGACAAGTAAAATCGCTAAAATGAATAGGAGCAGCATTTTAATTATTTTGATCAAATAAATTTCAAATGTCTTGATTGGTAGTCGATTTAAAAGAGTCCGCCAGCCATTTTTCTTGTCCTGAATGATTTCAAAAGGAAAAGTAAAAATAGAAAAGCTAGTTAAACTGAACGTCGTCATTGATATGAGGTATTCTTTCATAAATAGTTTTTGGCTTTCTGGATCAGGTATATTAATCACCGCTGTAAAGATGAGATAAAAGGCCACTGGCATCGCGATACTCATAAGCAAATATTTTTTGTTGCGGGTGATTCGCAATAGTTCAACTTTCATCAAGCTCTTCATTGCCAACGCCCCCTTTCTCATTAAAAATCGTATCTAACAAGGATGTATTGGTCAGCTCAATTTTTTCTAAAGGAAAATCGATTGCTAACAGTTCTTCAAGAATTCTACTTGCCTCTTCAGCTTGAAAGTGCCATTTCGTTAATTCATTCGTTTCCACCACGCGAATTTGATTTGCGGAAATTATTTTTTGGACTTTTTCTTTGTATGGCGAATAGTTATCCGACTCAATCCAAAGTATCTTCTCATGATCCAGCATTCGTAAGTGGTAAGGCGCGTCATCTGCAATCAGTTTCCCATCATCCAATAAAACCACCCGATCTGAACTATAATTCACTTCTTCAATATAATGTGTCGTAAAAACAATCGTAGTTTCATTTTTCATCAACTGTTGGATAATCTCCCAAAAGTGTTGCCGGGTGCTGGTATCCATGCCATTGGTCGGCTCATCCATAATCAGTAACTTAGGCTTATTGATGATCGATAAACAAAAATCAAGGAGCCGTTGTTGTCCACCAGATAATTTCGCGGCAAATTGATTTAATTGTTCAGGCGAAAACTTAAGAATATCATTTCTCTCTTCTTTTGATAAATGGTTCTGGCCATAGCTGGCTACAAGATGGATAAGTTCATCCACTTTTACATCTTCAGGAAAATTGGTCTTTTGCGGCAAAAAACCAATTTCATTTTTGGCAAAATTCATGGTCATGTTTCCGCTCGTTGGAAAATAATTTCCTAATATAATATTTAAAAGTGTACTTTTTCCGGCACCGTTTTTCCCCAATAAAGCAACACATTCATTTTCATTAATCGATAAATCAATACCGTGCAACGCAACATTATTGGAAAATTCCTTTTTTATTTTCTCAGAAACAATCACCGGCTTCATAAGATTCCCTCCTCTATCCAAACGATTTGCAGAAAAATCCTTACTTTAAGTATACAAGAGGTCAGAAATTTTTAGTAACTAAACGGGTTCTGGTTGTACAATGTGAATATGTATTATAATTTAGTGCAAAATCTTTATCAGTAGATATCAAATTTTTTTCATATTCTGATTAAATATTGCCATCTCTTCATCGCTCTGTTTGATAATCAATTTTAAAAACTGGCAAGAAAAAATTCACTAACATTAGCTTTGAAAATGCCAGTAAGTTAACAGCGCTAGCAAGTATTGAAATTGATAATCAACCTGAGTCTAGCGAGAGCTAGGCTTTTTTATTTATGCAAAAAAATCTGAGGTCAGATATTTTGCATTGCCCTGGCCTTGGCATATGCGTCCTCCTCAGACTTTTCAATACTACAATCATAACATCTTTTTTTGTGCCAAAATCCTATTTTTATGAATTAAACGTCTTGACAGTACGTCTTGGGCGTGCTACTATATTTTTGTCAGGAGGTATGTGCACATGCCAATGACAGTACGCGAAGCTGAACGACTTTTGATTTCCATAGGTTTTATTGAGGTGAAAGGTGGCAAAGGATCTCATCGCAAGTTTGAAAAAGCTGGTGAACGTCCAATAACACTGACTAGTCACAATAAAGAGCTCTCCAAGGTTGTTGAAAAAACAGTCAAAGCAGCTTTAGGTAAAGCGAGAGGGAAATAAACTCCCTCTCCATTTTAGAAAGGGTGGTATACATGATTAAAATTTATCCAGCGGTTTTTGAAACTGATCCAGTCGGATTTGGTATTTATTTTCCTGATGTTGATGGGGCCGTAACACAAGGAAACGATCTCGCAGATGCTTTAGAAATGGCCTCAGATGCTTTGGGAATTCAGTTAGCTTGGAACATCGAAAATGGTATTCCACTTCCAACGGCATCACCGCTAAATGAAATTAAAATTAATCCTGAAAAACAATTTTCAAGCCTTATTTCTGTTAATCTATCTGACTATTTAAAAGAAACTAAACCTGATAAAAAAACCATTAAAGTCCCTCATTGGCTAAATATTCGAGCCGAAAAAGAAGGAATCAACTTTTCTAAAACAATGACAGAGGCTTTGATGGAGAAGTTAGGCGTCTAACCTACAATAAGTAAATCTCACTCAATTAATTTTGGATCTTTATCAAACCTGCATGAATTCGCAAGCTTATTTACCCTGAAATATTGCCAATGAGCATATAGATAAAAATTTGATTTTAGATGAAATAAAGCACACCTTTCTAAAGTTTACGGCTCAATGTTAAATCGGACTAATATAACTATCTAAAACAGCTGAGATAGAATTCATTTTCTGTCTCAGCTGTTTTTTAATGAGATTATTGGTCAAGAAAATTCGAGCGCGCATATTGGAAAAATTTCGATAACCATAGCCGACTCTTTTCAGAACTTTAAAGTGGGTGTAGATATTTTTAAGTTTTCCATTGGGATAAGATTTTTCTAAGGATAAAAGAATACCCGCCTTTTTTATCGTTTTTGCGTCAATTCCTTGGATTTATATATTTGTGTATTTTATTCTAAGAATCTTTTTAATATCATTTGATTCTGGTATACAGATTTTCCTCTTCAGAATGTGATTGTTGCGATTCTATTCTAACGGAAAATTTGTATGCTTTTTTTTTTTATAAAAATATGGATCGATAGAATTTTTATTCTATCGGTCCATATTTTTATAGAGCCCAAAAAATCTTCGCCCAAGCAAAACTGTGGGCGAAGATTTCCTTTTTTTATAAACTTTTCCGAACTATTTCCAACAAAACCGCGCTACTTCTTAGGTTCGTCATCATCCATTTTCAAAACGGCCATGAAGGCTTCTTGTGGGACTTCGACGGAACCGATTTGTTTCATGCGTTTTTTACCGGCTTTTTGTTTTTCTAATAATTTACGTTTACGAGAAACGTCACCGCCGTAACATTTGGCTAAGACATTTTTCCGTAATGCTTTAATATCAGAACGAGCAACAATTTTTTGCCCGATAGCCGCTTGAATTGGCACTTCAAATTGTTGACGAGGAATTAATTTTTTCAATTTCTCCACAATAACGCGACCGCGTTCATTAGCAAATTCTTTATGAACAATGAAACTTAAGGCATCGACGCGCTCGGCATTCAGTAAAATATCCATTTTCACCAGTTGGCTTACTCGGTACTCTGCCATTTCATAATCAAGTGACGCGTAACCTTTAGTGGATGATTTTAATTTGTCGAAGAAGTCATAGACAATTTCAGATAAGGGAATTTCATAAATCACATTGACGCGGTAATCGTCTAAGTAATCCATCGTGATGAAGTCCCCCCGTTTCCGTTGGGCCAGTTCCATGACAGCACCAACGTAATCGTTAGGTACCATAATCTGTGCTTTGACATACGGTTCTTCCACCGAAGTAATCGTCACAGGTTCTGGAAAATCAGCGGGATTGTCCACGACAACCATGCTGCCATCGGTTTTATTGACATGATAAATTACAGATGGTGCGGTGGTAATTAATTCTAAATTAAATTCTCGTTCCAAACGTTCTTGAACGACATCCATATGCAAAAGACCCAAAAATCCACAACGGAAACCAAAGCCTAATGCTTGAGAAGTTTCTGGTTCAAATTGTAATGCTGCATCGTTTAGTTGTAATTTTTCTAAAGCCTCACGTAATTCATTGTAACGAGAATTTTCAATGGGATACAATCCACAAAAGACCATCGGATTCATTTTCCGATAACCTGGCAGTGCTTCTTTGGCCGGATTATTGGCGAGTGTTACAGTATCACCAACGCGAGTGTCTTGAACAGTTTTAATAGCGGCAGTCATATAACCAACATCGCCCACCATTAAATAATCCCGTTGAACAGCTTTTGGAGAAAAGACGCCGACTTCAGTGACTTCAAATGTTTTACCATTTGACATCATCATAATCGTGTCACCAGGACGAACGATTCCTTCCATCACGCGAATATTTAACACCACGCCACGATATGAATCGTAAAGGGAATCAAAAATCAAAGCTTGCAATGGCGCATCGAGATCACCGGTTGGCGCTGGTACTAGTTCAACAATTTGTTCTAGAATTTCTTCAATACCAATACCCGCTTTGGCTGACGCTAAAACAGCATTGCTAGCATCAATGCCAATAATATCTTCAATTTCTTGACGAACTTTTTCCGGTTCAGCGGCTGGCAAGTCAATTTTATTAATGACGGGAATTATTTCCAAATCATTATCCAACGCTAAATAAACATTGGCTAATGTTTGGGCTTCGATCCCTTGGGCAGCATCTACCACTAGAATGGCCCCTTCACAGGCAGCAAGCGAACGAGACACTTCATAAGTGAAATCCACGTGTCCAGGAGTGTCAATCAAATGAAAAATATATTTTTGGCCATCTTTGGCATCATAGTGGAGCTCGACTGCGTTTAATTTAATCGTGATGCCCCGCTCCCGCTCTAAATCCATCGAGTCTAAGAGTTGTGCTTGCATATCGCGGGTCGCCACGGTATTGGTTTTTTCTAAAATACGGTCGGCTAATGTGGATTTCCCATGATCAATATGAGCAATAATTGAAAAATTACGAATCAGTTGTTGCCGTTTTTTTAAGTCTTCCATTATTTTTCCTACTTTCCAGTTATCAACCTCTATTATACCTTGGAAAAAACACAATGGGAAGAGTTTTTATAAGTCACGCGTTTTGCTGGCGTGGTATACTATTTTTAGTTCACCATTGTTTTACAAGAAAGGAAATAGAATGCGTAAAAATTTAGAAAAAATATTTTTTTTCACCGCTTTAGCGTTTGGACTTTTTGCTTTCGGGAAAAATATTTACAGTTTCTTTACCACACCGGCCACCAACACTTTAATGCGCCGGGAATACTTAACTTTAATGGTGGAAGTGCCGCTGGGTATTTTGTTATTGTGTCTCCCTTTGCTCTTACGCCATTATTTAAAAATCAAATTGCCTCGACCAATTAATTTATATTATTGGTTTTTCATTTGGCTGTCAGTCTTTTTAGGAACCGGCTTGCGTTTAATTATTCATATTCCATTTTGGGATAAAATTTTGCATACAGCGAGTCCGATTTTGCTGACGGCGATTGGTTATAGTATTTTAGCAGGATTACTAAAAAAAGTGGCAGTGAGCGACGTGAATCTCTGGACCTTTATTATTTTCGGTTTTGCTTTTGCTAGTATGTGCGGCATTTTTTGGGAGTTCTGGGAATTTTTCTGCGACACTTTTTTAAAAATGAACTTGCAGCGTTTTGAATCCTTCACGGGCACTCCTTATGTGGGACAAAAAGCTTTACTTGATACGATGGGCGATCTATTTACCAATATGCTAGGGGCGCTGTTGATGGTTGTTTATAGTTATTTTTCTGTTGGCAAAGATCCAAATTATTTCACATTTTTTAAAATTGAGAAAATGTAGCCAAACAAAAAAACGTTGCTCAAAAAGAAAATTCTTTTTGAACAACGTTTTTATTTTAATCTTTTTTGATCCGAATTGGTTCTAATTTATTACTTGTTGCCAAGTAGCCTGTGATGGCCACCATCGTTCCTAGCAAACCGACGCCAAAAAGCGAGATTAGGCTAATCATCAACATATTCATAGACATTGCCACCTTTCATATTAAGTATAGCATGGCTCCACTTTTTTCAAATGTTTAAAGCTTGTTCTTTATTTGAAGAATTATTGAAGATGATCTTCTTCAGGGACTGCTTCATTTTCAAAAACAATTTGCCCGGCCAAAATGGACACAATAATTTTAGTATGTGGAGCAATTGTGCCGGCGATAATTTCTTTGGCCAGTGGAGTTTCGATTTCTTTAGTTATGAACCGTTTCAAAGGTCGAGCGCCGTATGCGGGGTCATAAGCTTGTTCGGCAATCCAAGTTTTCGCTTCGTCGGAAATATCTAAATACAAATCTTGTTCTGCCAAACGTTTCGCCACTTGATGTACGAGTTTACCGACAATTTCTTTGACGTTGTCTAAACTTAATGGAGTAAATAAAATCGTGTCGTCAATTCGATTTAAAAATTCAGGTTTAAAATGTCCCTTGAGAACTTCCATCACTTGATCGGCCACCGCATCAGGAATTTGGCCGTCTTCAGTGATCCCATTTAATAACAAATCACTTCCGAGGTTACTAGTCATAATTAAGACGGTATTTTTAAAATCGATTACCCGCCCTTTACTATCGGTTAGGCGTCCATCATCTAAGACTTGCAGCAAAATATTAAAGACATCTGGATGAGCTTTTTCAATTTCATCCAATAAAACAATTGTGTATGGATTGCGACGAACAGCTTCAGTTAGCTGCCCACCTTCTTCGTAACCGACATAACCTGGAGGCGCACCGACTAGACGAGAAACGGAAAATTTTTCCATGTACTCGCTCATATCAATCCGCACCATATGATCTTCTGAAGCAAATAAATCTTCCGCCAACGCTTTAGCCAGTTCCGTTTTCCCGACACCCGTTGGTCCGAGAAATAAAAAGGAACCAAGTGGACGATTAGGATCTTGCAGGCCGGCTCTTGAACGTAAGACAGCATCCACCACTGCATCAACAGCTTCATCTTGACCAATGACTCGTTGATGTAAAGTCGCCCCTAAATGGAGTAATTTATCCCGTTCTCCTTGGACCAGACGAGTGACTGGGATGCCGGTCATTCTTCCCACAACGACGGCAATTTCATTTTCCGTCACTGATTCTTGAACCATTTTCAAATCATGATCGGAGCTGACTTTTTCTAATTCTTGCAATTCTTTTTCTAATTGAGGAATTGTTCCGTGGCGCAAAACAGCGGCTTTTTCTAAATCATATTTATTTTCAGCTTCGTCTAATTGATGACGGGCTTTTTCTATTTCAGCGCGTTTGGCCGAAACTTTTTCTACTTCGAGTTTTTCTGTTTCCCACTGCATTTTTTTCTGATTGGCTTCTTCTCGCAAATCAGCGAGTTCGACTTGTAAATCAGCCAAACGTTTTTTCGATGCGTCATCGGTTTCTTTTTTCAAAGCGGCTTCTTCGATTTCTAACTGCATTAGGCGCCGCGTGACTTGATCGAGTTCAGTGGGCATGGAATTCATTTCCACTTTAATTGTTGCGCAAGCTTCATCCACTAAATCAATCGCTTTATCAGGCAAATAGCGATCGGTAATGTAGCGGTCAGATAAAGTGGCGGCGGCCACTAAAGCATTGTCATGAATGTTGACCCCGTGATGAATTTCAAATCGTTCCGTTAGTCCCCGCAAAATAGAAATCGTGTCTTCAACAGTCGGTTCATCAATCACCACGCGTTGGAAACGGCGCTCCAATGCTTTGTCTTTTTCCATATATTGCCGATATTCATCTAACGTGGTGGCCCCAATCAAATGCAGCTCCCCACGAGCTAACATTGGTTTTAATAAATTTCCGGCATCCATCGAGCCTTCTGTTTTTCCGGCGCCAACGATATTATGAATTTCATCAATAAATAAAATAATTTGTCCGTCTGCTTTTTTTACTTCTTTTAAAACAGCCTTCAGTCGCTCTTCAAATTCGCCCCGGAATTTTGCACCAGCAATTAAAGCCCCCATATCTAGCGAAAAAATCGTTTTGCCTTTTAAATTGGTTGGGACGTCCCCTTTAACAATTCTTAAAGCTAATCCTTCAATAATGGCCGTTTTACCAACACCAGGTTCGCCTACAAGGAGCGGATTATTTTTGGTTTTCCGTGACAAAATACGAATTACATTGCGGATTTCCTCATCACGACCAATAATCGGATCTTGCTTGCTACTTTGAACTTGCTTAACGAGATCGACTCCATATTTTTCTAAAGCTTTATATTGTTCTTCAGGATTTTTACTGGTCACTTTTTCTCCTCCCCGCATTTTTTTGATATTTTTTTCGATAATTTTAGCACTTATTCCTTGTTTAGTTAAATAAGTTGTCAGCGGATGAAATTTCAACTGCATTAAGGCCAATAAAATAACCTCGGTAGCAATATATTCATCCCCCATTTGTTTTTTAATTTTCTCCGCTTCTTGTAGCAAATGAAATAAATTTTGGCTCAAATTTTGACCATAATTAACATTTGCGCCGGAAACTTTGGGTAATTCTTGTAATAATTGTTGAATTTTTTCTGCAAATTTTTTTACATCAAGTCCACAATCGGCATAAAAATTTCGGGCAAATTCATTCGGCTGTAAGAAAACAGACCATAAATGAACGATATCAATTTCTTGTTGCTGTCCTTCAATTGCCACATTTCTTGCCTGTCCTAATGCTTCTTGCAAAGCTTGAGTTAAACTTTCTGGATTCATCTAAATTCCTCCTTTAGCACTCTATACATTATACTGCTAACTTTATTTTACAGCAAAAAAAAGAAATGTTAAAAACGAGAATTGCTCTCTTTTTTAACATTTCTTTAGAATTTTTTTTAGGCGTTTTTTTCAATTTTAATTTCGGCGACTTGTTCTTGTAATTTATTTTTCCGTAAAAAACCGGCCACAACCATCCCTAACAAAAACGGGAGGACGTAATTTGCAAAGCGCAACAATAACAAGGAAGAAATCGCATCAACGCGACCGACTAATGGAATAAAGAGCCAAGTGAAAACAAATTCCAAGCCGCCAATTCCGGCTGGTGTCGGAATAACACCGGCCAAAAGTAAGGCAAATGACGTATAAAATAAACTGGTGAAAAATCCCAGTTCCGGATGCTCGGGCCGTAAGACTAGATAAGGGATGATTAACCAAAACGTCACCTTAAAGACATTAAAAATAATAAGTCTAAACAATAGCCGATAATCGGATAATAAATTTTTAAATAAGACCCGCAGCGCAAATAATTTTAGCGTTAAATCATCAAAGCGGTCGCGCCATTTTTTACTTTTCAATAACTTGTTGGCTACAATCACCGTAAAAATTTGCAAATGTAAACTAATTGCCAAGGCAAAAATGGCTACAATGATTAAAAGGTTCAACAAAAGACCCACTAATACTGTGTAAAATAGAGTCGGCGACTGATTAAAAAATTGACGGCCACTTACTATAAAACCAAGAAATGCCCAGCAAAAAAGCGCCACTTTATTAAAAATCATTCGTAAACTCACCAAACCGACGCTAGTTACAGTATCGATTTTTTTTTGGCGATAATACCAAGCTTCAGCAATCAATGTTCCGGCTCCGAAAGTCACCACCCGCATAAAAGCTGTGTAAGAAATGGCATTAAAACCATTTAAAACCGTCAATTGTTCTTGATTTTTATTTAATAATAAGACCACATTGTAGCCTTCTAAAAGGGAGTAAATTAACCCCGCCAAAATAGTCCCTGTCACCACGATCCAAGAAGTCGTCGCCAATTGCGCAAAAATGGCCCCCATGGAGTGGCGTAAAATATAAATAATGACCGCCAAAATTCCTAAGAGAACTAAGAGATTAAGGGCAAATTTTTTTTTTGAACTAGACATAATGCCCTCCTATTTTCTTAGCCAGAAAATCACGATAACTAAAGCAATCCAACCAACGACATCAACGATTGTAAAATAATATTTTCGCGTTTTGTGATGAAAAAGATGACGCGCTAAAAAACTACCTACTCCACCGGAGAAAAAAGCCAGCCACAGCAAAACTTTTTCTGGAATCCGGTAACGGTGGTGGACGGCTTTGTATTTATCTAATCCAAATAAACTAAAAGTCACCAGATTTTCCAAAATAAAAATCCCCCACCCAATTGTTACCAGTGTCATTTACTCATCCTCTTTTTATTTATCATCGACATTTTTTTCGACAATCCGAACAATTACATCAGTCGCTTTTTCCATGGATTCTACTGCGACAAATTCAAAACGTCCGTGCATATTTTCACCACCGGCAAAAATATTTGGCGTTGGAAGACCCATAAAGGAAATTTTCGAACCATCTGTACCACCGCGAACGGGTTCAATAATTGGTTGAATCTCCAAATCTTCCATGGCTTCTTTAGCCAATTGAACGATAGATAAATCTTTTTCAATAATTGTTCTCATATTATAATATTGATCTTTAATCTCTAGAAAAACTCGTTTTTCTGAAAATTGAGCGTTCATTTCATCAGCAATTTTTTCCATTAATTCTTTGCGGGCGGCAAATTTTTCATCGTCATGGTCGCGAATAATATAAGTCATTTTTGCTTCTTCCACATTTCCAGTCAGAGCTAATAAATGGAAAAATCCTTCGTAGCCAGTAGTTTTTTCTGGCACTTCGTCTTGTGGTAAAGCATTTTGAAAAGCAATCGCTAATTGCAAAGCGTTAATCATCGTGTCTTTCGCGGTTCCTGGGTGAACATTTTTTCCGGCAATCGACACCACAGCTTGAGCGGCAGAAAAAGTTTCGTATTGCAATTCTCCCACTGGACCACCATCCATCGTGTATGCAAAGTCGACATTAAATTCCGCCACGTCAAATTCATCAGCACCGGTGCCGATTTCTTCATCAGGACCAAAACCCACCCGAATTTCGCCATGTTTAACTTCAGGATGGGCAATCAAATAAGCCATAGCAGACATAATTTCGGCGATTCCAGATTTATCGTCAGCCCCTAGTAAAGTGGAGCCATCCGTCGTAATTAGTGTTTGGCCAGCATAATTTTTTAATTGCGGAAAATCAGTAATATTTAATTGATATTTACCAGCTTCATCTAATTGAATTGGTGAAATGCCGTCATAATTTTCGATAATTTTTGGTTGGACATTGTCAGCATTAAAATCAGCCGTATCCATATGGGCGATAAAACCAATTTTACGGACAGATTTTTCAATATTGGCCGGTAAGGTTGCAATCACGTAACCATTTTTTTCATTGTAAATAATATTGCTTAAGCCAATTTCTTTCATTTCATCGGCCAAAGTGTGGGCAAAAGCGACTTGTGTTTGTGTCGATGGTGTAGTGGTGCTCGTTTCATCGGAACGGGTTTCTGTTTGAACGTAACGCAAAAACCGTTCAGTAAGTTGAGGATATTTATTAGACATATTGTTGTTGCTCCTTTTTTAATAAATTTAATTTAAATAATCGTAAAGGGATTGGTGTTCACCTGAGATACAATAAATTCAACATCCCAATTTTCTTGAGTTTTCCAAGTGTTAAATAGATCAGCCAATTTTTCTTTACAAAAACTTTCAATATAATGCCCCGGATCAATCACTGGCATATGGTCGGCCAGCATATCATGTCCCGTATGGTAATACACATCGCCAGTAATGTAAACATCAGCGTTTTGTTTTAGCGCGTCATGATAAAATTTTTGTCCGCTACCACCACAAATGGCTACTTTTTCTACCATTTTTTGTGGATTTTCAGCAATTAAACGCAGATCTTTTACGTCGAACGTTTTTTTAACTTTTTTGGCAAAATTTTCTAACGTTACTGTTTGCTCTAGATGACCGACGCGACCGAGCCCAAATTCCTTTATAAAAGACGATTGGGCTAAGATTTTAATTTGCAAAGTCTGGAATAGCTCTTCTATCTCAGTTAAATCTGCTCGTGGAAAAATAATTTCCTGACGGCCTTCTTGCTGGTCAATAAAAATATTCAATCGATTCAAAGCTGTCAACAGTGATTCTGGCTTTTCCGGTAAGTCGAAATTCATTTTTCCATACGGGACTTCAGCAGTGGGGGCTAAAAAATTATCTACCGTCACTCCAAGTGCCTCGCAAAACCAATCGTTCAGGCCATTTTCCACAATATCTAAATTCGTGTGGGCCGCATAGACGGCAATATTGTGGCGAATTAAATCATTGTACATCTTTGTTTGCGGATTGTCGTCAGTTAGCCTTGAAACTGGCGAAAAAATCGGCGGGTGCTTGGCGACAATTAAATCAATCTTTTGAAAAATCGCCCCGCTAACTACTTCAGGACGAACATCTAAAGTAATTAAAACTTTTTTCACCGGCTTATCCAGGGTACCAATATGTAGTCCAACCGGATCGCCAACTTCCGCTAGTGACTGGGGACAAAACCGTTCGAAGCGAGCAATAAATTCTGTGCCAATCATTTGATCCACTCCTTTATCCATTGTATTTCTTGTTGAAAGCGAGCAATTTTACTTTCTTCTACAACTTGACCGGTTTTTAGTTGGGCTAAAATTTTTTCTTTCGTTTGCAAATTCCGCCGCCATTTTTTAATGAAAATTTCTGATTTTTCTTTTAGTAAGAGCGGACCGAAAAATATTTCGTTCTCTTTTAAAGGAGTGGCCGCTGGATTTTTCTTAGCCACCATCACTTCATAGATTTTGCCATTTTCTTCAGTAATATTTTCTTGAACTAACTCATATTTATGATCACTAAGCCAATGTCTAAGCAAATCCTGATTATTATTCGGTTGCAAAACTAAAGTCATCTCCGGACGCAGCTGGTTAATTCCCGCTTCTAAAATATCGGCAATTAATTTTCCCCCCATCCCACAAATAGTAATGGCCGTAATCGGATCTGCTGGAAAAATCGCCGCCAAGCCGTCAGCTAAACGCACCGAAATTTTTTCAGTCATCTGGGCTTTTTCGATTTCTTTTTTTGTAGCAGCAAATGGACCTGGCGCCACCTCACCACAAATTGCCCCGATAATTTGCTGATTGAGTAGTAAATGCACCGGCAAATAACCATGATCTGACCCAATATCAGCTAAAAAAGATTGTCTCGGCACAAGATCGGCCACCATTTGCAATCGTTTGGATAAATTTCTTTCATTCACACAAAACACCTCAACTTAAATTATAGCAAAAAAAAGAAGATTGTCGGCAATTTTTACCAACAATCTTTTTATTTTGACTAATAATTTTTAAGTCGCGACTATTTTGAAAACAAATTATTGAGCAAGTTTCACTGAAACAATCGAGTTGCCTGGTACTTGTGGTGGAATAGACATGGTCATAATTGCTTGTTCAGTTAATTGAAACTCAATCAGACTGCCGGCTTTTAATTCAATTGTCGTTCCCACTGCTAATTGCTCTGGTTCAACGTGTAAAATAACCCCATCATTTTTCATAGAATTTAGTAAACTACCGGGATCGTTTGTGGCTGCAATGGCATTGACTGTTAAAGTAACGGTACCGTCATTTTCCGTTTGCGCATCTTGAGTGAGCGTTCCAGAAAATTTGGCGTTTGCACTAGGTTTTTCCACTTCAGTAACCTCCTTGGTAGATTCATTGGTGTCAGCATTGTTAGAATTAGTACACGCTCCCAACAAAAATAAACTGCTAAGTAATACGAAGATCGTTGTTTTTTTCATGGTGAACCTCCTTTTTTTATAATTTTCCCATAAAAAAAACAAGAACGTCAACTTAAAATTGCATGAGAATGTTGAATTAACAATGATTTAAAATAATTAAAAAACACACGTTAGCTTATTTGATCAAAAAATGTCGAAAGAAAAATTCTTCCGACACGAAATTCTTTTAACTATTATTTTAAATGGTATTCCAAAAGTTGGCCTTAGAAAAAAATAAAAGACAACTTATTCATTCCGACGATTGTCACCAATCATGGCCACTTCCGTCGTTAAAAAGCGTAGGCGCTCCATCAGGCGTTTGGCTTTCAAGGGATCTTCTTCCCCTTTTTGATTAGTCGTTAAATAATTTTTTTCCAAATCATTTAACGAAATATTAGAAGAAATAAATAACGGTAATTCTTCTTGCATCCGATATTGTAAAATTACTCCCAACACTTCATCACGAATCCAGCTGGACAAATTATCCGCTCCTAAGTCATCTAACATTAAAATAGGCACTTTTTTTGCTTGTTCAATTTCTTCAGCAACGGTTCCGCGACCAATCGCCCGTTTCATATCAAGAGCAAATGACGGAAAATGCACTAATTGAGTAGCAAAGCCATGTTTAGCTAACTCGTGGGCAATGGCGCCTAGCAAATAACTTTTCCCAACGCCAAAACTTCCTGATAAATATAAGCCTTTATGAAAAACTTCAGGGGCAGTGGCGTAATCTTCGACAAATTTTAACGCAGAATCAATCGCTTTGGCCCGTTGAGGCGTCAGTTGAAATTGATCGAAGGAAGCATATTTTATATTTTTTGGCATTTCAAACATCGAAACCCGCTTTAAAATCGCTAAGCGTTCTTGTTCTTTTAAAAGTTCGACTGTCGCCACATAAGAAACATCGATAAAATGATGATTTAAAACTAGTTCAGGTTTGTATCCTGGTGCTAACTGATTTTTTTCACCCCGGCGATATTTTTCTTTTTCTTGGACAAATTCGTATAATTTTGCATAAGAATTAAGAATTTCTTCTTCTGTGAGTTGTCCTTGGTGTTGCTGCAAAAATGCTGCAACTTCTGGATCATGCAAGACTTCTGCGACTAATTTTTCATAGACCGCTCCAACATTTCGTTTTTCAATTAGACTGCGAATTTCTTTACCGACATCTTCCATCGTTTCACCGGCTTTCTTTTAATTTTTCGATCCGTGCCTTAAAGGCGGCCTGCTCTTGTTCATCCATTGTCGTTTCTGCTACCGGTTGATCGACCCAAGTTGGCAAAGGTTCTTTTTTCTTTTTCCCGGCTGATTTCGCTCGGGTGGGTCGCTGATTGCTTTCAGAAAAATCCCGCGCTTTTTCAATCGCTTCTTCAGGCAATGTAATATGAGCTTGAGCCCACGTGTTGGCAATCGCATCTACGTAGGCGGCTGACAAATTAGCCCGATCTTGCTGACGCAAAACGACATCAATTAAAACATTAATCACACTAGCTGGTAAGACCCGCCGTTTTAATAAATTTTCCACGACATATTTTTCGGAGTTGGCCAAAAAGCCACCTTTTTGTTTTTTAATGGCTGCTAAAAATTGCAACGGGGCAATTTTTTCGCAAGCTTTAATAAATTCAATTTCTTCATTGGTAAATCCTTTAGCTAAAAGCAAGGCGAAGCGATCTTCTCCAGCAACGCTTGTTCTTTCATTTTCTACTTGTGCGCTTTGTTTCGCCGTTATTTTTGGCGCGCTTAACCGTTGTAATTTTTGATTAAAATCAGCAGCAATCGTTTGTTTTAACTTTTTAAAATCAAAAGTCTTATCCGCAAGATCGGCTGTGTCTACTACCAATTGACCTAAAGTAAGTTCGTCATAGCCATAAAGTTGGACAAATTGAATTAAGTTTTGTCGCTCTTCTTTAGTTAAATTTTTTACCAAAAGGCCAGGTTTTTCCACCACTTCTTTAAAAAATAACCAATCAAAATCCGTTTTTTCCATCACTTCCGTTTCTGGAATTTTCACCGGACTTTCAGCTGGCAAATAGGCCAACGTTTCAGGAAAAATCGATTGAAAACTTGCGGAAATATTATTATAGGAGTTGATCTTTTTTTTAGCTGGTAAAAAAATATCAATTAACCGTTGTACTTCTTGTTGCCCTACTTGCAAAACTAGAAGCTGGGTAAAAATTTCATCATGGAAAAATTCCGTGAAATTTAGTGGTGCTTGAAGTTGGTAAATAAATGTTTCCTCGTGATAAAAACTTGTTAAAAGACCAACTGCTTCTAATTTTTGACGGGTGGCCAAAAATTCTGGCAAACCAAAATCCAGCCAAGCTAAAATTTGGGCGTGTTTACCAAATTGTTTTAAATCTGCTTTTTGTTGGACAAAGAAAAATTGATATAAACTAAATCCTTTCATGCCGATAATTGGCAAATACAAAGTGCTTAAAACTGTTGACCAGTCGCTATTTAAAAAATTTTCATCAGCCACTTGTAATTGATAATTATCTTTTGGTTGGAGCTGTATTTTTTCCATGATCTTACTCACCGTTTTTCGCTTTTTCCATAATTTCTTGTAATTCTTTTAAAAACACTGACATATCTTTAAATTGCCGATAGACACTGGCAAAACGAATATAAGCAATTTCATCTAAATTAGCCAGTTCTTCCATAACATATTCGCCGATTTGGTTAGTGGAAACTTCATTTTCACTACTTTTGCGGACTTTTGCTTCCACTCGTTCCACTAAAGATTCCATTTGTTCCATGGAAACTGGACGTTTTTCTGCCGAACGAACAATACCTGATAAAATCTTTTCCCGCTTAAATTCTTCCCGTTCGCCATTTTTTTTCACAACGAGCATCGGAGTGACTTCTATTCGTTCAAAAGTAGTAAAACGAAACTGACAATTTTCACATTCACGACGGCGCCGAATTGCGCGACCTTCGTCAGTGGAGCGAGAATCTATTACCCGAGAATTATTATGATTACACCGTGGACAACGCATCTTTTCACCTCAAATTTCTTCGTGCTTTTCTTTATGCTTTTCTGAATCGTTTGCAAGTTACTTTGCTCTAATTATAACAGATAAGAGCGGTTTTGGGGATGAAAAAAAATGACCAAATAAACTCGCAGCGCTTAATGGAATCGCGCTGCGTTTTTATTTAGCCAATCGCTAATTTGTTGTTTGGTTTGCTCTTTAGTTCCACGATTATCAATGACCACATCGGCTAATTTACTTTTTTCTGCCAAGGACATTTGACTACGGATTTTTTTTTGCGCCGAGGCTTGATCAATCCCATCGCGTTTCATTAAGCGCGCCCTTTGAATTTTTTCATCCACCGCTATGACCATTGTTTCATCCGCATATTGGGCGTATTTTCCTTCAAATAATAACGGCACATCTAAAACTAAAAGCGGCACATTTTTCCTTTGAGCGTCTTTAATTTCCTTTAAAAAAGTTCCGCGAATCGCTTCATCCATTATTTTATTTAAAGCGCTAAGTTCAGCCGGATTGTCAAAAACAATCGCCCCTATCGCCTGCCGATTTAAAGTACCATCTGGTTTGATCACTTTTTGACCGAAATAATCGGCAATTTTTTTTAACGTCGGCTGCCCTATCTCTACGACTTTTCGGGCAATAATATCGCCATCAAGCACAGGAATATTTTTTTCTTGAAAAAATTGACTGACCAGACTTTTTCCTGAGGCAATGCCCCCGGTTAATCCTAAAATAAAGGTCATCAGCTACTCCTTTTGACATTGAGGACAAAAGTGCGTCCCCCGTCCGCCTACTTTTATTTTAACAATCGGCGTGCCGCAACGATCACACGGCAATCCGGTTTTGCCGTAAACGTGGAGCCGTTGTTGAAAATGGCCCTCTTCTCCGACGGCATTATGATAAGAACGAATCGTTGTTCCGCCGGCCAAGATTGCTTGTTGCAAGACAAGAATGATGGCGTCATGTAAAACGACTACTTCTTCATCACTCAATGAATTGGCTCTTCTTAAAGGGTGAATTTGACTTAGCCACAGGGTTTCGTCCACATAAATATTTCCTAAACCGACGACAATTTTTTGTTCTAATAATAAAGGTTTAATTTCTTTTTTAGATTGTTTCAGCTGAGCGGCAAAATCGGCTAGCAAAAAGTTTTCTGCTGTCGGTTCAGGTCCTAGTTTGACTAATGATTTATATTGTAATGCTTGATTTTTTAAAACCAAGACCATTCGCCCAAATTTCCGGACATCTTGATAACGTAATTGACTGCCGTCTGTAAAGGTAAACAAAATATGCGTGTGTTTGGTTATTGGTGTGGCCGCCTCATTGACTACTTGATATTTTCCTTCCATTCGCAAATGAGAAATCAAATCAAAATGAGTGAAACGGAAAATTAAAAATTTCCCTCGCCGATTAATTTCTTCGACTTTTTCACCGATTAGACTTTTAGCAAATGTGGCACCGTCCATATTTTCAATAATTTTTGGATACAAAATAATCACTTCTTGAATTGTTTTTCCAATAATCAATGGGCGGAGAGTATTTCTGACGGTTTCAACTTCTGGTAATTCTGGCACTGCGTCACTTCCTTTATTTTGCTTCGTACCACGTGTGGCCCCAGTTGCTTTCAGTCACTAATGGAATGGCAAGTTTGACAGCATTTTCCATCACTTCTTTGACTAGCGCATCTAGTTTTTCAAGTTCTTCTTCTGGCACTTCAAAAACTAGCTCATCGTGAACTTGGAGCAACATGGTGGCACTCATTTTTTCTTTTTCCAATGCTTTTTGCATATCGATCATAGCAATTTTTAAAATATCGGCGGCACTGCCTTGAATCGGCGTATTAATAGCAGTACGCTCGGCAAAACTCCGCAAATTAAAATTCCGAGAATTAATTTCTGGCAAATAACGGCGACGATGATACAAAGTTTCTACAAAGCCGGCCTCTTTGGCCTCTCGAACAACTTCTTCCATATATTTTTTGACACCAGGATATTTTTCAAAGTAAGTATCAATATAAGTTTGCGCTTGTTTGCGAGTAATTCCTAGATTTTGCGACAAACCATAATCAGAAATACCATAAACAATTCCAAAGTTCACAGCTTTTGCTTGGCGGCGCATATTTGGCGTGACAACAGCATCTTCTGCTAGGCCAAACACGCGGCGGGCGGTGGAGTTATGAATATCTTGGCCTTCAATAAAAGCTTGTTGCAAATGTTCGTCCCCTGAAATATGGGCTAAAACTCTCAGTTCAATTTGAGAGTAGTCAGAAGAATATAATAGCCAATCTTTTTGACGCGGAACAAACGCTTGACGAATTTTCCGTCCTTCTTCTAAACGAACGGGAATATTTTGCAAATTCGGATCAACGGAACTCAAGCGTCCGGTTTGGGTTAATGTTTGTTGATAGCGGGTGTGAATTTTTCCGTCTGGCGCAATAACTTTGAGCAATCCTTCCACGTAGGTCGACTGGATTTTGGCAATTTGGCGATAAGTCAAAATATCGTCCACAATCGGTGCTTGACTGCGCAATTGTTCCAGGACATCAACGGCCGTTGAATAACCGGTTTTTGTTTTCTTAATTACCGGCAGCTGCATTTTTTCAAATAAAATTACTCCTAATTGCTTAGGCGAATTTAAATTAAAATGTTCACCGGCTGTTGCATAAATTTTTTCTTCAATTGCTTCTAGCTGAATAGAAAATTCTCCTTGCATCGCCTCTAAACGCGAGCGGTCCACTGTAATGCCGGTGATTTCCATTTGTGCTAAGACGAGTGAAAGGGGCAATTCCATCTCATAAAAAAGTTGTGTTTGAGAAATTTCCGCCAATTTTTCTACCACTTGGTCTTTAACACTTAATAAGGCGGAAATTTTATGGGCAAGATGTTTTTGCCAAATATTTTTTTCTGGTAAAGCTAACTTGGCGCCTTTTCCGTAAACCGATTCATCGTTGGCAATATCGACAAAGTCAAAATTTTTGGCAATTGTTCCGAGATCGTTGGCATTTTCATTGGGATTTAACAAATAACTAGCCAATAATAAATCAAAATCAATCCCCACCGGATCGACCCCTAGGCGATGACTGGCGACAAATGTAGCTTTGGCATCAAAGACCAATTTTTTCTGTTGGGGATTTTTTAAAAAGTCTTGAAAATTTGGCTCATTCACTAGGTCTAATGAATCCAAAACATAAATTTTATCTCCATGACCAAATGCTAAACCGATTATTTCAGCCGTGTGGTAATTACTAGTCAGCATTTCAATATATAGCGCATTTTCTGCCGCGAAATATTCTGGCTTGACTGTATCAATCACTTGATAATCCAAATCCGTCAAAACAATTGGCGCGACACTTTCTGGCGCCACTTTACTTAACAAACTTTGAAAATCCATTTCTTCATAAAATGGAATGAGTTTGTCCAGATTGGCCCCACTATAACTTAAATCAGCTAGCGAAATCGTTACCGGCGCGGCTTGATTAATCGTGGCTAGTTGTTTTGACATTTTAGCTTGCGCTTCATCTCGAACAATATTTTCTTTCATTTTTGAAGCTTTAATTTGATCAAGATTTTGATAAATATTTTCCACTGAGCCGAATTGTTTCAGTAATTTAATGGCCGTCTTTGGACCCATTCCATTGACTCCAGGAATATTATCAGAAGTATCTCCGGCCAGTCCTTTAAGGTCAATAATTTGGAGGGGTGTTAAGCCATCGTATTTTTCAGCAATCGTTGCTGGCGTGTAAGGTTCTAATTCGCTGACGCCTTTTTTGGTAACTTGGACCGTCACTTGGCTGCTGGCTAGTTGGGTTAAATCTTTATCACCAGATACAACTATGACTTCAAAATTTTCAGCGGCGGCTAATTTGGCCAAGGTACCGATAATATCGTCGGCTTCGTAATTTTTCAATTCATAATGGGTAAGCCCTAAAGCGGCCGTCAGTTCTTTAATATATGGAATTTGTTCTTTAAATTCCCCTGGTGTTTTGGCCCGTCCACCTTTATAGTCGGCAAAAAATTCTGTCCGAAAAGTTGTTTTTCCTGCATCAAAAGCCACCAGCGCATGGGTAGGTTTTTCTTTTTTCACTACATTTTCAATCATATTATTAAAAGCAAAAATGGCGTTCGTGTGCAGATCACTCTTATTTTTAAATTTTTCTAAAACGGCGTGCATGGCAAAAAAAGCCCGATAAGCGACTGAGTTTCCATCAATTAATAAAATTTTATTTTTCGTCAAGCCGATAACCTCCTCGTTTACTTAAAATCCATTTTAACATAAAAAGAAAAAGACTTTATAAAAAGTCTTTTCCCAAGTGTTTATAATACATTATGAGTTGTCGTTGACAGTAAATTTTCATAAGCCGCTTCAAATTTTTGCACATCGCCGGCTCCCATGAAAATCATCACAGCATCATGATAATCTAAAAGTGGAGATACATTATCTTCGGCAATCACGCTGCCACCTTTTTTAATTTTATCCCCGAGATCTTCAATTTTCACATTGCCTTGTTGTTCCCGTGCTGAAGAAAAAATATCACATAAATAAACACGATCCGCTAAATCCAATGCTGTAGCAAAATCATCTAATAAAGCAATCGTCCGTGAGAAAGTATGGGGTTGGAAGACGGCAATAATTTCTTTGTTAGGATATTTTTGTCGCGCGGCATCAATCGTTGCTTTAATTTCTGCAGGATGATGGGCGTAATCGTCCACAATCACCATATCGGCTACTTGTTTTTCGGAAAACCGCCGTTTTACTCCTTTAAAGCTCAACATTTCAGCGGCGACTTCTTTCATATCTAATTTTTCAAAATAAGCCACTGCAATAACGCCTAATGCATTTAAAATATTATGTTGGCCGTACGCTGGTAAAACAAAATGCCCAACAAAAGTTTCATCATGATACACATCAAAAGCTGAACCTTTTGTCGTCCGTTCAATATTTTTAGCATAAATATCGTCTGTTTCGTTTAGACCATAATAATAAATTGGTGTCTCAGTTTTTAATTTCCGCAAATAAACATCGTCCCCATAAGCAAAAATCGCTTTTTTCACTTGCGTGGACATGGTTTGAAACGCATTGTAAACATCTTCAATACTTGTATAGTAATCAGGATGATCAAAGTCGATATTCGTCATAATCGCATAATCTGGTGAATAAGCGAGAAAATGACGACGATATTCACACGCTTCAAAGCTGAAAAATTTAGCATTCGGATCACCATGACCGGTACCATCGCCGATTAAGAAACTTGTTGGAGCAACGCCTGACAAAACATGGGCCAAAAGTCCAGTCGTTGAAGTTTTTCCGTGGGAACCAGTAACGGCGATACTTGTATAAGGCTGAATAAATTCGCCAATAAAATCATGGTAACGGACGACTGGCACATTGAGATGCATCGCTTCTTGAATTTCTTCATGGGTATCTGGAAAGGCATTGCCGGCGATCACCACCATCCCTGGTTTAATATTTTCAGCGGCAAAAGGCATCATAGGAATGCCGGCCCGCTCTAAATCTCGTTGGGTGAAAAAATATTTTTCCACGTCGCTTCCTTGAACGCGATATCCTTTTTCATGCAAAATAATCGCAAGTGAGCTCATTCCTGAACCTTTAATGCCTACAAAGTGAAATAATTTAGATTTATCGGTAATCATTTGATTTTCAGTCATTGTTGTCCCTCATTTTTTTAAATTTTAAACCGCGAAAATGCGGAAATTTCTCTAAGTATTATCGTACAAATTACTTGTTTATGCAAGGTGTGAAACTTATCTTCACAAAAAAACAAGGAAGTTGGCTCCCTTGTTTTTGAAAAATGCGCTGATTGATTTTTTGTTTTTGTTAAATTAATTCATCTAATTTTTTTTCGTAAAGTTGCTTTGGCAGACTTATTGATCAAAGTACCGATTGTAAAATGGTGGTTGTTCTTCTTCAAAAATACTTTTTAATCCTTTTTCTAAAACGCCTTTTTTACTTTTGTCGGTCATTGGAGCATTTTCCGCAGTTTCTAGTACTGATTCCGGGAAAATTTCTGGTCTATTTTCTGGCAGATCTTCTAGCCTTTGTTCTGAATGCTCTTCTGCCATCATTTCTGCTACATCATCTGTTTCTTCTTGTTGGTCACCAAATAACAAAAAACTTTCTGGCGTTTTTTGCATACTATCATATAATTCTTTGGCCGAAATTTTTGGAGTTTCTTCTTCAACAATTAATGAAGCTGGCACGTATTTAGGGACAAAATAATTTCGTTGCGCCGTTAGATTGCGAATAATATTTTTCCGATGAATGACTGAATCTTCCACCGGAGCACTTTCCCCTTTAACAATTGGAAAATCACGTTTCGTCGGTAAAGCAAAAGAATTTCCAGCAGGTTGAAACGACGGCTGACCTTTTTTACTTGGCGCATAAGTAGAAAAACTTGTTGGTTGACGTTTCACTTTTCGGTCCACCACCACATCAAGCGCTTCAGGAATGTCTGGGTTGTATTCAGCCTTTGTTTTTGACAATGCTGGATTTTCATTGGCCTGATGAGTCGTTTGCTGACTTACCGAGCTCATCTTTGCCGCTTGATTATTATTATTACTATTAAATAAATTGTCTTCATTTTTTTCTAGCGCTTGACTCGCATGAGCACTAATCAGTTGCTCGGCTAAAAAATTATCGGTGGTTTTTCCATTGTCCAGCTTGACCCCTTCAGAATCAGAAAAAGCCGGAAAGCGAAAATTACGTTTATCTTGGGCCATAAAATCACTCATTTCTCTTCATATACTTAAATTTTAGCACAAAGCGCCAAAAAATACTGTCGAAAAAATTTTACAGCTTAGCAAATGGTCCACTAATGAAAAAATCGGCCTGTCCGTCAATTTCCACGTCTTTTAAAAGTTCCATTAACTGTTGACTTTCAAAAGGACTTTTGCCAGAAAAATCAAATTCTGCCACGTCTAGCTGGCGGCTTCCTTCCGTACAATTCACTAAGTAAAGGGCAAAATTTTCTTCATCATAACGACAAACCCCAAATAAATCTTGGGTAAAAATAGGTAAAAAGTCGCCCGTTTGTAAAACCGTCAATTCTTTTCGCCGCTCAATCCATTTCTCATATAAAGCAGTGAGCTTTGTCCTTTCCTGTCCCCAAGGAAAAAATTTGCGATTTCCCGGATCTTTGCCACCAGTTAATCCCGCTTCATCTCCATAATACACGCAAGGAACACCAGGCAAAGTAAATAATAAACCACACGCTAGTGCCATTAATTCCTCTTTTTCACCGACTAATGAAAAAATCCTCTCCGTATCATGGGTACCAAGATTGTTGAGATTATTTAACAAAACATCTGGCGGATAATTTTCTTTTAAAGTCATTAATTGTTCAGCTGCGACGCTTGGTTTTTCCTGTTGAGTCACCCGCTCGATAATTATCTCCCGAAATGGATAATTCATCACCCCATGGAGCGAATGATTTAAAATATAATTGCGTCTTTTGCCATAAGAAATTTTATTAGAAGCATCTTCCCACACTTCACCAATTAAAACATGCTCCGGATTTACCGCTAAATATTTGCGAATGCCATTAATAAAACTATCTGGCAACTCGTCGGCGACATCTAGACGCCAACCATCTACGCCAAATTCTTCCCATTTAGCTAAGACAGAACCCTCATCACCATAAATAAATTCTTGAAAATCTTGATTTTCTTTGCGCACCTCGGGCAAATCTTTAATGCCCCACCAAGTTTTGAATTCATTTGGATAATCCGTAAAAGTAAACCAAGGAAAATAAGGAGAATGAATATTTTTACTAGCCCCAACGAGCTCCCCATACTCGCCACTTTCATTAAAATAAATCGAATCTTTACCGACATGTGAAAATACACCATCCAAAATCACGTAAATTCCCGCATCATGCAGCGCATCCACCAATTTTTTAAAACCCGCTTCATCGCCTAACATCGGCTCGACTTGTAAATAATCACTTGTATCGTAGCGATGATTACTTTTGGCCAAAAAAATCGGATTTAAATACAACGCATTAATTCCCAGCTCTAGCAAATAAGGAATCTTTTGCTGAATTCCTAAAAAATTCCCACCATAAAAATCCCAACGTAAAATTTCTCCAAGATTATTTTTTATATACAAGGGATCATCTGACATTTGCCCATAAATGAAACTATTTTTTTTCGGTGCATTAATTTTTTGCCCAGGATTGCCATTGTTAAAGCGATCTGGAAAAATTTGATAAAAAACACTTTTCCGATACCAAGCTGGTGCTGGATCATTTTTCACATAGCTAGTCAACTGGTAAGGAACAACATCATATTCGCTCCCGTAAAGTTGACCCTCGCCGCCTAAATTTTGGCGACTCCCATAATAATAAGTTTGAAATCCTTGATCGTGCTCGACGGTCACTTCAAAAAAATAAAAATAAAGAGCCGGCGCTTTTTTTATTTTATAAGGACAAGTGAAATGATTGTCGTCAATTCTTTTCATGGGATAGCTTTCTTTTCCCTGATCTTGATCACTAGGACGCATCACTAGCAAGACTTCTGTCGTTTCTTGGGGGACATAAATCGAAAAATCCACCGTCGTTTCTGGCACGACTGCCCCGAATGGATGTTTATGAAATGGCAAATAGGAATTGTAATAAATATTTTGGACCAACGTGCTACCTCCTTAAAAAAGCGCTGAATTGCTTCAACGCTTTTCAGACATATTTAAAAAATAGGATCAATTTGCCAAATATCTTCAGCATATCTCGTAACTGTTTTGTCCGCTGAAAATTGCGAAGCATTAGCGATATTTAAAAGGCTCATTTTTTGCCAAACGTCACGGTCAGCATAATGTTGAGAAATTTTTTCTTGAGCGGAACAGTAAGCCGCAAAATCTCGTAAGACAAAATATTCATCATTATAGGTCAAAAGTGACTCGTAAATCTCGCGACCTTCTCGTTGAATATTAGGAATCGTTCCATCGATAAAACTATTAAGCACTTTTTGGATAATCGGATCCTCATCGTAAATCTTTTTAGCATTATAATCCCGACGTTTGTAATAACCATACACTTCTTGTTCATCAAGTCCAAAAATAAAAATATTTTCTGAGCCAACTGCATCACGAATTTCTACATTCGCGCCGTCTAAAGTTGCCACGGTGATGGCGCCATTGAGCATTAATTTCATATTTGAAGTTCCCGATGCTTCTTTCGTAGCTAGGGAAATTTGTTCACTCACATCAGCTGCTGGAATAATTAGTTCGGCTAAAGAAACATTGTAATTTTCCAAAAAGACAACTTTAATTTGACCAGAAATACTTTTATCGCCATTAATTAAGTCGGCCACTTCATTAATGCATTTAATAATTGTTTTTGCATAATCGTAACTTGGCGCAGCTTTCGCCCCGAAAATAAACACGCGCGGAATCATTTTTTTTGCAGGATTTTCTTTTAAATCAATATATAACTTAAGAATATGCAATAAATTCATCAACTGGCGCTTGTAGGCGTGGAGTCGTTTAATTTGCACATCGAAAATCGCCGCTGGACTGACTTCAATCCCTTTTGTCTCCATAATAAACTGAGATAAACGTTCTTTATTCGCCCGTTTGGCTGTCGCTAATTTTTCCCAAACAGCAGGATCGTCTTGATAAGCTTTTAAAAGAACTAAATCATCAATATTTTTTCGCCAAGATCGACCAATTGTTTCGTCTAACACTTGACTCATTTGTTCATTGGCCAGTTGCGACCAGCGACGAATAGCGATGCCATTGGTTTTATTATTAAACCGTTCCGGATAAAGTAAATAAAAATCGTGAAGCACGACATTTTTTAATAAATCCGAATGCAATTTAGCAACACCATTAGTCGAATGACTGCCAATAATGGCCAAGTTTGCCATATGGACGTGATCATTTTGCAAAATACGCGTCCGATGCACTAAACTAGGACCGACTTGCGGCGTTTTTTCGGCCACAAAGCGGCGATCGATTTCTTGAATGATTTGGCAAAGTCGTGGTAATAAATCATACACCATTTGCGTCGGCCATTTTTCTAAAGCTTCTTGCATAATCGTATGATTCGTATAACTCATGGTTTTAACAGTGATGTCCCACGCTTTTTCCCAACTAAGTCCATCAACATCCAGCAACAAGCGCATCAACTCCGGCACACAAAGCGCCGGATGGGTATCATTAATATGAATTGCCACATGGTTAGGAAATTGACTTAAAGGCAATCCTAAACTCAAAAAATAATTATGAATACTTTGTAATCCCGCTGAAACAAAAAAGTATTCTTGTTTTAAACGCAGCAAGCGTCCTTCGTAGTTGGAATCATCCGGATACAAAACAGCGGTAATATCTTCTACGGCCCGCCGTTTTTCTACTGTTAAATAATTTCCTTCTTCCGTCACAGGAATTTCAACCGTCCATAAACGCATCACATTAGTTACATCATTTTCAAAACCTAACATGGGCGTATCGTATGGAATGGCGCGCAAAATTTGTTGATTTTCATAATGAGGTTTTAAATTACCTAACCCATCATCAACCATATATACTTGACCAGAAAAGCCAACATTCACCGCTTTATTTTCTTTACGAACTTCCCAAACATTTCCGCCTTTAAGCCAAGAATCAGGTAATTCTACTTGATAGCCGTCGACAAATTTTTGTTTAAATAATCCATAATTGTAGCGAATTCCATTGCCGTTCCCTGGAAAATTTGATGAAGCTAAAGCATCCATAAAACAAGAAGCCAACCGTCCTAAGCCACCATTTCCTAACGCCATATCCGGTTCTGCTTTTGCAATTTCATCTAAGTTTAAAGATAAATCTTTCAGACCAGATTTAACCGTTTCTAAAATTCCTAAAGAAAGTAAATTACTTTTCAACATTTTCCCCGGTAAAAATTCAATCGAAAAATAATACGCTTGTTTATTTTTATCTTTTTTCAAAACTTCCGTATTACTTTTCCATTCAGCAGAATAATACGCCCGGGTTAAAGCCCCTAAAGACATATACAACTCGTAATTTGAAGAGTCTTCCACCGACAAAGCAAAGCGCTGTTGCAGTTGGCGGAGAAAATCTTCGGTAAATTGCTCTTTCGTTAATTTCATATGGGCTCCTTAGTTATGAAGTAATTGCTGATACAAGTCAATATAAAGTGCGGCCTTGCTTTCCCAAGAAAAATCTTGAGCCATAGCATTTTTTTGTAAGGTCACAATACTGGCTGGGTCATTCCAAACAAGATTTGTGGCGACATTTAAAGCATAATTTAATCCTTCTTCATTGAAAACTTCAAAAGAAAAACCAGTCGCTCCGGTGTTCTCTTGATGGGGATGAAATCCTTTAACCGTGTCTTTCAAGCCGCCAACCGCATGAACAATCGGCAACGTGCCGTAACGCATGGCAATCATTTGCGATAAGCCGCACGGTTCAAAAGCAGAAGGCATTAAAAATAAATCCGCCCCAGCATAAATTTCTTGAGCAAAGCGAACATCGAAAGCTAAATTTAATTTGAATTTCTCGGGATATTTTTCTGCATAATAAGAAAATCCATGCTCTAACTCTGGCATCCCGGTACCAAGAACAACTAGTTGAACATCTTGAGCTAGTAAAATAGGCAGATTTTGTAAAACCAAATCAAATCCTTTTTGCAAAGTTAGTCTAGAAACAATCCCAATTAATGGCACTTGCTTATCAACAGGCAGGCCAACTTTTTTTTGTAAGGCTGCTTTCAAGCGTGCTTTTCCAGCTAGATTTTTACTGGAAAAATGTTCTGGCAATTTAGGATCCGTTTCAGGATTATTGACGGTGTAATCAATGCCATTAAGAATTCCTGATAATTTAAAATCAACCAGTCGCAAAATACCATCTAAACCCCAACCGAACGCTGGTGTTTGAATTTCTTTAGCATAAGTTGGACTTACCGTATTTACCAGATCGGCATAAAAAATTCCGGCTTTTAAAAAGTTCACCGCCGAACCCATCCGCACGGTGCCATCATAAAAGCGTTCCATCCCAACACCAAATAAATCCGGTAAAACATTAGGATCCATCGCCCCTTGAAATTCAATATTATGAATGGTCAAAATTGTTTTAATTGAATCATAGTACGGATCACCGCCGAATTTTTCCTTTAGTAAAAAAGGCATCATCGCGGTATGAAAATCATTAACGTGTAAGACATCCGGCTTAAAGGCCAATTGTTTCATTAAAGCCAAAACGGCTAAAGAAAAAAAGGCCCACCGTTCTCCGTCATCATAATAACCATATAGTTCATGGCGACCAAAATAAAATTCGTTATCTAAAAAATAATACAAGACGCCCTCTTGTTTTAATTTTTTTACCCCTACATATTGTCGGCGCCAACCGACTTGAACAAAGTCATAAAAATCATCTGCAATAACTTCTTTAAAACGTTCTGGCATTTTGGAAAAATAAGGCAAAATCACCGCCACTTCATGACCTTGACGAGCGAGTTCTTTTGGGAGCGCATAGGCAACATCCCCTAAGCCCCCCGTTTTAAAAAAAGGGGCGGCTTCTGCGGCTGCAAATAATATTTTCATAAGTGTTTTACGCCTTCTTTTTCCACTAAGACATCAATGCCGTAAACATCTTTTATAATCCGGGCGCCTTTTGGAATCACTACTGGATTTTCAGGTGTTCCGATAATTTTTACGTGGGCATCCACAATAACATTTTTGTCTAAAATCGCATATTCAATCGTCGCGTCTTCTAAAATTTTGCAATTGGACATGATAATGGCGTTCTTTACTTTAGCACCATCCATCACATTGACTTGGCGACCGAGTAAAGAATTTTCCACCCGACCTTCAATCATTCCACCAGTTGCGGATTGGGAATTTTTTACGACTGAATTTGGCGCATAGTAAGTGGGCACTTCATTTTTAATTTTCGTGTAAATTTTTTGATTGGAATATAAAAGCGCGCTAAATTTCGTCGGATCTAACATATCCATATTTGCTTTAAAGTAGGCCGTAATCGATGAAATATTACTTAAGTAGCCTGTGTATTCATAAACTGTTGTCGGTACTTTGGCCAAATAGGCATCCAATAAATAACTCACCGCCGGCTCCCCTTGATCTCTTTCTGCTTGTTGCAAAAAGTCAATTAACCAAGTGGTATCGGCAATAAAAATATCCATACACAAATTTTCTTTTTCATGGGCATCTTCTTTTTCATTGAAAAGATGAGAGGCGCTAATTTGATTATTTTCATTTAAAGTTAAGACCGTATCATGATCATCAATCATTTCTGGTTCCACTTTTTTATAAACTACCGTCAAGTGATTATTTTGTTTTTCATGAACCCGCAAAACACTGCGCAAATCAATATTACATAGCATTTTGCTTCCCATAATTACCGTATAAGGCGCTTGAGATTTTTGCAAATAATCAACTAAGCTGGCGTAATAATTTTCCCCTCGCGCCCGTTTTTTTTCAAACTCTTGGTAAAAATATAAAAAGTAGCGATTTTTTAACGTATCTAAATTCCACTCTTTACCGCCGCGAATATGATCAAAAACCGATTGTGTTTCTCCTTCATTAAAAACCATAAAAACGGAATCAATGTTGGCGTTGCGGACTGCCGACAAAGGAAAATCAATTAAGCGGTATTTACAATCAAATGGCAATGTGGCAATCGGGCGTTTAGCAGTTAACGGTTCTAATGCTTCATAGCGATGGACATTACCTAAAATGGCACACATTTTATTAGTTTTCATCTATTTGCACTCCAATCACTTCTTGATTTCCCACAACAGCAATTTCTGTTTCCCCAATCACTTCAGCGTTATCGCCAATAATGGCATTTTCGCCGATAATCGCATTTTTTATCGTCACATTTTTCCCAACAGTCACACCGGGCATCACAAAGCTATCTTCAATAAAACTACCTTCTTTGACTTGCACCTCACTAGAAAGTATCGAATGAACCACTTTTCCGGCCACATAACAGCCATCATTGACTAAAGAATTTTCAACTTGGGCCGTATCCGTTATAAAATGCGGCGGTGAAATTAAATTTTTTGAATAAATTTTCCAAGCGCGATTAGAAATATCTAACGGATTGTCTAAAGCAATAAATTCCATACTAGCTTCCCACAAGGAGTCAATCGTCCCCACATCTTTCCAGTAACCATCAAAACGATAAGCAAAAACATTTTCGCCACTTTCTAAATAAGCTGGAATCACATGTTTGCCAAAATCTAACATTTGATCGTCTTTGGAATAAGAATTAACCAAAAGTTTGCGCAAACGGCCCCAGTTGAAAATATAAATCCCCATGGAAGCAAGATTACTTTTCGGTTCTTCTGGTTTTTCATCAAATTCAATAATACGATCATTTTCATCGGTATTCATAATCCCGAAACGGCTGGCCTCTTCAATTGGCACTTCAATCACGGCCACCGTGAGACTAGCTTTATTTTCAATATGTGATTCTAACATCACATCGTAATCCATTTTATAAATATGATCCCCAGATAAAATTAAGACAAATTGCGGATCCATTTGGTCAATATAGGCGATGTTTTGGTAAATGGCGTGGGCGGTTCCTTCAAACCATTTGCCACCATCTTGAGAAGAATACGGTTGTAAAATGGTCACCCCGGAATTAATTCCGTCTAGACCCCAAGATGATCCGTTTCCAATATGAGCATTTAAAGCCAGCGGTTGATACTGAGTGACGACGCCAACATTTGAAATATTGGAATTGGCGCAATTACTTAAAGTAAAATCGATAATTCGATAACGACCACCAAATGGTACTGCTGGTTTGGCAATATCTTTGGTAAGTTTTCCTAGCCGAGTCCCCTGACCACCGGCTAAAATCATGGCAAGCATTTCTGTTTTCATATATTCCGGGATAATCCCGTATTCCTCCGTTTCTATTTTGGATTTTCTTTTGAACTTCCTTTTTGATTTTCTTTTTTACTTCCGGTAAAAGAGCGGGTAATAATTTTCTTTGGTTTAATTAAGACAGCTCCAAAAGCAGGCACTAAGACATCAATTTGCTGCGAGAATTGTTTAAATGAAAGATCCATTGTTTTCATTTCTGGATTGCCTTGCGTAAAGGTCCCGCCAAATTCAGTCATTTCGCTATTTAAAATTTCTTCGTACGTCCCCGAATATGGCACGCCAACTTTAAAATGTTGCCGTTCAACCGGAGTGAAATTAAAAATACCAATGACAAAATCATTTTTGCGACTCGATTTCCGGATAAAACTTAGAACCGTTTGATCAATATTATCGGCATCAATAATCTCTAAACCTGCTGGATCATGATCCAATTCAAACAGTGCTTTTTCATTTTTGTATAAATGATTTAACAAGCTGGTGAAATGAAGCATTTTTTGATTTAACTCATCTTCTAAATCCACCCACTCAAGACCTTCTTGGAATTTCCATTCCAGAAATTGACCCCATTCATTTCCCATAAAATTTAATTTTTTCCCGGGATGCAACGTCATGTACGTATACAAATTACGTAATTGGGCTTTTTGTCGGTAACGATCGCCCCACATTTTATGCATCAAGGATTTTTTTCCGTGGACCCCTTCGTCATGGCTCAACGGTAAAATATAATTTTCATTAAAAGTGTACATAAAAGAAAATGTCGTCAATGAAAAATTCTGTTTGCGATAAATGGGATCCATTTCAAAAAATTTCAAAATATCATTCATCCAACCCATATTCCATTTGTAATCAAATCCTAAACCGCCACTTTCCAGCGGTCCGGTAATTTTAATTTGATGGGAACTTTCTTCAGCCGCAATTAAGGCAGTTGGATGTTTCAGATGAACGACAGCATTCATTTTTTTCAAAAAGTGCAGACCTTCATAATTTTCATTACCGCCGTCGACATTAGCGCTCCAAGGCCCTTGATCAAAATCGCGATACAACATATTAGAGACCGCATCAACGCGAATGCCATCTAAATGATACGTATCTAGCCAAAAAAGAATCGAAGAAATTAAAAAACTTTGGACTTGCGGTTTGCCTAAATCAAAATTCAAAGCGCCCCAACCAACATTTTTTGCCCGCTCGCCGTCTTTATATTCAAATTGAGCTGTACCGTCAAAGTAAGCCAGCATATCATCATTTGGACAAAAATGACCTGGCACCCAATCCATAAAGACGCCAAGATTATTCAGATGACAAGCTTCCACAAAATCTTGGAAATCTTCCGGTGTGCCAAAACGACTCGTTAAAGCAAAATAACCAAAACTTTGATACCCCCAAGAAGCATCTAGCGGATATTCTGTTAAAGGTAAAAATTCCAAATGCGTGTAGCCCATATCTTTGACATAAGGAATCAGATGTTTCGTCAACTCTTTCCACGTATAAAAACTACCATCTTCGTGTTGTTGCCAAGAATTAGCGTGAACTTCATAAATATTTAGCGGCCGTTTAAATAAATTCTGCCTTTTCTTGCGACCAAACCATAAGCCGTCTTTCCATTTTTTTGGTGCAATGGAATAGACACAAGCCGCATCGTCTGGACGCAACTCATAAACAGTAGCGAAAGGATCCGTTTTTAAAATCGTTTCCCCTGTTGCTCGTTTTACTTTAAATTTGTAAAAATCATTCAGCTGAGCCTGTTCATTCACGCATGACCAGATGCCAGTGTCGTGATTTTTTTCCATCACTTGACCATTCGTCCAATCAGTAAAGTCGCTCACCAATGAAACTGCAAGAGCATTAGGCGCCCAAACATTAAATTGAAAAGCATCTTTTCCATCTTGAGTGACTTTTTGGCATCCTAAAAATTGTTGCGCGTAAAAATTTTCCCCCGTCAAAAAAGTGCGGGCTGCTTCTTTTTGATCGGTCATACTGTAATTTTCCATAAACAGGCCTCCTTTTTAAGTGAATCCATAAAAGACACGTTGTCATTTAATAAGAAACGCTTTATCTTAATTAATCATAGCACATTTTTAATAATGTGGGCGATTTTTTTTACAAATTTTATTGATTTTCTGGAATTTATTTTTCGTTTTAAGCCCGAAATCTTGGGGTTTGTTGTGAAAACTTATGAAAACTTTTCAGTAAGCATAACTATGAGATGAAAATGAAAAAAAGATGAGTAACCAATTCAAATCGAATTGATTTACTCATCTTTCATTAAATAACTTTCGTTTTTTTATACGTGTTCATCTTGTAAATATTCTTGCGCTTTTATTAATGCCGCTGTAATTCCAGCTGGATTTTTTCCACCGGCTTGCGCTAAATCAGCACGGCCACCGCCGCCACCGCCTACTAGTGGGGCAATATTTTTAATCAAATCGCCCGCTTTAATCTGGTGTTGATTGGCCTTTTCATTGGCAGCTACTAAGAGGTTGACTTTTTCGCCACTAGTTGCTAGTACCAAAACATCAGACGCTTGTTTTTGTTTCCATTGATCGGCAATTTGGCGCAATTGATTCATATCTTTGACTTCGACTTTGGCTGTAATAAGACTTAGCTCACCAATTTGTTTTACATCAGAGAAAATGTCGCCTGCTTGTTCATTGGCCATTTTATGGAGTAATTTTTGATTTTCTTTTTGAAGTTCTTTTAATTGTTCTTGTAAAGCTGCCACTTTGATTGGCGTATCTTTTGTTTGTGGTGCTTTCACTAAGCCCGCTGTTTGTTTCAAATTATTTTCTTCCACTAGAAATGCTTCATAAGCTTCTTTACTAGTCACAGCTTCAATCCGGCGGACGCCAGCGCCAATCCCAGATTCGGCAATAATTTTAAAGAGGCCAATTTCTGAAGTGTTGGCTACATGATTTCCCCCACATAATTCTAAGGAATAATCACCAATTTCTACCACTCGCACTTCATGTCCGTATTTTTCGCCAAAGAGGGCCATCGCACCCATTCCTTTAGCCGTATCGATATCTGTTTCTACTGTTTCTACCGGAATTTCAGCCCAAATTTTTTCATTAACAATCCGTTCCATTTGCACAAGTTCTTCTGTTGTCACTTGGCCAAAATGGGAAAAGTCAAAACGTAAATGTTCTGGTGCCACTAAAGATCCTGCTTGATTGGCGTGATTGCCTAAAACATCTTTTAACGCCCGATGCAATAAATGCGTTGCCGTGTGGTTTTTAATAATTTTATGGCGTTTTTTACCATCCACAACTAATTCATAAGTAGCGCCTTCCACCATTGGTAAAACAACTTCAACCGTATGCAAATGTTGTCCGTTTGGTGCTCTTTGCACGTCTTTCACTTTTGCTACAACTTGGCCATCACTATTAAGAATGGTCCCAGTGTCGGCCACTTGTCCACCCATTTCTGCATAAAATGGTGTTGCGTCAAAAATAAATTGCGCACTGCCAGTATTTACTTTAGAAACAAGTTCTTGTTCTTGAATCATGACTTCTAAAACAGCTTCAGATTGTAACGTATCATAACCGATAAACTGGCTAGCCACTTTAACTTCTGTCAGTAAATTATTTTGCACACCCATAGAAAACTCATCGCTACGAGCAGCACGAGCCCGCGTCCGTTGTTCTTCCATTGCTACTTCAAAACCAGCGTGATCCACTGTTAAGCCTTCATCTTCGGCAATTTCTTCAGAGAGTTCTACTGGAAAACCAAACGTATCGTACAATTTGAAAATTTCAGCGCCGGTTAAAACTGTTTGACCATTTTCTTTAGCTTTAGCAATCGTTTCATTTAAAATAGCTAAGCCTTCATTAATTGTTTCATGGAAGCGAAGTTCTTCATTTTTAATAATTTTTTCAATAAACTCTTTTTGATCCAAGACTTCTGGATAATAACTATTCATAATTTGACCGACAACAGGCACCAATTTATATAAGAAAGCTTCATTAATATCTAGTTTTTTCCCATGCATCACCGCCCGGCGCAACAGCCGACGTAAAACATAGCCACGACCTTCATTACTAGGTAGCGCACCATCGCCAATTGCAAAACTTAACGCACGAATATGATCGGCAATCACTTTAAAAGAAATATCAATAAGCTTGTCGTTGCCATATTTTTTACCAGACATTTTTTCAACTTCATGAATAATTGGTAAGAAAAGATCCGTCTCAAAATTCGTTGGTGCATCTTGAATAATAGAAACCATCCGTTCTAAGCCCATGCCGGTATCAATGTTTTTATGAGGCAATGGTTCATAAGTTCCTTGTGGCGTATGGTTAAATTCTGAAAAAACAAGATTCCAAATTTCTAAATAACGTTGATTTTCGCCACCAGGAAAGTTTTCCGGATCATCTTTTGGAATATCTAAATATTGTTCCCCACGGTCGTAAAAAATTTCCGTATCAGGACCACTTGGACCGGCGCCAATATCCCAAAAATTATCTTCAATTTCAATAATATGATCTAATGGCAGGCCCACTTCTTCATGCCAAATCCGTTTTGCTTCAGTATCTTTAGGATAAACCGTCACATAAAGGAGCTCTGGATCAAAGTCAAACCATTTTTCATCGGTTAGTAATTCCCAAGCCCAATGAATCGCTTCTTTTTTGAAATAATCGCCAATGGAAAAATTTCCCAACATTTCAAACATCGTATGATGGCGAGCGGTTTTGCCGACATTTTCAATATCATTAGTGCGGATTGATTTTTGTGCGTTAGTGATGCGCTTGTTATCAGGCACAACAGAGCCGTCAAAATATTTTTTTAAAGTAGCCACGCCGGAATTGATCCATAAAAGTGTTGGATCGTTCACTGGAACTAAAGATTGGCTAGGTTCAACGGAATGTCCTTTTTCTTTGAAAAAGTCGAGATACATTTGGCGCACTTGTGCACTGGTTAATTTTTTCATCTAATCATCCTTTACTTTTTTAAAATTAAAATAAAAAAACACCCTTGCAAGCTAAGGACGTTTTACCGCGGTACCACCTTAGTTGCAATGATGTTTGTCATTACCTCTTTTACTTCTTAACGCGAAGACACGATACAGTAGGGAGCAACGCAAGATGTTGTTTTGTCTGGTTCCACCGTCACAGACTCGCTTTTAAAAACCTTCATCATGGTCATATCCTATTACTGGTAGTTTAGAAAAAAAAACTTTTTTTGTCAAGGTTTATTTGCTTACGGCTTAATGCGAATGACTTTGTAAAATTGAAAATCCGTAGTTGAATAAGTATCGCTTTGCTCTGTCGGCATAATGGTGCGGGCATATGGACTCAAAGGCATAATCGCTTCTAAAAGATTCGGCGCATTTAAATCAACGGGGCCATTTTTTAAGAGGCTCACTTTTTCCAGCAGTTGCCACGTGGATTGTCCGAGATTCATTTGCAGTCCAAACATATTTTCCTTCAATTGATATGGCGGGAGGACCTTTTGACCGTCAAAAAAAGTCTCGTGATGAACATAAGGAAATAAACGACGAGATCCAGCCGTCATCATATATTCAAACTCATCTTCTGTCGGCAAATAAAAATTAAAACGGCGCAATTTCTTTTTTAATTGCCCCAAATTTAGTAATTCGTGGGTGTAAAGATGATAATGATTATCTGCCGCATCCAAAAATCCATAATAACGACCTGGCTCAAAAATAGTTTTAGGAAATTCCCAGTCTAGCGCTTCTTTACTCGTTTGAGAAGGATAAATTTGTGGCAGGAGGTCATTTTCAAAGGTGGCATACACTTTTGTGTCGCCAGTAAAATTACCAGAAACAGTATCTAAATCGCCAATAAATTGTGCCCCCACTGGAACGGCATACTTTGAAACAAGCATCGGCAAAATAGTCGCTTTTCGCAGTTGAGAAGTGTGCTCATTGATAAAAGTAGCCAATTCGTGTGTTGTGGGGGGATTGATTTTTTCATGATGCTCCATAAATTGAAACGCCGCATCGCTAGCTAACCACTCGTTGATATTAATTTGGGTGCTACTTTGATCAAACCCTAAAATGGTTTCTGGGATGCCCGGAACAAAGACGAACGGTTCCCCGTTAATCGTAAATTCAAATGTCCGGCATGATATGCCTTGCATCGAAAAATTTTGGAGCTTTACATCTTTTACTAAAGTTAACGGCGAAACAAAATACATTAATACTTGTCGCATCAAAATCAATTTTTCTTGGTCATTTAAAGTTTGCCAGATGGACCAATTCATTTGTTCAAAGGCATTCATAATGATTTCCCCTCACATTTTTGCATTTTTTTTAATTTCATTATACCATTTTTTAAAAGGAGGCGAGGCGCCTAATGATTATTCACGGGACTCACCCAGTCATTCAAAAAGCAAGTTTTAAAATGCGGGCTGAAGTTTTTGTTAAAGAGCAAGGCATCCCAGCCCAACTGGAATTTGATGAAAAGCCAGGGGAAGTTTTTCGTTATTTTCTAGTCGTTGAAGACGGCCTTGTAATTGCTACTGCTCGCTATCAAGTGAAAAATCAACTGTTAAATCCTGATCGTTTCTGTGTCAAAAAAAATTTTCGAAATCAAGGTGTCGGTGAAAAATTATTGCAATCATTAGAAAAATATGGCGCCAATCACGGACTTTTGGCCGGATTTTTAAATAGTGAAGTTGATGCACGACCGTTTTATGAACATTCCGGCTGGCAAGTTGTGGGAGAACTTTTTTATGAAGATACAATCCCTGTTTGGCGAATGGAAAAAATATTAAAAAAACTTGACGAAAAAAAGCCATGAAAAGAAAACTTTTCATGGCTTTTTTATCGACAACCTCTAATTCACTGCGACCCAGAACACCAAAAAGACAACCTTGTTTAATATTCGCTGTTTTTCTTTTTGGTTTTGCGGTCGGTACGGAGACCTTGGCGTTTGGCGATTTTTGTTTTTTGTTTTTTAGATTTAACGATTTCTCGTTGAATTTCTTTTTTGTAACCTGGTTTAATTTTTTTCTTTTTCTTTTTCACCATACCAATAATTTTCGTATCAATATCGGCTTTGGCGGTGTCACTGCGTTTTCTCCGGCGATTACGATCATAGTCATCAACTAGGTCGCCACGTTTGAAAGTTTTAGGAATAAATTTAATTCCTTGAGATTCCACTTGTGCCACCAATTGTTCTTCTCCTGGAGCATACAATGTAATTGCCACGCCAGAAAGTCCGTTCCGTCCAGTCCGACCGATGCGGTGAATAAAAAAGTCTAAATCTTGAGGCAAGTCGTCATTAATAACTAACGAAATCCCTTCAATATCAATACCTCGAGCAGCTAAATCCGTTGCTACAACAAATTGATAATCCAAATTTTGAACTTGTTTCATCACTCGTTTCCGTTCGCGCGGAGGAATATCCCCATGAATTTTAGCAACTTTCAACCCTTTTTCTTGCAAAAAGCTAGTCAATTCATCCACACGTTGTTTCGTATTGGCAAAAATGAAAACCAAATAAGGTTGCCCCATCGTCAATAAATGGTAAATCACTTCATTTTTTTCATGCCCTTTGGTGGAAATTAAATAATTTTCAATGGCTGGTGCAATTTTATTATCAGGCGCAATTTCAACAATCGTTGGATTGTCGAGATATTTTTTCAAAAACGGACGCAATTTTTCAGGAATTGTCGCTGAAAAAATTAAGAATTGACTGCCTTTGCCAAATAAACCGGCAATTTGATCGACTTCTTTTAAAAATCCGAAATCTAAAGTCATATCTGCTTCATCGACTACTAAAGCAAATGCGGTATGGACTTTCAGCGCTTTGGCGTTAATCAAATCTAATAAACGACCGGGCGTACCAATAACAACTTGCGGTTGTTGGTTCCCTAATTTTTCGATTTGGCGCATTTTATCAGTGCCACCAAAAAAGCGAGCGACTTTTAAATCAAAGTCAGCATCAGCACTAAAAAATTTTGCTTCTTCATAAATTTGTTCTGCTAGTTCCCGACTAGGTGTTGTAATCACGACTTGCACATGGGAATCAGGCGTAATTTTTTCTAATAAAGGCAATAAAAATGCCAATGTTTTCCCGGAACCGGTTTGCGATTGGACCACGACACTTTTATTTCGTTGAATCATGGGAATCACTTTTGCCTGCACATCTGTTGGTTCGGCAAATTTTTTGCGGTCTAATGCTTTGTTTAAAAATGTTGGAAATTGAAATTCACTAAAGTTCATCTTTCACCTCTGGTATTTACTTTCTCGCATCAGTTTAACACAATTTGCAGGCCGTCAGTAGTTTTTTGGTCAAAATAAACAATTTTTGCTTTAATTCTGCTATAATTAAAGCAAAAATGAGGAGCAAATAATGCAATATATACTCGAAATATTTATCTTTTTACTTTTTATTAATACCGTTGCTTCCGTTGTTACCGTTTTTCGCAAACCTCGATCCATCCAGTCGGTTTTAGCTTGGATGATTGCCCTAGTTTTTTTGCCAGGGATTGGATTTATTTTATACGCTTTTTGCGGGCGCGGGATTGACCAGGAAAGTATTTTAAAATTAACCCCCGAAGACGTTCACGATATTGAATTAATTGAGTTGAAAGTCGAACAAGATGCGCTGGATTTTTCCGGTTGGGTCATCCCTCCGTTAGATTCCAACGGCCAAAAATTAGTGCGTTATTTGGATAAAACACAGCAGTCCCCTTTCACTCAAGGAAATGAAGTCGAATTATTTACCGATGGCAAGAAAAAATTTGACGGATTAATCGCTGATATTTTAAATGCCAAAGAAACTATTCATATTGAATATTATTCCATTTACAATGATCGTCTGGGCAATCGGGTGATGACGGCCCTTGTCCAAATGGCCGCAAAAGGTGTTAAAGTTCGGCTGATTTATGATCCGTGGGGTTCAAAAGGCGCCAATAAACGCTGGTTTAAACCTTTGATTACATTAGGCGGCGAGGTGGCGCCATTTGTCACAAGTAAAAATATTTTGTTGAAGTCCCGACTGAATTATCACTTGCACCGGAAAATTGTTGTTATTGACGGGAAAATTTCTTGGACCGGCGGCTTTAATATCGCTGATCAATATATTGGGGAAAATTCAAAATTCGGCTATTGGCGCGATTCCCACGCTAGAATTGTTGGGCCAGCCAGCTTTACTTTACAAGAAATATTTATTCGCGATTGGAATGCTTCTTGTGAAAAACAGCAAATGATTCACTATCAAGATCACTTTTTCCAACTTCCTGAAAAGAGTCAACGCGGTCCTTATAGTATGCAAATTGTTTCTGACGGCCCGGATTCTTTTGAAGATATTTTAAAAGGCGCCATTATTCGTATGAGCTCTGATAGCGAGCGGCGGATTTGGATTCAAACGCCTTATTTGATTCCTGATGATTCTATGATTACAACTTTATTGATTGCTGCTCGCTCGGACATTGATGTGCGGATTATGATTCCACAAATGCCGGACCACCCTTTTATTTATCGGGCCACCCAATATTACGCCAATTACTTGACGCGCCTCGGGGTGAAAATTTATATTTACAACAATGGCTTTTTGCACAGCAAAACTTGTATGGTGGATGATAATTTGTCTTCGATTGGTTCCATGAATCAAGATATTCGCTCTTATTCGCTAAATTTTGAAGTCCAAGCTTTTATTTATTCAGAGGAACTCAATCATCAATTCGAACAAATCTTCTTAGCCGATATGGAAAATTGCACGTTGCTCACAGAAGAAATGATTCAAAATCAATCTCGCTGGTTGCGTTTTAAACAGAATTTTTCAAGATTATTGTCGCCCATTCTTTAAAAGAAACTATTCGGGGCGATGGTTAGAGTCGCTTTTCACTATAAAAAGGATTTCTAGGCAATAAAAATAATAAGTTTAAAGCATTTGCTTACTATGGAAACAAACCAAATAACCTTTTAATATATTGTCAATTAATATAAAATTATTAAATAAATTGATTCAACAGTATGATTCCTCAAAATAGTGTTTATGATTTTGAGGAATCATACTACCGGTAGATTAATAGAGTTTTACAAGCTGAGTTAGCACCAATCTCCGCCACTAAAGTGACAATCTTCATAATGTGAATCACAGTGATTTAAAATACACTAAATATCGAGATTTTATGAAAAGTCTATTAATTTAGTAATTCAAAGAACACATATGAGAAAAAACGATGCATCTCAAGCGAAATTATAAAAATTCATGTAAAAAAAGCTCTCATTCGCTTGAACGAACGAGAGCTAGTTAGCAATTGTCCTAACTGTTAACAAAAAAATAATATCATACAATTGGAGGAAAGAAAATGAGTGTTTTTTTTAGTTTTGTATTATTGGTAGCAATTTTGGCTATTTGGTATTTTGCAAGAAAACGACCAAATAAGCTTTATCGTAATTTAGCGATCGGATTGGCAGCCTTAATGTTTATTATAGTAGGAATAACAGCCCCAGAACCCGAGAAAGTGGTTAAAACTGCACAGCCAAAAACAGGTTTAGTGGAAACCAAACAGTCTATTGAGAAAGAAGAGAAAAAAATAATTTTTTCTTCTGTTAAGCATAATTTTTCAGACGATTTTAAAAATGTTACATTTAGTGGCGGAGCCCCTAGTGATTTAGAAGTTATTATAGAAGCCGACGGGGAAACAGTTCAATCCACAAAATCTGCGCAAAATCATTTTGAAATTACAATAAGCACACCAACTGATAAAGAGATGAAATACATTTTAAAATGTGAAGATGACACGCGTACTTTTACAATAAAGACAGTTAGCCAGCTCGAAAATGATAAAAAATTAGCTGACGAGGCCCAAGCTCAAAAAGAGGCTGCAGAGAAGGCAGCCAAAGAAAAGGCAGATGCTGAAGAAAAAGCGGCTGCGGAGAAAAAAGCTGCAGAAGATGCTGAGGCAAAAGCAAAAGCAGATGCAGAAGCAAAAGCAGATGCGGAGAAAAAAGCTGCAGAAGAAAAAGCGGCTGCAGAAGCCCAGGCAAGAGTTGATGCGGAAAATGCGGCTCAAGCTGAAATTGACAATGCAACGAGAGAACAGCAAAATGCATTAGATCATGCATATAGTTATCTCGATTTTTCTTCCTTTTCAAAATCCGGTTTGTACGATCAATTAATTTACGAACAATATCCAGCTGATGCCGCTCAATTTGCTATCGATCACATTGAAACAGATTGGAACCAACAAGCATTAACGAAAGCAAAAAGTTATCTAGAATATTCTAGTTTTTCTAACGCTGGACTTAAAGACCAACTAATTTATGAAGGATTTTCTGATGCCGAAGCTCAATTTGCAATAGACAATTTACCAAACTGATAATTTAAAATGCTCAATTAGGTAGCTAACGAACGCATTAACCCTGTTTCACTACAGATTTTTACACTAGTAAATACTTGATAATTAAGAAAACACCTTAACAACCTGAATAATTCATAGCCTTAATTTTTTTGAATAGTTATTTAAAAAAAACGGACGTTTCTTTAAACGTTCTCTCTATTTCTAACAAAATTTAATTTTTTGTTCTACTTTTCTTGGCTATTGCTATTAAAGTGAAAGTCAATTCAGTTTTTTGGCAGACTCCACCCCTTTGATTTTTCATCCTTTTTTTCTAAGGTTAGGAAGGATTTATTGGCACCGCCTTAGGCGCCTGAAAATTGCATAGAATTCGTTTTGTTGCACATGATAGCTTGATAATTTAAGGTATATTTTTCTGGCTGTTTGAACAAGTTTTCCAGCAATTTTAAGAAAATGTAAACGAATCGTCTGGATAGTCATTCCTTGGTCTATTTTTTTGAATGCAATCGTTTTTAAAAAATTAACAAGGTTGTAAGCAAGAACGCTTATCATCATTCTCGTATGATTTTCTACAAAACGTGGACTATCTGTCTTGTCAAAAAAGAAACCCGTTTTGGCTTCTTTGATAAAATTTTCCATCGTTCCGCGTTTTTCATAAAGAGAGAAGACAACTTTAGGTGAGACATTTTCGGATAAATTGGTCACAATAAATGCGTGATGAAAGAGAAGTTCACCACTCTCGCGAACCGATCGTATGCAGACACGACGAGGTTTTGACCAAGATTGTGCTTGGTAAAAGGAAGAAAAATAATATACCTCTTGTTCATCCCATTTTTGATTGTCATCGTATTGAACAAATTGTTCTGCCAACTGGCTTAACTTGTTATTATTTTTCAATCGAATGACGTAGTGACTGTTGGTATTCTCGCAAGGTTCATACACCTCTGGTGTTGCAAACCCACTATCACCACGTACGAGTATATCTGTAGTAGGTAATGCTTCAATATAATGAGATAGCAATGGTTCAATGAACGCTTTTATTCCTTTCGAGGTGTATTGATTTCCTGGACGTAGTTCTGCTTTTAAAAAGTCACCAGTTAGTCCATCAAAGGCAACTAGCGGATGATATCCATAGGTTTGATAATGTGCATTGTAATTTGTTTGTTCTTGACGTCCAAATGTATCGGAGTGAGTGGAATCAATGTCAATCACTAATTCGGTGTTATTGCGAATCAAACGTACTTGATCTACCAATGCTTGATTTAACGCTTGCAATTGATGAATATTTTTCTCCATAAAACGATCAAAAAAACGAGAAAGTGAAGATTGAGAGGCTAGTTGCTTCTTACCTAAAATGGCTTGAAATACAGGGTCTTGTCTTAAAATATTCGCTGAAGAATCAGCCGAATAACCACTAATCAATTGCAAGATAAGTTGTTCCAATATTTCCACGTTATCATGTGTATAATAATTGCGCTTGTCCTCTATGTGAAGGAAATGCTTTGCTAGTTTTGAAAATTGAAGAGTATCCATTAACTCCTTCATTAGAACTAACCCTGAATCACTGGATAAGCAGCCACCTGTGTGTGAAATTATCATCGTTGAATTGAATTTCATTTGATTGTCATGTAAACTAGTCATTAGAAGAACTCCTTTCTTTTGGTTGGTTTAAGCACCTTTACCATAACAGAACGGAGTTCTTTTTTCATCACCTAATGGGTGAAAATGAAAAATGAGTGTTTTGATTATTGTTAAGCGATTTGTGAGCATTCGAATAGAATGTATGAATTATTCAGGTAACAATGTAATTTTTTAAAATTTTAAAAAGTAGGCATCAATAAAACAAGAACCCTATCGAATCACTCGTACAACAACATTTAACTAGGATTCTAATTTTTTACGCCTTCTAGATTCTGACAAATAATGGAAGGACAGATATTACAGAACGATTTTGACACAGTTTTATAGTGTTGAAAAACGTATAACCCTAGATTTTTCACAAAAATACTCGTCCCATATTTCACTTAAAGAATTAAGACAAAAAATATGCAGTAAAAAAATTTTATCTAATGTGAGGATACCGTTCACTTTATGGGCGGTTTTTTCTATAACCTAATTTTAACAACGCTGACTAACGTACCTATAACGCTCCCACGATTCATAGAACTATCATTCGATCACTTTTGCTGTAACTGGATGCTATCATTCCACTTTTGTATTTTTTTTTGCTTTCCAAATTACTTTTTCAATTTCATCACGTTCAATTGAAAATACGTCTTCTTAATCCGCTACCTCGCATGCTTCGTCATTTCCATGAATGAGGAGAATTGTCAGTTCTCGACCATCTTTCAAACGAACAACGTCATACAATTCTATCTTCATTTGTATTTCTCCTTAATTTAGGTTACAAAGATACTTACCTTTAATGGCAGGTGCAATTTATTCGATTACATCAATTATTGATTCACACATTATTCCAGTGTAGGTTGGATCGTAATACTTATCAAAACCTTTGATTTGTAACAAGTAAGAAGCTTTCTCTTCAATTTTGATGAAATCTTCGTCGGATAATTCACTATCGAAATTTACTTTAAATTCGTTTGCTTTCATAAAATCTATCTGATTTTTTGAAACATTCCTTCCGCCTCCGTACCTGACACGCTCAATCATCTTCGTGACTGGGTGCTATTACGATTCAATAAACAGTGAAATCTTAGGAAGAGGATAACTACTATCAAGTGGTCTTGGATTTACTAGATCATAAATATAATCTTCCTTACTATCATCAACAATTTTTATCGTCTTGGTTTCATCGTAAACTACATCATAAATACCTCCATTAGTTAAACTTTCAATACCAAAAGATTCACCAATATATTTTACTTTGCCTATATATTCTAGTGGAATTTCTTTATCAAGCACACACTGATAAACATTTATAGTCTTCATTACTTACTCACGCCTTCCAGATGATTCGTTTCTGTCAATTCTACAAAAAAAAAGATAACCGATCATCCGTTTCCCCTTCGACTACTTAAAAAAATTATCCGACTCAGCTTTAAGCAATTCAGCGGTATCTTCCAGTTCATCTAATTCTTAATTGAAAGAATATTACTTACCATTACCTTAAAATAAATCTTTTTGAATAGTTGTAAATTCTAGGAATCTTTTTTACAATAAAAGAGGTTCAAATAAAAATAGTAGGTGATCTTTTGCAAATTTATACAAGCAATCCAGAATTAAAAGGATTTGAACATTTGATTGAAAATGAACAACAAACCGTGACTCATTTGCTGATTAAAGCCGGTCAAGAAATTGCTTGGCACGCGGTGGATTATTCAGTTGTCGTAGTGCCAATCAATGGAACGTTGATTTTTGCTGACGAAAACAGCGAGGAAAAAATTTATCCCGGAAAAATTGTCCAAATGAAACCTCATGAAAAACATCGGATGATTGGTTTGGACGAAGATTCTGAGCTGATGGTGGTAAAAAGTCATCTAAAATAAATTTTTTTGGAATTTTCTTTGCCAAACGTCAACAAAAGCATTATAATAGTTTTTGTTGACATTTTGGGGCGTTGGTCAAACGGTTAAGACGTGTGATTCTCAGTCACGAAATAGGGGTTCGATTCCCCTACGCCCTATTTATGGAGAGTTGGCAGAGCGGTAATGCAACGGACTCGAAATCCGTCGAACCGGCTATAACCGGTGCGCAGGTTCAAATCCTGTACTCTCCTTACCTTTTTACCATTTATTAAACACTATAAATGCTTATCTGACATTGTTCAGAGCATTTATAGTGTTTTTTTATTTTCATAAGCAGTCCTCTTGGCATTTGAAAAAAATTTCGCTAGAATAAGGCGAGGTGTTATCAATGAATAAAAAAGATCAGTTAAACAAAACTTTAGTCGAAAAAATTCTCGACAAAGAAAAAATTCCCTACCAGCAATTAGAGCTGCCTTGGGAAGAAAAACATGACGTCGCTCAACTGCAATATGATAAATTATCCGTGGATCCTAATAAAATTTATAAAACTTTAGCCTTAACTGGCAACGTCACCGGACCGGTAATTGCGGTAATTCCCTTGAATCATACGGTGGTCTATAAACTGTTTGCCAAAGCGTCGGGCAATAAAAAAGTGGGGCTGATTCCCTTAAAGGATTTACAAAAAACTACCGGCTATGAGCACGGCGCCAATACGCCCATTGGTATTCATGCCACACATCCGTTTCCTATTTTTATTGACCAACAGGCAGCAATAGATGAAACAATTATTATTTCTGCTGGCAAAATTGGTCGTTCCATCGCCATTAAGTCTACTGATTTAGCTCAGATAGTCGCCGGCACATTTGCCCAAATTAGCGAAGAAAAAAAATAAAAATTGGTGTCAGCAACTCTCAATGCTGGCGCCAATTTTTATTTTTCAGTCGCCATTTTTTTTTGGCAATCTGGACATAGGCCGTAAACTTCTAAGCGATGTTCATCAATGGCAAAACCAGTTAAACTGGCAGCTGCTTGTTGGACATCTTCTAAACCGGGATAATAAAAATCCACCATCAGACCACAATTTTTGCAAATCGCGTGATAATGGTCCGACGTCACATAGTCAAAGCGACTGGCGTGATCACCATAAGTCAATTCTTTGACGACATTTAATTTCTTAAGCAAACGCAAATTGTTATAAACAGTCGCCACCGACATATTGGAAAAATTTTCGGCCAAAGCTTGATAAATTTCATCTGCTGTTGGATGGCGATGGTTTTCAATCAAAAATTGTAAAATGGCTTGGCGTTGAGGCGTAATGCGAATCCCCTTAGCTTGTAATTTTAAAATTTCTTGTTGGACAATCGTACTCATGTCTCCCACCTCTTTTATTAAATAATACTATTTCTAATCTAGTCAGGCAAGCGCAAAACAAAAAAATTGCAACCTAGAAAGGCTGCAATTTTGGCTCTATAATTTATTGGACTGATAGAATAAAAATTCTATCGGTCCCTATTTGTATTAAAAAACAAGAAAACATACAAATTTTCCGTTAGAATAGAATCACCATCATCACATTCTGGGGAGGAAAATTTATATGTTCGAATTTAATGATATCAAAAAATTGCTTAGAATAAAAGACTCAAATATTGAAATTCATAGCGTTGAGGAAGAAAGGGACAAAAAAGGTGGGCATCTCGTCGTCTATGCTTCCTTAATAAATCAGGTTTCACGCTGTCCTGAGTGTGGTCAGGCGGATGAAAAAACGATTGTTAAAAATGGCGGAAAACAGTCTCGAATCCTTTTGAATTCTGCGGGCAACCAGAGGACTTATCTCAATCTCAAGAAACAAAGATATCTCTGTCGCAACTGCCATAGTTATTTTACCGCCAAAACGTACCTAGTGGATCGCTTTTGCTTTATTGCTAAACAAGTATTTTACAAGGCATTTGAGGAGCTCACTGAAAAAAATACGGCTAAAAATATTGCCAAACATTGTTTCGTTTCTAGTTCTACTTTACAAAAATCAATCGACTTATTAGGTCAGGAAATCAACATTAAAAAGAATTGGTTGCCCAAATGTTTACTATTTGATGAATTTCGTTCTTTAACCACTGACAAAGGAAAATTTGCTTTTTCTTGTATGGATGGTGATACGGGCAAACTGTTTGATATTCTTCCTAGCCGCAGAAAGAATGACCTTGTGGACTATTTTATGAGCTTCGATCGCCAGGCCCGGCACAGTGTTCGTTACGTGGTGTCGGATATGAATGCCCCGTATCTAAAAGTTGTTAAAATTTGTTTCCCTAACGCTAAGCTTATCATTGACCGATTTCATATTGTCCAGCACATGAACCGTTGCTTTGATAACCTGCGGGTCAGAGTAATGAAAAGCCTCAATCAAAACGATCCCTCACAGGCCAAACAATACCGGCAATTAAAAAAGCTCAATCGTCTTCTTTTAATGAGTCACGATAAATTAGATTTTCAAACATTTAAAAAAAGAGCGAATTTTAGTTGGAGCTACTTAACACAAACCGAAATCGTGGACCGACTTTTAACCATTTCTGAGGATCTTTCCCTGGGATACAACTACTACCAAGATTTGATTTACGCCTTCAATCATAAGGATGGCGGCGAATTTTATCGTCTTTTAAGTGAGATGCCTGAAGAAATTCCAGCTGAGCTCCAAATATTAAAGCGCACTTTCCGTAAACATGAAGCAGGCATTCGCCTGTCCTTAGAAAAATCCTATTCCAATGCGAAACTAGAAAATATTCACACCCATATAAAAGTCCTCAAAAGAGTCGCTTACGGTTATCGAAACTTCTCCAACATGCGCGCCCGTATCTTCTTAACTAACAACCTTATTTCTATTAAATAAAAAAACAGCCAAAGCAGAAAATAAATTCTGCTTTAACTGTTTTAAATAATCCTATCAGTCCGATTTGACATTGAGCCGCAATTTTTTATTTTTCTTAAATTAAAGAGATTTAAATGTCTTAACAACGTGTTCTGAGGTGAAATCAAATGCTTCAATGATTTTTGGTCCTTGGGCACTTTCGCCGAAACGATCGATTCCAATCACTTTTCCGGCAGAACCTATTAAATCTCCCCAACCAAATGTTGCTGCCATTTCAACGGCCACGCGTTTAGTAACTTCTTTTGGTAAAACAGCTTCTTGATAGCTAGCGTCTTGTTTTTTAAATAAATCAAAACTTGGGACAGAAACGACAGAAACGTCAATATTTTCTGCGGCCAATTGTTCTTGCGCAGCCATAGCTAAGGCAACTTCAGAACCGGTAGCAAGTAAAATACCATCTGGCGTTGTTCCTTTTTGCGCCGATAATACATAAGCACCACGTTTCACTTGGTCAGCATTTTCGGCTGTCCCTGCTAACACTGGCAAATTTTGACGAGATAAAATCAAAGCAGTGGGATGATCTGTACTTTCTAAAGCAATTTCCCAAGCGGCAACTACTTCGTTAGCATCAGCAGGACGAATGACCGATAAGTTAGGCATTCCCCGCAAGCTAGACAATTGTTCCACTGGTTCGTGAGTTGGTCCGTCCTCGCCGACTGCTACTGAATCATGAGTAAGCACGTAAATCACTGGCAATTTTTGAATGGCTGCCAAACGAACCGCTGGGCGCAAATAATCTACAAAGACAAAGAATGTCCCGCCATAAATTTTTGTTCCCCCATGAAGTAAAATCCCATTCATAATAGCGGCCATCGCAAATTCCCGCACGCCAAACCAAATATTGCGGCCAACATAATTATCCGCTTGAAAATCTGTTTCAGCAGCAATCATTGTATTGTTAGAGGCTGAAAGATCGGCTGATCCGCCCCATAAACTTGGCATATTTTCTGATAAAATTTGTAAAACTTCTTTACTCGTCACACGACTGGCTTGAGAAGTTCCCACTTCGTAGACTGGTAATTTTTCTTGCCAACCTGCTGGCAATTCTGCTTTAACTCCTTGTAAAAATTGAGCAGCTAGTTCTGGATATTCTTTTTCGTAAGCAGCAAAATTTTCTTGCCAATTTTTTTCAGCTGCGCCACCTTTTTCAACGATTGCTTCTTGGAAACGTTCCGCCACTTCTTCTGGCACATAAAAATCTTCGCCAAAATTCCAGCCGTAAGTTTTTTTAGCAGCAACTACGCCGTCAACGCCAAGTGGTGCACCGTGGACTTTTGAGCTACCTGCATGAGGAGCGCCGTAACCAATCACGGTTTTCACTTCAATTAAAGTAGGTTGATCGGTATCTTTTTTCGCAGCTTCAATGGCTTGATCAATTGCTTGTAAATCATTGCCATCTTTCACTAAAATATGTTGCCAACCGTAAGCTTCAAAGCGCGCGCCAACATTTTCGGTGAAAGCTTTAGAAGTTGGTCCATCTAAAGAAATATCGTTGGAATCGTACAAAACATTTAATTTTCCTAATTTCAAATGGCCAGCTAAAGAAGCAGCTTCATGAGAAATTCCTTCCATCAAATCGCCATCGCCACATAAAGCATACGTGTAATGATCAACAATTTTGCCATCTTCTTTGTTATACGTCGCTGCTAAATGAGCTTCACTCATGGCCATACCAACAGCCATCGCAATTCCTTGTCCTAAAGGTCCAGTGGTGGCTTCAACGCCGTCTGTATGATTTACTTCCGGGTGTCCCGGTGTTAATGAACCCCATTGGCGAAATCCTTTTAAATCATCAATCGTTAAGTTATAGCCTGACAAATGGAGCAAACTATATAATAAAGCCGATCCATGTCCAGCTGATAAAACAAAACGATCGCGATCTACCCAGTTGCGAGATGTTTTAGGATTAATATTTAAATGTTTCGTCCATAAAACATAGGCCATGGGAGCGGCTCCCATGGGTAATCCCGGATGACCGGAATTGGCTTTTTGGATCATATCCATACTTAATGTGCGCACCGTATTGACGGCTAAAAAATCAGTTGTATCAAACAAAAAAATTGACCTCCTTCAAAGTTCTCCATTATTTTTTAACGATTGTGTAGTCCTTTTTCTTTTTGAATCTTTTTTAATTTATCGGGGGTAACGTCGTGGCCTTTGTCATCGACAATTTTTAACCCTTCAATATGGTGGCGCATATTTTTTTTGAATGATTGTAAATATTCTTGGCGGAGTTTCTCCTGCTCAATTTTTTCATCAGCACTTAAACCAACCGTCTTCTTCTTTTGCGAAAGCTCGTTAATGCGAGTAATTAATTCATCATTAATCATGGCGTCCTCCTTTTAAAACGATTATATCAAAAATTTGCGGCAAAATACACGAACACTCGTTTGATTCTCACAATTTTTATGTTATACTTAAAAAAGGAACAAGTGTTCAAGTAAAAAAAATGAAAAGGCGGTGGCACTGATGCCTCCAAAAGGTGAAACGAGACAAATGGAGATTCTCCGCTTCATTTATCAAGAAGTGGACGAACATGGTTATCCCCCAACCGTTCGAGAAATTGGTGAGGCAGTGCATTTGGCCTCGACATCAACAGTTCACGGGCATTTAGCTCGTTTAGAAAAAAAAGGGTTGATTGCCCGCGATCCAACCAAACCTCGCGCCATTGAACTAACGAGTGACGGCTTACGAGAATTGGGAATTGAAAGTCCATTGATTCCTATGATTGGAACGGTTACTGCCGGCCAACCGATTTTAGCGGTGGAAGAAACGACAGATTATTTTCCATTACCGCCCGATATTAAATACGAAGCCAGTCAATTATTTATGCTAACCATTCGCGGAAATAGCATGGTGAACGCCGGAATTTTTGATGGCGATTATGTGATTGTCAACAAACAAAGTGCCGCCAATGATGGTGAAATCGTGATTGCGATGACAGAAGATGATGAAGCCACTTGTAAAAGATTTTTCAAAGAAAATGGCTATTATCGCTTGCAGCCGGAAAATGATACGATGGCACAAATTATTTTAGAACAAGTTTCTATTTTAGGAAAAGTGGTTGGACTTTATCGCAGCCACATTTGGTAATATGAATTCTCCCTTATTAACGAGGGAGAATTTTTTTTTGAAAAAAAATAGTTTGTTCCCCTTTACTTTTAGAACGAGTGTTCGTATAATAAAAATATGAACAGGTGTTCGTATAAAAAAGAATGAAGGTGAGCGCATGAAAGGAATTCGTCGTGCAGGTTTATTATTTATTATTTTAATGATTGGAATTTTCGTTGGCCGCTTAGATTATACTGCAATTTTATTGATTACTTCGCCACTGGCCTTATTATGGTTTATGAACTGGGATGAAAAACGTTACCGTAAAATGATTAAACAAAATAAAAAAGTAATCCCTCGCTCCAATTGAAAAAAATAAAAAAAGTAAAATAAATGGCATTAGTGGCGCAAGTATTTTTGCGCCATTTTTTTAATCTCCGTAATAAAAAGTTGACAAGCCTCTTATTTCAGCGTATTTTTACCTTAATAACCAATAGAAAGAAGAGGGAAAAATGGCTAAAAAAAAATTAATTTTAATCGCTGGGGTTGCCCTTTTAATTACGCTATTGATTAGTATCTTTAATCATCATTTCTTTTTAACCCTCCCCTTTGCACTCTTAATGACTTGGGGTTTTTCCACCGGGTTTACTAAAGCTGAATAATATTATATAGATTTGCCTGTAAAAAGCGCCGCTAACTATAAAGTCAGCGGCGCTTTTTTTATATTAGGCTAACACTTTTGATAAAAAATCTTGCGTGCGGGAATTTTGTGGATTTTCAAACACTTCTGCTGGCGTGCCTTTTTCTAAAATCAAACCATCATCCATAAATAAAATCTCTGAGCCGACTTCTTTAGCAAAGCCCATTTCATGAGTCACAATGACCATCGTCATTCCTTCATGAGCAAGACCTTTCATCACGTTTAATACTTCTCCGACCATTTCAGGATCTAAAGCCGAAGTTGGTTCATCAAACAACATCACATCTGGTTCCATCGCCAAAGCTCGGGCAATCGCAATCCGTTGTTGTTGTCCACCAGATAAAGATTTTGGATAGCTGTCGGCTTTATCAGCTAAACCAACTTTATTTAACAAATCTAAAGCGACCAAATTAGCCGCCTCTTTTGTCATTTTTTTTACTTGCCGAGGGGCGAGGGTAATATTTTCTAAGACCGTAAGATTTGGAAATAAATTAAATTGTTGGAAAACCATTCCCATTTTTTCTCGCATTTTAAAAACATTATTTTCTTTGGCGGTAATATTGACCCCTTCAAAAGCAATCGTACCACTGTTGGGTTTTTCTAATAAATTTAAACAGCGCAAAAAAGTCGATTTTCCTGAACCAGATGGCCCAATGACTACGACCACTTGCCCTTTTTCAATCGTTTGATTAATTCCTTTTAACACTTCATTGGGACCGAAAAATTTATGCAGTCCACTAACTTCGATTAAGGCTTCAGCCATTATTTGATCCCCTTTCTACATCCCTTTGTTTAATTTTTTCTCCCAGAGACCTAACAGGCGACTGGTCGTAAAAGTTAAAATAAAATAAATCATCGCCGCAGCCAGTAATGGTTCTAAGCCGATGTAAGTAATATTTTGCACACTAGTGGCTCCAAAAACAAGCTCAGCGACACCAATGGCCGATAACAAGGAAGAATCTTTAATGACGGTGACAAATTCATTTCCTAAAGCCGGCAAAATATTACGAATCGCTTGCGGCAAAATAACAAAGCGCATCGTTTTTGATTGTTTCAATCCTAATGAATAAGCAGCTTCCGTTTGGCCTTTGTCCACCGCTTGAATGCCGCCACGAATTATTTCAGCCACATAAGCCGCCGAATTCATCGCAAGTGGAATTAAGCCGGCCAAAAGCAAGCTTAAATCGACATTCATAATGGAAATTCTCGGCACCGGAATTTTGCCATAAAGTAAAATAAAACCAATCAAAATTTGGAGAAACATCGGGGTGCCACGAAAAATTTCAATATAAGCACTGGCCAAAAAACGTAAAAAACGATTGCCCGATAATTTTAGTAAGGCGAGTAAAGTACCCAAAACCGCTCCTAAAACAACGGTGATTAACGAGATAAATAAAGTTACCACAGTCCCATTAATAAAGTAGCTGGAAAAATCGGATAAAAAAGAAAAATTCAAAACATGTCCTCCTTTAAAAATTTCAACACAGAAACCTTCCTTGAATATTTCAAGAAAGGTCGGTCTTTTTAATAGTATAACTTCTTTTGGACTTTTTTAAAAATTTTCTTATTGGGCGTTTTCGTCGGCCAACTCAGAATTTTTTTGGACAATCTCGTTGATCTTGTCATTTTCAATTAAATCGTTGATTACTTTGTCGACTTCCGTTTTCAAATCGCCGGAATTTTTTGGTAAGGCAATGGCATAACTTTCATCATCACTTGAGGTCAATTCGATATCGGCAATCGCTAAATCAGTATTTTGTTTAACGTAAGCTTCTGCCACGGCACCTTCTAAGACCATGGCATCGAGGCCACCTGAAGAAATTTGGATTAACATCGTAGTGTTTTTAGGAATTAAAATTAAGTTGGCATCTGCTAATTGTTCTTTAGCGACATCTTCTTGAATCGAACCTTTTTGGGCGCCAACATTTTTTCCAGCTAAACTTTCTGGCGTTGTATATGTTGCTAAATCTTTTTTATTAATAACTACTTTTTGTGAAGGGGTAAAATAAGGCGTTGAAAAATCGGCGCTCGCTTGACGTTCTTCAGTTGCTGAAATCCCAGCTAAAACCATATCTAATTTACCCGCTTGCATGGATGGCAATAAATTATCAAAATCTAATTGCATAATTTTAAGATCGACGCCTAAAGAATCGGCGACTGCTTGGGCAATATCAATATCGACACCGACAATTTCATTTTTGCCATCGACTTGCATTGGAAATTCAAATGGTGCGAAGTCTGGCGATGTACCAATCACTAACTCGCCGGCCTCTTTAATATCGGCTAAAGCGGTTGTGTTGTCTGCTGTATTTGCGTTGGGTGTGCTACTTGTATCCGTTGAACTTTCTGGTGTTGACGAACATGCTGCCAAAAGAAAAATAGAACTCGCTGTAAGTAAGGTTGCTAAAATTTTTTTCATATTAAAAACTCCTTTTATAATTATGCAATTTTGTTTTTCATTCTTGCATAATTATCATAACAAAATTTAAAATAATTGCAAGCATTAATTCGAAAAAAATTCATCTGAAAGCGAATTATTCAAAAAAACTTTTTAAAAATAGCGATTTTTTGTATATTATACGTTAATTTAGCATAAAAAAACTGAGTCAAATAAATTTTTGACTCAGTTTTTTGTTTTATTCCATTTTTTATTCTTTTTCGTGGCGTTTTGCTCGGCGAGCTAAACGACGTGCTTCTTTTTCGTCTACTGCAGTGTTTCCTTCAGTTGATGAACTTTCTACGACTTCAACTTTTTGTTCGTTTTTTTCAATCCGTTGGCGAATTTTTTCTTCTTGGCCCGTTAAGCGTGCATAACTATAAAATCGCCGTTTGGCATCACTGACCGTTTTAGCAAAAAGTTGCCCGGCTTGATCTGGATTAGTCGTTTCTAAAGCTGAAAAGCGCGTTTGTTTGCGCATAAAATCAGGCATCAATGAAAAATCAGGTTTCTTGAAATCTAAAACCATCGGCACTTTTCCATTTTCTTCTAATAGAGGATTATATCGATACAATGACCAGTAACCAGATTCCACAGCTTCTTTGGCTTCAGCCAATGTTTGGCTCATGCCAGCTTTCAAACCGTGATTGATACAAGGAACATAAGCAATAATTAATGATGGTCCAGGGAATTTCTCCGCTTCTTCAAAGGCGCGAATGGTTTGCATTTGATTGGCACCGGAAGCAATTTGCGCTACATAAATATTGCCATAGCTCATAGCCATCATGCCTAAATCTTTTTTCCCAAAATATTTACCAGAAGAAGCAAACTTGGCAATTGCTGAAGTTGGTGTAGCTTTTGAAGTTTGACCACCAGTATTGGCGTATACCTCGTTATCTAGTACTAAAATATTTACATCTTCACCAGTTGCTAACACATGATCAATTCCGCCAAAACCAATATCATATGCCCAACCATCGCCACCAATTAACCATTGAGATGGTTTAGCAAATTGATCTTTTTGTTCTAATAAATGCAGGAGATGTGTGGTTGGTCTTTGCTCATTTTCAGCAGTTAAAGCTGCCAATAATTTTTCTGCTCTTTGACGCGTTCCTTCGCCTGTTGAAAAATGTTCCAACCAATCACTAATTAGCACTTGAATTTCTTCAGAACTTTCTTTAGCATAAGCAATTAAATCTTGGGCTAATTTTTCCCGCCGTGTTTGATTGGCTAAATACATCCCAAAACCAAATTCAGCATTATCTTCAAATAAAGAATTTGACCAGGCTGGACCTTGTCCTTGATCATTTTTCGTATAAGGCGTTACTGGGAAAGATCCCCCGTAAATAGAAGAACAACCCGTCGCATTAGAAATCATCATCCGATCGCCGAACATTTGAGTAAGTAATTTCAAATAAGGGGTTTCTCCACAACCAGAACAAGCAGAAGAAAATTCAAATAAAGGTTTATTAAATTGCGTTGCTAAGACGGTATTATTATTTTTGATTGGATTTTCTTTAGCATTTAAAGTCATGGCAAAAGCCCAATCCATCGCTTCTTCTTTTTGCGTTTCGTAAGGCATCATTTTTAAAGCAGCGCCAGCTTTTGGACAAGCTTCGACACACAAACCGCAACCGGTACAATCTTCAATAGAAACTTGAATCCGATACAAAAGTCCGTCTGAACCTTTCATGGTTTTAACAATAAATCCTTCTGGTGCTTCTTCCATTTCCTTTTCATTAGCTAAAAATGGACGAATCGCCGCATGAGGACAAACAAAGGCACATTCATTACATTGAATACAAAAGTCCGCATTCCATTCAGGAACTTCTAAAGCAATTCCCCGTTTTTCATATTGCGTCGTCCCCACAGGCATGGCGCCTTCTGTTAAACCGTGGTCAGCCAAATCTTTCACTGAAATTGATTCGCCTTCTAGCGCATTGACGGGTTCGCTAATTTCATAGAAGAATTTTGGCAGATGACTTGGTAATTCTTTTTGAATTTCCACTGCTTGTGCCCAATCTTCTGGCACATCCACCCGGTGCAATAAGGCGACTGCCCCATCGATGGCGGCAATATTTTTCTCAACTATAGCTTGCGATTTTTTTCCGTACGCTTTTTGAGCGGACTCTTTTAAAATGGATAATACTTCTTCAAAAGGAATAATTTCCGCTAATTTGAAAAAGGCCGTTTCCATTGCTGTATTAATCCGTCGACCTAATCCCAAATTTTGAGCTAAGCTAACCGCATCAATCGTATAAAATTGAATTTGATTTTCGGCTAAATATTTTTTAAGTTTGGCTGGTAAATTTTGTGCTAATTGTTGATCATTCCAAACGGTATTCAGTAAAAATGTGCCGCCAGGTTTTAATCCTTTAGTCAAATCATACAAATGTAAATAAGATGCCGTATGACAAGCAATAAAATCAGCATGTTCAATTAAATAACTGGAACGAATGGGCGTATCACCAAAACGTAAATGAGAAACCGTTAAGCCGCCAGATTTTTTGGAATCATAATAAAAATAGCCTTGGGCAAATTTATCCGTGTTATTTCCGATAATTTTAATAGCTGATTTATTCGCTCCCACTGTTCCATCTGAACCAAAGCCCCAGAATTTTGCTTGGAAAGTTTGCGGATTCGTTAAATCTAAAATCGGTGTTTGCGGTAAACTCAAGTGGGTCAAGTCATCGTCAATCCCCACTGTAAAACGAGTTTTCATTTGGGACTGAGATTTCGCCAATTCATCGTAAACTGCGACAATATGATTAGGTAAAACATCTTTTGAACCTAAACCATAACGCCCGCCGATAATCACGGGATGTGTTTTTGCATCATAAAAAGCACTTTGAACATCTAATAAAAGTGGTTCGCCACCAGCCCCTGGTTCTTTTGTCCGGTCTAAGACGGCAATTTTTTCCACGGTATTAGGCATTATACTTAATAATTTTTCAATTGGAAATGGGCGATACAAATGAATATTTAAAAATCCTACTTTGCGTCCTTGTTTACGCAAATAATCCACTGTTTGTTCAATAATCGGACCGACACTACCCATCGAAATAATCACTTCGGTAGCTTCAGGGTCACCATAATAATTGACTAAATCATAATTTGTGCCCCGCAATTCGTTGATTTTTTCCATATAATGGCTAACCATTGCTGGCAACTGATCATAATATGAATTGACCGTTTCTCTTTGTTGGAAAAAGATTTCTGGCGGTTGGTTGGTCCCGCTGACGGTAGGATGATTAGGATTCATGGCTTTATTTTTAAATTCAGCCAAAGATTTTTGATTTAAAAGTGGCGCCAATTCTTCATAATCAATCACTTCAATTTTTTGAATTTCATGACTCGTCCGAAATCCGTCAAAGAAATTAATAAATGGTAATCGTCCTTCAATAGCTGCCAAATGCGCTACCGCTGTTAAATCCATCACTTCTTGAACAGAAGATTCTGCTAGCATCGCCACTCCTGTTTGGCGAGCGGCCATAACGTCGGAATGATCACCAAAAATACTTAGCGCGTTACTGGTGACGGCTCTTGCTGCCACATGAAAGACTGCTGGTAACAATTCGCCAGCCATTTTATACATATCGGGAATCATTAATAATAATCCTTGTGAAGCTGTATACGTGCTGGAAAGTGCGCCTGTTTTCAAAGAGCCGTGCAAAACACCGGCAGCTCCTGCTTCAGATTGCATTTCCACGACTTTAACTGGTTGTCCGAATAAATTTTGGCGCCCGACACTGGCCCACTCGTCCACTAACTCAGCCATGGTGGAACTAGGGGTAATTGGATAGATTGCTGCTAACTCTGTGAAAGCATATGAGATATAAGCTGCTGCTGTATTCCCATCCATTGTCTCTTTTTTTCGCATCGATTAAGACTCCTAATTTTTTAAATTTTACTTCCTCTTCATTATAGTCCAAAATTTCACAAATTCAAATAAAGACTAAAAAGGTTATGGAAAAAGAAAATCTTTTCCATAACCTTTTTCAATTGATTATTTTAATATAGTTCCAAATATTGTTCGCGTTCCCATTCGGAAACCGTTTGACGGAAAGCTGCCCACTCCATCTTTTTAGCTTCGACAAAATTATTTAAAATATGGCTGCCAAGTGCCTCTTTAACAACTTCATCTTCACGCAATACTTTAATCGCGTTGTGGAGCGTTGAAGGCAAATCTTCAATACCATTTTCTTTGCGTTCGGCTTCAGTCATGCCATAAATATTTCGATCAATCCCAACAGGCGGTTCCATTTGATTCACCACGCCATCAAGTCCTGCTTCAAGTAAAACGGCCATTGCTAAATAAGGATTCGCCGCTGGATCGACGGAACGTAATTCTAAACGCGTGGATAAGCCGCGAGATTCTGGAACTCGCACTAAAGGTGAGCGATTATGCCCACTCCAAGCAACATAAACTGGCGCTTCATAACCAGGCACCAATCGTTTGTAAGAATTTACCGTTGGATTACAAATCGCCGTATAACCTCTGGCATGTTCCAAAAGTCCAGCTAAAAATTGATAAGCCGTTTGAGACAATCCAGCTTCATTTTCTGGATCATAAAAAGCATTCGTGCCATCTGTATGAAATAAACTCATATTGCAATGCATCCCGCTACCATTAATGCCATAAAGTGGTTTAGGCATAAACGTGGCGTGAAGTCCGTGTTTGCGCGCGATTGTTTTGACAACTAATTTAAAGGTTTGAATATTATCACAGGCGTCAAGCACGTCGGCATATTTAAAATCAATTTCATGTTGGCCAGGCGCGGCTTCATGATGGCTTGCTTCCACTTCAAAACCAAGATGTTCTAACTCTAAAACAATATCGCGGCGGCAATTTTCACCTAAATCCATAGGGGCAAAGTCAAAATAAGATCCTTTGTCATTTAAATTTAAAGTGATTTCACCTTTTTCATCTAATTTAAATAGGAAAAATTCTGGTTCAGGTCCTAATTTAAAAGAAGAAAATCCTAATGTTTCCATATGTTTAATGGCTCGTTTTAAATTCCCCCGAGGATCGCCTGCAAAAGGGGTGCCATCTGGATTATAAATATCACAAATCAAACGAGCGACTTTACCATGGGCATTCTCCCAAGGAAAAATCATAAACGTATTTAAATCAGGATACAAATACATATCGGACTCTTCAATCCGGACGAATCCTTCGATGGAAGAGCCGTCAAACATCATTTTATCGTCTAATACTTTTTCTAATTGGCTAATGGGTACTTCGACATTTTTAATCGTGCCCATAATGTCAGTAAACATTAAACGCAAGAAACGTACATTTTCTTCTTCAACTAATTTAATAATTTGATCTTTTGTTTTCATCTTGATCATCCTTTACGGTTTATTAAGGGATTGACTGGCCCTAGTCCGCCTTGTTGGGCGATTTCATCATATAAAATTTTTCGAACTTCTTCATCGGTGAGCTGTGTTGCTTGAGACTGCTTTTGTGCTTTTTTTTGTTGATACAATAATTTTATTCCCGCCATGTTCAAGCCTTCTGTCAAATAATCTTTGATCTCTAATAAACGATCTAGATCATTGAGGGAATAAAGTCGGCGATTGCCACTGGAACGAACGGGTTCAATTAATCCTTGATCTTCATAATAACGAATTTTCCGAGCCGTTAAATCGGTTAAAGAAATAACCGTACCAATTGGAAAAACGGCCAACGATCGGCGCAATTCTTTTTCTCTCATAATGCCCCCTGCCTTTAAAAATTATCATTTACATTGGTTACTATACCAACTGATAAAAAATTTGTCAAGTTTTCATGTGAGGTTTTCTGACATGAAAAAAAGACCTCCCAAAATTTTTTTGGAAGGTCATCTTTTTTATTGGTAATACACTTCATTGACTGCTTGGCAAACTGCCAGTTTTACATGTTCGTAAGTTAATCCACCTTGCAAATATAAAATATATGGCGGGCGAATCGGACCGTCACTAGATAATTCAATGCTGGCGCCTTGAATAAAAGTTCCGGCGGCCATAATTATTTGATCGTCGTAACCTGGCATTTCAGAAGGAATTGGTAAGACGTTGGCATCTACTGGCGAATATTTTTGAATTTCTTGGCAAAAAGTAATCATCGCTTCTTTTTCATTTAGAGCAATTCGCTGAATTAAATCCGTTCTAGGTTCGTCCCAACGCGGACTTGTCACCACTCCATGCAAATCTAATAAAGCTGCCGTAAAGACGGCCCCTTTAATTGCTTGGCTAACCGTGTGAGGTGCTAGGAAAAATCCTTGCAACATCGTAGGAACCGTATCTAACATTGCACCGGTTTCTAAACCAACGCCTGGTGTAGTTAAACGATAACCACACATTTCTACTAAATCACTTCGCCCAGCAATATAGCCACCCGTTTTAGCAATGCCACCGCCAGGATTTTTAATTAAAGAGCCGGCCATTAAATCCACACCGACATCGGTTGGTTCTAAGACTTCAGAAAATTCGCCATAACAATTATCGGCAAAAATAATAACCGATTGGGAAAGTTCGCGAATTTTTTTGACCATTTCCGCCATTCTTTCAATGGTAAAAGAAGCACGATCGGCATAACCACATGAACGTTGCAAAGCGACAACTTTAACGTCTGGCGTTAATTTTTCGGCTAGTTGGGTAAAATCAACTTCACCATTTTCTAACAAGTCCACTTGGTCGTAAGTAATGCCCCATTCTTTTAAAGAGCCAATGCCAGAACCCGTCAAGCCGATGACTTCCATTAACGTGTCATAAGGCGTTCCTGTCAAATACAATAATTTATCTCCTGGCCGTAAAACGCCAAATAGAGCAGTGGAAATCGCATGAGTGCCAGAAATAATTTGCGGGCGAACCATGGCTTTTTCAGCGCCAAAAACTTCCGCATAAACTTTTTCTAACGCATCTCGCCCTAAGTCGTCGTAACCGTAACCTGTAGACGGCGCAAAGTGGGTTTCAGAAATTTGCGCGTGATTAAAAGCTTGTAGTACTTTGGCTTGATTTTCTAAAGCAATATTCTCTAAACTTTCTATTTGTAGAGCAATTTTTACTTGAGCTTCATTAATTTTTTCTTGGAGTTCTTTTGAGAAATTTTTATTCCAATTCATCTTCAGACGATAATCGTCTTTCACTTCCTTTATTTTAGTTGGCGTTTTTCTCGTCATCTGAAGCATCGTTTCTTTCAATCAGTGGCATATTTTTTTTGGCGAAACCTTTTATTTGATAGCGTTCAGTTTCTTCATCAAAATTTTCTTGGACAATCAAGGTTTCTGTTTTCAAACGAGCCAACTTATCTCCTTGATTAGCCGCAATCACCACTACGTATGGTTCCAAAATTTCTAACATTTCTCTTTTCACTGCCGTAGTTAATATTTCGCGGCCATTTTCTGACCTTGTGGAAATGAGACAATTAGGAAAAAGCGTCGGGACAAATGATTCATCACCTAACAAATCAGCTTTATTATAGACCGTTAAACGAGGAATTTCCATTAAATCTAAATCTTTCAGCAAGCCCAACACGGTTTCTTCTTGGCTTAAACGCGTGGGACTGGCGGCATCGACGACATGCAATAATAAATCCATCTCCGCACTCTCTTCTAAAGTCGATTGAAAAGCATCAATCAATTGGGTGGGCAAATCTTGAATAAAGCCAACCGTGTCAGTAACGGTCACTTCAAATCCTTGTGGAAAACGCCAGCGTTTCGTTAACGGATCCAATGTGGCAAATAATTGATCCTCTTCGTAAGTATTTGTTTCAGTTAATAAATTTAAAATAGAAGATTTACCAGCGTTAGTATATCCTAATAAACCAATTCTAAACGTTGAGCCGGAAAGTCGTTTTTGCCGAGCGACTTGACGTTTACGCCCGACCTCTTGTACTTCGCGTTTAATTTGCAAAATTTTATCGCGAATATGACGGCGATCCGATTCTAATTTAGACTCCCCGGGTCCGCGGGTACCAATCCCGGCCCCAAGACGAGACAAACTCGTTCCCATCCCGCTTAATCTTGGCAATAAATAATTTAACTGAGCTAGTTCAACTTGCAATTTTCCTTCTTTGGAATGGGCTCGCAACGCAAAAATGTCTAAAATTAATTGAATGCGATCGATAACTTTAACACCTAACTGCTCACTTAAATATTGTCCTTGGCGCGGCGATAATTCTTGGTTGAAAATAACTAAGTCGGCCTCATGGGCTTCCACCATATTTTCAAGCTCTTGTAATTTTCCAGAACCAATTAAAGTTTTACGGTCAAAATTTTGTCTTTTTTGAGTCAGGGTTTCCACCACTTGACCATTTGCCGTTTGCGTTAAATTAGCCAGTTCTTCCATTGAAGCTAAAAAGTCGGTCTGTCCTGCTGTTTCTACCCCGACCAAAATTACTTTTTCTTGTTCTTCCATAGTTTCTCCTTTACTCCTGCTTTAGCCATTGACTAAGCTGGTTGAGAATTTCCTCTTTTACCCCTGGCTCGTCCAGCTGATAAAAAGTTAAATCCATCCGATTTTTAAACCAGGTGATTTGGCGTTTGGCATAGCGACGAGAATTGCGTTTCACTAATTCTATTGCTTCAGTTAAAGAAATCTCCCCTGCAAAATAAGGGAAAAATTCTTTATAGCCAATCGCTTGTAAAACGGTTCGTTTCTCTTGAAAATTTTCTTTTTGAAAATGATATAATTTTTCTGCTTCTTGTAACAAGCCCTCTGTCATCATTTCATCCACTCGTTGATTGATCCGCTCATAAAGTGTCGGACGTGGCAAAGTTAACGGAATGAAAAAAATATCAAACCCGGGATCTGCTCGGGTAGTTATTTTCCGATCTAGTGCACGAGTGATCCGCCGCTGATTATTAGGATGAGTGGTGGCGGCGAGCTGGGGATCTTTTTTTTGTAATTTATCCCACGCGTTTTCTTGTTGACTCGTCGATGTTGCTAATTGATCCGTCACCGAAAATCCTTCTAGCAAAGCTTGCACGTAAAGACCGGTACCACCAACAATCATCGGTAAATGGCCACGTTCTTCAATTTCTTTTATTTTTTCATTTGCCGCTTTTTGAAAATCAAAAGCTGAATAATTTTGATCCCACGGTAAAAAATTTAACAAGTGGTGAGGAACGCCTTGTTGTTCATCTAAAGACACTTGATTGGTACCAATCGGCAAATTTTCATAAACTTGCATCGAATCGCCGGAAATAATTTCGCCTAAAAACAGTTGGGCGATTTCAATACTTAAAGCCGTTTTTCCTACAGCGGTTGGTCCAACAACGACAATTATTTTTTTCATAGACGTCCTTTCCAGATGGCTTCCCGCGCCTCTTTCGGGTAATCGGTAATAATCGCACTTAGGCCTAAATGTTTGGCATAGAGCAAATCTTTTTTCGTATTAACGGTCCACGGACGAATTAATTTTGGGAACAAAGCTATTTCACTTGCTTGGCGCTGCACCCATAAAAAATCAGGATGCAAACTAGTGATAAAGGGATACTTTAAGACTTTGGCAATTTTTCTTTGATTGTGGCTAGCTAAAAGTGCCAAAGATAATGCCGGTTTTTCTTCGTGAATGGCCAGTAACGTCTCTAAATTAAAACTAGAAATTAAAATAGAAAACGACCAATCTTGCTTATTCAAAGCTTCTACTAGTAAAGGCACCAACGTTGGATAAGCAAATTTATTCGTTTTGGCTTCAATATTCAATGTGCCGGTAAATTTTTTTTGCTGTAAAAAATGTAAGACTTCTGGCAGCGTCATGATGGTGCTAGGATGATTTGTCGAACCAATATTTAATTGTTGCAGCTGGCTCAAGGTCATTTTTCGGACTAAACCTTTACCATCACTGGTGCGATCGACGGATTCATCGTGAATCACTACTAATTGTTGGTCACTTGAAACGTGAACATCTAACTCTAATCCATCCGCATAATTTAGCGCATCGGCAAAACTTTCCTTTGTATTTTCTGGAAAATGAGCGCTACTTCCTCGGTGAGCAAAAATTTCCATTTGCATTCACCTCCTATCCCTATCTTATCAATAATTTTGATATTTAAAAACCCTGAAACTTTTCTTTTTTACAAATTGAGTGCATACTTAATGTAAGGAATAAAAAGGAGGAAGAATCATGAAAAAATTTTTCGTCGGCGTATTAGTAGGAAGTGCCATTACAGTAGGAACGGCGGCTGCATTTGCCTATTGCGTGAAAAAAAATGTCATCGCTCCGCTTGAAGAAAAAGAAGATATTTTATATGACAAACGGCAAAAAGCTCATCGTAAAAGTTTTGCCCGTTAAACACAAAAAAGCTGCGACTTTAAAAAGTCGTAGCTTTTTTTGTGTTTAGATTTTTTCAGCCTTGTTTATCGGTGAAATAAATGCAATTCCTAGGTAAATAGACAAAATGCCTACTGAGTGCTTTGCACTCATTCACCATTTTCCTAATTTACTACGGAATTATTCGCATTTTTTTCAACCTTGTTTATCGGTGAAATAAATGCTGTGCTTAGGAGAATAGATAAAATTTTAAAAAATCCAACTTCATGATTTTCCAAAAATTTTCCTAATTCTCTACAGCACAACCCGCTTTTTTTTCAACCTTAGCCTTGTTTTACTTTGCCGGTCCAGTTGCGGAAGCCGCCTTTTAAGATGTAGATATTTTCAAAACCGGCTTTTTTTAACTTGAAAGCTGCTCGAATGGATAATGTTTTTTTTGTGTCGTATAAGTAAATGGGTTGGTCGCGACGAATGGAGGTCATCAATGTTTTAAATTGGGTGTAAGGCATATTGCGGGCGCCTAAAATATGGCCGCCGCGAAATTCGTCTTTTTCCCGTAAATCTAAGACTTGTGCTTTGCGCATGCCTTCTTTAAATTCATCTTCTTCAATCGTTGTGGCTGACATTTTGCCCATCAAGCGCAAATACAGATCATATCCGCCCCAAACTAAAATCACCGCTATCAAAATAATATTTACTACGGTAATTGAGCGTATTGCTAATAATGATAATTGTAACAAATTATTTTCCTCCCAAAAATTGTAATGCTAACGAAGCTGCCCCAATGACACCGGCGTCGTTTCCTAGTTGTGCAAGTTTTAAATGCGTGCTTTCTCGCACTTGTGTAAATGAAAATTGTTCAAAATATTTTTGAACCCGTTCTAATAAAAATTCTCCAGCGGCACTCACGCCTCCGCCAATGACGATATCAGATGGATTCAGCATATTGCCGATATTTCCGGTGGCTAGTCCCAAATAATAGCAAACTTTATCCACAACTAATAAGGCAAAATGATCGCCTTCTTGAGCCGCATCAAAAATATCTTTAGAAGAAATATCTTCCCCATCATCAATTTGCTGTTTAATTTCTGAGTCGCCGGCAAATTCTTCAGACATTTTCCGCGCCACCCGAACAACACCAGTAGCAGAGGCCACTGTTTCTAAACAGCCACGTTTGCCGCAAGTACACATAAAGCCATCAGGATCAACTGTAATATGACCAATCTCGCCTGCTGCGCCGACTACACCGTGAAGAAGATGTCCTTCTGCCACAATTCCGCCACCAACGCCTGTGCCTAAAGTAATAAAAGTTACATCAGGAGAATTTTCACCCGCCCCTTGCCAGCGTTCGCCAAGTGCGGCCACATTGGCATCATTATCAATGGCAAATGGAATTCCTAATGCTTTTTCCATTTTTTCTTTCACTGGTTGCAAAGTTGCCCAATTTAAATTGTACGCACCAACCACAGTTCCAGCTTTTCGATCAATTACTCCCGGGGAACCCATGCCAATACCAACGAAATCTTCGGCGGTCATTTGATATAAATTTAAGCGGTGTTTAATCGACGCAATAATATCGTCAACAATATGAATCCCATCGTCTAAAATATTCGTTTCGATAGTCCATTTTTGTTGGATATCGCCTTCTTGGGTTAAAATGGCAAATTTGGCCGTCGTTCCTCCCAAATCGATGCCCAATAATTTTTCTTCAGCCAACTGTTTCATCCTCTCTTTGGCGCTTTTCTTCTAGGCGATGTTCTCGTTTCAAGACTAATATCCCTGAGCGAAATAACTTCTCGTCAATTAAGCGGCCTTCATATAATTTTCTAAATTCAATTTCCATCAGCTCGATATCGAACAAACGATTCCCCAAATAAACAAAAATTCCAAATTTTTTGAGGACCTGCTGTACGTCATATAAAGTCTTCATGGCACTTCCCCCATTATAAACTGAACCCGTACTTTTTAAAACCATAGATGAATAAAATTCCGATTAAAGCGACAAATAAAATTCCGGCAACAATCCGCTCATGAATATTTACTTTTCCTTTCACCGGCACGGCAACGGCCAGACTCACTAGAACACCGCCTAAAAGTCCACCAATATGGCCCATCATATCGACACTAGAACTGAATAAATTAAATATCAAGTTCATCACAATAAACGTCAAATAGCGTTGGACCAACATTTTTACCGCCGGATTATTACGATAAATGCGCCCTAAAATCACAAAAGCGCCAAACATTCCAAATAACGCCGTGGAAGCCCCCGCTGAAATGGTGTTAGGTTGTCCTAAAGCAAAGCTCAAGACATTCCCGGCGATCCCACTGAGCAAATAAATCACCAAAAAGCGCCAATGCCCGTAAACTGTTTCTACTTGTTGGCCGATAAAATAAAGGGTGACTGAGTTTATGGCAAAATGCGCCCAACCAATATGCAAAAACATCGGCATAATAAAACGCCAATATTCATGATTAATAATAATCGAGCCTCGTTCCATCGCCCCAAAACGCAAGAGCACAGAAATATTTTCCGATCCGCCATAACCAAGACCGTCTATTTCCATCCAAAGCATCATCACTGTTTGGAACAATAATAATCCGTACATGACAAAAGGCCGCGCCGAGAAATTTCGGCTAAATCTCGTCTTATTCATTTTTGCTCCTATCCAATAAATAATTTTTGTATTTTTTGATCGAATGACTCTGGTGGAAACACGCCTAGTTGCTCTTTAAAAATTAAGCTGACCGTAACCCCTTTAAAATCGCTCAAGAAGCGATCATAATACCCGCCCCCAAAACCAATCCGATAGCCTTCTTCAGTAAATAACAAACCTGGCACAATTAATACATCTAACGAAGCTTTAGCAATTGGTTTTTCCGGCTCTGGTTCTAAGACGCCAAATGTCGAGCGATTAAATTTTGTTTTTTCAGTCACTTGAAAAAAGTGCATTTGGTGATTTTTAGCAATTGGCGCGGCCATGATTTTTCCGGCATGTAATCCTGCAGAAAATATTTTATCTAAAGGAATCTCAATTTCACTAGGCAAATAAAAACCAATCACTTGCGCTTCTTTAAAATAAGTACTGGCTAAAAAATCTTTTTGAATTTTTTCTGCTCGACTTAATTTTTTGCGATCACCAGCTAACGCCTTTAATTTTTCTAGCATTTCTAGCCGTAATTCTTTTTTCATGGTTCACCTACTTATTATACAAATTTATATGTAAAAAAACTAGCCACCACAACGGCTGCTAGTTTTTCTTTATTATTTAGTTTCCCGGTGTAACGTAACTTTACGTTCTCTTGGGCAATATTTTTTAACTTCCAAACGGTCTGGATGGTTCCGTTTGTTTTTGCTTGATAAGTAATTCCGTTCTTTGCATTCTGTACATTCTAAAGTAATATGGACGCGCATTTTTTCTCCTCCTTCAACTGTCAATGTGTTCTACTTGACTATCTTATCATAAATGGAAATTTTTGCCTAGCTTTTTTTTATTTTTCGTATAAGTCGTAATAAGCATCAAGAATTTCTTTGCCGACATTTTGACTAAATCCACCTGAGGAATCAGTTAAATGAGGCAACATCACCGCAATCGTAATTTTAGGATTATCCGCTGGTGCATAGGCCACAAGGGAAGAGTTAATCGCCGCATGTTGCGTGCCGTCTCCTGGGAAATAATAAGTTTCAGCGGTCCCGGTTTTAGCAGCCACATCATATTGAGCGCCAGCTAAAATGGAACGAGCTGTCCCATAACTTTCATGAGTCGTTGCATAAAAACCATCGTGAATAATTTGCCATTGACTAGCTTCTAAAGAAACAGTGTTCAAAAGTTGCGGTTGGAAATTTTCAGACACGGCGCCAAGTTGGCCAGCTTCATCGTTGGCATAAATGCCTTTGACTAAACGCGGGGCGTAACGTTTCCCACTAGTAGCAATGGTTGAAGCATATTGAGCCAGTTGCATCGTTGTGTAGTTATCGTAGTTACCAAACGATAAGTCAAGCGCTAGTCCCATCGATCCTGGCGTAATGGTTGTGCCATCGCCTTCTAAAAAGTTTTGCGTCGGTGTCACTAAGCCGTTAGAATAATTTGGCACATCTAAACCCGTTGCCGAACCTAAACCAAATTGCGCATAAGTTGATCGTAGTTTGTCAAAAACACTTAAATCATTTGGCAAACCCATATTTGGCGTATAACTTACCCCCATCAAAGAAAGTGCAATGTTCATCATGTAAACGTTGGACGATTGCCCCAGCGCCCGCACGGTATCCATGGGAATTTGCGTGCCAATCGTTTTATTATAAATGGAAGCTTTAATCGGCGTGCCGGAAAATTGCAGCGGTTGGTCAATAAAAACTTGATTTTCAGCTAAGACGCCATTTTGATAACCAGAAGCGACCGTCGCTCCTTTAATGACCGATCCGGGAACAAAAACATTATTAATCGTCGATAATGGATTATTGGTAAGTTCATCGGTTACTAAATTATGATCCAGTCCTGCCATCGCCAAAACATCACCTGTATTCGGATCCATCGCCACCGCATAAATCCCATCAGAATACGTGGTTTTTTTCTGAGCAATCATATCGGTATAATAACGATTTAAAATTTCTTCCACTTTTTGTTGGAAAGTGATATCAATGGTGGATACAAGATTTTCACCTTTTTGTCCGGCAAAAGTTTGTACTTGATTAATAATTTCACCGTTAGCATTAACTTCCACTTGATTTTGCGCCTTGGTTCCTTGCAGCGCTTGTTCGTACTGAGCTTCTAGAAAACTCGTCCCCACCCGATCATTCATAGCGTAACCTAACGCCAAATATTTATCAGCCAGTTCAGCAGGCAAACCGGTTTTTTCGGTGGAAACTGTTCCTAAAACAGAACGCAAAGTCGAACCAAATGGATATTCCCGTTGCCAATCCGTTCCAGCAGCTACTCCAGGAATTTCTTGTGCTCGTTCGCCAATCACGGCAATTTCTTGATCGGTGACTCCTTCATTTTTCAAAAAAATCGTCGTTAAAGAGTACGCGGCATTCATTCGTTTAAATAAAGTGGCTGCAGCAACTTGGGTGGCATCAAACGTAATTTCTTCGTCGGTGACATTGTCCACCACTTTTTGATAAATTTGGCCTTCTGATAAATTATCGCCATGCTCATCTTTTAAATCTTTGTCAGCAATACGATCATGGACGGTGTCATAATTCTTTGTTTCGGCCAAAAAATAATCTTTTAAATCTCGCGGCGTGATGCCTTTGTCTTCTGGAACGGCAATTAAAGTAATTAATTTTTCTGCCACTGCGCGCATTTGACTAGCCGTAGTTCCAGAGCCTTTCGTATAAGTAATAGCGGGCACTGCTTGATTTCCTACTAGTACTTGCCCATTGACATCGTAAATCATCCCGCGAGGTGTCGCTTGAACGACAGTTTTTTTAGACGAAGCGTCAATTCTCGTTTGAAACATTTCTCCGTTAACAATTTGCAAATAGGCAAGTTGTACAATCAGAGCCACAAAGGCCGCAAAAATTATAAAAAATAAAAAATTTAAGCGAAAGGGAATATGGGATTTTCCATTTGATTTCCCGTTGTTTTTTTTGGATGTGTTTTCTTTTAACCAGCGATTTTTTGGCATGTTTTGCTCCTTTTTTAAAAGTCCTCCTCATTGTAGCGGAAATTACGAGAAATTTCTAGAGCCTCTTAGAAACTTCAGAAAAACTTGAAGAAAAAACAAACAGTGGACATAAAACATCCACTGTTTGAGATTTTACTTTTGATTTTGCATTTTTTTCTTAGAAAATTTAATCTTCCCGAGAATAATTTTTCACTTCGGCATTCAAAGCTTCTAAAAACATATCGGCACTTTCTGAATGGGTTTCTTTGGAGCCGTAATGACGGACATTAACCGATCCTTCGCTAACTTCTTGGTCGCCGACAACTAATTGATATGGCACTTTTTGTTTTTGCGCTTGACGAATTTTATAGCCCATTTTTTCATTGCGCAAATCAACTTCCACGCGAATGCCTTGTGCTAATAAGCGTTCTTTAATTTCATCAGCGTAAGCCGCATGAGCATCTAGTGAAACGGGAATAATCACTGCTTGAACAGGTGCTAACCACGTTGGGAATGCCCCTTTATATTGTTCCGTTAAGTAAGCAACGAAACGTTCCATAGTTGAAACAATTCCTCGGTGAATCATTACAGGTCGATGCGTATTTTCCCCGTCTTCACCAACATACGTTAAATCAAAACGTTCTGGCAATAAGAAATCTAATTGGATAGTAGATAAAGTTTCTTCCATCCCAATGGCCGTTTTCACTTGGACATCAAGTTTTGGACCGTAAAAGGCTGCTTCACCAATCGCTTCGGTGTAAGGCAAATGCAATTCATCCATGGCGGCTTTTAATTTTGTTTGGGCGTTGTCCCACATGGCATCATCGTCAAAGTATTTTTCCGTATTTTCAGGATCACGATAAGACAAGCGGAAAGTATAATCGTTAATATTGAAATCATGGTAAACTGCCACCATTAAATCAAGCGTCCGTTTAAATTCGTCTTTAATTTGGTCAGGACGAACGTAAGTGTGACCGTCGTTTAAAGTCATTTCCCGCACGCGTTGCAAACCAGATAGCGCACCAGATTTTTCGTAACGATGCATCATGCCAAGTTCAGCAATCCGAATAGGTAATTCGCGATAAGAATGAATATCATTTTTATAAACCATGCAATGGTGCGGACAGTTCATAGGACGCAACACTAACATTTCACCGTCCCCCATGTCCATTGGCGGAAACATATCGTCATGATAATGATCCCAGTGACCACTTGTTTTGTACAAATCCACATTGGCCATAATTGGCGTATAAACATGTTGGTAACCTAAAGAAATTTCTTTATCAACAATGTAACGCTCAATAACGCGGCGAATCGTCGCACCTTTTGGCAACCAAAATGGCAAACCGGAACCAACTTCTTTTGAAATCATAAATAAATCTAATTCTTTACCTAATTTACGATGATCACGTTCTTTAGCTTCTTCTTGCATCCGAATAAATTCTTTCAAATCTTTTTCGTTAAAGAAGGCTGTTCCGTAAATCCGTTGCATCATTTGATTTTCAGATTTCCCTCTCCAGTAAGCTCCAGCTACTGACAAAAGTTTGAAGACTTGCATTTTGCCAGTGGATGGCACGTGTGGTCCGCGGCATAAGTCAACGAAATCTTTTTGACGATAAGCAGTAATTTCTTCATCGGCTGGTAATTCTGTAATTAATTCTACTTTATAAGGATCATCTGAAAACATAGCTAGTGCTTCGTCTTTCGTTAAAACTAGCCGTTCAATCGGATTATTTTCCCGAACGATTTTTTTCATTTCAGCTTCAATTTTTTCTAAATCCGCTTCAGTAACCGGTTGTTCGTGATTGTCCGTATCATAATAAAATCCAGTAGCAATGGCTGGACCCACCCCCAAATGAATATGAGGATACAAGCGGCGCAGAGCATTGGCCATTAAGTGAGCTGTTGAGTGACGCAATAATTGCAAAGCGTCTGGTGAGTCTGGGGTAATAATTTCTAAAGAGCCATCGCCTGGTAAAACGCGGACAAGATCTAACAGTTCGCCATTAAATTTGCCGGCTAGAGCTTTTTTTGCTAATGAATTGCTAATTGATTTGGCAACATCCAGCGTTGTTGATCCTTGTGGAAATTCTTTTTTGCTGCCATCGGGTAAAGTAATAATCATCTTTCTTCCTCCTTAAAATAAAAAAAGTCCTAATTTGCGTATGCAAATTAGGACGTATTCACGTGGTTCCACCTAAATTTAAAGCCGAAGCTTCCTTCAAAGTCTTAACGAGCTGCCCCGAATCATAATAAAAAAGTGGTCAAAATAAATTTTTCTTAGAAAACTTGCAGCCAAGGTTTTCCTCTCTAAAAAGTCCAAATTATTTCGGTATCTTTTTCTGATTTATGTTTCCCATTTAACCACTAATTCGCTAAAGTTTCAAGGGAAAAGTGAAAAAAAGAAAACACAGCTGAACACTATGTTTCCTTTCATCTCAATTCGGATTAAACTTCTAACAATTCTTTTTCTTTAATCGCAGTTAAATCGTCGATATTTTTAATGCTGTTATCGGTGATAACTTGGATTTCTTTTTCTAAATCCCGTTGGTCATCTTCCGTAATTTCGTTGTTGCTTTTTTGTTTTTTAATATTATCCATTGCGTCACGGCGTTCGTTGCGGACAACAATTTTAGCATTTTCAGCCATTTTTTTAACTTCTTTAGCTAATTCTTTCCGACGATCTTCTGTCAGTTGCGGAATTACTAAACGAATCACATTGCCGTCATTGGCAGGTGAAATGCCTAAATCTGAAGCTAAAATTGCTTTTTCAACATCACCAATAATACTTTTATCAAAAGGTGTCACCATTAAGACCCGTGCTTCAGGAATGGTAATGGATGCCATTTGATTAAGAGGCGTTGGTGCGCCATAATACATCACCGAAATCCGATCTAACAACGAAGCATTGGCGCGTCCGGCCCGGACTTGTCCAAATTCACGTTGCAAACTTTCTTCGGCTTTTTTCATTTTGTCTTTTGTTTCTTTTTTTAAATCAGCCACAATTATTTCCTCCTTATTTTACTGTCGTACCAATATTTTCGCCTAAAACTGCTCGACGAATATTTCCAGGTTCGTTCAAATTGAAGACTACAAGTGGAATATCATTATCCATTGATAAAGAGCTGGCGGTAGAATCCATCACGTGAAGTCCTTTAGAAATCACTTCTAAATGAGTTAGTTCCGCAAATTTTGTCGCCGTTTTATCAATTTTAGGATCGGCAGAATAGACGCCGTCAACATTATTTTTCGCCATTAAAATCACATCTGCATCGATTTCCGCAGCTCGTAAAGCAGCTGTTGTATCGGTGGAGAAATAGGGATTTCCAGTGCCACCTGCAAAAATTACAATCCGTCCTTTTTCCAAATGACGAATGGCCCGACGCCGAATATAAGGTTCAGCAATTTGGCGCATTTCAATTGAAGATTGCACCCGGGTTGGTACGCCAACATTTTCCAAAGTGTCTTGCAAAGCTAAAGCATTCATAACTGTAGCTAGCATCCCCATGTAATCAGCTTGCGCCCGCTCCATCCCCATTTGTTCGCCAATGGTGCCGCGCCAAATATTTCCGCCGCCGACAACAATCGCAATTTCCACACCGAGGGAATGGACGTCTTTGATTTCTTGAATAATTTCTTTAATGACTGGCGGTTTAATACCAAAGCCGTCTTGTCCGGCTAAAGCTTCACCACTTAATTTTAAAATAATCCGTTTGTATTTTGGTTTTTCCACTTGAAAGATCCTCGCAATCTATGTTTGTTCTAAGTTTATTCTACCACGATTTGAAAAAAACTTTAAAAAAAGGAGCGCCATATCGACGTTCCTAGTTTGTTTTATTTTTTCACTTGGTTCATAACTTCTTCAACAAAGTTATCTTCTTTTTTCTCGATACCTTCGCCTACTTCAAAACGAACAAAGTTAGCAACTGTAGCGCCTTTAGAAGAAACATATTGTTCAACCGTTTGATCAGGATCTTTAACGAATGGTTGGTCAACTAAAGTAATTTCAGCTTTGAATTTATGCAAGCGGCCTTCCACCATTTTTTCAACGATTTTAGCTGGTTTGCCTTCGTTTAAAGCTTGTTCAGTTAAAACTTCTTTTTCGTGTTCTAATTCTTCAGCTGGAATTTGTGCATCGTTAACATAACGAGGGTTAATCGCAGCCACGTGCATCGCAACATCTTTAGCAATATCGCTATCTGTTGTACCATCTAAAAGAGTTAAAGCAGCAATCCGACCACCCATATGCAAATAAGCGCCGAATGCAGCATCATCATTTTTTTCTAAAACAGCGAAACGACGGAAGCTAATTTTTTCACCGATAACAGTAGCGGCTTCAACTAGGTCAGTTTCAATCGTTCCTTTTTCAGTTTTAATTTTTAAGGCACTTTCAAGGTCAGCTGGTTTGTTTTCAGCAACTAATTGTGCGAAATATTGAACTAAATTTTGGAACATAACATTTTTAGCAACAAAGTCTGTTTCAGAATTAATTTCTACAACAGAAGCCACATTGCCGTTCACGTAAGTGGCAGCCAAACCTTCCGCTGCAATCCGATCATTTTTCTTAGCAGCTTTAGCCATTCCGTTTTCACGTAAGTAATCAACAGCTTGTTCAAAATCTCCATCGACAGCTACTAAAGCTTTTTTAGCATCCATCATCCCAACGCCAGTTGCGTCACGTAATTCTTTTACTTGTTTTGCAGTTACATTTGCCATTTTTATATTTCCTCCTAAAATTTTTTCTTTTAAAAAAAGCCGTCCAAAGGGTGAAGCCGGCTTTTCCGCCTTGCCCTTGAGACAGCCTCAAAATTTTATTTACGATTATTCAGCTGAGTTGCTACCTTCAACAACATCAACAATTTCTTCGATAGAAGCTGCTTCGTTTGTTTCGTCAGCAGATGCTTGTAGAGTTTCTTCAACAGAAACTTCAACATCTTCGCCTTGACGACCTTCAACAAAAGCGTCAGCCATTTTAGCAGTGATCAATTTAACGGCGCGAATAGCATCGTCATTTGATGGAATGATTACATCGATTTCATCAGGATCACAGTTCGTATCAACCATAGCTACGATTGGAATGTTTAATTTATGAGCTTCTTGAACAGCGATGCGTTCTTTGCGAGGATCCACGATGTACATTACATCAGGAATTCTTGGCATTTCAGCAATCCCACCTAAGAATTTTTCTAAACGTTCGCGTTGTTTGTTCAAGTTTGAAACTTCTTTTTTAGGAAGAACTTCAAAAGTTCCGTCTTCTTCCATGGCTTGAATTTTTTTCAAACGAGCGATCCGTTTTTGAATTGTGCCCCAGTTAGTCAAAGTTCCGCCCAACCAACGATGGTTAACGTAATATTGACCAGCGCGGACAGCTTCATCTCTGATAGCATCTTGTGCTTGTTTTTTAGTTCCGACAAATAAAGCAACGCCGCCGTCTTGAGCAACATTTTTCATATAGTCGTAAGCAACGTCTACTAATTTAACCGTTTTTTGTAGGTCAATAATGTAGATTCCGTTTCTTTCAGTGAAGATATATTTTTTCATCTTCGGGTTCCAGCGACGTGTTTGGTGACCAAAGTGTACGCCAGCTTCTAGCAGTTGTTTCATGGAAATTACAGCCATGATTCATTCCTCCAATATGGTTTTTTAGTTCCTCTTAAGAAAATCATTTCGCCTGCAAACTTTTTTCAAAGCACCTTGCAGACAATCTTCCTTAATGTGGATTTGGTGTTTAGACACCTCTAGTAGTATATCGTAATTCTCTTTAACTTGCAAATATTTTTTAAACTTCTATTTCTTGTTGTTCTGGAAAACTTAAACCTGGTTTCGCATTTAAATTTCCAGCGGCAAAATGATTTTCTTTCGCTTCAATAAAAGCGGCGGAACCAATCATGGCCGCATTATCGCCACACAAAGCCACTGGAGGAACGATTAATTGTAAATCCAATTGTTCTTGGGCGATAATTTTTGTAAATGTTTCTTTAAGTCCGCGATTGGCTGCCACGCCACCGGCCACAACTAATTGTTTAACACCTAATTCTTTGACGCAGCGCAAAGTTTTAGTCACCAAAACTTCAATAACCGATGCTTGAAAACTTGCTGCCAAATCATTGGCATCTAAAGTGATCTCTTTTTGTTGAGCATTATGAACGGTATTAATAAAAGAGGATTTTAATCCTGAAAAACTAAAATCAAAATTATCTTCTTTTAGCATCGCCCGAGGAAAATGAAAAGTATCGTTGCCATGATGAGCCATTTCGTCGATAATTTTTCCAGAGGGATAACTTACACCTAGCACTCGGCCAATTTTATCATAAGCTTCCCCGGCGGCATCGTCTCTTGTTTGGCCGATAATTTCATAACTGCCGGGAGTCTTCATATAAACAAGTTCCGTGTGGCCCCCGCTGACAAGTAGCGCTAGTAGCGGATAATGAAGCTCAGTAACAAAATTAGCGGCTGCAATATGGCCTGCCATATGATTTACAGGAATTAAAGGCAGATTGTGAGCCCAAGCAAAAGTTTTTGCCGCTGTAATTCCAATCAGGAGTGCTCCCACAAGGCCGGGACCATAAGTGACTGCCACAGCATCGATTTGATCCATGGTTACGCCAGCTTGTTTCATTGCTTCGTCAAAGCAGCTAATAATTTGCTCCACATGATGACGACTAGCAACTTCTGGCACAACGCCGCCGAAACGTTGATGACTTTTAATTTGTGAAGCGACAATATTACTGAGAATCTTTTGCTCGCTAGTAACAATGGCCACACTGGTTTCATCACAACTTGATTCCACAGCTAAAATAATTTTAAAATTTTGCGGATTTTTTTCCATCTTCAACTTCCTTTATGTATTTTTGCAAAATCAGCGCATCTTCTTGTGGCTGATCATAATAATTGTGACGCCGGGCGATTTCTGAAAAACCAAGACCTTGATATAATTTTTGGGCGGGTACATTACTTTGACGGACTTCAAGAAATAATTTATTGGTTTTTTGACTGGCCAAAATTATTTCTGCTTCCATTAATAATTGGGCGCCGATTTTTTTCCCTTGCCAAACGGGGTCTACAGCGAGATTCAAAATTTCAGCTTCATCGACAACTTGAGTAATTTGTAAAAAGCCAATCAGTTTTTCATTTTCAAAAGCTGCCATCCATAAATGACTCTCGTTTTGCAAACTATTTTCGATATCTTTTTGTAGCCAAGTACTATGAGAAAAGGCGGTAGATAAAACCTTACAAATTGCTGGTGACCACTGGGTCCCAGCAATTTTTTTAATCTTCAAATTCATAGACCATATCCACCGCATCTTCCCCATTTTCATCGTAATATTTCTTTTTAATTTGCCGGGCAACAAAGCCGAATTTCCGATATAATTTTTGCGCCCCTAAATTTGAAACTCGAACTTCAAGGGACATTTGCTGGCAGTTATTTTCTTTGGCAAATATTTTTCCTTCATTTAATAAAAAAGTGCCCAGTCCCGTTCCTTGTAAGGACGGTTTGACGGCAATATTGGTGACGTGACAATCCCGGCCGTGAATGCGTAGACCAATAAAAGCTTGTGGTTTTTCGTCTTTTTCTAAAAGCAAATACCGATGCAATGCGATGGATTTTATTTCTAATAAAAAGGCCGAGCGCGTCCACGGCGTAAGACCGGCATAAACCTCGCGTTCCAAGGTCAAAAGTTCCTTGATATCGGCCATATTGATTTCTCGCATCCAAAATCTGCGTTCAGATAAATAAACTTCTTTTTCGTAAGTGGTTTCCGGTCCAAACCAAAAATCAGCTAGCCGTTTTAAGAAACTAGATTTTTTCAACATATTGTTCATCTTTAGCTCCTGGATGGGCTTGGCGCCATTTTTCTTCGGCTTCTACCCGTTTTAAATATTTCGGCACAAAACTTTCTAAGTCAGCCACCGGTTTTTCAGCAGCTCCGATTAAACCTAACACAGCAGCGTCTAACAAATCAACTTCTGGAAATGAATTGACTTTGTGACTTGCATCCATTATTTCTTGGGAAAAATTTTGCGTTTCTCCTAAAAATAAAACTTTTGTTGAATAATTCGTCAATTGGGTCAACCAATCAGAAAATGAAATATGTTGATCGTCTGTCAGTCGTTTTAGTTCGCCATTTTTTCTTTCGAATAATGCCGTATAAACATTGCCTCGTCTCGCATCAATCACTGGAGAAATCAGCCCATCTTCTTTAACATTGGCAGCTAGCCCTTTTAAAGTTGACATGCCGACTAATTCTTTTTCCAGCGTCCAAGCCAACATTTTGGCAAAAGTCACGCCAATTCTCAGACCCGTATACGATCCTGGTCCTTGTGTCACGACGACTCGATCAATTTCTGAAGGCGTCATTTGCAAATCAGTAAACAATTGTTCAATCACTGGCATCATGGTGATGGAATGATTTTTATTGACATTTAAACTAAATTTCCCGAGAATTTTTTCTTCGGTAACAACAGCCACATTTAAGGCATTCCCGGCTGTATCCACTGCTAAAATTTTCACTATTTTGACCTCCCGACTCTGACACATTTTACCACAGCCTGCTGCAATAAAAAAAGTTTCTTGAATTATTTGCAGATTTTGCATCGTATTAAAAGAATTTTATTAAAAAAAATGTTGAGCCCAAAAAATGGCTCAACGCTTTTTTATTCATTTGATTTTAGAGCTTCAATCATGTCAACTTTTTTTAATTTTTGGTGCATGAAAAACATGACCAATAAAGTAAAGGCAATCGTCAACAGTGATGAGTAAACAAAACTTAACCAGTGAATATTAGGACCAAACATAATCATATCCACCTCGACTGTTTGCAAAACAAAGCGGTGAACGACAATACCTAACAGACAGCCGAAAATAATTCCGAAAAAGGTTAAGACAATATTTTCCCTGTAAATATACATGGTGACTTCTTTATTGTAAAAACCTAGCACTTTAATGGTGGAAAGCTCGCGAATCCGTTCGGAAATATTAATATTGGTCAAATTATACAAGACAATAAAGGCCAATAGAGCCGCGGAAATTATTAACACCCAGACAACAATATTCAAAGAACTCATAGTGTCATCCATCGCCCGCGAAGTTTCTGATAAGAAGCTGACATTTAATACTTTCGCTTTTGCCATTAAATCTTTGGCGATGTTTTCTTCGTCATCGCTAGATAATGCTTCATCAAAAAGTAAATAATCGCTATTGTAAACTGGTTCCTGCCCAAAAATTTCCTGGTAATAAGTTGGAGTCATATAGGCAAAATGCATGGCGTAATTTTCCGTGACCGCTGAAACTTTTATTGTGTATTCATTTAAATCAGCGTCTTTTAACGTAAATGTATCGCCTGCTTCAAGGTCAAACAAGTTGGCCAATTTTTCATTTATAATCGCGCCATCGTCGGTTAAAGAATATTTTTTGCTCGTTTTACGATCATTAAAGGAAATAAAATCAGCAATTTGTTCAGGATCTTCTGGCACATTAACGGTAATTTCTTGTTGATTTACATTTTTAGTTTCCTTAGTAAAACTCGTGGAAGACATAGGCATCGTTTTATTTAAGCCGTCCAGCTGGTCCAGCGCTTCTTGGTAATCAGTATTATCCTCAGCGCTTGCTTCATCGTTAAAAGTCACCACGCTTTGATAATGCCAAAGTTTGCCAAATTGCAAATTAACAATATCGCCAATGGAATCTCGCAAACCAAAACCGGTAATCATTAACGACATACACCCGGCAATTCCAAAAATCGTCATAAATGCGCGGGCCTTATAGCGAAATAAATTACGAACCGTAACTTTACGAATAAAACTTAAACGGGACCAAATAAAAGTCAGTCGCTCAATAAATAATCGTTTGCCGGCTTTGGGAGATTTTGGCCGCATTAATGTCGCTGGTGCATTAAGTAAATCCACTCTTAGAGCAACTAGGGCGCTGACCACCGTGCACAATAATGCCACGACAAAGGCAATCAGAATATCGAATGGATACCAAGCAATAACAATTTCCGGCAAATTATAAAGTGAGCCGTAAGCATTAAAAATCATCGAAGGAAATAATAAATTCCCCACTACAATTCCTAAAATCGAACCAATCACTGCTGAAAGTCCAGCGTAAAGTAAATATTTTTCAGAAATTTCTCCATTAGAATAACCTAATGCCTTCAGAGTGCCGATTTCCCCCCGCTTTTCTTCCACCATTCGCGTCATAGTCGTAAAACTAATTAGCGCGGCAATTAAGAAAAATAACACCGGAAAAACCGTGGCAATATTCGTAATCCGAGTCGCATTTTCGGAAAATTCTTGGTACCCTTGATTATTAGTCCGATCAAAATAAAAATAATCGGCTGCTTCTAAGGAATCAAGTTGATCAATTTCTGCTTGAATTTCATTTTGGGCATCATTTAATTGCGGCATATTTTCCGCCAGCTGCTCTTGATATTGCGCTAGTCCTGTTTCATATTGTGTGCTAGCTTCATCAAGTTGGGCTTGCGTTTCGGCAAAAGTTTCGTTAGTCTGGGCAATTTGTTCGTCTAATTGAGCTTGACCGGCATCTAATTGCGTTTGGCCGTCTGCAAGTTCTTGCGTTTTTTCTGCCAATTGACTTACCGCATCATCATATTGCGCAATTCCTGATGCTAATTGGGCTTGGGCCGCTTCTAATTGGGCCAAGCCGCCTGCAATTTGCGCGTCGCCGTCTTGAACTTGTTGCACGGTGACGGTCATTGTTTGGTCGACTTCTTGAAGAAATTGAGCCAAGGCCGTCTGCAAAGCTGTTCCATTTTGGCGGTCGCTAGGATTGGCGGAAATATTTTCTAAAGCGCCATTTAAATTATTTGCCGTATTAAATAATCCTAGTTGCGGGAAATTTGTCAGTTGCGTTGAAAGATTCCCAGCGAGGGCGGTTATTTGTGCGGCGTACTGATTTTCATCAGTTAATTGTAAAATAGTAGTCAGCTGGCTATTGACTGGCCCAAAATTTTCTTGGAGTGTTTGTAAGCCGGTAATCGACGTTTCAGCTTGCGCTTTTAATTGTTGCCAGTCGGTTTGTTGTTGTTGAAAATTTTCTTGGGCACTAGCAAGTTCTTGACTCGTTGCATCTAAAGTTGCTTTTGTTTCGTCTAAAGTTCCTTGAGCAGTGGCAAGTTCTTGTTGGCCTTGTTGAATTTCAGCCGCATTTTCATCTAACTGCGCTTGTGCTTCGGTAATTTGTTCTTCAAATTCCGCTTGGCCGGCCGCTAATTGATCGCGCCCGCTTTGAATTTCAGCTGCGGCTTGTTCCAAATCAATTCCCGCTTGATCTAACTGATCTTGCCCTTGCGTCACGTCTTGTTGAGCGTTAGCAATTTCTTCATTGGCGGCGTCTTTTATTTCAGTCAGGCGCTCTTGAGGTCGGTCGCTAAAATCTTTTTTGACATCGGAAATATTTTCAGCCACTTGATTTTCATAAGCGGTGCTGTATGTTTCTGTGGGCAAATTTTTAAAACGAACCGAAAGACTTGTGATTATTTCTTGATCAAAATTATCTTTAGTAATCACGCCAAAGAAATCAATCGTTCCACTACCGACTGTCGTCACCCCACGCGTCATATGTTCGATATATTTTGGGGAAATTACAAAACCAACAATCTTATATTCTTGACTAGCAAGTGTTTCTTCTTCTACTGTAAATGTGTCGCCGATTTTAAAATTGGCCGCTTGATTTTGATCGAGGGCAATTTCGCCATTATTTTTAGGCAAATGTCCGGAGACTACTACCAGTGTGTCGGTTTCTTCTGGCAAACTAAAAATTCTCGCCACTTGATTTGTCGTACTGAGCACTGTATCGACGGAAAAATTTTCTTCAACAGCAGCAACATCTGGATTATTTTCTAAAAGGGTGCGGTCAGCTTGCGTCAAACCTAGCGAACTTTGGACCGTTAAATCACTCAGCTTTTGTTGGGCAAAATACTGATCTGCGGTTTTTTCCATATCTGGACCGGTAGCTTTAATTCCAGAAAAAAAGCCAACACCAAGAAAAATAATTCCTAAAATTGACAAGAAACGCGCTTTTGAATTGAAAATTTCTCGCCAAGCATTTTTGTGGAGCGCAGTTTTTTTCATCGTCTCACCAACTTATTTCTGAAATCGGCGTTGGTGTTGGATTAACTTTCATTTCTCGCACCCGGGCATCGTTGATTCGAATCACCCGATCGGCCATGGGGGCGATTTGCGAGTTGTGGGTAATAATAATGACTGTCGTGCCGGTTTTTTGGGCGGTATCTTGCAAAATCTGCAGCACTTGTTTTCCCGTTTCGTAATCTAGTGCTCCAGTCGGTTCATCACATAATAATAATTTTGGTTTTTTCGCTAGCGCGCGGGCGATGGTCACCCGTTGCTGCTCGCCCCCTGAAAGTTGCGCTGGAAAATTATTTTCTCGCTTGCTTAAGCCCACTTGTTCCAAAACTTCTTTGGCATCTAGTGCATCGGCGACAATTTGTGAAGCTAGCTCGACATTTTCTTTGGCAGTTAAATTTGGCACCAAATTATAAAATTGAAAAACAAATCCCACTTCATTGCGGCGATAAACGGTCAATTGTTTGTCATTCATTTGGGCAATATCCACGCCATCAACTAAAACTTGACCAGAATTTGGCGTATCCATCCCGCCTAAAATATTTAAGACGGTGGATTTCCCGGCACCAGATGGCCCTAAAATCACCGCCAATTCTCCTTGGTTCACGTGAAAATTGATGCCGGCATTGGCAAAAATCTCATTTTCCCCTTCGCCGTATTTTTTTACTTCATCAATTACTTCAATGTAACTCATTCATCCACGTCCTCTCGCATTAATCTTATCACATTTTTTTGCTATAATGTTACTGAAAAGGAGGAAAGAAAGTGGCTCGCAAAAAGAAAACAAGCAAAAACCCAACGAAAATTTTAGTTGGCGTTATTATTTTATTAGTTTTAGGATTCGCTGGTATCAATGCGCCAGAAAGTCTTTATGAATTTTTCGGCTTAACTTCCCTAATCGAAGAAGTCCAAACGCCGGTTTCTGAAAAAAACAATCCCGGTGTGGAAGATCTCGGGAAAAGTTCATTTACTACAGAACAATTGCAAGATCAAGCAGCCTTCATTGAATATGAAGAACTGGATAGTTTAAAACGACCTCAAGGCGCATCCGCCCTGTTAAAGAAAAATTTAATTAATACCGGCACTAGCGCCAACCGCGATATTCGCCCCCCGGGTTTTATTAGTGGCGAAAAACCGTATTTTCATTCTCGCGGACATTTAATCGGTCGCCAACTTGGTGGATCCGGTGATGACCCGCGTAATCTGGCTACCTTGTATCAAAATCCAGTGAACACGCCTTACATGACTACTTATGAAAATCAAATCCGCCAAGCAATGGAAGATAATTTAACTGTTTTTTATCAAGTCAAAGTCGAATACGATGGCAATAATTTATTTCCAAAAGCAGTAGTTCTATCTGCTAAAACTTTAAATAATCCGACGCTTGATTTTTCGGTGCGCATTTATAATTTACAAGCAGCCGATAGTGAAAACTAAAAATGATTAAAAGGAGGTGACCTGTCGATGGATGGTCATCATTTATTAGCAGAACTGATAGAAGCTGGACAAACGAACCTCGATGATTTTTTATTCTTTGACGATTTTAATGACGAGTTTTTACAATTATCCCGCGCACTCGCTAGCCCAGCAACTTGTGATGAAACTTTTTTTTCTAAACTTTTTGACACCGGCAGTCTTGTGTTTGCCCGTTCGATTGACGGCGACTTTTTAATGGCCAAAAGCGCAACTGAAACTTGGGTCATCCCTCGCTCTTTTAACAATACTGATATCGAAAAATTTTTTATAGCTCCAAAAATTTTCTTAGAAAAATTTCAACAACACCAATCCCCTTCACAGTATATTCGTTAAAAATATTTGCAAAAAAAAGCTGTAACCAAAAATTTTGGTTACAGCTTTTTTTGCTATTTTTATTTTTTGTCTTGCAGTTCAGTCAAAAAATATCCTTATCTTTCGTAGCGTTTTTTGCCGTCTAGGTAAGTGGCGGCTAATTCTAAGTCGGGATCTAACACGATAAAGTCAGCATCGCGGCCTGGGGCGATGAAGCCACAAACGTCGTCAATTTTACAACTTGTAGCGGCAACTGAGCTGGCCATGGCGATGGCTTCTTCTGGTGTTGCAATGCCCCAGTCCACGACATTTTTCACGCCTTCTTTTAATTTCAAAATCGAACCGGCTAAATTATTATCTTGTTTCAAACGCGCCGTGCCATTTGCCACGGTCACTGGAAATTCTCCTAAAATATAATCGCCATCAGGCATGCCGCCAGCCATCATACAGTCGGTAATCAATGCCACATGATCACGACCGCGAACATCCATGTACGCTTGAGCTGCTTTTGGATGGACATGATGACCATCACAAATCATTTCGCCAAAAACATTTCGCAAAGTCATCGCAGCGCCTACCATTCCTGGTTCGCGATGATGCAATCCCCGCATACCGTTATAGACGTGAACAAAAACGCTGGCGCCAGCTTCAACAACTTCGGCAGCTTGTTCAATCGTCGCATCGCTGTGCCCTAAAGAAACCACTACGCCTTGTTGGGTCACGTGTTTAACAAATTCAACAGCGCCAGTCCGTTCTGGAGCCATGGCAATTTTTTTAATTAATCCACCGGCAGCTTCTTGCCATTTATCAAAAACTTCAATTGATGGATCGGAAAAATAACTAGGATTTTGGGCGCCTTTATGTTCCGGCGTGAAAAATGGTCCTTCAAAATAAATTCCTTGAATTTTAGCACCAGTTACTTCTTGATAATGGTCGCCAATTGTTTGAGCGACATCTTGTAATTTTTCATGAGTGCTCGTTAATGTTGTTGGCAAAAAAGAAGTGACACCGCAACTTAGCAAAGCTTCAGACATGACTTTGATTCCTTCAAAATCATTGTCCATCACGTCATGATTTTTGAAACCATGAATATGAGTGTCCACTAAACCTGGAGCAATCCATTGTTGCCCGTAATCAATAATTTCGGCATCTGCCGGAACATTTTTTGAAAAGTCGCCAAATTTACCGTCGACTAATTCTAAATAACCCGGTCCTTTCACTTCATTTTTCAAAAAGAAGCGCGCTGCTTTTACAAATTTTTTCATATCTTCTCCCCTTTTCTTTCGCTACATTAACGATAACTCTTTTTATTTAAAAACGCAAGATTGGTGTAGACCACTGATTTTCCAATTTTATTTCCGGCGCCAATTTCTGCGTCTATTTTTCGCGTTTTATTTTTGCTGATACGTGCTTAAAAATTGTTCTAAAGAATCGGTGGCGATTTTTAGTTCTTCCATTTGCGGTAAATAAACAAAGCGGGCATGATCTGGCTGGGGCCAATTAAATCCTCGGCCATGAACTAATAAAATATGATATTGATGCAAGAAATCCAACACAAATTGTTCATCATTTGTTATATTAAATTTTTTCACATCAAATTTTGGAAAAATATAAAAAGCCGCTTTTGGTTTAACCGCACTAACCCCAGGAATCGCATTTAAAGTATTGTAAATAAATTCCCGCTGCTCGTAAATTCGTCCGCCAGGCAGTAATAATTTGTCAACACTTTGGTAGCCGCCAAGTGCGGTTTGAATAATTTGTTGAGACAAAACATTGGAACATAAACGCATGGAACTTAACATGTTCAAGCCTTCAATATAATCTTTCACATGACTTTTATCCCCGGACAAAATCATCCAGCCACAACGAAAGCCAGCGACTCTGTGGGATTTGGACAAACCATTTAACGTTACGACAAAAAGATCTGGTGCCAAAGTGGCAATTGGAATGTGAACGAGTCCGTCCATCACTAAGCGATCGTAAATTTCATCAGAATAAATAATTAAAGAATTTTGCCGAGCGACTTCAACGATTTCTTCTAACAATTCTTTCGGATACAAAGCGCCGGTCGGATTGTTAGGATTAATAATGACGATGGCTTTGGTGTTACTAGTAATTTTTTTCTTAATGTCGTCAATATCTGGATACCACTCGGCTTGTTCATCACAAATATAATGGACCGGCGTTCCACCAGCTAAAGAAACCGACGCCGTCCACAGCGGATAATCTGGCATAGGAATCAAAACTTCGTCGCCATGATCCAGCAAACCTTGCATGCACATCGTAATCAGTTCGCTAACCCCGTTGCCTGTATAAATATCGTTAATCCCCACATTAGGAAAATTTTTGGTTTGGCAATATTGTTCAATCGCTTTTCGCGCTGAAAAAATTCCTTTTGAGGCCGAATATCCTTCTGAAGAGCGAACATTTAAAATCAGGTCCCGGACAATTTCGTTCGGGGCGTCAAAACCAAAAGTTGCTGGATTTCCGGTATTTAATTTTAAAATCCGGATCCCTTCTTCTTCCATTCGTTCGGCTTCTTCAAGGACTGGGCCTCGGACATCGTAGCTTACGTGTTCTAATTTTTTTGATTTACTGAATTCCCGCACATCTTCATCTCCAAATTCATTGCTTTTAACTTAAGATTAGTTTATCGTAAGAAAAAAAGCGAGCAAAAGCAAATAATTTTAACAATATTTAGGAGAATTTTTTGGAAAATTTATTAGAACAGGCACGCCTCTTGCCGGAGACGCCGGGAATTTACGTGATGAAAGACGAACACGAAAATATTTTATATATTGGTAAAGCCAAAAATTTAAAAGCGCGGGTCATGAGTTATTTTTTAAACAGTACGCCTCATTCAAAAAAAATTTCGCAAATGTTGATGCGGGTGGATCATTTTACAATGGTTAATGTCGCTAGCGAATTTGATGCTTTATTGTTGGAGTGCCACCAAATTCATGAAAATCGTCCGGCATATAATACTTTAATGAACCATTATGAAAATTACGGCTATTTCGTTTGGCAAAAAAATCAGTGGCGCGTTTCTGCCGACTGGATTGATAACGCGCTTTGTTTAGGACCTTTTTATCGCCAAGAAAAAATGAAAGAATTTTTGCAAGTGGCGGACGGCTTGTATCATTTAAGCGGCCCGTTGCAATTTGTCAAAGGAATTATTTTTCCTTATAAACCCAATAGCACGCCGGAAGAAAAGAAAGCCGAATATAAATTGCGCCAAGCAGAACTGCAAGAAGTGATGCTAGGTGAAAATACAAAAATGCTGGCCCGACTGGATAATAAAGTCAGTCACCTAGCAGAAATCGAAGCTTTTGAACAAGCCAGTACTTGGTGGGAAAAACGTCTGATCGTCCAACGCTTTTTACGTCGCAATCAGCAACTTTTAGCTGCCAATGGTGACTTTTTATTTGTTGGTCAAATTCCAGAAAAAAACGGCGTCGCTTACTATTTATATGGTAAAGGAGAAATTTTAGGCAAAACAGTTTATCAAAGAACAGCAAGCCCTGCCCAAGCGTTAAAAAAATTAAAAAATCAAGTGAAAACAGAAAAATGGCGACAACTTTCAGCTAAAAAATATTTAAACAAAAGTGATGCTGATCTGTTTCCAATTTTCTTTAATTATTTATATCGCAACGGGTCTATTTCCCGCTTTGATTTTAACTGGGCGCTTGACAAGTGAGCGGATTCGTTATATTTTAAATAAGGTTTATTGGGATATAGCCAAATTGGTAAGGCACAAGATTCTGATTCTTGGTATTGCGGGTTCGAACCCTGCTATCCCAGTTTTTTTAGGAAATTTTGTCATTTTTTCTGAAAAATAAAAAAAGTTTTGACAAATGCGTAAATTTCACGTAAAATTTATTCTTGTTAAGCGGACGTGGCGGAATGGCAGACGCGCTGTCTTCAGGTGGCAGTGACCACAAATCGTGTGGGTTCGAGTCCCACCGCCCGCATTAACCAACTTTTTAAGATTTATCCACTTGCGGAAGTGGCGGAATGGCAGACGCGCAACGTTGAGGTCGTTGTGGGCAATAGCTCGTGTGGGTTCGACTCCCATCTTCCGCATAATAAAAAGAGATTCTTGACTGAGGTCAGGAATCTCTTTTTTACGTTTATTTCAAAACAAAATGCAAAATAAAGGAAAGAACGAACCAGCCGATTACACTAATCCCAATGGCAATAATCCAGCCTAAAATATTATTTTCCAGCGGCAGCGGCATATTCATTCCAAAAAATCCAGTAACAATCGTTGGAATGGTAAGCAAGATTGAAAGAACGGTTAGTGTTTTCATGGTGTCATTTAAGTTATTATTCAAAATATTATTGTACGTGCCGGAAAGTTGTTGCAAAATTTGCGAGGCTAATTGCGACATTTCTACTAACTGGCTAGCTTCAATTAACGTATCTTCTAACTGCTCTTTTTCAATATCGTCCAACGTTTGAAAAATCGGATTCTTTTTTAATTGTTCTAGCAAAACAGTATTTTGTTTAGTGGCCGAAACAAAATAAACGACCCCGGTTTCTAAATCCGATAAAGCCAGCAAGTTTTTCTTAGTAGTTTTTTCTTTCAACATATCATTAATATAATTGCGCTCTTTGTTCATCTCTTCAATCTTTGGAAAATAATTATCAGAAATAATAAACAAACTCGAAAAAAGAAATTTGAAAATAGAAATCTCCGGATTTTTATTTAAATAATCTTCTATGGCTTGAACAATATGGGCATTTCCGCTATTTGAAATAGTAATCAAGCGCTTATTTTTAACCAAAAAAGTCATTGGCGTCGTCTTATAATGATTATTGATTTTCGTATTTTTGGCAACATTATAAATTAAAGTAAACGTGGTAGATTCGCTATCGTATTCAATCCGGGCGCGCTCATTTTTATCCATGGCGTAAGAAATAATTTCTTCGTCGATGCCGTAAGCTTTATATAAGTCCAAATCTTCATTCAGATGATCGGAATTGATATTCATCCAATAGTTCTGTCCATCGCCAAACTTTTTTTCTGTAATCATCTAAGTACCTCCCACTAGGCTATACGTAAATAGCCTAATTTTATCGCTAAATATTCTTCCGTCATTAGCCTAAACGATTATAACATTTTTTTATCGGAGCGCCCTAAATTTTCAAAAAAAAGTCCACCCAAATTTTTTGAGTGGACTTTTTGCTAACTTATGAACATTTTTTAAGCAGACCATGGCAACGGCCACAGACATAGCGCTTCGTATTAATTTGTTTGACTCGCCAATATTCTTGAGCACAACTAGTGCAAATGTAATGATTTTTTTTAGCAGTTGGCGTACTTTTTTCACTTCTTGGAGCAAAGCGCAAGCCGCCGACTTCTTTTAATAGCCATTTAAAATCGGCATCTTTATGTTGATAGCCTTTTTTGGCCAAATGCAAATGGTAATGACACAATTCATGCTTAATAATATTGGCAAAAACTTCTTGGCCGTAATCTAACATCAAGGGATTAAAATCCAAATGATGGTCTTTTAAATGATAACGTCCGCCAGTCGTTTTTAAACGAGAATTAAAAATCGCTTGATGAACAAATGGTTGATGGAAGGACGATAGCGAAATTTCTTCCACTAAAGCTTGCAGTTGTTGATTAGTCATTTTCTTTTTTCGGTGGCACCATAGTTAAAGAAATCCGTCCACGTTTGGCGTCGAATTGTTCCACCCAGACGGTCACCACATCGCCGACTGCCACGACATCTGTTGGATGTTTGACAAAGTTTTTGGCTAATTTGGATAAATGAACTAGTCCATCTTGTTTGACGCCAATATCAACAAAAGCTCCGAAATCGACGACGTTTCGAACGGTGCCTTCCATTTCCATGCCCGGTTGCAAGTCTTCGATTTTAACAATTCCTTTTTTTAGTATTGGTTGGGGCAAATCATCCCGCACATCGCGTCCGGGTTTTTGCAATTGTTCAATAATATCTTGTAAAGTAACCGCACCAATTTCTAATTCAGTTGCCGTTTTTTGAATATTAATTTCTTTTAAAGCTTCGACTAATTCTGGCGTACCTAGGTCGGCCGCTGAAAGATTGAGGCTTTCCAATAATTTTTTGCAAGCGGCATAACTTTCTGGGTGAATACCGGTTGCATCTAATGGATTTTTTCCATTTGGAATTCGCAAAAATCCTACTGCTTGTTCAAAAGCTTTCGGTCCTAAACGCGGCACTTTTTTAAGTTGGCTTCGGCTTTTAAAGACGCCCTCTTCTTCTTTGTAAGTCAAAATATTTTGGGCGATAGTTTTATTAAGTCCAGCTACAAATTGTAATAATTCGGCACTGGCGGTATTTAAATTCACGCCTACTCGGTTAACAGCAGTTTCCACAACAAAACCTAATTGTTCTTGTAATTTCTTTTGCGGCAAATCGTGTTGATATTGCCCCACTCCAATCGCTTGGGGATCAATTTTCACAAGTTCGGCTAGTGGATCTTGAATCCGTCTTGCAATGGACACGGCTGAGCGTTGCTCCACTTGCAAATCAGGAAATTCCGCCCGCGCCACACTGGAAGCTGAATAAACCGAAGCGCCTGCTTCAGAAACAATTAAATAATAAATTTCTTCAGGAATTTCGCTTAAAATTTCAGCGACAAATTCTTCTGATTCACGAGAGGCGGTACCATTTCCAATGGCTATCATTTCTACATGAAATTCTTGTAAAAGTTTTTTGAATTTTACTTTGGCTTCTTTTCGTTTGGCATCATTGGCTGGTTTATGCGGATAAATGACATCAATGTCCAACACTTTTCCAGCTTCATCGACAATCGCTAATTTACAACCGGTGCGATACGCTGGATCAAAGCCCAAAACAATCTTACCTTTTAGGGCTGGTTGCAATAATAAATTTTTCAAGTTTTCCCCGAAAATTTTTATCGCTTGGTCGTCGGCTTTTTCTGTTAATTCTTTACGAATTTCCCGTTCAATAGCGGGCCCGATAAACCGTTTATACGCTTCGTTAATGGCATCGTCTACCACCTGGGCGCTTTCGGAATTGTTTTTAATTAATTTTTCTTGTAAGTAATCGATAATTTCTGGTACTGGCGCAATTAGTTCAACTTTCAAGACGCCTTCTTTTTCCCCGCGATTGGTGGCCAACACGCGGTGGGAGGACATTTTTGCTAAAGGTTCTTTAAAGTCATAATAATTTTCGTAAACACCTTTTTCATCAATTGTCACCTCTTTAACGGTGGTCGCAAAAAGAGCTTTTCTTTGGGTCCGGCGCCGAATCACATCGCGATATTGGGCATTTTCAGAAATACTTTCTGCAATAATTTCCACACTGCCAGCTAGCGCTTCTTCTATAGTGGGCACTTCTTCAGTTACAAATTCAGCTGCCAACACTTCAAGCGCTCCAAAAGTTTGGGCCAAAATTTTTGCCGCCAAAGGTTCTAACCCATTTTCTTTAGCAATCGTCGCTTTCGTGCGGCGTTTTTGTTTAAATGGCAAATACAAATCTTCCACTTGATTTAATTGTTGGGCGTTTTTAATTTTATTTTCGAGTTCTGGCGTTAATTTTTCTTGTTCAGAAATAATCCGCAACACTTCTTCTTTGCGCTTTTCCAAATTATCTAAATACGTTTTTCGCTCAGCAATCGTTTGAATTTCGACTTCATCTAAATTCCCGGTAGCTTCTTTTCGGTAGCGGGCAATAAAAGGAATCGTGTTGCCTTCTTCCAATAATTTTAAAGTCCCCAAAATACTTTCTTTTGGTATCGTTGATAGTTCTTTAATTAATAAATCAGTTGTCTCCATGAAATCCTCCGTTTTTTAAAATTGCGCGCTGTCATTTGACGTGTTATCTTCAAGCGGTCCAAACTGATAATCTTTTAACAGCTTGTCCTTAGAAAATAAAACACCGTGCATCGTTCCACCATAAACAGCTCCGCCATCAATGCCAATCTTATGATCACTTTGCCAAAGATTGGTCGTCTGATTATCCCCATGCAAATGCGGCGTAATCGTGTGACCAAAGACGATCGTTTTTCCCGTATTATTTTTCCCAAGATGAAATGGTTCCCTAATCCAAATCAAATCATGTAAGCTCGTTTCTTTCCAATTATTTAAAGTCAGATCGACACCCGCATGAACAAAAATAAAATCGCCAAATTCATAATAATAAGGGCGATTTTGCAAACTTGGTAAAAGTTGCGGATAATAATTTTGCCAAAGAACAGCTAACTCTTCAATGGAATATTCGCCGAGAACTCCCGGGTGCATGAAACTTTCCATCGTCACTTCGCCCCCATTACGCAAATAATTATCTAGGCGGTCGGCTGGATTTTGCAAAAAATTTTCTAAAATATCTTCGTGATTTCCTTTTAAATAAATCGCGCCGTATTTTTCAACGAGTTCAAGAGCTTTACGCCAAGTTTTTTTACTGTCTGGACCGCGATCCATTAAATCGCCAATCAATACTAGTTGCATAGTGGCCGGGTCAAATTTTTCCAACGCTTGTTCCATTAAATCATAACAGCCGTGCACATCGCTAATCACATAAACTAGTTCCATTTCTTCCACCTCATTTTTATCATAAACTATTTTTACGCCAAAAAAAAGAAACAGTGGTGACTGATGAGGTCAGTCACTGCTTCTCTCACTATCATTTTCATTGTCTCTAATCGGTGCAATTAATGGATGGTCTAAAATCACCAGTGAGTCGATTGTCGTTTTAATCATTTCAGTAATTTCATTTTCAGATGGATGCAAGGCGCCTGAAGAAATCAAAGTAGCAATTCCGGTTGCCGTGACCCAAGTCCCATAAAAAAGTGAATGTTTAGTGTCAGAAGTTAATACATGATAATTTTCATCAGCTTCAATTAAGGACATAAATAAATCCCGCGAAAATTCGCGCGTTTTTTCGCCATCCGTGCCTGGATCCACATACAAGGAATAATATAGGCGCCGCTGAGTAGTAGCAAAACGAATATAATTTAGGCAAAGATCAATTACTGCATCGCCGGAGCGTTCCGTGGAAAACACAGTCTTTCCTAAATGAGTAAAAATCCGTTCATAGACTTCTAATTTCAATTCTTTCATACTTTTAAACTCTGCGTAAATTGGTTGAGTGGAAGAGCCCACCTTATCGGCAACCGCGCGCGCAGTTAATTCACTGATACCGTCGTTAATCGCCACTTTATAAGCAGCATTTAAAATCGCATCCCGCGTAATCAATTTCCGTCTTGACATAATGACTCTCCAATCGTTTTCATTTACTATTGAATTGTAGCATGTTTTTTTATGAAAGACAAAAATCTCGGAAAATTTTTTCAAACCTATTATTCTCGGACTTCGCTGCAACTGGTAGCGCATTTAAAATTTCTTAAAAAATAAAGAATGTTGTTGGTTAATTGATATCGAGGCTTATTTTTTGTTTTAATATTTGCTTAAAATATTTTTTCGTTGGCCAAAAAACTGGTCAGTTTTTAAAAAAATTGGTAGTATAAAAAAACTGGACTAAAGTCGGATTTCTAAGCTGTGAAATTTTGTTATGATGATGTTGTTAAAGGAGGCGTTAGCCGTGACCCAAAATATGAGCCGTAAACTAATTAACCTATTGTCCATTACCGGACTTATCACCTCGATTGCCTTAGCGATTTACTGGTACCATCTTGGTCTATTCGATAATCTCCAACAATTTCAATTAACGATTGGTCGAGCAAGTATTTTTGCCCCGCTGTTTTTTATTTTAATTCAGCTGATTCAAGTCGTCGTTCCGATTATTCCTGGTGGGATTTCACTGGCGGCTGGCGTTCTAATTTTCGGACCGGTTTGGGGATTTGTTTACAACTATATCGGCATTTGTTTAGGCTCAATGGTGAATTTTTATTTGGCCCGCCGCTTTGGCAAACCGCTAATTATGAATTTAATTTCCGAAAAAACTTACAATAAATATATCGGCTATATCAAAAATCAGAAACGTTTCGATAAACTTTTTGCCTTAGCCATCTTTTTTCCGGTGGCGCCTGATGACGCCCTGTGTTTAATCGCTGGTCTAACGGAAATGACATTTAAAAAATTCGCAGCCATTATTATGCTAGGCAAACCACTTTCCATTGCGATTTACAGTTTTTGCTTACTGTATGGCGGACAATGGCTTATCCAACTTCTATCTTAAACGAAATTAAAATTAGAAAATATTTTAGCAAACGTGACCTCACGCTTGCTTTTTTTTATGAAATTTGCTTACAATGAGCGCAAAGGAGGTTCCCATGAAAATTTTTTGGCAAAGTTTACAAACAACGGGTTTATTTTTGAAAAATTCCCGACACTATTTACGAGATTTAATTGTGATCCATGCCTTAATGCTTCTAGTGCTTCTGCCGGCTTTGCGTTTTTTATTGCGCTTCGTTTTACAAAATGGGGAAATTCCTTATTTATCTTTTGACAATTTAGGGACAATTGTTACGCAACACGGGGTGGTTTTTGCTTGTCTCATCTTGTTAGTTATCCTCCTTTTATTTGTCGTTTACTTTGAGTTCACTTTTTTGATTTTCAGCATTTATTTTATTTTGAACGAAAAAGTTCCCAGCGTCATTCAAATTTTAGGACTCAGCTGGCAAAAAGTCCGCCGCACAACACCTTTGAAACTTATTTTTTTCTTTGGTTATTTTCTAGTGCTGCTTCCTTTGTCAGGATTAGGATTTCACTCAGAATTATTAGCTAAAATCCAGATTCCATCTTTTATTTTAGATTTTATTTTTCAACAACGATATTTGGTCGTGACCGGATTTATTATTGTTTATTTAATTAGTTTGTATTTGGCGCTGCGCCTCGTCTATGTGATTGTATTTTTCGTTTTGGAAAATATTTCAGTTGGGGCGGCCATCAAAAAATCTTGGCAACAAACCCGCCGCCGCTTTTTGCCACTATTAACCAAAATTTTAACTTTATATTTGGCCATTCTAGCGGTGGTGGGCTTTATTTTCCTTTTAACCGTTTCCTTCCAACAAGTCGTAGAAAATTTATGGCCGCAACACGCCGCCATTGTCGCCGCCTTTTTATTAACCGAACTGCACGGCTTATCGTTATTGCAAAGTGTTCTCTTGTCGGCGCTGCTGTTTTTTATTGTGGAAAATCAATTACAACAAGATGGACTTTTGCCAAAACATTTCGCAACGACTAAAAAAGTCACGCCAAACTCCACCCATGTCCGCTGGCAAAATATTGGTCTTGTGCTGATTTTATTTGGACTAGCAGCCAATAATATTGTCTCCAATATTCAAACTTTAAAAAATCTGACTTTTTCGCCTCCGCTGGTCATTGCCCACCGCGGCGTTGATCATAGTAATGGCCTCCAAAATTCTTTAGATGCTTTAGAAAAAACCGCCGCCAGTCAACCAGATTTTGTCGAAATGGATATTTTCCAAACAATTGACGGCAAATTCGTGGTCGTCCACGATCGCAATTTGAAAAATCTGACGGGAAAAAATTTAGTCATTGATCAAATGACTTTAGAGCAAGCAACAAGTTTAACAGCCACTGAAAATGGCCAGTCGGCGCTCTTAGTTAGCTTCGATGATTATTTGAAAAAAGCCGAAGAACTTGACCAAAAATTAATTGTCGAAATAAAAACAACGCCCAATGACTCACCAGAATTGGTGGCCGATTTTTTGGCGCTTTATGAAAAACAATTGTCGGCTGACGGTTCTTGGGTCCAAAGTTTAACTTTCAATACCGTGGAAGAAGTAGAACGTTTAGCTCCAGAACTCACCACCGGCTACACGCTACCTTTTAATATTGCTGGCGTTCCTGAAACAAGCGCCGATTTTTTAGCGGTGGAACATACCACTTTAAATCAATCATTTGTCAAACAAGCCACTGATGCCGGAAAAAAAGTAATTTCCTGGGATATCAATGACGCCACCACCATGGAGCGCGTCGTGTATTACGGTGCAAATGGTGTAATTACTGACGAAACAACTTTATTAAAAAATTCTCTAGAAACGATTCCCGAAAAACAATCCTACGCCGATAAACTACTCTACTTTTGGATTGGGATTGGGTAAAACCAAGGTTGTAAATTGCGCGTTTCATTCCGTAGAAAATTAGGGAAAAGGAGGATGATTGCAAAGCAATCAGGAGGCTTTTCATCTATTTTCCTAGGAATTGCGCAATTCACACCGTTTAAACCAAGGTTATGACAAAAAACGTTCTGGGGCTTAGAGAATTAGGAAAATTTTAAAAATCCCGATTTTAGATTTTTAAAAATTTTATCTATTCTCCTAGCCACAGTTTTTTTCACACCGTTCATCAAGATCGTGACAAACCACTTTCAACTCCAAAAAAAATTTAAAAGAGCACTGAACGAAAAAGAAATTTTTCCGTTCAGTGCTCTTTTTATCTGTAACTTTTTATTTCCGATACATCTTAAACAGGAGCAACTCAACCAAAAGCACTGGTACAAAAGCATTTGTCTGTCTTCTGGTAGCGCAGTGGAAAACTCAGACTGGTAATAAATTGTCATTTTTTGAAAGAATAGCGCCCTCTTGAACATTATCAATCGCATTTACCACTTGTTGATCTGACTTCGCATATAAGTGACCGTAAGTTCCTAAAGTGATTTGGATATTCGCATGGCCCAATCGTTCTTGAATCGAGAGCGGTTGAATGTTCTGCTCAATCAGAAATGCAACATGAGAATGTCGTAGCGCGTGAAGCTTAATCGGTTTGACGCCCGCTTTTTTAGCAGCTTCTTTTAACCAGTTTGCAAAAGAATAAGGTGGCGTAAAGGTTCCGTCCAACTGAGCAACATATTCAAAATTTCCAATACGTTTTTGCAAGTCATACCACTGTCTGAGCTTTAATGAAAGTTTCTTTCCCATCCCAATTGTTCGATAAGCGCATTTAGTTTTTGGAGTCGAAAAGTGCCAATCATTTTTTGTATTATAAATTAGTGTCTTCTCAATCGTTATCGTGTTTTTCTCGAAATCTACATTTGACCAAGACAAAGCTTCAAGTTCTCCAATCCGAATGCCAGTATAAAAGAGCATTTCATACACAATCTTCCGATGGTGGGTTTGAATCTTATCGTCCTTCAATTCATTCATCACTTTTAGAAACTCACTGTGTTCCCAAAACTCAACTTTCTTATTCTCAGAGGGAAGCGAAGAAACATCTTCAACGGGATTTTTAGCAATCACCCCCTCTTTAACAGCCCGATCCAATACAATCTTTAAGTGTCCCCGAATCCGATTGATATAAGACTTTGATAACGTTTCGCCATTGACTTTTTTCCGTGAATTACGTGACTCTGTCTGGCTTAGTTCAAATAGCCAATCCTCAATATCGTGACTTGTAATATCTCGAACACGAAAATGATAGAAAAACTGCATTCGCTTTTCGAATATAAATTGCGCATTCTCATATGTTTGACTTTTCACCTGTCTCTCATACCATTTTACAAACCTATCCTTGTAAAACTCTTCGAAAGTCATTTGATTGGTAGAACACAGTTGATTAGGAACTGTCTTGTTAAAATCATGTGTTTCCATGTACTTGTCATAAGCAATTTTGGCATCTTTTTGTGAAGCATAGCTTCGTTTAGTCTTCTGAACCTTTCTTCCATTTTCATCTATACCTAGATATGCTCGAAAGAACCATTTTTTTGTTTTTTTGTCTTGATAAATATTTTTAATTTTTGGCATCGTACCATTCCTCTCTATACTCGAGAAAAGCTACTTTAATTGTACCGCGCTTGTACTGTTTATTCCGCAACTTGAACGTGGAAAAGATGTTCAATCACTCGAGATGGCACCACACCAACTTGGCGATTGTTATAAAAATCTATACCTTCAACCCTTGCAAGATACGTTTTGCTCTCTTTAATCATTCGTGCAGCTTGACTAGGTTTAAAGCCCATCTCTATCAAAACTGCACGATTTACCATGAAATCACATTTTGTTTCCATTCTCTCACCCCCTGATACTTTACTCCTTTTAAATTAATCCTCTTTATAATCAATTGTTTCTCATTCAATGGTTGTGTTATACTCGTCTTGTCGAGGCGGAGTACGTTGCACAACTTGTTGTGTAAGCAGTACTTTGCTTTTTTAGTAGCTTGTTTTCTCATTTGATATACTTTGTAGTTTTCGTTCATAATACTCAACCTCCTCCTGATAATATTCTGGGTCTGCCTTCATATTTTGGAGAAGTTTAATCTGTCTTGGATTCATTTCTCCTTGTTCAATAATCAAAGACAACAAGGAAGAATGAAACGTTTGATCCACTTGTGCTATAAAAGCTAGCGATGGCGAAACACCATGAATTAACCAATTCATACTTTTCTCAAAGCTTTGAGGAATTGTCTCTAAAGAAATAGTGATTGCGCCACGATTGTCAATAAAGGCTGCCCATTTGGCATCGACTTTTGCATCTGGATCATTTGGATCACGGTCATAAAAACAAATTGCTCCATTAAGTAACTCAAAGAACAGTTTGGTTAAATCATGGGATCTTGAAATAATCTTTGCCAAGCTTTGTGCTTTCTCTTTTCGATACCGTAGTTCAAAGCGATTTTTCACTTCTGCCTCTTCAAGTGGTATTCCTCTTCGCTTTCGTTGTTCATAATCCTTCTGATAAAAACAAAAGCGACATTGACTCTTCTTTGAGCCTAAATACAAGGTCTCGCCATTTGATTCATTATTTGTGATATCCGTCCCGCCATGAGATTCACTCACTTGAAACGTGGTCCATACATGGCCTAGTGTTACTTTACGCTTTAGTTCTGGAATGCTGAGACTCCCCACAAAATCATCTAAAGTAAAATCAATCCGTGTAAAGTTTCCCTGATAATCTAATACCTTACGGAAGAACTCTTGCCAGTTTGATTTTGCGGTTTTCAAACGCATGGCAAGATGTTTACAGCCTTGACCTGAAAACTCCATTACGGTTCCTTTTACCGTATCGTCAATGGAATACCGAATCGTGATTACTTGATTCCAAACATATTGCCCAATATAGCCCTTTGGTGCATAATCCAATTCCTCAAAGCGTTCAATAGGCATGCCAATAATCTCTTCAATCAACTTTAAATGTTGATTCGAGAAAAAGTGAATGGTTAGATAATCAATCAAAACACGATTAACTGGAACAACCTCTTCTTGCAAACTATCCAGTATAAGAGTCAATTTTTCTGCACTTAATTGTCTCGTTCCTTTTTCTACTTTCGATAATAACGATCTCGAAATCCCCACTTTTTCTGCTAAATATCGCTGGGTCCACCCCCTTTCTTCTCGAGAAACTCGAATGGCTTCCCCGAGATCATTTTGATTGACTTGGTTCATAGAAAAACCTCCTTCTGCTATTAAATTGTCAAAGAACCATCAGACTTATTTTAAGTACAAATCGATTGTACGCCTGTATTTATTTTAAGTCAATACATTTTGACTTTTTTTAAGTACAAGCGTATACTGAATTTAAGAACTCATCATGAGGAGGAGTTTTCATGGAGATAGACAAGCAAGCAGTTGGCAATCGAATTCGGCAGATTCGCCAAGAGTTAAAGTTGAGTATGGAGAAATTTGGCAAACTAATTGGTGATTTACCGCGAAGTACAGTCAATAACTGGGAACGTGGGATTAACCTTCCAAAAACCGAAACCCTTCACCAAATTGCAGAAATAGGCCATGTCACCAACGAATATCTTTTGTATGGTGAGCAAGAAAACCAATACATTTTAGAAATGCTTCAAAAGAAGGCAGGTAAGCTTGATCCTAAGATTGAAGGACTGATAGTAGACGAACTGAAACAAGCAGATCTTGTCAGTGAAAAAGAAATGGATCGAATGGTTGAATTTTTTATTACAAACCTCGTTCCACCAACTGAACAAGATCAGTTTACTTTCCAATGTATCGACGAGAAAAAGCGGCTTTACCTTGGTTCAACTAATTTTGGTAAAGAAGCGCAGCTCTATTTACACCATGACAATCAAAATCATATTCTGCACATGATGCCCTTTACCTTCTCCAACTTTAGTGTGGATCGCTTACTCGTCTATTTAGCAAATCAAGAATCCTATTCCTATTTTGGGAAACATTTGCCAAAGAAACTAGTAGAAAAGGCCATTCTTCTATACTCAATCAATCAATCAACCGGCGATGTGCGAATTGCTCCGTTGGTCTATTCAAAAGAAACCGCTTCTTATCAGTACACAGAGGACAATCAATACCTACTAGAACAGCAATATCTCTATCTACCATTCGTGATGGAAGTCGAGAAAGAACGTCTGTTAAACGCAGCGTATCCATCATCAAAATAAAGTGACAAGCTCTATAAGCATGTGACAAAGAAAACACTGCTAGGACACTCCCAAATGGGTAGTTGTCCCAGTTTCCTGTTCTTTGTTAGCCCCCTGTTAGAACCGGGGGCTTTATTCATGCAGTCCGGCTGCGCCTCCCTGCAATAGACAAAACTCCAGATCGGGTAATTCGCTTGTGGCGAAACCCGACCTGGAGTTTGTCTTTACAGTATTATTTTATGCTTCTTTCGAATATCTCCAAGCATTCAGTGATTTATCTATCTTTGATCTCTTTTAAGCCTCTTGCAATAACTCCTTGATTTCCTTTGGTTTTGCAACTCGGCCACTAACGACTAATTTATCATCAATAATCAGTCCTGGCGTCTTCATCACACCAGCTTTCACGATTTCAGCCATATCTTCGACTTTTGTAATTGTCGGCGTAATGCCTAACTCCGACACTGCTGTTTCTACATTTTCTTTTAACTTTTGACAGTTTTTACAACCTGGACCTACAATTTTGATTTCCATAATTATCTAATCCCCCTTAACTTTTTATAAAGCTATACTATTGAAAGTAAAGCCAATCAATAAAATACCTACAATACAAATTGTGATAAAGATTCCTAACAATTTAGGTTTAACCACTCTACTTAACATGATTAATGACGGCAAAGACAACGTTGTGACAGACATCATGAAAGCCATCAAAGTTCCCACTGGCACCCCTTTTGAGAATAGCGCTTCTGCTATTGGGAGAACACCAAAAATATCTGCATAAATTGGTGCCCCAATTAAGGTCGCAATAATCAGGCCAAACGGATTATTATTACCTAGGATGCTTTGAATAAAACTGGTCGGAATCCAATTATGAATGAGTGCACCAATCCCAACCCCAATTAATACATAAAGCCAGACTTTACTAGCAACCTCCTTCACTTGCCCCCAACCATAAGCCATTCTTTTTTTTATGGTATAGGTTTCAACTTGGCTAAGACCTTCCTCCATCTCGCGAATATAATCTTGAATTTCATTCTCTAGGTGTAATTTATCAATGAGTGTACCTCCAATTACAGCTAGCAGTAATCCTAAAAGAACATAAGCTATCGCAAATTTCCAGCCGAAGAAAGACATTAACAGGATAATTGAGGCAATATCAACCATTGGTGAGGAAATAAGGAAGGAGAAGGTTACTCCTAACGGTAATCCAGCGGTTGTAAACCCAATAAAAATTGGAATGCTAGAACAACTACAAAAAGGCGTGACTGTACCCAAAAGTGCTCCCAGTAAATTCCCCTTCCAACCTTTTAAGCCACCCAACAATACTTTGGTTCTTTCAGGTGGAAAAAAAGTCTGAATAACCCCCATGACAAAAATTAAGATCGTTAATAAGATAAAAATCTTAATTGTATCAAACAGAAAGAACTGAAGACTTGCCCCTATCTTGCTATCGATCGAAAGTCCAAAACGCTCAACTAATTTTCCCATCAAATCATTTAGCCAAACCATTTTTAGTAATTGATCGCTAATCCAAGTCCACATACCTTCCCCTCCCTTTTGAATTAAACATTTAACTGCTTCGATAATTCAATCATTCTCTTTTCGATTTCATCTCTTGTGTCTCGGAAAGCACTTCTAATTTCTGCCTCAGATCCTTTCGCTTTGGCAGGATCTACTAAGTCCCAATGAAGGTGAGTGCTTTCCTTTGGAATCATGGGACACTTATCTGCTGCGTCACCGCAAAGAGTGATAATCATGTCAGACTGATTAAAGTAGTCCAAATCAATCAAGTCAGATGTTTGATTCGAAATATCGATTCCAGATTCTTCCATTACGGCCACTGCTCTAGGATTCAGACCGTGGGTTTCAACTCCAGCACTTCGGATTTCCCAAGAATCATCTAAGTATTTTTTAGCAAAGCCTTCCGCTATTTGACTTCGACAGGAATTGCCCGTACATAAGAAATAGATTTTTTTCATTCATTTTCTCCTTTTGTTGGGAACCAATCTTTCGTTCCATTGATCAATTTGACTAATAACAACATAACAGGTACTTCTGTTAGAACGCCTACTGTTGTCACAAGTACAACTGGTGAATTGACACCGAAAAGCATAATTGCTACGGCAACCGATAACTCGAAAAAGTCGGAAGCACCAATCAAAGCTGCTGGCGCTGCCACATTATGAGGCTGTTTTGTCCATTTACAAGTAAAATAAGCAAAGTTTGCGGTAATAATATTTTGTAAGACTAAAGGAACGGCAATCATGAGAACATGAAACGGATTGTTTAAAATAATATCCCCCTGATAAGTAAAAATGATTACCAATGTCAATAACAAGCCAATGGTTGTAATGGAGTCAAACTTTGGTAAGAAGCGATTGTTAAAGTAATCAATTCCCTTACGTTTTATCATGAAGTATCGCGTTAATGCCCCACCAACTAACGGTACTAGCACAAATAGTAGTACGGAGGCAAAGAGAATATTCCATGGTACAAACACACTATTTACTCCTAAAAGGAAGGAAACAATTGGTACAAATAGGACAATGATTAATAAATCGTTAATTGATACTTGAACCAAGGTATGCGCTGGATCACCTTTTGTAAGGTTTGACCAAACAAAAACCATAGCGGTACATGGCGCTGCCCCTAATAAAACGGCTCCAGCCACATAGTCTTTTGCTAAGTCTGCTGGGATAAAATTGCTAAAAACAACATAAAAGAAGAAAGATGCTAAGCCAAACATCAAGAACGGCTTAATTAGCCAGCTTGTAATGCTAGAGATCATAATCCCCTGATATGTTTTTCGGACATTCAGTATTGATTTAAAATCGATTTTCATCATCATTGGGAAAATCATAACCCAAGTTAAAACGGCAATTGGAATATTTGTATTTAACACTTGATAGCTTTCTAATCGGTCTGCGACACTAGGTAAAAACTTTCCGATTAGCATGCCTGCTGCCATACATAACAATACCCAAACCGTTAGATACTTCTCGAAGAAATTAATTGCAGGTTTTTCAGTTACTTCCGTAGATACATTGTTCATTCATAAAACTCCTATCGATTACTAGCTAATTGATTTTTCTTTGATAAGAAGTTCCTTCAAAATTACTAGGAAATCCTCAACAAAATCTTCCTGTAAAGCGTAATGATGCCATTGACTCTTTTTCGTTACTTTGACAATTCCTGCCTTCTCTAAAAGCTTCATGTGGTGTGATAATGTCGGTTAAGTAAAGTCAAAATTCTCCAACACTTCACATGCACAAAGAGAGTCAGCTGTAGAAAGTAAGTCAACAATTTTCAACCTTTTTGGATCAGCTAAGGCTTTCGTGATGGTAGCAATCTGTTCATAGTTTTCCATGGAGGGCCTCCTATTGAATTGTATATAGATAATTATCTATATACAATATAGATGAACGTCTATATACGGTCAAGCGTTTCTGTCTTTTTATTTTCAACATCGTCTGGTAAAAATCTCTATCGTAAAGCTCTTCTAGTAAAGTATCTCTGGTAGAAAAACGTGGTAGAAAAAATAAAATAACACAAAAAAAGCGGCTTTTCAGCCGCTTTTGGTAGAAGATTGGAAAACTCAGGTAGAAAAAAGACGATTTTTAGCTTTTTAGAACGTTGATAAATCCCCATTCTCGCTGAGTTTTGTCATTATCTCCTATACATTTTAAATTCTAAAAAGAAATCGTTGTAAAGACCGAGGTATTTTGAGCCGAGATTTTCGTAGACTTCCAAATGACTAATTACTTCGTCGCTTGGATAAAATTGTTCGTCACTCGTAATTTCTGGGTCCATTATTTCTAGTGCGGCTTTATTTGGCGTGGAATAACCAATGTATTCCGCATTTTGGGCGGCATTTTCAGGTTCCAACATAAAATTAATAAAATCGTAAGCACCTTCGACATTTTTAGCAGTTTTTGGCATAACGATATTATCAAACCACAAGTTGCTGGCTTCAGAGGGAATTACGTAATGCAAATGTTCATTCTCCCACATCATATCGGCTGCTTCACCGGAAAAAGTCACCGCCACTTGAGCTTCTTCGTTAATCATATACATTTTTATTTCATCAGCGACAATTGCTTTGATATTTGGCGTCAATAAATTTAATTTTTCAGCGGCTTCCTGCAACTCCTGATCGTCTTTGGAATTCAAAGAGTAACCTAGCGAGTTTAGAGAAAGGCCGAGAATTTCGCGGGCCGAATCAATTAACATCAACGAATCTTTAAATTCTTGTTTCCAAAGGTCTGACCACTGCGTAATTTGACCTTCATCGACAAATTTATCATTGTAAACAATGCCTAGTGTCCCCCAAAAATAAGGAATACTATATTGATTTCCCGGATCAAAACTTTCATCTAAAAAGCGTTCATCAATATTTTCTAGGCCAACAATTTTTTTGTGATCTAAAGCTAGTAACATATTTTCTTCAATCATTTTATCAATCATATATTCAGAAGGAATGGCGATGTCGTATGCCGTGCCCCCTTGATTGATTTTCGTGTACATGGCTTCATTGGAGTCAAATGTTTCGTAATTCACTTTTAAGCCGGTCTCTTTTTCAAATTTGGAAAGCAACTGCGGATCGATATAATCGCCCCAGTTGTAAATGGTCAACTCATCAGCGCCAGCTTGTCCTTGGGCATGTTCCACTTGATATGCTCCTAGACTTAGCAAAACAATAATCGCCACTAAGCCGATAAATAAAGTCGTTAGTTTTCTCATAGAAGGTTTGCCACCTCCTTTTGGACTTTTTTCGCGCGTTTTTGTTTGCGGGATAAATTATCTTTACTAATAAAATAATACCCGACGACTAAAATTAAGGAGAATAGGAAAACTAGTGCCGATAACGCGTTGATTTCTAAACTAATTCCTTGGCGCGCTCGGGAATAAATTTCCACCGATAATGTAGTAAATCCGTTACCAGTCACAAAGAAAGTCACGGCAAAATCATCTAGCGAATACGTAAAAGCCATAAAGTAGCCGGCAATAATACCTGGTGTCAGAAATGGCAAAATAATTTTTTGAATTACTTGCCAATAATTTGCCCCGAGATCTCTGGCGGCATCCACCATCGAATCATTCATTTCTCTTAGGCGCGGTAAAACCATCAAGACGACAATCGGAATGGAAAAAGCGACGTGACTCATGAGCACACTGCCAAATCCCAAAGTAAATCCTAACATCGTAAATAAAATTAAAAAACTCGCGCCAATAATAACGTCTGGACTCACTAGCAAAATATTATTTAAACTCAGCAATAAATTGCGTTGCTGTCTTTTTTTTGCATAATAAATCCCCATGGCGCCGAGTGTGCCAATCACTGTGGCAATTAGCGCCGACAAAAAGGCCAACTTAAATGTATCTAGCAAAATAATAATCAAGCGACTATCCGCAAAAACGGCGGCAAAATTATCCCAAGTAAAACCAGTAAAGCTGGTCATGGAACCACCGTCGTTAAAGGCATAAAAAATCAAATAAAAAATCGGCAAATAAAGAAGCGCGAAAACCGAAACTAAATAAAGGTTAGCAAAACGAAATTTTTTCAGTTTCATGCGCGTTTCCCTCCTTTGCGTTTTTTCTCACCGGTTAGAAACATGACTAATAGCATCGCCAATATTAAAATGACGCCAATTGTTGAACCCATGCCCCAGTTTTGCGTGACTAAGAAATGTTCTTCAATGGCTGTTCCTAACGTAATTACCCGGTTGCCCCCAATTAAACGCGTCAACATGAATAAAGAAAGCGACGGAATAAAGACCGCTTGGACGCCTGCTTTCACTCCTTCTAATGATAAAGGAAAAATCACCCGACGAAACGTATCAAAAGAATTGGCACCAAGGTCTCGACTGGCGGAAATTAAGGAAGGATTGATTTCAGAAATCGCATTAAAAATCGGCATAATCATAAAAGGAATTTCAATGTAGCTAGCCACAAATAAAAAACTAAAATCGGTAAATAAAATTTGTTGCGGCCCGATGCCTAAAAAATTCATAAAATGATTGACTGAACCGTGCACCGAAAAAATCCCAATAAAGGCGTAAGCTTTTAATAAAAGATTGACCCAAGTGGGTAAAATAATTAACATCAACCACAGATCTTTATGGACCGTTTTATTTAAAAAATAAGCCGTGGGATAACTAACTAACAAAGTAAATACGGTAATTAAAAATGCGTACCAGACTGAATTTAAAGTCATTTGCAAATACGTTCCTGAAGAAAAATAGGTGGCATAATTTTGCAAAGTAAACTGACCGTTCATATTAAAGAAACTTTGATAAATAATTAAAAGCATTGGCGCAATGACAAAAAGTAGTAGCCACAAAAAATAAGGCACGCCAAAAATTTTACGTGTTGAATTCATTGTTCTCCCCCTACTCCTCGTAACTTTCTAGCCGCGCGTCGAAGTCTTCCTCACTTTCGTCAAAGCGCATGACGTGAATATCGGCCGGCTCAAAAAATAAGCCTACCTGACTTCCTTCAATCGCTTTACGCGTGGAATGGACCATCCATTCGTTGCCATCTTTATCGTAACAAATAATTTCATAATGAACGCCGCGGAATAATTGCGTATCGACTTTCACTAAAAGTTTGCCATTTTCCGGCGTGGTAATCGATAAATCTTCCGGCCGCAAAACAACTTCGACTTTTTCATTAGGCCGCATGCCGCCATCGACACATTCAAATTTTTTGCCAACGAACTCCACTAAATTATCTTCAATCATTGTTCCTTTAACAATATTACTTTCCCCTACAAAATCAGCGACAAAATGATTGATTGGTTCATCATAAATATCTACCGGTGTTCCTGATTGGACAATTTTTCCGGCATTCATTACAAAAATTTCGTCACTCATAGCTAGCGCTTCTTCTTGATCGTGAGTCACAAAAATAAACGTAATCCCTAAGCGTTGTTGCAATTCTCGCAATTCATATTGCATATCGGTGCGTAATTTTAAATCTAAGGCCGACAATGGTTCGTCTAATAATAAAACAGTCGGTTCATTAACAATTGCTCGGGCAATGGCCACCCGTTGTTTTTGCCCGCCACTCATTTCGTTAATTTCGCGATTTTCGTAACCGGCAAGTTGGACCATTTTTAAAGCATCGAGAACTTTTTGTTGGATTTTATCTTTAGCCATTTTTTTAACCTTTAGACCGAACGCTACATTTTCAAAAACATTCATATGTGGAAATAAGGCGTAATCTTGAAAAACGGTATTGACGGGGCGTTTGTTGGCAGGCACGTCATTGATTTTTTGCCCGTTGAAAAAGATTTCACCTGAAGTAGCGTCTGTGAATCCGGCAATCATTCGTAATATCGTCGTCTTCCCACAACCAGATGGTCCAAGGAGCGTATAAAACTTCCCTTCCTCAATTTCAAAGCTAACGTTTTTTAGCACGGAGGTGTCATCATATTGTTTCACCACGTTATTAAATGCGATTATCGTCTTCTTCACTTTTTCATCCCCTTTATAGTATATATTATTTTTTGTTTAAAAAAATCGAGCGCCTCATCATCTATAGAGACTCCCGAAAAATAGTTTAACAGGTTTTGCAAAATTTGCTAGTATTTTCGATTAAAATTTTCGGAAAATTTGCTGAAAATTCGTAATGAAAAATTTTGTTGACAGAAAACGTTTTAATTTAGCTGCTATAAGGAGAAGTTCTTGACTTTAAAAAGTCCCTTTTCTATAGTAAGAACAAGGATAGATTTTAGTTTCTGGAAAGGAGCGCTCATGAAAAATTTTAAAGCTTACCTCCTGCAAAAAAATAATGAAAAAGTCACCGGACAAGTTCAAGAGATTTCTTTTGATATGTTGCCAGTCGCCGATTGTTTAATCGAGGTCCATTATTCTGCCGTCAATTATAAAGATTACCTCGCCTGTCAAACAAATGGTGGTGTTGTTCGAACTTATCCCTTTGTTCCGGGGATTGATTTAGCAGGCATTATTATTCAAAGTGCCAATGAAAATTTTCCGGTAGGTCAAAAAGTTTTAGCGACAAGTTTCGGCTTAGGGGTTAGTCATTTTGGCGGTTGGAGTGAATATGCTAGTGTTCCAAGTGAATGGTTAATTAAAATTCCGGATGAGATTTCCCTTAAACAAGCTGTTACTTTAGGAACGGCAGGGCTAACGGCGGCATTATGTGTTGAGGCAATTAAGAATCATCTCCGTCCAGACTCTCGTATTTTAATAACGGGCGCCACTGGTGGCGTGTCCACCATGGCTCGAATTTTATTGAAACAATTGGGTTTTAATAATTTAGTACTCATGAGTCAAAAAAAATTCGAAACCAATGATCCAGTATTGTCCACGGCAGATTTTCTTGCCCAGCCAAAAAAAGCGTTGGCCAAACAAGAATTTGACGCGGTCATTGATACAGTGGGGGGCGCCGTTTTAAGTCAGCTCCTCTCGCAAGTAACTTATGGCGGAATCGTAGCCAGTTGTGGAAATGCTGGCGGGATAAAATTAGAAACGACTGTCCTGCCTTTTATTTTACGGGCAGTGACACTTGCAGGCATTGATTCGGTGAACACGCCAAATGATTTGCGGCAAAAAGCGTGGGCGCAATTGTTTTCGAGTTTTGATTTTGAAAAGGTTTCCCCGGAAATTATTTCTTTAGCACAAATTCCTGAAGTTGTGACTGATTTTGCGAAAAATCGCCACGTTGGTCGGACCGTCATTCAAGTCAGGAGCAACTCATGAAAATATTAATTACCGCTGGTGGTACTAGCGAAAAAATCGATCAAGTCCGCTCCATTACCAATCACTCCACCGGTTCCCTTGGAAAAAGAATCGCCGAAGAAATGCAAGCTTACGGGCACGAGATTTATTATGTGACGACTAAAGTTGCCGCTCAACCAGTTGGTGTCAAACAAATCTTTTATATTGAGTCAACGAAAGATTTGCAAAATATTTTAGAAAAACTTTTAACCACTCAAACATTTGACGCGGTGATTCATGCTATGGCGGTCTCTGATTTTACTCCGGTGGCCCAATATTCCAAAGAAAAATTTCAACAAACATTGGCGAAAGGCGCTGATATTTTTGCCGCTAAAGAAAACACCGAAACAAAAATTTCTTCTAATACTGACCATCTCGTCTTGATCTTAGAAAAAACGCCAAAAATTATTCAAAAAATTAAAAAATGGCAACCGGAAACGTTGTTAGTCGGTTTTAAATTATTAGTGGATGTCCCCAAAGAAGAATTATTAGCCGTCGCTAAAAAAAGTTTAGTTAAAAATCAGGCGGATTTTGTTTTGGCCAATGATTTAGCCGAAATTTCCGGAGAGCAACACCATGGTTATTTGCTAGATAAAACCGGCGTCGTAGCTCAAGCTTGGACCAAAAAAGAAATTGCTGTCATAATTGAAACGGCCTTAAAAAATTTTCTAAAAGAAAAAAAGGAGCACAAATGAAAAAAACAATTTTACTAGCTGTTACCGGTTCGATTTCAGCTTACAAAGCCGCCGACTTAACTAGCCAATTAGGAAAATTGGGTTTTAATGTGGAAGTCTTAATGACTAAAAACGCCACCGCTTTTATTACCCCCTTGACCTTGCAAAGTTTATCGAAAAACCAAGTCCACCTGGATGTAATGAAGGAACCCGATGTAACCGTCATTAATCATATTGAACTGGCCAAACGAGCCGATTTATTTTTAGTTGCGCCGGCTACTGCTAATATCATTGGCAAATTGGCTAACGGCATCGCCGATGATGTGGTTTCCACCGTGGCACTGGCGTTAAAAACCGAAGTGCCCAAGTTGATTGCCCCAGCTATGAATACGTATATGTATCAAAATCCTATTACCCAACGAAATTTGAAAATTTTAAAAGAAGTTGGCTACACTGAAATTGATCCTCGTGAAGCCCTCTTAGCTTGCGGTGACTTTGGTCGCGGCGCGCTGGCAACGATTGAAGAAATTACTAAAGTTGTTTTAAATATTTTATCAACAAGTGAGGCGAGCTATGAGAAATAAATCTACTGAACAATTAGTTTTTACTGCACTTTTTATGGGGATTATGCTGTTAATGTTTTTCTTCCCTTTTTTAGGATTTATTCCTCTGGGACCAATTAATGCCACCACTTTGCATATCCCAGTAATTATTGGTTCCCTGATTTTAGGGCCAAAGATTGGCGCTTTTCTAGGCGGATTTTTCGGCATTTTGTCCATGATTCGTTCGACGACTACGATTACTTTAAGTTCATTTGTTTTTTCACCCATTGTTTCAGGTGATTTTCGCTCGGTAATTATTGCTATGGTGCCAAGAATTTTAGTCGGTATCGTTCCTTATTTTGTTTATCAATTTTTGAAAAAATTTGCCAAAACTTCTCCTTCCAAACGTTCCATCAGTTTGCTGGCGGCAGGTTTTCTGGGGAGTATGACCAACACTTTACTAGTTATGAATTTAATTTATTTTTTGTTTATGGATCAATATGCTGCCGTAATGCAGACGACAAGTGACGCTTTGTACGGCGTTATTTTAGGGGTGATTTTTACTAGCGGTATTCCTGAAGCTTTGGTGGCCGCTGCTGCCACAGCCGCTGTTACTTCTGTTTTATTTAAAATACAAAAAAGAAATTCCTAATTGATTGTAAAATAAAAACGCGAATCGTTATTGATTCGCGTTTTTTTCTTCCCCTAAAATTCGAACTTCCGTAACTAAGTTTATGCCCGATTTTTCAAAGACAGTTTTTTGTATCAAGGCAATTAAATTTAAATAATCTGTCGCTGTTGCTGTGCCTAAATTAACAATAAAGCCGGCATGCTTTTCTGATACTTGCGCGCCACCGATAATTTTTCCTTGCAATCCAGCTTGTTGAATTAAGCGGCCGGTGAAAAATCCTTCTGGTCGTTTAAATACCGAACCACAAGATGGATATTCCAGTGGTTGCTTTAACTCGCGTAAGACAGTGAGTTCTTTCATTTTAGCGAAAATTTCTTTTTGATCGCCTGGTTGTAAAGCAAAAGTACCACCGATAATAATATCGCCCGTTTCTTGCAAATCGGAATGACGATAAGCAAAATGAATTTCGGCCGCCGTATAAGTTTTAAATTCTCCATTTGGCGTGATAACATCCACCGTGGCTAAAACATTGGCGATTTCACCACCGTAAGCGCCGGCGTTCATATAAATAGCGCCGCCGACAGATCCTGGAATACCGCAAGCAAATTCAAATCCCGTTAAAGATTTTTCCCCTGCAAACTGAGTCACTTTACTTAAACGCGCGCCAGCTTGCGCATAAATATTATTTCCATCATGGGTCATTTCAACAAGATCAGTCAACATAAAAACAAAGCCGCGAATCCCACCGTCTCGAACAATTAAATTACTAGCATTACCTAAAACTTGCCATGGAATGTGGTTCAAATTTGCAAAATCCAAAGCTTTTTTTATTTCGTCCGCATTTTTAGGAAAAATTAAATAATCCACCGGGCCACCCGTTTTAGTAAAAGTATATTGGGCTAACGGCGCATTTTCAATTATTTTTATTGGCGCTAATTGTTGGATAATATCGTTTAAATCTGTCATACAAAAAATCCTCTCGTTCATCATCTTTTTAAATAAAAATATATTTTACTTCAGCAAAATTTTTTCCGTCGTTTTCGCCAACTCTTCAACTAAATCGACCCCTTCTGAAAAAGTCGCATTTTGATCTGTCAAAATGGCAATCGTAAAAGAATTAGCATCGCTCGCGACTTGCCCGATTGAATTTATAATCCAACAATCCGGCGTTAAATCAAGCCAACCATCTTTTAAAGCAAAATAAGGTGCCTCTACCGAAATTCCCCAATTTTGATCCACATCGATATTTTCCATCCGCGAAATAATCGCCGTTTGTGAATCCGTATTTAAAAAGTCCGGATCATAAAAAATTTTATTGAGCAATTTTAATTGATCGATGCTACTGGTGGTAGTTATCCCCCAAGCGTCCGTGTCGGCGTAACTATTAGTCATGGAAAGTTCTTGAAACAAAGAATCCAGCGCAGACAATCCGCCAATCCGCTCCTCCACTAAATAAGTGGTGGCATCATTATCACTTTCTTCAATCATTTCACTAAGCATCGTCTCGTCATCAGCAGTCATAGTGAGCGTCCCGGCTTCCACTTGGCGCATAAATTCAGTAATCACGGCAACTTTAACAATACTCGCGGTGTAAAATTGATTTTGAGCAGCATTAGTATAATGAAAATAAAGATTCGTTTCCGGTTGATAAACGGCAATATCAATGAAAGCATCGCTATCTTGGATGACATTTTCCCAAGCCGCAGTGAGCGTTTTGTTTTCAGCTGTTTGCTGGGTAACAATGGTATCAGACTGTTTTTGATTATTTTCATTTGTTCCATCGCCAGATGATTCTGTTAAAATTCCTGAAAAATCCGTTACCGCTGAACTATTTAGCGTGGCGGTATCTTTTTTAGAGGAATTTTCAATACTTGGCGCGGAGACTTCCATCACACCTATCAGTGGCCACAACCAAAATGAACCCGCCAGAAAAACTGCTAAAAATCCTGTCCACAATAAAATGCGGTAATGCTTTTTCCCCCACCGCTTAAAGCCGCCTTTGAAAAAAAACAAGCCATATATATCAATCACTAAAATAATTAGCAAAAACAAACGAAAAATATTTCCCAATAAAGCCATAAAAATCCCCCGATAAAAAATCTTTGTCGTAAAAAATAAGCTGTTACTATCCTACCACAAAAATCTCAGTAAAAATAAGACAATTTAATGACTTTTTAAAACAGAGGTCGTGACAAAAAGCGTTATGGGGCGTAGAGAATTAGGAAAAATTTCCAAAATCCTGATTTTTGGATTTTTAAAATTTTTATCTATTCACCTAGCCGCAGTTTTTTTCACACCGTTTATCAGAGGTTGTAACAAATTGGGTTTTGGCCCGTAGAAAATTAGGAAAATGACGCATGAGTGTGAAACACTCAAAGACCATTTTATCTATTTTCCTAGGGACACCAATTTTCACACCGTTTAACAAGGATCGTGACAAAAAGCGTTATGGGGCGTAGAGAATTAGGAAAAATTTCCAAAATCCTGATTTTTGGATTTTTAAAATTTTTATCTATTCACCTAGCCGCAGTTTTTTTCACACCGTTTATCAGAGGTCGTAACAAATTGGGTTTTGGCCCGTAGAAAATTAGGAAAATGACGCATGAGTGTGAAACACTCAAAGACCATTTTATCTATTTTCCTAGGGACACCAATTTTCACACCGTTTAACAAGGATCGTGACAAAAAGCGTTATGGGGCGTAGAGAATTAGGAAAAATTTCCAAAATCCTGATTTTTGGATTTTTAAAATTTTTATCTATTCACCTAGCCACAGCTTTTTTCACACCGTTTAAAACAAGGATCGTGACAAAAAGCGTCTGGAGCGCAATATATTTTATTTTCCCGCCAACAATCCGGCCACTAGTTCGTGGGACAACAAAGCTTTTTTCTGGCTATCTTTTTCAAAGTCAAAATTTCCTTCATTAAAAAGTGTGACTTGTTGTAAAAAGTCTTCCATCGCCCCGGAAAATCCTCGGCTGACCAACGTGTTCTCCCAATCCCCAGGGACAAATTGTTCTTTTCGATCGGTAAATTTTGTTAACGAGGTTAAATTTTCCAAACGATAGGTAGCCTCTTGTCCTTGTACTTCGAAAGTTTCCAAATTAGCGCCACTAGCCAAATTCATTAGCACAATCGCTTGTTGTTCTTTATTTTTTATAACTAATTGTGCTTTGGTGAACACGCCGGCTTCATTATTTTCAAGAGCTGAGAACACAGGCGCAATCGCTTGATCATTTAATAAATAAACCGCGGTATCTACCACATGGATAAATAAATCGTACAAGTGAAATTGTTTTGAGCCGGCGGTATTTTCCCGATTTTTTTGGATAATCATTTGTTGTCCTGAAATTTCTTTTAATTGTTGGACAAATGGTGCATAGCGGCGATTGAATCCGACAAAAAATGGCACATTTAATTTTTCAGCTAAAGCAAAAATTTCTCTCGTTTCTTCAATATTTTCACTCACTGGTTTATCTACATATGTTGGAATACCGGCTTCCAGTAATTTTTTGCAGTACGCATAATGCGTGCTGGTGGCGCTATGGATAAAGACTGCCTCCACTTTTTTGTCAATTAATTCGTCGAGATTTCCGGCGGTGTCAGAAAAACCATATTGTTCTTTTAATTTTTCAGCTTTCTTTTCATCCCGCGAAGCCAAAATTACCTCCAAATAATCTTGTCTGCTCGCATATAAGGGCAAATAAGCTTTTTGAGCAATTTTTCCTAGACCAATAACGCCAATTTTCATCAAATCGTGCTCCTTTCCTTTTCAAAAAAATTTGCTACAATGAGAGTAGTCAAAAATAGTAATCAACATTTGGAGGTACATATGAAATTTATTTCGTGGAACGTCAACGGATTGCGGGCGGTAGTCCAAAAAAACTTTTTAGAAGTTTTTGAAGCATTAGATGCTGACTTTTTTTGCCTGCAAGAAACGAAAATGCAAGCCGGTCAACTGGAATTAGAATTGCCTGGTTACTTTCAATATTATAATTATGCCGTGCGTAAAGGTTATTCTGGCACTGCCATTTTCACCAAGCATCAAGCTCTGGCGGTAAATTATGGCATCGGCGAAGAAATTCACGATCAAGAAGGCCGGGTCATCACTTTAGAATATGCCAATTTTTTCTTAGTGACTTGTTACACGCCAAATTCCCAAGGCGAGTTGAAACGATTGCCTTACCGGATGGACTGGGAAGAAGCATTTAAAAATTATTTGAATGCCTTGCAACAAACCAAACCCGTTGTCCTTTGTGGCGATTTAAATGTCGCTCACGAAAATATTGATTTAAAAAATTGGAAAACCAATCAGCACAACGCCGGCTTTACCATTGAAGAGCGGGAAAAATTTTCCCAACTCTTAGAAACAGGCTTTATTGATACTTTTCGTTATTTTAATCCTACCTTAGAAGGTGCTTATTCTTGGTGGAGTTATCGTTTCAATGCGCGGAAAAATAATGCCGGGTGGCGAATTGATTATTTCTTAACTAGCGAAACGCTGAAAAATAATCTTGTTTCTGCTAATATTCTCCAACAAATTACTGGAAGCGATCATTGTCCGGTTGAACTAGATTTGAATTTTACAGCGGAGGATTTAGGGTGAATTTCTTAGCCATGGATTTTGAAACGGCTAATTTTCAGCCATATTCTGCTTGCTCATTGGCGATGGTGATGGTGAAAAATAATCAAGAAGTTGGAAAGTTTTACACTTTGATTAAGCCGCCGACTTCTTTTGCTCCTAGAAATATTGCCATCCACGGCATTACCCCGGCGATGGTAAGAACCGCCCCCACTTTTGCTGAAGTTTGGCCAGAAATTGCCCGCTTGTTTCAGCCGGAACATTTAATTATTGCCCACAACGCCCCTTTTGATAACGGGGTATTAAATAGCTGTTTAACTGAAGCTGATCTTCCTTTACCGCAATTTTTATCGCTAGACACTGTAAAAACTTCTCGCAAATTTTTCCCGGAATGGCCCAATCATCGCCTGCCAACTTGTTGTGAAAGCTTAGGGATTGATTTAACAAATCATCATGACGCCTTAGCCGATGCTCGCGCTTGTGCGGAAATTTTATTAAAAGAGCAGGATTTATTTGGAACGAACTCACTTAAAAAATTCATTCATCTAATGAATTAGCTGTCGAAAAATTTCGGCGGCTTTTTTTATGCAAATAAACGCGCCATCACTAAGACATCGGCAAACGTGTCGTCTTCTTTTTGTAACGCTTGGCGCAAACGCCCTTCTGTTTCAAAAGAAAATTTTTCATATAAATGAATCGCCGCCGTATTTTCAGCAGAAACATATAATTCAATTCGCATTAAAGACGATTCTTCTTGGACCCAGGCCAATAATTCCTCAACAATAATCGAACCTAGACCGAGCTGCCAATATTCTTTTCGCACACTCACACCCAGTTCTCCAATATGCTGGCGTTTATTTTCAGTAGCGCCATTGATATTTCCCATGCCAATCATGGTTTCTCCTTCTAAAGCGATAAAAATCGTTTGATTGTCGGCATTAAAAATAAAATCCAATAATTCCTGATACTCAGCGATTGCTGGCAACTGGTCTAAGACTAGAAAATCCGTTTCTTTTGAAACTTCTTTTAAATAAGCTAATATTTTTTCACCATCATTAGGAACTGCTTCTCTAATTGTTAATTCCATTGGCTCGCCTCAACTTTTTCTAAAAATTTTTCTGATTTCAAACCATGAGCCGTTAAAATAAGTTTCCGACTTTCTTCGCCTGTTTTTTCAAAAGTTATCGTCAAAAAGTCCGCCGGTAAATCTTCCAACAAATTCCCCCATTCAATCACAGTTACCCCGCTACTTTGAAAATATTCCTCTAAACCCAACTCATCATTATCACCGGCCAAACGATACAAATCCATATGATAAAATGGCAGACGACCATTTTCATATTCACGAATAATCGTATAGCTGGGAGATTTAATCATGGCAGAAATATCTAAGCCGCGAGCAAAACCTTTCGTAAAAGTGGTTTTGCCGGCACCTAAATCACCGTTTAGAAAAATAATTTCCCCACCAACACACAATTGACCTAAATGCTGGGCAAAAGTTTGGGTTTCTTCGGGACTAGTAAAGATTTTTTCCATTGTCGACACTCCTTTTAAAAAGATTTATGAATTACTGCTGTTGTCCAACATTTTTTTAGTATACCGCTTGATAAATTCCCCTTGGCTCACCGGATAATTTCCTGGCAATTTGTCTAAATCAAACCAAGCAAATTCCAACGATTCACCATCTGCTATCTGGGGAGTTTCTGTCACTTGATCTACTTGATAGCAACAGCTCACTACATAATATTCATCGCCATTATCAGCGGTTGTAAAATAATCCGCTCCAGAAACAAGGCCAAAAAATTGCAAACGGTCAGAACTTAATAAAATACCCGTTTCTTCAAAAACTTCCCGGATAATAGTTTCTCCAGTGGACTCCCCTAATTCCATCAGCCCACCAGGCAAACCCCAGCGTTGCTTTTTTTCATTTCTTTTTTGTAAAAGGATTTGACCTCTAGGATTGGACATGATCACGCAACTTCCATTTAAAATTAATGGAACATGACCGACCTTTTTGCGGATATTTTCAACATAACCCATGCAATCGCCTACCTTACTTTTTTTAAAGTATAGCACAAAAAAACAAGCGGAAAAATTTTTCCCGCTTGTTTTTCCCTACTTATTCAGTTCCCCAATTGAAATTCATTCGCTTCATTTTTCTTCTATATTAAATTAAACCGGAATCTTTTAACAATTCTTCGACAAATGTATTTTCCACTTTTTTCAAGCCGCGTTTTTCTAAAGCTTTGACTAACCAAGAAACTTTAATGTCTTTTAATTGTTTGCCGTCGAGTAAACGATGGGTGGCTGAAAGAAGGGTCCGCAAATCATATTCCGAAGCAAACACTTCTGGCACACCACGATCAATATCTAGCAAAGTGTAGACAGCTTCCATCGCCGTGCGAACGGAATACTCAGTTGTAAATACAGTGTCCCGTGGTGTTTCGGCAAAATTCCCAATGAATGCTAAATTTTTTGAACCTGCTGGAACAACCAGTGGACGATCCCCTTTGGCCCGTGGCATAAAGTAACTTGTCACATATGGCAAATAACAAGGAATGGTGTTACAAGAATTTTTCGCCAAAGAAGGAATTTCTGAAACGGGAACGCCGATTTGATAAAGCCATTCTTGCGCGATTTCTTCGCCGGAACATTCGGTAATACTTTTCTTAATGAAATCCCCTGGTTTATTGGATAACAATCCGTACACCCAGACAACCAATTGATCTTTAGGTTGAGCTTTAAAATGCGGTTGGCGATTCAAAGTATAACTCATCATCCAATTAGAATCTTTGGCCGTCACGATCCCACCGGTGACAACTTTACCAGCATAAGGATCACGTTTGGAAATTTTTTCAATATATGGCGCGATTTTATCATCCAAAGTCGTAACCGTAGCTGAAATATACCAACTTTCCGCTGGCAAATTTTTATAAAATTTTTCTGGTTTACCAAAATCAGCATCTTGATCGGCAAGATTTTGCCATAATTGCCAAGCGCCACCAGGTTGTTTGTTAGGCGCAATTGTTGCCGGATGCTCATTGTCACCATACGTCGTGCTTTCAGTAATTGAACCATTGGTAACAAAAACCAAATCATTTACACTAAGGTCAATATTTTGTTGCGTCCCATTAACAGTTAAGACTAAAGTTTTGGCCATTTTGCTGTCGCCATTTTTTTCAACTAAAATATTTTCAACTTTCGTATTGTATTCAAATTGAACGCCATGGTCTTTTAAGTAATCCACCATTGGCAAAACGAGGGATTCATATTGATTGTACTTGGTAAATTTCAAAGCTGACAAATCAGGAAGCCCACCAATATGATGAATAAATCGTAAAATATAGCGGCGCATTTCAGTAGCTGAGTGCCATTTTTCAAAGGCAAACATCGTTGACCAATAAATCCAAAAGTTTGATTCAAAAAATTCATCAGTGAAAACATCAGAAATTTTCAAATCGTCCAATTGATCTTCAGAAGTTAAAAATAACTTGACCATTTCTTCAGATGCTTTATCAGTTAAAGTAAATTTATTTTCCGTGTGAGCATCTTGCCCGCGGTTTTCAATCACCCGACATTTGGAATAATTGGGGTCTTCTTTGTCTAGCCAATAAAATTCATCTAGCACACTGGCGTCCTCAGCTTCTAGCGAAGGAATCGAACGGAATAAATCCCATAAACATTCAAAATGATTTTCCATTTCTCGACCGCCGCGAATAATAAATCCCCGATCCGGATTCAAAATACCATCCAGCGAACCACCAGCAATCGGCAGTTCTTCTAAAATATGAATATTTTTCCCGGGCATTTGACCATCTCTAACTAAAAATGACGCTGCCGACAAACTTGCCAGTCCGGACCCCACTAAGTAGGCGGATTTTTCCTCGACACCAACTGGTTTTTTAGGACGGGCGAACGCTTCGTAATTACCATTTGAATAATACATAAAATCATCTTCCTTTCCCTTTTCTACTTATATTATGGTAAGGTTTGGCAAATCTAGCAAAGATATAGATTCTTTTAGAACAATTTTTTCGACATATTTCAAATTCTGTCAAAAAAAGCTGCTTGGCGAATGCCAAGCAGCTAAGTTTTAATTTTTTTTGGCGGTGTTTTTAGCGTTGCGCTTAGAGAAAAAGATAAATCAAAAGCCATTCGGAAAATACACCGAGTGGCTCTTGCTTTCCTATTTTCTTACAGCGCAAAACACGCCAAAAACAACCTTTTTTGACGGTGTTTTTGCCGTTGCGCTTAGAGAAAAAGATAAATCAAAAGCCATTCGGAAAATACACCGAGTGGCTCTTGCTTTCCTATTTTCTTACAGCACAGAGCACGCCAAAAACAACCTTTTTTACAGTTTTCTTCTTCTGGCGAAATCTACGAAGCGGAATTTGTCTAGGACGTGGCGGGATTCGGTGAATTCAAAGCAGCGATTATCAGCGAGATAAACTAGACTGCGGATGACCACCACTCGATCAGAATTCCCTAAATCTAAAAATTTTTTGTCCCGCGCCATGGCAGGTTCAATGGTGATTTCTTTTTGTGCATAAGCAATTTCTAGTTTTAATTTTTCTTCAATATAATCATAAGTGGACACAGCGGCGATTTTTTCGGTTAAATTTGGGACCAGACTTTCCAAAAAATAATCAGTATCTAAAATTACCCCTTGCCCATCGACTTTTCTCAAGCGCTCCAACTGCCAAACTTTAGCTTCCAGCGGCCACTGGGCAAACTCTGCTAATTTTTCTGGGACAATTTCTTTTTTCAAAGAAAGCACTTCTACTTGTGAGTCTAAACCTAAACTTTTTTGCAACTCATTGTAACTTGTGAGCCCGGAAACTGGAAAGGCAAATCGTTTGCGATCAATCACGATCGAGCCTTTTCCTTGTTTTTTTTGGATTAGTCCGGTGATGCGCAATTCGTTTAAGGCTTTACGAATCGTTTCTCTGGAAACATTATACAAGCGACCTAATTGTAATTCAGATGGCAGCAAGGACCCGACTGGATACAGGTTCGCCAAAATTTTTTGTTCGAGATCTTGGGCAATTTCTTTGAATTTTGAATCCACGGATATCCTCCTTTTTTATAATGCCACCGTCACTTTTTCTCCTGCTGGCAAGTTGACGACTTGTCCATTGACTAAAATTTTTCCAGCGACTGGCGTAAAAATAGTTGCCGATTCATGATCAACTGTCACATAAAATTTTTGTTGTAAAAATTCAAATTGGAAACTTAATTTTTGCCAATGAACAGGAAGTTTTGGCGCTAAAGTTGGCATTTCACCAGAGACATCGAGTCCGGCAAAAGCTGACAAAGTGATCCATAAAGTCGCCGCCATGACGCCAGCGTGAATGCCTTCAGCCGTTGTTCCTCCTTGAATATCGTGATAATCACTGGACAACGCTTCTTGGTACAACGTGTAGGCCAACGTTTCATCGCCAGCAATTTGGGCTAGTTGCGCATGGACAACTCTAGATAAAGTTGATCCGTGGGAAGTGCGGGCTAAATAATAATCGAGATTTTTTTTAACGTAATCTTCTGGCAAGTCATAGGCTAAATCATTTAAAATTTCATCGACATTTTTTTTCGCCAAATTATAAAAAATCATCAAGGAATCGGCTTGCTTCGCTACTTGATAATTATCGGCTGATTTTCCTTCCGCTGATAAAATCCGGTCCATCCGATAAATATTGCCGTATTTTTCTTTGTAAGCAGCAAAATCCAACTCTTCTAAATCGAAATAGCCAGCATATTGGGCAATGATGCCTTCGTCGTTGATTTCTAAATGCAATTGATGTTTCAACACTTCGGCTTTTTTTAATTCTGTTTCACTAAAACCAACTTTTTCTAAGGCCGCTTGATAATTTTTTTCTGACATTTTTTCTGGTAAAGTCGCAATGACTTCCATTAGCCAAACGACCATCATATTCGTGTAGGCATTATCTTTCAAGCCGCCTTCTTCAGAATCCGGATACGCTTCGTGAAATTCATCCGGACCCATCACTCCGGCAATCGAATAGCGATTATTATTTAATAATTCAGCTTTACTCAACCAAAATTTGGCAATTTCTAAATACATTTCAGCAGCATAATCATTTAAAAATTCAGTGTCTCCTGTCACATGAACGTAAAACCATAAATTATAAGCAATCGCCAAAGACACGTGGCGCTGCAAGCGAGAATGATCTTCCCCCCAAGAGCCGTCTAACGGATTTAAATGCAGTCGTTGCGATTGTTCCGAACCATCGAGTCCTGATTGCCAAGGGAACATCGCCCCAGAAAATCCTTCTTGCGCCGCTTCTTTTTTAGCCATCTCTAAACGACTGTAGCGGTACATTAAAATTTGGCGGGCCGCTTTTGGAAAATGTAAAACATAAAAAGGCAAAATAAATAATTCATCCCAAAAAATATGTCCGCGGTAAGCTTCGCCGTGTAATCCTCGGGCAGTGATGGAAGCGTCCAATTCTAAATTAGCAAATGGCGCGGCTGAAACAATCGAATGATAGGTGTGTAAATTCAATAATTTTTGACTCCACATATCGCCATCGACGACGATCTTCATTTCTGACCATAAGTTTTCCCATTGTTTTTTAGAAGCCACATACTCACTAGAAAAATCACCGAATGACCAGGATGTTTCCCATTTTTTTGCAGCGGCTGATTTTTTCTCGGCGGCAAAATGATAAACGTTCACCATTTTTTCTACTACGACAGTTTCATTTTCTTGCAGTTCCAGTTGCCCTTTTTGCCAAATTTTATTTTCATCTTGGCCAGCTACCAGATCCCTTTTAAAATTGCCGGTTAAATTGGCTCCTTGCAAAATTTGAAAATCAGAAGCCGTTGTTTTGGCCCATTGAAAAATATTTCCGTCAAGCGCTTTTTGAGTTACTACTGCCAAATGTTTTTGCTCCAACGAGCGATAACGTTCGACATTAAAATTATACACACCGCCGTCAATGGCTGAAACGAGGGTCACTTCGCCATTAAAATTCAGCGCCGTAATTTTATAGCGTAAGCCGTACGTGTGGAAATTTTCAAGACCGGCAAATTTTTCAACTTCTACTTTAAATTGCTCACCGCCATCAGCAGTTAAAATGACTGAACTCGAGAAAAGTCCGGTTTTTAAATTTAAATGTCTTGAAAAATGACTGACCGTTTCTTTTGAAAAGCCGACTTTTTTTCCAGCCACTTCAAAATAAAGCACTTGGGCATTAGGAGCGTTGACGAAATCTTCATTCGTCACTTTTTCACCAGCAACTTTCGATTCTTTGGCGTCATAGAGACCCGCCAAATAAGTTGCCGGATAGGTCGCTTCAGAAATTTCCATCTCCGGCGTCACTCCCCGCAAGCCAAACAAACCATTACCTACCGTCAATAAAGATTCCGTTGCATATTCGCTTTTTCCCGGCACAAAACCAAAATAATCCAAGCTCCAAACAAATTCTTCTTGGCGTTTCGCTAATGCCCGCGCTACATTTTCAACTTCACCTGAAACAAATGGCAAATTAGTACTTTCTTCGATTAATTGTTGCACCGAATAAGTGACGGCCTCTTGATCAAAGTACAATTTAGAAAAGCCCACCAAAATACCACCGGCTAAAGGTGTCTCGCTATTTTTTATTGCTTGACCGATTTTTTCAAATGTTTCTGGTGACCAAATTTTTTCAAACTTTCCAACCGACTTATTCATTGTTCCCACGATAAATGCTTCGGCTGTTTCTTTCACTAAAACATAATCCACATCACTCACTCCTTTTCTTGTCTAGACAAGTATTGATTTTATTATAGCCGTTCTTCATTTTTTCTTCAAGATGAACGATTTTTTGACTAGCGATTACATCTTGTCTTTTCAATCTTTCTAAGCAAAAATCATGCCAACGTAAATACTTGCCTTTTTTTTTGCAAAGGTTTACGATAATAAAGGACACTTAGCTATACAAGTTCATATTTCTTCGTCCAAACTTTGTAAAAATTATTTTACAAAACACAGGAAACATTTGAAAGGAGCAAAAATTATGGGCAAGTTTCAAGATGATGCTACAAAGCTGTTAGATGACATTGGAGGCAAAGAAAATATTTCTTCTTTTACTCACTGCGTCACCCGAATGCGTTTTGTTTTAAACGATGACGATAAAGCAAATATTAAAGCCATCGAAGATTTACCATCCGTGAAAGGAACTTTTACAAATGCCGGCCAGTTCCAAGTTATTATCGGCAATGATGTTCCCGATTTTTATAATGATTTTGTCGATGTTTCCGGTCTCGAAGGTGTTTCTAAAGAAGAAACAAAATCTGCCGGAGCCGGCAAACAAAATCCGCTGCAAAAAGCCATCGCCCTTTTGGCAGAAATTTTCACCCCCTTATTACCAGCAATTATTGTCGGCGGTTTAATTTTAGGTTTTAGAAATGTTTTAGAAGGCGTTGAATTTGGCGGCGCAACGATTGTTTCTCGTTCTGTTTTCTGGAACGGCGTCAATGATTTTCTTTGGTTACCAGGTGAAGCAATTTTCCACTTTCTACCCGTAGGAATTACATGGTCGATCACCCGGAAAATGAAAACCACGCAAATTTTAGGAATTGTACTGGGGATTACTTTAGTTTCTCCACAATTATTAAATGCTTATGCGGTAAGTTCCACAGCGGCTGCTGATATTCCATTTTGGGATTTTGGTTTTGCCCAAATCGATAAAATTGGTTACCAAGCACAAGTGATTCCAGCAATGTTAGCTGGGTTCATGTTAGTTTATTTAGAAAGATTCTTTAGGAAATATATTCCCCAAGCAGTCTCCATGATTTTTGTTCCATTATTTTCTTTAGTACCAACTATTTTTGCCGCTCACGTTATTTTAGGACCAATCGGTTGGCAAATTGGTGATTGGATTTCTACTGTCGTTAATGCCGGGCTAACTTCACAATTTAGTTGGTTGTTTGGTTTAGCATTTGGACTCTTGTACGCGCCGTTAGTTATTACCGGGCTCCATCACACCACCTTAGCGATCGACTCGCAACTGGTGGCCACTTATGGCTCGACAAATTTGTGGCCGATGATTGCCTTATCTAATATTGCGCAAGGTTCGGCTGTTTTAGCGGTTTACTTTTTACACCGCAGCAATAAAAAAGAAGCCGAAATTTCTGTTCCTTCCACCATTTCTGCTTACCTCGGTGTAACGGAACCGGCGATGTTTGGGATTAATTTAAAATATTTGTATCCATTTGTCGCTGCCATGATTGGTTCAGGAGTTGCCGGAATGTTTGTCACCTTTATGGGTGTGCGGGCCTTTAATATTGGTGTTGGTGGTTTGCCAGGGATTTTATCAATTCTTAGTCAATATATTCCCGCCTTTGCTATTGGGATGGTGATTGCCATTGTCGTTCCTTTCCTGTTAACTTTTGTTTTGCGCCAAGTGCCATTTCTTAATAAAGCAGAAGTTACCGCCGACTCGATTGCCAATACTGATGCAGCCGCAAGCTTACCTATTGATGCTGCACAAATTTCTCCAGACTTTTTATACACACCAGCTAATGGGGAAGTGATTCCCATTACTGAAGTGAAAGATCAAGTTTTCTCATCGAAAATGATGGGCGACGGTTTTGCAGTCATTCCTGAAGACAATCACATTTATTCACCAGTGATGGGAAAAGTCTTATCCGTCTTTGAAACAAAACACGCCATCGGAATTTTAATGCCCAATGGTTTAGAAATTCTCGTCCACATGGGTCTTGATACCGTGGAGTTAAAAGGGGAACCATTTACCGTCCATGTGAAAGAAAATGATCAAGTCACACCTAACACCATGCTTGCTGATATGGATTTAGAAAAAGTAAAAGCTGCCGGGAAACCGCTGGATGTCGTGGTAGTAATTACGAATTTTGATCAAGTAGAAAAATTAGATATCATTGAAACAGGAAAAATGCACGTTGGTAAAGAAGTTGCCAAAGTCAGCGTCAAAAAATAATTTTTCACATGAAAAAAGGCTGCAGGTTTGCCTCAGCCTTTTTTGTTAAATAAATAATTGAAATTTAGGAGGAAGAAATTTATATGTTTAAAGGTGTCATTTTTGATTTAGACGGTGTAATCACAGATACGGCCGAGTACCACTACTTAGCGTGGCAAGCTCTAGGGGAAAAAATTGGGATTACCTTTGACCGAGCCTTCAATGAAAATTTAAAAGGGGTCGACCGCATGGAATCATTGCGGCGAATTCTTGCATTGGGTGGCAAAGAAAATGATTATTCTAATGAAGAAAAAGAAGCGTTAGCTACTGAGAAAAATGATTTATATCAAACATTTATTGATAAAGTCACTCCCGCTGATTTATTACCAGGGATTCCAAAACTTTTAAATGATCTACAAGATCATAAAATTGCGATTGGTTTAGCCTCAGCTTCAAAAAATGCGCCGAAGATTTTAAAAAATCTTGGAATTTTAGCTGAATTTGATACCATTGTAGATCCGGCAAGTCTTAAACATGGCAAACCTGCACCAGATATTTTTATTCAAGCGGCGAAACAATTAAATTTGGAGATTAAAGATGCTATCGGAGTTGAAGATGCTTATTCAGGAATTGAATCCATTAAAGCCGCCCACATGTTTGCTGTGGGTGTGGGCGATGCCGAAACCTTGAAAAAAGCTGACTACGTAGTCTCCTCTACTAAAGATTTAACTTACGATTTACTCGTTAAAATTTGGAAATAAAGATCCCTTAAAAAAGCGGTGAGTATAAAAAACTCACCGCTTTTTTTGTTTTATTCTTGATAACTTTTAGCTTGTAAATTGTAAAATTCACGGTAATAGGCGTTTTCTTCCATTAACTTTTGGTGGGAATCAAAACCGATTATTTCTCCATTTTTCAATACAATAATCCGATCCGCTTTTTTTACTGCCGCCAATCGATGCGTGACAAAAAGAACTGTTTTAAAATTTGCTAAATCTAAAAAACTTTGATAAATTTCACTTTCACTTCGGGGATCAAGTGCTGCGGTTGGTTCGTCTAAGATTAAAATATTAGCCTTAGAAAAATATGCTCTGGCAATTGCTAGCTTTTGCCATTGACCACCAGAAAGTTCCAGGCCATTGGCAAATTCTTTTCCTAACAAATCTTGAAATGAGATTTTATTTTGCTCCATGACTAGATCAAATCCCGCCTTATTTACTGCTTCTTGAACTTTTACAGTATTTTGAAAATCGTCAATTTGTGCTAAAGCAACATTTTCAAAAACAGTTAAAGAAAAGTGGGCAAAATCTTGAAAAACCGCTGAAATATTTTCCCGATATTCTTGCAAGTCATACTGAGAAATTTCTGTTCCATTTAAAAAAATAGCGCCCGATTTTAAATTATAAAAACGTAAGAACAATTTAATCAGCGTTGATTTTCCTGAACCATTCTCCCCAACGACAGCAATTTTTTCACCATCTTTAATCGAAAAAGAAATATTTTTTAAAACTTCTCGCTCAGTTCCTGGATAAGAAAAAGTGACATTTTCAAAAGTAATTTGACTTTGGTTTGTTAGCTTCAATGGCTGATTTGTCTCAGACAAAAAATCTTGATAATCCATAAAAGCGAAATATTTCTGCATATAAAGTAAAGTATCGTACAGTAAGCTCGACTCTTGGACGATAGTCGTAATCGTTTGATTCAGCGAAACGATAGCTGAAGTGAAAACAAGCAAAGCACCAATTGCCAAGTTTCCTTCTTGAATCTCAGAAACAAACCAAGCTAAAGAATAGATACTCACGCCACTACTGAAAATCATAAAAACCAATGAGACCCACATTTTCTGCACTCTTTTTTGAGAAATGTCGCGATGGACAACTTTGAAAAGATTCTGATATTTTCTAATAAAAAAATCAAACAATTGAAAGAGCCGTACTTCTTTGGCTGCTGTTTTGGTGAGTAAAACATCGCTATAATATTGCATTTTTCGGGCATCTGGACTTCTAGTAACCATTGTTTCAAAGGCATCTTGCTGAATGTGATAACTAATAATAGCTTGGGGAATCAAACTTGCCGCAATCAGTAAAGCTAACCCTAAGTTATACTGGCCTAAAAGAATCGTCATAGAAATTGTTGTAATCGCATTACGAAAAATATTCATCCCAAAAACAATTAAATTCACTGGTCGCCAGGATGCCTCACTAGAAATTAATTGCAGATCATCATAAAATTTGCTATCCTCAAAAGCAATCAGACCCTGAAGATCTTTTGATTTCCTCATTAAACTTAAATTCATAAAAGAAATAAGCCGATCAGTCAGTATTCCCTGAACCGTTAGAATAATCGGTCCTGCCAAATTATACAAAAGAAAAAAAATAGCCCAAAAAATTAAAACTATCATTTGAAATTTTTGCTGAGTTAAATCATCAACCATTTTTTGAGCACTAAAAACCAGCAACTAAGGAAGAATCGCTTGGGTGGGAATAAAAATGAGTAAGATAAAGAAAATCAATTTCGAAGCACCTAAAAATAATCTCATTGAACGCCAATAAAGAGATATAATATTAAAAATTTTTTTCATTTTGCTATCTCCTTGAAAAACAGAAAATATTGCTTTTAAAAATCAAACCAAATTTTTCTAGAATTTCGTTTTTTAATTTCAATTATAAAAATGGTTTATATTTTCTTCCAATCGGTGCTCTGTGTCCAGAACTTAAGGTAATCTCATTTTTTGAAAAATCAATCACTGAAACAAAATGAGGATTAAGCAAAAAAGACTCATGCACCCGCCAAAATTCAGTTAACTGATTCATTGAATTTTTGATTGTGGAACGAAACAAAAAAGTTTGTTGCAGCGTCGTTAGTTTAAGTTGATGGGCTCCATAAGTCTCAATCATGAGGATATCTTTTTTAGCGACAATTTCTTTTTTCCCAGGCAGCATGAAGAATGGATTCTTTACCATCAGCCTCTCTTGATAATCTTGTAAAACTTCGCTTAGAATATCGTCAAATTGTTGATTCTTATCTATCAATGTAAACACAGATATTCTAGCATTGATAATTTCTAATATACATTGTGGATAGCTAGACATAATGACAATCAAGCCTTCAGGGTCTTTCAAACGAATTTTTTTTGCAATTTCTATACCTGCTAGCTGATCATTATTAAAACATAAGGCTAACAGATACAAATTTAAACTTGAAAAGCCACTAGAAAACAACTCTTCATTAATAAAATTACAATTTTGAAAAACGATTAGTGACTTATCTTTAAATCCAAATCGATGAACAATTTTTTCAACTTTAACTCGGTCAGCTTCCTTCTCCTCAAAAATAAAAACTCCCATAGAAAACGTCTCCTTAGATGAATTGTACTCAATTGCATTTATATTGTAAAGTCACTTTTGTTCTATTTTAAAGGACTGATTTACGATCTCAAATCTTTTTTTGAAAATTTTTCTAGTATCGCTATAATTTTATTTGAATTTAAGCTTTTTTTGAATTCTAGGCTGGATTTGTTGCATTTTAGGACAAACTTTACATTTTATAGCGCCTTATTGATATACTTTATTGAAGAACAGATCGCGCAACTTTAGGTCAAAAGCTGCTACTTTTAATGATTTTAGTTGAAAAATTACAAACTCTGTAACTTAAGAAGGAGAACTTTTATGAACAAAGAAAATAATTCCACTTCATTTCGCTGGTCCAAAAAGAAAACTGGCTATTGTCTCATCGCATTATCTATTCTCATTTTTATTTTTCTAAAATTAATCAGCGCGCCACCACAAATAGTTCCTAGCGATCCGCAAGCCGAATTTTATGCCACTATTCTTAATTGCATTCGCTGGGTTGGCCTGGCGACAATTAGTTTCGTGCTAGGAGTGAAGCTTGCTTTTGGAAAAGAAAGTTCTAGCATTTAATTCAATTCATAAAGACTTTCCAACAATGAAGTTACTTTTTTTGATTTCTCTAATAAGGTTAGATTTTCTGGGAAGCGGCGCGTGATAAAGTAATAAAATAAAACATCTACGGCAAAAAGTTGGTTCATCAATGAAATAGTCGCCCCACTTCGTAACGGTGCTTCATTACTATCGGCGGTAACGAGCTTTAAATCCGCTAACCGACGTTGAGGATTATCAGAATCCCGAGTCAGTGATACAGTGGTGATGCCAAGTTCTTTAGCTAATTTCATCATCACTAGCCCCTCTTTTTTTTCACCGCTATTTGAAATACCAATAAAAAGCGCCGCCTGGTTGGAAACACTCATGGCTGTGGCTAAATTATGGGTATCCTGGATGCAAAAAACATTTTTTCCTACCCGTACTAATTTTTGTTCCAAATCTTGGGCGACAATAAAAGAGGCCCCGAGTCCGTAAATAAATATTTTTTGGCTAGCTACTAATTTTTTGGCCACTGCCTGAATATCTTCGTCGGCTAAGACTTGGCTCGTTTTTTCAAAAACAAAACTAGCGTTGGTAAATAATTTGTTTTTAATTTCTTTGACACTAGCTTGTGGCGTGATATCTGTTTGGGTTTCTAAATTTAAAGATTTTGAAAGAGCAGAAAGTTGAATTTTCAAGTCTAATAATCCTTTGGTACCTACTGATTTACAAAAGCGCACTACCGCAGCGGCTGATGAGTCACTGGCATTAGCAATTTCAGCGGCTGACTGATCTAAAATCTGTAAAGGATTGGCCAAAATATATTGGCCAATCTTTTTTTCTGAAATTGGTAAAGTTGGTATTTTTTCTTGAATAATAAATAAAATAGTTTGCATGAATTATTTCTCCTTATGTAAAAAGAGTGCGAAATCCGCACTCTTTCTTTTTTTATCAAAAACTTTTTAAGCTTGCATTTTTAATTCGGAACTTTCACTACCGTCAAGTTCAGTAGCTTCCATGGCGTCTTTTGGCACACCGAAGAAATAAGTGGCTAAAAATCCGCCTAAGTAAGCTGCTAATAAACCAAGAACATAACCCCACCAGCGACCATCAGGAATTAAAGGAATGAGTGCTACACCAGAAGGTCCAATGGCTGTGGCTCCAATATTTCCGATTGCTCCAATAACAGCTCCACCAATCCCACCACCGATACAAGCGGTTAAGAATGGACGGCCAAGTGGTAACGTAACTGCATAAATTAACGGTTCGCCAATCCCTAAAATACCAACAGGCAATGAACCTTTAATAATATTTGTCAGTTGTTTGTTTTTCCGACATTTAACCCATAAAGCAATCGCTGCTCCAACTTGTCCGGCACCAGCCATAGCTAAAACTGGCAATAATAATGTTTTACCAGAAGCTGCAATCATTTCAATATGAACAGGTGTTAAAATTTGATGCAAACCAAACATCACCATCGGCAAGAAAGTTGCGCCTAAAACAAATCCTGAAAAAGCTCCGCCGACATTTAAGACCCAAGTGATTCCTCCCACTAAGCCAGAAGAAACCCAACCAGCAATTGGCATAATAATGAAGATGGTTAATAGTCCTACCACAAGTAAGGAAATCGTTGGCGTAACAATAATATCAATCGCATTAGGAATTACTTTTTTCAAGTTTTTTTCAACTAACGATAAAATAAAGACGGCCAAAACAACACCAATAACGCCACCTTGACCGGCTGACAAATTTCCACCGGTAAAAATATTTGGTAGAGGCATTTCCGGATTCATCCCGGTTAAATAAACGACACCACCAATAATTCCCCCGAGACCTTCTGTAACACCAAATACTTTAGCAGCATTAATTCCGATATAAATATTTAAGTAAGTAAACAAGCCGCCTTGAATAATTTTTAGGACGGTCATAATATTTGTCCAAAAATCCGGATCAATCATGCCAGCAGTTAATAAGTTTTGAATAATAGAAGCAATCCCACCGATAATCCCGGCGCCCACAAAGGCAGGAATTAACGGAATAAAAATACTGGCAATCACATTTAACGCGCGTTTAAAAGGCGTGTTGTTTTTTTTCTTTTGCGCCGCCTTAATTTCTTTTCCCTTTTCCAGGCCAACGCCTAAATCCGTTTTTAAATCTTTGTCCAAATTAACATTTAACTGTTCGCCAAGTTTGATCCCAGAAAGTTGGCTCATTTCCCCGGCTACTTTTGCAGCGGTCCCGGGTCCAACCACAACTTGTAAAGTGCCGTTATCATCCACCACTCCTAGAACACCTTTGACAGCTTTTAATCCTGTCATGTCGACTTTATCTAAATCGGCAATATCAATCCGTACTCGTGTCATGCAGTTATATACTTTGTCGGCATTTTCCTTTCCGCCAATCGCTGCAAAAATTTCTTTGCCCATTTGTAATTCTTTGCTATCTGCCATTTTTTTCTCCTCCTTTAATTTTTATGATTGAACTGCTAAATGAATAAATCCTTTCCCTTTCTTTAATTTTTCTATCGCCTCCTCTTTAGAACAATCGGCTAAAATCATCACGATGGCGACTTTGACATTTTTTCCGGCTTTTCTAAATGTTTTTTCTGCGATATCTCGCGGGCAATTCGTAGCATCAATAATTATACCAATGGCTCGTTCTACTAATTTTTTGTTGGTCGGCAAAACATCCACCATTAGATTTTGAAAAACTTTACCGATGCCAATCATTGAGCAAGTCGATAACATATTTAAAATTAATTTTTGCGCCGTCCCTGCTTTTAAACGGGTGGAACCAGTTAAAACTTCGGGACCAACAACAACTTCAATGGGAATTTGAGCGAATTTTGAAATTTCGGCCGGTGCATTACAAGCTAGACTTACCGTTGTTGCCCCAACACTTTGGGCAAATTTTAATCCACCTAACACATAAGGTGTGCGACCAGAAGCGGCAATGCCAACGACCGTATCTTTTGCATTTAAGTTAATTTCGGCTAAATCCTGAGCACCAAGTTCTTGATCATCTTCAGCTCCTTCAACAGCGACGGTCATAGCTTTTGATCCACCGGCAATTAATCCTAGCACTTGCGTTGGATCGACACCAAATGTTGGCACACATTCTGCAGCATCTAAAACGCCTAAGCGCCCACTCGTTCCGGCACCAAAATAAATCAAGCGGCCACCATTTTCAAAAGACATGATAATTTTTTTGACAGCAACTTCAATTTGCGGTAACACTTGGGCAATCGCTTGGGGTACAAATTGATCTTCACGATTCATTTGTTGCAAAATTTCTTTGACACTCATTTGATCTAAGTGCATTGTGCTAGGGTTGCGGGTTTCTGTTTTTAATTTTTTTAAATCCATTTACTCCCCTTCTTCAAAAATTATTTTAAAGTGTCCACCAGGCTTAAGAACGGTTAATAAATCTAAATCGGCAGGAAAAATTTCTCCGACTACATTAACCTTTTCATCAGCTGGTAAATCAAATTTACAAATTTGTAGCTCGCCATTGTAACGCTGATACAATTGATTATCTATCGTAATAGCGCCAAATTTTCTTGCGACTGTATTTTTTGGTGGAATTTTTTCTAAACGACGACCGCCACTACAACGAATCACCAATTCAGCGGCATCAAAACGATTTTGCTGTTCTTGGGTTAAACCGGAATTTTTTTCCAGTTTTCCAAAATAATTTCCCCGCAGCATTAAAAGTTGATCTTTGAAATAAGCGGCAAATTGCTGTTGGGTGAATAATTGTAAATCTGGATCGCCTATATAAACGATATCAACGCCGTCATCAAGAAGTTGAAGCGCTTGAGCTAGCGGATGTTGATAGCGCGATTTTTCTAATGTCGGCAAACTAGCAAAAAGTGGTCCTCGTTTTTGACCGTCCCCACTAGCAAAGGCCGCCACTTGCCAACCCAAATCTCTTAACCACTGGTTTTTTCGGCAAAAATCTTTTTCTCCTAGACCTGTTTCGGGCCGAGGATAATAATTATGAAAAGCCACCATTTGACTCATATTTGCACCAAACGTCTGCAGCTGGTCCACATCATTTTGTGTAATCGTTGAAGCATTCAATGAAATTTCTAGCCTTTGACTTAGCTGAGCGATTTCAGTCATAGAAAATCCGTCGTCCACTCTCAGTCCGCTTATTCCTAATTTTTTAATTTCTTCAGGATTGTTAAGTCCAAGGTTTTTTAGTTGTTGCTTTGACGTATCGGCAATTAATGAGAGTTTCAAACTTTTGGTGAGTTTAACAAGTTGACTTAAATGCGCTAATATTTTTTCTTGCGGATCTTCTGGAATGTGAATCGATGTAAAAACATGGGTAAATCCAGCTTGAGCCATTTGCTGGATGTATTTTTCTTTCACACCACTCAATCCTTCATCTAAATAAATAGAAAATCCTAACACAATATAACCCCCTTTTGTTTCCGCTTTCGATAAATTGATTATAAATCATTTAAAATGAAATTTCAATATTTACTTTAAAATTCTTTTTTTATCTTCAAATTCACTTTATTTGAAATTATATTTCATTCCCCCCTTAAAAAAAGCGACCAAAATTTTGGTCGCAAGCTTTAAGATAATTGATAAATTTGATCAAAGTAACCTTTCGTTTCCTCATGCAAACTATGCGTGACGCAAATCACGGTTAAATCAGGATTTTCTAAAATATTTTTTTCTACAGCAATCGCATTTTGATAATCCAAGGCACTTGTTGCTTCATCGAGAATTAAAATTGGTTTTTGTCCTAGCAATTCTCTAGCAATGGTTACTCGTTGAATTTGACCACCGGATAAATTATTTTTGCTAGCATCAATGATCGTGTCTAGTTCTTGAGGGAGTTGATGAATAAATGGTGTAACTTGCGCGGTATCCATTGCGAGTTCAAGCTTTTCTTTAGAATAATCTCGTTGCAAAGTGATATTAAACAAGGCGGATTTTTTAAAAGTGATTGGCGTTTGGGAGACATAACTGATATTTTCAAACCAACTAGCTTGAGCCACTTCTTGAAAATCTTGTCCGTTCACTAAAATTTCTCCTTGATAATCTGGAAATCTCCCTGTTAAAATATTTAACAAGGTGGATTTACCACTGCCGCTCTCACCAATAATCGCGTACTTCTTTCCTTTTTCAAAAGTCATTTGTGGAAATTGGATTTTCGTTTGATTATAAGTATATGAAACTCCATTTAAGACTAATCCTTTTTTAAATGATGAGCAAAAAACGGTAGAATTTAGAACAGCAGATGCTGATAGACCGACCATTTTTAAATCAAACTCCGAGTCATTGGGCAACGGTGTTTTTACTCTTGAAGATGAGCAAGGATTTTTAATTTTGAAAGGTAATAAGTTACAAGTTCAGCTAGCCACACCAAATGAACTCATTTTACCAACTTATGAAGTTTCCAAATAGTTGCTCGTTTAACGCAAAAAAACTCCATCTGTAAGCAGAAACTTGCAGATGGAGTTTTTATGGCTCGATAATTTATTGGATTGACAAAGTAGATTTGGAATTTTTATTTTTCCTTTGCCTAATTTTATAAGAAACATATCACACAAGACAAAGATTAATTTTCCGAAGTTGGAGTTCTGAAATTTGTTCTTTCAATGGTTATTTACGGTTGATTTCTTTTTCAGCTGTGAATAGTAACCTTATTCAATTCATGGCTAAAATTTGATATTATTTTCTATTGACTTTTATCTCCGGCCCTTCTATACTCAATTTATTAAAATCGCTTTCTTAGGCGGTACATCAAAATTTTGATATCTTCATTGATTTTAATCTGTTTAAAGTTGTTTTTTTTAAGAAGTGCATTCATATTTTTTTGAATTAAATTTTGGACTAAATTAATGGTAAGAAACTTTAAAAGAAAGGAGAATTTTGTATTCTTATGAAACTCTACTTACAAAGTATTTAAATAAATGATAAAGGATGATTGTTTAATGAAAAAAATTTTTGGCGCAATTTTTACTATGGGGTTTTGTTTAAATTTGTTACTCTTCCCTTCACAAGTTCATGGGAATGAACCCGAAATTTCAACTGTAAATTCAATTGTACATTTAATTGAAAGCACAGAAAATGATTCTGATTTTGATTTGTCTGCCTACAATGTCTGGATTGTCTTTAGCATATGAATCATTCAGTCAATAAAAACAATACTTTTTCAATTAAAACAATGGAAAAAGTTGTTTTATCCTTACTATTTTTGATTATTATAATACTATGTCTAGCTCATAGTACCCCGAAATTAGCCGTCCGTTCGGCTTTACTTTCAAACGGTGAATTTAAAGCTGCCCTAACAGCCAAAGTTGAGAAAGCAGATTGGCATTTAACCGTGATGGGCGATGAAGTGGTCTACGTGGTTACTCCGCCGAAAAAAAATCCTCAGCTCAAAATAAGGCATGATCAATTTGAAATAAAACAGTTTGTTTTGTATGGGGCACATTATTTTAGTGGCCCGTAAGAATCGGATAACAAAAAACCTCCATCCTCAAGCAATGTGCTAGAGGGTGGAGGTTTTTATTATTAATTATTTAAAGCTTTTATTTAATATTTAAAGCTTCTTTTGCTGAATCAGTCAATACTGTAAATGCTGCAGCATCTGTTACGGCAAGGTCAGCTAACATTTTGCGGTTGATATCATTGCCAGAAACTTTTAAACCATGCATTAATTTAGAATAGCTTAAGCCGTTCATCCGAGCAGCCGCGTTGATCCGAGCGATCCATAATTTACGGAAGTCTCTTTTCACTTGACGACGGTCGCGGAAAGCGTAGTAATAAGAATTCATTACTTGTTCTTTTGCTGTTTTAAATAATGTATGTTTGGAACCGTAATACCCTTTTGCTAATTTAAGTACTTTTTTCCGCCGTTTGCGGGAAACTGTACCACCTTTAACACGTGCCATGTTTGTTTCCTCCTAAAAATTCAAGTTTGAATTGCGACTTAGCGCATTTGTGATAATTGTTGGCGAATTCGTTTGAAGTCGCTATGTGATACCATGCTTGCTTTGCGCAATTGACGGCGTTGTTTTTTAGTTTTCCCATGGAACCGGTGACTAGTATATGCGCGCCAGCGTTTTAATCCTCCGCCACCTGTCCGTTTGAACCGTTTGGCAGATCCGCGGTGTGTTTTTTGTTTTGGCATGACTTTATTCCTCCTCAAAATCTATCAGGGTTTCCCCAAAATGTTTGCTACTTGTCGCTTTTTGGAGCGAGTACTAAGAACATTGAACGGCCATCCATTTTTGCTTTTTGCTCAACAGTGGCTACTTCAGTTAATTCTTCAGCTAAACGATCCAAAACTTTTTGACCAATTTCTTTGTGGGTAATGGCACGTCCTTTGAAACGGATAGAAGCTTTCACTTTATCGCCTTTTTCTAAGAATTTCCGTGCGTTACGCAATTTCGTGTTAAAATCATTGATGTCAATCGAAGGGCTTAAGCGCACTTCTTTAACGCTGACGATCTTTTGATTTTTACGGGCTTCACGTTCTTTTTTTTGTTGCTCAAAACGGAATTTGCCGTAATCCATGATTCGCGCAACAGGTGGTTTTGCCGTTGGTGCAACTAAGACTAAATCCAAGTTAGCTGTTTCAGCAATTTTGAGAGCTTCGGCTTTGGTTTTGACGCCCAATTGATCACCATCGGCCCCAATCAAACGCAACTCCCTAGCACGAATGCCGTCGTTTACCATCATATCCTTTGCTATGGTCATTCACCTCCAAGTATTTTGAGAGAAAAAAGAACAGAAAAAAACGAGTTCTTCTCAGAACCCGCCCAAAAAAATTCCCTAAAAGGAAAATTTCATATCTAGCCTGGCGAAACAATTTCACCGAGGCGAGAAGCGGGTGCTCCTGCTTTGATTTCTCAACTTTACAAGTATAACAAGTTATTGATAAGTTGTCAATAGTTCTTAAAAATAATAAGTGGGCAAAGTCGAGAATTTTTGCTACACTTAAAAAAATAGCTCGCGGGCAATCCTGCGAGCTCCTTATGGAAAGGTCGAATTATAATGGAAGAAAAAAAATTATACGAAACAATTGTCACTAATCGCGCGGGCATTAAAGGGGTCGTTGAGATTAATAACGGTGAAGACTTTATCGTTAGCGGACCACGAGATTCAGCTGCGGGCACGAATCCAGAACAATTAATTGGCGCATCTCTTGCTACTTGTCTCAACGCTACTTTAGAAGCTTTGGAAGCGCGCCGGCATATAGATCATAAAAGCTCAGTAGAAGTGACGATAACTTTGCATCACGATACGGAAGGTTATCAATTTTTTCTAGACGCTTTAGTCACCATCCCCCACGTTGACCAAACAGTCGCTGCAGAAATGTTAGCTGAAGCAGAACGCCGCTGTCCAGTGGCCAAATTATTACAAGGTTCCGCTAATGTTCGGGTGCATCTATGAAAAAATTAATGGCACCGACTTTACCAACTCATTTTTCTTCTGTTTCTGAAGTTATCAGTGAAGAAATTTATGACGGCATTTCTTTAAGCGGAAATTTTGCAAAAAAAAGCAATCAAAATATCACCTTGCGCTCCAGTCATATTACCAATGGTCAAGTAGCTAGTGTGCAATTTAGAAATTTTTCCACCACCGATGTCCTGATTGAAAATACAGATTTGTCTAATGTGGATTTTTCCGGCTGTTCTTTACAAAAAACAGCTTTTAAAAATTGTCGCTTAATGGGTGCTAATTTTTCGGAAAGTTATTTGGAAGATGTGACTTTTACTGATTGCCAAATGGATTTTTCTGCCTTTAACTATACGAAAGTAAAATTTATAAGTTTTACGAGTTGTCAATTGAAAGAAAGTGAGTTTTACGCGTTGACTTGGCAAAATCTCACTTTTAAACAAAATGATCTAACTAAGGCTAGTTTTATGGAAACCAAGTTAGATAAACTTGACCTGACGCATAATACTTTTGAAAGCTTACAATTTTCTCAAGCACTAATGAAAGGCGTGATTTTAACGCCAGCGCAAGGAATTATTTTTTTAAATTTATTAGGGATTGATATTCAATAGAAGAAAAAGAAAAAATCGCCGCCTAATTTTACTTAAGCGGCGATTTTTTTCAGTAATCTAAATGCGCAAACTTTAATTTTTCGCCCGAATTTCAGCTAATTTATTTTCAATTTGTTGCCAAACAATTTCTCGAGCAGCTTCGTCTTCAACAAAATTATATTTATCTCCGTCAATTTCTAACTTAGGACTTTGATCGTAATTTTCGTAAAATTTTTCGTAACGGTGATTTAATTCTTCATAATAATCATAAAGTGTTGGATCGAAACTCAATTGTTCGTAGGCTCTTCCACGTTTTTCAATCCGCTTAAGCATTGTTTCAAATGACACTTTAATATGAATCAACAATTCGGGATTTTTTTTAAAACTCGCTTGTGGGAGTTCTTCCAACATATTTTCTAGTAAGGAATCGTAGACCTCGACTTCTTCATTAGAGGCTCGACCTAAATCGGCATTTAAATGAAACAATAGTGAATCTTCATAAATCGAGCGGTCCAACACGGCATTATCCTCGGAACTAGCTTGTTTGATACTATCAAAACGTTTATTTAAAAAATAAATTTGCAATAAAAATGCATATTTTTGGGGATTAGCATAAAATAAAGGTAACACTTCATTGTCTTCAATGGATTCGTAATAAGCGGCACCTTGTAATTTTTCCGAAATAAATTTCGTCAAACTTGATTTACCGGCGCCAATGGTTCCTGCTAACACAATCACGGCAATTCCTCCTTAGAAAATAGATCCTATTTACTATAAACGTTTAAATTTCTTCTGTCAATTTCAATTTTTCACTTAAATTTAGTCAATCAAATATCTTTTCTAAGTATTTTTTGGTAAAATATCAAAGCATGTATTGAATCAGTTATGTTTGATTGAAAGGGAAATAATAGTTTTCTTAAAAGTAAAGTTGCGTGCGGGAAAATAACTTCTGGAGGGAAAAATGGAAAAAAATTTAATTGAAATTTGGGGTGATTTGGTTTCCCAAAAAGATTTACTCATTAGCATCGCCATTTCTTGTCTTTTAACTTTCGGTGCTTATTTTTTAGCGCCTGACGATCAAACAATCAAATTATTTGCCGGATTATTAGGTGCGGTGGCAGGCTTTATTCTTTCCACAATCATAATTAAACCAAAACGAATCGTTACTACCGTCCCTTCCAAACAGGAGGAAAAATAATTATGAGTCTTGTTTTGTTAGGACAAATGTTTTTGGCTTCTATTTTGGCGATTGTTTTTTATACTTTTATTGGCTTTATTCCTGGCACCGATGAAACTTCCGTCTTAATGCCGGTGACTTTGGCCTTAGTGTTGGCCGGGGTGGCTCCGATTGTCGTTTTGACTTTTTTTATTGCTGCCATTGTTACTTTGAATTTAATGAACGCCATCCCCACAGCGTTAGTCGGTCTTCCCGGTGGCGTCATGTCTACACCGATGATGGAACATGCTTTGTTTTTAAAAGAGCAAGGCTTAGCGGCTGTCTCCATTAAAAAAATGGCCACCGGTGCCATTATTGGAACGGCCGTTTCTATTCCCACTAGTCTTTTGTTAGCCAACTTATTATTGCCATTTGCCAGTGTTTTAAAAGATTATGCTTCGCTTCTTTTTGTGCTTGGCGCCATTTTTCTAGCCTTAATCGGCAAAAATAAAATTTTAGCTTTAATTGCCATTGTTCCTTTAGCTTTATTATTTCAAGGACTGCGGGAACTTTATGTAGCGATTGGCGCTGTTCCCCCAGATAAAACGGTGACGATATCCTTTTTCTTAGGAATTACTATCGGCCCTTTACTAATGAAATTATTACAACTTTTAAATGCCAATGCCAATCGTGCACTGCCGAGATTTGCCAAACGACAAGTCGCTGTTGATTTAGTTGATGATCGCGCTAGTTTACGGCATCCATTAAAAACAATTACAAAAAAAGAAGGACTCATTTCCGTTTTAGTAAGTTTTGCCGCTAATTTTTTATTTGTTTTATCGCCAGTTGGTTTGACCATTTTACTAGGAGAAGCCAGTGCTAAAGGTGAAAAAAATCCAGTAAAAAAAGCTGAGATGGCCATTACTACCATGTCAGCCTTAAGTCATGCCACTTATTTGTCAGGATTAATTATTCCTTTAATTGCCTTAGGGATTCCCCTGTCGCCGGTCGCAGTTGGTCCAGCCAATGCTCTTTTCAATGCGCCGCCCGTCTTTACTTTAGATCACAACTTGCATCATTTATTAAGCCGCGGCGAATTTGTAGTGGCTATTTTAATGGGGGCAATTTTAGCGGCGGTCATCACTTATTATATCGCCATGCGCTTTGCTTCAAAAATCACTTTGTTTGTTTTACAAAAGATTCCTCATGAAGCCATTCTCGGCTTGTTCGTCGCTTTTATTTTGCTGCTAGCTTATATGGATGCAGGATTTGTAAATATTTTTGGCGTTTTACTTGTGGGCATCGTTTGTGGTACGTTAAATCAAATGGGTGTCAATTACGGGGTGCAATTTATGGTGCTTTATGCCGCGCCATTTATCGCCCAACATATCGTCTAGGAGGATGGAAATGAAAATTGGATTAGGTAAAGCCACGGGTAAAATTATTTTAATTGGTGAACACGCGGTCGTCTACGGACAACCTGCCATCGCCATTCCTTTTTTGGCGACAAAAGTCTTAGTCGATGTCAAAAAAAATGGCGACGAAACTTTTGATTATGTAGAAAGTTTATATTACGATGGTCCTTTGCATTTGGCGCCGTCAAGTTTAGAAAATATTGCTGCAGTAGTCGCTGGGGCCAAAAAAGAATTAGGTATTACAGCTGGACTTTGGTTAACGATTGAAAGTTCCATTCCACCAGAACGGGGCATGGGTTCTTCTGCGGCGGTAGTCAATGCGGTGATTCGCGCTATTTTTTCTTGGGCCGATGTTTCCATCGATGCAAAAAAATTAACAGAAATTGCCAATTTCGGCGAACACATCGCCCATGGAAATCCTTCCGGCATCGATCAAGCTACGACTGCCGACACCAGACCGATTTATTTTGTGAAAGGTCAATATTTTCAACCATTTTCCTTACATGTCGATGGCTTTTTAATCGTCGCTGACTCCAACTTAAAAGGACGGACCAAAGAAGCGGTCAGTGATGTGGCTACTTTATTAAAAAATGAACCTGAGAAAAAAATCTTATTGGAACAATTAGGACAAGCTACTGAAGAAATGAAAATAGCATTAATTAATAATCAGCTGGAATCCATTGGCCAGCTGATGAATCAGGCGCAAAAAATTCTTCAACAATTAACCGTCAGCAACGATACTTTAGATGCCATGATTGCTCTTGGTTTAAACGCCGGGGCTTTAGGCGGAAAATTAACTGGCGGCGGTCGCGGAGGCTGTGTGATTTTTGTTAGCCCAACAATTAAAGAAGCTTTAAAAATTCAAGCCGCGCTGCAAAATTCCGGCTATAAAACGTGGATTCAAGATTTAAGGGAGTTGAATAAATAAATGACTAGTTACGCCAAAGCGCATACCAATATTGCCTTGATAAAATATTGGGGGAAAAAAGATCCTCAACTGATGTTACCTATGAATAATTCAATTTCTTTAACTCTTGATGCCTTTTACACGGAAACTTGGGTAAGCTTTCAAAAAGAGTTAACTAGTGATCGTTTTATTTTAAATGAAACAGTGCAAGATACTAAACAATCAAAAAAAGTCGTTAAATTTTTAAATGAAGCGCGGGCAATTTCTAAAACAAAATTATTTGCTGAAGTAAAAAGTATAAACCACGTCCCCACCGCAGCAGGCCTTGCCTCTTCGGCTTCTGGTATGGCGGCTCTCGCTGGAGCTACAAGCCTTGCTTTAGGTCTTCCACTCGATGACATTAGTCTTTCTCGTTTGGCTCGCCACGGTTCTGGTTCGGCCACTCGTTCTATTTACGGCGGATTTTCCGAATGGCAAAAAGGTTCTGACGATGCCACAAGTTATGCGGTACCTTTAAAAGAAGATTTATCCGATTGGGATTTGGCGATGATTTTTATTTTAATTAATGATCAGCCCAAAAAAATATCATCCACGGCCGGCATGGCCCACACCGTAGAAACTTCGATTTTTTATCCCGGCTGGCTTAAGGCGATTGATGGCGATTTAAAAGACGTGCGCCAAGCTATTTCTGAAAAAAATTTCACTTTGCTAGGTGAAACGGCTGAAAGAAATGCCTTACGGATGCACGCTACTATGTTAGGCGCCAATCCTCCTTTTACTTATTTAGCTCCTGGCACACTTACCGCCCTAGACATTGTCCAAAAATTGCGTGAGCAAGGAATTTTAGGATATTGTACAATGGATGCTGGACCGAATGTGAAAGTCTTAGTGGAGAAAGCAAATGTTAAAACTTTCTTAGACGCGCTGTCTGTCACTTTCCCCAAAGAAAATTTAGTGGTAGCATTTCCTGGTAGAGGAATTGAATTAAAAGAAAAATGAAATAAATAACAGAATCGAATACATAAAGGAGTCTTCATTTTTATGATAACAGTTTCCGCACCCGGAAAATTATTTATTGCTGGTGAATATGCCGTTGTTGAACCCGGGAATCCGGCCATTATTATTGCGGTGGATCAATTTGTCACCGTCACATTATCCAGTGCCCAAGTTCACGGCAGCATCAAATCGGCGCAATTTAGTAATTATCCGGTTTATTTTAAACGGAAAAATAACGCGCTTGTCGTTGATAAACGTGATAATCCTTTCCATTATATTTTAGCAGCTATTGATATCGTGGAAAATTATGCCCGCGAAGAAGGCAAAACATTAGAATTATTTCATTTGCAAATTGCTAGCGGACTTGATAACGGCAAAGGGACAAAATACGGTCTCGGATCTTCTGGAGCTGTCACGGTGGCCACCGTCGAAGCGCTCTGTCTGTTTTATCAATTGCCGTATAATGAAATGATTTTATTTAAATTAGCGGCGCTCGCTCATTTGTCGATTCAAAATAATGGATCATGTGGCGATGTAGCGGCTAGTGTTTATGGCGGTTGGTTGGCTTTTTCCACTTTTGATCAAGAATGGGTCCTCCAACAAATCGAAAAAATATCTTTAAAAGAATTATTAAATACTCCTTGGCCAAAATTAGCGATTACACCCATTACACCGCCAGAAAATTTACAACTTTTAATCGGTTGGACCGGCACACCAGCATCGACTGCTAATTTAGTCGATCAAGTCCAACAAAGTGAGCAAAAAGATGCTTATCAAATCTTTTTACAAAAAAGTAACGCTTGTGTCAACGCTTTGATTGCTGCTTTTGCTGACAAAGATTTAACGAAAATTCAAGAAAAAATTATTGAAAATCGGCAATTATTACAAAATCTTTCCCAATTATCCGCCGTAAATATTGAAACGAGTGCTTTAAATCAATTAGTCGAAGTGGCGGATGAATTTGGTGGGGCGGCAAAATCTTCCGGTGCTGGTGGCGGCGATTGCGGCATTGCTATTTTTAAAGATGCCAACACGTTGCCCTTCGTTCAATCCGCTTGGGAAAAAGTCGGCATTTCCCCATTACCTTTGCATGTTTTTTATAAAACTCAGGAGGATGTCCATGAATCGTAAAGATGAACATTGGCAGTTAGCTCTCGGGCAAAATCAAAAAAAACATAGCAATGATTTTGACGACATTCGTTTTATTCATGAAAATTTCCCGAAAATAAATGTGGACCAAGTAAAGTTAAAAACTTCTTTAACCGAAAATTTGTCCTCTAGCCTGCCTTTATACATTAACGCCATGACTGGTGGTTCCTTAGCTAGCAAGAAATACAATGAAGAATTGAGTTTGCTGGCAAAAGAATTTGATATTCCCATGGCGCTAGGTTCCATGATGGCCGCGTTAAAAAATCCTGAGCTAGCAGATACTTACACTATTGCGCGCGCGGCAAATCCTCACGGTATTTTATGGGGAAATTTATCTGCCGGAGCTACTCTTGAACAAATGAAAAAAGCCGTCGACTTAATTGACGCCGACGCCTTACAACTTCATTTAAATTATCCGCAAGAATTAATAATGCCAGAGGGCGATCGCGAATTTAACAATTGGCTGGAAAATATTTTTCAAGCTAAAAAAATTGGCGTGCCGATTATCGTTAAAGAAACGGGCTTTGGTATGTCTCGTTCAACGATTGCCGATTTAATGGAAGCGCAAGTTGATTTTATTGATGTCTCTGGAACTGGCGGTACTAATTTTATTCAAATTGAAAATGCCCGCAATTCTCATCATCCTTATGATTATTTAGCGGACTTTGGCCAATCAACAGTGGAATCACTACTAGAAGTTCCTGAAAAATCAGTGAATGAAAATTTTAAGGCGAAAATTTTAGCCTCCGGTGGCATCCGTAATCCATTTGATGTAGTCAAAGCTCAACGTTTAGGAGCTACTTCTTGTGGTCTTGCCGGCGCACTTTTACCGACCTTAACTAAAAAAGGATTACCCGCTACGATTGAGCTGCTTTCTAGCTGGCAAGAACAATTAACTACAATCTATGCTTTGCTAAATTGCCAAGTAGCTGCCGATTTAAAAGAGACAGAAATTATTTTTTCAAAAAAATTACTCAGCTATCAAAAACAACGCGGTTTAGTTTAACAAAAAAAAGACTCTCACGAGTCTTTTTTTGTCTTTTACGCTTCTGATGTTGGATCTTCAGAACTAGAATCTTCTAAAGAAACATCTTCTGTCGTGTCAGCAAGAGCGTCCTCGCCTTCTACTACATAAGATTCTTTATCTGCAGCAACGTTGGCTTTACTTGATTTCACCGAAGCCCGGTCAAATTCTAAATAAATACCTTCGCAATCCAAAGTTACAGTACCTTTTTCTTTATTGATTTCAAATAAAACGCCGTGTAAACCACCAATAGTGACTACTGAATCGCCGACTTTCATGGCGTCTAATTGATCTTGCCTTGATTTCTGTTGTTTTTTTTGTGAGCGATTCATCCACCACATCAAACCACCCAGAAAAATTATCGGAATTATTAATTGTACCATTTTTTTCACCTCACTTTGTTCTTTACTAACTGTACCAAAAAAGCACTTTCCTGACTAGTAAAATTTAACTATTTTACAAACTTTTCATACTTTTGCTAAAAATTCAAACGACAAATTTAAAAATTTGTCCAAAAGAAGTGAAAAGTCAACAATTTTTCTACTTTGTCTGAGGGCAAGTCTTATTTCTTGCAAGCGCATCGATTTCTTGTTATAGTATAGATGTAAGGAAGGAAAGGTTCTGCAAGTTAAGAATTCGAATTTCTCGAGTAACACCGAACACCAAGTTGTTTGATCTTTACGCTTCACCTTTTCAACAACTCTTCAGCGAGATGTGAAGAAACAATGCTACTGAGTACCATGAGTGACGACGAATGTTTTCACCGGATGTAGTGGTTAGAACTAGATACCACGTAATAACGAGATCAGTAACGCCAATTCAAATTGTTAAGTAGTGTCAAGTTCCAAAGAAAAATCAGTTTTATGTTTTGGTTCAAGAAATTCTGTTTACTTTGCGTTTCCTGTAAGGTTTTAACTTCTTGACTCGCATTCCTTCCGACATCTTTCCCGCTCTGGCTATTCGAGAAGCCAGGGCGGTTTTTTTGTTTTAAATTGTTTTTAAGTAATTTTCAAAAAGAATAGTAAATGCTTGATGGTCAGCGTTAGTAAAAGGCGTTGGCCCTTTTTGATGTTTGCCACTTTTTTTCAACATCTGTCCAACAAATCTGGTTTGCAACAAAAAATCAATCGTCTCTTTTTGATATTGGAATCGTTGATGGAATACAGTGACGCCTTTTGCCAAAAGCAAACTAGCTAAGCCGTAGTCTTGCGTCACACAAACATCTCCTTTTTCAGCCAGAGCAACAATTTTATAATCGGCGCTGTCGGCTCCGCGATCGACATAAACGGTCGAGAAATCAGTAGTCTGATTTTTTTGTGAGTAATGATCAAAACTAGTGACTAACGTGACGGGTACCTGATATTTTTTAGCCAAACTAACAATTTCTTTTTTCACGGGACAACCATCGCCGTCAATTAAAATTTTCATCGTTTGCCTCCTTGAACTTTAAAAAGATAAAAGAAAAAAAGAACCCGCGAGGGGTTCTTTTTTTGAATGCAGTATCTTCCGATATGACGTCTCTTCCACAAAATTCGCCAGACAACTCCGTCTTGGAGGGTGCATGCCCTGTTTATGCTTCGAAAATGAAACTATCGACTCATCGCATGAACTGATTCTAACACAAGTTTAGCCCACTAGCAAATTTACTTAGATTTTAATCATTTTTTACTAAGCCAGTTTCAACCAATACATACCCTTGATCAATGGGCGTGCGGCGAGAAGAAAAAGCTTTAAAACCAAAATGTTTGAAAATATCAATTCCCATTTGATTTTCATGATTAATCCAAATTTCGATTTCACTTAAGCCAAGTCGAGCCGCTTCTTCTTCAAAGTAGCTTACAATTTCGTGGGACAATCCTTGACCCCGCATCGTATACGTCAAATATAATTTATCAATCACTAAAGCACTCTTCGTTTCATGATAGGCGGTAAAGCCAATAATTTCTTTGGAATCTTGACTGCGAATAAAATAATAAGCGACTAAACCTTGGGAAATTTCCTTTTGAATTTGCGCTTTGCTTTGCTTGGTCGCTAAAAAGCGTTCCACTTTTCCTTCACCCATAATGGGGCCATAATATTGAGTCCAGACCATTTTTACTAAGTCGTGCAAGGTGTCGATTTCTTTACGGGAATCAATTGCTTCTAAATACATTGATTGCATGTTGCTCGCCTCGTTTCTCAAATTTGCTTCGTCTTTATTTTACTCCTTTCTGCGCAAAAAATTAAGCCGTAAGCTAAGACAACTCACCCCACCTGTCAAAAAGTCGTTCCAACTGTTCTTTATCGGCTTGTAATTTTTTGCCGATATTGGTTTCTTTAATCAATAAACGATGCGGCACTTCTTCAACTAAACGCCGGGTAGACAATACATCTTGGGAAGCTTTGACCACTTCTGCCACACTTGTAAAAGCCAAATGAGAAACTAACTGCAAGCCAAAACTATTGAAAACTAAAGTGTAACCGGCGATGCCAGTTTTTTCTTGATAACTTTTCGCAAATCCGCCATCAATGACCAAAACTTTGCCGTGGGCTTTAACCGGATCTTCTCCCCGCTTTTCTTTGACTGGCGTGTGGCCATTAATAATATGCCCACTACTAGCTAAACCAAAGCACCGCAAAATATCGGTGGCGACTTTTTCTTCATTCCGCAAACGATAATAAGCATTTTTTTCTTCGATTTGACAAGTCGTGTCATCCACATAATATCGTTCAAAAGTGGTCATGGCCAATTTTCCAAAAAGAGACGAACACTCACCACACCACAAATACCACAAAAGATCCGTAGCAAAATTTTGCGTTTCGGTTGGTATTTTATAAGCTGTGCGCACTTGTTCTTCGTAAAAATCAAGCAACTCTTTACCGGCATAACTTTTTTCTTTTAAATGAAGGGCTTTAAAATCACCATTTTCGTGCAAAGGAATGCAGCCATGCAATAATAGATTTTCGTTATAGCACAAATACATGCCCCCTTTGTCCATTAAAAAATCTGTGTGTTGCTTTAAGCGCGGACTATGTTGAAATGCTTTTAATAATTGTTGGAGAATTTTTTCTTCTTCTGCATTTAGTAAATTCGGCTGATTTTCATCAAAATGCGACCAAGGAAAATCAGTAAGTTGATACTTTTTATCGGCAAAAGTGTACGTCTGCTGAGAAAAATCCAACTGTGCTAAGACGCGCCTTTGATCTAACTGAAATTCTGGACGCCGCGCAATTAAAGCATCTTCTAATTTAAATTGCAACACGGCACAAGCTTGTTGTAGGCAATTTAAAGTATCGGCTTCGTGAACAGTTAATTCCCCATGATCAGGATTATTTTTGGGGGCAAAATTTTCCGTTGGCGTAAATTGTCCGGTAGCATATTCCAACAATGGCCGCAAATTAATGCCGTAACTTTCCTCTAAAATTTCTAAATTATCGTATCGTGCACAAATCCGCACCACATTAATCATCGATAAAGGCGAGCCCGCCACGGCCCCCATCCAGTTAATATCGTGATTTCCCCACTGAATATCCACTGCCGGTAGCATTTTTAACGCGTCCATAATTTTATCAGGCGCCGGACCACGATCATAAATATCCCCTACCACATGAAGCTGATCCACCACGAGACGAGAAATAGTTTTGCCTAAGCCAATAATTAAATCTTCTGCCTGGCCTAAGCAAATAATTTTTTCGACAATGGCCTGGCAATAGCCATTTTTTTGTTCGCTAGCTTCTTTTTTTATTTCTGTTAACAGTTCTTCTAAAATATAAGCATATTTTTCAGGTAAAGCTTTACGCACCTTGGAACGAGAATATTTTTTGCCACAATAACGGGTCAGCAAAATCATTTTTTCTAGATTATCTTTAAAAAATTCTTCATCTAGCGTTTCTTGCTTCATAACTTCTTCTGGATAATAAACTAACATCGCCAACTGATTTCGTTTTTCAGGGGTTAGATTTTCGCCAAATAATTCATTGATTTTTTCTTTAATGGCGCCACTTCCCGTACGTAAAATATGTTGAAAAGCCCCATATTCTCCATGCAAATCAGAAACAAAATGCTCCGTTCCTTTTGGCAAATGCAAAATTGCCTCTAAATTAATAATTTCAGTTAAAACCGCGGCTTTTGTTGTATATTTTTCTTTGAGAAGTTGTAAGTATTTTTTTTCGTAGTCCATTATTTACTTCCTTTGCCAATTTTCTTTTCTAAGCATAGCAATATTAGACCAATTTGGCAAATTAGAATATTTTTTATAATTAAAGCCGATGTTTACTAAATTTTTTCTAAAGTTTATCAACTATTCCATTTTAAAAGTAAAAAAGTATTTGACCAAACGCCAAAAAAAAGAGAGAATGCTAAAGTAGTAAAAAATGAAAATTACCCTGACAAAAATTTGAGGAGGCTTTGGCTTTGAAAAAAATTGGTTTCGATGCTGATAAATATTTGGAAGAACAATCCCAGTATATTTTGGAACGAGTGAATCATTACGAAAAATTGTATTTGGAATTTGGCGGCAAATTAGTCGACGACAAACACGCTAGCCGCGTCTTGCCCGGTTTTATGGAAAATGCCAAAGTAAAATTGCTGCAAAAATTAAAAGATCAAGCCGAGATTATTATGTGTGTCTATGCCGGCGATATTGAGCGCAACAAAATTCGTGGCGATTACGGCATTACTTACGATATGGATATTTTTCGGTTAATTGATGAACTAAGGACGTACGATTTATCCGTTAATTCGGTAGTCATTACTCGTTATTCCGGCCAACCCGCAGCAAAAGTTTTCATTAATAAATTAGAACAACGCAATATTAAAGTCTACACTTACCAAGAAATTGACGAGTATCCAGTCAATGTTGAAAAAATTGTTTCAGAAGAAGGTTTCGGAATTAATCCTTATGTGGAAACGACCAAACCAATTGTCGTTGTCACCGCTCCTGGTCCCGGTTCTGGTAAACTGGCCACTTGTTTGACCCAGTTGTATCACGAAAGTAAAATGGGCCGCGCGGCGGGCTATTCAAAATTTGAAACTTTCCCCGTTTGGAATATTCCTTTGAAACATCCTTTAAATATTGCCTATGAAGCTGCAACGGTTGATTTAAAAGATGTTAATATGATTGACTCCTTCCATTACGATCGCTACGGCACTGTGGCGGTAAATTATAATCGCGATATCGAAACATTTCCCGTTATCAAACGCATTATTGAAAAAATTACCGGCGAAGAATCTGTTTATCAATCACCAACTGATATGGGCGTTAACCGCGTCGGCTTTGGAATTATCAACGATGATGTTGTAAGAGAAGCATCATTGCAAGAAATCATTCGCCGCTATTTTCATACGTTGGTGGCTTATAAAACTGGCCAAACCGACGAAGAAACCGTCAATCGCATTAAAATGATTATGGAAGAAGTCGAATTAAAACCTGAAGATCGCGCAGTCGTTGTACCAGCGCACAACTATGCAGAAAAATTAAGTCAAGACGGCGAAGTCATTTCAATTATTGCCATTGAACTTGAGGATGGCACCATGGTCACCGGCCGATCCAGCGCACTTATGGACGCTTCGGCTGCCATGTTACTGAACGCCATCAAAGTCCTTGCCCATATTGCCGATGACATTCCACTGTTGTCTCCAGTTATTTTAGAAACGATCCAAAAATTAAAATCCGACGAACTGCATTTTACTTTGAAATCTTTAACAGCAAGCGAGGTCCTGATTGCCCTAGCGATTTCAGCCGTCACCAACCCAACAGCCCAAGTCGCCTACGATCAACTGGCCAAACTAAAAGATACCCAAGCCCACTCGACTGTAATTTTAAATAAAAATGACGAACAAACCTTGCGCAAACTAGGAATAGAAATCACCTGCGCCCCCATCTTCCCCTCAGAAAATTTATATTATCAATAAGGTTGTGAGAAAAAGCGTTTTGGGGTGTAGAGAATTAGAAAAATTTTTCGAAAATCACGATTTTGGATTTTTAAAAATTTTGTCTATTCTCCTAGCCCCAGCTTTTTTCACACCGTTCAATAAGGTTGTGAGAAAAAGCGTTTTGCGACGTAGGAAAATAGCAAAATGGTGCATGATTGCAAAGCAATCAGAAAGCATTTTGTCTTTTTCCCTAGTTGCAGCTTTTTTCACACCGTTTAATAAGGCTGTAACAAAAATCTTTCAAGGGCTAGGAAAATTAAATTTTCCTAGCCCTATTTTTTTATATTTTCCCGACGCTAATTTTTTTTAGCGTCTTCTTTTTGATTTACAAAACAAACATATGTTCGTATAATTAAGTTGTAAGATATTTCGCCGTCTCAACATAAGAAAGGAAATGCCCCATGGATTCAGAAAAAAAACCAACCGAAAAAAAGTTTGAAGACTATAATTTATATCACGATCGGGGCACCATGAAATGGGCGACAGCTTACGCCATGGAGGAATTAGTAAAAGGTATCAGTGCCAATCACGCCGAAGCTTTAAAAAATGTCGCGCCGCTTTCTTTAATGACTCAAGAAGAAGTTGAACGTATTTTACAAGAATCTTACTTTAATAAATATCCGATTCTTTTCCAATTGAACACCCGAGATGCATTCGGTCATTTTTTACCGACTACCGTTTCTTATTTTTTAGGAGAAGCGAGTACCGATGAAGTGAAATTTGGCGAAACGTGGTACAACTGGGACGATATTCGTCATGTAGAAATTCTTAGTTCAGAAAAATGGTTCCTCGTCGATCCTTTTCAACAATAAAAAAGAAAAAAGCAACTCCAAAAAATTTGGAATTGCTGGTTTATTTCGTTTATAAAAATTAATCGTGATGGCTGCGCTCTTGTAAAATTGCCGCAACTTTAGTAGCAATCAAATCAATCGCCACGTGATTTTGTCCACCTTCTGGCACAATAATATCGGCGTAACGTTTCGTCGGTTCAATAAATTGGTGATACATGGGTTTTACAACGGATAAATATTGATCAATCACCGAATCCAACGTCCGATCCCGCTCTTGCATGTCCCGTTTAATCCGCCGAATAATCCGAATATCATCATCGGTGTCTACGTAAACTTTAATATCCATCAAATCCCGCAACCGTTTATCCTCTAAAATAAGAATTCCTTCCAACAAGATGACTTCTTTAGGCTCTTGGCGGACGATTTCTTTGCTGCGCGTGTGGGCTGCATAATCATAAACTGGCTTTTCGATTGCTTCATAGTGCAATAATTTTTGCAAATGATCAATCAGCAGTTGCGTATCAAAAGCAAATGGATGATCGTAATTTGTTGTCAAACGCTCAGAAAATGGCATCTCACTTTGATCTTTGTAATAAGAATCTTGCTCAAGCATCATAATCTCTTGCTTTGGAAAATGATTTAAAATCGCCTGGGAGACACTTGTTTTTCCACTACCTGAACCACCTGTTACTCCAATAATAATCGGTCGTTTAATTTGCGCCATCTCGCACCCCTTATCGATTTATTCTTTTACTATTATAAACGAAAATCAATGAATTACAATCCGAAATCCTTTGATTTTATCATGTTTTACAAAATGATAACTTGTAAAAACAAATGCACGAAATAAAACTAGACTACCACAAGTACCATCAATACTAACTTTCTACTTGGAAGTTAACGTAGCTACTTTTTTTCAGAAATTTATTCTAAATAGACAAAAGGACAATTAGAAGTTATTTCTAATTATCCTTTCGCATGTTTTAATATAGATTACTTTCTCTTATAAATCTGTTTTCTGTGATCAATTGTCAATATCAGAATAAAAACTTCATCCTCTGAAATATCAGCTAAAATTCTATACTTGCCCGCCTGATATCGCCAAACTTCTTTTCTATCCCCTACCAACTCTTTTCCATGTATCCTTGGGTTTTCGGTTCCTTTTAAATTTTCTTCAATCCAATTTAAAATTAACTTTGCTTGAAAGCGATCCATCTTTTTCAAACTTTTTTGAGCTTCTACTTCATATCTTACTGAGTATTTCGGGTTCATAATCCTAATTCACGCAACATTTCTTCGTGAGAAATACTTTGATCTTTTTTCAGATGTTCCTTCATTAACGTTTTATAAGTTTCCAAATCGGCTTTATCTTCTGCCGTTTCCATCAATTCTTTTCTTGCCCACTCTGAAAGAGTTACGCCGTTAAACTTGGCAATTGCTAAAAGAAATTCTTTTTCTTCATGAGATACTCTAAATGTTATTGTACTACTCGCATTCATAAATTTTCTCCTCACTTTCGCTACAACAAAACTGTAACACAAGTGTACACAAAAAAACAATTTAAAAGAACGATTAGCTTAATTGCTAATCGTCCTTGGATTTATTCATTTATAAACGAAAATCAATGAATTACAATCCGAAATCCTTTGATTTTATTATATCTTACAAGTAAAATTTGATACCGATTCAAAAAAAGTTTCAAATTTTTAATTTGTTAATTTAAGCGATCCACTCACCACTTAAATTAAATTGATACCATTTTCCAGATATTATTTTTCGACCCGTCTGCATTTCACCGCTAGCATTTAAAAAATACCATTTTCCGTTGATTAATTGCCAACCTGTTGTCATTTCTCCGCTAGCTTTTAAGAAATACCACTTCCCACTAACTTGTTGCCAACCTGTCGTCATTTCTCCGCTAGCTTTTAAAAAGTACCATTTCTTAGAACTATCTAGGTGCCATCCAATTTTCATATCGCCATTAATCGCATCCAACAAGTACCATTGCCCATTAATTGCTTGCCAACCTTTTTGCATAGTGCCATTTGAATCAAAGTAATACCATGTGTTCCCGATTGATTTCCAACCCGTTACCGAAATTTGCCCATCAAAATAATACCAATTACCTTCTAGCAAATACCAACCAGGTTCGCGGGGTTTAGCAACGGGAATAGATCCGGTATAATCATATAATCCGAAGCTTTCTTTATTAAAATCTATTACAATATTTCCCGAATAATGTGTTTCAAATAGCGGAATATTTTGAGATAGCAAATAATCCTTCGTTGGCTGATAAACATCGATTCCCGTCCAAGTAGAAATAGCAAATTCTGGATTTAATTTACTAATTAACTCGTAGCTATTAGACAATATTTGTCCGTGATGATTCAATTTCATCAAATCAATATCGCCGATTAATGAGGCAACTCTACTTTCATCACCAAGCGGATTCATGGGATTGGTTTTAAAATCTAAATCTCCACCTAAGAAAATTTGTTTATTATTGTATTGTACTACAGAAACAATCGAGCTATGATTTTCATCTAATTTATAACTTTCATCTAGAAAAGCATAGTCCAGCACTTCAGTATTGTAAAATTGGATGTTCATCTTGCCCAAATTAAAACTTTGATTTAATTCCTCAGTATTTTTAACAATGGGTATTCCTTCATTATTTAAAGCAGAAACAAGTAAATCATATTCCTCTTGATTATCCCACATTATATTATAAAGGTTCATCTGTTCAGGATGATACTCTTTCAGATAAGCTTTATTTACTGTGATCTGACTATCATTAACTACGTAACGCAATCCACCAAGGTGATCGGAATGGGCGTGGGTCCCCATGATAAAGTCCAAATTATACTGACCATTACTGTCAGCTGGAATGTTACTTTTCAAATAATTTAAAAGGATCTGCTCTCCACCTGGAAACCAAGCTAACAAAGGATTACCAGTCGGATTATCGCTATCTTCACCGCCATCAATCAAACCAAAATGCCCATCAGATTCAAGAAGAATCGCATCTCCAAATAAATCAATAAAGTGAACTTTTTCATCAGCATTCACTGATCTTGTCGAAGCGAAAAGTCCGACCCCCAATAGCAAACCAATTCCAATTTTTTCAAATGTTTTCATTTTATTACCTCCGACACAGTATCTATTTTCTTTAAATGAATAACAATGGTGACTGTTATTCAAACTCCCTTAGAAAACAAAAAAAGGATTAGCAATTTCGCCCATCCCTTTTTTACTACTGCTCATTTTATCAATCTTTACAAGTTTAGGTTTCTATTTTAATTTTCAACTTACCGTTTAATTTTATCATTCACTTTAAATTCTTACAATAAATTTTACATCTTATTGTTATGTGTAGTCTCCAGATTGCATCTTAAAATAACCTCTTTAAAACTAAATATTTATGCGGCTTTTTAATTATAGCCATTTCATCCACGAAATTTTTTTCAACTTTTAAAAAATTTTTTAAGTAGTTCAAACTCGGCGTCGTTAATTTCCCGAAATTCTCCTGGTGCAAGTTTCGCAGGTAAATCAAGGGGACCAATGGCAATTCGTTCAAGATCTACTACTTTTTTCCCTACTGATAAAAACATTTTTTTAACTTGATGAAATTTTCCTTCAGTAATTTCTAACAGCCCATGATGTTGATCCAATAAGATTAATTTTGCAGGAGCTAAACGGGTGGACTCATCAATCACCAGCCCGGCGGCAAAAAGTTCCACATCATTTTTTTCTAGCGCTTCTTTAGTTTCTACCAGATATTTTTTGGAAACATGGAAACGATCTTGGTGTATTTGATAATTTAGTTGACCGTTGTCTGTTAAAAGCATCAGTCCATGGGCACTCTTATCTAAACGACCCACAAAACGCAAATTAGAAAAATCAGCCGGCAGCAAAGAAAAAATCGTCGGCTCACTTTGATCGGAATTTGCCGAAATAACTCCCACTGGCTTATTGAATAAAATATAGCGATGCGCAACCCCGACAAAGTGTTGTCGGCGCACCGTAATTTTTTGTCGGCCAGGATCAATTGTTGCCGTACCTGATGTCGTAATCACGCCATCAATTGTCACTAAGTGGGCTACTAGCAAGTGTTTGACTTCTTTTTTTGTTTTTCCTATTTGTTGTAAAAATGCTGCCAATTGCATCTACTCACCGCTTTTCTAAGAAGATTAAATTTCTATTTTGCAAAAAAAAGACTCGTTTGGAATTCTGTTTCCAATCGAAATCTTCTTTTCCTTTCGTTTCCAATGTAACCAAACCGATAATAATATTTTTTCCTGAGCACATTTAGACATTATTTTAATACGATTGCTGAATGCTAGAAATATTTTAACGTACTCTTTTCAAGACGTCAAATTGACTTCCTGCAAAAATAAGAAAGTTAAATTTTTCCTATTTGCAAAAACTAGGTGTCTTGGAATACTGGTTCTTCCCTACTTTATGTTATAATATCCATAAGATTTAATCATATATCAAAAAGGATGTGATAAGTATGTTTAATCGAAATCAAGCTCGTTTTGCTTCCACCGGAATTATTTCCCAGCTACCTGGCGAAATTATTGATAGTCTGTGGGTCATTATTGATGCCGATTTAAAAGGAACGTATGTATTAGGCGATTTACTCGTCTTTCAATTGGAAAATCATCAAGGTAAATTAACTGTCGCATTTTCTACTGATGGTGAAAATGTCGATATGCGGATTGATCTACCTTTTCAATTTCTAGATACTTTTCCCCCTTCCGTTTATGCCTATGACGACGGGTCGAATCAGACAATTTTATTGCCCCAAGAAGCACACCAACAATTTTAAAATAAGACACTGCTTGACAAACAATCGGATAAAGACTAGCATTAGATTATCAATTGAGTCTCTAGATGGGCTGTAACAAAGTCATTCTAGAAAATTTTTGTCAAGCCTTGAGACTTCTGGTTACTTACAGAGTCTCTTTTTTTATAGAGTTCATTGATAAATTTTAGTTCACCGAATACGCAATGAGCTACGAAAGTGGTGTCATAATTACCCCATTGCGCAAATCAAAGGAGGAAATATTTATGTCAGAAGCACTCAAAGTAGAGAAAAGAGAAACACGTCCCCGTTCATTGCGAAATGAATTACGCAAAGCTGGAAAAATCCCTGCTATCGTTTACGGTTACCAAGTGGAAAATACACCAGTAGCTATCGAAGAAAAAGAATTATCAAGAATTTTACGTGAAAATGGCGCCAACGTGGTATTATCATTTGACCTTAACGGCAAACCTGTTAATGCTTTGTTGTCCGAACCACAATTTGATACTTTTAACCGGGCTATCAAACATGTAGAATTAATTGCTGTAAACATGAAAGAAGAAGTTGAAGTTGATGCTGAATTACAATTAGTTGGTGAAGAAGCTGTCCTTAAAACAGGCGCTGAAATCGGCCAAGTATTGTACTCAGTTAAAGTTTCTGCTACACCTGACAAATTGCCAGAATTTGTTACTGTTGATATTTCTGAACTTAGAATTGGCGACAGCTTAACAGTTGCTGACCTTCCTAAATTCGCAGACTTCAAAGTCGTAACTGACCCTGAAGAACACATCTTGTCTGTAGTTGAAAAACAAGAAGTTCCTGAAGAAGACGAAGAAGAAGCTACAGTAGTTGTAGAAACACCTGAAGCTTAAATCTAAAAAAATGAAACTCCCTGCCAAAAATTTGGCAGGGAGCTTTTTTGTTTTTTAGAAGTAGGATGGATTTGCGCCAACTTTTTTGACGGTGTCTTAAGCGCTGATCCTAGAAAAAAAGATAAAATGATTTTGAAATTAAAAAACAATTTCCAAACATTTTCCTATTTTTTTACAGCACAAAACACGCCAAAGACAACCTTTTCTTCTCGGTGTTTTAAAGGTAGCGATTTGGAGAATAGATAAAATTTTTTAAAATCCAAAATCGGGATTTTTAAAAATTTTATCTATTCTCTGCATCGCTAATCACCTTTAAAACAACCTTTTTTAAAACATGTCTTCTTCGTAGAAGTGGCCTAAGATTTGGACGTTGTCTGAGATGGAGACGAACGCTTTGGGGTCGGATTCTTTCATGGCGGCTACTAACATTGGTAATTCGTAGCGGGTCATCACGGTAAATAAAATCGATTGGGGTTCTTCATTAAAGGCGCCCTCTGCGTCGTGGATAATTGTAATACCACGGCGCAAGCGGCTTTGGATCGATTCAATTACTAAATGAGGTTCCTTAGTCACAATCATAATTTGCATTTTCTTTTGTTTCGTATAAACAACATCGGTCATTTTCCCGCTAACAAAAATCGACAGCGCTGAATAAAACATATACTGCCAGCCAAATAAATAACCGGCAACCAAAATAATTACCGCATTAAAACCAATCGAGATGGAACCGACACTTTTTCCCGTTTTACGCCGAATAGTTAAACTAATAATATCTAGACCACCACTTGATAGCCCGTTGCGCAATGTGTAGCCAATCCCAATGCCCATAATTGCCCCACCAAAAATGGCACAAATAATTGGATCAGTAGTTAAAGTGGTTTCTGGAATAATTTGGATGAAAAATGAGGTCAAGGTAATCGTAATAATCGTAAAAATGGTAAATCTTTTTCCAAGTTTTGTCCAAGCCAAGTAAAACAACGGAATATTCAAGATATATAAAGTAATCGACAATGGAATGTGCAGACCAAAAAGTTGTTGCGAAAATTTAGTTAAAATCTGCGCTACCCCATTGACGCCACTAGAATAAATATTTCCCGGCAAATAAAAAAAGTTAAAAGCCACTCCCGCCAACAAACCATAAACCATTGAAGCTGACAAGCGACTCGTATACTTGTCAATTTTTAGACGTTTCAAAATATTTTGCAAAATACTTCCTCACTTCTTTATTTTCTCGAGTCTTATTCTACCTTGTTTTGCCGACTTTTGAAAGTAATTTGCCAATTTTCAGAGTTTATTTACACCCGGCCGCGCTTTTTGACAATGGCAGCGACAAATATTAGGAAAATACTGCTCCACGCAAGGAAAATTAAGCTCACCGATTGATAAGAAATATCGGCAAAACTACCGCGATTCAACACGACATCGGCAATTCCTAAATAAAAACTTGGGAAAAATGTTTGGAAAGCTTTGAAACTATTTTGATAAAGTAAACCCAGTGGTCCTAAAAAGAGCAAAAGTGCGGTTACTGCTACTAAAATAATTGGCTGCTTGGTAAGTTGAGCCAAAAAAAGTTGGAGGCTGGCTAAAAAAAGGAGCCACAAAAAGAAAAAATAAAAATATTTGGCGAAAAATTCCCCAATCGTCACTACCAAAAATTGATTTTGCAAAATATAGCCAAATGGATATTGCCAAAAACCAAGACTGTGCCCCGGCCAGAGAGCGACTATTGCTATAAATATTAAAATTCCCACTAAAAACATCAACAGGCCTAACAAAATGGTCACCGCAAAATTCACACTTAAGATTTGCCATTTTTTTAAAGGCAGAACGTCCACAAAGTCGATGGTTTTTTGCCGACGATGAAAGGTCAAATAAACGCTAGCCAAAAGAGTGCTCCCTAAAAAAATAATTAAAGGAATGGTTAGCTGTGCTTTTTTTGTCGGACCTTGTTGAGTGGCTCCTGGTTGTTTTAAAACCGTGGCTATCATGGGGAGTGCATCTACTTGAAGCGCGATTTTTGGTGCTGCTGGAATGTTGTGATCTAATAAATATTGTGTGGCCAGGCGATCTTCTACCGATAAAGAATCGTGAGCCAATTCAAATTTCTGAATTTTCTTAAAATCCCGACTTTTGTAAACGGCTATCTGTTCAGTTAACTTTGCAATTGAATCTTGCGCATTCTTCAGTGTAATTTGATCATATGAATCGTTTGAGTCAAGTAGGAATTGGCGGACAATTTCATCATTATCTATTTGAGCGAGCGCCTCATCTTCAATAAAAGTCACCGCTTCTTTTTGGGTCATAAAATTTTTATGGCTGTATAATTTTTCTCGACTATCCCCTGCCATATATACTCTCGTAGAAATTTTTACTTCTCCTTGAAATTGCGCAAAGGAAAAAAGCACTAGCGCGATCATCCCCAAGTATAGCAGCGGATTTTTTAGGCCTCGTTTTAATTCGAATATAAATTGAGTTAACAAATCTTCACCCTCTTAATTAAATAAAGCGTTTGAATTTATATGTAGCGTAAAACCATCCTAGGATAAACTAGAATAGTTGCAGCTTTAATATTTTTTTATTCTTCTTCACTCGATTTTTTTTCTTCAAAACTAGTAATTTCCAAATGAAGTTCAGCTAGTTGTTTTTCAGAAACGGGTGACGGCGCTTGGGTCAATGGATCTAAGGCGCGGCCATTTTTTGGAAAAGCAATGACCTCTCTAATATTGTCCTCTTTAGCCAATAACATCACGAAGCGGTCCAAACCTAACGCTAGTCCGCCAAGTGGTGGGAAACCATAGTCCAAAGCTTCTAATAAGAAGCCAAATTGTTCTTCAGCACTTTCTTTAGAAAAGCCTAGAGCTTGGAACATTTTTTCCTGCAAGTCGCGAGTGTTAATTCTCAAACTCCCGCCACCGATTTCATAACCATTTAACACAATATCGTAAGCATGGGCGTAAACTTTTTTCGGATCGGTTAATAAATACTGTTCGTCGTCTGCTTTTGGTAAAGTAAATGGATGATGGGCGGACATGTAGCGGCCCTCTTCTTCGGAGTATTCAAACATTGGCCAGTCAGTAATCCACAAGAAATTAAATTTATCTTGATCGATTACGCCTAATTCTTTAGCTAAACGAACGCGCAATGCCCCAAGAGATGTTTGCGCCACTTCTTTTTTATCAGCGACAAAAAACAATAGGTCGCCGACTTTAGCATCCATTACTTGCGTATATTCGTCAAATTTATCTTGTAAAAATTTAGCGATGGGACCATTAAATCCGTCTGCTGTGACTTTCACCCAAGCTAAGCCCTTAGCACCAAATTGTCCTAAATATTGACCCAACGCATCGATTTCTTTACGAGAATATTTGTCTGCCGCGCCAACTGCGTTTAGTCCGTAAACAGCACCACCCGTTTCAATTGTTGAAGCGAATACTTTAAATTCAGTGTCGGCCGCTAACCCGGAAATATTTTTCAATTCCAAATCATAACGCGTATCGGGTTTATCAGAACCAAAGCGATCCATCGCTTCATCATAAGCGATACGTGGAAATGGCAAGCTGATTTCCATATCCATCGTTTCTTTCATCACTTTGGCAATCATTTCTTCAGTGAAGGAAAGAATTTCATCTTCTTCTAAAAAGCTCGTTTCAATATCCACTTGCGTAAATTCCGGTTGGCGGTCGCCTCGTAAATCTTCATCTCTAAAGCAGCGAACAATTTGATAGTAGCGGTCAAATCCAGCAGCCATTAATAATTGTTTAATTAATTGTGGTGATTGAGGTAAGGCGTAGAAATGTCCATCATGAACGCGAGACGGTACTAAGTAATCGCGGGCGCCTTCTGGAGTGGATTTTGTTAAATAAGGTGTTTCCACATCCATAAAGTCATGCGTATCTAAGTATTCCCGCATGGAGCGCGTCACTTGATGACGTAATTGGAAATTTTTCAACATTTTTTCCCGGCGTAAATCAAGATAACGATATTTCAAACGCAAATCATCATTCACTTCGCCGGCATCTTCAATGACAAAAGGAGTGGTTTTCGCTTTATTTAAAACAATTACTGCCTGAGCAACAAGTTCCACCGATCCGGTTTTCATTTTTGGATTTACTGCTCGTTCGTCACGTTTAGCAACAACGCCTGTGATTTCAACCACATCTTCACTTCGCAATGTTTCAGCGATTTCAGCGGCTTCTTTATTTTTTTCGGGATTAAAGACAACTTGTAAAATCCCCCCACGATCACGCAAGTCAACAAATAATAATCCGCCAAGGTCACGGCGTTTGGCGACCCAACCTTTTAAAGTTAAAGTTTCACCAACATTTTTTTCCGTAACAAGTCCTGCATACATATTTCTTTTCATAAGTTTATTCTCCTTTTTTAAATGCCAACATCGTCGCAAAGACATCATCAAAATTTTCGTAAATTTCTTCTAGTGGTACCGTCACTTCATGGCCGGAACTCATTTCTTTGACATTGACTTTTTCTTCTGCCAATTCTGTTTCACCCATAGTTAAGACAAGTTGCGCTTTTTCTTTAGCGGCTGATTTAAATTGCGCCTTAGCTTTACGTCCGAGAAAATCGCGATTGGCTGAATATCCTGCCCCGCGAATTGCTTGGACAAGTTTTAAACTTTCTAAATCCGTAGCATCACTTAAAGAAACTACATAAGCGTCCAGCACATCCATCGTCGGTAGCTCAATATTTTCAGCATCCAAAGTTAATAACAAACGTTCAATCCCCATCCCAAAACCAAAAGCCGGTGTAGCAGGTCCGCCAAGTTCTTCGACTAAATTATCGTAGCGTCCCCCGGCACAAACGGTACTTTGAGCGCCGTGAAATCCAGGAGATGCCGCCATAATTTCAAAAATGGTGTGATTATAATAATCCAAACCACGCACCATGGTATGATCAATTTCATAAGGAATTTCTAGAGCTTCGAGATATTTTTTTACTTGATTAAAATGAGTTAACGAAACTTCATTTAAATAATCGAGAATTTTTGGAGCTGAGGCAACAATCGCTTGGTCTTCTTTTTCTTTGGAATCTAACACTCGCAATGGATTTTCATGAAGGCGGCGTTTAGAATCGTAACTTAATTGATCTTCCAATGGTTCAAGATAATCAATGAGCGCTTTTCGATAATTGGCCCGACTTTCTTTGTCTCCTAAAGAATTAATGACTAATTTAACATGTTGAATACCTAGTTGGGCGAAAAAGTCCATCGCCATGGCCATAATTTCCACATCAAGCGCAGGATTTTCTGTACCGAAGACTTCTACCCCGATTTGGTGAAATTGGCGTAGGCGTCCAGCTTGCGGACGTTCATAACGAAACATGGGTTCGATGTAAAATAATTTGTAAGGCTTAGGATATTCTGGTCCGTATAATTTATTTTCTACATAACTACGAACAATGGGAGCCGTACCTTCTGGGCGCAAAGTAATATGACGTTGCCCTTTATCGTAAAAATCGTACATTTCTTTAGAAACAATATCCGTCGTATCGCCCACGGAACGCGCAATCACTTCATAATATTCAAAAGCCGGCGTCCGAATTTCACTGAAACGATAATCAGCAAATAAAAGTCTTGCGGTTTCTTCCACAAATTGCCACTTTTCAATTTCTCCTGGTAATAGATCATTAGTCCCTTTTGGTTTTTGATAATTCATAATGCTCCCCCTTTTACATTCAAAAAACTGCTTTAAAATTCAAAAAAACCTTTAAAAATACCTTAAAAATACAAAAAAACCCGTCCTATAAAAAGGACGAGTGTTTATACACACGTGGTACCACCTAGCTTGAAGTTTACACTTCCACTTTCCAAATAACGACGGATTGCGCCGAGACTTTTTTAAAGTCTTTCTCCAGAGTGTCTTTTCCAATAAATTTTTTAGCATCCTCCCACGATCGACGCCTCGCTTAAAAAAATTTTATCGTACTTGCTCTTTCTTAGATTTTAGCTATTGATAGTAAAATACTCGATATTTCAAAAATAGTCAAGTTTTTCAAGAAAGAAATTTTGAAATTGTCGCCAAAGAAAATTTTAGCAAAAAACTTTTTAAATTTTTTTTAACGACTGTTTTTCAGATTTCTCCTGTTGTATAATAAATATAATGAATAAAAAGCGATGAAAGTTGGAACACTCTTGGAAAATTCCCCTCGTAAACATCAATTACGTCTGAAAAAAAAACAACCGCCGATTCTTTTACTGATCAATGTCTGTATTGTTGCTTTAGTAGTTTTAGGGATCGCCCTTTTAAATAAAAGTACTAGCTTAACCGTCGAAGCCTCCGCGCTTAATGTTCGTACCGGTCCAGGACTAGATTTTGGGATTGCTGCTCAAGTAAAATCTGGCACCAAGCTATCTGTTTTAAAGCAAGAAAATGAATGGTATCAAGTCACTTTACCTGATGGAAACACCGGTTGGGTCGCTAGTTGGCTAATTGGAAATGAAAAAAATGCCGCCGTTACAAATTTACCGGCGACCGTCAATACTGCCGATACACCGCTGCGTCAAGAACCTAATGATCAAGCAGAAATTCTAGATACTTTAGCTAAGGACACATCGTTAGTTATTACTTTAGAACAAGATGGTTGGTCCCAAGTCCAAGTGGCTGATAAAGTCGGCTGGATTCCTTCACAATATTTGACCCAAAGCAAAACAGATGAAGTAGAAAAACCAGAAGAAAAAGAAAATAATACAATTTACACTCGCGAAGAGTCGACTAATATTCGGACGGAACCTAACGTTCAAGCCGAGCTAGTGACTACGCTTGAACAAAATATTGCCGTCACCGTTTTAGCAACAGTCGGTGAATGGTACCAAATTGAAACGGCAGATGGCACAACAGGTTACGTCGCCAACTGGGTGATGAATACCCAAACGCTTAACAATCAAAGCTTAGTCACCTCAATTGCCGAGGCAACGATTATGTTAGACGCCGGTCACGGTGGCGCCGATGATGGCGCATCGACTGACAATAATATTTTGGAAAAAGATTTAACTTTAGATACCACCCTTCTTTTAAAAAAGGCTTTAGAAAAAACTGGCGCCCGCGTTTTGTTGACGCGTGATACCGATGAGTGGGTGGATTTAGAGGAACGTTCTAATATGAGTAACGAACAAAAACCCGATGTCTTTTTAAGTTTACATTATGATGCTACCGATGATCCGAATATCGCCACTGGGACCCATGTTTTTTATTACTATGATCGCGATATCCAGTTAGCCGAAATAGTCGCGACCCAATTTAAAAATTTACCTTTACAAAGTCATGGCGCTAGTTACAATGATTTGTCGGTGACTCGCGAAAATACGCAGCCCGCCCTTTTACTTGAACTTGGCTACATGTCCACTGAATCTGATGTTACCTATATTGCTACTGAAGAGTATCAACAACAAGTCGCCGATCTCATCACCGAAGCGTTAACTCAGTATTTCCAATAATTTTGTCACAGAAAAATATTTTAAGCAGATGTCCAAGAGAATTTGGATCTCTGCTTTTTTTGTTACATTTGTCATATTTATTCATCTATTTGTAATATTATTCATGAAAGTTTAACGTCTTTTCTATCCTTTCGCAAAAAAAAAGTGTTTAAATAAAATCATTCCAAATAAAAGGAGCACCCTATTTGAAAATAAATAAATTACCGATTTGGACCTTATCAACTTTATTGTTAGGCGCCACAACTTTAGCCAGTGTCAACGTCTCTGCTGATTCATTCGATGATCAAATCAATGTCGTTCAAACGCAAATCAATTCACAACAAGCCCAAATTGACCAACTAATCACCACACAAAATACAGCTAGTACCCAGTTACAAGCAGTGAACGCTGACTTAAAAAATATAGCGCTCGATTTCAATGAACAAACAATACAACTTTCGGCCTTACAAGAGACCATTGTTGATGTTTTACCAGAAACTACCGCCCTTGAAAATAATACAACGACGAGTATTTCCCCATTAACTAAGGTCACCACTTTGGCTACTACTGAGGAAAAGAGCTTAACATTTGATGAAGTTCTTGCCCAAAAAGAAACGCAAATCACAACCCTTTCAACTAAAATTGCTACCTTGCAACAAGAACAAAGCGACTTGCGAAATACCGCCACGACAGCTAGCCAAAGTCAAACTCAACTCCAAAGTGAAATTGAGTTAGCGCAAGCACAAATTGTTGATTTAAAAAATCAACAAACGGCTTATCTTTCGAAAGAAAATTTGCGGAATCGTTTAGTCGAAGGAGCTCAAGCGCAATTAGGGAAACCTTATGTTTGGGGCGCTCAAGGGCCATCAAGTTTTGATTGTTCCGGCTTAATGAATTATTTGTACACGACTGTCGCTAATCTATCCATTGGTTCATGGACAGTTCCTCAAGAAAGTGCTGGAACACAAATTGCGGTAAGTGCCGCAGAAGTAGGCGATTTACTTTTCTGGGGCAGTCATGGTTCGACGTATCACGTGGCGATGTATATTGGTAACGGCCAATATATTCACGCACCAAAACCAGGTGATGTGGTAAAAGTGGCGACAATTGCAAGTTTCACGCCAGATTTTGCTGTTTCAGTTTTAGGATAAAGTTTTAAATAAAAGACATCGCCTGAAAATTGCGGTGTCTTTTTTATGGAGATTTTGTTACAATAACAAAGAATTAAAGATGGAAGGAAGTTTTAATGTGCCAACTTTATCATTAGAAAAAGTGTTAACTACTTTACAAAAAGAAAATTTACTTAAAGAATATATCGTTGACAATCAGTGGCAATTTGCCCCAAATATGGCGCCAGACCTTACTGTTGCAAAGCTCGCTTATGATTCCCGGGAAGTTCAATCTGAGACGTTATTTTTTTGCAAAGGATTTAATTTTGAAGAAAAGTATTTAGTCCAAGCTGTGGAAAATGGCGCTGCGATTTATTTAGCGGAAACGACTTATGAAAATATCGATGCCATTGGAGTCATTGTCACCGATATCCGCCAAGCGATGGCCAAAATTTCGCAATTATTTTATGATTTCCCTGAAAAAAAATTAACAACAGTGGCCATTACCGGCACTAAAGGCAAAACCACGACCAGTTTTTTTGCCCATGGTGTCTTGGACGCGGCTTTTCCTGGCAAAGTCGGCCTCTCTTCTACCGAAAGTATTTGCCTTGATGGGAAAAATTTTGAAAAAGCCCATTTATCTACGCCAGAATCCCTTGATTTATTCGCTATGTTGGCAAAAGCTTTATCCAATGGCTTGACGCATTTCGTAATTGAAGTGTCTTCCCAAGCTTACAAATTAGATCGGGTCTTTGGGATGACTTTTGATTACGGGATATTTCTAAATATTTCTACCGATCATATTTCTCCCACTGAACATCCCACCTTTGATGATTATTTTTATTGGAAACGGCAATTATTAGTCCATTGCCAAACATTGATTTTAAACCACGACAGCGATTTTTACCCGCTAATTTTACAAACAGCCCAACATTCTGCTAAAAACATTTATACATTTGGTTTTTCTTCAGAAGCTGATCTTCAAGTGATTCCGCAAAAAAAAGCGACTGAATTTCAATTAATCGCCCGCAAAAATGCTTTAGCTGAAGCGACTGGAACGTACGCTTTGCATTTTCCTGGCGACTTTAATTTTGCCAATGCTGCGGCAGCTTTAACCGTTGCTAGTCTTTTGAAAGTCCCCCGCACATTGACTGGCCCAGCCTTAGAAAAAATTACCGTTCCCGGACGGATGATGGTTTTTCATAAAAAAAATGGCGGCGTGATTTTTGTTGATTATGCTCATAACTACACGTCCCTTGAAAATATGGTGACGTACCTTCAACACACCTATCCCGGTTTTGAAATTGGTCTTTTAATTGGTGCTCCTGGCGATCGTGCTTTTTCTCGTCGCGGAGATTTCGGGCGAATTATTACTAAATATATGGATGTTGCTATTTTAACGGAGGAAGATTCTACTAAAGGCGACGTGCGAGAAATTAATAATGATATTAAAAAAGAAATTCAAAAAGAACTCCCTCTTTATGAATTGTTAGATCGGACCGATGCTGTCTGGAAAGCTTGTGAACTTACAGGACCTACCACTGCCATGATTATTGCTGGTAAAGGAACGGAACGGACGCAACGACGACTTGAAGGAACTTTAGATTATGAGGGCGATGATGCGATTGTTGAGCGCTATTTGACCCAAGAATAAAAATAAAAAAACCAGAAACTTGCCAATTGGCGTGTTTCTGGTTTTTTTAATAGGTCAATGATATTTGGCACTCTTTATTTGCTCTATCATTATTTGTAAAGGTTAAACTTTTTTCTTTTCATATTTTTCATCAATAATACACAAGGTCACCGACCAAAAAAGAAAGGCGAGTGTTATGAGCACGTCAATCACCGAAATATTTCGCAATTTAAAAATAGGTGAAATGAGAAAAACCGCGCTATTTAAAAACCAGCGCTCCTCTTTGTACAGATTTTTTTGAAAGCTGTTGCTAAAAAAAGAAAGATTAATTATCTTTTTTTGAAGAAGGAATTTCCATAAAATAATAACGGCCAAGATGGTGACCACCAGTAAAATTCGCGGGAGCATCCCATATTTGAACTGACGAATAAGACAAGCGACAATGACTAGAAGTCCATACAGGCTCAACAACCCACGACGACGGTTCTGTTCACTTTTATTCATTTTGAAATAATTCCTTTCCATATTCAATAATTAGTTTTGCTAAAACACAATTGAAAAGTAAACGCTTATAACGAGTCTACATCTGAAATTATTGCCTGTCAAGCACACCTTTGAATATATTAGTAAGTGTGCCCATGTCTTAAGTTAGCTAAAATATAAAATGGCTCAAATAATATTTTCTAACTATGAAAAAAACGTAACGCTAAAGTTCGGTTATTTAAAATCACAAAAAAAAGAAGCACCGAAATGCTCCTTAAAGGCCAAAAATTTTTTAATTCTCTAAAATAAATGTCACAGGACCATCGTTAAGGCTGGACACTTGCATATCGGCACCGAAAATTCCGGTAGCGACTTTGAAAAATTTGGCTAAATGTTCATTAAAGGTCGTATATAACTTTTCGGCCTCCTCCCCGCTTAATGCTTCCGTGAAACTAGGACGATTGCCTTTTTTCGTATTGCCGTACAACGTAAACTGCGAGACGGATAAAATTTCGCCGCCCACTTGCGCTAAGCTCAGATTCATTTTCCCCTGATCATCAGGAAAAACCCGCAGCTTAGTAATTTTTTCAGCTAATTTTTGGGCATTTTCTACCGTGTCGGCTTGAGTAAAGCCGACATACAGTAAAAAGCCTTGTCCAATTTCGCCGACGATTTTTTCTTCAACGACAACTTTAGCTCTGCTTACCTTTTGCAAAATAATTTTCATTTAACGATCAATCCTAACCATTTGTCCGCCGCACCGAATATACATCAGGCACGGATTTTATTTTGTCGACAATTTGTTGTAAGTGAGTCAGATTTTGGATAGAAAAATTCAAGTGAATCATGGCCATTTTATCTTTAGCCGGTTTAGCTTCGACTTTGTCTAATTTTTTAGTCATGGGCGAAAGAACTTGCAAAATATCATTTAACAAACCGTTCCGATTATAGCCATACACCTCAAGATCGGCGGCATATTCTTGTTTAATATTCGAACTATCTTCCCATTCCACCTCAATCAGACGTTCATCCAGCTCCTCGGCATGTTTAACATTGGGACAATCTTTGCGGTGAATGGAAATTCCCCGTCCTTTTGTCACATAGCCAACAATTTCATCGCCTGGCACCGGATTACAACAGCGCGACAAGCGAATAAGTAAATTATCCACCCCTTGAATAACAATGCCACCTTCATGGCGAATTTTCATTTTTTCTGGCTCTTTTTTAACTGGTTGATTGACTAAATCATCTACTTCTTGTTTTTGCCGTTCAATTTCTCTGGCGTGGCGTTCTTTTTCGGTTAAGCGATTGGCACACATTTGCGCCGATAATTCTCCGTAACCAATGGCGGCAAATAAATCATCTTCCGTATTAAAATTAAACCGTTCCAAAGCTTCAGACATTTTTTTCTTAGTGACAATTTCTTTTGGTACAAAATTCATTTCCAACAAATTACTATTGACTTGCTCGCGTCCTTTAGCAATATTAGCTTCACGATCTTGTGTTTTAAAGAAACGTTTTATTTTATTCCGAGCTTTACTAGTGGCCACCATTTTCAGCCAATCACGGCTAGGGCCAAATGAATTCGGCGAAGTCATCACTTCGATAATGTCACCATTTTTTAATTTGTAATCTAGTTGAACCATTTTCCCGTTCACCTTGGCGCCGGTGGTTTTATTTCCCACTTCAGTATGCACGCTGTAAGCAAAATCCAGTGGGCCGGAACCTTTCGGAAGCTCGGTGACGTCCCCTTTTGGCGTAAAGACATAAACTTTGTCAGAAAAAATATCGCCTTTCACTGACTCCATAAAATCTGATGCATTATACGATTCGTCTTGCAATTCCAAAATTTCATGAAACCAGCTTAGTTGGCGGGTCATATCGTTGTCTTCTAATTTATCGGTGCGCCCTTCTTTATATGCCCAGTGCGCCGCTACCCCAAATTCAGCAATCTCGTGCATTTCTTCGGTGCGGATTTGAATTTCCACTGGCCGACCTTGCGGACCAATGACCGTCGTATGCAACGATTGATAAAGATTCGTTTTAGGCATAGCAATATAATCTTTAAAGCGCCCCGGCATGGGTTTCCATTTCGTATGGACAATCCCTAAGACGGCGTAACAATCTTTAATGGAATCGACAATTACCCGGATAGCTAATAAATCATAAATTTCGTCAAACTGTTTTTTCTGATCTTTCATCTTATGATAAATGGAATAAATATGTTTCGGCCGTCCATAAATTTCAGCATAAATATTTAATTCTTCTGTTGACTGTTTAATTTCATCAACTGTCCGGGAAATATATTCTTCCCGTTCTTTTCGTTTACTTTGCATTAAGTGAACGATGCGATAATATTGTTGCGGATTTAAATAGCGCAAAGAAGTATCTTCCAGCTCCCATTTAATTCGACTCATCCCTAAACGATGAGCGAGTGGCGCATAAATTTCCAATGTTTCTTTAGCAATTCTTCTTTGTTTATCTTCTCTTAAATGTTTCAACGTCCGCATATTGTGCAAACGGTCAGCTAATTTCACCATAATGACGCGCAAATCTTGGGCCATTGCTAAAAGCATTTTCCGGTGATTTTCTGCTAGTTGTTCTTCATGACTTTGATAATGAATTTTCCCGAGTTTTGTAACGCCGTCCACTAACATCGCCACATCTGGACCGAATTCTTTTTTTAAATCCGTCAAAGTCACCGGTGTATCTTCAACGACATCGTGCAAAAATCCGGTGGCCACTGTATGTGGATCCATTCGTAAATCTGCTAAAATGCCGGCCACTTGAATCGGATGAATAATATATGGTTCGCCTGATTGGCGGACTTGTCCTTGGTGAGCAGCCTCTGCATATTCATAAGCTCGCTCCACGAAGCTAGCGTGTTCTTGATCCATATAAGTGCTGACAAGTTTTATGACCGCACTCCCGGTTAAAACTGGTTCTTTTGGCATAAAATCCCTCTTTATTTTCAAATTTGTAAAAAAATTTCAAAAGCGCAGGTGACCAAATGGCGGCCAGACCTACGCTGTCAGGTAATCATTGATGAAAGTATACAAGACTTTGAAGCTTTTTTCAAATTTTTTTCACAGCGCGCTTCACGCCAGGTCAGAAATAATCGCTGCAATCTCGTAGCGCTCCAAAATTTCTGGATCGGTCAACTTGCTAACGTCTCCCAATAATTGTAAGTTCACGGTCTCCCCAATGGCAAAATGAAAAATCGCTAAATCATTTTCTGTTAACTCTTCATTTATAAAAAAAGTTAAATTGTGAAAAGTTTGGGTTTTCAACCAATCGGCAAAGTCCAACTTGGCGCCTTCTTTTAACTGACTCAAATCAATTAAAAAACTTAACAGGCATCGACCGGCGCTAACTCCTTGCAATAGATTCATTTCCTCAGCTAATTGGGTGAAATCTTCTATTTGCAAAAAACGCGGTGTCACCATCACGTACGCCGTTTCAATTCCTTGTTCACAAGCTTGCGCTAATTCAAAAGATTTTTTAGCTAGCGTCCCGTTGCCTAAAGGAAAATCAATCACCGTATCGATTTGTTTTGGTGTTTTTTCAGTAAAATATTTAAACCGTGGCAACCAAGATGGAAAAATCAATAACTCATCAGGTAACTCGGCAAATGATTTTAAAAAATCGTCGGGATGTTGTTGATTACTCAGTAGTGCATTAATTTTTTTCATAACAGACCTCCTAACTCAAAAGCAAAACTTGCCGCACTTAAGACATACATTGGTGCTGTTTCAGCTCGCATGATCCGCGGACCTAATGCCATACTCTCAGCTCCTAATGATAAAAAATTTTCGATTTCTGCAGGGGTAAAGCCGCCTTCTGGTCCAAAAATAACTAAAACTTGGCTATCTTTTGGCATCTGTTGCAAACTTTTTACCAGTTGACTTTTTTCGCCCCGCTTGGCCTCTTCTTCATAAGCGACCAAAATAAAATCAAATGTCGAAAAAATATCTAAAAATTCATTGGCGCTTTTAAAAAGAGTCACCGCCGGCACAACTGTTCGATGAGCTTGTTCGCTAGCTTCTTGCATAATTTTTTTTAGTCGTTCGGCTTTTTTTTGCAGTTTTTGTTCATTCCATTTCACTACACTTGTCGCACTTGGGTAAGCTATCAAAGCCGCCGCCCCTAGCTCGGTGACTTTTTGGGCGATAAATTCTAATTTTTCCCCTTTAGGAAATCCGCAAGCAATCGTAAAATGCACCGGCATTTCTTTTTCTTCGCTGATTTTATGATCAAGAGTGACGATTAACGTTTCATTTAAAGAAACAATGGTTGCTACAAAGGCCGATTTGCCATCAGCTAGTTCAAATTGCCCGCCGACTTTTTGACGCATCACATTTTTTACATTATGATAAATTTCGTTTGGTAATTCTTGCTGGTTTTCTACAATTGGCTGAGAAATAAAATATCTTTGCATCTTAAACCAACACTTCCGGATGACTAACCACAAGCCCTACCCAGTCGCCACTTGATAGGCGTTCAACAATTTGTAAATGATTCTTAGTCAGTGCTGCTTCCACTTCTTCAGCTTTGTCTTCAATAATACCTGATAAAATCAAAGTGCCGCTAGGTTTTAACAACCGCTTCGCATCTGGCAAAAGTCGAATAATTACGTCTGCTAAAATATTAGCAACAATGAGATCCACGGGCTGTTTAATTCCTTTTAATAAATCATTGGCTTTCACTGTAATATCATCAGCGGCTGGATTTAAGCTGAAATTCTCTTGCGCTTTTTTCACCGCCAGATCGTCAAGATCAAAAGCCGTCACGTCGCCTGCGCCAAAAAGTTTGGCCGCAATACTTAAGATCCCTGAACCAGTCCCGACATCATAAACCGAATTTCCTTGCCGAATGTATAGCTCCATGGCGTGCAAACTTAAACGAGTCGTTGGATGAGTGCCGGTACCAAAAGCCATCCCAGGATCAATCTTAATCATTTTTTCTTCTTTATCTTTGGCTTGATAAGCTATCCAGTCAGGGACAATCGTTAGAAAACGAGAAATTTGCACCGGGTGATAATATTTTTTCCAAGCTTGCTCCCAATTATCTTCTTCTAAAGTATTCAGCGTCACTTGATGGCTACCAATAGCTAGGCCAAAAGTTTTCAGCTGAAGAATTTTTTCTTTTACATCTGGCAGTATTTCTGGCACAAAAACATTTTCTGGAAAATAAGCACTCACAGTGGGTTCTGCCGTCAAATAGAATTCTTTTTGATCAAGAATTTCGCCAAAATGATCGGAGTACTGAATAATATCGGCTGGATCATGAATTTCCACCCCTTGAGCACCTAAGTTCATTAATATTTCGCTGACCGCTTCAATGGCCTCAGTATCAATACTGACTTTAATTTCTGTCCACTTCATATGTCTCTCCTAAAATTTCGGATATGGCAAAAAGACCATATCACCATATTGTTTAACGATTTGTTGGAAACGACTTTCATCCCAAGTCAATTCAAAAATTTCCGCCTGCTCATCTGCTAAAAATGTCACTAAATCATCTTGCCCTTTTGCAAGTAACTCCACAAAATAATCAATCGCTCCTTGCAATAAAGCAGTGGAAATTCCTTTTTTGCGATCAAAGGCTAATAAAACTAAATAATCGGTGGTGCTTGGTCGTTTCTTTTGGTCGAAAAATAAAATACCATCGCTAAATTCTACCAACTCTTCATTAGAGTTCAGATCGTTGGCATCTTCTAATAAAATCCGATCCTCGTTGGCTGCAAAAATGCTCGCGATAATTTCAATCGTATGATCTTTAGAATTCCAAACGACTTCTCCTTCATAAGGCGCTAATTTTTCTTGGGCATAATTTACTAAAAATTCAATTGCATCAGTTGACATAGTGACTCCATCCGTGAAATTCATCGACTTCACTTTTTTTTATTTGACTGACATAAGGATTGCCGGCAACATAAAAGCGCAGCGGCGCCAATGTCCACACACCTTTATTAGGAATTCCGATTCTTGGGGCCGTAATTATTTTAACGGGCGTTTTTTTAATATCGCTAACTTTCAGCGGTCCTGAAAAAATATTCGTCCCATAAATATCTTTGGTTAAACCCATCGCCTGGGTGAGTTTTCCGGGACCATTCGTAAGATTGACGCCAACTTTATTTCGATTTTTCTCCATAATTTCTAAGCCTGCAGCAGGTTCAATGGCGCGAATCATCACCCCTTGGGGAGACCCGGATTTTTGTGTCACCAAATTTAAAAGCAAATGGGTATGCATAATATAGGCATAAATGGTGCCGGCGCTTTGATACATCGCACGTAATCGTGGCGTTTGCCTGCCGCCAAAACTATGACTGGCTGCATCAAGTGGACCGACGTACGCCTCACAATCCACAATATAGCCCGACACAATTCCGGCCGGTGTTTCAAAGGTCAGCAAGTGACCTAATAATTTTTCAGCAATTAAAGCGGTGTTTTCTAATTGAAAAATATCTTTTACTAGCATAACTGTATTTTAACATTTTTTTATGACTTGCCAAGCGCCAGGCGAAAAATCTCTTAAAAAATTGTGCTATACTTAATGAAAACAACAAGTAAAAATAACAAAATAACGGAAAGGAGTCGTTATGGAAAAACCACTTGCCTACCGGATGCGCCCGGAAAATATTAATGAAGTCATTGGTCAAAAACAATTGGTCGGTCCTGGCAAAATTATTTGGCGGATGGTAGAAGCCAAATTATTATCTTCCATGATTTTATATGGTCCACCGGGAACCGGGAAAACTAGTATTGCTTCTGCCATCGCCGGCTCCACTCAATATGCCTTTCGTTCTTTAAATGCCGCCACCGACTCCAAAAAAGATTTACAAATTGTTGCTGAAGAAGCCAAAATGAGCGGCCGAGTCATTTTATTATTAGATGAAATTCATCGCTTAGATAAAACGAAACAAGATTTTTTACTGCCTCATCTTGAAAGTGGCCGGATTATTTTAATTGGCGCAACGACTGAAAATCCGTATTTATCGATTAACCCGGCGATTCGTTCCCGGACGCAAATTTTTGAAGTCACTCCGTTAACGCCTGATGATATTAAAATCGGCCTCACTCGTGCCCTCCACGATAAAGAGCGGGGCTTAGGAAATTATCAAGTCGAACTTGCTGAGGCGGCTTATGATCATTTATCTTATAGTGCCAATGGCGACATGCGTTCTGCTTTAAATGCTTTAGAGCTGGCGGTGAAATCTACTCCACCCAATGAAGACGGAACAATTGTCATTACTCTTTCCATTGCTGAAGAAAGTTTGCAAAAAAAAGCTTTTTCTCATGATAAAGATGGCGATGCCCATTACGATGTGATTTCCGCTTTTCAAAAATCGATTCGCGGGTCCGATGTCGACGCCGCCATTCATTATTTAGCTCGGCTAGTTGCAGCTGGCGATTTGATTTCCATTAGTCGGCGTTTACTAGTTATTGCCTATGAAGATATTGGTTTAGCCAATCCGGCCGCCTGTCAGCGAACTGTGTCGGCAATAGAAACCGCGCAAAAATTAGGATTTCCTGAAGCCCGGATTCCCTTAGCTGATGCGGTAATTGATTTATGTTTATCGCCAAAATCAAATTCTGGTGTCGTAGCAATTGACGCTGCTTTAGCAGATATTTATGCCGGGCACGGCGGACTCGTTCCAAAAAGTTTGCAAGATGCCCATTATAAAGGCAGTGAAAAATTAGGCCACGGTTTAACGTATCAATATCCTCATAATTTTCCCGATTATTGGGTGGATCAACAATATTTACCTGACACTTTAGTTTCTGCTCATTATTATGTACCGAAAACTTCTGGCAAATATGAGCAAGCTTTGAAACATCGCTATGACCAATTAGAAGAGCGGAAGAAAAAATCCCGCGGTAAATAAGGCTTCAAGACAGCGTTTGCTTAACTGGCTTTTCACCAGCTAAAAATAGTGATAACTAATTGCACAATTCAAATGTCCGTGCTATTATAAGTATAAGAAATCTGTGATGTACGAGTTGTCTTTTTTCTGTGTTGACCGAACATTCTTATTGATATCTCGGGATCAATTGCCTTGTCAGTCTATGCCACACGCCTTCTCATTTGGTAGTGAATTAGCCTGCGGGTAGATCCCACCTGCTTACTGCGGGATCAATACTATAAGACGGAATACGGCATCGACGGATTTCTTATTTATGAAAAAATGAAAAGCAATTTACCTTCGCGGTAGATTGCTTTTTTAAATGAAGGAGAATTTTTGTGAACGCTATTTTAATGTTTGTTTTAGGTTTTTTCTTAATTTTAATTTCGATTGCTTTTTTTAAAGTCGGCGCAACTTTTTTAACTCAAATCGGAATTATCGACGGTGAAAAAATCACCAAAACTTTTGCGCGACTTTTTTTAATTGAAGGATTTATGAGTGTTATCGTTGGATTTTTCGCCACTAAAAATTTAGCTTTACTAATGGTCATTATTGTTCTTTTGACCTCTTTTATTTTTAGTACGACTATCACCCGCCGTTTGAAAAATTAAGTTGAAATATTTCTCTATTCATTGATTTACGTTTACAATTAAAAGTGTAAGAAAAACTAAAGGAGTGGGGAAATATGTTACAACAATATGATAAAATCATGGTGGCCGTCGACGGATCCGATGAAGCCGAGTTAGCCTTTAAAAAAGCGGTCAGTGTTACGCAACGTAACGATGGTGAATTATTATTAGTTCATGTCATTGATACGCGCGCTTTTCAAACCATTTCTAGCTTTGATGGTATGATGGCTGAACAAGCAACTGAAATGGCGAAACAAACTCTTGACGATTATGTCCGCTATGCTAAAGAAAATGGCGTCACAAAAGTAAGTTATGTTGTAGAATACGGATCGCCTAAAGCCATTATCGCCAAAGATATCCCCACTAAAAATCATGTCGATTTAATTATGCTTGGTGCCACTGGTTTAAATGCCGTCGAACGCTTATTTATTGGTTCTGTCTCTGAATATGTGATTCGTAACGCTTCTTGCGACGTTTTAGTTGTCCGCACCGATGAAACAAATAAACTCCCCGTAGCTGACTCTGCTAAATAATTTTTTTAATTTAACAAATAAAAACAGACCGCCAAAAGATTAGCTTTTTAGCTAACTTTTGGCGGTCTGTTTCATTTTAAAAAATATCTTTTAATCTAGTTCTAAAGCGCCGGTGTAAAGTTGATAGTAAACCCCTTTTTCAGCTAATAAGCTATCGTGGTCGCCACGTTCAATAATCCGGCCGTGATCTAAGACCATAATTACATCAGAATTTTTAATTGTTGACAGACGATGGGCAATGACAAAGACAGTCCGTCCATGCATTAATGAGTCCATCCCTGCTTGAACGATGCCTTCTGTTCGAGAATCGATGGAGCTAGTCGCTTCATCCAGAATCATTACCGGCGGATCAGCAATCGCTGCTCTAGCAATGGCTAATAATTGCCGTTGCCCTTGAGAAAGTCCTTCCCCGTCGCCAGTAATAACTGTGTCATAGCCTTGCGCTAAGTTTTCGATAAATTCATCAGCATTAGCAAGCTCTGCTGCTTTACGAACTTCTTCATCACTTGCCGTGAGTTTTCCGTAACGAATATTTTCAGCTACCGTACCAGTAAATAAATGCGTATCTTGTAAAACAATTCCTAACGAATGACGCAAAGAATTTTTTTTGATTTTTTGAATATTGATTCCGTCATAACGAATTTTACCTTCTTGAATATCGTAAAATCGATTAATCAAATTGGTAATGGTCGTTTTCCCAGCACCAGTAGCACCAACGAAGGCGACTTTTTCACCAGGACGGGCGTAAAGTTGGATGTCTTTTAAAATCATTCGGTCATCGTAATAACCAAAATTTACATCTTCAAACACTACATCACCAGTAAGTTCTGTAAAAGTAATGGTGCCATCTTCATGGGGATGTTTCCAAGCCCAGACGCCAGTACGTTCTGGTGTTTCAGTTAATTCGGAACCATTTTTTTGAACGTTAACGAGTGTGACATAACCGTCGTCCACTTCGCTATGTTCATCCATTAATAAGAAAATCCGATCCGCACCAGCTAGTGCCATAATCACAAAGTTAATTTGTTGAGAAATTTGGGCGATTGGATTATTTAATGAACGAGACAATTGTAAGAAAGAAGCCAGTTGCCCGACAGTTAATTGAATGGCGCCGCGAACAGATAATAAACCACCAATGACTGCAATTAAACAGTATTGAATATTTAACAAGTTCATCATGACTGGCATCAAACTATTGGCCCGCACGTTAGCATTGGTGGCGTTGCTGCGAAGTTCTTCATTTAACTTATCAAAGCCTTCCACTGCTTCATTTTCGTGGTTAAATACTTTGACAACTTTTTGACCGTGAATCATTTCTTCAATATAACCATTTACTTTCCCTAAAGATTGTTGTTGGGCGCCGAAATATTTGCCGGCTTTACCGGAAATCGAACGAATCGTCACCATCATAATCGAAACAGAGAAAATAACAAAGACAGTCATAGGAACAGAAACAGAGAACATAGCAATGAAAACCGAGATAAAGGTCACCGCTGCGGCAAATAAATTAGGAATACTTTGGGAAATCATTTGGCGCAAAGTATCAATATCATTCGTGTAATGACTCATGATATCCCCTTGGCTCCGTTGATCAAAATAACGAATCGGCAAAGTTTCCATATGAGCAAAAAGATCGTCCCGAATTTTTTTCTGGGTACCTTGAGAAACAGTCACCATCACATAATTATAAATCCAAGTTGTGATGACCCCCACAAAGTAAATGGCGGCCATAGTGAAAACTGCTGTAACAAGTCCAGAAAAATCACGACTACCGGTAGTTAACATCGGCGTAATGTAATCATCAATCACCACTTGTAAAAAAAGTGATCCGCGGACATTGGCGTAGGCGGAAAGCAAAATACAAAGGACCACGACAGTTAATTGAAGTTTGTAATCCGTCCACATATAAGAAAATAAACGTTTTAAAGTGACAGCTGGGCGATTTGGTCCCCGGAGATTTTGTTTTTTATTATTCTGCATGGCTACCAAATCCTTTCTGTTGTGTGTCATACATTTCTTGGTAGACATCACTCGTTTTTAATAAATCATCGTGTGTTCCGTTAGCAACAATTTTGCCGTGATCTAAAACAAAAATTTGATCAGCATCCATCACTGAATTAATCCGTTGGGCAATAATAAAAGTAGTGGTGCCAGGAATTTTCGTTTTCAATCCTTGACGAATTTGCGTATCGGTTTTCGTATCGACGGCCGAAGTAGAATCATCTAAAATTAAAATTTTAGGTTTTTTCAATAAGGCGCGTGCTATGGTTAGCCGTTGTTTTTGACCACCGGAAACATTGGAGCCACCTTGAGCAATAGGATAATTAAATTGTTTTGGCAATTCTTCAATAAAGGAAGTCGCTTGAGCAATATCAGTCATCTCTTTTAACTCTTGGTCGCTTGCTTGTTCATCGCCCCAACGTAAATTAGAAGCTACCGTGCCTGAAAACAAGACATTGTTTTGCAAAACCATCGACACATTATCCCGCAAAGTGACTAAATCATAGTCTTTCACATTTTTACCGCCGACTAAAATTTCCCCTTGCGTTGTATCGTAAAGGCGTGGAATCAGTTGGACTAACGTAGATTTGGCACTCCCTGTTCCGCCGACAATCCCCACCACTTCGCCAGGTTTAATCGCTAAGGAAACATTTTTTAAGGCCATTTTTTCTGGATCATCGTTGTAACTGAAAGAAACATTTTTAAATTCAACAGACCCGTCTGCCACGTCAGTTAAAGCAACCTCGTTGTTTTTCAAATCAGATTGTTCTTCTAAAACTTCCACAATCCGTTCGCTACTCGTGCGGGCAATCAGCACCATGACAAAAATCATGGATAACATATTTAAACTCATCAACGTTTGCGTAGCGTAAGTGAACATCGACACCAATTCCCCTGTGCTCATGGAACCATCGACAATCAAATGAGCCCCAAACCAAGACAAGAGTAACATCGTAGTATACATACAAAATTGCAACATCGGTGTATTAAAGGCAACCGTTTTTTCAGCTTTTGAAAATAATTGATAAATTTCTTTGGAAACTTTTTTAAATTTGCCGATTTCATGATCTTCACGAACGTAAGATTTCACGACGCGAATCCCTTGCAAATTTTCTTGAACAACATTGTTCATTTTGTCATACGTCCGAAAAACTTTTTCAAATAAGGGATGAGCTAAACGGACTACAACATATAATCCGACACCCAAAATTGGCAAAATTACTAAAAAGGTCAAGGCCAATTCAGCATTAATGGTAAAACTCATAATCAATGAGAAAATCAACATTAATGGTGAGCGGATCAGCATCCGAATAATCATTTGATAAGCATTTTGAACATTAGTAACATCCGTTGTTAGACGGGTCACTAAACTATTGGTGGAAAAGCGATCAATATTGGAAAAAGAAAAACTTTGGATATTTTTAAACATCGCCCCTCGTAAATTTTTGGCAAATCCAGCTGAGGCAATGGCAGCAAAACGCCCCGACATTGTGCCAAAAAAAAGAGCCACAAGGGCACAAACAAGTAAAATCGCCCCATAAAATAAAATTGCACCTTGATCTTGTTTTTGAATTCCTTGGTCAATAAGAGCAGCAATAATTAAAGGGATAATAATATCCAGAATCACTTCACCCAGCACCATAATCGGTGTGAGAATCGATGTTTTCTTATATTCTCCAATCTGTCGTGCTAAAACTTTGATCATGTAAAGCCTCCATTCTTTCAAACATTACTTAAGTAAAAATTCCTAAAAAACCACTGATGAAAATTTTTGACTCTTAGCAATTATAAACTATAATTTATAGATTAAGCAAGCATTTTAGCCTCGAGAAATCTTGTTTTCTTTCATGAGAACCGTGTCATTTCAATCTTTCTTCGCGGTGACTCTCCTTTTTCATTTTCACTTTTGGAGGAGGCAAAGTGTTTGACCGGACCTAGTTGGAATTTTATACTGAAGAAGTAAAAAGCATTTCAAAAAATAAAATAACTGGTGTTCAACAAAAGAGCACACAATTGAAGGAGGATTATATGTTTACGCAAACTTTTCTCGATGTTTTAAAATACGAAGGCGTAGTCACTTTAATTACCGAGGCGAATGATGGATTTCATCTGGCTAACACGTGGAATTCTTATATCCGTGTTGCTGATAATCAGGAAGATACATTATATATTCCCGCTGCTGGCATGCACGCGATTGAAAAAGATATTAATCAAAATCCAGAAGTCTTAATGGTCATTGGTGCCCGAGAAGTCACCGGCTTAATTGGACCGGGAACCGGATTTCATTTGACGGCAGAAGCAAGTTTCTTAGACGATGGAAAAATATATGACCAAATGCATACTGAATTTCCATTTTTAACTCGGGTCTTAGTTTTAACTGGAAAAAAATTAGCTCAAAAAATTTAAATAAAAGCTGGAACAAAAAAGAAAATTCTTTTTTGTTCCAGCTTTTTTTATTTCGTCACGGGTGAAAAATCAATTAATTTTTCATCGGCGATCACCGCTACTCCGCGCATTTTTTCTTTTAACTCTTGATACATCGCCGGCTTAGCTGTCACAGTGAAGATTCCATTTTTAGTTTGTAAAGTTACTTTTTTTAGTTTTGAATCGACGGTTAAGATTTCAGCAAACATTTCGACTGTCCGTCTGTTCAATTTTACTTGGCGAAACTTTTTGACTAGAAGAATGAAAAAAACAAGCGCAATGACAGTAACAACAAAATAACCCATTTGACCTCCAAAAAAAAGATGAGTCGCCTCATCTTTAAGTTTATGTATTGATTTCTATTCCGATTGGCGCTACTTGCTCCACGCCTAAGCTAATTTTCAATGCTTGATCGACTTGCGCCATCAATTCCACCGACAAATGACAAACCCGTTCTTTTAAACGTGACTTATCAATGGTGCGGATTTGTTCCGTTAAAATAACCGAATCTTTTTCGATACCTGTTTGCTCGGCGTTAATCCCGATATGGGTGGGTAATTTTGGTTTAGCCATTTTCGCTGTGATGGCCGCCACAATAACTGTTGGCGAAAAATGATTTCCTAAATTATTTTGCACAATAAGCACCGGGCGCACGCCCCCTTGCTCGCTTCCAATGACCGGCGAAAGGTCAGCAAAATATATATCGCCTCTTTTGACCAAATTTTCACCTCCTAACTTTCTTTAAAATGAAAAGATTATTTTTGATCGCGCTCCCCTAAGTAAATGCGTGGCAGGCGATCAGATAATAAACAGCAAATTTCGTAATGAATCGTTTTCGCGAAATCGGCTACATCTTGTGCTGACACTATTTTACCACGATTCTCACCAATTAAGGTAACTTTTGTGCCCAAGGGAAATTTTTTCGGCAAATGAATCATTAATTGATCCATATTAATCCGTCCAACAATTTCGCACAGCTCGCCTTCTACTAACACATGAAATCCTTGCAAACTTCGTAAATATCCATCGGCATAACCAATGGGCACGGTGCCAATCCATTGTGGACAGTCGGTCGTATACGTTTTGCCATAACTAATGCCCGTATCAGCTGGTACTAATTTTACTTGAATTAATTCGCTCACCAGTTCCAAAGCCGGCTGCAAATTCACCGGTAGTACTAGCGCGCTACCTGAAGGATTCAAGCCGTACATACTAATACCCATCCGAATCATATTGCCCACTCCGGCTTCATGCCAAAGAGCCGCGGCTGAATTACTGGAATGAACATAACGAGGCAATTGTGGCAAAGTGTCTAATAATTTTTTAAAGGTAGAAAGTTGATGTTGATAATATTCTTCATCGGCCTCATCCGCGGTAGCAAAATGAGTAAAAATACCTTCCAATTCCAATTGCGGATGATCGGAAATTATTTGAGCAGCTTTTTGCAAACTTTTTTCATCAAAGAAACCAATCCGGCCCATGCCAGAATCAATTTTCAAATGAAGTTTCAATGGTTTTTGTATAGACAAATGATTTATTTGCGCCAACACTTGATCCAACCATTCCTGATTGCCGCAAGTCACTGATAAATTATTTTCACTTGCTAATGATAAAAATTGCGGATCAACCATATTTAAAATTAAAATCGGTTCAGTGATCCCATTTTCTCGCAAATGCAACGCTTCGTCTAAAAGTGCGACACAAAAACCAGTCACGCCAGCTTTTAACGCCGCTTTCGCCACGGCCAAATCTCCATGACCATAACCATTCGCTTTCACCACGGCAAAAATTTCTTTATCCGGAGCAATTATTTTTCGTTGGGATAAAATATTTTCAGTAATCTTTTGTGGATCTACAATAATGCGGGTGGGTCGATGCCATCCTGTAATCATATCCATTCTTCTTTCATTTTCATCTTAGTTTTCTGTATATATTGTCGCGGTCCCTAAATTTTTGGTAAATTAATTTTCTAAAATAACTTGGGCCATAGCGGCATGTTCCGTATGGGTAATTGTTACAAAATTCTTCCCAGAAAATGGTGATTGTGCTAAATAAGGCTGTCCATTTTTGTGATTTAAAATTTCAATATCTTGAAAACTTACAGCGCCAATACCGGTGCCGTAAGCTTTACTAAAAGCTTCTTTTCCAGCAAAACGCCCGGCGAGAAATTCTAGTTGACGCCTTTTTGAAAAATGTTCATAGATCCGTAATTCTTCGGTTGTTAAAATTCGTTGTGGAAAACGCGGCTGTTCTTCGATAATTATTTTTAAACGTCCAAGTTCTACTAAATCAAGACCAATCCCATAAATCAAAACGTCCCCCCCTGTTCTTAACCATTTTACCAAATTATCGAAAAAAAGACAGAAAAAAATCGCCCACCTTGCGGCTAGCGATTTTGATTGACCTTTATATGTTAACCTTCATTTTTTTGACGGACGGTGAATTTCCGGTCGCCACTACGATTGCTGGATTTAGAAGCGGGTTTGCCACTTTTATCCGCATTTTTTTTGCGATCGTAATTTTTACCTTCGTATTTCCCTTTACTGCTGCCGCCACGTTCGCCATCTTTTTTATAACGATCGTCGCGTTTGCGATTCTTGTCTTTATTGTAAGGAGGACGACCGTCACGAGAATTCCCGCGGGCACCATCTTTATGATTGGTAGAACGATTGTTTTTGCCGAATTTTTTACCAGTCAAAGGACGTTCTGGTGTGATTTTCACTGGAATAGCGGTTGCTGGTTTTGCTAAAGTTTTTAACAATAGCGCAACTAAATCTTTTGCTTCGTATTTTTCAACGAGAGATTCAGCTGTTTCCATGTAGAAATCTAAACCATTTTCATCTAACTTAGCTTCAATTTCTTCAACGGCAGCACCCAATTGACCTTCCAACGCTTCTTTTTCCGTTGGTGGACGCAAAGGTTCCATTTTTTTCTTAGTTAAATCTTCAATCACGTGCAAGTAGCCCATTTCGTTAGGCGTTACTAGCGTTACAGAAACCCCGGATTTACCGGCCCGACCTGTCCGACCAATCCGGTGAACATAACTTTCAGGATCTTGGGGAATATCGTAGTTGTAAACGTGAGTCACGCCAGAAATATCTAAGCCACGAGCTGCAACGTCTGTCGCTACTAAAATATCTAATTGACCACTCTTGAAACTTTTCAAAACGCTCATCCGTTTTTGTTGAGACAAGTCGCCATGAATACCTTCCGCTTTGTAGCCGCGCATTTCAAGACCACGAGCTAATTCGTCAACCCGACGTTTTGTCCGGCCAAAAATAATCGTTAATTCTGGTGATTGAACATCGAATAAACGAGTCATCACATCAAATTTTTCAAATTCTTTTGCCCGCACATAATATTGTTCAATATGTTCAGCGGTCATTTGTTTAGTTTTAATTTTGACATGTTCGGGATTTTTCATAAAGTGCACACCAATGCGTTTGATAGCATCAGGCATCGTTGCTGAAAACAGTAACGTTTGGCGTTCTTCTGGCACTTCTTTGATGATTTTTTCAATATCTTCTAAAAAGCCCATGTTTAACATTTCGTCGCCTTCATCTAAAACTAAGGTTTCCACCGTAGCTAGTTTCAAAGTGTGGCGATTAATATGGTCTAACAGACGTCCGGGTGTCCCCACAACGATATGTGGATGATCTTTTAAGCCCCGAATTTGGCGAGAAATATCTGCGCCACCATAGACGACTTGGACTTTGATTTTTTTGTCACGGCCTAAGCGATACAACTCTTCTTGAGTTTGAATGGCTAATTCCCGTGTTGGGGCAATCACTAACCCTTGTAAATTGTTTGACTTAACATCAATTTTTTGAATCATAGGCAGGCCAAAAGCCGCGGTTTTCCCGGTCCCCGTCTGTGCTTGTCCAATTACGTCACGTCCTGCAAGTGCTAGTGGAATCGTTGCTTCTTGGATTGGGGTTGCTTCTTCAAACCCGGCTTTTTCAACGGCACTTAGTAAATCCTTTGCTAAGCCTAGTTCACGAAATTTCAAATATTGTTCCTCCTGAAAAATTTATTTTATCTTAATAGAATTACCTAGAACGACAAGTTATCATACCACGAAAAAAAAGTTTTTGCAAAAAGTCCGGTTCGCTTTCATTTTAAAGCGGACCAGACTTTCCCTTGAATTCCCTTACTTTTCGCTACAAATTTTTTCAACCACTTCATCTAGGTGCATGCCGTTGGAACCTTTTACTACGACAAAATCTCCTGAATGTAAAGTTTTTGTTAAATCGTTTAGCAACTGTTCTTTTTCGGCAACTGGATAATAATGCAATTTTGCTCCATATTTTGAAGAAAGTTCCGTTGCTAAATGTTGCATTTCTGTCCCAAAAAGAAAAACTTCTTGAATTTTTTCTGGCTCTAAAAATTTATTTAAGCCCGCATGAAGTTGGGCGGATTGTTCGCCAAGTTCTAACATATCCCCTAAGACGGCCACTTTTTTACCGGTAGACTGTAGTTTAGAAAAACTAGTTAAAACTAGCGACATCGCCGTGGGATTGGCATTGTAGACATCACTTAAAATATCGATGCCATTGTGTTGCAGCCACTGACTGCGGTTGGCGGTTAATTTTACTTGGGCTAATCCTTTTTGAATTTCATCAGCGCTTAAGCCAAATTTTTTCCCGAAGAAAGCAGCGATTAAGGCATTTTTTACATTAAATGTACCAGAAACGGGAATTGTAAAAATAGTCTCACCTAAAAAATTCAACGTAAAACTTGTTTCGTGTTGCGTTTCTTTAATGACCTCAGCTTTTAAATCACTTGCGCCTGGGCCTAATTGGAAAGTGTACACTTTTTGGGCAATTTTTTTTGTTAAAGGCGTTAAAAGTGGTTCATCGCCTGGAACTAATAAAAATCCGTCCGCTGCTAAGCCATCGACAATTTCCATTTTTGCTTGGGCGATCCCGCCGCGATTTTTAAAATATTCCAAGTGACTTTCGCCAATCAACGTAATCGCCGCCGCTTCTGGTTGGGCCAATTGCGTTAAGACCGAAATTTCGCCGGCGTGGTCCATCCCCATTTCTAACACTAACACTTCCGTTGTTTTTGGCATATGCAAAATAGTGTAAGGCAACCCCAATTGATTATTGTAATTGCCCTGGGTTTTATAAGTCTGAAATTTTTGAGCTAAGACAGATTCGGTCATATCCTTCGTCGTAGTTTTTCCGTTGGATCCAGTAATAGCAATCACTTTTGGCGCGATTTTTTTCAAATATGCTTTGGCAATTTTTTTAAAAGCTGCTTCAGTATCGTCTACTTTAAAAAAAGGAATTTCTGGCAAATCACTCTTCCGACTCCATAAAGTGGCCACCGCCCCGTTATCAACGGCGGCTTTTAAATAATCGTGGCCATCACTTTGACCAATAATCGGCACAAACAAAGAACCGGACCGACATTTTCTAGAATCAAATTCGACTGAAGAAATCTCAACTGCCATCTCGTCTGAATTCTTACCCGCAATCTCGTCGACCTCGGATGCCTCTGACGTTATTTGTCCTAAAATTTTTGCTACTTCAGAAAAAGTAAACATTGGTCCTCCTAGTTTTCCGCCTGATTTTTTTCTTTTGCTAAATAATTTTGTTTTTCTTGTTTTTTAGCGAAACGATTTAAGCCTAGTTGAATTAATTCTTCAATTAAGTCGCTGTATTTCAAGCCGCGTTCTTGCCATAGTGATGGATACATGGAAAATTTCGTAAATCCGGGCATCGTGTTGAGTTCATTTAAAAATAATTCGCCGGCTGGACTTAAGAAAAAGTCGCAACGAGCTAAACCAGAGCCATCGAGAATTTGGTAAGCTTTTTTAGCATATAACTGGGCTTTTTCTTGTAACGATTCAGAAATAGCCGCTGGAATTTGCATCGTAATTTCATTATCAATGTATTTGGCATTGTAATCATAAAAGTCGACAGTTTTAACAATTTCCCCAGGCAAAGTAGTGCGGACATCTTGATTGCCTAAAAGCCCGACTTCGATTTCCCGTGCTTCAATTCCTTGTTCCACAATTACCCGTTGATCAAATTGAAAAGCCAATTCCAGTGCTTTTTCCAAACTCAAACGATCTTCTGCTTTAGAAATTCCCACTGAAGAACCCATATTGGCTGGTTTAACAAACATTGGATAAATCAATGAGCCTTCACATTCGTCAAATACTTGTTGACCATTTTCTTGCCAAGCGCTTTGGTGAACGGCCACAAAAGGCACTTGCGGAATACCAGCTTGTTGCAACAAGTTTTTAGTAATAATTTTATCCATTCCACAAGCCGAAGCTAAAACGCCGCAGCCGACATAGGGCATATTAATAATTTCTAAAAATCCTTGAATCGTGCCGTCTTCGCCATTTGGTCCATGTAAAACTGGAAAAACAATGGCTTCTTCTTGTGCTAAATCATGCCAAGAAGCTTCTGGCGCATCTTCTAAATCCAAAATTTCAGGACTGACTGGCGCTTTGGTTAAGACTGGCCCTTGTTTTAGCGTGCCATCTTTTTGAATGAAAAAAAGTTCCACCGAATAATAGTGATAGTAGATTGCTTGTAAAATCGAAAAAGCAGATAATTTGGCGACATCGTGTTCAGGACTTTTGCCCCCATATAACATGATAATTTTCATTTTTTTGCTCCTTTGGTCTCAATTCTTCTTTGTAACTATTCGTAACTTTTGTAACTCCTTTGTAATTTTATCACAAAAAAAGATTCTGGGAAAAAAAATTTAAAATCTTGTTTCATTTTAAAGAAGAGTCGCCGAAATTTTTGAAGACCTTTTTTAAATTATTGCCCCACATATTTTTGACCAAAAGCACAGCTAGCTAACAGTGGGCAAACTTCACACTTCGGATTTCGCGCCGTGCAATGATAGCGGCCAAAAAATATCAATGTATGGTGATCTTTTACCCACTGCTCTTTTGGTAAAGCCGCCATTAATTTTTCTTCCACCTCAGAGACTGTCGCCGATTGTTTCACAAAGCGCAGCCGTTTGCTGACCCGTTCCACATGGGTATCTACAGCAATTCCAGGAATTTTGTAAGCTTCTCCTAAGAGCACATTGGCCGTTTTTGGTCCCACACCGGGCATTGTTAGTAACATTTGCTTTTCATTTGGCACTTGATCATGAAATGTTTCGTGGAGCATTTGGGCCATAGCTTTTAAATGGCGAGCTTTGCTTTTATAAAGGCCGATTGTTTTAATTTTTCCCTCGATTTCAAAAAGGTCGGCCTGAGCTAAGTCGGCTGGATTTGGGTAGGCGGAAAATAAAGCTGGTGTTGCCTTATTGACGGAAATATCTGTTGCTTGAGCAGAAAGAATCACCGCCACTAACAAATGAAAAGGCGTGTCCCAAACCAATTCTCCGTGGGCATTTGGAAACATTTCTTGCATTACTAAAAGACATTCACGAATTTTTTTTTGACTTAATAATTGGCTCAAAGTTATTCCCCTTTTTTCATCCACGGGGCAAAAGGAATGTCTGGCAATTGTTCATCTGCTTGTTTGCTACTAATTTCCCCACTCCGTTTTTTTTGTTCCTGGGCGACTTGCTCTTTTGTGTGAATATTTTTCTTTTCCCAACTTAATAAAATCCGATCCATATATTTTAAATTATAAGCTTGACTTAAGACCGCTTCTTTTAGCGCTAATTGAATCAACTCAGGGCTATAGTGATCTTTTTCCAGCCAAGAAGCTACCATTTCCATTTCAATGGGCGACAGCCCACGGGAAAATTCTTGCTCAAACGCTTGATATAAATCTTGAATTTGCTGTTTCTGGTCGCTGACTTGTTTTTTTTCAGCTTTTTTTTGCAAAAATTGGCTTAGCTGAGTATACACTAGCGTCAAATCATAGCGATCATAGAGCATGCGCTGGACATCTTTGACAGTTTCTAAGGCAATCCATTTTTTCTCCTGCAAATTTCCCAATAATTGATAAACTTCTTCTACTTTTTTGCCGGTATTATCCGCCAAACTTTGCACTTGCGGGAAAAATTCCCCTTGTTGTTGAAACTGGAGCAATTGTAAATAAATTAAAAATTCATCATTCGTGGCGCCTAATTTCCGATAATACTGTAAAATACCATTAGAGACAATCGTTTGTCCCCAAGACAGATAATCTTCTACTTCCAAAAAAAAACCTCCCTGCTTTTCATCAAGTGTAACCCAACTTCTCTTGAAAAAAAAGAAAGAAAATTCTCCTAGAAACTACAGCGAAATCTTGTTACAATAAACCACAAGGAGTGATTGATTTGACGACAGATTCCACCGATGTACCACTAATTGAGCAAACGCAAGAAACCATAAGTGCTTGGAGTCGCTACTGGCAAAGCATTAATTGGGACAATATTTTTGCTACTGTAATTGAAAAAGGTTTTTCGATACTTTTTTTTAGCGTTCTTTTCTTTATTTTGTATCGATTAGGAAAATATTTAATTCATAAATTATTTACCCGCTATTTAAAAAAGCAAGACAATCCTAAAGCACGCGCCAAAACGATTCGGACCTTGTTAGATAATATTTTTGTCTATACGTTATTTTTCTTTTATATCTACACGTTACTGACGATTTTCGGCGTGCCCATTGGCTCACTACTGGCAGGAGCTGGGATTGTCGGTTTAACTATTGGACTTGGGGCGCAAGGATTTATGAGCGATATTATTACTGGATTTTTTATTTTAATTGAGTCGCAAATGAATGTCGGCGATTATGTAAAATTACTAAATATTAATATTGAAGGCACAGTTATTGCGCTAGGTATTCGTACGACTAAGCTTCGGAGCCTTGACGGAACGGTTCATTTTATTCCCAACCGCAATATTACAACGATTTCCAACCTTTCCCGCAGCAATATGCAGGCGGTAATTGATATTCGAATTGTCCCTGCTGAAGGGCTGGATGAAATTAAGGCGATTATTAAAAAAGTAAATGAGCAACTGAAAATCGATTTAACCGAAATTACTGATGGCCCGACTATTTTTGGTCTGGTGGATTTAGGAAATGGTAACTTTGCTATGCGCACCTCGCTTTATACGATCAACGGGCGCCAAGCTGCGGTCAAAGAAATTTTCTTGCAAAATTATGTCGCCGAGTTAACCGCCGCTGGCTTTACGATTCCCAATCAAGCTATGCCCATCGCTTAAAAAAAAGTACCGCCAAAATTAAATTTTGGCGGCATTTTTATTTTTCTTATTCAGCATCTTCTACTAGTGCCCGACTTTGCATATTGCGCAAAAATTTACGCGACATCGGTCCGACAATTAATAATTGTAATGGAAAAGCAACGATAAAATTCAAGCCCCAAGTTTGTAAATAAACGGGTAAGAAATCTGCTGGCCATTCTCCGTTCATAACGAGACCGAAGACCGACATAAAGCTCACCATCCCGATAATCATTAAAGTTGAAATAGTCAAAATGAGCGCCAAGGGCCGATCTTTTTTAATCGGTAGCGCAAACGCGATTTTTTTGGCGACTTTTCCGACCACGAAAACATCTAAGACAAACGCTACTAAAAATCCTGGGATTAATCCTACTACCAAACTTACTAGATGCAAGTCATGGTGCAATAATAAATTGTAAAAACTCATTCCTAAAACCATGGAAAAACACATGATGGTGGTGAAAAATAGACCTTCTTTTTTATTTGTTGGCAAAATATTTCCTCCTTATTTTAAAAAGCTAACGACAATTGAAAATTCATTTTAAAGCAAAAAAACACCTCCAATGTCAAGTTGAGTTCTCCCACTTTCGTGAAAGAGCCGTCCTTGGAACTGGAGGTTTATAAATAAACACGCATCCCTAAAATCATTACAATTAGTTGCAACAAACGCAACTTGACTATTTATTTGAATAAGTTATTCTACCATGATGAAAATTTTTTGACAAGCTTTCATGAAAACTTTTCAAAATATTTTCATAAAACATCGAAAACTTCGACGCTCACTTCCTCATGTTTTATATCATCTGAAAACCAAATCGCGTTCCATTCCGGCAAACTTCTTTCAAAGGCGGTTCTTTTTTGATAGTCGGCCACAGAATCATAGTAAATATCTAAAACAACAATGGCCTCATCGCCTTCAAAACGCTGAAATGTCTCAATTTTTTTATTGGTAACTTGAGAATGAAATTTTGATTTCTTCCCGATTCAGCAAATTTTTCCATTAATTTCGGCAAATCTTTCTTTTTTGTCCGATAAGTGAAAACCACTTTAATCATAACTTTCTAGCTCCTCGTGTTTAGTGCAATACAACCTTATTTGACGGTGTATTGGCGCTAGGGCTTAGGAAAAAAGATAAAATATTCTTATCAGACAAGTCTGATTTCGATATTTTCCTATTTTTCTACAGCCCTGATCAGCGCCAACACAGCCTTAGTTGACGGTGGGTTTTTAGCAACGCTTAGAGAAAAAGACAAAATGCCTTCTGAACACTTTCAGCGTTCATGCACCATTTTTCTATTTTCTTACAGCGTTTTACGCTAAAAACACAACCTTAAATTATTTTTAGATTTTTTTCGGGTTGGTTTTCGGCACTTTTTGGGATGATAATATTGTTGGCTTCAAGTTGATGAGCTAGCCGGTTAGTGGCTTTTAAAATTTCGCGTCGGGTGTAAATCCCTTCGAAATGATTTTCTTCGTCCACCACTGGAATAAAGGAATGATCCACTAACAAATGGAGCAAATCTTCCAGCTCAAAATCTTTTTGTAAAGTGGGAATACCGGTTTCCATCGCTTCTTTTACCGTTTTTCCGTGCAAATTATCCGAGTCAATCCGAGTAAGCTCAATCATTTCGCTCATAATATCGGCCAAACCAATCAGCCCGACGAAATGACTTTCCTTATCCAAGACAGGAATTTTGGCATATTTCACCTTGGAAAGAACTAAAAGTGCATGACTCAGCGGATTTGTATCCATTAAACTGGCGATTTTTTCGCCATCAATCATAAATTCATCTTTTTTTTCAAGCAGTTGTCGACTCACATATGGTCCAATCATAGAATTACCTCCACTTCCATTCTAACGAAAATTTTAAAAAAATGCGCCTCAAACTATCACAATTTAAATCATTTTTCCGGAAACTTTAAAATTATTTAGTAAAAATAAAATGCAAATTCGGTATTTCTTCGAAGTGATCATCATAATAAGTCACTTTGTATTGCGTTGAATCAGCTTCAATAATCGCAAAACTCCGGTACGGCAATTTGCCTCGCGGTTGAGAAATACTGCCGGGATTGACAAATAAAATGTTGCCATGGCGTTGAGCATCGATGATATGCGTATGACCATACAAACAAATAGTCGCCCCAGCTTCTTGAGCCGCCTCGCCGATTTTTTTCAAGCCAAAACGGACGTCATAACGGTGTCCATGGGTCATGTAAATTGTTTCATCGCCAATTTTTGTAACCGAAGAAATAGGATATCCAGGATCAAAATCACAATTTCCAGAAACTTTGGCCGTGAAATGATTCCACACCGCATCAATACTTACTAGTTCAGAGTCGCCGCAGTGAAACATGCCGTCAACTTTCCCGGCAAACCGCTCGCTGATTTGTTCCAAAATTTCCTTGTTCCCATGATTATCGCTGACCACTAAAATTTTCATTGTTGTCCTTCTTTCCACCAGTCAGGCCACTTTTGTTGCAAATTTTTAATTGCATTTCCGCGGTGTGAGAGTTTATTTTTTTCAGCTGCGGTTAATTGAGCCGCTGTTTTTTCCAACTCTGGCACATAAAATAAAGAATCATAACCGAAACCATTTTCCCCTTGCGGAACATTGGCAATCATTCCTGACCAACTTCCAGTGGCAATCAAGGTTTCACGCTCCGGTGCCGCTACTGCTAATGCGCAGAAAAATTGCGCTTGTCGTGCTTCTTTTGGAACAATAGCCAGTTCAGCTAATAATTTGGCATTATTTCTAGCATCATTTTTTTCTGGTCCTGAAAACCGGGCGGAAAAAATCCCTGGCAAATTATCTAGAGCTGCTACCATTAAGCCGGAATCGTCAGCTAAAACCATTTGTTGCAATGTTTCGGCTAAACTTTCCGCTTTTATAGTGGCATTTTCTTGAAATGTTTGACCAGTCTCGGGAATTTCTGGAACTTCTGGAAAATCTAACAAAGTTTTCACTGTAAAGCCCATTGGTTTAAAAATAGTCGCAAATTCTTTAGCTTTACCCGGATTTTTTGTCGCAATTACAATTGTTTTGCCCTCTTGTTGGACGGGAATCATTGCTTGCTTGATTTCGGCAAAAATATCGGCCGCTCCTACTTGTCCATAAGCGAGTAATCCGTTTAATTCGCTACCACTGACGGCTTCTTGACCAAAAATTTGCAACTCAAAAAAATCACCAGCTTCATTTAAAACCAAATTAGCCGTAGCCACGGCTTCTTTTTTTTCGTGGGCATCGGGATCTAAAACAACGGACCCGTCAATCAGAAGACAGCCTGTAATTCCCACAATTTGTTCGGCATTTTTTACTATTTTTTTTACGGCTAAACTGGCCGCTGTGATCAAAGTGGTTACCGTATTGCCGTCTGCCTGCAAAACCACACAGTCTACTAAAATATTGGGCACTTGTTCTTTTTCTCTACTTGGCAAGCTGTTTAACATTTTAGTAAGCGCCCGCGTGATAAATTGTTCTTTTTCAAAATTTTCTGCTTCAGCTAATTGTTTGCCTGAAAAATGATGAACGGTCAAATTAACTTTTAGCGTTTGTTTTTGACTTTCCGGAGCTATTTGCGCATAAGCCACTACTTTTGTTTGTCCTAAATCAATCATCACCGCATTTTTTCCATAAATAAATGGTTGACTCGTAATTTTTAAAGGACGTAATTGGTTGGAATAACGACCATCATAACGCATGATTTTCCTCCGTTTCAAGATCGACATGAGCCACTGATAATTGACTCACTTCTAGCCAGTTTTCGGCAATCTCGGCAAATAATTTTTCAGATCCAGTCGTAAAAAATTGATGATGACGCGTTTTATCTCTAGATAATTCGCCGATTCCATAATCATCTAGCAAGGCCGAAACTTCGCTAACTGTTTCCGCTCCAGAATCTATCAACGTCACCGCCGGACCGACTGCATTTTGAATTAGCGTCCGCAAAATCGGATAATGAGTACAGCCTAAAATTAACGTATCGATATTTTTTGGCAAAACCGCCAACGTTTCGCTGACCACCTTTTCAGCCCGCGGCGTTTGCGCTTGATCGTGCTCCACCACATCGACAAAATCTGGGCAAGCCAAACTCGTCACTGAAAGCCGGCTATCTTTTACATGGAGGGTATGGGCATAAGCATCACTTTTAATGGTACCTAATGTACCAATCACAGCAATATTTTTATTTTTCGTCGCTTTAACCGCCGCACGAGCGCCTGGTAAAATCACGCCAATCACCGGAATAGTTAATTTTTCCCGAACAATTTCTAAAGCTACCGAGGTTGCCGTGTTACAAGCAATCACAAGCATTTTAATATCTTTCTGGACCAAAAAATCGGCCATTTCTAATGTATATTGAATGATTTCTTCTTTAGGTCTAGGACCATATGGACAACGGGCCGTATCCCCAATATAAATTATTTCTTCGTGGGGGAGTTGCTTCATGGCTTCTTTGACCACTGTCAAACCGCCGACTCCCGAATCCATAAAACCAATAGGACGTTGCATTATTTCACTCCTACAATTTTTGTTTTTTCAAATCAGTCTTTATTTTCTCTTTTTTTACCAAATTTTACAAGGGAACGCGTCTTTTAAGTCCATTTCTTTTTAAGATTTTAACAATCGATGATATGATGAAATAAAGGAGGAATGCCCAATGACAGAACGTGCAAAAAAATTAGCTGACCTAGCAACCGATTCGAAAGATTTACATTTTGACAAGATTGACGAATTAGAAGAAAAATTAGGTCTGGACCAAGAATCTTTAGATAGCCAAGAACAACAAGAAGATGGTGACCAAGTTCCGCCAAAAAAATTTGACGACGTCTTAAAAAACGTCCCCATCCTCCCCCCAGACCTAAGCCAACAACCATAAGGATATAAAAAAAGCGGTCAGCGGCGTAACAAATTAGAAAAATGGTGAATGACTTTGTAAAAGTCAGTAGGCATTTTATCTATTTGTCTAGCCGCTGCTTTTTTTATACCGAGTAATAAGGATAAAAAAAGCAGCGATGTCAAAAAGATTTTTCTTTTTGGCATCGCCGCTTTTTTATTTATCTCAATACTACTTTAAATTCAGTTTCTAATGCTTTGATGATTTTATTTACGGCTTGTTCAATTTGTTCGTCGGTTAAGGTTTCTTCTGACGATGAAAATTGCAAACTATAAGCCAAGCTCTTTTGATCTTCTCCAATGCCTTTGCCTTGGTAGACGTCAAATAATTTTACTGATTGCAAATATCGTGGGCCTTTTTCTTTAATTAGCGCCGAAATATCTTGGTGAGAGACTTCTTTTCCAACTAATAAAGCCAAATCGCGGCTAACGGTTGGGAATTTGGAAACAGCTTGGTAATGAATTTTTTCAGTGTGGGCAAAAACCACTGGCAAGCTCAATTCCAAAACAAACGTATCAGAAATATCGTAACGACCAGCCACTTCAGGATGCACTTTCCCAATAATCCCAGCTAAATCATCGCCAAAATAAATTTTCCCACTTTGTCCAGGATGCAATTCATTTATCTCAGCCGTTTTTTCTAGGCGAATGTTGGTCATCCCAAATATTTCTTCTAAGCGTTCTAATAAACCTTTGACGGTATAAAAATCAACCTTCTCGGCTTTTTCTTGCCAAGTGTCTGTGCCAAAATTCCCAGTTAAAGCAATTGCTAAATGATCTTGTTCATCTGGCAAATCTTTTAGCGGATTATTTTTTTGGACAAAAACCCGACCGATTTCATAAAATGCTAAATTTTTATTTTTGCGGGCTGTATTATAGGCGATATCGTCTAACAAACCACTAATCAAATTCAAACGCAGGACAGAACGCTCTTCACTCATAGGCCACATTAATTTAGTCAGTTGGGAATTTTTCGTTTCGCCAAAAACAAATTGTTGGGCTTTTTCTGGCGTGGTCAAAGCGTAACTAATCGCTTCAATTAAGCCGGCACCATTTAAACTGTGGCGGATTTCTTTAGTGAAACGTTGGTGATCAGTTAGCGCACCTAGCGTGGATTCCCCTTTTGGAAAAGTGGTTGGCAAACGATCATAACCATAAATCCGGGCCACTTCTTCAATTAAATCAGCAGCAATTGAAATATCCCAGCGGCGCAATGGAACAGTCACTGCAAAAATATTATTTGTTTCCGTTGTTGGAAATTGTAATTGAGCAAAAATTTGCAAGACGTCACCAACTGTTAATTCGGTGCCTAAATATTGATTGATTTGGCCTAAAGAAACTTCAACAATTGGTTCATTGACGTCAAGTGTTTTGCCAGTTAAAGTACCTTGTAAAATCTCGCCGCCAGCTAATTGTTGCATCAATTGAACCGCGCGATCTAAAGCTTCAGTGACTGTATCAACATTAATTCCTTTTTCAAAGCGTGAAGAAGATTCGCTCCGTAAATTAAAACGTTGGCTAGTCAAACGAACAGCTTTACTACTGAAGACGGCCGCTTCAATAACGACATTTTGCGTTTTTTCGGTAATTTCTGAATCCAGTCCACCCATCACACCCGCTAAAGCCACTGGCACATCGCCATCAGTAATCACGGAATCAGCAACTGTTAATTCCCGCTCTTCGCCATCTAAGGTAACTAATTTTTCGCCGGCAGTCGCTTTTCTCACGTGAATTTTATTAGTAGTTAAATGTTCTTTGTCAAATGCATGTAGCGGTTGGCCATATTCCAACAAGACATAGTTCGTAACATCCACCACATTATTAATCGGCCGAATTCCCTCTTTAATGAGGCGCATTTGTAACCAGACAGGACTTGGTGCAATTTTTACATTTTCAATAATCCGCAAATTATAACTTAATGTATCTTCATCATCCACCGTTACAGAAAGGTGGTCACTAATTTTTTCGCCTGTTTCAGAAAATGTAACTTCCGGAAAACGAACTTCCTGATTGTAAATGGCGGCCACTTCATAAGCTACACCATGCATCGATAAAGCATCGGCGCGATTTGGCGTAATGGAAAGTTCAATCACTGGATCGTTAAAGCCAAGATATTCCAGCGCGTCCATCCCAATTGGCGCATCTTCAGGCAACACATAAATCCCTTCAGAAAAATCTTTCGGTGCCAAATTTTCAGCAATACCTAATTCTTGTAACGCACAAATCATGCCGTTAGAAACTTCGCCACGAATTTTACCTTTTTTAATTTTAACGTTGTCACCAATCCGCGCTCCAGGTAAAGCCACAATGACTTTTTGCCCAGTAGCAATATTTGGCGCTCCGCAAATAATTTGTGAAATTTCATCCCCTAAATCCACCTGACAAATCGTTAAGTGATCAGAATCTGGATGAGGTTTCGTTTCTGTAACAAAACCTATCACAATTTTTTTCAAGCCGGCACTGATTTCTTCAATACCTTCTACTTCAATGCCGGTCACCGACATTTTATCGCCCAATTGTTGAGCAGAAATATTTTCAAGATTGACAAACTCATTTAACCATTGATACGAAACTAGCATCGGCTCCTACTCCTTTGTTTGAAATTGTCCCAAAAAGCGGACATCATTTAAATAAAAATTACGAATATCGTTGACGCCATAACGCAGCATAGCCACCCGATCTGGCCCTAAGCCAAAAGCAAATCCCGTGTAAACATCAGGATCAATACCCGACATCGCCAACACTTTAGGATGCACCATACCCGCACCTAAAATTTCAATCCAACCGGTATATTTGCAGACGTTACAACCTTTACCGCCGCATTTAAAACAAGAAACATCCACTTCAACGGACGGTTCCGTAAAAGGAAAATAACTTGGGCGCAAACGAATCGAACGATTTTCTCCAAACATTTTCTTCATAACCGCTTCTAAAGTTCCTTTAAGATCGGCCATGGTGATACCTTTATCTACTACTAAACCTTCAATTTGATGAAATTGATGGGAATGGGTCGCATCATCCGTATCGCGACGGAAAACTTTTCCTGGAGAAATCATTTTTAAAGCGCCTTTTGAAAAATCATGTTGCTCCATTGTCCGCGCTTGGACTGGCGAGGTGTGAGTCCGCACTAGAATATCTTCAGAAATATAAAAAGTATCTTGCATATCGCGTGCCGGATGATCTTTTGGCAAATTCATCCGTTCAAAATTATAATGGTCACTTTCAACTTCGCGGCCTTCAATAATTTGATAACCCATTCCAATAAAGACATCTTCAATTTCTTCCATTACTTGGGTCAAAATATGGCTCGTACCCGCGGTGATTTTTTTGCCGGGCAAAGTAATATCAATACTTTCAGCAGCAATTTCTTCTTGTAATTTTTTTTGTTCCAGCAAAACTTTCTTTTCATCGATTGATTGTTGCAGCTGATTTTTAATAATGTTAGCAAAACTACCCACTTTGGGACGTTCTTCATTAGATAAATCCTTCATTCCCCGCAACACTTCGGTAATCGGACCTTTTTTCCCTAATAAATTAACCCGCAGATCATTTAAACTTCCCAAATTATCAGAAGCGGTAATTTTTTCCAGTGATTCTTCTTTTAATTGTTCCAATTGACTTTGTAAACTCATGGGATCCTCCTTAATTTTTTCAAGATGGAAGAAAACAAAAAAATCCCGTTCCAATAAAGGAACGAGATCTTCGCGGTACCATCCTGATTCGATAATTTCTTATCGCTCTTTGTGGCGGTAACGGGCCTAACCGTAAAGTGACTCCGGAAGTGAACTTCATTGTTGGTTTTTGATTTTGACTTCCAATCACGGTCAAAACTCCCTGACAAAAGCCCAACAATTACTCTTTTCCCTCAACGTCTTTGTGTATAGTGTACAAAAAAAAATGAAAATAATCAAGAGGTGGGACAAAAGTCCCACCTCTTTTTCGGGCTGTTTAAGTTAGTGCTTAGGAAAAAAGACAAAATACCTTCTGCCAGCAAGCTGTCATACACCATTTCCCTATTTTTCTACAGCACGAAACAACTTAAACACCACGTCTTTTTCACTTCTTATGCTAAATTTTCAATCCATTTATCCGACCAGCGTCGTAAATCCATAATTGAATTTTTCAAATCCATTCCTTTTTGGGTCAAATGATATTCCCAACGTTTTGTATCAGGTCCACAACTTATTTTTTCTACTAAAGTTTCAGTTTCCAGCTCTTTCAAACGTTCCGCTAAAACTCGGTCAGACACATCGGGAATTTTTTCAGCGATTTCCGTAAAACGTTGCGGGCCGCCTTCTAATAAAACATCCACAATTAGACCATTCCATTTTTTCCCAAGAATGGTAAATGTCTTTTGAAATTTAGGACATAATTGATATTCCATGCTTTGTTCCATATCTTTCACCTCACGAATTAAAAGTATAGCATAAAAGCTTATTTTTTGTAAGAGATTTGCTTACTATTAATAAGTATCTAGTTCGAAGCTGAAAATTGCACTTGAATATAGAAAATGAATTAAAAAAAGAGGCTCTATAATTTATTGGACTGATAGAATAAAAATTCTGTCGGTCCCTATTTGTATAAAAAAACAAGAAAACATACAAATTTTCCGTTAGAATAGAATCACCATCATCACATTCTGGGGAGGAAAATTTGTATGTTCGAATTCAATGATATCAAAAAATTGCTTAGAATAAAAGACTCAAATATTGAAATTCATAGTGTTGAGGAAGAAAGGGACAAAAAAGGTGGGCATCTCGTCGTCTATGCTTCCTTAACGAATCAAGTTTCACGCTGTCCTGAGTGTGGTCAGGCAGATGAAAAAACGATTGTTAAAAATGGCGGAAAACAGTCTCGAATCCTTTTAAATTCTGCGGGCAACCAGAGGACTTATCTCAATCTCAAGAAACAAAGATATCTCTGCCGCAACTGCCATAGTTATTTTACCGCCAAAACGTACCTAGTGGATCGCTTTTGCTTTATTGCTAAACAAGTATTTTACAAGGCATTTGAGGAGCTCACTGAAAAAAATACGGCTAAAAATATTGCCAAACATTGTTTCGTTTCTAGTTCTACTTTACAAAAATCAATCGACTTATTAGGTCAGGAAATCAACATTAAAAAGAATTGGTTGCCCAAATGTTTACTATTTGATGAATTTCGTTCTTTAACCACTGACAAAGGAAAATTTGCTTTTTCTTGTATGGATGGTGATACGGGCAAACTGTTTGATATTCTTCCTAGCCGCAGAAAGAATGACCTTGTGGACTATTTTATGAGCTTCGATCGCCAGGCCCGGCACAGTGTTCGTTACGTGGTGTCGGATATGAATGCCCCGTATCTAAAAGTTGTTAAAATTTGTTTCCCTAACGCTAAGCTTATCATTGACCGATTTCATATTGTCCAGCACATGAACCGTTGCTTTGATAACCTGCGGGTCAGAGTAATGAAAAGCCTCAATCAAAACGATCCCTCACAGGCCAAACAATACCGGCAATTAAAAAAGCTCAATCGTCTTCTTTTAATGAGTCACGATAAATTAGATTTTCAAACATTTAAAAAAAGAGCGAATTTTAGTTGGAGCTACTTAACACAAACCGAAATCGTGGACCGACTTTTAACCATTTCTGAGGATCTTTCCCTGGGCTACAACTACTACCAAGATTTGATTTACGCCTTCAATCATAAGGATGGCGGCGAATTTTATCGTCTTTTAAATGAGATGCCTGAAGAAATTCCCGCCGAACTCCAAATATTAAAACGTACTTTCCGTAAACACGAAGCAGGCATTCGCCTGTCTTTAGAAAAATCCTATTCCAATGCAAAACTAGAAAATATCCACACCCATATAAAAGTCCTCAAAAGAGTCGCTTACGGGTATCGAAATTTCTCCAACATGCGCGCTCGAATCTTCTTAACCAACAACCTTATTTCTATTAAATAAAAAAACAGCCAAAGCAGAAAATAAATTCTGCCTTAACTGTTTTAAATAATCCTATCAGTCCGATTTGACATTGAGCCAAAAAAGAAGACTAGTTGGAAAATGATTTCCAGGGTTAGTCTTCTTGTTGTTTATTTTCTTTTTCATTGAAGGATTGAACAAATGAAGCAAGCTTCAATATGCTTATATCAGAAAGAGAGCCTATTTTTTTAAACTCAACATCAAGATTTTTCTTTAACACCAAAACTGTTCCAATATCAATCCAAGATTTTTTCTTTAAGCCGACGCTCTCCCAATCTTCAATATAAAAATACTGTTTTTTGATCCTGTTAGACTTCTGCTCAAATTTACTAGTAATTGAAAAAAACTGGACCTCATTATCAACATCTTCAATTACTAATATTGGGCGACGTTTTCCTGAACTAGATTGAGCGAATGAAACAAATACAGAAACAATCTCATTCGTCTTCATCCAACCACTCCATCAGTTCGTCATTTGTTGACAAAACTTGTTTTGGTGAATTTTTGGTAGCATTCATTAACGCCACTTTTGCTTGTTCATGTTCTGTTAACTCAAGATCAAAAGGAATCCCGCCGTTTGCAACAACTCGTTTATAAAAAACTGTTATTGCAGAAGTTGCATTGAGACCTAGAGCATTGAAAACTGATTCAGCTTCATTAAACAGTTCTTCGTCAATCTGCACCTGAACTCTTTTTTTATCTTTTGTTTTCATCTAAACGGCCTCCTTTTACTCAAATCATACTACTATTTGAGTATTAAATCAAGAAATCTAACCCTTTTGAACTTCTTTACTACATTATATTTTGAGTATTTTCTAGTTATCCGGATTTTATTCAAATCAATTTGAATATGTAAAAGGACGACTAGAATAGTAGCTAGTCGTCCTTTTTTCTGTTTTCTATAGCTTAATTAAATTTTTTTACAAGGCGAAGGCTTCATTAGTATCTAAAGCGACAACCACTTTAGCGACGACTTTTTTTCCTGTTGCTTCTTCGATGGCTTGTTGGTAAAGATTCAATTGTCCGCTGTAGCGTTCTTTTAAAGTTTGCGCGCGGTTAATAGGTGATAATTTTTCAATTTGATCGGTTTTAAAATCGAATAAAACCAATCCCTCTTCTATGGCAAAATAGCCGTCGATAATTCCGTGAATCAAGAGATCATTATTCTCTTTCACTTCAGAAAATAAAGTATCTGCTTCTAACAACATGGAAAAAGGTTGCTCCCGTTTTAACGACGTCGCGTGTTTTAATAAATCTTGGCCAAAATCAGTGGCGAAAAAAGCGACTAACTTCGAAAAATTAATTCTCACTACAACTTCTGGCGTCAGGATCCCTTTTTCTACTAAGTCGTCGGTCAATTGTTTAAAAATTTCAACGTTAGGCGCTACCGTGAGATCCACCAGTTGCAAAAGTAAATGGACCGCTGTACCAACAGAAGCTGCGGTAATTTTTTTCTCTGTAGCCATAAAATTAGGTGTCGCTAGTTCATTTTCAACATAGCGCCCTTGTGTGGTTGTACTAGATTCGGTTGGGTGAAAAGCTAGTGGCGCCATTTGTTTTTCATCAGGATCGGCGAAAATTTGTTTGATTTCAGAGACGCTTTGATAACTAGCCGTTTGAGTGGCGGCGAGATCGTCGTATTTCGCTTGCAAAATGTTCACCGCTTCTGGAGTAATATGGCTGACTTCGGTATTTGGTAAAGTTTCAGGTGCCACAGCCACCGCTGGTTTCAAATCATCTGCCCCGTAAAATGTATAAGAAAAATGACCGTAGTCGGCTAGTTTTTTTAAGGTGAATGGATTTTCAACCGTTAATTTAGCTTGCATTTCTGGATGGCGGATTAACGTGTAGCCCACCCAATCTAACATAGAAGAGTTTTTTAAACGAAGCGGCGCCGAAAGTTTTTCATTTGCTTCAAGGCTCGCTTGTTGCCAAGAATTCAGCATCGCCTCTTCACTTTTATATGAGCCCACGAGAAATATTTTTTGTTCCGCGCGGGTTAGCGCAACATAAAGTTTGCGCATTTCTTCAGAGAGGAGTTGCCCTCTTTTCACTTGTTGAATAAATAATCGCACCCAAGTATTGTGGCGCACCCGTGCCTCATCAAGATAACTGAGGCCCGCGCCTAATTTTTTATCTAAGATGGTTTTTTCGGTAAGGTCTCGAAGATTGAATTTTTTGGTCATATCTAAGATAAAGACCACCGGAAATTCCAGCCCTTTACTGGCGTGAATCGTCATGACCCGCACCGCATTTTCATCAGCCAACACGGCAGGTTCGGCCAAATCTTTATTTTTTTCCTGCATTTTTTCGATAAAACGGATAAATTGAAACAGTCCGCGATAATTCATTTCTTCATATTGACTGGCGCGACGAGCCAAAGCGAGCAAGTTTTCTTTGCGCTGCAAGCCTTCCGCTAGCCCGGTGACATAATCTAAAAATCCTGTTTCTTCATATAAATAAAAAATTAACTGCCGCAACGATAAACCTTTTTTAGCGGCCCGAAAATTTTCTAATTGCTGACAAAAATCAGTGATTTTTTCAGCTAATGGCGAGCTATCTTTTGGATAATTTAAAACGGCCGAATAAAAATCACCATCGGAAATTTTGCCACGAATTTCAGCCAATTCCTCTTCGTCAAAGCCAAAAATAGCCGAATGCATCACAGCAACGATCGGAATATCTTGATAAGGATTGTCGATAATTTTTAGCAACGCCAACATGGTTTTTACCTCGATGGCTTGAAAATAATTATCGGCATCTTGCATAATCACCGGCATACCGTAGTCTTTAAAGGTTTGTAAAATGGTCAAATTATTTTTTTTCGTCGGTACTAGTAAAACAATATCGCGATATTCCACCGGGCGCATTTTTTTCATTTTTTTATCAAAAATTTGAAATGGCTTGGCTAAAAGTTCTTGAATTTTTTGCGCTACTACTGTCAACTCGCCATCTGTTTTGTCTTCAAAAGGATCCGCTTCTTCTAATGCAGCATCGGCGTTATCGTCATTATCAAAAAGCTCTTCAGCGTCCTCTTGACGATTCTCTTCATCTTTCTCTTTTTGAAACAAAAGAATCTCCGGATCAAAACTGGCCTCTTTTTGAAACTGCAGATTCCCTTGCCACAAAGCAGCGTCATCGTCATAATCCAACTGCCCTACTTTTTCGTCCATTAACTGACTGAAAATTAAATTGGTAAACTGCAACACTTCTGGACGCGAACGGAAATTTTCTTGGAGTAAAATCCGCTGGCCCACTGCAGGATCGTTTTTTTGGAAGGCTAAATATTTTTCAATAAAAAGCGCCGGATCCGCCAAACGGAAACCGTAAATCGACTGTTTCACATCACCCACCATAAATAAATTATCGACTTCAGCCACCGAACTCAAAATCGCTTCTTGCAGCTGATTGATATCTTGATACTCATCCACCATCACTTCTTGGAATTTTTCCTGATAAAAAATTTGCGCCGTTAACTGATTTTCCACGGGATCTTTTGTTTGTAAAATTTGCAATGCTAAATGTTCCAAATCATTAAAATCTAGCGCATTATATTGGCGTTTCTTTTGTCCATACGCTTCAATAAAGGCTCGCGTTTTTTCACTCATAGTAGCGACTAGTGCTTGGGCTTTTGGCAGCATTTGCGTTAATTTTTCTGGCGATTCTGGAAAAAGTTGGCTCACTAGATTTTGCAGTCTTTTTTTCATCAGATTTCGCTGATCTTTGATGGCATTCCCTGCTTCTTTAATTACTTCATCATCTTGATGCTCTTTTTTTGTCAACGCACTCCAACGATCAAAGCTAAATTCATTAAGCATTTTCCACTGCTCTTCTAAAGATTTAACGTACAGACTTTCTACCCAAATGTTAGCAAAATCCCGCTCCATTTGAAGTTTAGGAAGATTTTTAGAAAGCGGTGGTTCCTCGGCTTGATGAATTAAAGCATCGTACTCGTTAATAATGTTCCCCAGCTCACTTTTAGCATCCGCCGCCAAAAGGTCCTGCCAATTTTGACGAACCTTTTCTTCTTCATAGGCGTTAGGCAAATCATGCAACCACTGAACAGGATCCGGCAAACTCAAAGCAAAATTAGCCAGTTTAAAAATTATTTCTTGCAAAGTATCATCATTGCGATCGCTATTAAAATTTTGCGACAAAGAAACGAAAGCTTCTTCTTGGTAAAATTCTTCCCGCAAATTTCCCCAAACTTCTTCTTTTAATAAAATATTTTCCGTATCATCTGTTAAAAGACGGAATTTAGGATCTAAGCCAATCAAATAATAATAACGCTGAATGACATTTAAACAAAAAGCATGCAAGGTGGAAATGTTAGCTGCCGGTAATTTGGCTATCTGGCGCAAAAAATAACTTCGGCGCTCCCCAGTTTCATTTTGCAAACTTTCCTTTAAGGCGACTTCAATCCGCGCTTTCATTTCTTTAGCGGCACTTTCGGTAAAGGTAACAATTAATAATTCATCCACTCCAATGCCGGCGCGGATTTTTTCAATCACTCGTTTCACCAGTACGGTAGTTTTTCCAGATCCGGCGGAAGCGGAAACCAAAATATTAGATTCTGTTTGATAAATCGCCTGCCACTGACTGTCAGTATATTGCGCATCGGCTGGTTTTAATGGAATATTCATGGCCGCACCTCCCCGTTTTCTGTTGCATTTTCTTCATTTTTTGGAGCAATTTTACCTAATACATCGCCCTTACTTAAAGGCTCAATCTTGCGATAATTATTTTCCGGCGTTAAGACGTCAAAGCGACAAATACTGCGGAAGGGACAATAATTACAAGCGCGCCGTTTTTTATCGTGATAACTTGGATTGAGTTCAATTTTCCCGCTGACTAAATCATTTCCGGCAGTCACGAGATTTTCCCGATTCCGCGCCCTTAATAAGTCCAGCTCACTTTCACTCACACTTTGACTCTCACTTGTTTTCAACTCGCCACTTTTTAATTTTTGCAACGGCAAAATAATGCTGTGACCTTGGGCATCGGGTTCAATTTCATTTAAAAAATCATCGTCCTTAACTAAAAGTCCTTGATATTTAAATTCCTTATACCAATCTTTTTCCGTGGCTTTTTCCGGCTTTAATTCTGGATTTCTCACATGGAGATAAAAAGCGCCCCCCGCTTTAAAATTATCCGAATCTAGAGACGCTAATTTCCCACTTAATTTTTCTTTATTTTCCGGCATCAATACCACATCTAAATACGTCAGCATCTGCATCGCCAGTCCGTAATAGGCATCGGCGAAACTGAAATTATGCTTGGAAGACTTGTAATCCACAACCGTGATATACGAGCTTTGATCTAAGGCCGTAATATCCACCCGGTCAATAATCCCCCGCAAATATAAATGCTGGCCATTACTCAAAAGAAAATTTGGACCGGTGAGATTTTGCGAATGATGACTCTGACCATCGAAAAACCACTCTGTGGCCACCGTTTGACTCGTCATCTGCCCCATTTGCCAATGAATGGCTTTCACCATATTTTTCAAGGTGGAAATGAGATTATCTTTTAAATAAATCATCCGCTGACTGCGGGCAAACACTTGATAATGGCGCTCCGATAAAACCAAATCCAACGTCTCTGTTAAAAATACTTTCAGCTTTTCGTCAGTCAGATTAGCCAAAAGTTGTCCGTTATGCATAATAATTTTAAATAATTCATCTAGTACTTCATGGAAAAATTCACCAGTAATTTGCGGATTCAAGCCAAAAAGTTCCCGCTCTTTTAATTTCAAACCGTAAGTTAAATAATATTTGTACTGGCAATCATAAAAATTCTCCATTTTAGAAACTGATGCTTGAATATTTTCACCATATAAATCAGTCGCTGTTTCAGGCGTCATATTTTTCGGAATATTTTTTTGTGGCCAAGCTTGTTCTAGCTTTTGATACAGAGGCGCCTCACTACTTTTCCTCAATAAACTTGGCACACTTTGCCAAAAGGGATGCAGCACGGTTTCTTTTTGTCTGTTTACTGCAAAGACGCTGGCATAATCAGTCAGAAGTTGGCGATACGTCGACAGCCGACCAATCGTTTGCGCATCATCTTCCACTTTTTTCAAAGACATTGCTTCTTGCCAATTTAGTTGAAAATGTTGCTTCAAACGCGTTATAAAACTCGATGGCGCCATCAGTCCTTTTTCTTTTTGGCGAGCATAGCTTAAATAAACTCCCGCAGTTCCTGCACTTAACAAATGCAACATATACAAATTTTCTCTTTGATTTTCTTTTTCCGTATCAAAACTCAAAGAATGAAAATCTTGGACGGTGGCGATTTTTTGCCGCTCTTCATCGGTTAATAAAGTATTATTGGCGATTTTTTTCGGCATAGCTTCTTGATCCAAACCTAAGCCAAAGACATACGCCTTATTTTTCGGCAAAGCATTTTCCACTTGTTGAATTTGCACTTGGTCCAAGGTTTGGGGAATTTGGTCATAGGACAATTCACTTAATCCAGTAGCCAAAAGTTGCCGAAAATCCTCGTAGACAAAAGGTTCATCGCCAAAAATAACGACATATTCATCTAAAAGTTGGCACAGCGCTGCCCACGTTTGTTCATGATTTTTAGCTAGAGCGAGATTGCCATTACTAATCGCCTCTTTTTGAAACCAGCTGAATTGCTCTTTGACACCAGATTCTTCTAAAAATTGATAAAAAATGCCGGCAGCTTCTAGGCCTGTCTGAGCTTTTTCTAACGTCTGATAAAAATGATGGACGCAATGGACGAATTGGTCTTTAAAAGTATTGGAAAAATCCTCTAATTCTTTTTCTTTTAAATAACGAGGATCCTTTTTCAACTCGCCAGAATCGATTTGCGGGACTGTCAGTAAATGCCAAGGTCCTTTCGTAAAGTCGGCGCCACGAAAGTCATTTTGCAATAAAATATTTTCAAATAAATCCACTTTACGTTGAAAATCCTGCTGATTTTCTTGCCAATAGCTAAGTTCTTCTTCGTGACTTAGCGGCATTCCATTTAGCTGATTAAATTTTACCGAGTCTTCCCCACCGATAATTTCATCACCATGGATTTCTCCATAGTCATCGTCCCAATAAAGCAGCTCACTTTTTAAAAGTCGCGCCACATCTTGGTAGCGAAAATTACCTTCATGCACTAAAAATAAACTTTCCAAAAATTCCACTAAAGGATGTTGTTTCATCGTTAAACTTTGACTAAACATCATAGGAATTTCGTTTTGAGCAAAAATATTTTCAATTAATTCTTGATACAAAGAAAAATCCCGCAAATAAAGACCGATATCTTTATAGCGCACGCCACTTCGCACTAAGCGTTTGATTTCTTTGGCCACCCACAACACTTCTTCATAGGCGCTTTGTCCTTCGATTAAATGTAAAAAATCATCTACTGCTGGTATTTTTTGTGGTTCTGGCATTTTTTGAAAAGAATCCCGCCAAAAGGTCGCCACTTCTTGGGCCGCTGAATTTTCCGGTTCGGCCACTTCTTGCACCCACTGGGAAATATTTAATTCTCGAGCTACTTCTTGAAATTGCGCCACGTCAGAAACTAACCAGTTTAAAAAATCCGGCGCTTGTGGATCGTAGACTTGATCTAAAACTACCGTGGCGTTTCCAGCCATTAAAGAATTAATCACGCGACGTTCTTCAGGATTAAATTGTTGAAATCCTAAAAAAGTAAAACCTGTCTGACTAACATCTTCTGTCGCTATAAATTCAGATAAAGCTTGCAGCAAACTAGTTTCTCTAAGTTTAAAATTTGGCAACTCTTTGACATATTGCTCGTATAAAAAAAATAATTCCGTCAGTTTTTCAGCTTCTACTCGTTTTAAACTTGGTAGTTGACTCATTTCTAATAAGTCGCCGGCCGTTAACGCCCCTTGTTGCAACTCAGTAAATAAACTTTGCAGCTGGTCAATGAAACCTGGCGCGTTGACTTGGCTTTTTAAGAGCACCAATTCTTCTTGATTTTCTAGCAAGACTTTTTTAATTAGTAAGGGCATCCCCACTTCAGAAATCGCCTGATTCCCAAAAAAAGCCGAGTTTTTCAAATAAAACCAAGCTAAACGCGAGAAACTAAAGACTTGAATATTTAAAAAGGCGTTTTGCTGATTGAAGTCTTTGATTTTTTTCAACAAAGAAACTTCTTCTTGAAACTTAATATGGTTAGGCGCCACAAAAAAGAGCGACTTGATTTGTCCACTCTCTAAATCTGCCAGTCCGCGTTTGACTAGTTGATCTTGATGCAATGCTAAAATTGAACCTTGGGCAATCGTTAAACTCACGGTATTCACCTAATTTCTATATTTTTTCTTCATTAGTTACATTTATTTTCAAGTCATTTTTTTGTTTACTTTCAGAGTCCCTTTTGTGATTTCATTTTAACATATTTTCCCGCAAAAAAATTTATCGAGCATATCACTTTACTTACTTTTAGTTAGCTGTTAAACTTACAAAGTAAAATCAAATCGCAAAGGTGGAATTTAATATGTCAACTCAACAATTTTTAGAAAATCTTAAATTACGTCGCTCCATTTACTCATTAGGTAAAGACGTTACTTTATCCAAAGAAGATATCGTGGATTTAATTGAAGGTGTTGTAAAAGAATCGCCAACAGCTTTCAACTCTCAAACACAACGGGTCGTTATTTTGTTCGGTCAAGATCATGAAAAATTATGGGACATCACTGCTGAAGCTTTGAAACCATTAACACCAGCGGAAGCTTATCCTAATACTTTGAAAAAATTAGACAGCTTTAAAGCCGGCTTCGGAACAGTCTTATTTTTCGAAGATCACGATGTCGTGAAAAATTTACAAGAACAATTCACACTTTATGCTGACAACTTCCCTGTTTGGAGTGAACAAGCATCTGGTTTAACTACTGAAAATGTTTGGGTTTCCTTATCCATCGCCGGTCTTGGCGCCAACCTTCAACATTACAATCCAGTAATTGACGAAGCAGTTGCTAAAGAATGGAACACACCAGCTAATTGGAAATTACGTTCCCAACTTGTTTTCGGTTCTGTTCAAGCGGAAGCTCCTGAAAAAGAATATATGGACGATGCCGATCGTTTTAAAGTATTCGGCTAAAATGCAAAAAAAAAATTCGTTGGGCCTCCCAGGTCCGACGAATTTTTTTGATTAAAAAAACACTTGTTTTGATTTGTTTTTCATTTCACAACGTTATTATTCATATTCAGAAATAAAATCACAATAACGTACAACAACTTTAGAAGCTTTCTCAACGACGGCAATTTTGTCACATTGCGCATGATGACGAACATAAATAATACTGCTTCTTTCAAATTTACTAATGACATCCCCAATGACAGCGCCCTTTATACCAACTGCTTCACACAAATAACTTTTCCCTATTTCAATTTTCTCTTGATCCATAAAATCTTCCTCTCTATTTAAGTTGAGTTTAGAATAACATACCTTTCTAGAAAATGAAACGTTTTTTAAAAACACTGTTGTTATTTAATTATGAATTAAAAAACACTCTATTTTTTAAACTTATTTTTGGCATTTTTTACCAAAATTCGTTACAATTAGGTCGAGAAATGATAAAGGAGGAATAATCATGCGTTCATTTATTGCAGCCCTACGCAAATATCAATTACTACAAGCTTTCGTTTATATTGTTTTAGGCATTTTTTTATTAATCAATCCCGACAGTTTTTTCAAAATAATGATTTATTTGTTGGGAGGTTACTTCATTGTAATGGGCCTTTTAGGACTGATCAGTGAAATCCGCACCAAAATGCCTAACCGAAGTTCAGTCGTCTTACAAGTTTTACTTATGTTGACAGGTGTTCTTGTCATTATCTTTTTACCAACTTTAATTGGCCTGATGAATGTGATCTTCGGATTATTTATTTTCGCTCATGGTATTGGTAAAATCTTTGACGGCTTGAATTTGCGCAAAGAAGTTATTAACACCGGTCGTTCCATTATTTTATACGGCGCCCTTTTAGCGATATTAGGGTTAGTCATTTTATTTAATCCATTTGCTACCACCTTATTTCTATTCCAAATCACCGGCCTGATTCTTATTATTACCGGCCTGATTGATTTAGTCAGCTACTTTGGCTTACGAAAATATTTCTAAATAAAAAACAGTGGAGACTCTCAATTAAGAGAAGTCTTCACTGTTTTTTATTTCCTCCACATCTTCTGGCGGATCAATAAAACTAGATTTTTGTTTGAAAAAGAAATTAGCTACACCACTTGTTTTCTCGGTAGTAAAAGTTCCTGTTGGCAAAAGCGTCACAATAAATAGTCCCAAGGTGAAAATCATTTGAATCGGACTATAGGAAGCTCCTGTTTGATATCCGTTTTGAACAGTTGTCGCAATATTAACAGTTGTAAATGAACCAAAAAGAATATTTATAATAATCAGCAACACTTGGGCGCGACCGCGAATCCCCACGTCCCGCACGCGGCGCACTTGTAAAGCAAGGTTTGGCACAAAAATAGCTAAAGAAAAAATAACTAAAACGATCAAAGGACCCATTGAACCCCATAACGATTGGAGAAATTCACGCTCACTTAACTCATCGACGACACTGCTTGCATTGCTACTAGAAATTGCCGTCAAAACAAAACTAATCAGCGGAGCAACTGCCCAAACAATTAAAAAGATACTAATGATTCCAACAATCAGTTGCATCCACCAATACCCTGCTCGCGTGCTTCGACCTTTAAAATCAACATATCCTTTAAAAAAATCAAGGAAAGCTGTTTTAAAAGTTACTTTACCTGGCCGTTCTTGAATTTGTGCCATTTTAATTCCCTTCTTTCTATAGAAATACTTTTATTTAATATTAGGCTAAATACTAATATTTAGCAAGCTTGAAGGCCATTTTTACTACGATTTTCCCCACAAAAAAAAGCGAGCACGCAGCTCGCTTTTTCATTTTTATTTTAAATTTATTTTATTCGTTTTCAGCAATAACGGCTTTCGGATCGTTTAAGACTTCGCGATTCAGATCTTTCACCCGAGCGCTAGTTAATACACCGGCGACCATTGAGCCAGAAACATTGACAGCTGTCCGCGCCATATCGATCAAAGGTTCCACAGAAATGACTAAACCGACAATGGCGATTGGCAAATTCATTGAACTTAAAACGATTAAAGAAGCGAACGTTGCGCCTCCGCCGACACCAGCCACACCGAAACTAGAAATCGTGACGATAGCAACTAACATCAAGACAAATTGTAATGAGAAAATATCAACACCAACTGTTGGCGCCACAATCGTTGCTAACATGGCTGGATAAACACCAGCACAGCCATTTTGCCCAATGGACAAACCAAAACTTGCGGAAAAATTAGCTGTAGCATCATCGACACCTAATGCTTCTGTTTGCGTTTGAATATTTAAAGGCAACGCACCGGCTGAAGACCGGGAAGTAAAGGCGAAGCTCAACACTGTCCAAGTTTTTTTCAAATAAGTAATCGGTGAAACTTTAACCAAGCCCAATAATAGAAAATGAACTAACATCACGACGATTAAAGCCGTGTACGAAGATAAAACAAATTTTCCGAGATTGACAATGGCTGCAAAATTTGACGTTGCCAAAACTTTCGTCATTAAGGCAAACACACCAAATGGCGTTAAGCGCAAGACTAAAGTGGTAATGCGCATTACTAATTTATACAAAGAATCCATCAGATCGGCAAAAAATTGTCCTTCTTTAGGTGCTTTGCGTTTAATTCCAAGATAAGCCACACCAACAAAAGCGGCGAAAATTACTACACCAATCGTTGAAGTTGCCCGTGTGCCAGCAAAATCGGCGAACACGTTACGGGGAATAAAGTTTAAAATTTGTTCAGGAATTGATAAATTTTCTACTGTTTCTTGGCGAGTTACTAGTTCCGCAATCCGCGCAGTTTCAGCAGAGCCTTCTGTAAATGCTGCCCCGTTTAAACCAAAAAGTAAAACCGATCCGTATCCGATTAGAGCGGCAATCGCCGTTGTCCCGAGTAATGACATTAAGACCGTTGAAGAAATTTTTCCTAATTTCTCCGTGACTTTCAACCGGGTAAAGGCTGAAACAATTGAGACAAAGACCAGCGGCATAACGAGCATTTGTAAAAAGGCTACGTACCCTGATCCAACAACATCCATCCACGAAACCGCCGTGGTGGTGACATTACTTTCCGTTCCTAGCGTCAATTGTAAAATGACCCCAAAAACAATCCCTGCGCCTAATCCAATAAATACTCGTTTAGAAAATGACGCGTGCTTTTTTTGCATGTAATACAGACCGTAAAGTCCAGCTACAAAAATCGCGAGAACTAACAAAATCAATGCAAGTTCCATTTCCATTCCTCCATTACTCAAAAATTTTTAGCTGCAAGAGAGTAAAGGTCTCTGATGGCTGACTAAAGCCATCCTGAAGTTAATCAGTAACTCGTTTAGTTTACCAAAGATTGAAAGATTGCGCTAGCCAAATCCCTTGAAAAATCGGCGAATTTCTATAAAAATTCTCGAAAACCCTTTCGAAAAATGATTAAAAAAAAGAGCCGCAAAACTTCTGCGTCAATCAGAAGTTTCACTGTTCCTTTTTTTATCTAAGCCAATAATTTCTCGTTGTTTACGATTGGCCTCATCAGCAATATATTTCATCACAAATTTAAATTCTTTGGCAGTGGCGTTTTCTGATAAATTAGCTACACTTTTATTGTATTTATTAATAATTTGTTGGACTTGCTCTTTTTCAGTCATCTAATTCTTCCTCCAATTTTTCTGGGGTAAATTGCAATGCCAAAATAATATTTTGAAAAAAACGACGGTACATCTTTAAAAAATCAGATGTCCGCCGTTTTTTATTTCAATTATTGTTCTGATTTGCCTTCAAAAAAGTTCAAGCGAATGCCGGGACGATCCGTGGCAATTTCAGTGACTTCTAAAGTCAGGCGCTCAACGATTTTGAAAAGTGGTAAAGCGAGCTCATTAATTTCTTCTTGGGTTAAGTCTTCTTGTTTTTCCACTTTGCGATCGACCAAGTGGTTAATTTGACTAATGGCGCCGCTAATAACGAAGCGTTCAAAAGCCAATTTAAAATTCAAGCGACAACCTAGTAATGAATCGGCTTCTGGAAAGTCCTCTTTCCCTTTTAAAGGGGCAAAGCCAACTTTCATTTCTGTTTCAGTTTTGTCTTCAGGCAAACGAAAATCAAAATGATAATGCTCAACTAATTCGGGATTACGTTTTATTTCCATAAATTCACCTTTCCATGTGCAAAATTTCAGATAAGACTCTAATTTCTTTAGCGCCAGACACGTTTTCTATCCCCTCTGGATTAAAAAACAGACTAGAAATCCCCGCATTTGCAGCAAAAGTCATATCCAAGAGACGATCGCCAATCATCACGGTCTCTTTTTTATCCAAATGGTTTTTCTCCACCAAATAAAGTAGACTTTCCGGATCCGGCTTGCGCTTAAATTGATCATCTGCAGTTATTATACCATTAAAAAAGCGCAAAAAGTCATTCGCTTGCAAAATTTTTAGCGCACTAATATCCCGATGCGTAATCAAAAAATGCTGCCCACCCTTTTGTACCAAACTCGTTAGCACTTCTTGGGCATGAGAAAATGGTTGCGGATTTTTTTGATAGCTAGCTTCTAACTTATGATAATATTCGTCAAATTTTTTTTGCAATGGAACCGGCACATTTTCAGCAATCACCGCTCTGACGGAACTATTTAACATCGCCTGGCGCAACATGACTGGCGCTGCAAGATGATAATAAGAAAAAGTTTCCGCCAAAGCTCTTTCCATCTGGCCATACGTATCAAAAAGCGTCCCATCAAAATCCCAGATAAAATTTTTGTGTAACACGCGCAAACCTCCTTCATGCTGAAATTTTTGGAAATGACTTATTGAAATTCCAAGAAACTATTTGAACTTTTCGTAACGGGTCGGATCGATAGCATAGATAACCTAGCGCTGACCATTTATCCACATAGAATACAATTGTTTTTCTTTAGGTGTTCATTTTTCTTGGCCACTAGTTCAACTGTGGCATTTGATTTGGCAATCCTTTTAAAATGTTAAACATTTTTTGCGAAAATTAGATAGGGGAATTGTTTTCATAAACTCAGATCCTTCAAGTACATAATAATGTACGCGTGAGTTCAAGTCAAAAAGCCAAATTTTGGATTTTTCAAGCACTAGCTGAAAATTTTTTGGTAAGCAGGATTCAAAAAATATTCCGAAATGTTTTAGGTCTGTTTTGAATTTTCGGAGTGTGTAAATTCGGATCAGGTGGCCTGGGGTTGGTAAATATTCTAGCGAGGTGATTTATTCGCTGCTGGCTACTGGGCGGATTGGTTAACTCAGAAATCTCATGGAATTTAGCTCGCTGCAATCTGTCGAAAATACTTATATGGCTCATTTCTGTCGGCACACTCTCTTTTCTTTCACCTGCATTTAACAACTGGCGCCCCACCCACTGCACGCCTCTTTTCGCCCGTTGCCAAAAATGTTTCAGATTGACGAATTTTTTCTCTAGTAAAAATATTTCCGCTTTGGAAAAATATTTTTTCAGCTGCTGCCACAACACTCGGACGATTGTACTTAAAATCTGTTTTTTCAAAAGACGCCGCAGCAGCGCCCGCACCCGATTTTCTAGCGGAAAATAAAATCCATTCGGTGTCGCCAGATTTTGGCGTATTTTTAAGAGAGCGACTTCTTTTAAAAAGCGCAAGTCTGACGGATCCTCTTGATAAAATTGAACAATTCTTTTTTCGATTGTTTTATTTTTCAGTTGCATAAATTGGCGGGAAGATAATTTCGTTGTTTCGGTGGTGTTGGTGGTTGCGGTGGTACTTTTCCTTGACTTTGTATTTGTATTTGCATTCATTTTTTTAATCATCTTTGCATTCGTCAGTGTCGCCAATTTTTTCTTCATCATAATAGCCTCCAAGTTTTTTGTCTGTTCAGCTTGCGCTGCAACATCTCCACTTATTGATACGAAACAGCCATCGCCAAGTGTTCCAAAAAACTTTTTTGCAAAAAAAAATGATCCGCAATTAATAAATTTCCTCCACTTGATTCACACTACATGAACAAAATTTAATCGGTTCAATTCACGTTTCATTATGTTTTCATGCTATAATAAGTTGAGGTGATTTTTATGTTAGATACTGAAACAAAAAATATTTTCATCAAATATAACGGAACACTTTCAACCAAAAAAGCCGCAGAATATAATATCGATTCTTCCACTTTACGAAAAGCTTTCTTAAGAGGCGATTTGGAGCGGCCATTTCGTGGTATTTATGTCCTGCCAAATTCCATTGAAGATGATTTTTTTGCGATTCAGCAAATTTATTCAAAAGGCATCTTTTCACATGAGACAGCGATGTTTCTCCACCGCCTGTCAACCTTTGCGCCCTTCAAATATTATATGACGTTCCCAGCCGGATACAGCTCCTCCACCTTCAAAAAAAATTTAATTGAGTATAAAAATGTCAAGCCAGAATTCTTACAAATTGGCCAAACTGAAATGACCACACCAAACGGCAATATTATTACCGTATACGATTTGGAAAGAACAATCGTCGACATTCTATCTTCTAACCAAGTTCAAAATTTTTCAGTAGAAGAATCGATCAAAGAATATTTAGACCGAGACGATAAAGATTTAGCAAAACTTCTTAAATACGCAACTATCTTAAATAGGAAATACATTTTAGAAAGGATCAAAAAATATGATTAATCCCGACAAAATGAAAAATCTCATCCGGAAAAAATCTAAAGAATACCAAATTGCACCTCAACAACTTTATTCTTTATTTGGTTTGGAACAACTTTTAATAAAAATTGAACAGTCTCCGTTTAAAGATCATTTCATTCTCAAGGGTGGATTTTTACTTTCGACAGTTTATGGATTAGAAAACAGATCAACCATGGATTTGGATGCTACTGTTCAAAATTTATCTCTAAATAATCATTTTATCAACAGGTTTACTGAATTTATCAATGCCCCAGATGCTGATGGCAATTCATATTTTACAGTCAAAAAAATAAAGGAAAATAGACATGATTTCATTTACCCAGGGTATAACTTGAAGTTAGATTTTGAAATTGGAACGGTTAAAATTCCACTTGATTTAGATTTTACAACTGGTGAAACGCTCCTGCCGACTCCAAAAACAACAATTCCTTTACTTTTTTCAGATAAAACTGTCCGTTTTCCTGCTTATCCTCAAGAACAGATTTTAGCAGACAAAATTTTTACTACTTTAGCTTATGGATCCTACGATGACCAAAATTCGAGGGCAAAAGATCTTTATGATATTTATTTTTTACACAAATTTCAATCGAATATGGATTATTCACTAGTAAGAAAAGCAATTGCTGTAGCTAACAAGCAAAGAAATATAGATTTGAAAATTGAAAGCTTTCCAGGTATCATCTCCCAACTTGAACAATCTAAACATCAACAACAACTTTGGCAAGATTTTCAAAAAAATCATTTTTATGCTGCAAATATTTCATTCCGTAGTGTTTTTACAGAAATAAAATCTGCTTTACGCGCCATCTTCCCGAAATAAAAACTTCTATTGGGAATTAACTTTAGGGTTTGATTTAATTCGTTAATTAATAGTCTGTTGCATTAATAAATTTTAAAAAAGCCGCGATATTATTCTGCGGCTTTTTTAATGTAAAATCATCCTATTAATGTTGCAAAGTTTTCTTAATTATTGATTATGCGATCTACCTACTCACCGACAAATCATCATCCCTATTTAAAAAATCTTTTCGTGGCCATTTCGATGGCGCCTAATCCACGATAAATCTTGCCCCGAGAACAACCAAGCGCACGGGCAATTTCGGCGATGGTTTGTCCGGCTAAAAGATGTTGGCAGATGAGCTTTTCAAATTTTGGTAAACTCGCTAAAAATAAATTTACCTCCATCTCTGATCGCGCAGAAAAATCTGCCACCACCACTTCCATCGTCTCCCCATAATAATCCGTCCGAGTGCTGATTCGAATTTCTTTACGCACAATGTCTAACACCCGGCAGCGGGCCGACGTAAAAGCCACTTTTTCAAAATCAGCCAACGTCTCACTTTCGCCCCACATCTCCCACAAAACCAACAATACGTCTTGTTGATAATCTTGATACTTGTCCTGATAAACACGCAATCCGCAATGTTTTAAAATTCCCGGCACCAAGCGCGGGTGTGCTTCTAAATAATCCATAAAATTTTCTGTCATGTGAATCACCTCAAATTTATTTGAGGAAGGCCTTCCACCTATTCAGCATAAGAAATTTTTACAGATTAGACCAATTGCCAAATATAATAATAAATGCCAAATTTAACGGGGAATTTCGAACCTGATGACTTATGTTACAAAAATATTAAATAACGCCTGTTATCGAACCGTCTCGATTTTCATTCTGATAAAAAACATTTATAATTAATTTATCAACCACTCGGTCTTAGATTAAAAAATTTTCAAACTTCTGGGAGGATTTTTATGGACTCATGTGAATTAACGCACATTTTGCAATCGGTGCACCAAGACCAGCAACAAATTTTTCCACAGGCAGCCTTTGATAATGACTCCACCGGTTCAACGACTTATCCACAGTTATCAGAAGTACTGGCGATTTGGCCGCAAAAAAATAAGGAAAAAAGAGGACATAAGGAGCACTGTTGGGTCTTGACGACTAGCGGACTGATTGAATATCACTTGTCATCGCGCCACGCGGTGCACCGTTGGACAGAAAATGATGATTACGATGCGGTGATGCAGGCGATTAATCTCAGCTGTGGCAAAGAAAAAGGTCTCGGCCTCAAACCTTACATCGCCTATGACATTTGTCTGCAGCCTTTAAGTCGGATGCGAGATCACCCGGTGTGGATTAATTTTCATCACGTGAAAGATTGTCACGCTACGAATCATGCGCTGGAAATTATTATGGCAGGCGGCTATCAACTGACTGTCGATTTGTCGAAGCATTCTTTTGAAAAAGTCCGCCAGGTTGCCGGCCGCTACTGTTGGCATTGCCAGCAATATTATGCCGACCTGACTCATATTAAAAATCGTCTCACTACGCCAATTTTTGCTGATATTTGGGAGAAATTCAAAGGACAAGAACCTATGAACTGGACAAAATTTATCTTAGATGGTCAAAAGATTGTGATTGAGGCAAGGGATCGAAGGAATTTTGGGGGTTGAATACGGTAGTTTTAACATGATTTATTTGGACGATAAAGTTTGTCATAGCAAGAAATGGATTTTTTGATCTAAAATTCTTGGGGAAGTATTTTCTTTTACTTTGGGTTTGTATAACCTTAAATATTGTCATAAACAGATCACAATAAAAAATGGTTTGATGATGATTGATGTCAGTGTGCTATTTAACTTCCACTTACAAAGGCCCCTAAAAGTTGGAATTTTGATTCAAGTTTTGATGTCCATATATTTTTCTTTATTTCTAAAATGAAAAGGTTTCAATTTTGATTTTTCCACTTTGAAACTGGAAATTATTTTATTTTCTACAAAGTATTTCAAGACACGAATATTATTTTCAGTATTTTCTATATTATTCTTCCTCCCGACTATAATTAATCCTATATTTTCTAAGCCTACACGGTCAAATGTATTTTTTAACTCTTCTATGGAAACTTTCTCGAAATTAGCATACGTCAATTTCTGCAAGGTTGTTCTTCCTAATCTGCTCTGCATAACTAAATCATTGAATAGTTCAATTGATATTTCGATTTTATCATCTAAAATCTTCTCTACTTGATTAATTGCATTCCTTTTCACCGTCTCTTGGATTTCTAATGGTAAATCTGAATACTTAAGATACAAATAATCAATTTCTTGTTCATCTGGAAATCGTTCAATAATTTTAGCAGCAAGGATAGGTGAATCGATAAATTCATTATATGAATAAGGAAACTCAGAAATTAAATCTAGAATTTTAAAACTGCTATCTTGACTTAACTCCTTTTGGTTATCTTTCAATAATGTAACCAATTCTACGTTATTTTCGGACACTTTTATGAATGATTCTAAATATTGGTCAAGATTCCTTAAAGCAAATTTTGAAACTTGAAATGGCAACACTTTTTTTGACAAAATTTATAAGGTGTCATTTTTTGTCTCGTGTTATTATTCCGATTGCCCTTGACAATGAGCCTCCTCGGATATGATTCTCTACGGCAGAAGCTCACTCAAATGAATGAAGCCGCCTCACTCGGTGTATCATATCCGCGCTCATTATCAAGGGTTCGCTTCGCCAATCTCTGATAACGAAATCCAATTGGTGTCTCGTAACCAAGTGTCCCATGCAATCGTAAATGATTCCACCAATTGACGTAGTCAAATAATTCTAATTCTAACTGTTCCAAAGACTCAAACCGAAATTGATGAACAAATTCTACCTTCACTGACTTGTATGTAGATTCAGCTACTGCATTATCATAAGGACAACCTTTTTTGCTCAGAGAGCGAGTAATGCCAAAGGCTCCAATAATCTCTTCAATCGTTTGATTGTCAAATTCTTTTCCACGATCGGTGTGGAAGAGCTGCACTTCTGTCAATGGATAAGAAATACGAGTAAAAGCCCGCTTGACCAAGCTTGCATCTTTTCTTTTGCCACAAGAATACCCAATAATTTCTCGATTGAACAAATCAAGAATCAAACAAATATAATGCCATTTTTTCCCAACACGTACATAAGTTAAATCAGTGACAATAGCTTCCAGAGGCTCTTTATTTCTAAAATCTCGAGCTAAAATATTATCTGTTTTTGATTCATTACAGGAAGAGGAATGGTTTTTGAAATGAGCCAAAGTATAGCTCGATTTCAATCCCCGTTGTTTCATGATGCGACCGATTCTCCGACGACTCACTTGGATGTCGCGATTCGCTAAGATTTGTTTTAATTTTCTTGTGCCGTAAGCCTTGCGATTACGAACAAATTCTTCTGTGATAGCTTCTTCCAATTCAGCTTCATTTTTTACGAGTTTTGGCTGGTAATAATACGTTTGACGGGAAATTCCTAAGACTTTACACATCGCTGATATCGAGTATTTGTGCTTATTGGCATCAATTACTTGTCTTTTCGTCCGAATATCAGCGCTGCTTGCTTTAAAATATCATTTTCCATTTCTAGCTGTTGGTTTCGCTTGCGCAAAGCGATCATTTCTTTTTGTTCTGGGGTCAAGTTATCTTTCTCTTTGAAAGAACCAGAGGTTTCTGCTTGTTTAATCCATTTATCAAAAGAAGAAGCGGTTAATTCATACTCACGAATAATTTCTACCCGTGATTTTCCGGCTAGATATAGATCGACTACCTGTTGTTTAAATTCTTTTGAATAAGTTCTTCGTGGACGTCTTGACATAAAAATTCCTCCAGTGTGTTTTTTTCTATTCTACACACCTTATTTTTTTTGTCTAGTCTAGTGTAGCCGATTCAATTTATGAATTTTATCAAAAACCTCTTTATCAAGGTAGCTATCTATGTCAATAAAGGCCTCAGATTGAAAGATATTATATTTCATTGTTGTACCATAGAAATCTACTTCGAGTTCTCCAATTCCATGCTTTTTTAAAAAACCATTTTTCTTTAAAATAGAGTTAACTTTATTTGATCCAAAATTTGTAGAGTAAAGTTTATAACCATTTTTTGCTAAATTAAGGGCAAGATTTCCTAGAAATGGCGTTAAATCGGCATTTAACCAGGTTGTACTTTTAAAATCAAAACAAACATCTGCATTTATCACTGGAGATTCCAGCGAATTTATTTGTCTAAGTAAATCATCGATAACACTATACTCAAATGAAACTTCTTTGGGAAAAATAATAAACTGCATGTGCATCACCTCTAGAAAGATAATTTATAGATTTTCTACCCTCTGATTTTTTTTAAAATCACTATTCGGAAATAACATCCACATTATACATCTTTACTATGGATTTATCTCAAATAAATCTTTGTACCCATCCCTCAAAAGTGTATTGGTCCATAATTTCTTTAAGAACTTCTTGGAATGGCGTATTCATGAACTCCTCTAGTCCTTCTAGGTCATCCACTCCCAAAATAAAAATATTTTTTTTATAATAAAAATCAGCCTGCTCAATATTTTTATTGTTCGTTATTAACTTTTTTTTCATGAACATAGCTTCCAAAGTTCGCAAGCTAATGCCAGACTGTCCATCCTGTAAAATTTCTAAAATAGCTCGACTTTCGTTTTGCATTTTAAGAAGATACTTATAGGATACTTTTGGTTGATAGGGAAATCCTTCCATGTCGTTATCAGTAGAAACAACATAAAGTTTCAAGCTGATGTTTCTTTTTAAAAAAGATTCTTTTACTTCTAGTAATTCCACAACTCTTCCTTTATCCCCGCCAATAAAAACTACATCATTTTTTATATCTTGATTAACATTCAAGACGTCCTTAATTGGCTCAAGATCAATGTACTGTTTACTAAATATCAAATTGTATTTTTTACTGTCATCTTCATCAAAAGTGTAAATTGAACAATTTAGATTCAAAAAATATTTCAATGGAACTTCCATTGAGACCGGATTGTTATACCAGACAAACACTGAAATTTCCGGAAATTTTTTGTTAATGTATCTAACCACAGCAACTGACTGCGGAGTTGCGACAATAATTAGCTTTTTTATCTGAGGTAATTTTTTCTTCCAAGAATTATCAAAAAGAAAGCTCAACCAAGATCGACCGAGCTTTAATTCAATTCTAGATCCTAGCTTAGTTGCTATAGAAGTATTAGTAAAGATCGTATGCATATTAAATCCTAACCTAATTGCATCAGGAGAATACGTGGCCGATCTCTTAGATACGGTCAAGATAAGTATTTCGTTTGAATTCATATCGCTCTCCTACAGAAAACTGGTCATATCTTCAACAACATCTCTATTTGAAACTGGAGTTTTGAAAGTATCTGGATAGCTACCAAAGGAAACAAAAGCAATTAAGTTTTCATTCTCAGGAATATGAAGTAAGTTTCTCACTTCTTTCATTTTTGTGAGATTTAAATTACTATTCAAAGCGCAGCTAGCTATCTGATAATGAGTTAAGCTATACAAGAGATTCATTAAATAAATCCCACCATCAATAAAGCTTTCATTCCGCTCATTAAGATGCCCAAAATAGCTCAAGTCAGAAGTTACTAAAATTACTCCAGACACATTTTCCGCCATTCCTTGAATCCCATTTTGCAATTTTAATGTTTCTTGAACCAGTTTATCATTCATAACAACGTGCAATTTTACTGATTGACGGTTGCAAACTGAAGGTGCATTATTGGCCAGACTAATAACTTTTTCAATTTGATTTTTAGTAATCTTAACAGTTCCATATTTTCTAACAGATCTTCTACTAGCAGAGAAGTCTTCAAAGCTTGAATTAGAAAGTTCCGAAAGTATTTGTCCACTAAGCAGCAGTTCTCCTCCACTGACCTGATTTTCACCTAAATAAACTTGAAAAGGAGCTAATTTGTTCTTCATCTCTGAAACATAAAAATTATTTTGTTCGTGAACCTGGACATAACGGTTTAACACTGCTATACCCGTAAGAAATCTTTTATCATATTTATCGCAATCGTGTGCTACCCATTGATTTAATAGACTCATTAGCCGATTAGTTCTTTTCTTTCCAAAACCAAGTCTCAGAGTATCATGTGACAATCCTTTTTCTATAGCATGGTATTCAAAAGTAATTTCTCCTCTTAGATTTTCAGTACTCATGTGTCGCCGTTGAAAATAAAAAGAATAGTGTAAAAATCTCATGAAGTCATTTCGATAACTAAGTAACAAACGGGTTGGACCTAAAACTACTTTTGCTTTGTCTTTAATTGTCATTTTAATCCTCCGAATTAATAGCCGTAGTGAGAAACTCCATAGTCTCTGCACGTTGTTTATTTAACAGTTTATTCGCATAATCAAAATCAATATCATTAATCTCAATTGTTTTTGAATAGTCTTCTAAATGGCGGTTCTCAAGATGCATCACTTTTAATATACTAGCTATTCTAGTTGAAAATTCTCCTGGGTAGATGGATATAAATGGAATATTTAAATTAATACTAAAAGCTGTAGCATGAAAGGAATCTGTAATCACACAGGAAGCATTTAAGAATAAGGAAACAAACTCTTTGACTTCGGGTATAAAAACTGGTTTGCCTGTTTTTATAAATTGATCATACCGAATGCATATTCTTAATAATTCTAATCCGTTTTTCCTTGCATATTCTTTTGTAAATTTATCGAAATTAGAATTTGAATTCAATTGGTAAATTAAACAATATTTTTTTCTTTTGGGACTTTCTCCAGCAAATTTAGCCCAAAAATCTTTATCTAACACTAGAGTTGGATCTAAAACATGCACCGCTCCAGCAATATCCAAATCATTAATAATGTCTACTGCACTATTTTCACGAACAGAAATATGTCGAAAGTCAGCTAGTAGATTCTTTGTTTCAACTTTTTCCCAATCATCTAGCTTTTCCTTACCAAAACTACTAGCAAATGAAATCTTATTACTCCCACTTGGAGCATAACTTAAAAAGAACTCAGGTATTAATCCTAGATTCCATTTTGAATTCCAAACTTGATCACTTCCGACACAATAGTTGTCACTTACAATTGGGTTTTCCAAAAAATCCTGAGTGGTTGAATATGTATTTTCGCTTAAGTTAATATTACTCTTAAGGAATCCCCCAAAAACTGTTTTCCATTTCTTAATAGTTGGAAGTAGAATAATTTTTTTAGTGAGTTTAATTAAACCTTTTTCCTTTTTTGTCCATGTGTCTAGGATTGCTTCATCTGACGCATCTGGTCTAATATAATTTACAAATTCAACTTCTAAATTCATATTTTGAAATATTTCTTGTGTAGCTAGAGTCTGCAACACAGACCCGTAATTTTTAATCGCATGCAATGTAATCACACTAATTTTTTTCAATAGATTTCATTCCTTTTATATTATTTAAGAGATTTTTAACTTTCTTAATATTGAAGCTTAAAAATATTACATACGATAACCCAAAAATGCTCGCTCCAATAATTGAATCAAATTTGCTGATACAAAGTAAATAAATAATCACTAATACAGCATCCGCTAAAGCCCCACTAGGATTTTTTTTCATGAATTTTCCTAATATTCTTTCACTAGAATAGTTCCGCAACCAAGTTACTAACACTAAAGAATATAATAGTAAATCCATAGAATCAAAGACGTACACAAAAAGTAGAGTGAAAACGATGCTTAATACTACGGACAAAACATTTAAGATAAGTAGTTCTTTCTCTTTTCTAAATACCTTAAAGAAAGTTGTATTCAATAATTGCATTTTCCCGTTTGAAGTACACAATGGCAACAAAATTCCAAAGTAAATTAGCCCTGTTTCATAGGCAGGTAGCCAAACACCTAAGATACTTTTTATTGGAAAGTAAAAAATAAGCATAGCTGGTAATAAAATATTTAGACCGTCACTAATCAAATAATAATATTTCTTTTTTTGCTGATCCCCGATTGAGCTCAAGGCAGGAAAAAGCACCATACTCACTTGATTTATAAACAGTAAGAAAAAATTAACCAATGTAAGTGCGAAAGAAAATTTCGAAAAAACCTCTATTCCCCACTCTCTATCAACTAAGAACCTAGAAAAGCCTAGAATAAGCATCGAAGCAATATTCGATAACATTAGTTTACTACCTACACTAATCGTTCTAATGGATTTCACAAAGGTAGCTTTCAATGATAGGAGTGGACTAGCAAAAATATCTTTTGCTTTAAAGAGACAGTAAATCAACATTATTAACTGTGCAAAATTATAAACATAAATAAATATTTCAAAATGAACTCTGTCAAAAACCAACATTATTGGAAAAAATACGAGGAAAACTATTCTATTAATAATCATTGACATAGAAAATATTTTTGTCTGATTTACAGCTTGAAAAACATAACCAATGAAGTTAGCAGCTGAAAAAAGCAAAAAGTTAATCAGTGTTTGATTAACTATAAACTGTCTCTCAGGTGATAGATTCAGGAACTGGGAAACAAAAAAAATAAAAATAGCAATAAGTAGCTCAAAGGAACAACCAAATAAAAATTCCGACTTAATTTCAGATTTATCGATTGTCTTCCAGGTTTTACCTCCAGTTAATAGATAAACACCATCATTTAATCCAAAATGAAAAAAAGCAATGTAACTAGAATAGAAAATAAAAAGTTGCCAATAGCCAAAATCTTCAACGCCCAAAAGCTTTGGAGCAACCAGTGAAAGAATTACACTTAGGAGTAAAGAAATTCCTTGGGCACCAAATGCAAAGATCAAATTTGTGAATAAGCTCTTCTTAAACATGTTCACTCTCCCAATTCGATTCATTATCATCTTTACGAATAACTAACTTACTAAAAATTAACATATAGAAAATAAATTGCACAAAATTAACTGAGATAATTCCTTGTGAAAAGTAATCGTTTATCGAATAAAGAAATAACGGATACGTCATTGCCCCGTAAATCATTATTGAAAATATTTGATTTTTGTCTCTATTTTGTTTGATATATTGATAGAAGATTGAATAAAATAAGCTAGTAAATGAGGTAACTAGAAAATATCCTAGCGGGCCAAAATCTTGTATACTTCTTCGAAAGCCATTGTATATATTACCGAGATTAATTCCATTGAAATATCTAAACTCTAAATGTGGAGAGTACATTGGCGTATTCAATATTCCCAGTTTTATTAGAAGTGTATTTATAGAGTAAAATGTTTCTTCACCAAAAATACTATGTGATACACCCCTGTCTCTAATATATAAGTCAAATAATTTTATGGGTCCACCAAGATAACTTGACAAGTATTCGATGGCGCTAGACTCATCTAATCTCCCCGAAAATGTCCTAATTAAATAGAACAATCCGAAAAATACTACAACCAAAAGGGCAGACTTAGCAACAAAAGAAAATTTCACTTTTTTTCGTACAAAAATTAACATATAATAAGCGAATCCCGCTGTGAATAGTTTGATAATATTAAATCGACTTCCGGAAGATATATTTGTTAAACAGAGTATTAACACTGGAAGTATCAAAAGAATTTTTTCGTAAATTTTGCTTGTTTGAAAGTTTCGAATAAAGATGTAAAGGAACACGAATGCAACAGCAAGAGAAATTTCACTTAAGAAACTGACTAATCTGCTAGTCTGAAGGTTTTCAAAAGACGTAACAATTCTATAATTATAAAGAAAATTATCTGTATCTCCCAAAGAGCCAATTGCTTGTACTTGCCTTCTTGTCAAAATTAAAACTATCAATTGGTATGCACTTGAAAATATCGCAGCCCACTTATTAATGTATACTTTTGCTCTATGCTGTTGACTTTCTAATTTTAAGGATCTGGATTGTTTTCTGAGTCTAATATTTTTTGCAAAAGAATCAACTAAAATAAATATCTGAAGTCCAAAAAATATATAAAGAACTGTTAAAATTCCAAAATCTGAAAGTCCCCATAAAGTATAATTGTAAGAAGAAAATAACCAACTAACAGCAAAACTTGCGCTAACCAAAAAGGAGGGAGAAAAAATATCTTTTCCCGTAAATAAATAGCTTTCAAAAATACTCATAAAAATTAGGATTCCTAATAGAAAAAACAAATTTGCTCCTCCGATTCTCTCTCATCTGAAATTACCAACACCAGTATCATAAACAAAAAAAAGGATATTTAGCGTTTTGCATACATTATTATAATGTTTAATTTAAATATTAAAAGTAGTATTTAACTTGAATTTTCGAAATGTTGTAAAAGAATTTATTCAATTGTCGTTATGCTGATTCCAGAGAGTCGAACCAAGAGCTAAGCTAACTATGCTTGCAACCTTTACTTTGAGTCTGGCTCTTTCTTTCAATATACCCATACTATTGTACTTTATGATTCTCTTTTTTATATCATTTCTAATTTCAGTTTCAGATTGAGGAACTTGCTTTAGTAACCCAAACAATGAGCTGACTATTTTTGAACGTGTTGCATTTATTAACTCAGGATATTCTTTTGGGATCACTATGTACATTTCATCCAAAAAAGGTAGAATATCGAGTTTCTTATTATTGAACTTCGTATTAGTAATACTTCCAGTTCTTTGATAGTAGAAATAATCTTTTGAATATACTATTCCAATACTATTGGATTTCATGAAGAGTTTGTATGTAACTGGAGTATCTTCATATAATTTACCAACAGGATATCGAATATTATTAAAAAATTCTGCCTTATAGATTTTTCCCCAGGCTGAGTTATCGAACTTTTTTTGTAGCAGCATTTCTTTTATTCCATCTGAAACAGAAAGACACTCATCAGACCTCGGAGGCACTTCTTTAGATTCTTTCGAATTGTCATACCAATATTGTAGTTGGGAAACGGCAACTTCACAGTCATATTTTTTTGTTACATCAACTAAATTTTTCACATAATTGATTGCAATAAAATCATCAGAATCCACAAAAGTTACATATTTCCCGGTCATGTAATCTAATCCAGAGTTTCTAGCTGAAGAAAGACCCCCGTTTTCTTTTTCCAATACAATAATCCGTTGATCTAATACTCTATATTTTTCAAGAATCATCCCACTATCATCGGTTGATCCATCATTTACAACAATAATTTCTAATTCTAAATAAGATTGCTTCACAATGCTGTCTAAACATCGCTCTAAGTATTGAGCAACATTATAAACTGGCACAATGATACTAACTAAATCTGCCACCTGACCCCTCCTCATACTTATTCGTAAAAATAATTATTTTTAAACCTTAGAATATATTAGCTTCATAGCTTTATTTACTTTTTCGATATCATATTTTTTGGCTAGCTCTACACAACTACTTTTAAGTTGAATTTTTTCTTTTTCTGAAAAATTCCCCCATTTTACAATAGCTTTTTTGACTTCATTTTTATCTATTGGATTGCTAATTGTAAAGCCTGTCTCGTAGTTATCTGTGTAATCCTTAATCCCACCAACCCAAGATGATATTAAAGGAACTCCGGCAGCCATTGCCTCAAGACCTGCTAAACCTAATCCCTCTCTTTTTGAAAGAAATAATGATAAATCAGAAATCGCCAAATATTTTATTACTTCTGATGTGTAACCCATGAATTTTATTTGATTGTCTAAACCAAGATCGTGAGCTTTCATTTTCAAGTCTTTTTCTAAAACACCTTGACCACAAATTATATACTTATAATTAGATCCCAGATTGGCCATAGCTTTAATTCCAGTGATATGATTTTTGTTAGTATTCAGCTCACCAATCGAAATGAGAACTGTATCTGTTTCTAAAATACCCAATTCTAGTCGTAATTGTTGCTTAACATCTTCAGAAACATCTGTTTGAAATTTTTGATAATCAATCCCTACGCCAGGAATTTGAACGACTTCCCCAGCTGGGAATTTTTTCGCGATTTTTGTATCTTCGTTATTAATAGTCAATAGTACATCGGTCCAACGTGAAAGATATCTCTCAATTGGATAAAAGATGAGCCAGCTCTTTAAAGGCCCACCCTTATAGAAATGAAATCCATGTACTGTATAAATAACTTTTGATTTTGAATTTCTGAATGCCAGACGAGTAAGAACACCACCAATTGGTGAGTGGCAATGGACAATCGCATAGTTATTTTGGGCAAGTTTTTTTAAGATAGTTAAGCAAACTTTATTTTTAGAAATATTACCCATCCCCCGAGGAAAATCAACTTGAATACAATTGACCCCTTCCTCTTTTAGGGATTTTTGCAATTGATTTGCAACTTCTTCAGTAATATTACCCGGCTCTTCAAAATTTGTAGCAACATCCACCTGATAACCCAGACTGATCAAAAGCTCTATGTTTTGCATATTAAACTGCTCAATCATCGAAGCCACTGAAGCTACAATCAAAGCTTTTTTAACCATCTACGTCCTCCATCTTAAATTCAATAATCTATGCTTTTTAACCTTCCCTGTCATAAACCAAATTCCCAAAAGCCTTATTAGTAAGTCTCCCAATCTTCCCAGGTACATATCCTAACAGACGAATCAACCAGTTCATCCAAGAAAAAAGATAGATGTTCTTTCCATTTTCCTTAGCAATGTCTCTCACCATATGGCTTGTTCTGACATACTCATTATTTTGCGGAAAGAAAAAACCAGCATCCTGTTTATCCACTCGCTCTTTGACAAACTCGCAAAGATTTCCGATATACAGCATCGATCGTTCATTTTTCACATCTGGGAACACGGGCAATTTATTAGCTATTTTTACTAATTGTTGATAATTTCCTTTACTTCCCGGACCATAAATCATTGGCGGTCGCAAGATAGCCGCTTTAAAACTTTCTGTATTCAAAGGTTCCAAGCCAACTTCAGCTTGCAGCTTACTATCCCCATAAAAATTGGACGGATTTGGTTTTGTTTCTCTAGTAATTACTCTTTTTTTATTAATGTTCGTCTCTTCACCGTAAATAATGATGGAACTCATATAAATAAACTGACCCGGTTTTCCAGCCAAGTCAGTCTGATATTTCTTAGCGGTCTCAATAGCCAGATCTGTGTTGACTGCGTAATATAATTTTTTCGTTTCTTCACTGACATTAGAAACATCAGCATGAGCAATCCCGGCAACATGGAAGAGTGAATCATACCCAGAAAAATCCTTCTCTTTCCAAGTCCCATCTTTCATATCAATCGTCTCAATCTGATACTCGTCACCAAATTGCGCCATATATTTCTCAAAGGAGGTGCCGATATAACTATTGGCGCCAGTAATTAAAATTTTCTTCATCTCGATTACTTCCCCTCCTTGTTATTTATTGTACCGGTGCCGCCTTCAACCACGCCATCTGATTTAAAGACGGCGCCGATTGTGCCAAAGAAACATTTGATATCCAGCAGGAAGCTCATTTCCGCGACATATTTTCCATCAAGTTTTGCTTTGACATCGATAGCTAATTCATCTCGTCCACTAATTTGTGCTAAACCAGTTAATCCTGGGCGTACATCATTTGCGCTGTATTTATCTCGTTCGCTAATTAAATCCTCTTGATTCCACAAACTTGGACGCGGTCCGATAATCGCCATATCGCCTTTTAGAATATTAACCATTTGCGGTAATTCATCAAGACTAGTTTTGCGCAAAAATTTTCCAACTTTTGTAATAAACATATCGGGATCACCTAACAGATGTGTGGGCATTTCTTTTGGCGTGTCCGTCCGCATCGTTCGGAATTTATAAATTTGAAAAAAAGTTTTACGTTGTCCGACTCTTTTTTGTTGAAAAATTACCGGCCCTTTTGAATCAAGTTTAATTGCAATAATAATTGCTAGAAAAACCGGTGAAAGTACGATTAAACCCACCAAGGACAACAAAAAATCTAATAGTCGTTTGAAAAAGTGTTGATACATTCCCTCACCTACTTACTAGATTCTCGGGCGAACTTGATTAGTTCTTCCGATAATTTTTGGTCATCATGTTTTGGTAATCCTTCGACGAACGCGCGAATTTCAGGGCGCGTGAAGCCGTGGACGGATCCGATAAATATTTTATCGAAAACTTGTTTTTGATTTTTTTCTTTATCGACTAACAACGTTTCGTAAAGTTTTTCTCCAGGTCGAATGCCGGTTTCAAGAATTTTAATTTCGTCTTCGGTATATCCTGACAAAGCAATCATCTTTTTAGCGAGATCAACAATTTTCACTGGTTCGCCCATATCAAGAATAAAAATTTCACCACCGCGAGCCAAAGTACCGGCTTGTAGTACTAGACGGCTAGCTTCTGGAATGGTCATAAAGTAACGGGTCATCCGAAAATCAGTCACCGTCACGGGACCACCTTTAGCAATTTGTTCTTTAAACAACGGAATCACAGAACCACGACTGCCCAAAACATTTCCAAAACGAACAGCAACAAACTTGGTTCCGTTGGCTTCATTTGGTTCATTCATACTAGTAACAATCATTTCGGCGATTCGTTTGCTGGCTCCCATCACGTTCGGCGGGTTGACTGCTTTATCCGTCGAAATCATAACGAATTTTTCAGCGCCAATTGCTTTAGCAGCTTCAGCCACATTGCGAGTACCGTAAATATTATTTTTCACTGCTTCAGTAGGATTCCATTGCATCATGGGCACATGTTTGTGGGCGGCCGCATGATAAATAATTTCCGGCCGGTATTCTTCCATTAAGTAAAAGATTCGCTCGCGATCTTGCACATCGGCAATAATCGGTATAAATTCGGTATCTTTTTCTTTAAAATTATTCGTAAGTTCACGATGAATTTGATAGATAGAGTTTTCACCATGACCTAAAAGCAAAATTCTTTTTGGAGTAAAACGCATCAGTTGGCGTGTGATCTCGGAACCAATTGATCCGCCGGCACCCGTGACTAAAATTGTTTTTCCGTTGACGTCATCAGAAATTTTTTCCATGTCGAGTTTAATTTCTTCCCGACCTAAGACATCCACCACGTCAACATCTCGTAATTTAGAAACAGAAATATTCCCATTGGCAATTTCTTCAATAAAAGGTAATGTATTTAATTTGACTTTCAAAGGGGAAACTAGGCTAATGATTCGTTCATATTCTTGCGGTTGAATGGAAGGTACGGCGATAGTCACCATTTGAATATTGTATTCTTCAATTAAAGCAGGCAAATCATTGGTGGTGCCGACTACCTTAACCCCTTGGAAATAAATTTCTTTCTTATTCGGATCGTCATCTACAAAAGCTACTAGATCGATATTCCGATTCACAGAATTATTAATACTCCGGGCCAAAACTCCCCCCGCCGCACCGGCGCCCACAATAATTGTCCGCATCGCGTTAGGCGCTAGCTGATTTTGGTGAATTTTACGTTCATTTATAATCCGCCAAGTTAAACGACTCCCGATAATTAAGAAAGTAGTCATCAGATAACTCAAGAAAATGTAACGTCTTGAAAATGTTGTTTCTAAAATAAATCCTAACGCAAAATAAACCACTAAAAAGCTCGAGGTGGTCGCCATGAAAATGGCCACCAATTCCTTTAAGCTGGTGTAGCGGTTAATTCGTTGAAATACTTTAAATAATGCTGCAAAAATCCAGTAAGCAATTATTTGAGCAATCACTGACTTCACCATAAATTGAAATCCCGGATGGACAAATGGATCCAAAAACATATCAGAAATTACATTTGCGATAATAATTAAAATAGCATCTATAACGACTAATGAAGCAATTTTTTGTTTTCTATTCATTCTAAAAACCAACTTTCTCCCTAAAATACACTTTTGGTTTTCCGTAGTCGTTTAAAACCACAAAAAGCCTTTCTTTTGTCCAATTTTCGAAAACTCCGGACGAATCACGTCATCGCCGTTGAGTACCCTGCGTGATATGCCTTCAAAAGCCTCCACTTTTTCCGGACCGAACTTATTCAAAATTTCTGCGTATGCTTCTTTTAAATAAAAAGTGCGGCGCTTGATATGATGGGCATCACTAGCTACCATTTGCACCAAGTTGTGTTCCACCATATCATGTGCGGTTTGCTGAATCTCTTTACCAAAAATTCCCACAATACTTGGGGCGGTTAATTGTGCCAAGCAACCCATGTCCAGATATTCAATTAGGGCGTTAGGATCTTTGATAAACGTTCCATTGCGCTCGGGATGAACAATAATTGGTGTTTTTCCGGCAGCCAAAAGTTCACCTAAAACTCTTATGGCATAACTGGGCGCTTCCCGGGTAGGAAATTCAATTAAAATATACCGATCACCGACGTCACAAAACAAAATATCATTTTTATTAATTTCATTCATAATTTCAGGGAAAATGCGGACTTCTTGTCCTTCGTAAAGTGTCAAAGGAATTTCTCTAAGATCTAATTCTTTTTGCAATTCGTCAACTTTTTCCATGACGCTGGCCTTAGAATTAATATATTTTCCATTATGATGATGTGGGGTGCAAAGAATATGAGTAATTCCCTGGCTGACTGCTTTACGGGCAAGATTAAGCGCATCATCGAGGTTGGCCGAGCCATCATCGATACCTGGCAAAATATGACAGTGGAGATCTAACATTTTTTTTGCACCTTCTTTCTTTTGGTTGGTTGTAAGACTATGTAGCGTTGAGGAGTGCTCAACGTTTTTGTGGTGGTGATGGGCGGGCTTTTTCTGTCAGCGGCTAGGCAAAAAGATAAAATCTCTGACGAATGTTCCATTCGTTTTCGATTTTCCTATTTTGCTACGCCCCTCCCGACAGAAAAAGCACCTGGGTTGAACGGGCTTTTTGTGCTAGTGCTTGGAAAATAGACCGAATACTTGCTGTCGGCTTTGCCGACATTCACCATTCGCCTAATTTTCTATGTCACTAACCAGCACAAAAAGCACCTTTATTTATACTCGTATTCGTAATAGGCGCCGTTGGTTCCGCGTTCTACTCCGTTGAAGACGACTCCTAGGACGTTGGCGTTGACGATATCTAGTAATTTTTTAGCGTTAGCTAAAGCGCTTTTGTTAGTTACTTTTTGGCGAACGGCTAGGATTGTGCCATCTGTTTTAACGGCCATTACTTGGGCGTCGGTGACCGCGACAACGGGTGGCATATCAAAAATCACTAAGTCAAATTGATTTTCAACCGCTGCGATTAAATCGGTCATGCGTTGGCTGCCTAAAAGTTCAGCTGGATTTGGTGGCTTAGGTCCAGAAGTTAAGACTTTTAAATTTTCGGTAACAGTGGTTTGACAAACTTCATTAATGTCCAATCCGCGATTACTTAATAAACTGGATAACCCGCGGCCATTGGTTAAACCGAAAGTTTTATGAACGGTTGGTTTTCTTAAGTCGGCATCGACTAGTAACACTTTTAAACCGCTAGTAGCAAAAACAACAGCCAAATTTGCTGAAGTCGTTGATTTGCCTTCTGAAGGACCGGATGAAGTGATGACGATTGATTTTAATTTTTGGTCCACCATGGCAAATTGAATATTCGTTCGAATCGTCCGGTATTGTTCAGTGATTGTTGAACTTTGATCGATTAAGGTAATTAAGTTAACGCCATTATGAGTATCTTTAATTTTTTTAGCCATCGTATCCTCCTAAACCCGTGTCCGTGAGCGCCGGGAAATTTCTTTGTCGCCATTTTCTGTTGGCCGTGGCGTACTGTTTCCATTGCTTGGTCTTGGAGCAACTTTTTTCAATTTGACGCTGAGTTCTTTAGCCGTCATCTCTTGCACACTTCCCAAAATCACTAAGCCCAACTCGTCTTGAATAAAGCGATTGTCTTTGACCGTTTTGTCTAGTAATTCTATTAGAAAAGCAATCCCGACACCAATCATTAAGCCTAAGACTAAACCAATGGCGATATTTAATTTTTTATTTGGGGAAACGGGCGTCAAGTTAGCTTCGGCATCAGAAATTACTGATACTTTATCGACTTTCAAAATCTCGATGACTTTTTCTTGGAAAACAGCTGCTGTGATATTGGCGATTGCTTCTGCTTCGTACGCATTGTCAGATGTGGCCACTATCGAAAACATTTGTGAATTTTGTGATTGCGTAACATTAATCATGCCATTTAAAGTCCCAACTGATCCTTTAAAATTATTTTCTGCCTCAGCACGCGTTTGTACTTCGGATAATACGGCGTTGCCTTTAATTAAATCTTTATACGTGTTGAGCATCATTAAGTTAGCATTGACATCATTGACACTGGTCTGCTCGCTTTGGGGCAAAGTGACAATCAATTGTGCCTCGGAACTGTATTTAGGAGTAATGATGAAAAAAGTCAGGAATCCTGCTAACAGCGTCCCCACCACCGTCATAATTAAAATTAAACCTAATCTTTTTTTCAAAATGCCAAAAATTTCTCCCAAACTAATCGTTTCTTCCATTACTTCCTCCAAAAAATATAATTTTTTCTTCTATTCATATGTTCTCAGTAAATCAACTTTACTGAACTTGCGTTAACTCGGTTGAAATTAAATTGTGAATTCGCGTAATTTCTTCAGTCGTTGGTTGTTGATAATAAATTCCCGTTTCACCAATTGAGCCATCTGACAGGCCACCAGGGGCGGTCATTTGTTCAGAGGTAATTGTTCCAAAAGCATCGCGATAGTTTAGTGCGACATCTTTCATTTGATCCCAAGTCAAATCGGTTTTCATATTGTTAGAAATCGCCGAAAGAATTGTTTGATATTGGGTGACATTATTTAAAGATAAAGTCTTTTTGACAATTGCTTCAATCACATCACGTTGCCGACCTTGCCGACCGAAGTCCCCATTAGGATCGTCATAACGCATCCGAATGTAAGCAAGCGCCGTTTCACCAGAAAGATAAACGGGGCCTTTTGTAAATGTCACGCCAGTAATCGTAAAGTCTAGCGGATTTTGCACCTCGATACCACCAATAGCATCCACTAAATCTTCCAAACCCTTCATATTAATTTGCACATAATGATCAAGGGGCACATCTAGTAAATTTTCAACAGACGCAATCGACATCGCCGCACCGCCAAATGCGTAGGCGTGGTTTAATTTATCGCTTGTGCCGTAACCGACGATTTCCGTGTAAATATCACGCGGAATCGAGGTCAAGGTTGTTTTTTTCGTATTGGGATTAATCGTAGCCACCATAATCGTATCGGAACGCCCTTGTTCCGTCCGTCCTAATTCGCCAGTATCAATTCCTAAAAGCAAAACAGAAAATGGATCTTGCTGTTCCATAGTCACTGTTTCTTCAGTTGGCCGTTTCGTGGGCTCAATGCGCTCGACAGTTTCGTGAACCTCATTGACTGCGCCTTTCACATCAAAATACATCTTAGCAAATACCGCCGCTCCGGCAATAATAATAACGGCTAAAATGCCTAAAATAATAAGTAAAACTCGTTTACCGACACTTTTTTTCTTTTTCTTTTTAACCCGCACTCTTTGCAGTGGTGCTTGGGAATTATTTTCTTTAGAAGGTTCTGTCTGATCGTTTTTTTGATTATCTAATGGGGATTGATTGTCTGCCATGCTTACACCTCGTATAATTTCATGAATTTTTTATCTTTTCTTTTAATAAATTTCAGGCGATTAGCTAAATTATAGCACAAAGGTTTCGGAAAAAAATGAAAAAATCATAAAAAAACAAGCTTGGTATAGACATTCCTTCAAAAAAAGTCAACTTACAAAATATTTTTCGTAAAATATGGTCAAAATAAAAAAAGAAAAGCCTTTCATTCTATTTTTAAGGTTTTTTTTATAGAAACATAAAATATTAAATTTATGTTACAAAGATTACTAAACAATTGCAATGAAAAAAATACACAAAAAAACCCCGCGAGAATCTCGCAAGGTTAAAAAGTTTTTAAGCTCTTGTAACGTCAGCTGCTTGAGGTCCACGAGCGCCTTCAACGATATTGAAGTTCACTGCTTGTCCTTCTTCTAGAGATTTGAAGCCGTCGCCTTGGATTGCGGAGAAATGTACGAAGATATCGTCGCCACCGTCAACCGTAATAAAACCAAAACCTTTTTCGTTGTTAAACCATTTTACTGTACCATGTTCCATTTGTTATTGCCTCCAATTGTTTACTGGGTTTTTCTCCCAGTAACATTATACGATAGAAAAGGTTTTCTTACAATAGGTTGTCGAAGGAATGATTAACGCTGTAGAAAATTAGGAATTCTGAGGACGAATGTTTCATTCGCCGGAAGAATTATCTATTTTCCTAAGCGTTATTCCTAAGACACCGTTAAATAGGTTATGTTAAGAGCGACAAATATCGTAGGAAAATAGGAAAATTTTTTAAAATTGCTTTTTAATTTTGAAAGAATTTTATCTTTTTCCCTAGATATTGCTCTTAACATACCGATAATAGGTTATTGAAAGTGCGTTAAGTGGTGTAGAGAATTAGGAAAATTTTTCGAAAATCCCGATTTTGGATTTTTAAAAATTTTATCTATTCTCCTAACCACTGCACTTGAAATACCGTTAAATAGGTTGTCGAAGGCCTCTTTCAAAAAACAAAAAAACTCGGCGTTAGCCGAGTTCTCCCGCGGTACATCTATTTGGCGGCGGCAAAAAGTTCGTTGACTTTTTCCCAGTTGACCACATTCCAAAACGCATCTACGTAATCAGGTCGCACATTTTTGTAATTTAAGTAGTAGGCATGTTCCCAAACGTCAATCCCTAAAATAGGTTTTTTGCCGTCCGTTAACGGATTGTCTTGGTTTAAAGTCGAAACCACGGCCAACTTGTCACCATCAACAACAAGCCAAGCCCAGCCAGATCCAAAGCGACCTGTTGCTGCTTTTTTCATTTCTGCTTTTAAATCGTCAAAGGATCCGAAAGCTTCATCAATAGCTGCAGCTACATCTCCAGTTGGTTTTCCACCAGCATTTGGCGCCATCATTTCCCAGAATAAGCTGTGGTTGTAATGTCCCCCGCCGTTATTTTGGACTGCGGTTTTCACTTCAGCTGGCAAATCATTGAGATTAGCGATCAATTCTTCAATTGATTTGGCAGAAAGTTCCGGATAATTTTCCAAAGCTTTATTCAAATTAGTGACATACGCTTGGTGATGTTTGTCATGGTGAAGCTTCATGGTTTCCGTATCGATGGTTGGTTCTAAAGCTGAGTAATCATAAGGCAATGCAGGTAATTCAAAAGACATGGTGGTTCCTCCTTAAAATTTTTTTTCTTACTAAAGATAAACATATCATGAATTCTATTTCCGGCAAAAAATAATGCTTGTGCTTTTTGTACAATGATTTTTCTTCTATATAAAATACGCCATTCAGGCAACCTCGATTGTTTTTCCTGAATAACTTCGCTACAATAAAGATATACGTACTGGAGAGGCGGAGAAATATGACTTTTTGGCAAGGATTACGCTATGCCTTAACCGATTTTAGAAAATTAATGAATGTGGTTTTTATGCCATTTTGGAAAGTGATGGTTTATAGTTTATTTTTGGCCGGCATATTAACCGTGCCGATTGTCTGGCAAATGGGTCTAGCCAGTGACACTTTTAAATCTGACGCCCAAACAATTACCCACCAACTGCCGGATTTTGAAATTAAAAATCATCAACTGACGGCTGCTAACAATCAAAGTGGTATTTTTATGACCGATCACTTAATTGTTACTTTTGATCCCGGTGATCAACGAACGGCCAAAGAAGTGTATGCTGATGCGTCGATTTCGACAATTTCAGTGGGGCTTTTTTCTGATCAAGTAGTTGTCGGCCTGCCAAGCTCTGAAGTTTTAAATTCGGTGCTGGGGGGAAATCATTTTACTTTTAACTACGACGAGGCCAACCTCGAAGGATTTTCCAAAGCAGAATTAAGCGACACCTTGCAAATGCGCCTGCCTTGGTGGTTGTATGTTTTATTATTTTTAGTGGCGCTCTACCCGGTTTTATTAAATTTATTAATCAATATTATCTTTTTGACCATCGCCGGACTGCTCTACGGATTAATGAAAGGCGTGCGAATTCGCTTTATGGCCGCCATGAAAATGGTGGTATTTGCCAGCACTTGGTCAGTCGTGGTGATGGCCGTCTTAAGTTTTATCGGTCTACCTTACAACGAAATGTTTGTCATGATGGTCTTAACGTTAATTGTCTTTTCCCAGATTTTGCGGGGATTCCCACAGCTGCCAAAACCGGGAACTGATCAAAAAAGTTAATGAAGTTAATTCTGTACTTTGTTTAAAATGTTTAAGGAGGATTCAGAATGGAAAAAATTATTTTTGTCGGTCAACGTTACTCTAATGAAGAACTCGCTCGTTTGCAAAATAGTTTAACTAAGAAATTTGACGAAACGTATCGCGTCGTTAAAAAAGTCACTGAGCAAGAAAAACGGCAGATTGTAGCAATGTTAGACTCTGATCCAAAATTACTGGCTGAACTTTTAGCAGACGAAAATTCTGCCCTTCAATTCGTGCAAGTCATCTCTACAGGGATTGATTATTTGCCGCTGGAACGCTTAGAAGAGCGCCAAGTAAAAATTGCTAACGGGCGCGGGTTACAAAAAAACGCCGTGACTGAACATGTTTTAGCGGTCCTTTTTGCCCATCAACGCCAAATTTTAACCGCTGTTCACGATCAAGATCACCATATTTGGCGGCGTCCATTTGCTTCCATGAGTAACTTTTTTGGCAAAAAAATTATCATCGCCGGCACTGGCGTGATTAGCCAGCATTTGGCGAGTGTTTTAATCGCGCTTGGGGCAACCGTTGACGGCATTAACACGACAGGACATCCGGCTGAAAATTTTGACAAAACTTTTTCAATCAACGAATTAAGCAAGGCCGTGAAAGACCACGATATCATCATTAACTTATTGCCTTCAACTCCTGAAACGCAGCAAATTTTTAACGCCAACTTATTTGCCGAAATGCAAACAGGCGCAAGTTTTGTCAATGTCGGCCGCGGAGATGCCGTGGTGATGGAGGATTTAGTCGCCTCATTAAACGACAATCAATTGTCCTTTGCCGCTTTAGATGTCTTTGATCCGGAACCTTTGTCCGATACTTCCCCATTATGGGCCCATTCAAAAATTTTAATTACACCTCATATTGCCGGCATGACTGATGATTTGTTCCCCCGATTTTATCAATTGGCTGAAAAAAATCTTTTAAGCTTTTTGGAAAATGGTCAGGCTGCCAAAAATCAAATCGACTTTGATAAAGGCTATTAAAAAACAAAAAAGTTTGCTTCAGGTTTTTAGCCTGGAGCAAACTTTTTTTAACTTATTTTTGTTCGATAAATTCGTAAATGGGTTCATCTTTTTTTTCATCGTAATCAATGTTTAAATCATGATCATGGAAAAACCATTCATCATTTTTTTCGATGTAATAATCGATGTCATCAATATTTTCGCTATATAAAGCATCGTCTGGCTCGCCCACATTCATCCCCATGGAAAATCCTTCGTGAATGGCGGTTTTCCCGTAAACTTTCCCGAAAAATCCTACCGCCGAACCATTTTTTAAGCCGACCTCTTTTTTAAACCAAGCTTGCGCTTTTGGTGTGACTGAAATTTTCAACACATCGCCCCCCTTATCAACATTATTTTAGCATAGTTGTCAAAAATCTTCGGGCCAAATGCTTTCAAATGCTTTTTTAAATTCTAGTTAAGTTTTTAAAATCTTCACCGGCAAATCTCCATCTGTGAGATAATGTAAAAAAGGAGGTTTCTATGCGTAATACAAATTCGAAGTTTTATACCAAATTTCTACCAAAAGTCATTCAATTTATGAAAGGACGGTACGGTCAAAACGATGCCTTAAATAAATTTCTTACTCGCACCGGCTTCTTTTTCTTGTTGGTAAGTTTGTTCTGGTGGCGGCCGATTTTTTTACCGTTAGCCATTATTTTTTTATTAATTTCATGGTTTCGACTGTATTCTAAAAAGATTTACGTCCGGGCCAATGAAAACCAAAAATTTCTCAAACAAACCTCCGGCATCCATCGTTTTTTTCATTTTTACATTCGGGCCTTTAAAGAACGCAAAACGTACAAATATTTTCATTGTAAAAATTGTCACCAAGCCCTCCGTGTCCCTCGTGGTCGTGGCGCCTTAGAAGTGACTTGTAAAAATTGCCACCAACAAATGAAAACGAAAAGCTAAGTGAAACGATCCACCAAATTAAAACCAGACAAAACCAATTAAAACCAAAAACCGCCCCGTCACCTGACGAGTCGGTTTTTTTGTCTTATTTTATTTGCTCATTTGATCATCGAGCGCTTCTACATCATTGGTTTCGCCAATCACTAATAGCGAATCATTTTCTTTAACAATTTCTGTGGCTAAAGGCGAGACAATCAAATCACTTTTCCGACGAATGCCAATCACATTCAGACTAAACCGTTGACGGAAATTCAAATCTAGCAAACTTTGATTGAAAAATTTAGGATTAGTAACATTGACTTCCGCAATCGAATACTGATCAGATAGCTCCAAGTAATCCATAATATTTTTAGAAATTAAATGATGGGCAATGCGAACACCCATATCCCGCTCTGGATGAACAACGCGATCGGCGCCGATTTTTTCTAGCACCCGGGCATGATTTTCATTTTGCGCCTTAGCTAAAATCCGCGGCACACCCATTTCCTTAACCATTAAAGTAACTAAAATGCTAGCTTGAATGTCTTCACCAATGGCAATAATCACCGTGTCAAAATTACGAATCCCCAAACTCCGCAACACCCCTTCATCTTGGGCGTTGGCTACTACGGCATGGGTGGCCACATTCATATATTCATTCACCTGATCTTCATTCATATCAACAGCCAAGACTTCTTGTCCAGCGGCGGCTAACGTCCGGCAAATGCTCCCTCCAAATCGACCTAAGCCGATAATGGCAAAATTCTGTTTCATTACTTCCCCTAACCTTCCTATTTATCATTAATGAATTCATTATACGCAACAATTGTCATTTTGTAACGCATTTTCATAAAATAAAAACGCCCACCGCTTGTGGACGCGTAAATGTACCATTCAAAAATTTTTTACTCCGCTAAATGATGTTGAAACGCATAAATCGCCGCTTGCGTGCGATCTTCCACTTCTAGTTTAGCTAAAATATTGGAGACGTGGGTTTTAACGGTTTTTAAAGTGATAAAAAGTTCGTCAGCAATTTCTTGATTGCTATATCCTTTGGCAATTAATAATAAAATTTCATTTTCACGATTAGTTAAGTCTTCATGTAAAACAGGTTCATTTTTGCGCGCCATCCGTTCCATCATTTTTTCGGTGACTTCTGGTTCCAACACCCGTTCCCCGCGAACAGTGGCACGAATCGCGTTAGCAATTTCCGCAGCCGAAGAAGTTTTTAACAAATAACCAGCAGCGCCAGCTTCAATGGCAGGATAGACTTTTTCGTCATCAATAAAACTCGTCACAATTAAAATTTTCGCTTGCGGCCAATCTTTAAGAATCGCTTGGGTGGAGGCGATGCCGTCCATCACTTCCATCACTAAATCCATCAAAATCACATCCGGGCGCAAATCTAGCGCTTTTTCGTAACCGATTTGGCCATTTTCTGCCTCACCAATCACTTCAATATCATCTTGAACGGATAAATAAGCGGAAACCCCCATCCGCACCATTTCGTGATCATCCACTAACAACACTTTAATCATTTTTTTCCTCCTTGGACCTTGGAATTTTAATTTCTACTGACGTCCCTTGCCCTTTAAAACTAATTATTTTCACCGTGCCACCAAGACCAGCGACCCGCTCTTTAATATTAGTCAGTCCGTAACTGCCCGCCTTAGAATCTTCCGTATCAAAACCGACGCCGTCATCGACAAAGCGCAATAAGACATTGTTACCAATTTCGTGCAAATAGACTTCTAAAGTGTTAGCTTTGGCGTGGCGCAACGTGTTGGACAATAATTCTTGGACAATCCGAAACAGGTGATCTTCCACCCCTTGCGGTAACTTAACGTCCTCTGCTTCCCATTTTAAACCAATTTGAATTTTATTTTGCAATTCTTTTAATAATTGCTCAATCCCTTTTTTCAAACTTTTTCCTTCCAAATTAGTCGGCCGCAAATGTAAAAGCAGCGCCCGCATTTCTGATTGGGAAGTATTAATAATCGAGGCCACTAGCGCCAATTGTTTTTTAAATCCATCTGGCAATTCTTGTTTTTCCGATTGCTCCGTCAGCGCAGATAACATCATCATGGCGGCAAATAATTGTTGGGAAACTGAATCATGCAACTCCCGAGCCAAACGATGACGTTCTTGCGTGAGAATTTCTTCTTTCGTTACGCCGTCCACCATTTCTGGCCGAGCATTGACGACTTGTAATTCTTGCGATAAATTTTGCAATTTAGCGGCAATCGCCATAATATCCCGATCGATATTTTGAAGTTCCGGATCATTTTGGGTAATCGGCCGACTGAGGTAGGCATTTTCATATGTCCCGGTAGCTAAAAGATGAATTTTTTCTTCTAGGCGATGGGCTTGCCCTTTTTGGGTAAAAGTAATAATCAAAAATAAAATAATAGCTGCAAACAATGAAATCCCCAGCAAATACAAGAGTAGAGGAACGCCAAAAATCCGTTCCCCTAAAATATGTTCGAAAAATTTTTCCTCAGATTGCGCCGATACATATAAAAACATCGTAAAAATTAAAATTAGAAAAGTGGAAATGGCGCCATATAAGGCCACCATTTTCCGCTGATTGCTTCCTGTCATACAAAAATCACCTCAAGATCCCCAAAGAAACTAGAAGTAACAATTTTTAAGCGACGTTCGTTGTGGTCGTAGTCTTCAGAAAATAATTTTATCGCTTCATTTTTCATAGGATATTCTTCTTGATTAAAAATAACTTTCCCCACAAAAGTCGAATGCTCCACCATTAAACCAATCCCCGCTGGCACTAAAATCCGCGTCCGGCCAAATCCTTTACGGACCATAATCACCGAATCATTTTTCGGCAGCAACGTATTGCCTAAATCAATAATCGTATCGCCAGATAGCGCGGTAATATTAATATCGTCCCATTCATAGACTTCATTCATCCCGATGCGATCGTTAGTAAACCATGGCCGCTTGTAGCGCCGACCGCCTTTTGGTGTGGGCGTAACAGAATCGACTCTTTGCATGGATTTTTCTTTCCAAGGCGCTTTATTAAATAAATCCACCCCAGAAATTTCTACACCTTTAAGTCCGACAAAAACAATTCCAAAAATCAGCATTCCCCAAAATGCCCACGCATTAAACAAAGCGATACCGCCACAGACTAGACCAAGAAAGGCTAGAAAATTACGTGAACGCTTGTTATGGGTGTTGCGCGCGGCAAAAAAGATCAAAAAGATGCCGACAAAAAGTAAAATCAACAATCCTGTATTGTGTCCCACTTGCCAAAGCATCGCCAAGGCTAATAAACTTTCAACTACTATAAAAAAACGCCAAGCGCTATTCACAATGAAGCCCTCCTTTTAACATAGTCTAAGTATATGGCAAAATCAAGCCGATCACCCCAAGCTAAAGTCTAAAATGTTTCTCAGTCTAAAGTCGTAGATAGCCATTTTTTATTTGCCGGAAAAGAAAAAAATCGTAGCCCAGGCTACGAAATTTTTTATTAAGCTTGAGCGACGGCAAGAATTTTGACTTTCATTTCGCCACCAGGAGTTGCAATCGATACTTCATCGCCAATATGACAGCCAATTAACGCTTTAGCAATTGGACTTTCGTTAGAAATTTTTCCTGATAAAGGATCTGCTTCAGCGGAACCAACGATGGTATATTCTTCAATATCACTTTCGCCAATTTCTTGGAAGCTGACTTTTTTCCCGATAGAAACTTCATCTTGGGCCACATGACCATTATCAATAATTTCGGCAAAACGAATCATCGTTTCTAATGTCGAAACGCGCCCTTCAACAAAGGCTTGTTCATCTTTGGCTGACTCATACTCGGAATTTTCCGAAAGGTCCCCAAAGCCCCGCGCGATTTTAATCCGCTCCACAATTTCCCCGCGGCGCACGGTTTTTAAATATTCTAGTTCTTCTTCTAATTTCTGTTTACCTTCTACGGTCATTGGATAGACTTTTACTACCATGACAAAAACCCCTTTTTCGATATATATTTTCAAATTCAATATGTTGACTAATACTAATGTAAGATAGCAGACTCTCGACAAAAAGTAAATAACAAAAACTCATTTAACGAAAATTTTTATTAAAAAAGCTTTGACGGAGTGAACCGCCAAAACTTTTTGCGGAAATCTTTTAATTATTCACGTATTGAGCCACTAATTGATTATGCTCGTCTAGCGTTCGGGCGTAATAAACGATCCCGGTGGTGATGTCAGCGACGAAATAATAATAATCATTGGCTTGTGGATATAAAACGGCTTGAATGGACGCTTCAGACGGACTGTTAAATGGTCCCGGCCCGTAACCGCGGTTGGCATACAAATTATACGGTGAGTCCACTTGCGTATCTTCAATAGTTAACAGTTCTTTGTGTTCATCTAAAGCATATAAAACGGAAATATCTGATTGCAACGGCATATCAATTGCCAAACGATTATAAAAGACTTGAGCGATATTCCGCCGATCTTCATCTTTACTGCCCTCTTTTTCGGTTAGGGAAGCTAAAGTTAACATTTGTTGGACGGTAATTCCGCGCGTAGCAATTTCATCGTAATAATTACTCAAGACATCAGCAGATTTTTGAACCATTTGGGCAACTAAGCCATCTATTTCTCCACCCGGCGTTAAGGTATAAGTCGCTGGGAATAAATATCCTTCCAAATGATAGCGCGTATCAGTAGCATCAGCGGCAGACTGTAACAACTCAGGGAATTTTTTTAATTGCGCTTGGAAAAATGCTTCGTCATTAATAACTTCCATAAAATCTTGCTTCGTGTACGGTGTATTTTCCTCAATGGCAGTCCCGATTTGATCAATCGTGTAGCCTTCTGGAATTAACAAGGTTTGCTGCACCGTATCGCCGGCTTTTAAAGTACTGGCAATTTGATCCAGCGTCATATTCGGCGCCAAATCGTAAAAACCCGCTTGAAAACCACTTTGATTATGTAGCTTCATATAATAGTTGAAAACAACGGCAGATTTGATAATTTTATTTTCTTCAAGCACGGCGCCGATTTGTTTATTGGAAGAACCTAGCGGAATTTCTACTAATTCAGTAGTGGAATTTGCGGTATCCAGCGGTTTTTGCCCCGACTGCCAAAAATTCCAAAAAGAAATACCACCAATTAAAAGAACTACGACAAAAACCAAAATCAAAATAGCCACAATCCGCCGAACAAAGACATTTTCTTTTTGGCGAACTTTTTTCTTGCGTTCACTAGTTGGCATTTCGTTATTCTCCTTCAATAAATCTTGCACCGTTTCTTTCTTTTTAGAAGAAAGACGACTGGATGAGCGCGTTGAATCTGTATTTTCGTCGTTAGATTCGTTTGGGTTGTTTGTTGCAGTAACATTTGTTTCAGTAACAGAATTTTCGGCAGCATTTTCGGCAGCGTTGGTTTGAGTCTCAGCTTGGCTCTCCAGAGTTTCCTCTACTTTAGACAAATGAGTTGTGGCTTGTTTTTCCAACTTTTCAGCGCCAACTTGATTTTTTTTTCGATCAAAGCCGATTTGTTCAGGATTTTTCCGGGTGAATAAATTATTTTCATTTGCATTATTTTCTCCAGCTGGAACTTCGGCAGATGATTTTCCACCTCGAGTAATTCGCACCCGAGATTTAGCTGGCGTTTTATTGGTTGCCGATCTATTTTCTATTTCCGAAGAATCATTCGAGGTCTTGGTTAATGCTTGATCTTGTTGGCCAAGCCGAACATCTTGTTGTTGCATTTTTTCTTCGATGCGACGAGAAAAGCGATTAGCATCCACTTTTTTACGGGACGCGCGACTACCAAGTATGTCTGAAGTTGCCGGCCGTTTAGTAGCTGGTGCCTTTTTATTTTCTTGCTCTTCTTGGTTATCTTGCCCATCGCGTATCGAGCGCAGGACTTGTTCTTTAAGACTCAATTCATCATTTTTAATTGATTTTTCGTTTGGCTCATTGGATGTTGGTTTTTCTCCCACGCCAATCCCCCTCATTCCGTTCATTTTCGCTTTTCCTATTATAACTGATATTGCCGGAAAAATGAACGAAAGAATCGTGATATGGTACAGTAGAAATTACAAATTTTTATTTCCAGAAAAAAATCAGCACCATTTTCCACTTCTCTAAGATAAGAAAAATGGAAAATTACCGCTGATTTCAAAATCATTTCTTTCTATAAATAATGCTCAATCGGTACTTACAAAATCAGCACATTAAAACAAACCCATACTGGTAATTCCAGCAAGTATCAAAAGTCAATAGCAAAGTTATAAAATCAAAAATGTAATCGCTGTTATTATACTCGATTATGATAGCGTTGTCTAGTGCTATTTGATAGGTTTTAGAAGAATATTATCTGTAAGTATTATCCTTTCCTTAAAATAAAGTCTTCCAATAATAGACTAACATTTGTTTTTAAATTCAAAAATTTGTATAATTAAAATAAGAAAGGAGCATTATTATGAAAAAGAAAATAGTTTTAACGTTAGGGGTTTTACTTTTTTCAACACAAATTTTTCAAGTGAACACATCGGCCGATGATCAAACAGTTAGTTCAACCCAAAGTACCAGCGAACTAGTTGAAGCAGCACCGGCAGATGAAGTGATTTCTACCACTGTTCAACTAGATGTATCGGCTTTTCAAAGTACTTATGCCGAAATTCAACAAATTTTATCTCAGACCGACCAATATGAACAAGACGGAGCCTTACAAGCTTTAATTACAGAAGTCTATCAAGAATTTTCTTTGGCCGACTTAAATCAAGGATTGCTTGATGGTAGTTATGTAACGACACAAGAAGAGCTTGATAATTATGTTTTAAAATTACAATCCTTAGTTGATCATTTGACTTTGGCATCTTTACCTACTGGCTGGGTTTTACAAAATGGTACCTGGTTTTACTTTGACCAAAATCATCAAATGGTCACTGGAAAACTAACGATTGGCAATCATCATTTTTTACTAAATGACGATGGTTCTTTATTTACTGGTTGGTTATTTGAAAATGGTCAATGGTCTTATTATGATCAAAGTGGTTATCTTCGGACTGGCTGGACGCAAGTCGGCAAACAATGGTATTTACTTGATAGTAACGGCATCATGCTCACTGGTTGGCAACTTGATGGAGGCAAATGGTATTTCATGAGTGAAGTGTCCGGGGCCATGTCAACTGGTTGGGTACAAAGTGGTGGCACTTGGTATTTCATGAGTCAAGTGACCGGTGCTATGTCAACTGGTTGGGTTTCTAGTGGTGGTTCTTGGTATTATCTCAGTGGAAGCTCTGGCGCGATGTTAACCGGCTGGCAATTACTTAACGGCACTTGGTACTTTTTAAATCCTAGTGGTCAAATGCAAACCGGCTGGCTGAAAATTGGTGGCACTTGGTATTATTTTAATAACGGTGGCGCCATGCAAACGGGTTGGATTACTTTAGGCGGCAAAAGATATTATTTGCAAAGTTCTGGAGCTATGACGATTGGTAATCTTCATATTAATGGTATTTTTTATCATTTTGACAACAACGGTTACTTTGTTGATGAAGTGTGGAACTCGCCAAGTGGTGGTGTTCAACCGAATTTAGCTGGTCGCCGTAATTTATCCGTTGGCGTTTCTTTAAATCAGCAAAGAGTCTTTATTTATGAAGGAAATGCGCTTATCTACACGATTGTAGTTTCCACCGGGTTACCTGGCATGGATACTCCTACTGGTCGTTTTACGATTCAAGCTGAAAAAGGACCCATCTTTGGTGGCTCATTAGGAGGCGCTCGTTACTATCGATCTTTCCTTGGACACGGCGTTTATCTTTTCCATTCGTCTGTAATTGATGGCCGAGGAAATTATATTGTTTCTGAAGGTCGTAAAATGGGACAAAAAGCTTCCCACGGTTGCATTCGGATGCCCGTTCCTGATGCCATTTGGTTCTACAATCAAATTCCATTTGGGACACCCGTTCATATTTATAATTAAAAAATCAAAAACAGGTTCAACCGCCCATTTGGTGGTTGAACCTGTTTTTTTATTTTTTATTTTGTCGAAACTTTTCTTCGATAAAATAATAATTTTCTTGCGTATCCATTTCGTAAATACTATCTTGAGGCAGTTGAGTTGTTGTGACGCTTAACTCTGTCAGCATTGCTACTGGAATATCATCCCAATATCCTTTGCTATTTAAAAGAAGATTTTCTTTTAAGTAATCAGAAAAGACAGCTTTAATTTTCTCAGCATCTTCTTTTGACCAAAAAGTAACCCCGGTCATGGCTGGTAATTTTTCAGCAGTAATTTTCATCTCGACTACTTTACCTTGCGCATCACTAATTGGACACCACTCTGCCCCATCTTCTTGACGCACCATAGTAAAATAAGTGCTTTGCGCCGGCTTTTGAAAAATATTTTTAGCAAAAACGGTATCTCCATCAATGACGAAACTATCATTAAAATAAGGCAGTCCTTGGTAAAAAGTGTAAATATTATTATATTTAGCAAAATCCGGATTGTTATGGAGGACAACTCCTGGAAACATTTGCGGCAGATAAGCAAAACTTTCCGCTAAGTAACCTGTTAAAATGTGGATTTCGTCGATGCCAGATTCATTTAAAAATCGAATCGTCCGCTCTAAATTAGGCGTGCCAGCAATGGGCAATAGCGCCTTATGTTTTGTTTTTGTCATTTCTTTAAAGCGTGATCCGAGACCCGCTGCCATAATCAATGCATTCATGAAATTTATAAAACTTCCTTCTATATTATATTTCTGTCGACTTCTTTGGTTTCAAAATAAAAATTTGCAAAAATTCTTTAGGATTATCCGTCGTTAAAATCGACCCGGCAATAATCAAGACAGCCAAAATAACTTCTTTAAAACTTATCCCATTGCCAAAGAAAATCCCGATAAAAATAGCCCAAGCAGAATAGCTTATATTTAATCCCATTGCCTTAATTGCCCCAATACTATCGATAGAACGATAATAACACAAATATGAACTTGTTCCAGCTAATGCCGTCAAAGCGATGACAATAATTGCTGGACTTTGAATAATTTCTAAAACAAGCGGATAGCCGCCGATGATTGGAATAATAAAAATACCATAGACTAGCGCCGAAACAAGTTGCCGAATTTGGAGAGCAAGATCGGGTAGCAAATCATTTTTCATGCCATAAGCGGTGATAACAGCTTCCATCCCCCAACCAAACACACATAACAAAGCAAACAAAATGCCTAGCACAATATTTTGTGGCGCTTCAGGCGATGTAAATCCGAGAATCATCGTTGCGCCCATAGCAATCGCCAGACCTAAAAATCCCCGTTTACTCATCCGCTCTTTCAAAAATAAATAACCGAAAAATGCGCCAACTGCTGGATACATGGCTGAGATAATTGCCGTGTTAGAGGCTCCGATATAACGAATCGATAACATATAACCGGTCATCCCAATGGGGCCACCAAACAAGGCCGCAATAGTTACGAAACGACCGCTCCGCTTTGGCCAAGATTTAATAAAGTTCTTTAGATTTTTATGAAAAGCTGTGTAAATCAACATCCAAATACTTGAAAAAAAGTCATGTAAGAAGGTGGAAACTAACGGTGCTAAAGCTACCGCTCCGCTTAATGGCGACATCGCCAAAATGACGCCCACCAAAACAGTATCTAAACCCCACAAAAGTCCTCCGGCTAAACCTGTTGCAATTCCTTTTCCTTCACTGGTGATTTTATTGTTCATCTGCCAACACCTCTTCTAGTTGTTTTTTACCGCGATTATATCGGTCAATTCCGTATGCCCCAAAGCTAACACCCGCTGACTCTTTGGCAATCGTCCAGACACTCCACAAGACATCTTGATAAATTTGAAACATTTTTACTTTTTGTTTTTCAGCTTTGGTCGCTGGTCGACCAAAATATTGTTCTAAAAAGTAATTTAACTCCGTTTCAGTTAACTCACTTTCAATCGAAAAAGCAGCCAAATCCCAAGATGGATCGTTCATCCCTGAATATTCCCAATCTAATAAATATAATTTGCCACTTTGACCATCTCTGACAAAATTTTCCGCCACCAAATCATTATGACAAGGGTAACGAAGTAGGCCGTATTTATTTTTTAAAATTTCCGTCATCTGCAAAACATCTTCTCTAAGTTGTTGATACTCAGGATAAAAAGGCACATTTTGCGCTTGAACTAAATCTTCATATTTTTTCCATTCATCCATAAAAGAAAAATCATTGGGAAAAGTGATATCTGCCGTGTGTAAATTTTTCAAAATTGTCGCTACTTCACGCATCGTTTCTTGAATACGGGCAGTTCTCGGAGATAATGTTTCCGCTTCAGTGACGGCTTTTGTAATTTTGATGCCGGTTTGCGGATTGATATATAAAGTATCGACATTAATATTTAACGCGGATCCGATTTGGGCGTTTAATGCTTCATTATCCCGATTAATCATCACTTCCGTACATTTGCCAGGAATCCGAATAAAGTAATCTTCACCGTTAATCACCGCTTGATAATTCGTATTAGTCATTCCTCCAGCAAAATGAATATCTGAAATATCTTGTGGCGCTAAATTTAAGATTTCGATTAATTTTTCTTTAGCATATTCCACTTGCCGTTCATCTTCGTGTCTTTGAATAGTCGGCCAAATATAGTGATTAATTTGCGTTAATGCAGCCTGGTCGTCTAAATCACCCCAAGCAACATTATCGGAAGTAACACATTTTACTTCATAGGTTTGCGCTGCTTGTAAAATTAAATATTCATAATTGAGCCATTGATTATTATTTTTAGCGTAAAGGTTTTTCATTTCTTTTAGCAATTCTCGGGAAATTTTAGAAATCCCCATCATTTCAGCTGACAGGCGATTCATTTGACGAATATCTTTTGAAATGCGAATCAGATTATCTTCTTCATCCATATCAACAAAAGCTTCATCGCCAGAACCTGATAAGGCCACCGTAGAAATCGTATTGGCCGCCTGGTTGGTCAATAATTGATCTAAAATATATTCCTCATACACCAAATCTCCATCAATTAAGATAAAGTCTTCCTCTAATAAAGGAAAAACTTTACTTAAAGAAGACATCGTACCCGTTAAAGTGTAATCAGGATTTTCAATTAAGGTAACAGTAGGACTAGCAAATTTTTCAAATGCCTCTTTTTGATACCCCACCACAATAGTTATTTGGTTCACACCGCGATCATTTAACAATCGCAAAGTTCGCTCCAGTGAAGTGACGCCTTCCTCGTTGATTGGCACTAGACACGCCGGTTTAGAAAAATCAGGAGCAAACCCAGCGGCTAAAATAACCGCCTGGGTTACTTGGGCTTTTTTACTGGCCAGTTGTAGTTTCGTTGCTTTAAAACTTTGTAAAAGTTCTTTGAGCTTATTCTCCCCTGAATCCGTTAAATAATATTGAAAATGGCGGGCCTTACTTTTATCAACGATAATAAAATCGTGATCCTCTAAATAACTCAATAAGGCATTCGTTGTTCCTAATGAAAGTTCGGCTTTTTCGGCCAGTTGTCGTTGAGTAACTTCCGACTGATTGTGAATCATTAACAATAAATCATAAATCTTATCCATCAAAACCCTCTCCTTTTGTTCATTTTCTGAACGATAATTTATTCTACCATTTGACCTAGAGGATAACAAGCTTTTTTCTCAATATTTTTTGACTTTTTTCAATTTTTTTTTGGCTTTTTTTGGCTTTTTCAATTTTTCTTTTATTTTCAGCATTTTTTTAAACAAAATTTTGGTTTCGTATTCAAGAAATTAAGATTACGTGTTAAAATTGTAACTATCAAAAGAAAAATAGGAGTTTTAAAATGAAAAAATTAATTCTTGCTTCCAGCTTGCTTTCAGTCCTTTTAATCAATTCATGGGACGTTACGGCTCAAGACAATCTCCCCACAAGTTCTAGTTCCCAAAATGAACTTGTAACAACTACAGAAAGTCAGTCAACTTCTACAACTTCTTCATCCAGCACCACCGCTTCCACTTCTTCTTCAGCAAGCACTTCTCCTTCCTCAACTGCTCCATCTAGTGAAAACACCAATAGCTCTGAGTCTTCTTCCACTAGTGAAAGTACGGCACCAGTAGCACCAACGCCACCCGTTCAAAAAGAGGAACCAGAAAAAATGGCCCCTCAAGCCCCCGTGCCATTTGCTCAGCCAAATCTCAATGATGTGGCCGTTGCTTCATTAGATAGTGTGAATCAACAAATTGTCGCAAACACATTAGCTCAGATTGAAATTCGACATCTACCTAAGTTACCGATTATGGATTATATTTCTACCGGTCGTCCTCGTGGCGTGGTGATTCATGAAACAGCTAATCCTACTTCGACTATCGAAAATGAAATTTCTTATATGTATAAAAATTATCGCAGTGTGTTCGTCCACGCTTTTGTGGATCAAAATAAGATTATCGAAATTCATCCTACCCAATATAAAGTTTGGGGTGCTGGCAGTTATGCCAATGATTATTTCGTCCAAGTAGAATTAGTTCGTCATACTGGCAATCGCCAAGCTTTTTATAAATCAATTAACAATCAAGCATATTACGCCGCTTTGAATCTCAAAAAATTTGCTTTAAATCCAAGTCGGGCGAATTCTGCTAGTACTTCAACGAATCCAATTGGCTCTATTTGGGGGCATTTTGAAGTTTCTAATATTTTAGGCGGCACAGATCATGGGGATCCAGTTGGCTATTTCAATAATTTTGGTTATTCATTTGCCCAATACTTTGAAGTGGTGAAATATCATTTTAATCGTTTGCCAGACCAAATAGCTTTTGCTAAATCGATTCCATCTCCTGGAAGTTATAGCCAGTTTTCAGGTGCTCGTAAACCTATTTATCAAGCTATTCCTAACACAGGATCAGGTGAAACTATTTTAGCTTGGACCGATCAACAACCAGGCGCAGTTAATATTTTGGAACTAGCGGAAACTTCCGCAGATACTTGGGCCAAAGTTACCGTAAATGGCATCACCGGTTGGGTTTCTCGCTCTGCTTTACAAACAGGTTGGTATAAAAATGACAATCAATGGTATTACTTTACTGCTCAAGGACAAGTCCAGACTGGTTGGTTATCATTAGGCGGACAAAATTATTATTTCAACCAGAACGGTCAAATGTTGACCAATTGGCAAATGATTAACAGCCGCTGGTATTATTTTGATGCTTCCGGCACAATGCAAAAAGGTTGGATTTTACTAGGCGATAAATATTATTTCTTAAACAGTCAAGGTCAAATGTTAACCGGCGAACAAAAAATCGGTTCATTGATTTACTTCTTTGATGCTTCCGGAAAAATGATGACCGGTTGGCAACAAGTCGGATCCGCTCACTATTATTACGCAGCAGACGGTCATCGCCAAATGGGTTGGCTCAATCAAAATGGTCAGACTTATTACTTTGATTCCGGTAAAAATGGCGCCGCTGCTTCCAGCTTAACTAAAATTGACAATAAGCTCTATTTATTTAATGCCGACTTCACGCAAGTTAAAGGAACAGGCTTAACCGAGTTGAACGGTCACACTTATTATTTTGAAGAAAACAGTGCTTTGGCTACCGGATCTAAAATAATTAATGGTCAAGTGTATTTATTTGATGAAACAACCGGCCAACGAGTAGATTCTGGTGTCTTCCGGATTTCTGGCAAACTTTATTTATTTTTAAATGGTAAAACAGCTCCAAAAGGTTGGCAAAATTTTGCTGGCAACCGTTATTATATTCAAGCAGAAGGCCTCGTTACCACTGGCTCCCTAACAATCGATGGCTCTCTCCATTTCTTTGATGAAAATGGCCTAGAAACTGCCGGTTGGGTTTATCAAAATAAAGCCTGGTATTACTACTCCGGCGGCAAGTACACTACCGGTTGGGGACTTATTAAAAATAAATGGTATCTTTTTGACAACAATGGCAAAATGTTTACCGGTTGGCAATTAAAAAATAAACACTGGTACTTCTTAAATCGCAACGGTGATTTAGCGATTGGTTGGGTTTATGATGGAAGTACTTGGTATTATTCAAATCGCAGCGGCGAAATGATTACTGCTTGGCAATTTGTTAATGGTCATTGGTACTATTTCTCCACTACTAGCGGAAAAATGGTCACTGGTTGGGCAAAAATTTGGAAAGATTGGTTTTATTTAAGTGACGGCGGTGATATGCAAACGGGCTGGCGTTTAATTAATTCGCATTGGTACTACTTCTATGCTAACGGCGCCATGGCTTATAATACGACCATTGGCGGCTACAAATTAAATGCTTCGGGAACTTATTAAAAATGGGGAGGAAACAATGATCAAAAAATTATTTATGATGACTTTTCTATTCGGTTGTATGGGGCTTGCTACCATTCAGGAAGTACATGCCGATAACCACGGAACAAGTATCACCAGTCAGCAAAATGGTTGGAAAAAAGTTGATGCGCACTGGTACTACTATCAAAATGGTCAAAAACAAGTCGGTTGGCAATCAATTTCTGGAACATGGTACTATTTGAACCCACACAATGGTCAAATGGCCACCAATTGGCTCAAAGAAAATAATACTTGGTACTTCCTTGGTTCTGATGGCAGCATGAAAAAAAATTGGCAAAAAGTCAATGGCACTTGGTACTTTTTTAACAACAGTGGAAAAATGTTAGAAGGTTGGCAACGCGTTGGTCAAAAGTGGTACTTTCTAACACCTAACAGTGGCGCCATGAAAACTGGTTGGCTCAAGCAAGGATCTATTTGGTACCTTTTGCATAATGATGGCGCCATGGCGGTAGGCTTTAACGTGCTTGGTGGTGCGACTTATTACTTTAATTCTTCTGGTATTATGCAGACTGGTTGGGAAAGTATTAATCATATTTACTATAACTTTAATGCATCAGGAGCCATGCGCCACGGCTGGTTTAATGAAGCTGGAACATGGTACTTTTTAAATAACGCTGGTCAAATGCAAACAAACTGGCTAGCTATTGGCAACACTTGGTATTTCCTTAACAGTAATGGCGCAATGCACACTGGTTTTTTAAATAGTGGTAAGCAACGCTTTTATTTGAAAGCCTCAGGAGACATGGCTCGGGGAAATCAGAATATTAACGGTGTTAGTCATAATTTTGCCAACAATGGTGAACTACTTGGTTGGACTACAGCGGCAGGTTACGAGGAATTCGAGCCGGTTTTACAAGATTTTAAGCCGTATGCTTATAACGCAACGGTAAAATTAGCTAATTCTCCAATATATAATCAAATCTTCCGCAGCTCTGCTGATTATCGCACCGTGGGCAATACGAATAGTTATTTAAATCAGACTGTCCGAGTGACTGATGAATTAATTACCAAAAGTGGTCGCTTTGTGGCTTTTACTTTAAACGGTCAAAAAGTTTGGACAAAAAAAGAAGTTCTTTTTCGTGATGACTTCCAACAACAATTCGTCAATATGATTAAAGGACCTGGCGAGACGGTAATGAAAGAGCGTGATCAATTCGCTTCCGTCATGTTAGCGCAAGCCATTTTAGAATCTGGTTTTGGTCAAAGCACACTAGCAAGTCAGCATAATAACTTTTTTGGCATTAAAGCTCCTGCTGGTTATCCCGGTCTTTCGGTTGTCGTACCCACCCAAGAATGGGATGCAGCAAAAGGCGAATATATTACTATTGAGGCTTCTTTTAAAAAATATCTCACACTTGAAGAGTCCTTTGCCGATCGCGCTTTATTTTTAGAACAAGGTGGTAATACTGGCCAAGTTGACTACTATTACGGGGCCTTTAGATCAGTAGCCAAGACCTATCAAAATGCGACTCTTTATCTGACAGGCCGCTATGCGACAAGCCCTACTTATAATGTCCAACTCAACAATTTAATCGAGTATTGGGAACTTTATACTTGTGATTAGAACAAAAGTAGAGAACAGCTCAATTGTTCTCTACTTTTTTGCTTTTAGACCTTGAAAACTAGCCTAAAAGAAAGTAGTATAAGGATATTAGGTCTTTTATTTTGGAGGGATAAAATGCAACTAACGAAAAAAGAATTTAAGCAAGATTTATCAAAAAAAATAGATTGGAATGAATTATTAATTTACTTTTCAGCTTCCTATCTAATCTCAAATCGTATTTCACCAGATTTTTCTTATTACTTTATCAAAAAAGGCACGAAACCCAATCGGATTACTCTGTATATGATTATCTCTGGTATCTTGGGCGGTTTGTTTTTCATGTTCCCTTTTCTTTGGGCCAAAATTGTTGGGGCAATTTTGATTCAACTGTGGTTTATCTTAGATTGTTCAGACGGTGAAGTCGCCCGTTATACGAAAACTTTTTCAAAATTTGGATCTGAATTAGATTTTTTGGCCCATATGATTGATCATCCTTTTTTCTGCATCTCCTTTGCGTTATCTTTAATTCAACTAAATCTTTATCCTGCTTGGTTGGTTTTAGCTACAGTTTTTGGCTGTTTGTTTCTTGATTCGACTATGCGAAATCTTATTACGTTAGAAAAATTTACCGATGAGCCTTCTGAAAAAACTTTCCATGCGCCTACTAGAATGACTCTTAAAAACTGGTTAAAAACAATCTTCAATACTTTCCTCTTTTTCCCAAATGTCATTTTATTTGGCGTTTTAGTTTACTTCATAGATTTTGCATTTGGTACGCCATTTTTCTTGATTCTACTTTTAGGAAATTTCGTTACTTCTCTGATCATCATTCTTCTTAAACTAAAACGAAAACTCAATCAATATTATTTTAATTAAAAAAATTAACCACTCATGACAGAGCCTTCCGAGGTTCTGTTTTTTTATGTAAAAATTCAAAAAAATGGTAGCTAAACGACTTTGAATTGTAATTCATAGATAGAACATAATCATTTGCTGGTGGCCGCTGTGACCTCCTTAACAGTACAATTTTAGCTCTATACAACGTTTAACAGTGAACACTAAAACTTCGGCTCTACTTCTAAAAGACAAAAAAATACGCCTCAAGTCATCAAGACTTGAAACGTATTTTTTTTACTTATTTGTTAATGAAATTTCCCCTTATTAATATAGAAGGAAAATTAGTTAACCCAAGCACCACTGATATCAAAGACATAACGTACGCCGTTGATTACTCGTGAAGTACTTACAAGTACGTTGCCATTAGGTACAGCATAGTACCATTTATTAGCAACTAATAACCAACCAGTTTTCATTGCGCCTGAAACTGTGCTCAAGTAGTACCATTGACCATTAACTAAAGCCCAACCAGTTGCCATAGCGCCATTAGCGTCTAAGAAGTACCATTGGCCTTTAATTTGAGCCCAACCAGTTAACATTTTACCTGAAGTTGTGCTCATGTAGTACCATTCACCGTTGACTAATTGCCAACCAGTTTTCATAGCACCTGATGTTGTGTCTAAGAAGTACCATTTTCCGCCATCAAGTAACCAACCTTTAGAAAGTTCGCCACCTTGGTAGAAGTACCATAATCCATCTTCGCCTAAAGTCCAGCCATCAGCTTGTAAAAGAGATAATAAGCGAGCTTTTTCGTCAGGATCTTTAACTTTAGCAATTGCAGCTTTCGCGCCATCAAAGTCACCTTGTCTGATTAATTTTTCAGCAAGAGCAATCCAAGGAGCGTCAGAAATAGCATTGTCAGCTTTAATTAAAGAAGCAGCTTTTGCATTAACAGCAGCAGCAGTCGTTAATTTAGAAACTTCAGCTTTCAAAGCTTGTTTTTGAGCAGCAGAGCTATTAACAAGTCCATCAATTACTTCATAAGCAGCAGATTTAGCTTCACTCAAAGCTTTTGCATCATTTAATAATGCTTGTTGAGCAGCTTGTGTAGCTGGATTTTTCATGTTATTGACAGCAATTTGAGCTTTTGCATAATCAGCATCTTTCAATGCTTGTTTAACAATCGCAACTTGTCTTTCATCATTGATTGAAACATTTTGATCAATAGCAGCTTGCAATACAGCAGCTACGCCAGCTTTAGTAGTAGCGGCACTTACTTTATTTTGGTAAGCAACTTTTTCAGCATTTGTTAAGCTATCTAAACCAGCAATTGCATTTTTAGCAACTTCTTGTCCAACTTTGAAATCTTCACTAGCAACACCAGCTAAAGCATCAGCATTACGAGCATTTTCTTGAACATTGTACAATTCTTTTTCAGTACTTGTTGCAAATGCTGCAGCAATATAACTTTGTTTGTCAGCATTGCTTAAGTAGTCAAGTTCAGAAATATAGCTAGCTACTTCATTTTTCTTAGCTTGGAAAGCATCAGCAGCATCTTCTAATTCTTGATCATAAGCAACAGCTTTATCAACAACTTTTTTAACATCTTTTACTGTCGTTGCAGCAGCAACTTCAGCTTTGTAAGCTTCTTTAGTAGAAGCTGGAAGATATTCTAAAGCATCAATTGTGTTGTTTGCAGCAGCTTTTGCATCAGCTAAAGCTTTAGCAGCAGCAGCTTCTTCAGCATTTAATTTATTCAAAGTAACAGCAGTGTTGTATACATTTTGAACAGCAGCTGAATCTTTAGCTGCATCAACATCAGCAATAGCTTGTGCTTTTTGAGCAGCAGTTAAGCTTGTTAATGTTTCTAAACCTTGTTTAGCTAATTCTTTAGCTTCTTTTAATTCTAAGCTAGCAACGCCATCTTTGAAGTCTTGTGCTTTAGCAGCAGCAACAGCAGCGTCTACATCAGCTAAAGTTTTAGCAGCATTAACTTTCGCAACAGCGCCAGCTTTATCAACTAAATATTCTAAAGCATTTACTTCTTTAACAGCAGCAACTTTTGCTTCAGCTAAATCAGCAGCATCAGATAATCCTTTAGCAGTAGAAACAGCAGCATTTACTTGTCCAACTGAACGAGCAGCAGCAAGATTTGCTTCAGTAGCTTTTACTTGTGCATCAGTTAAGTTAAAGCCAGCAATAGTTACTTTAGCTTGAGCAACAGCGGCATCAACAACAACTTTATTAGCAGCGTCTTCAGCTTTAGCAGCAGCAACAATACCAAGAACAGAGTTCACGTCTTTTGGATGTGCTTGGATTGAAGCTAGGTAATCATTTTCAGCAACTTCTGATAAATATTCCAAAGCACTTACTTGACCTTTAGCAGCTTCAACGAATGCTTCAGCAAATTCAACTAAGGCATCGCCCCAAGCATCAGAAACAGCTTCAACATCAGCTAAAGTTTTAGCAGCAGCAACTTTATTAACAAATTCAGTTACTTTTGCAGCTGGAACGCTGTAAATTGAACCATCAGATTTAATTTTAGCTGTCAATTCATCTTTAGCAGCTTTTAAATCAGCAGCAGCTTTTTCAGCATCAACATAGCCTTGAGCTTTTGCTTTTGCAGCTGCAATTGCATCTCTAGTTTCTGCTTTGTCTAAAGCATCTTGAGAAGCTTTTTTGTTAGTTGCATTTTGGACAGCATCAACAACAAGTTGTGCTTCAGCGCGTAAAGTTTCTTCAGTAGCTGCATCTTGAGCTACAGCTGCAGCATAAGCTGTATCAACTTCAGCATTAGTTGTTGCTACATTAATTTGTTTACGGAAAGAATCTTGTTCAGTTGCTGAAAGGAAAGTTAAAGCTGGTAATTTTGCAACATAAAAAGCTTTGTAAGTAGCTAAATCTAATTTAGCGTCAGCTACTACTGCTGCGTCAACAACCGCGTTAGCTGCTGTAACATTAGCTGCTTTAGCAACTACTGCTTCAACATTTGCAATGGCAGTAGAAAGATCTTCGCTATAAGCTTCGTTTAAGAAATTGCTACCACTTGATAATGAAGAAACTACATTACTTACTGCAGTCTTTTTTTCAGCTGCAGGTAAAAATTTAAGACCATTAATCGTTGAAATTTGGCTTGCGCCTTTTTCAGCGGCTAATACGTCAGGGAAAGCAACATATGCTTGATGTTCAGCATCAGCAACAGCATTTTCGTCTGCAGCAGCTTCTAATAAATCAGCAAAAGTTGATTCGTCAGAGATTTTGAAAGCTTCGAAACTTGGTGCTGAAGCTACTAACAAGTTTACATGGTCGCGTGCTGCAGTTTTGGCCTCATCTAATTTTGCCTTTACAATGGCAACTTCTTCAACAACTGGAAGTTTAGCACCTTCAGCTGCATGTGATTCTACGGGTGCGCCTAAACCAGCGGCTAATAAACCTAAGATAACTGGTGCTACAACCCAGCTTTTTTTCGATTTATACATTTTGTAGATTTTTTTACTTCCATTATCTACAGAAGATAAATCGTCATGACGAGCATTTTTGTTTTTCTTCATAAACTAGAGACCTCCAATGTTTTTTATACTACAAGTGAATTGTATCCAATTCATTTCAAAATGTCAATAATAATTTAAAGGGCTTTATAAATTTATGTCTTGTTCCAAATTGTGTATTTTTATTTTTGTAACCCGTGTTTTTTTATGGAGATTCCTGTGTTCTTAGGATTCTTGAAAAGAGTTTCCAAATCGGAAATTAAAAAACAAATCGGATAAAATGCAGATTTTCTTTTTGGTCACTTTTTATAAAAATATCTTTGTATTTTGATTCTAATGAATTATTTTGCGTTTTTTTATCCCTCAACGTAATATACGGTATAACGAATTTAATAATTGGTGTTTTTTGGTTTTTTTAGAATAATTAAATAACATTTTTTCTTATTGGCGTTTAAAAAGATTTTTCTTTCTCTTGTTTTTTGAATATTTCTATTTCGTTTTTTAATCCCCTTGTTTTTTAAAACATTTGGTTTTTAATTTTCATTTAACTTACCTTTATTAGCAAGAAATTTAGTCTTTTGGCTAGATTTTCCGAATTTTTTTTAGAATTTATCCTAAAAAAAGGGCAAAGATTGATTTTCTAGGCGAAATTAATCTTTGTCCTTTTTTAAAAGCAAAAAAAAGCCCTCTTTCAAGTGAAAGAGGAACTGTCATTTATTTTAAAAATACTTTTTTCTTTTTTAGAAAAGTTACTACAAAAATGGTTAACAATACTTCAGCGCTAAGTGCACTGATCGCTGTTCCGATTGCCCCAAAGTTCAACGTGAGTGTAATTAAAAGGGCGACAGTAAAAATTGCCACAATGACATACATTTTCGACAATTCTTTTTGAAAGCCAGCTAAAGCCATCACTAACATCCCTAACGTATTTTCCCAGGCGTAAAATAATGGTAGAAAGGCCATAATTTGAATTAAAATAATTGAATGGTTGAATTGATCGCCGAAAATTAATTGTAAGATTGGCCGTGCGCCAAACAACAAGATCAGGCATCCAACGGCAAACAGAATCGTCATCACTATTAATAACTTTTTAACAAAAGTAAAGGCTTGTTCTTTTGATGACTCGTATTGTAAAGATAATTTTGGATAAAAAGTTTGAATAATCGGTAGCGCAATTGTTGAACAGACGCGGATCACGGTAAATGCTAGATTAAAATAACCAGTGATCGTATTGGTCGTCAGCAATCCTAAGATAAAAATATTAGTCGTCGTAAAGGTTGAGCTGGCCATATTGGTTACAAAAAAATCGCGACCTTCTTTCAGACTGTCTTTTACATCTGACCAACGAATTTTAACTATCCTGACTTTAAAGTGCCAACGAACATACCACCATGAAATCAGTCCAATTGTTATGTAACCTAAAGCATTTAGAAAAGCAACTAGCAAAATATCGTCACTTGACTTAACAAAAATAAATAAACCTAATGTAAAAATGAGTTTAGAAACAAAATTTAAAATTCCCACCGCACTCATTTCTTCAATCCCTTGGAAAAACCAAATAGGAAACAAGGCATTTCCCACTACGATTCCAAAGTATAAAATGTAAAGCAATGGATTGATTTGCATTTTAGGAATAAAACTCATCATGGCTAACAAAATAACAAAACAGCCACCAGTTAAAAGGAGTTTACTAACCATTACTGTCGTAAATAAGTGATTCACCTTTGCCTCATCATGACGGTTGATCGAGGCTTGTCTGGTGGCTGTTATATTAAATCCATAGTCTACCACTAGTAAAAAGTAAGTCATAATCGACTGAGCAAAACCAATTAGCCCATAATTATCCACACCCAAAACTAAGGCAATATAAGGCATCGTGATGAGTGGCAGCAATAAATTAAGTACTTGAATACTACCAAGTGAAGTCAGATTCAGCAAAGTTTTCTTTTTTGAAGTCACAAAATCATTCTCCTTTTTAATTGGTTTTCACGCGATAAAAGAAGACAAAGTAAATAATGCGAAAGCGCCAAAGTAATTTTTCACGTAAACTTGACTGATTTTCTACGGTAGTCACTGTATCTTCATGGCGACGGTATAAAACTAATTTTTCAGAAATCAAGGCGGCTTTATGGTGCTTGTTGGCTAAAATGCCAAACCACATGTCGTGCATTGGGACTTTTCTAGGGATCGGCAAAAGTGGTGAAATGAAACTTTTACGAAAAGCCATGGCACAACCAATAAAGGTATTTTTGAGAATATTTTTTCCAACTCCGAGTCCCGTATTACGATAGGCAAAAAATGAAGGAATCATCACTTCCAACTGATTATCAACAACTGTAATATCAGACATGAATAAATCAATTTCTGGTTGTTTAGAAAAATGCTCTAAAAAAACGTCAACTTTATTAGGAAGCCAAACATCATCTTGGTCACTCAAAAAAATGATTTCATTACGACAATGGCTCAATGCGTAGCTAAAATTAGCAATCACGCCTTTTTCTTGGCAAAAAATTAATTCAACACGAGAATCATGATGATAATTTTCATCAATTATTTTAACCGTTTGATCGGTTGATCCATTGTCTGAAATCACTAATTGATCATTAGGTGCAAGCTGGCTTATAATACTTTGGATTTGAGTGAGTACAAATTTTTCTCCATTATAAGTTGCCATGGCAACTGAAACGCTTGGTCTAGTCATGATAATTCCCTCCTGTTACAATTCCCAATAACTCACAAACAAAATAGTGAATATCGTATCGTCGATAAACTTCCTCTGGTATTTCCTGATAAGTGGAGCGCAAAAAATTTTCAGGGACTTGGACATCCGTGCGATCGACAACACAAATGTTTTCACTGCGATAAAAATCATAATGGACAACATCTGAATTAGTCGTAATTAACTTTTTCTTGGCACCGAGCATTTCTATAGTTCGCATGGTTAACCCACTTTGGGCAGGATGTTGAATATCGACAACCGTTTTAGCCGCGGCTAACTTTTCTTGCAAAACGTCTTTGTTTAAGGCTTGATAGTGAAAATCATTTAGCTGCGCATTGGGAATGATTTTTTTCAAGTATTTATAATAGTAAAACATTAACTTTGAAGGAATAAAATAATAGAAAAAAACCGACCGTTTCTCAGCTAGAAAGGCTTTTTTTATTTGTTCTAAAATAATAAAGCGGTCTGAGTGGATTGTGCCGACAAAGAACAAGTCTAAGACGTTTTGTTCTGACTTTTGGAGTGTTTCATAACTTGTATCAAAAAATAACGGACGAAAATGCCAACCATATTTTTGACAGTCTTGATAATCGAATGAAGACACTAAATCAAAATAGGCCGCCTTTTCTCGATTGTGGATTTTATTTTCCATAGAATCCCAAAAATACAGTGTCTTAAAGGATTTGGGAAAATAGTTGGCTAATTCCTCCAAAAAAAATATCGGGGTAGCCTCTCCTTGACAAATCAAAATATGATCAAAGGAAAAATCGGCCGTATCTGACAATATTTTTTGGTAGTATTTTTTGATTTGATCTTGCATGAGGCGAGGATTAATTCTCAGCATCGCTTTTCCAGCTGTGGAGTTACTAGGGCGCTCATCATAAAAAGTAACTTGAGCGCCCAGTTTCTCTAAGGCTTTTTGAAGCATTTTTTCATAGCCGAAAAACTTAGGTGCTAACAGTAAAATATTTTTTCCGTCCAAAGAAAGGGGCGTGTTCATTATTTATATAGTCCTTTTTCTTTCATTTCAGCGATGGAAGCTTCGTAATTGTCTTTTTCGATTTCTTGTTGATTGACCCAGTCAGCAAAATGACCAATGCCCTCGTCAAAACTTACTTTCGGCGTGAACCCTAGTAAATTATGAATCAAAGAAATGTCGGCAAAATTGTGACGAATATCGCCTAGACGATAATTCCCACTAACTTTCACTTCGGTTGGAATCCCATATTTCTCAATTAAAGTTTTAGCAACAGTAAGGACATCCGTCTTCTCGCCTGTTCCGACATTAAAGGAGTGGAAATTTGCTTCCTCTTTTTCAATGCCTAAAATAGTAGCGTCAGCAACATCATCAATATAAACAAAATCACGAGTTTCCAAACCATCTTCAAAAATATTTATATCGTTGCCGTTTTTAATAATGGTAGAAAAAATAGACAAAATACCCGTGTAAGGATTTTTTAATGATTGTCCTGGACCGTATACATTTTGATAACGGTAAGTAACTACTGGAATGCCAATGGATTTACCAATCATCAAAGATAATTCTTCTTGAGTATGTTTTGTTAAACCATACGTTGAAGTTGGATGGATTTTAGAGTCTTCAGTAGTACCAACGAGTTCAACCTCTCCGTTACAAATAGGACATTTTACTTCGAAATCGCCTTTTGCCATATCTTCATCGCGCCGTTCAATCGGATAAACATCGCCATCTTTCGCACAATGGTAACGGCCTTCTCCATAGATAGCGCGTGATGAAGCTACAACAACTTTTTCTACTGCTGTTTTTTTATTTGTTAAAATATCCCAGAGCAGAGCGGTTCCGCCAATATTAATATCTACATATTTTTGAATATCATACATTGATTGGCCGGTTCCAGTTTCAGCTGCTAAATGGACGATAATATTTTGATTTTCCAGGGCCTTTTCCCAGTCTTGACGATTCCGGACGTCCCCTTTAATAAAGTTAACTTTGCCTTTAATTCTTTGATAAAGCTCAGAATTATCGGGATTTTCCCCGTGAATTTGTGGTGATAAAGAATCTAGTACGGTTACTTGATAGCCTTTTTTTAACAATTTAAGAGCAATTGTACTACCGATAAAACCTGCTCCGCCTGTAATCAAAACATTTTTACTCATGGTTCAATCCATCTACCTTTCGAATTGGAAATAGTTTTTTATTTTTAAGCTTCATGCAATTTTTTTCGATAAGATGCCAAGAAATGTAAGCACAAATCATAACAAGTGGTAAGGTGAAGAAAAAATTTTGCAATTGAGAAAGTTGGTTATGAAACAAATACATCAAAAGCTGCTGAATGATGAAAGAATAAATATAAATCCCGTAAGATAAGTCGCCAAAACGACTGAAATTAGCTAGCTTTGGTACCGGTCCTAATGAGAAGAAAAAGATAAGATAGCTACCTGCAAAAGATAGCATTTCTGGCAAATGTCCTAAAAATATGCTGGCAATTATTAATACAAACGCCGCCAAAGCAATTTTACCATTTAGAACAATAGTATCCCGCCAATAGTAAAATACCATTCCAGCAAAAAAATACATGCCTAAAAGCCAATAATAATAGCCTGTTTGAACATTTAGAAAAACCATTACTAAACATAAGCCATATAAAATAAGACTAGTTTCTTTGCGTAATAATTTACTGAGACCTAAAACAATGATCACTATATAGTAAAAAAATTCGTACCAAAGTGTCCAAATCGAACCATTGATAGCATTCGGATAAATATTTTCAGTAAAGACACCAGGTAAATTGTAGCGCATAGTATACAAAGTCATATTTTTAAGATAATCCCACGTCATTGGATGTTTGAAATAGGCTCCTAGTGGCAAATCGGATACTAACGGCCCTAAAACAAAAGCCGATAATAAGATGACTACAATAAAAGCGGGCATAATCCGCAAAACCCGGGCTTTAAAAAATTGAACAACATTATTCGTTCTTTGATAGCTCATGGGAATTAACAAACCAGAAATCACAAAAAAAATCATTACTCCTAGAGATCCGGCGGTCATTTGTCCCCGACTAAGCAAATAAATAAATTCATGATTGTTCCCTGTTCCACTTAACGGATAGGAGTGAAACCAGACAATTAAAATAGCAGCAAAAAAACGGATGATATCAAAATTATTGTTCTTGGTAACGACCAAGTGACTGCTTTTAGCTTCCATCGTTCTCCTTTAGCCAGGACTTACTGCCCTACTTGCGCATATTTATTTTCAACTGCTTGTTTTTCAGCTTTCCACCAGTCTTGGTGTTTTGTATACCAATCAATGGTATCTTTTAATCCTTCGTTAAAATCAGTGTATTCAGGTTTCCAGCCAAGTTCTTCACGTAATTTCGTAGAATCGATGGCGTAACGTAAATCATGACCTGGACGATCATTGACATGGTCGTAAGCGTCAGGCTTTTGACCCATTTCAACTAAAATTTGTTCCAAGACAGTTTTATTGTCTTTTTCACCGTCTGCGCCAATTAAATACGTTTCGCCAATTTTTCCTTTAGTCAAAATCGTCCAAACAGCACTAGAATGGTCATTCGTATGAATCCAGTCCCGAACATTTTTACCATCGCCATACAATTTTGGTTTAATGCCAGACAAAATATTAGTAATTTGGCGAGGAATGAATTTTTCAATATGTTGGTAAGGGCCATAATTATTAGAACAATTTGAAATCGTTGCTTGTAAGCCAAATGAACGGACCCAAGCGCGGACTAATAAATCAGATCCGGCTTTCGAAGCTGAATAAGGACTTGATGGATTGTAAGGCGTATGGTCGGTAAATTTTTCACCCGGACCGTCGCCATGACCTGGTAAATCTTCTCTTAAAGGAAGATCACCATAGACTTCATCAGTAGATACATGGTGGAAACGGACATTATTTTTGCGGCAAGCTTCTAGTAAAGTGAAGGTCCCGACTAAATTTGTTTGAATAAATGGTGATGGATCTTTTAAGGAGTTATCATTGTGAGATTCAGCGGCGTAATGAACGACAGCATCACAATCTTGCACTAACTCGTTGACTAAAGGACCGTCAGCAATATCTCCGACTACAAGTTGCACCCGATCTGCAGGAAGTCCCGCAAGATTTTCGCGATTGCCGGCGTAAGTTAATTTATCTAAAACCGTTACAAACACATCAGGATGATTGTTCACTACATAATGAACAAAATTAGAACCAATAAAACCGGCGCCTCCGGTAACAATAATTTTTTTCATCTGTTCCTCCTAGATTTCACCGTAAACAAACGGATTATTTTTCTCAAATTCAGCAAACGTTGGGTGATGTGCATCTTTTTCAGAAGTGATGGCTTTAGCTAAATCAAACGGCCAGTCAATTTTCAAAGCGGGATCGCTAAACATAATGCCACCATCAGCTTCTGGTGCATAGTAGTTGTCGCATTTGTACAAGAAATTCACGTCATTAGTTAAAGTACAAAAACCGTGAGCAAATCCTTTTGGTACTAAAAGTTGGCGGTGATTGGCTTCACTTAAAATAAAGCCTTCATGTTGCCCATAAGTAGGTGAACCTTTACGCATATCGATAATCACGTCGTATAAGACACCAGTGACTACCCGAACAAGTTTTGTTTGCGCAGCCTGGCCTAATTGGAAATGCAAGCCCCGAACAACGCCTGCTTGGGCGGAAAAAGAATGGTTATCTTGAATAAAATTATAATTTAGTCCTGCTTCTTGAAAAACTTTTTCTGAATAACTTTCGGTAAAGTACCCACGATGGTCGCCAAAGACGGCCGGTTCTACGATAAAGGCATCTTGTAACGTTGTTTTTGTAACTTTCATTTTTTTATTTTCCCTCCGCAGCTAAACGCAACATATATTGACCATAATCATTTTTCTTTAACGGTTGGGCTAAAGCAATCAACTGATCGCGATCAATGTAGTTCATTCGATATGCAATTTCTTCTAGACAAGCGACTTTTAAGTTTTGCCGTTTCTCAATGGTTTCAATAAAAGTTGACGCTTCAAGCAAAGATTCGTGCGTCCCAGTATCTAACCAAGCAAATCCTCGACCCATGACTTCAACAGATAATTCGCCAGCTTCTAAATAAACTTTATTAACATCAGTAATTTCTAATTCGCCACGTGGTGAAGGTGCAATATTTTTAGCAATTTCAACGACGCGGTTGTCGTAAAAGTAAAGACCAGTAACGGCAAAATTAGATTTTGGCTCTTCCGGTTTTTCTTCAATCGAAATAGCTTGCATCTCTTCGTTAAATTCCACTACGCCAAAGCGTTCTGGATCGTTGACATGATAGCCAAAGACAGTGGCGCCGACTTCTTTTTGGGCTGCTCTTTGCAACATTTTAGAAAGACCGCCACCATAATAAATATTGTCGCCTAAAATTAAGCAGACCGAATCATCCCCGATAAATTCTTCACCCAAAATAAACGCTTGGGCTAAGCCATCAGGACTTGGTTGCACTTTATATTGAATATTAATCCCAAGTTCTTTACCATCACCAAATAATTGTTCAAAACGAGGTGTGTCGTCAGGGGTAGAAATAATTAAAATATCTTTAATCCCCGCTAACATTAAAGTAGACATTGGGTAATAAATCATAGGTTTGTCGTAGATGGGCATCAATTGTTTCGATGTGGCTTTCGTTAGAGGATATAATCGTGTACCAGATCCTCCTGCTAAAATAATTCCTTTCATAGTGACCTCTCCTTTTGTATGCTTTTCTTATTTTACCACAAGTCTGATTTCTTTATTCTGGAAAACATCTCTATTTAAATTGTCGATACGCTTGCCAAGTTCGTTTCCAAAAGTAGCGATCTTTTTCTTTAACGAATAATTTAACGGTTCGTTTTAATAATTGTTTTTTATGATTATTTGAAAACTGAGTATTGTAGCGTTGATAAAAAAGTTGCTCTCCTTGAAGAATACTCTCAAAGCGCTGATGGCTTACTTTTGTGTAATCAAGAACAGATAAGTCGTGCTGAATGATTTCTGGCAACACTCGTAAAGTGTATCCTCGTTTTCCCATTTCAAAAAACAACCAATGATCTAAAAAATCTAGCGGAAAATCATTATTAAAGCCGCCAATCACTTTTAGAAAATCGACATTTAAACATGCTCCGGAATTAATTCCCGTAAAAGGTTCCGAATATTCTCCGGCCGGCAATCCAGTAAATCCTTGCGCAATATAGCGGTCTGCTTTTAGCGGGGAAATTTGCTTTTGTCCGGCAAAAATCTGGGGGACAATCGCGCCAACTTCTGGCCCAAAATCTGCAGCTAAAAGCTCTTTTACGTAAGAAAGTGAAATTTGTGTGTCGTGATCCAAAAGTAAAAGTCCCAAACGATCTTCATTCGTTGCTAACAATTTTTCAAGCGCAAAGTTATAAGCTACCGCCACGCCCAGATTTCTCGGATCGTGGTGATAACTGACTGGTAATTGATTGAAACTCTCCTCTTGTGTAAAAGGAGAGTTGTCATAAATTAAAGTAGAAATCCCCAAATCAGCCAGTTCATTTAGCAATGGGTAAATGGGAAGATCTTTTGCATTCTTTTTGTAGACAACTAAGACAATACTTAATTTCATTAGGCGACCTCTTCATTTTTGTTGTCTTTACTATCTCTAAATAACTTGTAGCTTAATACAATGACTGGCAATAAGAAGCCTAGGCCAATGGGACCATTTAAAAACGGATTAATATTGGTTACTAAAATCATTGCTAAAGTGCAGCCTAACAATCCAATATTGATATTATCTAATTTTTTTCGAATCATGAAACTTCGGAAAAAATAATATAACGGAAGGAGCGCATAAAGTAGCCAAATCAGGGTACCAATTAAGCCTTGTTCGACATATATATCCACAAAACTCATTTCAATACCGGTAATTCGATCACCAATTTTCGTCCCATAACCATTTCCGACTATAGCGCCCACTTTAGAAGCTTTAATAATCCGAATGGAATCTTGAAATAAAACCAAACGAACATTCATGGAGACATCTTCCACTGGTTGTTCTTCTTGATATTCACTTTGACTTGCGCCACCAGGTTCACTGAAACGAGAAATTGTCGAATTCGTGTAAAAATAAAAAGTACCCATAATAGCAACCACTAAAATGATTAATCGACGTACATTATTCTTTTTGCTTAAAGCCAAACTTTGCCGATTTCCCCAGAAATAAATAACAATTTTAGTAAGCACATAAGTTAGAAGACCCACTAAATAGCCTAAATACAAACCACGAGTTTCAGATAAAATAACAGAAACAGTTCCTAACACCATTACCAAGCCTTGAAACTTAGTCAATTGTTTTTCCATTAATTTGATGGTGCCAATAATTAAAGTAAACAAAACTAAGAAATGCGATTTATAAAAAACACCTCTGGACGGTCTGAAATATAAGTCACCTGGAAAAAGTGCGTTCACATCTTTATAAAAATAGTAAAATTGGCTGTCAGTCATAAATTTACCAATTAAGGTAATCGTAATTGTAATCAGAGAAACTACCAACGTGGCCCAAAAAAGGACCGTGACCAGATTTTTTACTGAGAATCGTTTTTCATCAATATAGTAAATAAAAGGAATAATCAAAATAACAAAAATCACCCGCAACGAGTCTGTGACAATCATTCCCAGACCATGATGATTCATTATCCCTAATAAAGCGCTGGCTCCAATCCAGACGACCATCGCAATACTTAGCCAAAAAATGGCCGTATTTGGTTTAATAAAATAGCTCAACAATTCTTTTCGAGAATCCTTATTTAAGATAAATCGGCAACCGAAAATCAACAATATCCCAATAAAAAGTACTTGGCGAATGGATAAGGGTCCGATTTCAATAAAACGACCTCCTCCACCAGCAAATAACTCAAAAAACAGAACGAACAAAAAGTACTTTTCAAATTTAGTAATTTCTTTTGTTTTCACTAACACTATCCTACTTCCATAAAAATTTTATTTTCTCCTAAAATAAATCCTTCCTAATCTTAATAAAACAGCCGATGAAAATCAAGTCAGGCCCATAAATCTAAAATATTCTTAAAGAAGCATAGCATGAAAATTGTTTCTATTGTAGAATGGAGATAGTTCTTTATCTCTAGGAAAGTGAGTCTCTTACATGAATTACACTTTTAACATTTTTTTCAAACTCTTTGTCACCTTTCTGCTTTCATTAGTCATTACTCCTTTAGTTCGGATGTTGGCTTTTAAAATCGGTGCCGTCGACAACCCTAATGCCAGACGGATGAATCGAATAGCGATGCCCACAATTGGTGGCTTGGCTGTTTTTATAAGTTTCTCAATTTCTGCTTTCTTATTATTCGACGGAATAGTTCCCCGGGACTATTTGATAAAAATCTGGATTGGGGCTGCGATTATTGTGGCCACTGGTATGATTGACGATGTGAAAGAGATTTCTCCTAAATTAAAAACCCTCGGCATTTTGATTGCTGCTTTAGAAATTTATTTTGTTGCTGGTATCCATTTTGATCAATTAACGGTGCCTTTTTTGGGGACGATTCACTTGGGCATCTTTGCACTCCCTATGACCATTCTTTGGATTATGGCAATTACCAATGCCGTGAATTTAATCGATGGACTTGATGGACTAGCATCAGGCGTTTCCATCATCGCCCTTGGAACAATTGGTGTGATTGGTTATTTTTTCCTTCATCCAGATGCGATTTATATTCCAATTTTAATTTTTATTTTAGTCGCTGCTATTGGCGGATTTTTCCCTTATAACTTTTATCCGGCAAAAATCTATCTTGGTGACACCGGCGCTTTATTTCTAGGTTTTATGATTTCTGTTTTATCGTTACAAGGTTTGAAAAATGCAACGATTATAACCGTTATTACACCCATGATTATTCTAGGCGTGCCCATAACGGATACAGTTTTTGCAATAATTCGCCGCTATATCAATAATCAACCGATTTCTTCAGCCGATAAAATGCACTTGCATCACCGCTTACTTTCTTTAGGTTTTACTCACCGTGGTGCTGTGTTGGCCATTTACTCTTTAGCTTTACTTTTTTCATTAATTGCTTTTTTACTCAGTTATAACAGTAACTCTTGGGGAACAATTTTATTAATTCTCTCCCTGATCTTTGGTCTCGAACTTTTCGCCGAGCTCATCGGTTTAATGGGGCCAAATCATCAGCCGGTTCTTTACTTTTTCCATATGATTGGTAGTAAAGAATTCCGCGATCAAAATTTGCATAAGAAAAAGAAAAAATAGCGTCCTGCTGGGCGCTATTTTTGTATCTTTATGAATTTTTACGACGCTTAAACCAATCTTTAACTCGACGAAAGTGATCTACCACATCCCTACGTTCTTCCAATTCTTCCCCCAAGAAGACTTCGGCAATTACCGCGTTTAATACCGCCCCTAGTATAATTATCGTGGCGGCAAAATTGAGCCACAGCATTAAGACGATGAAACTTCCGATGATTTGATAACTAGCCATAGCTGGTGAAAACATCGCCATATAAATACCAAATACTTGTGAAAGTAAGAGCCACCCGATGGAAGTAAATATAGCACCGGGTAAAACGTGTTTTAATTTAATTTTGGCATTAGGCAATACTCGATAGATGAGAATCATCACTACAACTAGGCCAATGATGACTACTGGCCATTTTAAAGTGGCGAAGGTGTCGAGAATATTGGTAGAAAAATGGAAGACACTTTGGAACCAGTTGAGGACTTGTTGACCGATTCCTAAGACTAAAACCAAAGCTAATAAAGCAATAATCAATAAAAACATCATTAAAAAAGAAACTATTTTGGCCCAAATAAAATTTCGGCGCCCCTCGACGCCATATGCTTTATTCATCGCGTTTTGCAAGGCATTAATACTTTTTGACGCCGACCAAATCGTTGCCAAAGCTGAAAAAGAAAGAACACCGGTGGAACTTTCCGTCAGTAAATTTACCACGGCTGGTTCCAATTGCTGATAAATTTCAGTTGGCATCAGCTCTTTAATATAAGGAAGGACGGTATTGGGATCAAGATTTAAATAAGGTAAAATACTGCCGACTGTTAGCAATAATGGAAACAAGAAAAGTAATAAATAATAAGCGACCACCACCGCCGATGTCCCCATTTCCGCATCTTTCATTCGCTGTGCGGTAATTCGGATGATTTGCAATAATTTTTGATTTTTAATATATTTTTCAATCAGTCCCATCTTCGTCCTCCTTTCTTCCGATCTTTATTTTAATAAATGAACAAAAAACAGCTCCGCAAGCGGCGGCTAAAAGTTAGTCGTTGTTTGCTGGAGCTTTTCGCGCTATTGCTAAATTTAATTTAGTAAGTTCCTTCAACACCTTGACTTGTCAGTAAAAGTGGGCCGTTTTTAGTAATCGCCAAAGTATGTTCATATTGACATGACCATTTACCATCTCTAGTATAAGCGGTCCAACCATTTGGATCCATCTTCATTTTCCAAGTGCCAATGTTAACCATGGGCTCGATGGTAATTAACATACCTTCTCTAAGACGCATGCCGCGCCCAGCTTCCCCAAAATGTGGAATGTTTGGTTCTTCGTGAATGGAAGGACCAATTCCGTGACCAACAAAATCCCGGACAACGGATAAACCTTCACTTTCCACATAAGTCTGAATCGCATGACCAATATCGCCAATCCGATTGCCAACTTGCGCTTGTTCAATTCCTAAGTACATGGATTTTTTAGTCACATCCATTAAATGTTGAATTTCAGGTGTCACTTCCCCTACTGCATACGCCCAACAAGAATCAGACATCGCACCTTTATATTCCACGCACATGTCGACCTTGATTAAGTCGCCATTTTTTAAAACTTCTTTGCGGGGAAATCCGTGACAAATTTCCGAATTTACGGAAACACAAGTCGCATATTTATACCCTTCAAAGCCCATTTGCGCCGCAATAGCACCATGGTCTTTGATAATTTTCCGGACAAACATTTCAATGTCCCAACTAGTAATACCTGGTTTAATAAAGCCCCGTAATTGTTGGTGAACATTGGCCAACACTTCGCCGGATTCTCTCATTGCTTCAATCTCGCGAGCTGATTTTAACGTAATCATGATTTTTATCGCACTCCTATTCAATCATAGTTTAGCATATTTCAGAAATTTAACAAATAGTTGACATTTTCATGGAAACAATCATTTTATTCTTAATCTATGTTAAAATGCCTATAATATCGTTTTTTGGGGGAACACAAATGCTAATATTAATTTTCATTTTTTTTGCACTGCTACTAATTACATACAAAAGAAGCAAATATCGTACCACGAGAAGCGCTATTTTTCGCAGTTTGTGGCTAGTTATTTTAACGACTGTCGCCACCTTATTTGGAACTAGACTCGTTCATGGCACTATTTTACCAAACTTCCTTTTTTGGCAAACTTGGGTAAAATCACCGCGTTGGTCGCTACTGATTTTTGTCCTTCTAGCTGGATTTATTTTAGGTGGTATTATTCTTTTCACGTGGAATCAGATCCTAGGAAAAATTCATTTGAAAAAAATAACTTTTTTCGATGGCTTTTTTTTAAGTTTAACAATTCTTTTGATTTTTATCGGCTTTTTGATTCCTTTATCTAGTTACTGGGGGATGGATCATTTCAGCAATCTGGCCATTGATCAAATCGTTTATCATTTAACGGAACCTCTACAAGGATCTGACGCTTCGCAAATTTATGCTTTCATTGAACTTCCTTTTTTAACCGCACTTTTTGCAACTTTTCTAGCTGGTGAAATCATTTATCAAATGTTAGCTTTTTCTCATAAGAAAGTGGCGATTCCTACTTTGCGGAAAAAACCGAAACGTCATCCTGCCCTCCGCAAGTTTTTCCTATTATTATCAGGAATTATCATTTTGTTGGCTGGATTTACTTTAGGTCTTTCTCGGATTGGCTTTGCCGAAGTTCGCGCCTACTTTTTTGAATCTAGTACGTTGTATGAAGATGAGTATGTCGACCCACGAACAACAGAAATTGTCTTCCCAGAACAAAAAAGAAATTTAATTTATATTTTTCTAGAATCTATGGAAGGCACTTATTATTCCACTGATTTAGGGGGCGGTCAAGAAGAAAACTTGTTGCCTAATATGGCTGACTTATCTGAAAATGGTGGCACCAATTTTTCTAATTCCAATTTATTAGGTGGCGCCTTGCAAGTTCCTGGCGTAGGTTTTACCGCGGGTGGAATGGTAGCTCAAACAGCTGGTATCCCACTTATTACGACAGTAAATGGGAATGACTACGGGAACACCTCTTCTTATTTGCCTGGAGCTTATTCTTTAGGGGAAATCTTGGCAGAGGCTGGTTACAATCAGACCTTACTTTTGGGCTCGGAAGCTAGTTTTGGTGGTCGCGATAAATATTTTACCCAACATGGCAATTACAATATCGTTGATTACAACTCCGCCATTGAAAATGAATGGATTCCAGAAGATTATCTTATTTGGTGGGGGTATGAAGATGCTAAACTTTTCGAATTCGCTAAAAATACCATTACTGAAATGTCCACTGGCACTCAACCTTTCAACTTTACGATGATCACCGCTGACACTCACTTTGAGGACGGCCTAGTAACGGACCAGACGCCAATTATCTATGACGATCAATATTCTAACGTCATTCATTATTCTGACCAAATGGTTTATGAATTACTAACTTGGATTATGGAACAACCTTTTTATGAAAATACGACCATTGTTTTAGCAGGCGATCACTTAAGTATGGATAAAGATTTCTTCGATAACTTACCTACTGATTATGAGCGCAATGTCTTTAATTTGTTTTTAAACTCTGCAGTTAGTACCGATAATATTAAAAATCGGCAATTTTCTACTTTAGATTTATATCCTACAACGCTAGCCGCGCTTGGTGCAGTCATTCCTGGAGACAGACTCGCTCTTGGTACTAATTTATTCTCCGAAACACCCACTTTAATGGAAGAATATGGTTTCGATAATCTTTACTCCCAAATGGCTATGGGTTCAAAATATTACTCACAAAAAATTATGAAAAATTCAGAAGCAGAAGTGGTCAACACACTAGATGATTCCGGGACTAGTGAATAAGTGCTCTGTGTGCTAAAATAATTATAGAAAATATTTAGGGGGACAAACATAAGATGGCACTGGCAAAAATTGTTTATGCTAGCTTAACCGGCAATACCGAAGAAATCGCCGATATTGTAGCTGAGGCGCTAGAAAATTTAGATATTGAAGTAGAAATTGATGAATGTGGCGATGTAGATGCTGCTGATTTTGAAGAGGCTGATCTTTGCATCGTGGCTACTTATACTTACGGCGATGGTGATTTGCCTGACGAAATCGTCGACTTTTACGAAGATTTGTTAGAACTTAAACTGCCCGGAAAAATTTATGGTGTGGTAGGTTCTGGCGATACTTTTTACGGTGACATGTTTTGCAAATCAGTGGATCAATTTGACGAAGCATTTGCCAAAACTGGTGCTACAAAAGGCGCTGAATCCGTCAAAGTTGAACTAGACGCTGAAGAAGATGATATTGAACGCTTAGAAGCATTTGCCAAAACTTTAGCGGCTAAAATTTAATATTTTTAAAAAAACAGGACTGCTGACGAATTTCGCCAACAGTCCTGTTTTATTTTTTATTATTTTAAGCTACCCAAGCGCCTGATAAGTCGAAGGTATAACTTACGGAACGAATTACCCGTTTTGTTGACACCAACAAGTCACCATTTTCTGTGGCATAGTACCATTTGTGGTTAACTAGCAACCAACCTGTTTGCATTTTGCCGCTAACCGTGGATAAATAATACCATTGACCATTCACTTGCGCCCAACCAATCTGCATAGCGCCAGTTTTTGATAAATAATACCAAGATCCATCAGTATACAACCAACCTGTTAACATTTTCCCGGAAACAGTGGATAAATAATACCATTTGCCGTTCACTTCTTGCCAACCAGTAGTCATAAAGCCAGTTTCAGCATTTAAATAATACCAAGAGCCGTCAACAAAAATCCAACCAGTGACTTGTTGGTCATTTTCCCAATACGTCCATTGACCTTCAACTTGCCGCCAACCATCTTCTTCAATTGGAGACTCGACTAAGTTCTTCCGGTCTAAAGCTGGTGTTTTGATTTTTTCATCGCCGAAAGAAGAAATATAATTAACGAAAGTTTCTGTATCGGGGTCCATTGCTCCGACTAATTTAGCTTCCGTAAATCCACTAAAACCATCGCCGCCACCAAAGAGGAAGTCGTTAATCACTACCCGATAAGTTTCATCCCAAATAACTGGTGAACCGTCAGTTTTGACCATATCAACTATTTCTTCTGGATGGGTGGCATCATCAGATTTAAGATAAGAATATCTTAACCCACCGATTTGTAAGAAATACTTGTCAGATTGTTGTTGCAAAACATTATGAATTTGTTCGCCGGTCATTTCGACAATTTGCATAATATTCCCAAATGGTTGCACAGCTTGAGCTGCTCCCCAAGTGATAGTACCATCTTCAGTAACGAGAAGATCGGCTCTAATTCCGCCATTATTGGTCATAGCAAAATCAACATCCAGCCCTTTTACTTTCGCTTGGGCGATTTGACCGTCGACAATTAAATTGCCCACAGGTGATTCGCGGTTTTCGTTCACTTCTCGTGTGATCATATCCGTTGCTTCTGCAGTTCCGATTTTAGCATTTTGAATGGGGGCAACTAAATCATTCGCTTCATCAACAATAGCTTGCACTTCTTCATTTGGAACAACGCCAGCATCAGGGGCAACAGCATTTACAGTGGCTGTTAGTACTTCTTTAAAGTCTTGCGTTGCTACATCAAGAGTCCCTTGTACATCAATGTATCCTTTACCTTGAGAGGTGGATTGCACCACGCGAGTTCCTTCCACCAAGCCATTAGTATACATATGGTTATGGCCGGCAAAGAAAACATCGACGGAGTTATCCGGATCTAAAACATTGACTTCTTCTAAAATTGCTGCGGCATCTGAAGAGACATTCCCTTCACCATCTGAATTAGATGGAACATGGGCTAAAACAACAATAGCGTTTACTCCATCAGCTTTTAATTCATCTGCATATTTTTCAATCGTTTCCGCTTCGTCTAAGAAGCTATAATCTTCATAATGTTCTTTGAGGACAAGATTAGGAACTTCAGTAGTGACAATACCGATAAAGCCTACATTCACTTTGTCTCCATCCGCGTCTGTTACTTCTTTGACGGTGTAAGGTTGCCAGTCAAAAGGAATTTCGCCGCTTTCTTTGTCGACTAAATTAGCAATGACGATTTCGGTATTAGAAGCTTCTTTTGCGTAACCTTCAACTAATTCTTGAATCGCTGGGTTGGAAAATTGATTTGCTTCAGGCATTGCACCATTCATAATCCGGTTGAATTCTGCCAAACCTTCATCAAACTCATGATTTCCTAGTGTGCCGACGGAAAAATTCATTTGATTCAAAATCTTAATCGATGGTTCGTCTTGCAATAACCCAGAGTTAGCCGGCGATGCACCAACCATATCACCAGATTGAACTCGTAAGGAAACCCCATTTGGATTGGCACTTACAAAATTCGATTCCGCTTGATCCAAGTAGCCAGCTAATAAGGCTGCTGTTCCCGTACTACTTACCGAGTTTCCGGCATCATCCCGAAATGTCCCAGTTGTTTCTAAGGCGCCGTGGAAATCATTTATTCCTAGCAGTTGCAACGAGACTTGTAGATCTGTTGTTGCCATGGTACTAGCAGATGTTCCTTCTTCGGCAAAAATATTAGCTGAAGTGCTTAAAGCTACAGTTGATAATAAAACTAGCCAACTGCCCTTACTTAACCAAAAACTTCTCTTCATTACTAATCCTTCCTTCTTGTGTTTAGACAAGCTAAACGAATTTTGTCACCGCTTTATTTTGGGGACAATTTAATCATAGCAATCCGATTTTCTTAAGTCAATCTAAATAAAAAAAACAGCTAAAAAGATTCTCCGAACATTCGGAAACCTTTTTAGCTGTTGTTAAAATTAAAGCTTGAAGTTAATCAAAAATACTTTTATCTCGTTTACTCAACGCTTCATAAGAATCTTTTATAATAGAAATTAATTGCTCTTCAGTGGGCATAATAATATGTGAGCTCATGAGTGACGCTAAACCGGTAACAATTATCCACGTTCCGTAATGCAACGCATCCACTTGTCCTTTTGATAAACTTTGGTATTTATTATCTTCTGAAACTCGCTTAGTATACATCCGATAAGAGAAATTGTGCATCCGCTCGCCGCCACCGTAATCTTCCAAATACAAAGCTTTGTATAATTTATTTTCACCCATGGCAAAATAAATATAATTCAGCCCCATATCTACAATCGAATCTCCGGTGCGGACTTCATTAAAAATAACTTCCCCCAAATAATTTTCAATCCGTTGAAAAATGGTCTCTTTCAGCGCGTCCATACTATGAAACTCAGCATAAATCGGCGCAGTCGATGTCCCCATCAATTTAGCAATATTGCGGGCGGTAAATTTATGAAATCCTTCTTGGGCTACTAGCTCATACCCTGCCTTAATTATATCCTCGCGGGTAATCGTTTTTTTCTAGCCATCACGTACATCCTCTCAACAGAATTATCTAAGACTCGTTAATTACATATCCTCAGTTATTATAACATTAGTTTGCCTTGATTTAAAGAGGTTTTTTAAAAGCGGTGTCACTAATTTTTAACAACTTGGCTCCGCCATTCCTTTTGCAAAAAAATTTTCTCGTTTAGTTATTTAATGCAACATTCTCATAGAAAATTATCCCGAAAAATGTTATGATATCATAACCATATCTTCACTAAAATTAAGGAGGATTCATATGTTGAAAAATTTCCAAGAAAATTTAGAAAAATACGCTGACCTGATTGTGGAAGTTGGTGTCAACGTGACTGCCGGTCACACAGTAGTTTTGCAAATTGCGACTGATCAAAGACAGTTGGCCCATCTGATCGTGGAAAAAGCTTATGCAAAAGGAGCCGCCGAAGTGCAAGTGCAATGGAGTGATGAATTTGTGCAAAAACAATTTCTGTCTCACGCTGCTACTGACCGTTTGGAAAATGTTCCCGCTTATCGTGGCACACAAGTAGATTATTGGCTTGAAAAAAATGCTTCCCGTATTTCGGTTGTTTCTAGCAATCCAGATGCATTGGCCGGCGTTGATGGTCAACGTGTGGCTACTAATCAAGCCGCACTCGGTAAAGCCCTGGCGAAATTGCGCCAAGCGACGCAATCTAATCAAGTTTCTTGGACGGTTGTGGCGGCCGCTAGTCCTGATTGGGCCAAAAAAGTTTTCCCTAATCTTTCAACTTCTGAAGAACAAGTGGATGCGCTATGGCAAGAAATTTTCAAAACAACCCGCATTGACCTTGTCGATCCGGTTACTGCTTGGAAAAAACATGATGAAACGCTTTGGGCTAAAGCCAATGAACTCAATGCTGAGCAATTTGACGCGCTTCATTATACAGCTCCTGGCACCGACCTGATTGTTGGATTACCTAAAAATCACCGCTGGGAAGGCGCTGGTTCAAAAAATAGTCGGGGCGAAGTTTTTATGGCTAATATGCCTACTGAAGAAGTCTTTACCGCTCCTGATCTTCGTCGGATCGATGGCGTTGTTTCTTCAACAAAACCATTAAGTTATGCTGGAACGACTTTATCCGGGATGAAATTTACTTTTAAAGATGGTAAAGTGGTGGATTATTCCGCTGAAGTGGGTCAAGATGTTTTAGCTAAACTTCTTGCCATTGATGAGGGTGCAAAAAGTTTAGGCGAAGTGGCTTTAGTTCCTGATCCTTCCCCGATTTCTCAATCAGGTATTACTTTTTACAATACTTTATTCGATGAAAATGCTTCGAATCATTTGGCCCTAGGATCTGCTTATGCTTTCAGTCTTGAAGGTGGCACGGAGATGTCCCCTGAAGAACTTACGGCTCATGGCTTGAATCGTTCTCACACTCATGTAGACTTTATGATTGGCTCTAACAAAATGAATGTGGATGGCATCAAACAAGACGGTTCAATCGTTCCTATTTTTAGAAATGGCGACTGGGCTTAAAAATAAAAAAACGACTAGCAAAATTTTGCTAGTCGTTTTTTTATAAACAGGTAACGTCCCCGATTGGAATCGAACCAACGACCTACCGCTTAGGAGGCGGTCGCTCTATCCTACTGAGCTACGAGGACCTGAATCTATTATACCGACTTCAAAAAAATTGTGCAATGACCAATGAATAAAGTGTTTTTTTAGCAAATTTTTCGATGGAAATTTCATTAAAAAACATCTAATTCGAGTTTTTTCTTTCCAACTGTCCAATCGGCGTGTTATAATAAGATTGTGAAAAAACGATTACAGGAGGAAAGACAATGCCAGAAAAAACAAAAGAAGAGATTTTTGCTAAACGTCAAGACAATTACAAGGAAGAAAAAAAAGAAGTCTTCGCTAAAGCATTGAAAGACCACCATGATCCAGAAGATCCTGAAGAAAAAGAAGTCACTGAAAAAGACAAAGCAGTCGAAGAAAAATAATTAAAATAAAAAAATTGTCAGCTTTCACAAGCTGGCAACTTTTTTTATTTTTCTTTGTTATTAAATAACAAGTGTTACACCATAAAATAACAATTAATAAGTCGCTTCAATTTGTTTCAGCATTGACTTAAAGCGACGTTTCCGCAAAAAGCCCCACAAAATTCCAACAGTAACATCGTTGATTTTTTGAATAAAACCAAAGCTTTCCATTTTTTCTTCATAAACCACAGCGCAACTACGAGAATCTAGCGGTTCAATGCGATATTCCACATAGAAACGATTTTTAGTAGTTGAAGTGGTAAAACCGTAAACGGCATTATCGATAAATTTATCAATCGTAATCTTTGCTCTAGCTCGTTTGTTAAACTCTTTTACGTATTCAATATTTTGCAATTGTTTACGGGTAATCCGTTTGCCGGTGTGGCGCTCCACATCATAAATGGCCGAATCGGCGATCTTATCGAAGAAAAAAGTAGCTGGGACATTTAAATTTTGATGAATTTCCATGGCTATTCCTCCTCTTTTTTATCTTTTTCAATCGCTGTTTGTTCTGCTTTTTCTTTTTTGGCTTGTTGATTTCCCCGCACCAACATGACCGTGCCTAAAATAATCATCCCAAATGAAGCAAGCATGCCGACAATATTATAATTTCTAGTAGCTTGATTGGCGGAAAACATAAACATTAACAGTCCAAGACTAACTATAAATAACCCGTTTTTAATCATCGTGTCTCCTTAATTGACGCCGTGAGCGGAAAAATAAAGCACGGAACCCCAATCTTCTTCTTTAATGCGACTTTTTGCTAAGCGGGCAGCATCTTCAAAATCTTCAGTGCCACTGACATTAAAAAGTAATTTCAAGCCTTTTTTTTCTTTAAAAGCAAAGGTCACGCCATCTTTTTCAAAGCTATTTAAGACCTCGATAATTTTATCTTGTGACAAAGCTGAGTTAATTTCAATCATGTTAAAAATCCCCCTTAAGTATGTATAAGATCAGACTAGCACAAAGCCAGCCTGATCTCAAATAATAATTCTTAATCTTCGACTTGTAATTTGTTAGCCGAAATAACGAATGGCAACCAGATGAAGAAGGTAATCGCCATGTTGATCAAAGTAACTACTGGTGCACGCCAGTCAGCGCCTGTTGCTAAGAACGACATTAACATAGGTGGCACAACCCAAGGAACAGCTTGTGATACTGGGTTAACGAGTCCAGCATAAGTTGCTAACCAACCAATAGTAGTTGCTACTAATGGAGCTAACAAGAATGGAATGAACATAATTGCGTTCAAGACGATTGGTAAACCAAACATCAAAGGTTCATTAATGTTGAAGATACCAGGTCCAACAGCTAATTTACCAACTGTTTTGTAGTCTGCACGTTTGCTAAATAGTAAGATAGCGATGATTAAAGTAATTGTACCACCGGAACCACCAAACCAAGCAAAAGCATCGAATGAACCACGAACCCACATGTAAGCTTTTCCGTCAGTAATAGCAGCTTTAACAGCGGCTGGTCCGATTAAGCCTTCATAACCATTTTGAGCGACGTTAATGTTAGCGATTTGGGCAACGCCCCAAACGCCTTCCAAAACTGGTGCCAAAACGTTTGGTCCGTGAATCCCGAAGAACCAGAAAATTTGAACAAACAAAGTAACAACCAATACCCAACCGAGTCCTTGAGATGCACCCAAGAAAGGTTCAGCAATATATTTTTGAATGAGGTTGATAAGTAAGTCACCATCGCTCAATTTACCAACGATGAAGTAGATAATTGCAACAACATATAATGCAACGGCCGCAGGAACAATGGCTGCGAACGCTTTGGAAACTGCAGGCGGTACTGAATCAGGCATTTTGATAATGATGTTATGTTGCATCAATTTCGCATAAATGACTGTGGCGATAAAACCAATAATCATAATGGTGAAAAATGCATTGGCATCTAATTGCCCAAGTTTTAACCAGCCCCAAGAACCAGTTGTGATACCTTCAGCGGTTGCTGATAAACCAGTATCGGCAGTTGTAGCATTGATTGCAGATACCGCAGAAGCGTCTAAAGCAACTTCTTGAGTACCGGCAAATGAAAAGCCAATCCCTGAAATAAAAGCTGACAAGGAAACAATCCCACCAGCGAGATCATTTACTTTGTAAGCACGTGCTAAGTTATACCCCCACGAAAACGCGAAAATTAACCCGGCAATTGCCAACGTCCCGTTCCACACGTAACCATTAATTTGAATGATTTCGCGAATGACAGGAATTTCATTACCATTGTAATCTGGCCAAAAAGCTGGCGGCAAATCACGAATAATAGCGTTAAGCATTGTACCAATGGCCCCTGCCATCGTTGCTGGCATGGTACCGATAAACGCATCACGTAAAGCTACGAGATGTTTCTGTGCGCCAATTTTGGCCGCAACTGGCAGGATGTGTTTTTCCATCCATGCTGTTAATCCGTTCATTTTGAATCCTCCTTAAAAAAATTTTTTATATAAAGAAACTCTTTATACCAACTTTAGGGAGATAATATCTCCAGTTTTAGGGTAAACCCTATTTTTCATCAATCCGACGATAGATGTCGATTAATTCTTTGGCTAAATCACAAAAGGCAATAGCCGTCATTAAATGATCTTGACTGTGAACCGTCAATAAAGTCACTGGAACGTGGGTCCCTTGTGCTTCTTGAGTTAACATACCCGTTTGTGAATGATGCGCTAAAACGAGTGATTGATTCGCGTCTTTCATTTTGGCGTCGGCTGCTTCAAAGTCACCAGTTTTAGCGGCTTGAATAGCTTCCATCGCATCGCTTTTTGCATTACCAGCGTTCATAATTAATCCCATGATCGCTTCAAGATTTTTTTCGTCTTCCATCGTTTCCTCCTTGTCAATTGGCTTTCCTTAAAATAATTGCTGAAAATCTTAGAAATTTAATTTTTGCTTGATTAATCTTTTATTTGATTAATCTTTTGCTAAGGAAAGTGCTTGGTCTAAAACTTTTTCGCCATTCATCAAGCCATAATCGGCCATATTAATGATATCCATGGGAATCCCTTTAGGTGCTAATTTTTGTTCGAATTGGGATTTCATAAAACGTACTTGAGGTCCTAATAATAAAACGTCAACATTTTTTGCTTCTAAGTTGTTGTCCGCATCACTAGCGGCTACAGCAAAAATATCAGCATCCAATCCTCTTGCTTCAGCAGCTTTTTGCATTTTTGAAACAAGTAAACTAGTTGACATCCCCGCGGAACAAACAAGCATAATAGTTTTTTCAGCCATTCTCTAATCCTCCTTTATTTTTTCTTACATCTTTATATAGAGCAAGAAGCGTGCCAAAAGTAAAAGTATAGACAAATGCCTAAAAATCAGGCGATGGTCTATACTTTTATCTTTACACATTCTTAATATTTTACTTACACACTACCGATAGTGTGTAAGTCTGATGATTTATGGAGTTGATTTTCTAATAACATTTGCGTTAAGAAGGCAAGTTCTGCTTCTGGGAGTCGCAAGTGATAATTTTTTTCTAAAAGCATAAAATTAGTTCGCACAGTATCCATTTCTAGACGATATTTTTTTTGAAAGACTGCTAAATTTGGAAAATCCCGATGATGCTGGCCTTTTAGAATCGAATCAAAAAGTACGGCGACATGCATAATTAATCCAGTATCGACACCTGGTTCTAAAATAATTTTTAAATCATTTTGAATTTGGCGTAAAGTGCGTTGGATTTGCAAAACAAATTGAGACAATACAGGCACTTCGGTAATGGTTTGTTCTAAAGATTGGGCGATTTTTTCAACCGATAATTCTTCATTAGCAATTCGCTTTAAAATATTTAATTGATCGTCTTGGAATAAATCTAACGCTGAGAAAAAAGGAATATTTTGATAATCTACATCAACTGTTCCGGCAATGGCAATCACTTGATAATCTTTTAATAAGTTGTCGATATGTTTTTTAAAAGTTGTTTTTTCAATAAATTGCATCTGAATGACTTCGACTTTTTGATGGTTCACCACCGGATGGATCCGTTGATACAACCGAGCCGCCACCCCTTCACCTGTAAAACAAGCTACGACAATCGCTTTTTTCTTTTGTAATTGATTTTTTTGGTTGGCAAATTGTTCCCGCACCGCTGATTCAAAATTCAGTTGAATATTTTGATAAATATCTTCCAGTGAACGCCCGACCGTGCTCATGCGGACAGCTTCTAGCACGACTAAGGTTGAACTCATGGTAATCGCCTTAGTACGAACGCCGGTCTCTTCATAAATCATAGTGCCAAAAGCATTGAGGCTCCCCATATCAGTTAAAAGTAGAACGCCATTAGTTAAGACTTCTTTATATTCAATAATATAATTTTTCAGTTGTTCATACATTTTTTGGACTTCCAAAGTCAGCGGCATATTCATGGCCATGCCTTCTTGGGTGCCTAATAATTCTTGGACAGTTTCTAACATGGAACTGGCGGTGGATTTCCCGTGCATTAAAACAATGACCCGGACATTATTTTCCGCCACTGGCACCATTTCCCCGACATCAATCGACAAAAACATGGAAATAAAACCAATTTCGTCAAAAGGAATTTCCACGTCATTTTCTGCTTCAATCATCCCTGATAAATCAATCGCCACTTGAAATTCTTTAGAAAATTTCTTCCGAACATTATTCAAATCGGGATGGACAATAATATGACCTTCACGAAGGCGTTCCAACGTGGATTGCAAATGCAAAGAAAAAGCAAAACGCGCTTTTGGTCCGTATTTACGCTGTAAAATGCTTTCGGCGTAATCATAAAGACGATTGGTTAGGTCCCAAAGTTGATCAGAAATCAATTCTTCATGAATCGAACTTCTCGTTAATTCTTTAACGTAAGTGGTGAAATAAGCATCCACATCGCGACTAATTAAACTTTCTAAATCGATAACTTCTAATTGTTTTTTGGAAAATTCTTCCACCTTTGCTTCTATACTATTGTAAACATCCATGCTTTGCGTGGGGTCTTGTGACCAAACCACTTCAGACTCCCCTGGTTCAAAGGTCAAAAATTGCGCTTTTTTATCGACAAAATGATCAAGCCGATCGGGTACTTCTTTCATTTTTAGCAGACCTTTTTGGACTTGGAGCGGTAAATCTTCTTTGTGAATCGTTAAAGAATCTTCATTATGCGTTCGGTAATGGAGAAAAGCTTTGGCACAGACAAGTTTCAAATCCCGCTTCACTTGACCGATATTGCCTTCTGCATGATACAGCATAAAGGCTAAGACAGCTTCTCGTTCAATATGAATTTTTTGATGGAGGCGATTGGCTTCTTGTTTAATGAACAACGAAATAATTTCATAGCGTTCATCAAGTGTGCGGTCGTCAAGGCTAGGCAAAGTAATCGACATAGGAATGCGGCGGTTAAAAGTCGTTAGAAAATTTTCCGAACTTTCCGTTGTCGCGCCGATAATTTGGACCGAAGCTTCATAGCTTTGCGCACTTTCACCAAGTGGCCGGTAAATTCCTTTATCAATAAAAGTAAAAAGCATTTCTTGGCCTTCTGGTGGCAGACGATGAATTTCATCAAGAAATAAAATCCCGCCGTCCGCTTGAGCAACCAAACCGGTGCGATCTTCATTGGCGCCAGTGAACGCTCCTTTTTTGACACCAAAAATATGAGCAAAAAGTAATTGCGGATTTTGCGCGTAGTCGGCACAGTTAAAAGAAACAAAGGGCGCGGATTTTTCCAGACTCTCTGATTCAATGGCAAATTGATACATACATTCAGCAAATAAAGATTTACCAGTACCCGTTTTACCAAAAATAATCGTATGTAGTCCCCGCGGCGGATATAAAATGGCGGCCTTTGCTTGTTGAATAACTACTTTTAGCGAATCATCCACACCTACTAGACTATTAAAAGAAACTTGCGAGATTTCATCGGTGATATTTTCCACAAATTGATACACTACTGGTCGCGTATTACTTTTAATAATTAACTTTTCTTTGGCGAGTTCTGATAAATAACGGCTAACATTGGTGCGATCCAGCGCTAATCGGTCCGCGACTGCACTAGCTGTCAGTCCCTTGGCATCTCTTTTTAAGAGGATCAAAATTTCATCTTTACGATTCGACACAAACTCGTCTCCTTTGTAAAATTTTCTAATTTAAGCATAACACAAAAAAGCGCTTAATTGCGCTTTTTTCAGGAGAACAATTAAGATTTTTTCGGTGTTTTTTTGTCTGGCTTGGCACTAGTTTGCGTATTTCCTGGCAATTGTGTTACCAAATGTCCACCATATAAAAATTGTTGGGTGAACGTTCCGGGTAGTTTTTTTAATCGGGACACTTCTTCTGGTGCGACTAAAAGAAGAACTTGTCCGGCTTCGCCCATTCGGCCAGTCCGCCCTTTGCGGTGAATAAATTGTTCCACATCATGGGGAAAATCAAAAAAGATAACATAAGGTAATTGGGGCAAATCCAAACCACGAGCTGCCAGATCAGTCGTTAATAAAAATTGGGCTTTACCTTCTTTAAAAGCTGTCAAAGCCATTTTTCGGACAAATTTATTTTCATCAGACGCGAGATTGGCCACCGGAAGTTTTTCGTAAATTAATTTTTCGTTCACATTTCCTAAATCAGCCAATTGGTGGAAAAAGACCAAGGCTGACATCTGAGGAATTTGGGCCAATTTTTTTAAAATATCGACTTTTTTACGTTTTTCCACTACGAGATATGTTTGGAAAATATTATCCAGTTGTGAATCGATCTTTCCAACATTTAGTTTTTCAGTTTCGGCAAAAATACTTGCCGCTTTTTCTGGAGCAAGTGGTGTCGCTGAAAATCCTAACAGTTGATAATTTTTAATGCCGTGTTGCAAGATTTTTTCAGTAAGACTTTTATCTTCTTTTAAAAGTTGATCAACTTCATCTAGAATAATTATTTTAAGATCGGGCCATTTAATTTTTTTGCTCGTGAGCAGTTCCAGCACTCGACCTGGCGTGCCCACTAAGACATTAGGTTTAGCTTTTAGCTTTTCTTGTTGGCGTTTAACATTACCGCCACCGATCAGGGCCGCTACTTGCATCCCTAAAAGTTTGGCGTAAGGTCTGGCAACTTCGATTGTTTGCATCGCCAGTTCTTGACTCGGCGCTAAAATTAATAATTGAGCTTTTTTGTCCATGGTTTTTAAGCGCAATAAACTTGGCAGCAAAAAGGCGAGCGTTTTTCCAGATCCCGTGGGCGCTACGGCTAAAATTTCTTGGCCGAACTCAATTTTGGCAAACGTTTCTTCTTGAATTGGGGTAGGACTTTGGAAATGATTTTCCTGCCAGAGGGGCTGAAAAATTTCAGGAATTAGTTTGGTAGAGTCGACAGATGCAGTTGATTCAGTTAAGTTGGTAGATTCAGTTAAATCTTGTGCTTCTTGGATTTCGTGCGGCGTTTGAGAGGTGTTCATTTCTTTTTCGGTCATTTTATTTTCCTTTTTATAATTATTTTAGTTAGTCTTTTGGCATATCAGCTGCAAAGATTAAGCCTGAATTATGGCGCAATCGTGTCAAAACGAAATTTACTTGGCGGGATAATTCCACCAGTTCTTCATATTGTTGCCCCAACTGAAAATCGTCCGGGTTGTTCATCATTTCCGCAAAGCGATTTGCTTCATAAACCATGGGATTATCGGCCAGTGTAATCTTGTTGGTAGTTGTCGTTTGACTCGTCCGCTCAAAATGCGACACTTCTTCAATTCCCGTAATCGTCGGTGTAAAAATAGTGCCGGCCGTGGTGTAAATTTCATTAGACGTAGTGGCATCATTAATTTTTCCACAATGTAAAGTAACATCAAAATGATCATAACGTAAGAGCGCCGTCCCCCGCCCATCAACGCCGGTGGCAACTTTTTGGTACCGATAAAAACTTTCTTCCGGACTGCCAAATAAACTCACCGCGGCATAAACTAAATACACGCCTAAATCCATCAACGCTCCCCCGGAAAATTTTGGTGAAAAAATATTCGGTTCTTCACCGGCTAAAACGGCATCGTAGCGGGAAGAATATTTAGCATAAGTAAAATCGGCACCGACAATTTTGTTAGCTGTGGGCATTGAACTTTGTAATTTTTCAAATCCTGGTTCGTGAATATGGCGCGCGGCCTCAAAATAAAACAAGCCTCGTGTGGCTGCTAGATGAATAATTTCTGACATTTCGTGTGGCGTAGAAAATGCCGGCTTTTCCACAATAATATTTTTTCCAGCAAGGAGGGCTGCTTTCGCTTGAGCAAAATGGACACTATTGGGCGAGGCAATATAGACCACTTCTACCTCACTTGCCAAAAAGTCCGGCAAATCCGAAAAACCCACCGCGGGCCTATGTCCTGCTGAAAACTCTGTAGCAAATGCCGTGGCCTTTTTTTTACTGCGAGAATAGACGGCTGCAAGTTGATAATGACCGGTTGTTTGCGCCGCTTCAATAAATTGCTTAGTAATACTACCTGTTCCAATTACACCTAATCGCATGATTTTCCTCCTTAATTTTTACTGATTTTTGTTTTTTTATTTTGATGCTTCGTTATTTATTTTATTTCATTTGCTTATTCTTTAAAAAGATAATCTAATTGAAAGGGAATTTGCTCCTTTAAAGAAATTCCCCCAACAGTAACATGACAATTATAACATAGAACCTGCGTCCCACCTGCTTGGGCCATTTGAATGGCTTGTTGCAAATCGGGCTGACGGTCTTGAAAAATTGTTCCTAAAAAAATCGATTCCGCTTGAGCAATAAAAACGACAAACGTTTTAAAGCCGTCTTGTTGGGCTATGCGTAATTCTTCCACATGTTTTAAGCCGCGAAGTGTTGGTGCATCGGGAAAAGCTCCAATATGATTTTTTTCTAAGGTCATCCCTTTGACCTCCAAAAAAGCTTTTTGACCTTGATCGTCTTCCAAATAAAAATCAAATTTCGAATGAAGATACGTCACTTCGCGTTTGATTTTAGTCAGTTGAGACATGCCAGGAAGAGAAATTACACCAGTTTTCAAACCTTCATCCACTAAATTATTAGGTAATTGACTATCAATATTAAACCAAGTCTGGTCTTTTTTAATAGTCACCAAGTCATAATGGGTTTTTCGTTTGGGATTGGCATCATAGACTAAGCCCACCTCAACTCCTGGCAAAAAAACTTCCGCGCCGCGTCCGGTATTTTTTACATGGACCGTGACAGTTTCCGCCGCTAATTGGCACTGGGCCACAAAACGATTCGGTCGAGCTAAAAAAGTGGCCATGTGAATATTTGGATAATTCATTTATTTCCCTTCTTTTTTTAAGAATTTGCGTTATACTACTGGTAACGAAAAATTTTGGATTGTATTTATTCTAGAAAAAATTTGAAATTTTTCGGATTCATTTTATTTAAGGAGTGATTGGATGAGTATCGATGTAAAAGAAGTACCCCAAGATTTTTATGAAGCGGTCAACGGAAAATGGATTGAAACGGCCGTCATTCCAGGCGACAAAAGTGCCACCGGCGGATTCAATGACTTAGTTGACGATATCGAAAAACTATTAATGAAAGACTTTGCACTTCTCGATGAAAAAAATGTCGACGATCCTCGCCAAAAAGAATTTTTGAAATTTTATCAATTAGCTAAAGACTTTTCACGCCGAGAAACAGAAGGCGTAGCTCCTTTACAACCTTACTTAGATCGAGTGGAAAATTTGGAAAACTTGGCTGATTTAAATCAAGCCTTGCCTGATTTTTTCTTTGGCGATTTGCCAACACCATTCCAATTAGGCGTGCAACCTGATATGAAAAACGCCGAGATTAACGCGCTTTATGTAGCAGCTCCTGGTCTTATTTTACCAGATAAAACCTCTTATGCGGAAGAAAATCCTAACCGAGATCAACTCTTAGCCATTTATCGACAAATGGTGGTGGCGATGTTTGAAAAACTCGGCCGAACAACGGAAGAAGCAGAAAAATTAGCCCAGGGAACGCTCGAATTTGATTCATCTCTCGTGCCTTTTGTTAAAAGTCATGAAGAATCGGCAGAATATGCGAAATCATACAATCCGCAAGATTTTAAAACATTTGTCGCCAACAGTAAAAATATTGATTTGGCTCAATTGTTGCCCGCATTAATCGGCGAAGAAATTGATACCGTGATTGTAGAAGAACCGATTTTCTTTGCCCATTTAGATGAATTAGTTAATGAAGAAAATTTCAGTAATTTAAAATCATGGCTCACTGTTCGCACCGCTATTAGTTTAGCTGGGTTAACTACGGAAGAATTTCGTCAATTAGCCGGCACTTATAGCCGCGCACTTTCTGGCAAAAAAGAAGCCTCTTCTCCAGAAAAATCAGCTTATTATTTGGCAACGAGTCTATTCGACCAAGTAGTTGGCGATTATTATGGCCATAAATATTTTGGCGAAGCGGCTAAAGCTGACGTCTTGTCCATGGTAAAAAAAATGATTGGCGTGTATCAAAAACGTTTGAGCGAAAATACTTGGTTAAGTGAAAATACCCGCGAAAAAGCCGTGGAGAAATTGAACGCCATTACTATTAAAGTTGGTTTCCCTGATGAAGTCCCTGCTGTTTTTGACAAATTAGTCGTTAGCAAATCATCTTTGTTGGATAATACGCAAGCATTTACCAAAGTTTTCATTGCCAAAAACTTGGCTGAATGGCATCAACCCGTTGACAAATCTCGCTGGGGCATGAGCGCCAATGTGGTGAACGCCTACTACTCTCCTTCTCAAAATGAAATCGTCTTTCCCGCAGCCATTTTGCAAGCACCTTTTTATTCAATTAAACAATCTTCTGCTGCTAATTACGGCGGTATCGGAGCTGTGATCGCGCACGAAATTTCCCACGCTTTTGATAATAACGGCGCCCAATTTGATGAACATGGGAATTTAAATAATTGGTGGACTGAAAAAGATTTGGCTCATTTTAAAACGTTGGCTGAAAAAATGGTCGCAGCTTTTGAAGGCCAAGAAACCCCAGCCGGCAAAGTTAATGGCCGTTTAACAGTTTCTGAAAACATCGCCGATGCTGGTGGGCTAAGCTGCGCCTTAGAAGCTTTGAAAGAAGAAGAAAAGCCTGCTTTAGATGACTTTTTTGTCAACTGGGCAACTATTTGGCGGACAAAATCAACGCTAGCTTATCAACAAATGTTGTTATCCTTCGACGTCCACGGCCCAGCCAAATTACGAGCCAATCTCCAAGTCAAAAATCTCAAGGAATTTTACACCACCTTTAACATCACCAAAAACGACGCCATGTACCTAGCCCCAGAAAAACGCATCGCCATTTGGTAAAACAAGGATGTCGAAAAGCCGATTTGCGCTGTAGAAATTTAGGGAAATGGTGTAAGTCAGCTTGCTGACTGAAGGCATTTTGTCTAATTTCCTAAGCGCAGGCTTTGAGACACCGTAAAACAAGGTTGTATTTTGACCGCTAAGCAGTGTAGAAAATCAGGGAAATGGTGTATGACTGCAAAGCAGTCATAAGGCATTTCATCTATTTCCCTAACTACTGGACAAAATACACCGTCAATAAAGTTGTAGAAATTCCCACAAAAAAGTGGCACTCAAAATTTATTTTTGAGTGCCACTTTTTCTTTTTTTATTTTTCCGTTCTTCCGTACCCAATAACACAGAGAATTGTCGCTGCTAAGGCGACGATGATTGCTGCCATTCCGTAAAAAATCCCCCAGCGATCGGACATTGCGCCAGTAATCATCGGCATCATAATTGATCCTAATCCCGAAATCACTAATAAAGTCCCCATCGCCATGGGAAATTCTTTAATAAATCCTCCGGCCGCGGCAATCGTCGTGGGATACACGCCGGCCATCGTTAAACCTAAGCCGAAAATCGCCACCGTAATGATAATTGGTGTCCGACCCACCAATAAAATTGCAAAAAACACTGTCATTCCTAAAGTTAACCACAGCAATATTTTTTTCTTGGCAAAACGATCACCAAAAGCTGACACTGATAAGCGTCCGATTAAAACGCCAATCCATAACAATGAAGCCAAAAATTGCGCATAACCGATTGTCAAAATTTCAGCGTCCACAAAATATTTGACTAACCAACCGTTAATTGTTGATTCGCCGCACATGTAAAAAAATAACAGCCCGGCTAAAATCCAAAACTTTTTCTCCCGCAAAAAAGTATAGTTTGCTTTAACTTTCACTTTTTGTTTTACTTCAGGCATTTCCATTTTGGAAAATAAAAATAGAGAAATCAGCGTTAAAATAATAATAACTACGCCGCTCATTTTCCAACCGTCAAAGCCCAATAATTGCACCGCAGCGATGACTAAATATGGCGCCAATAGAGCTCCAATGGCAAAAATGCTGTGAAGAAAACTCAATGCTGAAGCTGAAGAATTGGAGATTTCATTTACGACTGAATTATTAAAATTAGAAATACTGCCGCGACTTAATCCAGTGAATAAAAACGACAAAATCAGTAAAAACGGATTGCCAGTGGTGATCATTAGCAAAAATCCGGCCGTCACAAAACTACTTAAAAAAATCACCGACCGCTTGCGACCTAAATAAAGTGGCAAAATACCGGCAATAAAACTCGCCAATAAATTTCCGACATAGTGCGCTGACAAGAGTGAGCCGGCGACGGTATCACTCAAATGGTACGCGCTAGAAATGTACGGCAACAAAGAACCCATAATCATTCCATACAAACCGTTAACGGCAAAAACATAATAACAGCATTTTAAAACATAGCGTTTCTTGGCATCCAATGCTGTGTAAAACTGGGGCATTTTCATTTTTTTCCTCCTTAAGACAATACCTCCATTATACCGTTGAAAAACTTTTTGAGAAGACAAAAAAAGGCTTTGGCAAAACTTCGGCCAACTGCCTAAAAAGCAGTGAAGTTTTTTGCACAAAAGCCTAATTTTTTTTATTTCTCGTCAGTAAATACGTTTGATCATCGGCCTCATCGTAAATCGACACCGGTCCATTATTATCGGCAATAATTTTAATTTGAAAGCCAAATTCATCTTGCCAAACTAATTGATCATTGGATAACTCTTGCAAGGCGCCGGAAACGTGTTGCCGGTTAATGAAAATCCGATACTGTTGGTCAACATGCAAATGGTGGATAGCATTTGGTTTGGGAATTGTAAATTCGAAATGACCGATAAATTTTTCCGGATGTGCTTCTTTTTTATCTGGTAATTTTTTTTTCGCCACTAAGCCTGCCGCCAATCCTAAAATCGACGCACCCACTACAAATGGCCATGCTTTCTTCTTCATTTCCCACCTCCTACTCGTTAGCTCTATTCTACCACGTCACAAAAATATCCGTTAAGTAAAAGGTTGAAAAAAAGCGTTTTGTGGCGTAGTGAATTAGGAAAATTTTTTGAAGCTTGATTTTGGATTTCAAAAATTTTATTTGTTCAGCTAGACACAGCTTTTTTCCACCGCTAAAAAGGTTGAAAAAAATTAACAAAACAAAAAAACTCTGCATGATTTGCCAGAGTTCTTTCAGGTGATTTTGATTTTATTTTTGAGTTAACAAGCTTGCAGCGTCGGCATCTAAAATAACCGTCACGTGTGGATGATTTTGCAAAACACTTGCCGGCACATCTTCAGTCACGGGACCTTGGACTGTTGCGCGGATGGCTTCGGCTTTGTCTTTTCCATAAGCCATCAAAATAATTTCTTTGCCTGCCATAATTGAAGCAATTCCCATGGAGATGGCTTGCGTTGGCACATCTTCTTCTTTTTCAAAAAAGCGCGTGTTGGCTTCGATGGTTGAGTCGGTCAATTGTACTTGGTGGGTTTTGGAGGCAAATGAAGTATCGGGTTCGTTAAAACCAATATGACCGTTGCGGCCGATTCCTAAAATTTGCACATCAACGGGATGTGCGGCGATCACTTCGTCGTATCGCGTGCATTCCGCCTTAATATTTTCCGCTTTTCCATTTGGCACGAATGTTTCTTTAAATGGTTTTTTGCTAAATAATTGTTCTTCCATAAAATGACGATAGCTTTGGGAATCTTCTCCCGATAAACCAACATATTCGTCTAAATTTACTGAAGTCATCTCAGAAAAATTCACGGCACTTTCGGTCATTGCTTGATATAAAGCGATTGGTGTGGAACCTGTTGCGAGTCCTAAAACTTTTGCTCCGTGTTCCATTGCTTCTTCAATCATTTGAAAAGCTTTTTGTCCGCCAGCTTGCGCATTATCCACCACTAAAATTTTCATAATTTATCCCTCACTTGTCTTGGTATAGACCAATAATATCATGAAAATTGATTTGGTGCAACGAATTACTTTGGCGGAAAAATTTTTCTAATCAAGGAAAGCGCCATTTGAAAAAAATTATGCTAAACTATAATGAAGATTAAAAAAGGAGTGCAGCACATGACGCCAAACCGCGAAGATTATTTGAAACTAATTTTAGAATTAGGGGGCGACACCCAAAAAATTAATAATAAACAAATTGTTGCCGGCCTAGCTGTATCGGCGGCGTCTGTTTCAGAGATGTTGACGAAGTTGGTGAAAGAAAATCTAGTCGCCCACACGCCATATCAAGGGGTCCAGCTTACTTCATCAGGTTTACAACGGGCCAGCTCCTTGGTGCGCAAGCATCGTTTATGGGAAGTTTTTTTAGAGGAAAAATTGCACTATACTTTTAACGATGTCCACGAAGAAGCCGAAGTTTTGGAACATGTGACTAGCGATCAGTTGGCTAATCGTTTGGAAAAATTTTTAGATTTCCCAACGGCTTGTCCTCACGGCGGCATTATTCCTAAATTTCAAGAAAACCTTCATGAACAAAAACGCAAAACGATTGTTGATTTTCCGGTTGGCACCACGATTCGTATCGCCCGGGTGCTAGACGAAAAGGATTTGCTAGATTACTTAGTCGGTCTCAATGTTTCGTTAAATGATGTTTATACAATCGCTGAACTTCAAGCAGACGAAGGGCCGGTGACTTTGGCCAATGACCACAAAAAAATTTATTTGCGCCACAAAACTGCCAGCACAATTTTTGTCGAACCAGTGGAACAAGTTTAATTTTTCATTATTACATTAAAATTTTCAAGACCTTCATGACAAAGATTTTATCGTAAAGAATTTCATTTCAAAGAGGGGAACAGTATGGAAAAATCAGCATTAATCATCTTATTTGGCGCCACCGGAGATTTAGCTCAACGGAAATTGTATCCGTCTCTTTTTCGATTATTTCAAAAAAAGGAATTAAATCAGCATTTTGCCGTGATTGGTACCGCGCGTCGGCCTTGGACCGATGAACATTTTCGCCAAGTGATTAGTGAATCTCTAGGTGATATTGGAGAAAAAGCTGAAGTGGACGAGTTTGCGCAACATTTTTACTATCAATCCCACAACGTCAATGATTCCGAGCATTATGTCACCTTAAAAAAATTGGCTGAAAAGTTAAATCAACAATATCAATGTGACAGCAATTATTTGTATTATTTGGCGATGGCGCCGCAATTTTTTGGCACCATTACCCAACACCTCAAATCTGAAGAAATTTTAGCACCCGGCTTTAATCGGCTGGTGATTGAAAAACCGTTCGGCACCGATTTAAAAAGTGCGGAGCAATTAAATGAAGAAATTCGCGCCGTTTTCCCTGAAAAAGAAATTTTTCGAATTGATCACTACTTAGGTAAGGAAATGATTCAAAATATCGCTGCGGTGCGCTTTGCCAATCCATTATTTGAAAAATTGTGGAATCGCGACTCGATTGAAAACGTCCAAATCACTTTTGCTGAAGAGTTGGGCGTGGAAAACCGTGGCAACTATTATGAGCACGCTGGCGCCTTAAAAGATATGGTTCAAAACCACGTCTTGCAAGTTTTAGCTTTATTAGCCATGGAAGTGCCGACTCGTTTTGCTCCTGAAGAAATTCGCGCTGAAAAAGTGAAAGTTCTTTCGGCTGTTAAAATTCTTGAACCAAAAGAAGTTGCCGAAGATTTTGTTTTCGGTCAATACGACAGTGGACATTTAGGCGACAATCAATTTTTGGCCTATCGTCAAGAAGAAAATGTTGCCCCAGATTCCCAAACGGAAACTTTTGTCGCTGGGAAATTTTCCATTGATAATTATCGTTGGGCCGGCGTTCCCTTTTACATCCGCACCGGCAAGCGTCTAACTGAACGTGGGACGCGAATTAATATTGTCTTTAAAAATTTGCCTGTCGATTTATTTCAAACAACAGCTGGACTCGGTCAAAATATTTTAACGATTTATATTCAGCCAACTGAAGGATTTTCACTGCTGATGAATGGGAAAGAAATTGGGCCAGAATATTTGATTCGTCCGATTAAACTAGACTATCGCAACTCTGAAGAGCTGACAAGTAACTCCCCTGAAGCTTACGAAAAATTATTGTTGGATGCTTTAAATGGCGATTCCATGAATTTCACTCACTGGGATGAAGTGGCGCAATCTTGGCGGATTGTCGATGCTATCAAAGAAGGATTTATCGAAAATAATTGTCCGGTAAATCTTTATCCAGCGCGTGCCATGGGACCAGAAGCTAGCTTTGAGCTATTGGAAAAAGATGGGCACCAATGGATTTGGCAACCAGAACAATGGTATCAAGAACGAAATTTATTATAAAATAAAAACGAATGAGGCGATTACGCTTCATTCGTTTTTTCGTTATTTAATTGTTTAATTGTTTAGTTGTTGCCAAACATCAATTGCTTGTTTCATTGCTAACACATTGTGGACTCTGACTATTTCTACCCCTTGGTTCAATAAAAAAAGTGCGGCGGTCACACTGGCAACATCGCGATTTTCGGCAATTTTTTCGCCACTCATTACACCGATTGTGCGCTTACGGGAAACCCCATAAAGTAACGGGAAATCATCTACGCGAAAAAGATTTGGTTGCTGCATTAAAAAAATATTTTCGGCTACCGTTTTGCCAAAACCCACACCTGGATCAAAGCAAACCCGCGCAAGATCAATTTCATTTGCTAAAAGAAGTTCTTTTTTAGCTGCAAAAAATTGTTGCAAGTCGTCAACTAACGGTAGATTCCGTCTTTTTTTGGAGTGCATCACTACCACATTCGCTTCTGGAAATTTTTTTAAAACTTCAATCATGGCCGGATTTTCCAAACCGTGAATATCGTTAATGATATCAGCCCCTTCAGCTAAACAAGCTTCAGCGACTTTGGGAAAATAAGTATCAATGGAAATTGGCAGTGTCGTTTTGGCGCGAATTTTTTTTAAAACTGGCAAAACACGCGCCAGCTCAATTTCTTCGTCAATTTCTTCATAACCTGGGCGGGTCGATTGACCACCTAAATCCAAATAATCGGCCCCTTGGATAATTAATTGTTGGGCGTGCTCGACGGCTTTTTCTGCAGAAATAAATTGCCCCCCGTCAGAAAATGAATCCGGCGTAACATTGACGATGCCCATGATTTGATTAGGTTGTTTAAAATTCATGGCCTTTCCTCCACTTGTGGCAAAATGTTTTTTAAAGCTTGCACCCGCGGGCTTAATTCGTTTTGTCGCGTTAAATTCATTTGGCCGAGTGTTTGCCGAAATGCTGCTATATAAAAAACTTCTGAAAAACCAAATCCTAATTTTCCTTTTGGTTCAACAATTTCGCCGGCTAAAGATTTTTCCGCGGTAAAAATGGTTTTTGGATCCACATAATAGACTAGACTTGCTGTCAAAAGCGCCCGCTTATCTTTTTGATCTTTTAATAATTCCAAAATCTGCAAGTTCATTTGACGCTCAGTACCGTGTAAACTCCGGCTTGTAAAAAGTCCTAATTTATTAGGGATCGCTGCTAATTCCAACCCTCCATCATCACCTAAAACTGGCTTGCCGAGGAGCTGACTAAAAAAACGAGCTTTTTCCAGCGCATTTTCTTGGTAACTGTTGGCTTTTTCTGCCGGCGCTTTTGCGTCACAAATGCTGCTTGCTGTCACAAAAGAAATTTCTGGAAATGCCCGCTTAAATTCATTTAATTTTTGCGGATTACTAGTTGCCACAATGATTTCTTTAATCATTTGATGGCTTGCCAAAATTCGCTTTTTTTATTTTCTGGGAAATTTTTCGAAAAATGAATCGTCGTAGTCACGGCTTCTGGTGTTTTAATGCCCCGCATTGTCATACATAAGTGCCGAGCTTTAACTAAAACGACTACCCCATCATTTGGCACATGTTGGTTCAGTAAATCGGCGAGTTCCGCTGTTAAATCTTCTTGAACAGACGGGCGCGAGGCCACATGTTGAACAAGTCGCGGAAATTTGCTTAAGCCCAAAACTTGGCCATTTGTAGGAATGTAACCTACTGTGACCGTCCCAAAAAAAGGCAACAGGTGGTGTTCACACATGGAATAAAAATCAATATCTTCAACGACTACTAAATCATCGACATTTTTGGTGGGAAATAATTTGTAATCAGAAAATTCACCTTGCAAGCCGGAAAAAACTTCCGTGTACATGCGCGCCACTCGCTGAGGAGTTTCTAATAAGCCGGGGCGATTCACATCTTCGCCTACCGCTTCTAAAATCATTTTCACTGCTTGCACAATTTTTTCTTGATCGACTGTTTTTTCTTGATCAACTGCTTTTTCTGAATCGAAATTTTTTTGCTCTACCATGTGGCACCTCCCCATTTTTTTACTTCTTGGGCATTTCCTGATTGCTGAATCCATTTTTCGATGGTTTCACCAAGTAATAATTTTTCACTGTAAACATCCGCCAGTGGAATTAAGACAAAACTCCGCTTCGTTAACTCAATATGCGGCAAGTTTAGCGATGGCGTCACCATGGAAATTTCCCCTAACAATAAAATATCCAAATCAATATTGCGTGGTCCCCAGCGATATAATTTGACGCGACCCATTGTCTGTTCTATTTTTTGCGTTTCCGCCAATAAATCCAGTGGCGCAAAAAAAGTTTCAACGGCCAAAACAGCATTTAAAAAATCAGCTTGATCCGTCACGCCATACGCTTTTGTTTCATAGATTGCCGATTGCGCTAAAACTTCAATACCCGCAGCTAATAAATAGTCACGGGCGGTTTGTAAATTTTTCAGCCGATCGCCTAGATTGCTACCTAATGCAATGTAACCTTTCATTTCTTGAAATTTCTCGTTTCTTCGATTTCGATATAATCATAAATGCCAGCCATCGGAACGGAAAATTTGCGGATTTTGACCGTCGCGACTTCTACTTTGTCAAAAAGTTTTTCAATTAAATCTAAAATACCCACTACTAAACTTTCCATCAAATTATACGAGTGGCTCTTAACAAACTCCGCCACTTGCGCGTTAACCTCGGCGTAACTGACAGTATCTCCGACTTGATCGGTTCGGCCAGGATTTTCAATTGGCACCGTCAATTCCAGATCAATCGCAATTGGTTGGCCCAATTTTTTTTCTTCCGGCAAGACACCATTATACGTATAAAATTTTAAGTTTTGAATGCGAATTTTCCCCATAATTCTCCTCCTTTGGCTAACTTTTTCATTTTACTTTAACTTCAAGTGTTTATTTTTTAGCTTCTTGTATTGGGATAAGCTTGACCGACAACCGCTGCTTCTGGCAAAATCAAAATCCCTTTTTCTTTTGGCGCATTAGGAATCCCTAACTCGCGAGCGGAACAAAGCATACCAAAACTTTCGACGCCTCGCAAAACGCCAGGAAAAATGGCGGTCCCGTCAGGCATTAAAGCACCAGGCAAAGCCGCAACGACTTTTTGACCGGCCGCTACATTAGGCGCGCCACAGACAATTTGTAAAATTTTCCCGTCAGCGACTTCCGTTTGGGTAATGGATAAATGATCAGAATCTGGGTGTGGCACTAATTCTAAGACTTTACCGACAACAATTTTTGGTTGGTCGTCAACGACTAATTGTTCTTTAAAATTTTCTTTGACTAAGCGTTGATTTAAAAAATCTACTTCTTGCTCGTTTAAAAAAACTTGCCCCGCTTTTTCTAGATGCAAAGCTTCTGCGACTTTAAAAAAATTAAAGCCCACCGTTTTATTTTCAGTAAATGTCCGAGTCACATCGCCCCGTGTTTCGCTTTCCACCACGAGACCGGCGGCACTTTCCAACATCACAATTAGACAATCCCCGATTTCCGGATTATAAACAGTAATCAATTTTTTCCTCCTTTATTGTGGGTTTAAGCGATATTTTGCAAAAATGCTTCCACTTCAGCTTTTGTTTTACGATCTTTATTTACTAATCGGGCCACTTCAGCTCCATCGCGTAAAACAACAAAGCTCGGAATCCCTAAAATGTGCCACTCAATAGCTAAATCTAAAAATTGATCGCGATCGATTTCTAGAAAATCATATTGAGGAAAATCCGCCTCAATTTCTGACATAAACGGTTTAATATAATGACAATCCCCACACCAGCTGGCAGTAAAAAAGAAAACTTTTTGGCCCGTTTGCATGATGCTGGAAATTTCTTCATAACTTTTTGGCGTAATCAATCCTTGGACCTACTTTCCGTAAATAATTGTATTCACTGTACTTTGATTAAGAGATTCTAAAAGTTTAATCAATAATTCCCGAGCGGCTTCAAAATCAGCAATCGAAAACATCGTTTGATGGGTATGAATATAACGCCCTGGTACGCCAATGACTGTTGATGGCACGCCGTTATTTGAAGTATGAGCCGCCGTTGCGTCCGTGCCGCCTTTACTTACATAATATTGATAAGGAATATGGTTCGTTTCAGCGGTATCTAAAATAAAGTCCCGCATATTTTTTAACATAATCATTCCTGGATCAAAAACCCGAATCAAAGTTCCCTCACCTAAATGACCATATGTGCCATTTTTGGTGTGAATATCATCGGCTGGTGAACAATCTACTGCAAAAAATAAATCTGGTTGGAATTTGTGAACGGCACCTTTTGCCCCACGCAAACCAACTTCTTCTTGCACGTCACTACCGGCAATCAAAGTATGTTTCAACTCCGTATTTTGCAAAGCTTCTAAAGCTTCAAGCACCATCACGTTGCCGTAACGATTATCCCAAGCTTTACTAATAATATTTTTACGATTCGCAGTGTAAATTGTTTCCACATCAGGCACAATCGTGTCCCCTGGGCGCACGCCAAAACTTTCGGCTTCTTCTTTTGAAGAAAAGCCAGCGTCAAATAAAATATCAGCCACTTGCACATTGCCTTGGCCATTAGAGCCCCGCAACAAATGTGGTGGCACGCTTGAAGAAATTACTGGATAATTTCCTTTAGCCGTTTGCAAAGTAAAACGTTGTGCAGAAACGACATACGGATTCCATCCGCCTAAAGGTTGAACGTTAAACAAACCATTATCATTGATGCGCACTAACATAAAACCAACTTCATCCATATGAGCGGCTACCATAATTTTTGGAGCTTTCGCGTCTTTATTTTCCCGAATACCGAATACGCCACCGAGACCATCATATTCAATTTTATCCACAAGTGGTGCCATATGTTCCGCCATATACGTGCGGACATTTTGCTCAAAACCTGATGTGCCTTGAAGTTCAGTTAATTCTTTAATCCGTTGAAATGTTTTTTCTTCCATTTTTATCGTCACCTTTTTCTTATTATTCTTACCTATTATACATATAAACGGGCTTTTCTTCTAGTTGTTGAGCTTCTTTAGTGAGTTGCAAAAGACTCGGAAATTCTTCGCGTTTAAAAAAATTTGTGCTACAATAACGGTAAGAACTCACTAATGGGAGGATTTATTATGCCTGAAGAAAATACAAGCGCACTTTTTAAAAATGGATTGGCTTTTGGTCTCGGCTTAGGTGCAGTGATTGGCAGTTATTCCGCTTGGCTTTTAAAAGCGCAAGCCAAAAAAGCGCCCGAAGAAATTTTAGCCAAAGTGAAAAATGCTTTTTTGAAAGAAGGACCCATCACCGGTTCATGGATTGAATCGACGAAAAAGAAAGTCCGCAAATTTGCCATCACCCAAGAAATTTATCAAGGCGGCATTCACCGCGTTGAAGACGGCCAAAACATCCAATACGCCTTCACCGCCGACGCCAACACCGGCAGCATAGTAGAAATACACCGAATTTAAAAAAAAGGATGTGAGAAATTGCGGGTTGGGGCGTAGGAAAATAGAAAAATGGTGCATGGCTGTAAAGCAGTCAGAAAGCATTTTATCTTTTTTCCTAACCGCTACACTTGAAACACTAGGAATCAAAACAGCCAAACCTTCCTACCGACTTTCATCCTTGAAAGTCTTTTTTTAGTATTGTTCACTAAAATTCACCATCAGAAGTAAAGGAGTTTACCCATGTCCAAAAAATTTTTTCTCGAAATCCCTGAAGAAGTATTACATGATCTGCCCATTAATTTAGATAAACCTTTTTCGTTAACAGTAGACAATGACAAAATCAATTTAACCCAGAGCAAGTCACCAACAGCTATTCAAGCTATTTCTTTGCGCTGGTTTATTATTCCTACCCTTATTGCTAGTGTTATTTTTGCTTTATTTTTTTGGCAACAAAAAATCACTCAGATTCCGCTCACTGGGACGATTTCGATTTCTAGTTTTGTCTTACTGTTAGGATTAATTTTTGGGATGATCTGTTTTACCGCTTTTTTTATTAAAGAAAAGCGCCATGAACAATCGGCGACGGCCAAAAATATTTATTGGCGAAATTTCCCGACAATTTTATTATCTTTTGCTATGGCATTGGCTTTTGTGATTATGGTTTTTTTCTGGACTTTGGGTATCGTTTTTAGAGCGGCGACTTTTGATTTGTGGACAGCTACCACCCTCTTTGCTTTATTTACGGCGATTATTAATTACGCCATGATTAACTTTGCGCTGGCGCTGTCCCCCCGTTTAATTTTGCAAGTCTTAATCGCGGTTATTGTCGGCGGCGTTGGTTTTTCCATGATTACTAATTCCAGTCTCCACTGGTGGAAATTAAATTTTTCATTTTTAGGCACGGCTGAGGCTAAAAACGCATGGCAATTTAATTTAACTTTGATGATTTCTGCCTTATTAATGATTGCTCTAGTGGATTATTTATTCGTCGCCCTGCAAAAATATCAAGCCAAAACATGGCGGCTAAACACATTACGAATTCTACTGACTCTAACCGCTGTTAATCTCGGCCTTGTGGGATTTTTTCCAAATAACGGCTTAGGACGACTTCATGAACTGCACAATCAAGCAGCGAATTTTCTTGTGTATATGATTATTCTTTTGATCATTGGCATTTATTGGCTCTTGCCTAATGTCACGCGAGAATTTCTTGGGGTTTCTTATGGGATTGCGGCGGTGTTGATTTTAGGCGATATCTTGTTTCAAGTCTTTCACTATTTATCCTTAACCGCCTTTGAAATGATTGCTTTTGCGCTGGCTTTCAGCTGGATTATCCTCCTGCTGCAAAATTTATTAAAACTAATGGAACATCCGAAAACATTTGAGATTCAATTGAAATCCATCAATAAAGAAGAATAAAGAATAAAAAAAAGAAGCCGCAACGGCTTCTTTTTTTATAATGAGAACAACGGTGTTGCTTCTTCTGGATCGGTATCATACACTTTAAAATCATAGTCGACACCTAAGTCGTGTTCCCGTAAATTATTTTCCATCGTTAAATGGGCAATTTCTTTTAAATTATTTTCTCGGGACAAATGCCCTAGATAAATTCGTTTTGTTTTATCCCCTAATACTTCTTGCATCACGTCGGCACCATCATCATTACTTAAATGACCATAGTCGCCCAATATCCGCTGTTTTAACGGCCAAGGGTAACTTCCCATCCGCAACATTTCCAAATCATGATTACTTTCCATTAAATAAGCATCAGCGTTTTTAATAATTCCCCGCATCGCATCGGAACAATAACCAGTGTCTGTCAGCATCACAAAAGATTTTTGATCTTTATGGAAACGATAAAATTGTGGCGCCGCCGCATCGTGACTGACACCAAAACTTTCAATATCTATATCACCAAACGTCATGGTTTTACCCATTTCAAAAATTTCTTTGTCCTGAATTTTCCCAAGAGAGTGTTCCATCGCCTGCCACGTGCCTTCATTGGCATAAACGGGCAAATGAAATTTCCGCGCCAACACGCCGACACCTTTAATATGGTCCGTATGTTCATGAGTCACAAAAATGGCATCTAGTTCATTGGCATCCACGCCGATGGATTGGAGTAATTCAATAACTTTTTTGCCAGAAAGCCCAGCGTCTACTAAAATTTTCCTTTGAGCCGATTGAATAAATGTGGCGTTACCGGTGGAACCAGAAGCCAACATACTAATTTGTAAGCCAGTGTTTAATCCTGATTGCATTTCAAAAATCTCCTTACTTTTCAACGCTTAGTATACGATAATTTTTCTTAATTTTCCACCGTGGGAATCGTATTGCCGGTGATAATCGTATTATTTACGGCATTGACTTGCTCGAGATGCGCTTTTTCATCGGGGGCGGTAATGGAAACAAACCAAATTGGCACATACACATTTTTTTCCCGGACCTTTAAAATCCGACCGTATGCTAACTCCAGCCAATTAATTTTAGCGTTTTGGGGAATTTTTGAATTGTAATACAACGTAGAAATCGCATCACTTTCCGAAATTAAATCTTGTTTTTCTCGTAAATTTTCTATTTTATCCAAATGCGTATAAGAAGCTTGTTGAATGGAAAAAACATCTCCTTGGACGTTGTGCATGGAAATCTGCATTTTGGCTGTGTCGTCAAAAAAGGGCAGACCTTCATAAGCTTGTCCGGCAATTAAATATGGCGCCTCGCCATCCAAATTCGAAGCTTTTTCTAACAATTGATATTCTCCTGCCACTTCAAGTGTCGCCGGATCCGTCAAAAAACCTTTGACATCTTCAGCTAAAGTCTCGGTGTTGATTAAGTAATCGTCAGTGAAACTCACCACTTTTTGATTCAAAGTGGTATCTTGATCAGCGGTCCGACTGAGTACTTTTGGAAAAATCGTTTCTTCAGCTGCGATAAAATAACCTTGCGGACTTTCTTTAGAAAAAGAATCTTCATAGACAATTTTATCTCGGGACAAGCGCGTTTCCACAGCATCTTTTTCATCAAAGTTGCCATTGTAATTTTCCTCGGAGCGACTTTCCATAAAAATCGTCAACAAGAAAAAATTAATTCCTAAAAAAGCAATTAGGAAAATTCCTTGAATTTTACGAAAATCCATCTAGTCGTCCCCCTCTAACTGCGTCATTAATTGGGACAAACTTACCCATTGGTGATCATATTGAACAAACCATTCCGGCATTAAATCCACCACTTGACTTGTCTCTTTTAAATCTTTCCAACCGTACCCAATTTGCAAATTAGTAATTTGGGTCACGTCGCCCCCAGCTTCAGTAATTTCAGATAAGACGGTTTCTGTTTTGACTAATTGGACCTCTTCGTCACTAGGAACGGGAATTTGAATCGTCTGGACGTTCGTCATAATTTGGGCCAAACTGTCTCCGGAAAAATTAATTTCCAACTGCCCTCTCACATGATCAGAAAAAAGCGGATATCCTTCGACAAATGTTTTGAAAGTTAACGTGGCGCTTCCTTCATCAAAATAGCGTAAATTTCCCAAGGTCACCCCAAGTGATGCCACATAATCAAAACTTTTTTTGTATAAATTATCGCCAACAACGGCTGGGTTTCGATCATCGGTTGTAAAAACCACTTGACCAGTTTCATTATTAATCGTTAAATTTTCCCCTTGCTCATTGCCATAAAGCAAATCATCGCCACTATCATTAATCGACAAATCATCTGGATCTTGGAAAAAAGCACTGGTGAAAGTCGTATACGGTTGGCTGCCTAAAATATAGGAATATTTTGGCAAAGAAAAATCTTCATCTACATAATAAGTTTCTTGTAACACTGGATGCCCAATCGTTACGGGCAAAAAATGCAATTCGTCATTTTTCAAAAGTGATTTAATTTTTACACTAGAAATTTCTAAATCTGCACTATAAACCGCATGGGTGTCATCATTTAATGCAAAAAATTTATTTTTGGCAAAATCAATCACGATCCGATCAAAAGTAATTTTTTGATAATTTTCATTGCCATAATTAAGGTCCAAAGAATAGACATCCACATATTCTCCTAGCAAAAAGTGACCAATATAATCTAATTCCAGGGCATCTTGCGTCGCTAAAACTTCTTGAAAATATTGTTCATCATTTCCTACTTGTTCTAACGTCCCAAAATCTCCTTTAATCAGTTCAGCTTGCAACAACGATAATAAATTTTCCGAAACAGATAATAATTTTTGATCTTCTTGGTGCCAAATCGCTTTGGCAGGCAAAAAAACTTCGGTAGCTGCTTTCAAACTTCGCTGGGTCACATTGGTGCTTACTGTTTCTGTTTCCGGATCAGAAGTAATGGGCCGCATCCAAATTAAATAAGACAAAATCAAACTAAAGGCCACTAATAAAATTAGCAAGACGCGCGATAATTTATCTTTTAAGGTCATTCCCACCACTCCTCATCATAAGGTTCATACGGTAGTGAAATATAAAAACTCGATCCGCGACCTTCTTCACTCGTCGCCCAAATATCGCCACCGTGAGCTTTAATCACTTCTCTGGAAATGGCCAAACCAAGTCCTGATCCACCTTGCGCTCTTGAGCGAGCTTTATCCACGCGATAAAAGCGATCGAAAATTTTATTCATATCTTTTTTAGGAATCCCAAGTCCTTGGTCTTTCACTGAAAAAATCACATGTTTATGAGTATCAATTAAAGAACAAGTAATCGTCCCGCCGTCTGGAGAATATTTGATAGCATTATTCATAATATTATCCAGCACTTGAATCATTTTATCGGTATCAATTTCCACCCAAAGCGCCCGCGTCGTAAATTCCCGCTTAATAACATATTTTTTCTCGCTCTCATCTTCATTTTGAACAATCATATCAAAGCGGTCCAAAACAAAATTAACTAACTCATTGAAGTTGACATATTCGGTTTGTAAATGCGTGTTCCCCGAGTCCATCCGGGATAAATTCAGCAAATCATTAATCATACGAATCATCCGGTCTGTCTCTTCCAAAGTCACTTTCAAAAATGTTGGCGCGATTTCTGGATTTTCCCAAGCACCATCAGACAAAGCTTCAATATAAGAACGCATCGAAGTTAACGGCGTCCTAAGTTCATGGGAAACGTTTGAAACAAATTCTCGTTGTTCCCGTTCATTTTTTTCTTGTTCAGTAACATCATGCAGTACACAAACCAAGCCAGAAATAAAACCAGACTCCCGCCGAATCATAGAAAAGTCCACTTTTAAAATCAATTGATGTTGGCCTTCTTTTTGCGACCAATCAATTAAAATTTCCCCTGGATCTTCCAATAATTTTCGTAAAGTATAGTCTTCTTCAATATCTAGCAGTTGTAAAATCGATTGTCCTAAAACAGATTCCGATTCTACTTCCAATAAATTCATAGCCATTTCATTAATAATAATCACATTGCCCCGGCGATCGGTGGCAATTACCCCATCGTTCATGTGAGATAAGACTGAGTCCAAACGATTTCGTTCGGCTTCCATGGCATCTTGGGTTTCTTCAATTTGGACCGAAAGTGCGTTAAATGTTTCCGCCAATTGTCCCAATTCATCGCGGCCATAAACTTTGACTTTGCCGGTATAATCTCCGCGGGCAATCCGCAATGCTTGTTCTTTCATTTCATCGATTGGTTGGGTAATGGAACGGGCAATCAAGACCGCCACTACAATAGAAACCGCTCCTGCCAAAAGTGAGGCGGTGAAAAAAATTAGGGCAATGTCATTGACATCTTGATATCTTCTTTCAATATCACTTTTAACATATAAAACCCCAATCGCCGCCGTTCCCGTAGAAGACGTAATCGGTTCAATATTACGCCAAACGCGGTGTCGATCACTATCGATAATTTCTTCTTTTCTAGAAGAAGAAAAATCATTTAATACTTTTAAATCATTCTTTTTGCCCACATCACTTTGTTTCGTTAAATCAGTAGTGGCACGGACAAGGCCCCGGTCATCTACGACCCGGACCTCCAGTGTGTCATTGGTGACAAAATCATCCAGTACTTTGCGCAAATTTAAATTCACTTCATTACGATCATCTGTCTGATTTTCCAATTCAGCGGTTAAACTTTTCGCTAAAGTTTCCACTTGGGAATTGGTTAAATTTTCAAAATCAGTAATCGTATTTTTTTCTAGCTCGCGAATAAAATAAGCGCCGATAATTTCGATAGAAATGAGTAGCAAAAGAATGAACGCAATGGCAATCTTAAAATTAACTGATTGAAAAAAGCGAATCTTCTTTTTCATTGATAACTCCTATTACTCAGGATTTCGCAAATAATAACCCACCCCGCGGCGCGTTACTAAATAAGTGGCATGAGACGGATTGTCTTCAATTTTTTCTCGCAAACGACGGACCGTCACATCAACCGTCCGGACATCGCCAAAATAATCATAGCCCCAAACCGTTTGCAATAAATGTTCACGGGTCATCACTTGTCCTAAATGCTTAGCCAAATAATGCAACAGCTCAAACTCGCGATGGGTAAGTTCTAAAGGTTCACCCCGTTTGGTTGCCATATAGGCCTCCGGATGAATGACCAAATCCCCAATTGTCAAATCCGTCACTGGTTCTTCAACGGCTTTCGCCGCTCCTTGCCCGCGACGCAAATTGGCTTTCACTCGGGCGATAAGTTCGCGATTAGAAAATGGTTTGGTGACATAATCATCGGCGCCTAATTCTAACCCAATAACTTTATCAATTTCTGAATCTTTGGCGGTAACCATAATAATTGGCATATCAAAATTTTTGCGAATTTCTCTGGCAACTTCTAAGCCGTCCATTTTTGGCAACATTAAATCAAGGATCACTAAATCAGGTTCCACTTCGTTCACTTTTGCGACAGCCTCTTCACCGTCATAAGCGGTAAATACCTCATAACCTTCTTTGGTTAAGTTGAATTTTACAATATCTGAAATTGGTTTTTCATCGTCTACTACTAAGATTTTTTTCAATTTATTCACCTCAACAATTTAGATTTCACTTCTATTATACATGATTTCGCTTAACTTTTCACGAATTGATCAGTTTCCCTCTTTCTTCAGGGGAAAAAAGAGAAATTCATTTTTTTGTTCGAATGAAGATTTGATGATAAAATTTACTTATAGATTAAAAAACGTTCATTTAAAGGAGGGCCTATGAAAAAATTAATGGTATTTCTAGTGGCGTGCGCTGTTTTTTTAGGCTTGGCCCATGTCTTTGGTGTCGCCACAATTAAAGTGACTGGCACATCGATGGAGCCAACTATTCCTAATCAAGCACGCATTGTCGGTTACAACACAAGTGTCATTAATCGTTTTGATGTTGTCACTTTTATCGCCCCAGATGACGAGGACGCCAATTACATCAAACGAATTATTGGTTTACCAGGAGATTTAGTGGAGGTAGTTTCAGGCGAACTTTTTATTTCCGGCGAAAAAATTTCTGAAGCTTTTTTACACCCAGATACTGAAACGGAAAATTTTGTTTTATATGATGTTTGCGGACAAATCACTGTTCCACCCGATTATTATTTTGTCTTAGGAGATAATCGATCTGCCAGTAACGATTCCCGCCGCTTCGGCTTTGTCCCTAAAGCCAATATTGAAAAGAAGGTCGGTTTTATTTTGTGGCCACTAACTAATCTGGGGCATTTTTCAGAAAAATAAAAAGGACCCGCTAAAAATTTAGCGGGCGAAGGAGTTTAAAAATGAAAAAATTTACTTTGGAAAGGGTGTTGCTTTAAGTTGGTATGTTTATATATTAACGAATAGTTATGAAGAAATCGTGAATTATCCATTATCTTTTTGTTGTTTTAACCACCGTTTAGCGCTAGATAATTCTTCCATAGTAATGTTATGGCTTTGATTTGAGCGAAAAATTTCCACCTCAGCTTGCCGAGATGTAAATTGTTCTTGTAATGTCTGAAAAGATTCGTCGGATACAATCGGATCATTGTCGCCAAAAGAAAGCCAGACTTTATTATCTTCCAAAGAAAAATCTTTAGTGTCCACGCCTAATGACATAGGATGGAAAAATAAGCCTTTGTTTAGTGGCGTGTCACGTTCCAATAAAAGATGCGCCCCAATATTAGCCCCATTAGAATAACCAACTAACGTCCAATCACTAACAGCGATTTGGCGTTTTTTTGATATTTCCACAATTTCAGCATATAGCGCATCGGTTTCCATTTCTAAAGATGGCAAGTCAAATTGATTCAAACCATTCCGCTTGAAAAAACGATTCATCCCGTCTTCTTCCACTTCACCGCGAAAAGAAAGAATCGTACAATTCCCCGCCAAAAAATTGGCGATTTGGACCAAAGATTGCTCGTCGCCGCCGGTTCCATGGAGCAATAATAAATGTTGAGGATTTTCTCCTAATTCAAAAAAATATTTCACGCTTAAACCTCCTAAATCTTTCTGGCTTAATCTTAGCAAAATTTCCATCCCAATACAAAAAATCTGCTTACTAATTGTAAGCAGATTTTTTGTGCTTTTCACAAGCTAATTTTCTATGGTATTTCCCGCAAAATTCACAACCTATTTTAACGGTGGGAATTTTGTTGGGACTTGTAGAATAGATAAAATTTTTAAAAATCCAAAATCATGATTTTCAAAAAATTTTCCTAATTCTCTTCGTCCCATAACACAAAATTCACAACCTATTTTTTAAACAAGGGTAATGGGAGGTTTTCGTAGGTTAATTCTTCCAATCCGGTGATGGTGATGCCCAATAGACGAATCCCGATGACCGGGTCAATCGTTTCGTCAAATAACTCTTTAGCATAAAAATAAATATCCTCTTCTTTTTGCAAATAATCTTTCAAAGTTTTTCGTTTGGTAATGGTGTTGTAATCACCGTCCCGCACTTTTAAAACGACAATTTGTCCTTGCTTTTGATATTTCAGCATACTTTCTGCCACTTTTTTAGCCAGCTGGCGAAGTTCGGTCACCACTTCATCTTCTGTAAATAATAATTTCCCATATGTATGTTCTCGCCCCATCGATTTGCGAATTCTCGCTGGATTAACGGGATCATCGTGAATTCCCCGGACTTTGCGGTACAGCGAATAACCCATCTTCCCAAATTCATTAATCAATTGCCATTCGGATAATGCGGCTAAATCTTTACCGGTAAATACACCTAGTTCGTGCATTTTAGGGACTGTTTTTTTACCGATGCCATGAAATTTTTCGATGGGCAAAGCTTGCAAAAATGCTTCTGCCTTTTCCGGCAAAATCACTGTCATGCCTCGCGGTTTTTGAAAATCCGAACCGAGTTTCGCTAAAAATTTATTGTAAGAAACTCCGGCTGAACAAGTTAAATGTAATTCTTGATAAATATCTCGCTGAATTAATTTGGCAATTTTAATCGCCGACTTGGCATTGATTTTATTTTCCGTCACATCTAGATACGCTTCATCAATCGAAGCTTGCTCCACAACATCAGTATATCGATCGAAAATGGCTCGGACTTGCGCCGAAACTTCTTTATAATAGGTAAGATTACCCGCTTTAAAAATTGCTTTCGGACATAATTCATACGCTTTTTGTGCCGACATCGCCGAATGAATCCCAAACTCTCGCGCTTTATAATTGGCGGTAGTCACGACTCCACGCCCGCCAGTATCTTTGGGGTGGCGGGCAATCACCAATGGGAAATTTTTTAATTCCGGCTGATCGCGTTCTTCAATCGATGCAAAAAAAGCATCCATATCAATATGAATTATTTTACGACTTGTATCTTTTCTTAGCGGGAAGCCTAATTGACTTAACACAAAAAAACCTCCTTGCACAACGTAATTTGATTATACACCAAACACACGTTTGCCACTAGGAAGTTTTCTTTTAAAGTTCGTGAAATATTTTATAGACTTCTTGTTTTTTTAATTTTCGAACCGTCGCGACTTCTTTAATAATCTCTTTATCGGTCAGTCCTTGGTCTTTCAATTGGGCAAAATGATCGGCAATTTCTTCCGGATAATTTTCAGTGGATTTTTTTTCACTATTTCCTGATACTAGTAAAATACATTCGCCTTTTAGTGTTTCTTTTTCAAGAATTTCTAAAAGTTCCGCCAACGTTCCCCGTAAATATTCTTCATGAACTTTCGTCAGCTCTCGACAAATCACTGCCGGCCGATTGCCAAAAATTCCTAAAATATTTTTGATCGTTTCTTTCAAACGATAAGGTGACTCATAAAAAATCAATGTCTCAACTTGGTTTTCTAACGCTTCTAATGCACTGACTTGTTCATTTTTTTTGCGGGGCAAAAAGCCATAAAAAGTAAAAGGCTGTGGCGCCAAACCTGAAGCAATTAATGCCGTCATTCCAGCAGTAGCTCCTGGCAAAGAGACCACGGGAATTTTTTCATTTAAGGCAGCCACCACTAATTCATGACCGGGATCTGAAATAGACGGCATCCCGGCGTCACTTACTTGGGCAATGTTTTCCCCTTGCATTAATTTTTCCAAGAGCTGTGGCACGCGTTGACTGACATTATGTTCATGTAAAGAAATTTGCGGCGTATGAATTTCAAAATGATTTAACAATTTAATCGTATTGCGGGTATCTTCAGCAGCAATTAAATCACAACTTTTTAAAGTTTCCACCGCCCGAAATGTCATATCTTGCAAATTACCAATCGGTGTGGGCACTAAAAACAAAGTCCCGCTTTGACTGCTTTGACTATATTGACCATTGTTCAGACCTTCAATATCTGCTTGTTTTTTTACCACGTTTAATTTTTGAAAACTTTTTTGACGCATGGAATACTCCTTATGGTTGTCGTGATGGTTATCATGAAAGTTGCTTTTTTATCGATTGCGCTCGCCGTAAATGACATCGATGCAAAACGCACAAGATTCATCATTTTGCCGGCGCTGACCATACATCACGTTGCAAACGTGAAAGCCTTCTTCGTACAATTTTTCTAAATTCATCCGTGATTTTGATAATTCTTGGCGAGTTGGGGTATGTTCCTCTTTATCTAAGTCTTCCAAATGCTGACGTAAATGTTGATTTTCTAATTCCAACTCGGTATTTTTTTCTACTAATTGGCGCAAACCATCTTTCATTTCTGAAAGTTGATTCATCGTGTCTTTTAATTCCACTTCCAATTGGTCAAAACTATCATATAAAGAGCGTTTATCCATGGCGAACACCTACCTTAGCAACCTCGCTATAGTCATATTCCAAGGTTTGATCTAACGAGGCTACTTTTACTTTGACCACCCGAGATAATAAATTCAAGCCAACCACTTTTCCCGTTCCTTCAGGTGTCGTGACTTCTTGGCCGTAATCGGGCATCACTTTTTTTGCTTCTTCATATTGGGCGTCTTCATATTGCAAGCAACACATCAAGCGCCCACATAAACCAGAAATTTTAGCAGGATTCAAAGAGAGACCTTGATCTTTTGCCATTTTAATAGAAACTGGCATAAAATCTCCTAGAAAAGTCGCGCAACAAACTGGTCGACCACACGGACCAATTCCTCCTAAAATCTTGGCTTGATCTCTTACGCCGACTTGACGCAATTCAATTCGCGTTTTAAACACGCCAGCCAAATCTTTCACTAATTCTCGAAAATCTACCCGACCATCTGCGGTGAAACAAAAAATTAATTTACTTTTATCAAAAGCATATTCTACCGAAGTAATTTTCATATCTAATTTGCGTTGGGCCACTTTTTCTTTGGCTAAAACCCAAGCATCTTGGGCTTCCAAACGATTTTTATCATACGTAGCTAAATCTTGGGGCGTCGCTTTTTTAATAATTGTTTTAAGGGAACCGACAATTTCTTTTTCGGCGAGCTCTTTTTCAGCCAGGGCCACAAAGCCAATTTGCTGACATTGCAAACTTTCTACCACCACTGCTTCGCCCACTTCGTAAGTGACGCCTGGACTTGGGGCATAGTAATACATGTGCCCGACTTTTTGAAAGACGATACCGACTACTTGAACCATTTTACCCCTCCTTTTTCATAATTAAGACACTTTGTTCTAAAACATTTTGAAAACTAACATTGCTTTGCCATTTATGTTTGGCTTGTAAAATAATTTCACTGCTGCGGGCTTTTTTTAAAGCTGGCAACATTTGGCGATGAATCTCAAATAACAAAAGTGAAAAGAAAAATTCTTGCTGTTTTTTTTCTTTAAAATAAGGCACTAATTTCGTTTGGACCGAAATAAAACTATCCCAAGAGGTAGCGGTAAATTGTTCACCAAAACTTTCGGCCAGTTTACTAGCTTCTTGAAACCAAGGATCAGCTTCCATTGTTTCTGCTTCTTCTTTACTATCCGTTAAAAAGAGAAGGCGCGGAATATTTTCTGCTGGAATGGTTTTGGCTAATTGTTTTTCTAGCAAACTTTTAGAAAGTGGCAAAACGTGCATCAACTGGACCCGCGATAAAATCGTCGGAATAACTTTTCCAATCGCTGTCGTCGTTAAAATCGCTAAAGTTTCATTTTGCGGATCTTCTAAAAATTTTAATAAACTATTCGCGGCACTGACGGACATTTTTTCGCAATCAATAATCATAAAACCTCGTCGATTGGTTTCCATCCCGGATTTACCAAATTCCGTTTGCAACTGACGAATTTGATCAATTTTAATTGTTGCCCCAGTTGGCTCCACCCACACGACATCGGGATGTTCCTTTTGGGCGATCCGAGTACAATTATTACATTGGCCACAAGGATCGAAATCTTGCGGGTTTTGACAAAAGAAGGCTTGCATCAAAAACAGAGCGACTTTGGAAAGTTCACTACTGTCTTCACCTTCAAAAAGATAAGCATGGAAAAGACGCCCATGCTTTAAACTATTATGGAGTTGTTGGTAAATGATCGGTTGTTCAGGTAATTGTTCCATAATAGTCTCCTTTTACTTATGATTGATTTTAATTTTGATCTTAATATTGTTGGAAAGCATCCACTGGTAAGACAAAGCACGTCGCCCCGCCCACTTCCACTTCTACTGGATAGGGCACTTGGCCGTCCAAAGAAAGATCCAGCGAAACTGGTGTGGAGACATATTGTTTGCGGGCTTGGCAAGTTTCTTTAATCAAATCAAGTGCTTCTTGCACGCGATTATCATCAATCCCAATAATAAATGTTGAGTTCCCTGATTTCAAAAAACCCCCCGTTGAGGATAATTTCGTAGCCCGAATATTAGAATCGATAAACTCATTGGCCAAACGGTTGCTGTCTTTATCTTGTACAATAGCTAAAATTAATTTCATAAAAAATCTCCACCTTTCAAAAAATGATTTATTTTTATAACTTATCGCCTACATATTTTTGAATCACTTGCAGACAATCTTCCACCACGTGATCTAAATCAGCTTTGGCGTCGATTTTTTTAATCCGCTGGGGATATTGTTCCAACAACTGGATATAGCCATGGCGGACCCGTTGATGAAATTCTAAACTTTCCACATCCAGACGATTCACTTCCATCGAACGATGATTTTGAATTCGAGAAAGTCCGGTTTCTGCATCAACATCTAAATACAACGTTAAATCAGGCGTCCGACCATTGGTGGCAAATAAATTAAGTTGCGCCACTTCTTTCATCCCTATTTTCCGTCCTGCTCCTTGATAAGCAAGCGAGCTATCTACAAAACGATCACACACTACAGTAGTCCCCGAAACTAGTGCGGGTTCAATAATTTCTACCAAATGTTGACGGCGACTAGCGGCATAAAGTAAAGCTTCTGTTCGTTGATCCATATCGGTATTTTTTTTATCTAAGACCAGCCCACGAATTTTTTCAGCAATGGGACTGCCGCCTGGTTCGCGGGTGGTGACAATATTTTTTGTTGCTATTTTTTTCAAACGAGGAATCAGTTCATTAATAACGCTCGTTTTTCCTGCGCCATCGGGACCTTCCACTGTAATAAATAATCCTTCCAAAAAACCGCCTCCATCGTAGTAATCATACTGTAAACCATCCGAAAACTCAATCATTACAGCTCTCGGCGCCCTTCTACAGCTTTCAATAAAGTAATTTCATCTGCATATTCAATGTCCGAACCAACGGACAAACCATGCGCTAAGCGAGTCACTTTAATTCCCGCAGGTTTTATTAACCGGGATAAATAAATTGCCGTGGCTTCCCCTTCAGTCGTGGCGTTGGTGGCAATAATGACTTCTTTAACAATTTCATTATGCAACCGAGTAATCAGTCCGGTGATATTAATATCTTCTGGACCCGTTCCTTCCATTGGCGAAAGAACGCCATGTAAAACATGATACAATCCGGTATACTCGCGCATTTTTTCTAGCGCCATCACATCTTTTGGTTCTTCGACCACAAGAATCGTTGACTGATCTCGTGATTTATCTTGGCAAATTTCGCAAGGATCACTTTCAGTAATATTGCCACAAATCGAGCAATAACTTAAATCACGTTTGACGGCAATTAATGATTTGGCGAACTCATTAACATCTGTTTCATCCATATCAATCACTTTAAAGGCCAGTCTGGTGGCTGTTTTTTGACCAATTCCCGGTAGTTTCATAAAACTTTCCATTAATTTGGCCACGGGTTGTGGATATTGCATACTGACCTCCTTTTTAATTCTGTAAGTCAACGTTTAACTAACGATAATTATTTTGAAAAATTAAAAGCCAGGCATCCCTTTTGTATATTTACCCATTGTTTTTTGAGTCGTTTCTTCGATTTGATTTAGCGCATCATTAATAGCTACAACGAGTAAATCTTCCACTGTTTCCGCATCTTCTGGGTCAAGTGCAACTGGGTCAATTTTCACTTCTTGTAATTTTTTATTCCCGGTAAAAGTTACCGTCACGACTTGTCCTGCTGTAGCGGTAAAAACTTGTTGATCTAATGTTTCTTGCACTTTGCCCATTTCTTTTTGCATTTTTTGCATTTGGCGCGCAATGTTTTGCATGTTGCCCATGCCTCTCATCTGTTTTCCTTCTTTCTATAGTAAACACTCTTTTAACTCGTTAAATTCAAATTATTTATTTTTTTGTTTCAATTTCAAAGATGACTTTTTCAGTCTTCCAAAACTTCTACCAGGTCTGTTCCAAATAGAGCCACCGCTTGTTCCACTAGTTGATCATTTTTATTATCTGGGGCCACTTCTACTTCTTCATCGGCTAAATGAGCCATGTTTCCTTCTGCATTTTCCTCTGGCTCACTGTCACTAGAAGCTTTCAACTCGTCTTTGTGTAAGGCGATAAAATTTTTTCGCAAAGTCGGCCATGCTTCTTTAGGAATAGCGACTAGTTGAAACGGTTGACCAATCAGCTGATCAAATGCTTGAGAAACTACTTGATGAAGATAGGTATCCGCTTGCGCTCGGCTAGCCAGAAATTCATAATCAAAAGCGATCACCATCGCATCTTTTGAAGCAGCCACCACTTCGCCGGCTTTTAACATCGCCCGCTGGGTCACATCTAAAATTTGCAATAAGTCCTCCCAATGATGACGCACAGCCTGCAAATCTTCTCGCCGCGCATTTTTTAAAACTTCATAGACGCGCGCTTTAGGAATTTCAGCTGTCGGCGTATTGCTTCTAGTAGCTGGCTGACTTTTTTGCGGACGTTGCGCGTGGCCGGTTTGCATTTGTTGGCTTAAAGTATTTACTTGTTGTTGGAGCTGTTTAATTGTTTCTTGCAAATGATTCATTTCGTCGCGATTTTCTAGCCCGTTTTCTTCATTCGTTAAAGCAGATTTATTTTCCATGCTCATTTTTTCAGACAATATTTTGGCCGGCGCTACTGGAGAACTTTCTGCTTTATTTGCAATCGTCGCTAGTTTCACCGTCATCACTTCCAAATAAAGACGACCGGCATTAGTGAATCGCAAATTTTGTTGGGTTTCATTTAAAATATTAAAGGCGGTGTAAATCGTCTCTGGTGCCAAATTTTGCGTTAAAGCAATAAATTCTGGGGTAATTTGGTTAGTTTGTTTATTTAAAAATGCTGGCGACTGCTGATACATCAAAACATCCCGCAGCTCGTTCATTACATTTTCCACTAAGCGTTTCGGTTCTTTGCCATTTTGCAAAATATTCGCCAATGTCGCTAAACTTTTTTCCACATCATGGTCAGAAATTTGTTGCAAAAAAGTAATTAACGTCGCACTAGATAAACTCCCCGTAACAACGAGGGCCGCTTCTTGGGTGATTTTCTCGCCACTAAAAGCAATCGTTTGATCGAGAATCGATAGTGCATCTCGCATGCCGCCTTCTGCTGCCAAAGCTACAGTTAACAGGGCATCGTCTTCATAGGGCACATTCATTTTATCTAAAATTTCTTTTAAATGAGGGACAATATCGGAAACTTCAATTTTTTTAAAATCAAAGCGTTGGGTCCGGGAAATAATTGTCGCTGGAATTTTGTGCGGTTCCGTGGTTGCTAAAATAAAAATAACACTTTCAGGTGGCTCTTCTAACGTTTTTAATAAAGCATTAAAAGCACCGGTGGAAAGCATATGAACTTCATCAATAATATAAACTTTAAACGCCGTTTGTGTGGGAGCGTATTTCACTTTATCCCGCAGTTCGCGGATTTCATCTACGCCATTATTCGAAGCGGCATCAATTTCAATGACATCGTTGATTTTCCCAGCTGTAATTCCGAGACAAATTTCACAAACATTACAAGGTTCACCATCTACTTGATGGGGACAATTAATTGCTTTAGCGAAAATTTTCGCCGCCGATGTCTTACCAGTACCACGTGGGCCGGTAAATAAATAAGCATGACTTGTTTTGTGGTTGGCGATGGCATTTTTCAGCGTTTGGCTAATGGCAGTTTGTCCAATAATATCAGAAAATTTTTGCGAGCGCCAGACGCGATAGAGCGCTTGATAAGCCATTTGTCCACCTTCTTTCCAAAAACTTTTCTACTTTCTATTATACATAAAAAACCGACCCTTTGAAAGTGAATCTATTGATTTTTTCTAATGCTTTTCCCTTCAAAAAGGCTGAAAATATGGAAGCGTGGTATAATTGCTTTAAACAAATAATTACTGGAGGGATTTTCATGGGATTATTAAAAGCAGCTACATCAACAATCGGAGGGGCGCTGGCCGATCAATGGCTAGACGTCGTGGAACCAAACGATATGGGTCAACAAACTGTCGTAACGACTGGGATTAAAGTCCGTCAAAATGATAAACGAGGCAGCAACCGCAAAGGCACTGAAGATGTCGTTACTGACGGATCAGTGATTCATGTTTATCCTAACACTATGATGCTGTTAGTGGATGGCGGGAAAATTATCGACTTCACCGCTGAAGAAGGCTACTATACCGTAAAAAATGATGCCGCCCCCTCATTATTTAAAGGGAATTTTAAAGGTGCGATTGAAGAAAGTTTTGAGCGTTTTAAATTTGGTGGCGTTACACCGCAAAAACAAAAAGTTTATTTTATTAATTTGCAAGAAATTAAAGGGATTCGTTTTGGCACCAGTTCTCCGTTAAATTATTTCGATAACTTTTATAATGCAGAATTATTTTTGCGGGCGCACGGCAATTACTCGATTCGCATTACAGATCCAATTTTATTTTTCAAAGAAGCGATTCCAAGAAATACCGATCGAGTGGAAATCGATGATATTAATGAGCAATACTTGGCTGAATTTTTAACGGCTCTACAAAGCGCCATTAATCAATTGTCGCAAGATGGTCAGCGGATTAGTTATGTTCCGTCAAAAAGCGTGGAACTTTCTAAATATATGGCTGAAGTTTTAGATGCTGAATGGAAACAAAATCGTGGCATGGAAGTTGCTAGTGTAGCAGTCTCCAGTATTTCTTATACGGACGATTCGCAAAAATTAATCAATATGCGTAATCAAGGTGCCATGTTGGGCGATGCTAACGTACGCGAAGGTTACGTGCAAGGGGCGATGGCTCGCGGGATGGAAGAAGCCGGGAAAAATCCTGGTGGTGCAGCTAGCGGATTTTTCGGTGTCGGGATGGGAATGAATCAAGCTGGAAATTATTTTTCCGATGCCAGTCGCCAAAATGCGCAGCAAGCCCAAGACCAAGCGCAAAAGCAAGCCCAAAATCAAAACCAAAATCAAGGCGCCGGAGCTAATACCAATGCCAACGCTGACGGACAATGGACTTGCCCAAAATGTGGCACAGTAAACACCGGTCGTTTTTGTAGCAATTGTGGAACGGAAAAACCAGCTCCGGTTGCTGAAAATACAAGTTCAAAAATTGAAATGAAATGCCAAGCCTGTGGTGAAGTCGTTGATTTGAGTAATGGCGTTCCGAAATTTTGTCCTCATTGTGGCAAGCCTTTTGTTGGCGCCCCACTTTAAAAATAAAAAAGGAAGTGCGTCTGCATGGAAGCTGTCACTCATAAATGTCCTAACTGCGGCGGTGGCTTAACTTTTGAGCCGGCTGATCAAAAATTTCACTGCCCTTTTTGCCTCTCCATTTTTACGGAAGCAGAAGTTTTAGACTTTGAAAAAAAACAAGCCGCCGCTCATGTCGGTGCTACTGTTCCGATTGAAAATCCTGCTGAAACTTTGACTGATGTTGATCAAACGGCGGCTGACAAAACAACTGATGCCGAGGCTGAATCTACAGAAAATGCAACAGATTTAGAAATGTATCTGTGCCCTAACTGTGGGGCGGAAATTGTTACCGAACCCACAACGGCGGCGACTTATTGTTATTTCTGCCATAATCCAGTAGTTTTATCAGGGCGCTTGTCTGGAACTTTTCAACCAGAAAAAGTTTTGCCATTTGCCATCACTAAAGAGCAAGCAGTCGAAAAATTTCTCGCTTGGACGAAGAAAAAATATTTTATTCCAAAAAACTTTTTTGACGAAAAACAAATCCAGCTCCTGACTGGTGTTTATTTCCCTTATTGGGACGTTGAAGCTGATTTAAAAGGACAATTTCAAGGCAAAGGAACCACTTTGCGCATTTGGCGGATGGGCGACATTGAATATACTGAAACCAAACAATTTGCCATTAATCGCCGGGGGAATTTGAAATTTTCTCAAATGATTAAAAATGCCTTGTCGAAAAATACTCAAAAGAAAATGGTAACTTCCATTCTACCTTTTCAATTGGAGAAAGCTGTTAACTTTCACAGCCAGTATCTCGCCGGTTTCCAAGCTGAAAAAAGAGATATTGAAATTAATGAATTGAATAAAGAAATTAACGACGATTTAAAACGATACGCCACTTCGATGCTGAAAGCTTCCGTCAATCAGTACAATACAGTGACTGGTGAAAAAACATCGATTGAAGTAACAGATCAAAAAAATCATTACGTCTTGTTACCAGTTTGGCTTTTAACGTATCGCAATCCAGGAGATGAGACGGTTTATTATTTCGCCTTAAATGGTCAAACAGGAAAAACTGCCGGAATTCTGCCCATTAGTCAGAAAAAATTAGCGCTAGTTTCAGGTGGAATTTTTGCAGCTGTCTTCTTATTGGCCTTGTTAGGAGGGTTCTTCTTACTATGAAAAAATTTGCGATTTTTTTAGGGACGCTCTTTCTTTTCTTAAGTTTGAGTCTCGGGGTGAACGCCGCAGATTCAGTTGTCATTGACGATGCCGACTTATTAAGCGCCAGTGAGATGAGTGAATTAACTAATCAAATGAATGCGCTGGCTGAAAAAACAAAAGCCCCGATGATGATTATTACAAGTTATGATTTAGACCAAGACGATCCTCGTTTCGGTGTCGACCGGCGTTTAGGCGATTATGTTGGCGATAATCAAAATGGAATTCTGTTTTATTTAGATATGACTGGCCGCACAGTTTATCTTTCAACTTCTGGAAATATGATTCATTATTTGACAGATAGTCGAATTGACCAGGCACTAGACGCGATTTATGAGGGCGGATTGACTGATGGAAATTATTTTTCCGCGGCGCAAATATTTATTCAAGAAACTGAAAAATATTTTGATGCTGGCGTTCCAGGCGGCCATTACACCGTCGATGAAGCTACTGGAAAAGTGACTAAATATAAGACAATCACCTTATTGGAAGGCATCATTGCGTTTGTTTTGGCCGCCGGATTGGCGTTAGCATTTTATTTTATCACCCGCAATCGGTATCGTTTAACTAAGGTGGACTATGCTTACTCATTTTCCGAACACGGCACGCTAGACTTGACTGAAAAAGAAGACCCCCTGGTCAACTCCTTTATCACCACCCGGCGCATTCCGAAAGTACAAAATAATAATAAAGGCGGCGGCGGTGGTGGTGGCGGAAGTACCACTCACTCCAGCGGTGGTGGCTCATTCGGTGGCGGCAGCCGCGGATTTTAAATGATCAAAAGAACAGGCGCAAACCAAGAAGACTTGGTTTGCGCCTGAATTTTTTTTGGTTTTGAGCTGAGCGGTGTGTTTTCGCTAATACTTAGGAAAAAAGATAAAACCTCTAGAAAATATTCTATTTTCCTCAGTTTTCCTATTTTTCTACAGTATTTAGCAGCCAAAACACATCCTTATTTGACGGTGTGTTTTGGGCAATAGCTAGGGAAAAAGATGAAATTATTTAAAAATCCAAAAGAGGGATTTCCAAAATTTTCCCTATTTTCCTACGCTATTTAACGCCCAAAACACAACCTTAAACAAAAACCGCCCTGCATACCTACAGGGTGGAAGAAAGGAGTTTTTTTACTTTGGAGGAGTAAAAAAATGAAAAAGTGTTAGGGTTTTGTTGGTATGAATATACTATACCGAGAAGTTTTGAAGAAAGTATGAACAAACTTTTGGTAATTTGCTAAGAATTGCTAAGTTTTTCTAAAACGATTATTTCCCTGGTTTGAATCGTTTCAAACGAAGTGCATTTAACAAAACAGACACTGAGCTAAAACTCATGGCAGCGCCAGCAATCATGGGATTTAACAGCGGTCCGCCAAATAAATGCAAGACCCCCATCGCCACTGGAATACCTAAAACGTTATAGGCAAATGCCCAGAAAAGATTCTCTTTGATATTTTTAATTGTCTTTGAACTTAGCTCAATGGCTGTTGGGACGTCCATCAAATCACTGCGCATTAAAACAATATCTGCCGATTCAATAGCCACGTCGGTTCCACTACCAATGGCGATTCCCACGTCGGCTTGCGCTAAGGCTGGTGCATCGTTAATTCCATCCCCCACCATAGCCACTTTGAATCCTTCTTGTTGGAGTTTGGCAACTTCTTTTGCTTTATCTTCAGGCATGACCTCGCTTAAGACGCGATCGATACCTACTTGTTTGGCGATGGCAGCGGCGGTTTTTTCGTTGTCGCCGGTAATCATAGCGACGGTTAAGCCCATTTCGTGCAATCTTTTTACAGCAGCGACAGAATTTTCTTTCAAAGTATCGGCGACGGCAATTAATCCAGCGAGTTGTCCATCCACTGACAAATACATCGGTGTTTTCCCGGCAGCTGCTAAAATATCCGCTTGCTCGTGTGCTGCATTGGTTAAAATATTTTTTTGTTGCATTAATTTTTGATTGCCTAATAAAATTTCTTGGCCTTCAATGGTTACGGTAATTCCTAAACCAGGTAAAGCTGAGAAATTTTCTGACAGGCTCACTGCTAAGTTTCGACTTTTGGCCCCTTCAATTATTGCTTCACCTAATGGATGCTCTGATCCAACTTCGGCGGTAGCGGCTAGTTGTAAAACTTCTTCTTGAGTGAAATTTCCAAAAGTGATCACATCAGTGACGACGGGTTTTCCTTGGGTAATCGTGCCCGTTTTATCAAAAACAATCGTTTGAATTTTGTGAGCTGTTTCTAAGGCGTCCCCTGATTTAATCAAGACACCATTTTCTGCGCCTAGTCCAGTCCCCACCATAATTGCTGTTGGTGTGGCCAAACCCAGTGCACAAGGACAAGCAATCACCAAAACTGAAATGGTAATCGTTAAAGCAAAAACCCACGACTCTTGTCCTAAGAAAAACCAAGCCAGTCCTGCTAAAATCGCTAAAGCAATCACGATGGGAACGAAAACGCCTGACACGCGATCGGCTAATTTGGCAATCGGCGCTTTACTTCCTTGCGCTTCTTCAACTAATTTAATAATTTGGGCCAGCGTGGTTTCTTGTCCCACTTTGGTCGCTTTAAATTGGAAGGTACCATTTTTATTAAGAGAGGCCCCCACTACTGCATCGCCAATCTTTTTTTCCACCGGCAAACTTTCGCCAGTAATCATAGCTTCGTCCACAGCCGAAGTTCCTGCTACTAGGACGCCGTCCACGGGGATTTTTTCACCTGGACGGACAACTAAAATATCGTCAGTTGCCACTTGATTGATTGGTACTTCCATTTCTTGACCATTTTTTATAACCCGCGCAGTTTTTGGCGCCAAATCCATTAATTGTTTAATGGCTTCTGAGGTTTTTCCTTTTGAACGGGCTTCGAAATATTTCCCCAAAGTAATTAAAGTTAAAATCACCGCCGCTGATTCATAATATAAATTCATGGCAAAATGATGATCGCCTAAGAAAACCTGAACCGTTCCATATAAACTATAAATTACCGCCGCACTAGTTCCTAAAGCCACTAGCGAATCCATATTAGGATGTCCTTTAAAAAGGGCCCGAAAACCAATCGTAAAGAAACTTCTCCCGAAAAATAAAACCGGTAATGTTAGTAGTAATTGAACTATGGCAAAAGTTTGCGAATGCACCATGGGATTTAAAAATTCTGGCAGCGGCGCTCCTATCATGTCCGCCATGGCGATGTATAAAACTGGAATCGCGAAAATCGCTGACAAATAAAATCTCTGCCACACTTGATGAAGCTGAGCTTGTTTTTTTTCATTTTGTTGCTCAACTGTTGACGCGTCAGCACCTTGCATAAATTGCGCTTGATAACCGGCGTCTTCCACCGCTTTGATAATTATTGGCACTTCGCTAGCTGGCGCAGAAACCAACATTTTTTCACTGGCCAAATTCACACTAGCCTTTTGAACGGCTGGCAACTGATTGACTACTTTTTCAATTGTTTGCGCACAAGAAGCACAAGTCATACCGCTAATGGTAAATTGCAACGCGTCGGTGGCAGGTTCCACCGCTTGATAACCGGCATCTTTCACCGCTTGAAAAATATTTTCAGGCGAGATTGCTACTTGATCAAAGTCGACACTTAATTTTTCTGTGGCCAAATTGACATTGGCACTCGCTACTCCATCAAGTTTACCAACCGCTTTTTCCACCGTCTGGGCACAAGATGCACAAGTCATCCCCTCAATCGCATAAGTTTCTTTCAACATTTTTACCTCCATTTTAAAATCTATGAATTTTAAATCTAAATTTCTTTAAAAAGTTGGTTTACAGATGTAAATTCTTTCAACAAAACCATCATAACTTTTTGGTTTACATTTGTCAACGGTAAAACTTAAAAAATTTATGGTATAGTAATAGAAAAAGTAAATAAGAAGAGGTGGCAACATTTGGAAAATCCTTGGATCAACCAATTAAATCAATTAAAAAATGGCGAGCTGACTGAACTTTTTGTCCCCTTTGCCGAGTATGGAAATTTTCGTTTGGCCTGGTTAACTTTCCCAGAAAAAATGAATTTTCGCGGCATTGCCTCATTAGGCGGCGACATCACTTACGTCTACGATCCATCCAGCGCTCCTGGCAAAAAAACGCCAACTGAAATTGCTGAAGAAAATCTTTAAGGCAACTTAACGAGATATGAAAAATTATTTTGCGTCACTGCTTAGTATTTGCAAAAAACACTTGCGACAACGGCTAGACAATGTTAAAATTACTTTTGTTGTTGGGCTGTTAGCTCAGTTGGTAGAGCAGCTGACTCTTAATCAGCGGGTCGCGGGTTCGAGCCCCTCACAGCCCATGGGTGCCAAACCCACGGATAGGCAAACGTCGGTGCGAAAGCATTTCGAAGACGTTTGTGCTATCCACTTTTTTTATTTAAAAATCTAAAAATTCAAAAATAGACCGCTGGAAAGTTAGACTGAAATTCTAACTTCTGGCGGTCTTTATTGTTTATTTAAAAATTTTATCTTTGACCAAATCATTTGACGATACGAACACTTGTTTGTATAATTAAGTTGAGGTGAGGAAGATGAAAGAAGCCCAGCACGGACTCGTCAGCAAGATTAAAATTTTGCGCGTCTCGCCCTATCCGCTCGTGCGATTCACTTTAACGAGAGATGAGGACGAACTAAATTGTTTGATCAACCAGCATGCCTTGAACTTTTTATATCAAGTAAATGATGGCGATTATTTAGCTGCCTTTGGTCACACCAATAAACGTAAACAATTCGTCATTGAAAAATTCGCCGTCCAAAAATTAAACCAAACCGAAAAAGTATTGCAAAAATAGAGCTGAATTATAAAACAAATAGACCCCTGAAAAATTCCGTCTGTGGATGGAATTTTTTGGGGGTTTTGTTTTGTCAAAAACTCAATTAACTCTCTATATTACAGTTTAGTACATCTGATAAACCATAATAATTATCTTTGAAACTTTTAATCACTAAAATAGACTAAAAGTTTCAAAAACAATTTTATCGATAGAAATAACTTAAAAGCATTTCAATTTTAGAGACATAACTAAATTGAGATATCTCGAAAATAATCAAGAAAATCTATATCTGAGATTTCCAACTCTTTTGCCCAAAGAAATGCTTCTTCTACAGGTATCTGACTCTCTCCTCGCAACTTATTTGATACACTCTCTGCTGATTTATTTATTTTCCGAGAAAATTTACTGACAGTCCCAAACTTTTTCTTGATTCTTTGAACTAGCTTTTCATATTTTACAGCTTTTCTTTTCATTTCGTTCTCCCTTCTAAATCTGTCAAAAATTTTTAGAGACAAAGATTCATCTCACAGATTATTCACTAGTTTTGGACATTCCTTTTCTGTAGCTAATAGAAAAGGAATGTCCAAATTACGTAGACACAAAGATTAGAGGTTTAATAAATCTAAAAAGAAAGGATTTAGACCATTCGTTGGATAAAGCTTTCAAAAGAACATAGCTCTAAAACCTAATCTTTGTGCAGATGGTAAACAATTAGTGAACTGAATGACTATCTCATCTAAATATTAGCACTTTAAATCAATTTGTCCAATACTTTTAAATATAGATTTATTTCCAAGAATAGATTCCTCAACAATTTAACCAATTGAAGATTTTTCTACAGTTGTCTAATTAAAAGCTAAATTAAATACCAGTGTTTCAAATCAGAATAAATTTTTAATCTTTCAAACCAACATCGCTCTAAAACTCTGCCGTTCATCTTCACGTTCTTCAACTAGTTTTGGAAGTATTCAAATCAACATCGCTCTAAAACAGTCAATATCGTGCATACGTGCAATGTAATGTTTTGGAAGTATTCAAATCAACATCACTCTAAAACATCGTTACAGGAATAGTAAGCGTGCCACCAGTTTTGGAAGTATTCAAATCAACATCACTCTAAAACTGAGGGGGAAAAGCGTTCCCCCTCACCCTGGTGAAATGGCAACACTTTTTTTGACAAAATTTATAAGGTGTCATTTTTTGTCTCGTGTTATTATTCCGATTGCCCTTGACAATGAGCCTCCTCGGATATGATTCTCTACGGCAGAAGCTCACTCAAATGAATGAAGCCGCCTCACTCGGTGTATCATATCCGCGCTCATTATCAAGGGTTCGCTTCGCCAATCTCTGATAACGAAATCCAATTGGTGTCTCGTAACCAAGTGTCCCATGCAATCGTAAATGATTCCACCAATTGACGTAGTCAAATAATTCTAATTCTAACTGTTCCAAAGACTCAAACCGAAATTGATGAACAAATTCTACCTTCACTGACTTGTATGTAGATTCAGCTACTGCATTATCATAAGGACAACCTTTTTTGCTCAGAGAGCGAGTAATGCCAAAGGCTCCAATAATCTCTTCAATCGTTTGATTGTCAAATTCTTTTCCACGATCGGTGTGGAAGAGCTGCACTACTGTCAATGGATAAGAAATACGAGTAAAAGCCCGCTTGACCAAGCTTGCATCTTTTCTTTTGCCACAAGAATACCCAATAATTTCTCGATTGAACAAATCAAGAATCAAATAAATATAATGCCATTTTTTCCCAACACGTACATAAGTTAAATCAGTGACAATAGCTTCCAGAGGCTCTTTATTTCTAAAATCTCGAGCTAAAATATTATCTGTTTTTGATTCATTACAGGAAGAGGAATGGTTTTTGAAATGAGCCAAAGTATAGCTCGATTTCAATCCCCGTTGTTTCATGATGCGACCGATTCTCCGACGACTCACTTGGATGTCGCGATTCGCTAAGATTTGTTTTAATTTTCTTGTGCCGTAAGCCTTGCGATTACGAACAAATTCTTCTGTGATAGCTTCTTCCAATTCAGCTTCATTTTTTACGAGTTTTGGCTGGTAATAATACGTTTGACGGGAAATTCCTAAGACTTTACACATCGCTGATATCGAGTATTTGTGCTTATTGGCATCAATTACTTGTCTTTTCGTCCGAATATCAGCGCTGCTTGCTTTAAAATATCATTTTCCATTTCTAGCTGTTGGTTTCGCTTGCGCAAAGCGATCATTTCTTTTTGTTCTGGGGTCAAGTTATCTTTCTCTTTGAAAGAACCAGAGGTTTCTGCTTGTTTAATCCATTTATCAAAAGAAGAAGCGGTTAATTCATACTCACGAATAATTTCTACCCGTGATTTTCCGGCTAGATATAGATCGACTACCTGTTGTTTAAATTCTTTTGAATAAGTTCTTCGTGGACGTCTTGACATAAAAATTCCTCCAGTGTGTTTTTTTCTATTCTACACACCTTATTTTTTTTGTCTAGTCTAGTGTAGCCGATTCACTCTAAAACTACTTTAGTACGCCAATTTGACTCATTACAGTTTTGGAAGTATTCAAATCAACATCACTCTAAAACATAATCCAACTATTTCGGGGAATGCTATTAGTTTTGGAAGTATTCAAATCAACATCACTCTAAAACGTAAAAATCAAAGTAATCACCAGTTTTGGAGTTTTGGAAGTATTCAAATCAACATCACTCTAAAACCCATATCAGAATTTTTTTCAACAGTCTTTCGTTTTGGAAGTATTCAAATCAACATCACTCTAAAACTGATTGGTGCATTAACGCCACTTGTCGGTCGTTTTGGAAGTATTCAAATCAACATCACTCTAAAACTTTACATAGGGGCGTTTGGTTTCTCCGTCAGTTTTGGAAGTATTCAAATCAACATCACTCTAAAACAAGATTTGGGCTTAAATCTTGTACCAGCATGTTTTGGAAGTATTCAAATCAACATCACTCTAAAACTGGCCGTGAAGAGATCACGTCACATGCTACGTTTTGGAAGTATTCAAATCAACATCACTCTAAAACTATGAAGAAGCATTGTTGTATAGCGATGATGTTTTGGAAGTATTCAAATCAACATCACTCTAAAACCATACTGGTGGTTATGGCGCAAGCAATAATGTTTTGGAAGTATTCAAATCAACATCACTCTAAAACCGATTTTCGCCAACTCTTTGATAAATATCTGTTTTGGAAGTATTCAAATCAACATCACTCTAAAACAGAAATAGACTCTTCATAACCATTATCTCCGTTTTGGAAGTATTCAAATCAACATCACTCTAAAACTCGTTGTAGATAGTTGCTTCCAGCACACCGGTTTTGGAAGTATTCAAATCAACATCACTCTAAAACTACCGCAACGCTAGAATATAGTTCCAGCAAGTTTTGGAAGTATTCAAATCAACATCACTCTAAAACCAGCATCTTGACTTGTTCCCAAAACGTATTGTTTTGGAAGTATTCAAATCAACATCACTCTAAAACAACTTCACGACCTAACAGCTGGTGCTCTTTGTTTTGGAAGTATTCAAATCAACATCACTCTAAAACCCTCCTTGAGATTATTCCAGTTTTGGACTGGTTTTGGAAGTATTCAAATCAACATCACTCTAAAACTTACTTTAGGCACGGCTTTGCTAGGAGTTAGTTTTGGAAGTATTCAAATCAACATCACTCTAAAACCCTAATAATGATTAATATCAAATACCGCTTGTTTTGGAAGTATTCAAATCAACATCACTCTAAAACAAAGTAGGAGGGGCAATTTATTCAGCTCCTGTTTTGGAAGTATTCAAATCAACATCACTCTAAAACCGACAAAGTGAAATGGCAACACTTTTTTTGACAAAATTTATAAGGTGTCATTTTTTGTCTCGTGTTATTATTCCGATTGCCCTTGACAATGAGCCTCCTCGGATATGATTCTCTACGGCAGAAGCTCACTCAAATGAATGAAGCCGCCTCACTCGGTGTATCATATCCGCGCTCATTATCAAGGGTTCGCTTCGCCAATCTCTGATAACGAAATCCAATTGGTGTCTCGTAACCAAGTGTCCCATGCAATCGTAAATGATTCCACCAATTGACGTAGTCAAATAATTCTAATTCTAACTGTTCCAAAGACTCAAACCGAAATTGATGAACAAATTCTACCTTCACTGACTTGTATGTAGATTCAGCTACTGCATTATCATAAGGACAACCTTTTTTGCTCAGAGAGCGAGTAATGCCAAAGGCTCCAATAATCTCTTCAATCGTTTGATTGTCAAATTCTTTTCCACGATCGGTGTGGAAGAGCTGCACTTCTGTCAATGGATAAGAAATACGAGTAAAAGCCCGCTTGACCAAGCTTGCATCTTTTCTTTTGCCACAAGAATACCCAATAATTTCTCGATTGAACAAATCAAGAATCAAACAAATATAATGCCATTTTTTCCCAACACGTACATAAGTTAAATCAGTGACAATAGCTTCCAGAGGCTCTTTATTTCTAAAATCTCGAGCTAAAATATTATCTGTTTTTGATTCATTACAGGAAGAGGAATGGTTTTTGAAATGAGCCAAAGTATAGCTCGATTTCAATCCCCGTTGTTTCATGATGCGACCGATTCTCCGACGACTCACTTGGATGTCGCGATTCGCTAAGATTTGTTTTAATTTTCTTGTGCCGTAAGCCTTGCGATTACGAACAAATTCTTCTGTGATAGCTTCTTCCAATTCAGCTTCATTTTTTACGAGTTTTGGCTGGTAATAATACGTTTGACGGGAAATTCCTAAGACTTTACACATCGCTGATATCGAGTATTTGTGCTTATTGGCATCAATTACTTGTCTTTTCGTCCGAATATCAGCGCTGCTTGCTTTAAAATATCATTTTCCATTTCTAGCTGTTGGTTTCGCTTGCGCAAAGCGATCATTTCTTTTTGTTCTGGGGTCAAGTTATCTTTCTCTTTGAAAGAACCAGAGGTTTCTGCTTGTTTAATCCATTTATCAAAAGAAGAAGCGGTTAATTCATACTCACGAATAATTTCTACCCGTGATTTTCCGGCTAGATATAGATCGACTACCTGTTGTTTAAATTCTTTTGAATAAGTTCTTCGTGGACGTCTTGACATAAAAATTCCTCCAGTGTGTTTTTTTCTATTCTACACACCTTATTTTTTTTGTCTAGTCTAGTGTAGCCGATTCAAAGGAATTAAATCCTCAATGCCTTCGTTTTGGAAGTATTCAAATCAACATCACTCTAAAACATAACGATTGGCGATTTAACCTTTAACAAGGTTTTGGAAGTATTCAAATCAACATCACTCTAAAACTGCTTCATCCCAATTTTGGAACCACAATAAGTTTTGGAAGTATTCAAATCAACATCACTCTAAAACTTCAAGTGCAACCTTATTCATATGTTCCAGGTTTTGGAAGTATTCAAATCAACATCACTCTAAAACAATTCCATCTGTGTTAGCCACATGCCCACAGTTTTGGAAGTATTCAAATCAACATCACTCTAAAACCCACGATACGATTCACGTATTATTTTATCAGTTTTGGAAGTATTCAAATCAACATCACTCTAAAACGCATTGTTTCGAGATCGTTTTAAGTGACGTGGTTTTGGAAGTATTCAAATCAACATCACTCTAAAACTCTGAAGATGAATGTGAGGCAATTTTATTTGTTTTGGAAGTATTCAAATCAACATCACTCTAAAACTCACTTAAAAGATGCTCTTCGTAATTTCTAGTTTTGGAAGTATTCAAATCAACATCACTCTAAAACATACTTGGGTAGATTTAGCAACCCTAGCAATGTTTTGGAAGTATTCAAATCAACATCACTCTAAAACGCTGTTGATGAGGAAAATACATTTGCTGAAGTTTTGGAAGTATTCAAATCAACATCACTCTAAAACTCTAAAGTGGAACAACATATCCACATTGGGGTTTTGGAAGTATTCAAATCAACATCACTCTAAAACCCTTTTTTACAATAATACGCATTGAGTGCGCGTTTTGGAAGTATTCAAATCAACATCACTCTAAAACCCTGTAACGCCATGAAAATGAATACAGCCATGTTTTGGAAGTATTCAAATCAACATCACTCTAAAACGACAGCAATGCCGAGTCCTATCTAACCAATGTTTTGGAAGTATTCAAATCAACATCACTCTAAAACACTGTTTTCAGCCAATTTCCAAATTCTCCAGTTTTGGAAGTATTCAAATCAACATCACTCTAAAACTAATCTAACTTTCTAACCGCAGATAAACTAGTTTTGGAAGTATTCAAATCAACATCACTCTAAAACACAGCATCGCTTGTTTTATACATCCAGCAAGTTTTGGAAGTATTCAAATCAACATCACTCTAAAACACTGTAATTGTTCTTATATTTTGATAAGTGGTTTTGGAAGTATTCAAATCAACATCACTCTAAAACAAGCAAAACGAGCCAAAACAAAGTGAACCGAGTTTTGGAAGTATTCAAATCAACATCACTCTAAAACCGTAAGCTCCTTCGATATAAATTTTTCCGCGTTTTGGAAGTATTCAAATCAACATCACTCTAAAACACCCAAAAGCCTGTAAATGTATTAGAGCAAGTTTTGGAAGTATTCAAATCAACATCACTCTAAAACTCTGCGTCTGTTTTATTTTTCGTGACCGTTGTTTTGGAAGTATTCAAATCAACATCACTCTAAAACTCCCAAAGCTATCACTCAAAGTCGCTCTAAGTTTTGGAAGTATTCAAATCAACATCACTCTAAAACTCCAAGCGACGGATATTGAAAAGACAGCCGGTTTTGGAAGTATTCAAATCAACATCACTCTAAAACAGGTTCCAACATTGCCATTTGATTTGACATGTTTTGGAAGTATTCAAATCAACATCACTCTAAAACAGGGGATTGGTGCTGCAGGCGTTGACTCCAAGTTTTGGAAGTATTCAAATCAACATCACTCTAAAACCGTCATTTGCTTTCTCACTGATTGCTTTGTGTTTTGGAAGTATTCAAATCAACATCACTCTAAAACCTAGCAGTCAAAGTTTGGCGGTTTTGAAAAGTTTTGGAAGTATTCAAATCAACATCACTCTAAAACATCACTACAATTATAAATAATATGTTTTGTGTTTTGGAAGTATTCAAATCAACATCACTCTAAAACTCCACGTTATGCAAAGTTGCAAGATATTTCGTTTTGGAAGTATTCAAATCAACATCACTCTAAAACCCATTATGACGCCAGTCGAAAAAATTGCCCGTTTTGGAAGTATTCAAATCAACATCACTCTAAAACCATGGAGTAAATTCATAATTTCGATATGGAAGTTTTGGAAGTATTCAAATCAACATCACTCTAAAACTTTATAACACTTCTGTATCTGCGGAAAAAGGTTTTGGAAGTATTCAAATCAACATCACTCTAAAACTCGACACGTTAAATAAAATGGATAACCTTTGTTTTGGAAGTATTCAAATCAACATCACTCTAAAACGAAAAGCGGGAGAGATTACAAAAGCTTTACAGTTTTGGAAGTATTCAAATCAACATCACTCTAAAACACTCACTTCGCGCTTGGTTCACTAACTTTTGTTTTGGAAGTATTCAAATCAACATCACTCTAAAACATGTAGCTACCACTAAAGGTTACATTGACGGTTTTGGAAGTATTCAAATCAACATCACTCTAAAACTGAGTGGGCAACATCAAAAGAAAACTTATAGTTTTGGAAGTATTCAAATCAACATCACTCTAAAACCTAGATTTAAGTTTAAACGATTTAGATGCTGTTTTGGAAGTATTCAAATCAACATCACTCTAAAACTTAACCACATTGATTAAAGTTACCAATGTTAGTTTTGGAAGTATTCAAATCAACATCACTCTAAAACTTGCACTAGCACGACTTTTCCCTACATAAAGTTTTGGAAGTATTCAAATCAACATCACTCTAAAACTAAATACAGGTAGAAACTTCATAGGTTTTGGTTTTGGAAGTATTCAAATCAACATCACTCTAAAACTCTCGACCATTGACACAATAGGTCACGATAGTTTTGGAAGTATTCAAATCAACATCACTCTAAAACTAACTTTAGGGTCTTAGACAAAACAGGAGTGTTTTGGAAGTATTCAAATCAACATCACTCTAAAACAAAGACCCATCAGCCACGTCCGATTCGATTGTTTTGGAAGTATTCAAATCAACATCACTCTAAAACTTAGAGGAGGCAAGTAGATGATTGATTTTAGTTTTGGAAGTATTCAAATCAACATCACTCTAAAACTTGACTGGAGGAAGAAAAAATATGGCCTTAGTTTTGGAAGTATTCAAATCAACATCACTCTAAAACGGTCTATGTCGCTCAAAGAATTTCGGCAAAGTTTTGGAAGTATTCAAATCAACATCACTCTAAAACATAGTTTAATAGGAGAAAAATATCTCTTAAGTTTTGGAAGTATTCAAATCAACATCACTCTAAAACCCTCTTGATAAGTAATTTTGACTGACGTTCGTTTTGGAAGTATTCAAATCAACATCACTCTAAAACTCACCTTGTCTTAAATTAATTGTTTCTAAGATTTTGGAAGTATTCAAATCAACATCACTCTAAAACAGATTGCAAAACGTATCAGTAACGAAACGGGTTTTGGAAGTATTCAAATCAACATCACTCTAAAACTTGCTACATGCTCTTTTCACGGCGCTAAGAGTTTTGGAAGTATTCAAATCAACATCACTCTAAAACTTTGATGGTAGCTACGTTGGCAATCAGTCGAGTTTTGGAAGTATTCAAATCAACATCACTCTAAAACACTATCTGTGTCGTGGATATCCTTTACAGAGTTTTGGAAGTATTCAAATCAACATCACTCTAAAACTGGTCTTGACTGCGATTGACATCGAAACATTGTTTTGGAAGTATTCAAATCAACATCACTCTAAAACAACGATATTGTACTTGCTCCATAAAATTCTGTTTTGGAAGTATTCAAATCAACATCACTCTAAAACCAAGGATTGGGGCGAGATACCGGAAACCTTGGTTTTGGAAGTATTCAAATCAACATCACTCTAAAACATTGATTATGGCCGTCCGTTTGAACGCATTGTTTTGGAAGTATTCAAATCAACATCACTCTAAAACAAGAATTTGCCTACATCGCTGGTAAGCCAAGTTTTGGAAGTATTCAAATCAACATCACTCTAAAACTTAAGACCATTAAGACATTTACGTTTGGATGGTTTTGGAAGTATTCAAATCAACATCACTCTAAAACCAAGTGGAAAGCTGAACTACAAGCCATAACGTTTTGGAAGTATTCAAATCAACATCACTCTAAAACTCGGGTGGTGTGACAGTTGTCCATCCTTGTGTTTTGGAAGTATTCAAATCAACATCACTCTAAAACTCAATTGCATTTCGAGGTATTTTTGTATATGGTTTTGGAAGTATTCAAATCAACATCACTCTAAAACATTACTCCATGATTTAAAAGTCCAGTACAAGTTTTGGAAGTATTCAAATCAACATCACTCTAAAACTCACAATCATTGATGATATGCTGATAAGTAGTTTTGGAAGTATTCAAATCAACATCACTCTAAAACTTGATTCAGTTCAAAACAAACGTATTAGGCGTTTTGGAAGTATTCAAATCAACATCACTCTAAAACCGTAGATCCTTATCCATATCTACAAAAATGGTTTTGGAAGTATTCAAATCAACATCACTCTAAAACCATCGCATCAACCTAGATGGTGATTTAATCGTTTTGGAAGTATTCAAATCAACATCACTCTAAAACGCGAATATCGTAATTGACCAATAAAACTATGGTTTTGGAAGTATTCAAATCAACATCACTCTAAAACAATAATGGTGGTTTGAAGAAAAATCCTAATGTTTTGGAAGTATTCAAATCAACATCACTCTAAAACTGTTTCTATATCCCACATTCTTTCAGTCTTGTTTTGGAAGTATTCAAATCAACATCACTCTAAAACACATTGTTCATCAGCTGTAATTTTATAAATGTTTTGGAAGTATTCAAATCAACATCACTCTAAAACAAGTAAGTGACCTTGCTGATCAGATACCAAGTTTTGGAAGTATTCAAATCAACATCACTCTAAAACGGGAAATGTCAGTATCACATTTCTAACTAAGTTTTGGAAGTATTCAAATCAACATCACTCTAAAACCAGTAGTTCAGATCGGCTTTTTTTAGAATTGTTTTGGAAGTATTCAAATCAACATCACTCTAAAACTGAACAAACATTTAATCCATTTTGAAAATGGTTTTGGAAGTATTCAAATCAACATCACTCTAAAACCTCGTAGAATTTTTTGATTTTCCACGAAATCCCGTAATCGCGCGATTTGCCCATAGCAAAGCTTCAGATTTGAATACTCCTATATTTTAAAAATAATTTTATTTTATTGTCAAAGGACAATCTTTTCTTATGATAGGATCATATCATATTTTCTTCAAGAAGAAAATAATCCTTATCCAATACTAATTGCTTTATGCCAGATACTTTCCTTGGCTCTAAAAATAGGACGTCAATCTCCTGCAAAGAAATTTGTTTTTCTAATTCTAATCGTTCCTGCTGAGTTAAAAAAGTAGAGACATTTATTAGTACCAATAATTTTTTCTTTACTAAATACTTGAAAACTTGGATAATCTCTAATACTTTTTCAAAAATTGTGTCACTACGCGTTTCAATACGAATATTGAAAACTTTAAATAGATCAAGTATTGTCAATTCACCACTTTGTAAATCAAGTTCTTGCTCAATTAACTCTTCAGCCAGCAAGTCTCCTATATTGGCAACTAAGCTCTCAATTTTCCCTTTTATTTCAAGATTTTCATTCAATTGCTCCTCTAAATCTGCATAAATAAGTTTTAAAGTTGCAGCAGAATTAATCTCAAAACCAAGGACATCAATGACAATCATCAGCTCAGCAGGTTTAACTGCACGCTGTTTATCATCAAAAAGTTTCAGATCCCCTTCTCCTTCATATTGATAAAATAGCTGCACAACTTTAGCAAAAACTTGAACATCTTCAATAACTAGGCAAGTCGATCTATTTATCAAAATGGGTTCATCTAAAACGGGAAAATTAATTTTCATCATAGTCCTCCCCTAAAAAAACAATGCGAGCATCAGTATTTCCAACATCCGTATTTTTTTGACCACTCAAATAGATCATTTTAGAAAATTGTTTTTCAGTTACAGTTAATAAAGTAATCAAACCTTTTTTAGGATTTTTTTGTTTTAGTCGAGCAATCAACGCTTTATTGGCCGTTCCATTCAGGAGAATTTTACTGTAAATCGAAAATTGGTGCATAATGAATCCTTCACTCAAAATAAATTTTCGGAATTGTCGATAGGCTTTTCGATCATCCGCAGTTTCAGTGGGTAAATCAAACATTAAAATTAACCTCATATATCGATAGCTCATATTCTAAATTCCGGAATACTTTCACTTTCTTCGTTTATTGCCTTGATTACTTTTTTCGTATAATCACTGGCGATATTCACGAGATACATTTCCTGATTATTATAATGATAAGTCTGATTGAACAGGTTAAATAAAAATCGTTTTGCAAGCGAAAATTTTTGGTAACGGTGTTCATACACAATCTGATCAACTAAAGGACGAAAAGGCTCCATCAAATCGCTGGCTAAGTTAAAGTCGTTAAATTGATTAGCATGTTTCAGGCCTAATTGAGTCAAGCAGCCCGATTTTACAATTTCTCGAGCGAACACACTTAAAAGTAAGGTATAGCCGTAATTTAGGGCAGCATTGACATCATTATTTTGTTCCCGAGTAAAACTATTTCCAAAAAGTATATTGAAATAAGTCCGAGCGGCGTGACCTTCTCGATTACTTGGATCAAAAAGTTCCAATTTTTGTTGAAATTCTTTTAAGGCTTCTGCTTTTTCAGGATAATTTTGCATTGCCAAAAATTGACTTTGATTCAAAATTTTTTGAGAAATAATCTCCGTCCAAACCTCAGCTTTCCTGGAGTCATTCCAAGAAAGCTGACGAGTGAGTTGGAGCGAACTATCGTGTCTACCGTAAAATGGTAAAAGTTTACCGATTGGTAATCGTTTATCATCGCAGAAAAGGACAAGAATATTTTCATCCACCAAACGCTTAATCAACATCGTTGTGATGGTAATGTCTGTAGTCTCAAGTATGATGACATCGATCTCTGACAGGTGAATTAATTTATGTTCAAACGGTGTTTTGAAAATGAGATGATTATTTGTGTAGGACAATTTACTATGTTCATTTACAATTACAGTCCGCCATCCCATATTAATCCCCTAAATTTCTACGTGTTTCATAAAGACCAGTGACAGATTGATAGATGATCGTGGCGTTGAGAAGTTCAGATGTTGATGAATACCTTTTTCTCGGAATTGTTTCGTTAAAAAACTTAAAGTCTGCCGGAGCGCCCATAGCTGTAAACTGTAATAAATTGAAAAATGAGGTTGCGAGATCTTTCCCTTCAGAATCTTTATTATTTTCAGCTACAATTTGTATTCTCTCACTATTTTTTGTAGCAATAATATACTTTTGGGCAAAAATATCAACATACTCCAAAAAGTCAAAAAACATTGTAGAATTATTCGTTACAAACTCCAAGCTTTCGGATTTTTTATCGGAATTTTTTGCGTGATAAACTAATTCATTCAAGTCTTTAGAGAGAACTAATTGGTTACCTTTTTGTGATTCCTTTGAACTTGCCAATAATCGTCTCCGACCGTCTGCAAATTCAAATAGTGTGTATTTTGGTAACTTAGCTAAAACTTTGGGATTTTCATAACCTCTAGTTTTTAAAAATCCTAACTCATTTTCCTCAAAAGCTTTTCGTTGCATAATAGTGATTCCAACTATTTCTTTTACGACCTTTTTACTCTTTCCCTTTTCATAAGAAATAATGATTGAATACGCTTCAGTTGGACTTCCTACACCACCATACTTCGCTGGATCCCAATTATTCTTTCTTGGGATAAGTTTATCAGAAGGTCCTTTTGGCAAAACAGTCTCGTTTGAAAATCCACCTCGTTGAATTTCGGTTTTTTTCACGATGTTCATTTGGCGATAATCAATAACTTTTTTTACCATCGCTACAGATTTGTTATCCCACAGAATTTCTCCATTGCCCTCTTTATCTAGAGTTACGTCTTTTTTTGTAAACTGCATAATATTTGAGTACATATTTTTCTTAGCAGTAGCGCGATTTTCTTTGAAACTATCATAACGATGGTATTCTCCATAGACAAATTCCGGTTCTAATTGTGGATAAATTTTCAATAAAGTATTTGCCACTACACCATTTAGATAGGCATCATGAGCATGATGGTAATCATTAATTTCACGCACCTTGTAAATTTGGTAGTTTTTGCGGAACTGGCTAGTCAATGCAGATTTTAAAGTGACGATACGAACTGTTCGTATTTTTTTACCAGTTTGATCTTTCTCTGTATTAAATCGTTCATCTAAAATACGAGCCACGTGCTTAGTAATTTGTCGCGTTTCTACTAATTGGCGTTTTATAAATCCTGCTTTATCATCCTCAGTAATTCCACCGCGCTCTGCTTTCGTCAGATTATCAAATTTCTTTTTACTCATTAATTTAGAATGTAACAGTTGTTCCCAAAACCCTTTTCTGCTTTTTACAATATCAATATTCAAGACATCATCAGATTTTCCGCGATTTTCTTTGGAGCTGACTAAAACACGATTGTCTATCGAATTATCTACGATGAAACTTTGCGGGATTATGTGATCAATGTCGTAATTTGATAAGTTATTAATATCAAGGTCATGACCGGTATACATATCGCGACCATTTTGCAAATAGTACAAATAAAGGCGATCTTTCTGGATAGCTTTATTGTCTGTTGGATAATCTTTCAAAATCTTACTTTGCATTTCATTTAATGATTTTTCGAGATTTTTATAACGTGGTTGTGAATTAATTTTTCCTCGCCCGGTGGTTTGATTTTCTCGAGCCATTTCTATCACAATATTGGTTGGCGCATAACCCATAATATCTACGATTTCATCGACAATTTTTAAGCTTTGTAAAATGCCTTTTTTCAATGCTGGGCTCCCAGCTAATTCTTGAACAATTTGATTTAAGTCATTTTTAGTACCCACTTCTTTTTGGGCTTTTTGAATTTCTTCTTTGAACGACAGCATATTATCGTTAATTAGTTGCATAAAATTGCGATTTGTATTTTTACCTGGCGCATCATCCATGACTAGAAAATCTATGACTGTTTTTCCGGTTTGTTGATCATAAAGGCCGTTAATTAATTTAGCTGATAAACGACCCCAACCAGTATAATATCTCCTAACCAGCTCTTTCATGGTTTTTTCGTCAAAATAACTTTTGAAACTGGCCAATTGTTTGGCTAACATTTTACGATCTTCAAAAATCGTTAACATTTTGACAATTTCTTCAAACATGTCTTCATTTTCTGGGTCATTAAGCATTTCTGGAGAAACATTCAATTTTAAGAAATCATGATAAGTGGCTAATTTCGCGTTAAATTCATTTTCAATCCCATTTATAGTGACATTTTCTAAGTTGTATTCATTATAAAGAAATTTTTGCAGGCGATCTTTTGTTACTTTCCGATTTTTGCAAAATAACTCTTTGAAAATTTTCTCTTTTTCAATACTGGAAAAATTATGTGTTTTTTCTTGCTCATCAGTGTAACTAACCTTAGTAAGCTCATTGTATACAGTGAATTTTTCGTACAACATACTGTGTTTAGGCAAAACTTTTTCATTTGGTAAATAAGTGTCAAAATTAGTCATCCGCTCAATAAATTTTTCTGCAGACTTATTCATATCAACTACTTCTGTTATATTCCATGGCGTGATTGGCTCATCTGAATTTCGTTCTAACCAAGCAAACCGACCGTGATTTTCTTTACTAGCCAACGGTCCGACGTAATAAGGAATTCTAAAGTTAAACAAATCAACAATTTTTTGAAAATTTTCTTTTAGGAATGGATAAAATTCACCTTGATGTTCCATAATTGCTTTCAATTCTTCTAAATGAATTTGATGAGGAATGACTCCATTATCAAAAGTCCGTTGTTTGCGCAAAAAATCTTCTTGATCTATTTTAGCTAAGAAATAGTCGGCGCCTTCAACTTTATCCAGCATTTTTTTCGTGTAGCTATAAAAATCATCCTGTTTTGTATGGCCATCAATATAACTTGCATATCCGTTGTTATCTTTTTTCCCGTCACCTTTAAAGTAAGATACATACTCTTCATAGCCTAAATTATTTAAGAAAAATTTCTTTAAAAGTGCTAGGTCTTCTTTATGATCATCATATCGCTTGATCATCCCTGCGGAAAGTTTAGCCTTGGTTAGACTGTCTTGAACCGTTAAAATTCCAGAAAGTTCCACAGCATTGTAGGCATTTTTAGCGGCTTCAAAAACATCGCCATACCCATCGCCAGCCATTCCCAGTAAATTTTCCAGCTCTGTATCATAATCTTCTTTTGAAAATTGTAATTTAGCATCTTCATCTAAGTCAAAGGTTTTCTTAAAATTACCTTGATTTCCAACAATCATTTTTAAAAATTGATCGAAGGTATCATTCTTTTTTTCAGTTGGAAAGAAATTTAAGACATTCTCAGCTTTTCTTGAACGGGAACTTTTTTCGGTTAGAACTTTTTCAACATCTATTGTTGTATCAAGCTTTAATTCATTGTCTGCTATTTTAGATGCTTCATTAAATTTATCTAAAAAAACTTTAAATGTTTCTGAAACTGAAGTATTTTCGGTGCTTAATTTTCCCTCAATCAAAAAGTGACCCCGATATTTAATAATATGGGCCATTGCCAAATAAACAAGTCGCAAATCGGCTTGCTGAGTGGAATCGGCTAATTCTTTGCGGAGATGATAAATCGTTGGATATTTTTTGTAATACGCTTTTTCCTCTTCCAGCTTTCCAAAAATCGGATGCCGATTAAATTCTTTATCTTCTTCAACTAAAAAGCTTTCGTTTAATCGGTGAAAGAAATTCGCGTCTTTTTCATTCATTGCTTTTTGGAAAAATTCCTCTTGTAAAAATACAATACGTTGATGGCGACGGGCTAACCGACGACGCATTGTTCTTTTCATACGGGCATCAGCGGCTGTTTGTCCTTCGTCAAAAAGCGAGACCCCCCAGAAGTTTTTCTTTAGGGCTTTTTTATCCGTGTTGCCAAATACTTTCATTTTCTTTTTAACTAGATCTAAATCATCTCGTAAAACGGCCCAACCCACTGAGTTCGTTCCAATATCCAAACCAATTGTATAATCTTTTCCCATCTTACATACCTACTTTCTTTACCACTAAAATTTTTTTAACATTTTACTTGCAAATATTTTGGACCGTGCTATAATTTGCTTGTTGGAAGTTTTCAAATCAACATAGCAAAGTTAAAATAAGGCTTGTCCGTAATCAACCTTTAAGGTGGCGCTGTTTCGGCGCTTTTTTTGTACCCAAAATTTCACCAGTTATTCTATTTATTTATTTTTGAATAACATTTGTTTTGTTTAGTGAATGACCATATTATATCACTTGTTTCTCGATAAATGAATACGTTTCCTATCATATTTTACATAATTTCTTAAATTCTTTTCAAATGTATTTTCTTTAAACAAAAAAACCGATAAAAAGTCACCGTCACAAGTGATTTTTTATCGGTTTTTCTTTTTCAATCATTACCCCTAACCGAATTTAACTCTTCGGCAAATAAAAACTTCGGCCATCCATGCCAAAGATTCGTTCGGAATATGTTCCGGGGGTGGTTTGGCTTAGGGCCGTTTTCATCATTTGCATGGAGGCGTCGATCATATCGATTTGGTGTAAGATTTCGGCTTCCATCACTCGCGGTCTAACTGGTGAACCGTACTCCAATAAGCCGTGGTGCGCTAACACCATATGTCGCAAGATGACCACATCTTCGTCGCTTGGGTCGATTTTCAAATTGCCGCACGCTTTGACAATTTCTTCATCTACTAAAACCAGATGCCCGATTAAATTCCCCTCCACCGTGTATTCCGTGGACATGGGACCTGTTAGTTCAATGACTTTTCCTAAATCGTGCAAAATCACTCCGGCAAATAAAAGCGACGGGTTCAACACTGGATATTCTTTACATAAAGCTTGAGCAATATGGAGCATGGACAACGTGTGGTAGGCAAGTCCGCCATAAAAGGCGTGATGATTTTTTTTAGCTGCTGGTGATTCGAAAAATTCAGTTTGATACTGATTCAATAAAAAGCGCACGATCCGATTCCAGTGGGCATTTTCAATTGAAAATAGCGCCTGATTGAATTCTTCTGTCATTTCGGCGGTGCTCATTGGTGCCCGCTCCACATATAATCCCGGATCATTCGGTTCGTCATCTTTAGCCAAACGCAAATGAATAATTTTTACTTGCGGATTGCCATTGTATAATTCTCGTTTGCCGCTCAGAAAAACGACGGCACCATTTTTAAATTTAACGACATCTTCTTCAGAGGCGTCCCAATATTTTCCATCCAAGGTGCCGGATATATCTTGAAAAGTAAAAGCGATAAATTTTTTGCCGTTTTTAGCTAGCCGAACATCGGCGTTTTTCACGAGGACAAAGGTTTCAAAACTTTCATCCACAACTAGTTCTCGTAATTTTTTCATATGATCTCCTTTTTAGATTTCATTTAATGATATTACTATTTGGTCGCGTGTTTGAAATTGTGTCACCATCGCCACATCTGACGACAGTAAAATAATTTGATAATATTGAGACATTTTTTGCAGCACATTTAAAAAGTTTTGCTTGCGATGCTCGTCATAACGCAACCATCCGTCATCAATTATAACAGTTTGTCGCGCTTCTTGTCGTCTTACAGCTAAAAATCCGAGGCGAAAACTAAAAAATAATTGATCGCGGGTCCCGGAACTTAAATCTTGCACGGACCAAAATTGTCCATCGAGACTTTGTATGGAAAAAAGATTGTCGTGGAAAATAATTTTTTGATAGCGTCCGGACGTTAATACGGCCAAAAATTCGCCCACTTTTTTCAATAATTGCGGCAATTGTTGTTGGCTCAATTCTCCTGATAAATCTTGTAGCAAACTCAAAGCGATTTTGTCGCTGCCCCAAAGTTGTGCCAACTGGGAAATTTCGGCTAATAATTCGGCTTGGTCTTGTTCTAATTGGGCTAATGTGCCGTCTTTAGTCATGAGTTCGGCGCGAACTATGAATTCTTGGCTCTGCTTATTTAGTTGGTTGATTTGAATTTCTTGGTGGGTGAGTTGGGATTTTAGTTGATCTAGATTTAGTTCCGCTGATTTCACTTCCGCTTGATTTTTTTCAGCTTGATTTATTTCGGCTGGATTCACTAGTGCTATATCTATTTCGGCTGGATTCACTTCAGCCGAATTAAATTGCGGAAAATTCACCTCGCCAAAAGTTCCCCGCCCTTGATCAGCACTTAATTCAAAATCTGCCAGTTGGGCTAAAATTTGTTTTCGACGCTGGCCATCTTGGCGCATTTGGGCCCAGTTTTTTTCCGCCCGAGGTACCTCATACAAATAATGCAAGCCGGCTTTTTTCACTAGCGCTTGACTGGTACTGGCTAGTTGTTCGTTTTTTTGTCGTAGTTCGAATAATTCTTTTTGGATTTGTTTGAGATCATTTTGTTCTTTGGCAAATTGAATCTGGCCCATTTTCTGAACAAAAGCTTGAATTTCGGCTAGATTTTCTAACAAGGTGCCGGTTTTTATTTCTGGAAATAGATTTTTCCATTTTTGTTGGGCGCTAAAAAATTTTTGGCGTATTTCGCCTTGTGCTTCTTTATTTTCTGCCAATTCTTCTTGGAGAGCGCGATATGTTTCCGGGGCAGGATTTTCTTGCAACATCTTTTCTAATGGAAAACGGCCTAGTTGATAATTTTTTTGAATTGTAGAAAATTCTTCCCCCCACTTATCTAACGTAGCTTGCGGCACTTGATTTTTGGGCGTTGGCTTTTGGAAAATCGCAAAAATAATAATTACCCCAGCCAACAACCAGGCCGCCACTTTGGCCAATTGTGGTAGAAAAAAGCTCGCGCCTAAAAGAATCAACCCGACTACTACCAGTACAGGGCGCGCCAACAGTGGGTTGGTCCTTGCTGTTAATTTTTGTGCTTCGGTAAATTTTGTTAAGGAACTGGCTAAAATTTTCTTTTGCTCTTCAGAAAATAATTGGGGCATTTGTGTTGGTGAAAAATCGTATTTTTTCTCTAGCACTTCTGCTTCTTGCTGTTTTATGGCTCCGACAGCTTCTAACTTGGCCAAGTCTGTTTGGCGCTGATGCCAATCCGGTGCACTTGCGACAATTTCGGCTAAATATTTTTCGTGCTCCAAATAAAAATAATAATCGTTACTGTCCACCGTTTTTTCGCCGCTGCGACTTTTAATTTGTTCGCTGAGACTTTGAATGTTTTGCTGATGATTTTCATATTGTTGATAATACGCACTTAACTGAGCTTCTTCGGTATCTGTCAAAGGGACGCTTCCCACTTTTTCTAACGCTTGTAATTCTTGGTAAAGGGGTTGGGCTAGCGTTTGTTTTTGTGCGAACGTTACTTGTTGCTGGGTTTTTTCTTGCTGGATTTTCAGTGTTGCAAGTTGGTCTGTCAGTTGCCCACTGGTTTCAACAAGTTGTTGGTAAGCTGATTCCGTGTTTTCTTTTTCAATAATTTTTTTATTTAATGTAGCCAGTTCGGTTAATTTTTGGTTTAACAACGGTTGCCGGCCAGTTTTTTTATAAATTTTTTGCCCGTCATTTTCTAATTTGGTCGATAATGTTAAAAATTGTTGGCTGCCGGAAAGTCCTAACGACAATAATAATTTTTGCAAATCGTTGGCGTCTAGTCCTTGCCAGTCTTGCAGTTGTTCTTGTTGGAAGGAAAAAACTTGTTCAAAATTCCCCCGGGTCAACGGTTTTATCAGCTCTTTTAAAAAGTTCTCGCCGCCGGTTAAGCCGGTTTTTACCATCGTTACTTGCGGTTCTTTTTCATCTTTAAAGCGGCTCACTTTTACTAAGCCTGCTTCTGTTTCTAACCAGAGATGTCCGCCAAAACGTGCGCCAGATTTTGGCGTATAGTCTTTGGCGAATTTTGATTTTTTGGCAAATCCAAAAAGCATCGCCAAAATAAATTGATACAAGGTGGATTTTCCAGCCTCATTGTCTCCATAAAAAAGCATCAACTCTTCTTCAAATTGAAACTGAGCTTGCTGATATTTACCAAAGCCGATGATTTCTGCTTTTTTTAAAATCATGTTTCATCCTCCGCAAACTCAAAATGCTCTTTGATTATTTCAAAAGCTGATTCCAGCGTCTCTTCTTTAAAATTCGACTCGGTCAACAGTTGATACGTCACTTCTTGACTAGTTAAATCTGCCAAAATTTCCTCAAAAACTTCTTGTTGTTGATAAATTTTTCGATAATTAGCCAAAATTTGTGAATCCAGAGGCAATTTAGCTAAAGAAACCTCTGGCGTTTGAATGGTTAATTGATTCAAAAAAAGGGGCCAATTATGGCGAGTAATTTCTGCTTGCAAATAATTTTTCAATTCAGTACTAGAAATGTCCAGATCCGGTAAAGCCGTGATAACTAAATGTAAAATTTGCCATTGTTCATTGACATTGACTAATTGTTTCAAAAAGGCCAGAATTTCCGGTAAAATCGTTGTCGTTTCCTTATTTACTAGCGGCAAATATTTTTTTTCATAGCTGATATTAGCTACCGACATAAATGTCCATTTAGCTGGCCGATTTTTAGCAAGATCTACTAGGACCACCCCTTTGACTTGGGTTTCCTTTTTCGAATGGCCCACCGGCGTTCCAGCATAAATAATCGGCGGATCAAAGGACAAAACTTGTGGCACATGGATATGACCTAAAGCAAAATAATCGTAGCGCCGCTTTTTCAAATTTTCCAAAACAAAAGGCGCATAAACCTCACCCACCTTTTTTTCGCCGCCATGATAAATACCAATCGTCAAATCCGACGTTCTTTCAGGAAAATCAGCACTAAAATCGTGATTTAATTGAGGATGCTGATAGCTAAATCCGTTAACTACGACTTGCTCTTCGCCAAGATTTAAAACAAGCTGCTCGACTTTTTCTGCCGTAAAAAGATGGACATTGTCCGGCCAAGAAAACCAAAAGCGCTCCGGCGTATAGTAATCGTGATTGCCAAATGTCATAACCACTTGAATATTAGCTTGCTCCAACTGCTGGAGTCCTTTAATAAATTTTGCTTGTGTCGCCAGATGAATTTGCGGCTTATGAAAGGTGTCGCCGGCAAAAATCACCAGATCAACGTTGTTAACGAGTGCGATTTCAATTATTTTTTCCAAACTTTTTTGATTTTCCTGCCGCAACACTTCTTGCAAAGCAGGGCTTGGATCAACGATGCTTGAAAAAGGGCGATCCAAATGCAAATCGCTGACTTGTAAGATTTTCAAATAAATCCCTCCTTTTTCCTTTAATGATACGCAGTTGGCGCCAAAATTACTAGGGGAACAGCAAAAAAACTGCCACATTTGAAATGACAGTTTTCTCCATTTTAAATTACATCATTGTCGTCCGGATTTTGACAATATTTTCAATGGACGATAAATCTTCAATCACTTTGGGATAATTGATATTGTGGGGCAAATCGACGGCATAAACATTCGTATAGACTCTATTTTCACCGCTCATTTCCCGGGTAAAATTTACATCGATCACTCGAATTTTGTGTTCTTCAAAATAATCTTGAATCGCATTTTGCGTTATATCTTTATGAAGATATTTAATTTCAATTTTTTTGCTAGTCGGTACTCGTTGCAAAATCCGATTGACCAAAGTTAAAGCCAACAGCAAACCAAACGCTCCAAGTAAGGCGATTTCGTAATAACCCATGCCACAAGCAATCCCGAGACCTGCCACCGCCCAAATGGAAGCGGCTGTCGTTAGTCCTACCACCGAACGCTTAGTGACAATAATCGTTCCGGCACCTAAAAACCCTACGCCAGAAACGACTTGAGCAATTAATCGCGCTTCATCAGAACGAACCACGCCTGCTAACTGGGGAAAATCCGTCGCCGCTTGTAACGCACTAGCTGAAATTTCTTGTTGAATTAAAGCAATGATACAAGCGCCCATGCAAACGAGAATATGCGTTTTAATCCCGGCTGGGCGATTTTTAAATTCCCGCTCGTAACCAATCACCCCGCCTAAAAAAAGCGTTAAAGCCAGACGCCCTGCAATCTCAAAAATAGTCACATTCATATCCATGATTTCACCTCAAAAATAGCATACCATGAAAAAAACATTTTGACTTTAAAAATCATTGTGGTACGCTTAAATCCTTGGCAGGGGCACCAAACTGGAAGAAATTTTTCCAGTTAAAAATCCGCGGAAAAATTTTCCCGCGGATTTTTTTTATTTATTATTTAACCGACTGTCCAACCAGCGTCGGCTACAATGACACTGCCGTTAATCATGGAAGAATCATCGCTGGCTAAAAATAACGCAACATTAGCGACTTCTTTGGCCTCACCCACCCGGGGCACGCTGGCGGCATCTGTTTTCGTGCGACCGACACCAAATTCATGAACATTTTTCATCGTCTCTTGAATATTTGTTTGCGTGGCACCTGGGGCAATCACGTTGCAGCGCAAACCAGATCTTGCATACATAAACCCGATATTTTTACTCAATCCAATGACCGCGTGTTTACTTGCCGTGTGAGCAGCTCCTGCTTTATTGCCAAATAATCCGCCGACTGAAGAAATATTAATTATTTTTCCGTTGCGATTTTCCATTAGAGGAATGGCCAACCGGCAAGCATACATCACGCCGTCGACATTAATGCGCATCACCTTTTCCCACAATTCATCGGTCAAATCGCCCACTGGCACCATGTCATCCATCACGCCGGCATTATTTACTAAAATATCTAACTGACCAAATTTTTCAGTTGTTTTAGCTATCAACTGCTCCACTTGCTCTTTTTTACTGACGTCGGTGGCCAAAAATAATAAATTTTTCGCTAACTCCTCGCCTACTTCATCTTGCAAACGCAAGCAACCTTCCTCATTGAGGTCAGCGGCCATCACTTTTGCGCCTTCTTGTAAAAACAACCGGGTAATTTCTTTGCCAATTCCAGAAGAACTGCCAGTAACAATTGCGACTTGATCACGTAATTTCATTTGGTCACTTCCTTTTTCAATTTTTCCTTACTATTTAATTGTATCAAGGATTTAAAAAATTGAACAAGGAGAAGGTAGTTGGCCTCGTTACAAAAAGAAAAATCATTGACAGTAGGTTCTGGGAGTGCTAAATTTTTCTTGTCAGGAGATAGGTGCACCTAACAATAATCATCTGTGATACTTGGCACCTGTTGATTTCAATTGGATTTTCTAAAGTGAATGGCGATTCAATGGCGCCAGTATTTAAAAATCGTGGAACAAAAAAATAGGACGATTTAATTATTCGAAATTTCGATGCATTTAAAATTATTATTTAACAGTTAACTAAAAAGGAGGTCCACAAATTGGAACAATTCCCCGATAAATTCAATCTAACACGAGATTTAAACGTGCGATATGCCCGCAGTAATTTTGCTGAACTAATTTATACAACGTCTCGTTTCGAGGGCGTCAACACGACCTTACCACAAACTCAAACAATTTTAGCAGGAATGGGGGTAGACGGTGTTCCGCTTGAGGATATCAACACGATTGTCTATCTGAAAAGAGCTTGGGATTATATCACAAAAGAAACCTCGTCGCTCACAATCGAAATTAGCAAAAAAATAAACGCCATTGTTGCTAAAGATGATGCCCTTTACCCTGGTCAATTACGAAAAGGCTCTGGCGGGGTTTCACTAATGGACGGTACTTCTTATACTCCGCCTCTTGAAATTAGCCAAGAAGCTGAAACTGAATATCTCAACACGCTAATGGATAGTCCGAACTCTATAACAGACAAAGCTATGACGATGATGTATCACATCATGCGCACTCAAATTTTTTGGGACGGCAACAAGCGGACAGCTACGCTTGCAGCAAACAAAATAATGATGGACGGTGGCGCTGGGCTGATCCATGTTCCCCTTGAAAAATGGCATGAATGGAACCAATTGATTAGTGAATATTATGTAAATGGTGACATGTCAGCGATTAAGAAATGGACTTATGAAAATGGAATCGTTGGACCGACTATTCTATAAAAGATTTTTCAACAACTTTAACTATCTGCCATAAAATTGATCAACCACGAGGCCATCAAACTGGCCCTTCAAAAATAAAATCCGGAGAATTTTTCTCTTTTCCCCCTAAAAACAAAAGCCCAAACCTTTTTGTATCAAAGGTTTGGGCTTTTTTAAAACGTCGCAGAAGGGATTCGAACCCGCGACCGTCCGCTTAGAAGGCGGATGCTCTATCCAGCTGAGCTACTGCGACAACAATATTTTAATTATAGAGAAGAATTTTATCAGTGTCAATCGCTTTTACAACTTTTGTACTAAAAGTAGGCCATCGCCTAATGGTAAAATCGTCGAACCTAATGTTGGATCGTTGTGAATAGTTTGAAATAGTTCATTTAATTTGCGATGAATGGCGCGATTTTTCCGGGGAATTTCTTCGATCGGTTGTAAAATTGTGCCGGCTTGTAAGACATCATCAATGGCTAGTGTGCCGCCTTTTTTTAACACTCGCAAACAAGCTGGTAAAAATTCGAGATATTTTGCTTTGGCAGAATCCATAAAAATAAAATCATACGTTTCCGCTGGTAGCTCAGGTAAAATATCTGCGGCTTGTCCTTCTTTTAAAGTGATTTGTTTTCTTGAATCTAGTTTGTCAAAATTTTTCTGAGCTTCTGTGGCCATTAATTCAAAGCGTTCGATAGTAATAATTTTTGCTTCCGGCAAAGTTTCAGCCATTAAGCTCGCCGAAAAGCCAATTGCTGTGCCGATTTCTAAAATATTTTTCGGTTGCAGCGCCCGCAAATAAAATTGCAAAAAAATTACTGTTTCGTGGGGAATAATTGGTACGTTGCGTTCGTGGGCGTTTTCTTCTAAGTCTTTTAGCGCTCCAGTAAGTTGAACTTGGTCATGGCGCATAAATTGTAAAACAGGTTCATCTATAATCGGGCGAAACATCATTTCATTTAGCATCTTGATTATTCATTTCCTTTTCGTAAAATAAAAAAACCGCCAGCACTTTTTTCTTGCGCTTGACGGCCTTAAGCTATGTATCAGGCACATGGCCAGAACTTCTTAGTGCTGCTTCCTTCCGGATCTGACACGCTTCAAAGCCTAACCATTGCCCTAGCCTTTGCAGGCAAGTTTTATTTTACACGATGTTCAAAGAAATTGCTAGTCTTTTTTTGCTAGCCGTTTTTTTTGCCGTAAATTTCTAAAAAATGTTGTTAAAATTTCTCCACATTCTTCACTCATAATGCCCCCTTCAACGTAGGCCCGATGATTGAAGCGTGGTTCTTCAAGTAAGTTCATCAAAGTTCCAGCAGTTCCTCCTTTAGGATCGGCGGCGCCAAAGTAAACTTCGGTAATTCGCGCTAAAATCATCGCCCCACTACACATGGCACACGGTTCTAGCGTGACAAAAAGTTGGCAATTTTCCAGACGAAAACTTTTTTGCTGTAAACTCGCGGCATCAATGGCAATCATTTCGGCGTGTTTAGTGGCCAGTTGCAAGGTTTCTCGTAAATTATGGCCGCGACCGATGATTTCATTTTCAAAAACTACCAGAGCGCCAATGGGGACTTCATTTAAATTTTCGGCGAGCTTGGCCTCTTTTAATGCCTCTTTCATAAAAAATATTTTTTGTTCGTTGGTTAAGCTACTCGTTTGTTCCATCTTGCCCTCAATCCTTCAATTTTATGTTAAAATAACCCAAGAGGTGAATGCGTTTATGGATAATCTAACAGAAATTTATCCTTTTGGCAAAATGATGGATGTCGCCAGTTTCAATCCCGCGCTCTTGCAGCTGCCGGTGGGCAATCGTTGGTTTGTTTTGCCTAAGGATCGTTTATCTGTCACTGAAATCAAAATGTTGCAACAAATTTTTCCGGAAAATACGAAAAATGAAGCCCGAAAACATGTGTGGTATCGGATTTTACTTGAAAATGAACCTATCAAAGAAGCGGGTTACTTTCGGGTCTTACAAGTCAAACTTTCTCCGACCAGCGAGCATACCCGCCGCGAATGGTTGGAAAATATTTTAGAAATGATTGCGCCGATTGATCATTTTTGGTTGACGAAAGATATTTTAATTTTAGTGGAGCACCAAAACCGAAAAACCTTTTCTTTAACGGATTTAAAAGGATTATTCGCTACTTTGGATGCTGATTTTTTTGTCACAACTAAAATTTTTGCCGGCAGTTTTTATGAAGCTCATGAAAACTTTTCCCTGCTTTTTAAAGAAGAACAAGAAATTTTCGCTCAAGAAGAAGCACGTTTTTTAAAAGATAATTTTTTGTCATTATCTTTGGTGGCATTGGATTTTTTAACAAAAGAAAAAATTTCCAGCAGTCACTTAATGCAAAGTTTTCGCCGGGTTTTACTGAAAGATGATGAGCTTTTAGATATTGTTGAAGCGTTGATTTTAAATCAAGGGAATGTTTCCTCAGCGGCAAAAGATTTATTTATGCACCGCAATACGCTGCAATATCGGCTGGACAAATTCCACGAGCAAACAGGCTTTAATTTAAAAGAGATGGAAGATTTAGCTTTATGTTATTTACTTGTTCGCAATAAGGAACGCGCCTGATGATAGTCATCAAGCGCGTTTTTTTATTTAATAAATTAATTCTAGAAAGTCATCTGGTTCAATATTACCAAAGTATTTTTTTACATCAATTTTTTCGATGGCTGCAGCCAAATCAGCTTTCTCATAACGGACACCGGTTAAAATTTCTTCTACATCTTTTACTTCCCCGAGACCGAAAAAGTCACCATAAATCTTAGCTTCTTTAATGACCCCTTGTTGCACATCAAGGCGAATCTCAATTGATCCAATAGGAAAACGATGACGTTTAATTACCGCAAAGTCGGGAGATTTTCCGTAATTCCAATCCCAATTGCGATAATATTCATCAGAAATAGCATTGATTCGCTTCCAGTCGTGATCGGTTAATTGATATTGTTTTATTTCATCGACACTATCTACATTAAAAATCCGTAGCAAAATAGCTTGTCGGAATTCTTTTGTCGTTAAATTTTTCTGATTTTCTGGCAAATGAGGACGAATATTGGTGACACGTGAGCGGATAGATTTAATTCCTTTTGATTCGATTTTATCTTTGCGGACTTTTAAAGCGTTCACCACTTCATTAATATCAGAATCTAGCATTAAAGTGCCGTGGGCAAACATCCGACCGTCAGTGGCATACATGGCGTTGCCGGAAAATTTTTGATCATCAATGACTAAATCATTGCGCCCTTTCAGTTCGGCCCCTGCCACTCCTAAATCATGCAGTGCGGCAATCACCGGTTCAGTAAATTTACGGAAATCACGGAAAGAATCGCCATCGTCAGGCATAATAAAACTATAATTTAAATTACCAAAGTCATGATAAACTGCCCCGCCGCCAGACAACCGACGAACAACTAAAATCCCATTTTCGTCCACATATTCCTTATTAATTTCTTCTAAAGTATTTTGATTGCGGCCAATAATAATCGATGGTTGATTAATATAAAAAAGTAAAATCGGCTCGTCGGTTTTAAATTCCTTTAATAAAAAGTGCTCAATTGCTAAATTAATCCGGGGATCGTTATTTTCATTAGGTACAAAAATCATCTTATCATCGCTTCCTTAAATTAAATTATGATTTGTAAATCTTTTTGTGCTAGAACAACTAATGTTTCGCTGCCGGCTGCTGTTTGCGCTTCTTGTTGCAACTGCGTCAGATCGCCTACTTGCGGCAAATGGGTCAACACCAATTTAGAAACACCGGCAACTTTGGAAATTTCACCTGCTTCTACGCTAGTCAAATGGGCATGGTGCTTTTCGTGGCCTTTAAATAAATACGTGTCAGCGAGTAATAATTCGCTGCCTTTTACAAAATCAGCCAACTCTGGAAAATAACCGGTGTCGCCAGTAAAAGTGAACACTTTTCCCGTCGCCACTTCCGTAATTTTCAACGCATAACAAACTACTGGATGAACGGTTTTTAAAAATTTTATTGAAAATGGTCCAATGGTTAATTCTTTTTTTGGATCATAGGCAACACCGACGCTCACTTCAGGCAAGCTTAAATCAGTAAAATGTTGGGCATCTTCTTGATGTCCATAAATTTTTAATATCGGAATCTTTTGCTCTGTAGGAAAAAGTTGCCGATAATATTGCAATACCCCAAGATCGGCAATGTGATCATGATGATAATGCGATAAAATCACCGCATCTAATGCCCTCGGATCTACATAATGCTCCAAACTCACTAATGCCCCACTGCCGCAATCTATCAGCAGATGAAAGTCATCACTCTCCAATAAAAAAGCCGTCGTACCGCTGTCGCGATAGGAAAATCCACCCCAACAGCCTAAAACCGTTAGTTTCACTTGATCTCCTCCTTTTTAACTGCTTCCAGTATAGCAAACTGCCTAATAATTCCCAACAATTTGCAATTAAAATATCTTTCTTTCAATCAAAAAAACTTCGGCAAATGAAATGATGCGCCGAAGTTTTTTATTAAATAGTTTACATGCGATTTGGTGCCAGATTTTGCCAACTCTCTTGATAAAAATAGTCATCTAATTGGTAATTTAAGACCGGGTTTTTATCGTTCATAAATTGTTGGACAGCCGAATCCACTTGCAACCAGCCCCGCCAGCCCAAATGAATCGTATCTTCCATAAAATAATCGGTATTGGCAAATTGATTTAAGTCTAAAATTTTATTGAATCCTTGGGCGTTCAACTGGTATTGAATTTTATGACTAAATTCTCCTAACATTTCTTGGGAAAGTCCCGTGTAATCGGACCAGTGCTGATTTACCGGCGGAATTACAAATAAAATATCTGCATGTTGCTGGGCAAATTGTCGCAGCAGCAATTCAAAATCGGAAAATTCAGGAGAGCAACGATAGTCAAAATCTTTTTGAGAATCTTTCAATTGAGATAAATCCGGTAAAATTCGTTTCTGATAAAAACCATTAGAAATTTCAAAAGCATTGTTATCAGTATTTTTTTGACCCATTTCATAAGCCAATTCATCTAACACAGCGGGGTCATCTACTTTTGGCAAATAACTTTTTTGCTTTTGGATTTTCTTTTGATTAAAATCAGTCCCTAAAATAAAACTAAAAAACTCATCCTCATGGGCATAAAAATTACTTTCCAACTGCCAAAACCATTTTTCCGGTTGTTTATAATCGACAACATTTTGCAAAGCTTCTACTAAGCGATGATCTTGTTGGACCACCGGATAACTCAATAATCGCTGAGCCATAAAGTGATCGGCCGCAGAGATTTCTTTAAGATTTCTTAGCCAATGGGTGACTTGTAACGGCGAATAATAATAGGCAAAAGAGTCAGACTTCAGACCTTCTTTGACAAACCATTGCGGAGAAATAATGACCACCGCTTTTTTGCGATCTAGCGTCAGTCCTTCCATCCCTAACGCTTGGGTTAGCGACTGTGTTCCTGGCGCACCTAAAAGTAACACTCGGTAATCCCGCTGATATTGTTGGGCTAAAACGGCTGGATGAAATGGCGAAATCCGTGAAAGTTCTGAGGAGCCAAAAAATGGCAAATAATTTTGATCAATAGCCGCTTGTTTCACTTGCGTCCCTTTTAAAATACTGACATCCATAGAAACGGCCGCATCTTTTACAAAATGTTCACTGGAAATATCTAGTTGCCAAGGGGTGAAAAAAACAGCAACGATTAAAATAGTAGCGACTACTACTGGGCCAAAAATCAGCCACAGCTTTTTCATTAGCTTAACGCCTCAACTTGACTAATAATTTTTTTAGGGGTGCCCCAGCTTTCCCGCTCTACTTCAGAAACTGGCACGCTGACACTAAGTTGGCCCTCGATTTCGACTAATAATTGAACCATGCCTAAAGAGTCCAACAATCCTTCGTCAAATAGCGCCAAATCCAAATTTTCTTTTACCTCGTCGGTCCCGGTTAAATCGGCTAAAATATTTAAAACTGTTTCTTGTATATTCATTGTTCTTCTCCTTTTTAATAAAAAATTTTTTTAATTTAACGAAACCATAACTTATCTAAAAATCCTGAAAAAATTAAAAAACTCAAGGCTACACCATGAAACGTAGCGACAATACTAAAAATTTTGGTGAAACGATTGCTAGGTAAATTTTTGTGCTTTTTCTTAAATCGACCCCAGCTATCACATAAGACAATCCAAGTGGCGTGGTATAGGCCATATGCCAAATAATACCAAGTCAGCCCGTGCCAGACACCCATCAATAAAAACAAAGCAAAATAACCCACATTACTAGCTATCATTCGTGACTTAAACCATTTTTTCTTCAAAATTAAAAACATCAAGCGCATATACACATAATCGCGAAACCAAAAAGACAAAGTCATATGCCAACGATTCCAAAACTCTTTAATATTACTACTGATAAAGGGGCGGTTAAAGTTCATAGGCGTTTCAATGCCTAAAAAATAACTAGCTCCCACCGCAAATAAACTATAGCCAGCAAAATCAAAGAATAAGTAAAAACTATACACATACATGTATTCCAATGTGCCTAAAGAAAAAGTTCCGTTTGCTAAAGCACTATGGGAAACAAGCGGTAATAAAAGCGTTCCGAAAAGATAGCCGAGAATAAATTTGTAAAAAAATCCGAGAAAAATATACCAAACTCCTTTATCCAGCAAATGCAAATAATCATCTCTAGTAATCACTCGCTTCAGATCTTTTTCAAAACGGCGATAGCGATCAATCGGCCCTGAAGAAATCGTCGGGAAAAATAATAAAAATTGCAAAAAAACGAGTGGCGAATAATTTTTCAAGACCCCGTCGCGAATTTCCATCAGCACTTGGACGGCTTTAAAGGTTAAATAAGAAATGCCAAGAAAGCCGACAATTGAAACTTTGCCAAAAGCAAACGGCGTTATTTTAGTCAAGGCCAGTGGCGCAATGGCTAAAAGGACTAAAGTGAAAAAGACCCATGTTTGATTTTTTGAAAGACGATAACGGCTGTAAAAAAAAGTTAACGCCACTTGCCATAAAATAAAAACAATTAAGGCAATTCCTTGTTTATAATGATCGCCACCAAAGCTTACAATCAAAAAAAATAACGTCAATACACTTTCGTAAATCCGTAAGTGGCGCCCTTTCCATAATAAAGAAATAATAGCCGGCAACAAGGCCACAAGTAGTATCAGAAAATAAACCGGGCTGGCGTAAGGCGTCATATAGGGCATTATTTCTGACCTCCATTGACCTGAAGGGTTAATAATTTGCGATCTAATTTTCCGTTGACTGTTAAAGGAATTTTTTCTAAATAAATAAAGCGCTGGGGAATCATGTAGTCCATCACTTTTTCGCTAAGTTCTTTTTTAATTGCTTTACTTAGCGCAAATTCACTTGGAAAATCATGGGCTTTAACAACGACAAACGCCACTAACATCTGGGTTTTCCCATTTTTATCTTTGGCTACCGTACAAGCATTTTTCACATAGGAAACTTGCAACAAGTTTTGGTCGATATCTTCAAGTTCAATGCGGAAACCGTGGAGCTTCACTTGAAAAGCCAAACGCCCTTCATAAAGTAACAATTCCCCTGCAAAATGTCCCCTGTCTTGCGTGCGGTAAAATCGTTTGTGGTCAATTTCGATAAATGCTTCCGCCGTTTTTTTGGGAAAATTGAGATAGCCTTTGGAAACTGATGGACCGCTAATAATAATTTCTCCGGACTGACCATGGGGTAATATTTGTAAATTTTCATCGACAATTAAAATTTCTGTGTCCTCTTTAACAAAGCCAATCGGTAAGCGGGGATATTTTTGTAAAATTCCCGGGGTGATTTCAATTTGGGTAACCGCAACGGTGGTTTCTGTTGGTCCATATGTGTTGAAAATGCGCCCGCCAGGAAATCGCTCTTGTAATTTTTCAGCGGTGGCTTTCATTAATTCTTCCCCGCAAAATAAAAACAACTGCAACTCCGCTAAATTTTCTTCATTAAAATCAGGACTCATTAAACACAAATCAACAAATGATGGCGTTGAAACCCAAACATCCACTTTCAAAGTGGGTAAAGTTGTAAATAATTGCTTGAAATCTTGAATGACTTCATTTTCCAAAGTAACGAGCGTCCCTCCTGCTACTAACGCTGGATACAGACTCATAACCGATAAATCAAAAGAATAGGCTGCTTGAATAAGAAATCTTGGCTTTTGCCCCAGTGGAAAATCTCGCAATTCCCATTCAACAAAACTTGCTACATTTTCATGAGTAATTACTACGCCTTTTGGAATTCCAGAAGTTCCGGAAGTGAAAATTAAATAAAAATCATTTGTTATTTTTGGGATAAAAATTTTTTGGCTCACTGGATTTTGAAAAATCCGAGCCAAATCTGTTGCTCCTAAATAATTTTCTCGTTCTATATTATTTTTATTAACGTCAATAATTAGACTTGGCTGACTGACTTGAATAATCATCGCCAAACGCTCTTTTGGCGTATGACTTTCGACTGGAATATAAGCGTGACCAGCTTTCACACAAGCTAAAAAAGTCACTACCATTTCAAATTGCAACTGGCCAATCACTAAAATGGGCCCTTTTGGTAAATTTTGCTCTTCTAAATAAACGGCCAACTGTTGACTTTTTTCAAATAATTCCTGATAAGTGTGGGTCCGACCATTTTCTTGATAGCAAATCATTTCCGGACTTTTCTTTGCCCAATGGTCAATTTCTTCAATAATATTCATTTTTCCTCCAAAATCAAAACTCATTATAAATAAATGTCCCGCCATCGACTTTTTGGTAATGATACAAATAAATCAACGCTAAAATCACGCCAAAATAAAATAAAGTCCGCCCACAAAAACGTAAATTTGTGATCAGTTTAGGATGACTTATAAAAAAAACTTTCAAAAACTCACCTCAATCTTAATGAAACCTCTCGCAAATTTTCAGCCCCTTCACTATACCACTAATTCTACCAATTAAGTTGGAAAATTTTGCTCAATTTTTCTGCAAAAGAATGACTTTTTTGAACGGAGGAATCCATTTTTTTGGACTTGCCCTTAGTATAGCAATCATTTTTTTAAAGAAAAGATTTCTTAAGCAAACTTAAACAAGGTGACACGTATCTGACAGCAAAAAATTATTTGTTTTTTTATTCGTCTACACCCTTAGAAAGTTTTGCTTTCAAGAATCTTGCAATGTTATTTACCTACTATATATAGTGGGTTATTTGAAAACTAGCCACTATATCTATTGATTTTTGCTTAAATCTCCGCTAGAATAAATAGCAAGCGCACTTAGTTTACTAGGAAAAATCGCTACTTTGGGGGAATTTCAATGATGAAAATAAAAGCATTAACAACAAAACAAAACCAATTAGATCAGCTAAAAATTATTAAGCGCGATGGTCGCTTAATGGATTTTAATGATGAAAAAATTTATGGCGCGCTTTTAAAAGCCGAAAAAAAAATACAAGGGACAATTGATCCGCTCACCCATCGAAAAATTGAAAAAATCGTTGAAAAAGTCGACCAAGAAATCGCCCAACGTTTTGAAAAAAATGTCAAAATTTATGAAATTCAAAGTATCGTCGAACATACTTTACTCGCTCAAGGAGAATATGCCTTAGCCGAAGAATATATTAATTATCGGACGAAGCGGGATTTTGCTCGCTCTAAATCCACGGATATTAATTTCACCATTGGCCAGCTGCTAGGAAAAGATAGCTCGGTTGTCAATGAAAATGCCAATAAAGACGCCAACGTTTTTAATACGCAGCGGGATTTAACAGCCGGCATTGTTGGTAAATCCATTGGCCTTAAAATGTTGCCGCCTCATGTGGCTAATGCCCATCAAAAAGGCGATATTCATTATCACGATTTAGATTATCATCCGTATACGCCTATGACTAACTGTTGTTTGATTGATTTTAAAGGGATGCTTAATGGTGGATTTAAAATTGGTAACGCCGATGTGGAATCTCCTAAATCCATCCAAACTGCTACCGCCCAAATTTCCCAAATCATCGCCAATGTGGCTAGCTCGCAATATGGTGGCTGTTCTGCCGATCGCGTCGATGAACTGTTGGCCCCATTTGCCAAATTGAATTATCAAAAACATTTAAAAGATGCGCTTGAGTGGATTGAAGGGTCTGACAAACAAGAAGCCTTCGCCAAAGAAAAAACTAAAAAAGATATTTTTGATGCTATGCAGTCATTGGAATATGAAATTAATACTTTGTTTACTTCTAACGGTCAAACACCTTTTACTTCATTGGGCTTTGGCCTTGGAACAGATTGGTTTGAACGAGAAATTCAAAAAGCAATTTTCCAAATTCGCATTAATGGGTTAGGTTCAGAAAAACGGACTGCTATTTTTCCTAAATTAATTTTTACTCTGAAACGCGGTTTGAATTTGCGGCCAGAAGATCCCAATTATGATGTAAAACAATTGGCGATTGAATGTGCCACTAAAAGAATGTACCCTGATGTCTTGAGTTACGACAAAATTGTTGAACTCACAGGGAGTTTTAAAGTGCCAATGGGATGCCGCAGCTTTTTACAAGGTTGGCAAGATGAATTTGGCCAAGAAGTCAATGTCGGACGAATGAATCTTGGAGTGGTCACTTTGAATTTACCCCGCATTGCTATGGAAGCAAAAGGCAATCAAGAAACATTTTGGCAAATTTTAGAAGAACGATTGGCCGTTGTTAAAGATGCGCTAGTTTACCGAGTAGAACGCTGTAAAGAGGCAGATCCAAGTAACGCCCCTATTTTGTATATGTACGGCGCTTTTGGAAAACGACTGAAAAAAAATCAAGCCGTCGATGAACTATTTAAAAATAAACGGGCTACCGTTTCTCTAGGCTACATTGGTTTATATGAAAGTGCCGCTGCCTTTTTCGGTGGCGCTTGGGAAAATGATCCACAAGCCAAAAAATTCACGCTAGATATTCTTAAAGAACTTAAAGCCCACGCCGACAACTGGGGCGATGAGTACGGCTATCATTTTTCTGTCTACTCCACTCCTAGCGAATCTTTAACCGACCGCTTTTGCCGGTTAGACACTGAAAAATTTGGCCTAGTAGAAAATATTACCGACAAAGAATACTATACGAATAGTTTTCATTATGACGTTCGGAAAAATCCGACACCATTTGAAAAATTAGATTTCGAAAAAGATTATCCAAAATATTGTTCCGGCGGTTTTATTCATTATTGCGAATATCCTGTTTTGCAACAAAATCCGAAAGCTTTGGAAGCTGTTTGGGATTATGCCTACGACCGCGTCGGTTATCTCGGCACCAATACGCCAATTGATAAATGTTATGCCTGCGGATTTGAAGGTGACTTTACCCCAACTGAGCGCGGGTTCGAATGTCCAAATTGCGGCAACCACGATCCAAAAACTTGTGATGTAGTAAAACGAACTTGCGGTTACCTAGGAAATCCCCAAGCCCGCCCAATGGTCCACGGCCGCCACAAAGAAATCTCCGCCCGCGTCAAACATATGAAATAAGGTTGAAAAGCATTTAGCAATTAAGGAGGAACCATGCGTAATCCGAAACCTCAAGAATGGGATTCTCAAAAACTTAGCAAAAAAAAAATCGCCGACTACAAGGCGTTTAACTTTGTCGATGGCGAGGGCGTCCGCAATTCCCTTTATGTCTCTGGCTGTTTATTTGCCTGCGAAGGTTGTTTTAATCAAGCGGTCCAAAATTTTAATTATGGCACCCCTTTTACCGAAGAATTGCTGGCCCAAATTCTTACCGATTTGGATCACGATTATGTTCAAGGTCTGACTTTGCTTGGTGGCGAACCATTTTTAAATACGGAAGTCTGCCTGACAGTTGTCAAAGCCATCCGAGAAAAATTTGGTCATACTAAAGATATTTGGTCCTGGACCGGCTTCACTTATGAAGAACTTTTGCTGGAGTCTCCCGATAAATTAGAACTACTTCATGAAATTGATATTTTAGTAGATGGTCGTTTTGAGCTATCTAAAAAAAATCTTTTGCTGCAATTTCGCGGTTCCAGTAATCAACGAATCATCGATGTTCAAAAAACGCTGGCTGCCCAAAAAGTTATCATTTGGGATAAACTAAATGACGGCGATCATGCCTTTGAACAAATTAAAAAACAAGCACTGATTTAAAATTTTGACCCAAAGACTTGCTAATTCGGCAAAATTTCGGTAAAATTAATTAGAATTCGTACAGATGCACATTGCGTGTCGAGCTAAGAGGCGGTTCCTTTTTTAGGAAAGGACCGTCTATTTTTGCGGAAATTTTTAAAAATACAAGGAGATTTTATGCGACAAACAAAAAATGTTTTACTAGCAGTGATTGCCACTGGGATTATGGCTTTTTCCGGTGTCTTAATTGAAACTGCCATGAACGTCACTTTCACCAATTTAATGAGCGAGTTTTCACTTTCCATGAGCGATGTTCAGTGGGTGACGACAATTTATTTGCTGATGATTGCCATTACTGTGCCCGTTTCGGGGGTGCTAATTAAAAATTTCAGCGTCAAACAATTATTTTTACTGGCCAACTTGTTATTTCTAACTGGTGTAGTTTTAAATTTTTGGTCACCGGACTTTTTCATTTTACTTTTCGGGCGAGTCTTACAAGGGATTGCCACCGGTATTGCCCTGCCGTTAATGTTTCATATTATTTTAAGTGAGGCACCATTAGCCCAGCGGGGATTGATGATGGGCATTGGAACTTTAACGACTGCAATCGCGCCAGCAATCGGGCCGACTTACGGTGGATTTATCACCACTCATTTATCATGGCACGAAATTTATTTATTCTTAATTCCGCTGCTTTTGTTGTCGTTAGTGCTGGGATTACTAAATATTGTCCACGTTAAACAAAAGATTACTGAAAAAATCGATCTGCTGAATTTTATCTTTCTAGCCCTGACCTTCATCGGAATTCTAGCCTTCTTCAGCCAACTTGGTACCCTTCTAGGTTGGATTTTGCTGGCAGTCGGTTTATTATCTGCGGGATTATTTTATAATCGAAATAAAAAAACGAGTCATCCTCTATTAAATTTTCAACTTTTTTCCCATCATGTTTTTACTAAATTACTTTTTAGCTTTTTAGTTTATCAATTTTTACTATTAGGAATTTCTTTTATTTTACCTAACTATATTCAAATTGTGCACGGGCAAAATTCTGCGGTGGCTGGTCTAGCTATGTTTCCTGGAGCAATGATTGGGGCCGTTCTGGCGCCAATTTCCGGAAAAGTGCTTGATAGTGTTGGGCCGAAAAAACCACTTTTAGCCGGCACCTTGCTGGCCTTAATCGGATTTTTCTTACTAACTGTTTTTCTTTGGTTTAAACCAAGTATTCCTTGGCTAATTGTGGGCCACGTTCTTTTTCAAATGGGTCTAGGATTTTCTTATAGCAACTTCATTACGGCTGCCATGAATCAATTGCCGGAACAACTCCACAACGATGGTAACGCTCTTTTCAACACTTTGCAGCAATTTACCGGTGGTCTGGCAACAGCCATTGTGGCAGCGATCATCACGTTATTTCAAAATTCGGAACCAAATTTCGCTCACGGAACGCAAGTGGGTGCCTCTTTTGCCGGCGTCTTACTAACTGTGATTTTAGCAATTAGCTTTGCAACGATTGTTTCATTGCGAAAAACAAAATTAAAATAAAAAAAATGAGGAAGAAGATGATATCTGCTTCCTCATTTTCTATTTTCTAACTTAAATTTTGATGATCAGCCATCATTTTGGCCCCAACGTCCGATATTTTCGCTAAAGTATTGCCATTACGAATCGTTATTTTTTTGTATCCGGAATGTTTTAAAAGTTTCTGGTAGGCACTCTGACGATATTTCTTTAAATCACTGAAATCCGTCGACCAGAAAATCACTGGCGCTTGAACCATTATTTGTTCTAATGGGATTTGGGCTTGTTCTATTAATTCCAAAAAATCCTCTACCCGACCGTTTTCCAACATAAATAAAGCATTATGACGCCAAGTTTTTTGCGCGTTAAACCAGTTCGGACGAGCAAGCATCATCTCCTGCCAAATTTCCCAAGAAAAACTTACTAAATAAACTGGAAAATCAACATCTTGACGCAGCGCTTCGCCAATTTTTTGATCATCAACCTTCTCTCCAAAAAATAAAACGACGCCGGTATTACCAATCGTTGTCACTTGTTGAAAGCCCAGTGCTTCATACATTTTTTTTAAATCCGCCATAGCCAATTTCCCATGACCACCGACATTCAGTCCTCGCAATAAACTAATATATAGCATTAATATTCCTCCAGTCAAAAAAGCGACCGCCAATTGTGCGATCGCTTTTTCTATTTTTAAATTTCTTAAAAATTACGTTTCTTGCTAGAAGATTCCATAATTACTGGCAAAATCACCGGTTTGCGGCGGGTTTGATCGAACAAATAGCGACCTAATGAATCGCGAATTTCTTGTTTCAAACGGCTCCACTCAAATTCAGGATAGCGGAGATTTTTTTCCGTAATGTCAGTTACAATTTTAATTGTTTCTTCTATTAAATCATTATTTTCTTTCACATAAACAAAACCGCGGGAAGTAATTTGTGGTTTGGCAACAATTCGTTTTTCCCGACGATTAATCGTTAAAACGGCCACAAAAATCCCATCTTCAGATAATACTTTACGATCCCGCAAAACGATATTCCCAATATCACCGACACCAATTCCGTCAATCATCACGTTATCCGCTGGCACCGAACTCGTTAGCAATAAGCGTCCTTTTTCATAACTTAAGACATCGCCTTTAGTCGTTAGGAAAATATTGCGGTACGGAATCCCCACTTTATTGGCCAAATCCGCATGAGCCGCTAACTGACGATATTCTCCTTGAATTGGAATAAAGTATTCAGGTTTCAATAAATTCATCATCAATTGCAAATCTGTTGGATTACCGTGACCGGACACCCGCAAGTTATCAGTAATTGTTTTTACTTCCGCCCCAGCGCGATAAATCATATCCTCTGTTTTAGCAACGGTTGTTTCCATCGCCGTGGTTGGCGTGGTTGTAATATAGACTAAATCATTTTCTTTAATATGAATCGAGCGATGTTGATTGTTGGCCATTTTTTGCAACGACTTAATTGGTTCACCCATCCGACCAGTTTCTAAAATCAACAATTCATTGTCAGGATAGTTACGAATATCTTTAATTGGAATTAATAAATCATCGGCTGGCATTTGTAATTTTTCTAAACTTAAAGCTGTTTTTACAATCCGTTCCAAATCATGACCAGTTAAAACTACTTTGCGATTCGACGCTGCCGCAGCATTGAAAACTTGTTGAATTCGTTTCAAGTTAGAAGCGACACTGGCTACAATAATTCGATTTTCATGATAACGAATCGTATCTAAGACTTCTTCGGCGATTTGTTGTTCACTGGCAACTTGCAGCGGATTTTCAGCATTTGAAGAATCAGAAAGTAAAGCTAAGACGCCTTCGCTGCCGATTTTAGCTAAACGAGCAAAGTCGGTTTGGTAATCTTCTTCAGCGCTTTGATCGAATTTGAAATCTCCGGTATAAACGACAGATCCTTCTGAAGTTTTCACGACAATACCTAATGAATCGGGAATGGTGTGGGTCGTTTTGAAAAAGCTGACTGTTGCATCAGGAAAATCAATTTCAGTTTGCGCATCGACTACGTGGAATTCTTTAAATTTCTTGGTCGCTTCATAACTCTTGACATTCAGTTTTGCCAGTTCGATCGTCAATTGGGATCCAAAGACGGGCACAGGCATCGTTTCTAGAAAATAAGGCAGCGCCCCAATAGCATCTGCATGGCCGTGCGTTAAGAAAACGCCAGCCACTTTTTCAGCATTTTCTTGTAAATAAGTAAAATCAGGAATCACAACATCAATCCCTAACAGTTCGTCTTCAGGGTAGCGTAACCCACAATCTAGCACAAAAATCTCTTCTCCCACTTCAACGGCGTAAATATTTTTGCCGTTTTCACGGACGCCTCCTAGTGGAATAATTTTTAAATTGGTCAAACTTTTCACCTCGTAAATTTTTTTTATATTTTTGACTTATGTTGCCAACAGTTCCATTTTACCATAAAAACCAGCAGAAAGCCTTGAAATAAAACGGGAACTTTCAACGACTGCCATTGTCCTTTAATTAATTGTTGCTTTGCTTTTACCAAAAAAACACTAGCCACTAAAAATAAGCGCCGGACGCCCCATTTTAGTGGCTAGTGTTTTTTTTAAAGAGCTTGTCTTTTTTGTAAAACTAAAGCGCTCAAGACGTAGCACAAAGCCGCCGATAATAATAAGACGCTCAGCCCGGTTGTTAAACTTCCCACCGGCCATGGGGTGGTCCTAATAAGAAATTTCCCCACTTCTAAATAGCTACTTGGTAGAAATTTGGCAATCTTCCTTAAAAATCCGCTGGCTAAAATACCCGATTGCATCAGCAAAATTGGCACCACTAAAACAAATAAATTCACTCCAAAATTTCCTGAAAATAAACTGGAAAAAGCACTCAATGTCGCCAAAAAAATTAAAATAACGAGTAATAAAAGTAAATATAAGAGCAAAAAGTTGGCCATTGTTAAGATTTGAAAAGACTCCGCTCCAGTAGAAACAATTAGCGGATAATCTAATTGCCCCAATCCATACAAAGAAACATTTAATAAAAAGACAATGCCTAGCGCGATAAAAAATAATGGCAGCGTCAAAGCAAAAAAAGTGAAAATTTTACTGGTGAGTAGTTTGATTTTTTTTGTCGGGGCGTCGTTTAGTAGTTGGCTAGTGCCGTTATGCTTATCAATTGTAAAAAGTTGCGCCAATTGAATGCAAAAAAAAAGCAAAAGAATAAAAATCGGCACGCGATATAACAACGTGTTGGTTAAATAATGAATAGCCGGCACTTTAATAAAATACGAAGGAACTTCTGCCATCTGGTGAGCGATAAGATATTCATACAAAGCGATATCTTTTTTAAGCTCTGTTTCCGTCACGTTTAATTCTTTATCCGGAAATGGTAATAAGACAACCGATTCTCCACGTCCAGCTTGAATTTCTTGCAAATTATATTTCGCATAATTTAAATAGAGCTGATTTAATTCTTGCGCGTCAAAAGGACCCGCTGTTAGTAAAATCATATCTTGGACATATTTCAGGCGAGCTTTTTCTGCCGTAAGCATTTCGGCGTTTTCTTCAGGATTTTCGTTAAGTCCTTTTATCCGCTCTTGAATAGTGGCCGACGCACTTTTAATGGCCGTAAAAGTAGTCGATTGATTGATGGCCACATCGCTATTTAAATCATTTAAAAAACCCGATAACAAAACCAAAGCAAAAGCCAGTAAAATTACAACATTAAAACTGGTCAAAAAATTTCTTTTAAAATCAAGGCGAAATTGTTCAATCATGGCGGTCCTCCGCGTCTAAAAACATGGAAGTATATTCATGCATCATATCTTGGCCGGCGTTTTCTTCCACTTGAATCTTTTGGTCCCGTAAAAAGAACACTGTATCAGAAATCCGCCCCACCGAGTCCATTTGGTGAGAGGATACGAGTAATGATTTTCCTTGCGATTTTAAATCTCTGAAAATTTTCTCAAATTGCTGAATACTGGTAGGATCAAGTCCGTTTAACGGTTCATCAATTAAAAGCATTTTCGCATCACTCACTAAGTACATCGCCAGCAAAACATGTTGCTTCATCCCTAATGACAAGTGTTTAATTTTCTTTTTTTTGTAATCGGTCATTTCCAATTCCGCTAGAGTTTCTTCGATATTCACTTTAGAGTGCCACATTTTTTCAACATATTTCAAATGATCCAACACATTTAAATCATAATAAAGATGATTTGAACTTTCTAGAAAAAAGATTTGCTCCAAAAATTTAACCCTATTTTTTTTCAAGTTTTCTCCATTTAAATTAATCTCGGCTTTCCCGCTTGGCAAAAGTCCGCATAGGAGGCTTAACAAAGTCGTTTTCCCCGTCCCATTAGGAGCCACCAAACCAATAATTTGCCCATCACCTACCGTAAAACTCACTTCATCTAAAATTTGGTGTTTCCCAAACGCAAAACTCAATTGCTTCACTTCTAACATAATATCCCCTCCAAACTGAATTTTCTGAAATTTATAATTGTCTAAATTAGTCGGATTATAACACAAACACCTCTTAGCTGCAAACGTTCTATGGAAGCTCAATCTTAAATTTTTCGTCGCCGTTGTACGATTACGCCAATCATGCAGATAAGACAAGCTAACCAAACACCTAATATTAGACCCGCTTTAGACATTTTTATTCGTTCAAACCGCAGAATGTTTTATCATTTTTTTATTATATTTTCATTTTTCCAAATACTATATCAGTAGAATAGCACTTTGAAACTCTTAAACAAAAGCTTTTTAAAATTTTCAGTAAATTTTTTCATTAAAATCAATAATTATAAAAACTTTTTATATTATCTGCATTAAATAACTTTAAAACAAAAAAAAACATTGATTCTATTAGCTAACTTTAATTATTTTAAACTTTTATCTTCCTTAATAAATCGTTATAATAAAAGAAAAAGATCTTAAAACAAATTCGGTAATTCTCATAAGAAACAATAAATATTTCTAGTATTTTAATTAATTTTCATCCATTTTCTCCTTCATCCCTTTTTCATCATGAAATAATTAATTTAAAGGAGGTGATAAAATGATCGATTTTCCATGGCCGTTTCCTGTTCCAAGCAGCGACGAAGGCAATACCACACACGTGTAAAAAAAGAAGCATCTGCTGAAATTCAGCAGATGCTTCTTTTTATTTTACAGAACTTGATAAGTCGTTTTTGATTGGAAAATTTCACCAGGTTGTAAGACGATTTCGCCAAAACCTTCGTGACTCATGGCATCTGGTAAACTCTGTGGTTCAATCGCCACTGCACCATGGAAAGCTAGAGGTACTTCATCAAAATGTGGTACTTCCGCAAAATTACTTGTGAAAATCACCACTGCATCACGATCGGTAGTGATTTTTAATCGTAAAGACTCGTCAGGAGCAATCAGTTCAATCACATGTTCTTGCCCGTTAAACTTAAACGGATGGTCGACTCCTTCTTTCATAACAATCTGAGCGTCGTCACTAGCAAAAACTTCCGCTAATTTTTTACCTGCTCTAAGATCAAAAGGTCGTCCTTCTACTTGAGCTAAAACACCGGTTGGCAATGAATTTTCTTGTAACTCGCCAAAGCGATCGGCATTAATTTTTAGCGTATGTTGACTAATATCTAAACCATGTCCTGTCAAATTAAAATAACTATGATTCGTCGGATTAAATGGCGTGGCTTGATCTGTTTGCCCTTCATAAGAAATCGTCAACTTATTTTCATTAAACAAGCGATAAGTCACGGCAACTTCCAAATTCCCTGGGAAACCATTTTCCCCGTCGACTCTCTTATGAGAAAATTCCACCGCACAAGAATCTTCCTCTTCAAAAACTCGGCTAACAAAAATTTTACTTTCAAAAGAGTTCGCCCCACCATGCAAAGTATTGCCTTTTTCATTTTGGTCCGCTTGGAAATTTTTACCATCAATAGTAAATTGACCTTTAGTTATTCGCCCGGCCACAGGTCCAATTGTTGCACCAAAATATTTGGATGCATCTTTAAAGTCATTAGCTGTCGTTCCGCTGACGGCAACTTCTTGCAGCTGGCCATTGACTGGCACTTTGAAACTAATCATCCGCGCGCCGTAATTAACCACCGTCACTTGTGCTCCGTCATCATTGTTCAAAGTTAAATAAATGAAACCATTTTTTTTTTCTTCTGTAATTTTCATATGGCACCTCCAAAGATATTATACCGTAAATTTCCATAAGAGAATACGATTACAACAAAATAATTTATTGAACTAAAATCATTTTCTCTAGCAGCTTATTTTAAAAAAAAGCGCTGAACCCAAGATAAGGTTCAACACTTCTTAAATCATTTTTCCTTTAATTTACTGTGACTATAGCCGTAAAATAAATAGACTGCTAGGCCAATCACGCACCAAATGCCAAACAACAACCAAGTTAGACCAGATAATTGGAACATCAAAAGTCCACAAACGCCAATTGTAAAAATCGGCACTAAAGGTACGAAAGGCACCCGGAATTCATGTTTGGCCGGTTTGCCGTAATCATGGCGTAACTTCAGTAAGCCCACCGCTAAAATAACAAAATACATCAACGCGGACAAATTGGTCAGTTCCGCTAACATTTCTAATGGTAAAATACCAGCAAAAATCAGTGCTAATGCTCCGACAAAAATTGTCGCATTTTTTGGCGTATGATTTTTTTTATCGACTTTGTTAAAAAACTTAGGTAACAAGCCATCTTTACTAATGGCATAAAGCATCCGCGCTAAAGAATACGTCATGGAAATACACACCGTCAGCAAAGTAATAATCGCTCCGACTGAAATTACAGCGGCCACCACATTGTGATCTACAAAGCGCATGGCAAATGCCACCGGATCTTTGACATCTAAATGCGTATATGGCACCATTCCTGTCAACACTAACGTAACAATAATATATAAAATGGTTGAAATGACAATCGATCCAATAATCCCTCTTGGCACATTTTTTTGCGGATCTTTCACTTCTTCTGCGGCCATAGCCACAGCATCAAACCCGAGAAAGGCAAAGTAGACCATCGCCGCCCCACCAATGATACCAGTGGTGCCAAAGGGATTAAATGGCTCCCAGTTACCAGGTTTCACATAAAAGGCTCCTAAAATAACGAATAAGAAAATCAAACCAAATTTTACAAACAGCATTAAATTATTTAAGCGCAAAGCTTTTTTGGCCTCTAAAGAGACTAGCCAAGTTACAAAAACAATTACTGCCATAGCAATCACATCTAGATAAGTCCCATCTTCAGGATGAAAAGCCCCACTAACGGCTTTTGGTAAATAAATACCCACTGCATTTAAAAAACCATGGACATAACCTGACCAACCTGACGCCACTGAAGAAATGGCTAAGAAAAATTCACATATCACAATCCAACCAGTCATCCAGCCAATAATTTCGCCAAAAATAGCATACATATAAGCATACGGTCCACCTAAAATCGGCACACGGGAGGCAAACTCCGCATAAACAAGTCCTGATAAAATCACACAAAAAGCCGCTAGTACAAAAGATAAAATAAGGGCTGGCCCAGCTAAATTAGCAGCCGCCGTTCCGGTAACAACAAAAATACCGGTCCCCACAATCGCTCCTAATCCCAAAAAAATAAGATCAAGGGCATTTAAATCTCGTTTTAACATGGTTTTTGATGGATCTTCAGCGAGCATTGATTTTTTACGAAAAACTGACATCTCAGGCCTCCCTATTTTGAATTAGGCACCTGATTTCAGGTACCCTAATAGCATACCACCGACAATCACCAACAGGCAACCGGAAATAATGTAGCGCATTTCAAGTTTTGTCTTTTTCTCTCCTAAAATGTAAATCCCGCCAAGTGTGGAAATAATAATTCCCGTTTGTGATAAGGAGAAACTTACGGCTAGGCCAATGAGTTTCATGGCACTCAACATAAAGATATTCCCGGTACCCCATAAAAGTCCAGAGGCCATATTTTTTAAGACAACTTTTTCAAATTTAACTTTTCCGCCGGCAAAGACTAAAGCGCCAATCACCATTCCCACTGCTTGAGGCAAGATAACCGCTTGGGCGCCGACGCCAAAATAATTAATAATCGCATTGTAACTAGCATAACCTACTGTTGAAATAATTAGCGCGCGAATCCCGCGACCATAATTATGCAGCTCGCCAGTTTCTGGTGCATTGGGGTCTCTTCTAGAAGTTAAAGCTGAACCGACGATTAAACAAGCTAGAGCCAATAAGCCAAAAATAAAATCACGACTCGTTTGCCATTCGCCAAAAGCAAATACACCAATTAAAGTCGTTACAATCAGCTGCATCCCAGTAGATAGCGGCAAGGCAGAGGCCACCCCCATCGCTTTCATCCCGTGAAATTGTCCAACTTGACCTAATGACCACAAAAATCCCGCACCTAGACCGACAAGAATCGTTTTTAGATCAATCACTGGTTGTAAAATAATCGTTGCTACAATCGCAAAAACTAAAGCACCTAAAGTCATGCCTAGTGTTTGTTGGTTGGCATCGCCGCCAATTTTACCGCTAACTAATCCAATGGAACCCCACGCAAAAATGGGGATAATGGCATATAATAATCCCAAGAAAATCCTCCTCATATAATGATCTTTTATGTATTTACTAACTTAAAAAGCAGTAAAAACTAGTTTAACAGTTGAAAAACAGTTTGACAAGATTTTTGAAAGCAAGATTAAAATTTTCAAAAAAAAGGCTACTCAATAGGATATTGGTAGCCTTTTCTAATTAAAATATTCTTTTAAAGTTGTTGCAAAGTGACAATTCGTTCTTCAACTGCTTTTAGTTTGATTTCGTATTCTACGCCTTTTTGTTTTTCTTCATTTACTACGGCATCAGGGGCATTTTTAACAAATTTTTCGTTGCTTAATTTACCATTGACCCGGGCAACTTCTTTTTGCCATTTTGCAGCTTCTTTTTTAAGGCGCTCAATTTCTTCTGGTACATTAATTAAATCAGCTAATGGTAAATAAATTTCACAACCATTAATCACCGCCGACATAGCAAGATCTGGCGCTGTCAATTGTTGATTGATTTCCAAGTGCTCTGGATTAGTAAATCGGGTAATGTAATGGGTGTTGGCTTTTAGAAATTCTTCTATTTGATCCGTGGCCGGTTTTAACAAGAGGGTAATTTGTTTTGACAATGGCGTGTTCACTTCCGCACGAATATTTCGCACGGCGCGAATCAAGTCGACTAAGACTTCCATGCCGTCAGCGGCGGCTTGATCGTTAAATTCTGGTTGGACTACTGGATATTTGGCCACCATAATGGATTCACCTTCATGAGGAATTTCTTGCCAAATTTGTTCAGTAACAAAAGGCATCATAGGATGAGCCAAACGCAAAATTTGATCTAGGACATGAATTAAGACCGAACGAGTAGTTTGTTTTTGCGTTTCATCTTCGCCATACAACACTTCTTTACTCATTTCAATATACCAATCACAAAAATCATCCCAAATAAAGTTATACAAGACGCGACCTACTTCGGAAAATTCAAATTTGTCCGATAAAGTGGTCACTTTTTCAATCGTTTCATTTAGGCGAGTCAAAATCCAGCGATCAACAACGGTTTTCTCCCCCGTTAAATCAACATCAGAAACAGTCATTCCTTCCACATTCATCAAGACAAAACGACTAGCATTCCAAATTTTATTAATAAAGTTCCAAGCGGCATCCATTTTTTCATAAGAAAAACGAACATCTTGACCAGGAGCAGAGCCCGTCGTTAAGAACCAACGTAAAGCATCCGCGCCGTATTTTTCAATCACTTCACTAGGTTCAATCCCATTATCTAAAGACTTACTCATTTTCCGGCCTTGTTCATCGCGAATCAGACCATGGAGTAAGACATTTTTAAATGGTGCCACACCCGTGAATTCTAAACTTTGGAAAATCATCCGACTGACCCAAAAGAAAATAATATCCCAACCAGTAACTAAAGTGCTATTAGGGAAATAACGTTTGTAGTCAGGTGCTTCGGTATCCGGCCAACCCATCGTCGAAAATGGCCATAATGCAGAAGAAAACCAAGTATCTAACACATCTGGATCTTGTTCCCAATTTTCGCTGTCTTCAGGCGCTTGCATCCCGACATACATTTCGCCAGTTTCCTTATGATACCAAGCTGGAATTTGATGTCCCCACCATAATTGACGAGAAATAACCCAATCGTGGACATTTTCCATCCAAGTTAAAAAGGTCTTATTAAATCGTTCTGGATAAAAATCAACGGCATCATCGGTGTCTTGATTTTTTATCGCTAATTCAGCGAGCGGCGCCATTTTAACAAACCACTGAGTAGAAAGGCGAGGTTCCACCATCACACCCGTTCGTTCAGAATGTCCGACTGAATGGGTAATTTCTTCAATCCGAATTAGCACGCCCGAGGCTTTTAAGTCTTCAACAATTTGTTTGCGGGCTTCAAAGCGATCAAGTCCAGCATATTTTCCAGCCAATTCATTCATGGTGCCATCGTTATTCATAACATTAACCCGTGGCAAATTGTGACGATTCCCGACTTCAAAGTCATTAGGATCATGAGCTGGCGTAATTTTTACCACACCAGTTCCAAATTCCATTTCCGCATGCTTATCGGCAATAACGGGAATTTCTTTATCAACTAAAGGCAAGATGACATTTTTTCCGATGTATTCTTGGTAGCGAACATCATCAGGATTCACCGCTAAAGCAGTATCTCCTAGCATGGTTTCCGGTCTAGTGGTAGCTACTTCTAAAAATCCAGAACCGTCTGCTAAAGGATATTTCAAATGATAAAAGGCACCTTGGACATCTTTATGAATAACTTCAATATCAGAAAGTGCTGTTTGGGCTTTAGGATCCCAGTTAATAATATATTCTCCACGATAAATCATTTTTTTCTCGTATAATTTTACAAAAACTGTCCGAACCGCTTCAGATAAACCGTCATCTAAAGTAAATCGTTCCCGAGAATAATCTAACGATAAGCCGAGTTTTGCCCACTCTTCTCTAAAATGGCCAGCGTATTCTTCTTTCCATTCCCAAATTTTTTCCACCAGTTTTTCCCGTCCTAAATCATAACGAGAAATCCCTTGTTCGGCTAATTTGGCTTCTACTTTAGCTTGGGTAGCAATCCCTGCGTGATCCATTCCCGGTAACCACAAAGTATCATAGCCTTGCATTCTTTTTTGACGAATAATTACATCTTGTAGCGTCACGTCCCAGGCATGACCTAAATGTAAATTCCCAGTCACATTAGGCGGAGGAATCACAATACTATATGGCTCAGCCTCTGGATCTCCGCTTGGTTTAAATAAATCTTCGGCCAGCCACTTTTGATAACGGCCACTTTCTACTTCTTTTGGATTATATTTACTACTTAATTCCATTTTCTTCATCCTTTCTTTTACAAAAAACAAAAAAAGCGCCCTAGTCTTCACTAGGACGCTTTAGCGCGGTACCACCTATGTTATAGAAAAAATTTTCTTCTATCCCTCGAATGTTGTAACGGTCATCACCGGTAAACTCCAAAGCAACCCGCAAAGAATTCGGTCGGGCCTTTCACCAGCTACCCGTCGCTTTACCCAAATTTTCTTTACTCCTCTTTTTCATCGTTGGCTCTATTTTACAAAGCTTTTTTCAACTTGTCAAACGCCAGATTTTTTTCTTTTTTTTGCACCGTTTCATCATAGTAAATTAAAGTCTGCAATTCCGTCGTTAAATCAATATATTGCATATTCACTTGACTAGGGACTTTCACTCGATCGGAAGCAAAATTTAAAATTGCGGTAATCCCACTTTGAATAATGGCTTCAATTGCTTTTTGAGCATTCACACTAGGGACCGTAGAAATAGCGACAGTGATTTCTCTTGTCCCCACTGTTTCAGCTAAACTCGCCATATCTTCAATGGTCACGCCATTCACAATTTCACCAATCAGTTGCGGATTAGTATCAAAGGCGGCGATAATATTGAGATTTTCACTGCGGCCAAAATTATTATTAATAAGGGCTTTTCCTAAGTTCCCACAGCCGATAATTGCAATCTTTTTTTCATTTTTCGTATTTAAAATCTCGCAAAAAACTTCAATCAAGTAGGCAACGTCATAGCCGTAACCACTACGACCTAACTCCCCTAAATGTGAAAAATCTCGCCGAATCGTCGCAGACGGTATTTGCGTCATTTCACTAAATTCTCGCGACTTAATCCGCGTTACCCCATTTTCCTCTAACATTTTTAAATAACGCAAATATAATGGTAATCGTTTCGAGGTTGCTTTAGGTATTGTCTTTAAGCGTTCTTCATCAACCAAAATGCGCCCTCCTTTTGTATTTTTTTTCACATTGACAAAGCTAAGTCTACCACTTGATTTTCAAAAAAGCAATTAGTATGTGAAAAACGCAACTAATATTTTAGTCATCTTTCGGCAAAAAAAGCTGCCGCAAAAAAGATTTTCACTTTTTCGCTACAGCTTGATAATTTTTTTAGTTTTACAATAAATCGTCAAATAAATCTTTTTCGGCACTAGCGTTTTCTGGCGTATTGACTAGTCCGTTAACATTTATTTGGGAAACAATTATTTTTTCCACTGCCCGCAAGACAAGTCCTTCTACATCAAGGCGGCTTTCATAAAATTGCACTTTTTCAACTTGAGGTTTGGTTTTTGGTTGCGGTGGCGCAAAGATTGTGCAGCAATCTTCAAATGGTTGAATTGACAATTGGAACGTATCAATTTTTTCAGCGAGGTCAATAATTTCAATTTTATCCATCGTAACTACTGGGCGGATAATCGGCGTATTGGTGACTTCATTAATGGCTACCATCGATGGTAAAGTTTGTGAAGCCACTTGCCCTAAAGATTCTCCGTTAATAATTACTAAGCCATGACGTAAATTTTTAATTTCATCAGTAATCCGCATCATAAACCGGCGAGTAATCGTCATTAAATAACCTTGCGGCACTTTATTTTTAATTTCTTCTTGAATTTCCGTAAAAGGCACTTCAATAAATTGAATCGTTCCTACATAAGGCGCTAATTTAGCTGTTAAGTCTTGCGCTTTTTTCAATGCTTGCACGCTCGTATAAGGAGGAGATGCAAAGTGGACTGCTTCGATTTCCACGCCCCGTTTCATGGCCAAAAATCCAGCAACAGGGGAGTCAATTCCACCAGAAAGCATCAACATTCCGCGACCGCTAGTACCCACTGGCAATCCACCAGCTCCTTTAACAGTTAAGTAGGATAAATACGCGCCTTCTTTACGAATTTCAACCCGTAACGTAATGTCTGGTTTTCTCATTTGTGCTTGAATTTCCGGATAGACATCAAAAACCGCATTTCCTAAAAATAAATTCAAAGCATTAGTATCTAGTTCAAAGTTATGATCGGCCCGCTTTGTATTGACTTTAAAAGTTAAACCAGGCTCATACGCTTCTTTCATTAACTCTAGCGCAGTTGCTTTGATGATTTCTAAGTCTTTGGGCACTTTAATCATAGGAGAAAAATTTTGAATCCCAAAAATTTTCGTTAGTCCCTGACAGACACCTGTTGGATCGGCACCATTTAATACTAAATGCATCCGATCTTTTTTACCGTAAATTTTCACCTCTGGATAAGCAACTAAAGCTTGACGAACATTTTGCGCCAAACGTTGAATAAAGGTGAAGCGATTCTTCCCTTTGGTGGACAGCTCGCCGTAACGCACCATAATTTCTGTGTAGTTCATCGTGTCCCTCCTGTATGATTAATTTTGGAAAATTTTTGTCGTAAGAATTTCAGTTGAATTAAAAATTGTTCCATCTCAGCTAAAGTGTTCGTTTCTGTCAAACTAATCCGCACCGCGGTTTTCGCCTTAATATCATCGACACCCATGGCATGTAGTGTGGAACTGGCGGCATTTTTCTTTGAAGAACAGGCACTCGTAGTAGAAAGAAAAATTTCTTTTTCTTCAAAGGCATGAACTACCACTTCGCCACGAATCCCTTTAATCCCAAAACACAAAATATGGGGAGAAAAATCATCTCCATTTCCAGAAAAAATAGTGACTTCCGGAAACTCTTGCAAACTAGCATACAAATAATCGCGATTCTTTTTCATATAAGCTTGCTTTTGAGCGCCGTCTTCCATCGTGAGTCGCAAGGCTTTAGCCATAGCTACAATCGCCGGCAAATTTTCAGTGCCACTCCGCTGATTATTTTCCTGCCCACCACCATTAAGTAAAGGGGCTAATTTTCGCCCTTCTTTCCAATAAATAAATCCAATGCCCCGTGGTCCATGAAATTTATGACCTGAGAAAGTCGCAAAATCCACACGTTCAGGTAACCAAAGATTCGTTGGGACTTTGCCAATTGCTTGGACTGCATCCACATGAAAATGAATTGTTGGATAATCCATTAAAAGTTCAGCAATTTCTTGAATCGGTTGAATAGCACCAATTTCGTTATTGACGGCCATCACAGAAACTAAAATCGTATCTTCGCGAATTAATTTTTTTAGCGCAAGGACATCAACAAATCCTTTTGCATCCACCGGAGCGATATCAATTATAAATCCTAATCCGGCTAATTGAGCAGCTGTTTGACTTACTGCGGGATGTTCCACTGCTGAAATGATGATATGACCACCGAAATCGCGCTTAGCTAACGCCGTTCCCTTGAGGACCCAATTGTCTCCTTCAGTTCCGCCAGAAGTAAAGGCAATTTCATTTTCTTTAACCATCAGTAACTCAGCAATTTGCCGACGACTTTCTTGTAGCAGGCGCGAAGCAACCGTCCCTAATTCATTTAAACTAGAAGGATTACCAAAAACGCGTTGGCTAGTCTTCACATATGTCTGTAAAACTTGTGGATCAATTGGTGTTGTCGCTGCATTATCTAGATAAATCATAAAAATTACTCCTTTTTTTTGCAAATAAAAAAGCATCAGCAATTTGCTGATGCAACGACTCCGGCAGTAGGACTCGAACCTACGACATCATGATTAACAGTCATGCGCTACTACCAACTGAGCTATGCCGGAATATCCAGCGTGGCGACGTCCTACTCTCACAAGGGGAAACCCCTCACTACAATCGGCGCTAAGAAGCTTAACTACTGTGTTCGGCATGGGAACAGGTGTATCCTTCTTGCTATCGCCACCACACTTGGTGTTTTTTTTGAATGAACTTTCTTCATTCAAAACTGGATCTGAATTAACTTACTGACAAACCTAAACCTTTTGGTTAAGTCCTCGATCGATTAGTATCAGTCCGCTCCATATATCACTATACTTCCACTTCTGACCTATCTACCTGATCATCTTTCAGGGATCTTACTTTCTTAAAGAAATGGGAAATCTTATCTTGAGGTGGGCTTCACACTTAGATGCTTTCAGCGTTTATCCCTTCCCTACATAGCTACCCAGCGATGCCTTTGGCAAGACAACTGGTACACCAGCGGTAAGTCCATCCCGGTCCTCTCGTACTAAGGACAGCTCCTCTCAAATTTCCAACGCCCGCGACGGATAGGGACCGAACTGTCTCACGACGTTCTGAACCCAGCTCGCGTGCCGCTTTAATGGGCGAACAGCCCAACCCTTGGGACCGACTACAGCCCCAGGATGCGACGAGCCGACATCGAGGTGCCAAACCTCCCCGTCGATGTGGACTCTTGGGGGAGATAAGCCTGTTATCCCCAGGGTAGCTTTTATCCGTTGAGCGATGGCCCTTCCATGCGGAACCACCGGATCACTAAGCCCGACTTTCGTCCCTGCTCGACTTGTAGGTCTCGCAGTCAAGCTCCCTTGTGCCTTTACACTCTGCGAATGATTTCCAACCATTCTGAGGGAACCTTTGGGCGCCTCCGTTACACTTTAGGAGGCGACCGCCCCAGTCAAACTGCCCATCTGACACTGTCTCCCACCACGATGAGTGATGCGGGTTAGAGTGGTCATAACACAAGGGTAGTATCCCACCAACGCCTCCATCGAGACTAGCGTCCCGACTTCCTTGGCTCCTACCTATCCTGTACGTGTGTTACAAACACTCAATATCAAATTGCAGTAAAGCTCCATGGGGTCTTTCCGTCCTGTCGCGGGTAACCTGCATCTTCACAGGTACTAAAATTTCACCGAGTCTCTCGTTGAGACAGTGCCCAAATCGTTACGCCTTTCGTGCGGGTCGGAACTTACCCGACAAGGAATTTCGCTACCTTAGGACCGTTATAGTTACGGCCGCCGTTTACTGGGGCTTCAATTCGTACCTTCGCTTACGCTAAGCACTCCTCTTAACCTTCCAGCACCGGGCAGGCGTCACCCCCTATACGTCATCTTTCGATTTTGCAGAGAGCTGTGTTTTTGATAAACAGTCGCTTGGGCCTATTCACTGCGGCTGACCTTGCGGTCAGCACCCCTTCTCCCGAAGTTACGGGGTCATTTTGCCGAGTTCCTTAACGAGAGTTCTCTCGCTCACCTTAGGATCCTCTCCTCGACTACCTGTGTCGGTTTGCGGTACGGGTTGTTGTTTTCTAACTAGAAGCTTTTCTTGACAGTGTGGACTCAGAAACTTCGGTACTATAATTTCCCTCCCCATCACAACTCATCCTTAAAAAGAAGCATTTGACTCCTCTTCAGACTTATTGCTTGGGCAGACACTTCCAGTCGTCTGCTTTTCTTATCCTCCTGCGTCCCTCCATTGTTCAAACAAAAACAACAAGTACAGGAATATCAACCTGTTATCCATCGCCTACGCCTTTCGGCCTCAGCTTAGGTCCCGACTAACCCTGGGCGGACGAGCCTTCCCCAGGAAACCTTAGTCATTCGGTGGACGGGATTCTCACCCGTCTTTCGCTACTCATACCGGCATTCTCACTTCTAAGCGCTCCAGTAGTCCTTACGATCTACCTTCAACGCCCTTAGAACGCTCTCCTACCATAACACTTACGTGTTATCCACAGCTTCGGTAATGTGTTTAGCCCCGGTACATTTTCGGCGCAGGGTCACTCGACTAGTGAGCTATTACGCACTCTTTAAATGGTGGCTGCTTCTGAGCCAACATCCTAGTTGTTTAAGCAACCCCACATCCTTTTCCACTTAACACATATTTTGGGACCTTAGCTGGTGGTCTGGGCTGTTTCCCTTTCGACTACGGATCTTATCACTCGCAGTCTGACTCCCAGAGATAAGTCGATGGCATTCGGAGTTTATCTGAATTCGGTAACCCGAGACGGGCCCCTAGTCCAAACAGTGCTCTACCTCCACGACTCTTACTCTGAGGCTAGCCCTAAAGCTATTTCGGAGAGAACCAGCTATCTCCAAGTTCGATTGGAATTTCTCCGCTACCCACACCTCATCCCCGCACTTTTCAACGTACGTGGGTTCGGTCCTCCAGTGCGTTTTACCACACCTTCAACCTGGACATGGGTAGATCACATGGTTTCGGGTCTACGACTACTTACTGATGCGCCCTATTCAGACTCGCTTTCGCTACGGCTCCGTCTCTTCAACTTAACCTCGCAAGCAATCGTAACTCGCCGGTTCATTCTACAAAAGGCACGCCATCACCCATTAACGGGCTTTGACTTGTTGTAGGCACACGGTTTCAGGTTCTATTTCACTCCCCTTCCGGGGTGCTTTTCACCTTTCCCTCACGGTACTGGTTCACTATCGGTCACTAGGTAGTATTTAGCCTTGGGAGATGGTCCTCCCGGATTCCGACGGAATTCCTCGTGTTCCGCCGTACTCAGGATACTCCTAGGTGTTGTTAGAATTTCATCTACGGGGTTTTTACCCTCTTTGACAGACCTTTCCAGGTCCTTCGACTATTCTAACAAACTACCATATTGGAGTCCTACAACCCCAAAGAGCAAGCTCTTTGGTTTGGGCTTTTCCCTTTTCGCTCGCCGCTACTCAGGGAATCGAATTTTCTTTCTCTTCCTGCAGGTACTTAGATGTTTCAGTTCTCTGCGTGTACCTCGTTTATACTATGTATTCATATAAACGTAACATTCTATGACAAATGTTGGGTTTCCCCATTCGGAAATCTCTGGATCACAGCTTACTTACAGCTCCCCAAAGCATATCGGTGTTAGTCCCGTCCTTCATCGGCTCCTAGTGCCAAGGCATCCACCGTGCGCCCTTATTCACTTAACCTTCAAATCGACTTTCGTCGACGGTTTAATACTACGCACAAGCGATTGTGTTTCGTATTCAAATAAGTAATTGAATTCGTCTTTCAACTCATTCAACACGTTGTTCTCGGTTTGTTTTGCTTTATTAATTCAGTATCCAGTTTTCAATGAACAAAGT